>JBBEBD010000077.1:4501-9597 GCA_040882525.1 Balneolaceae bacterium | reverse complement strand
CGCACCAAATAATGAGCTAATATAGGGGAAGGACCCTTTTTAACATAAGGCCTGAAGGAGCGAATGCGATTGAAGGATCTCCCGGTTATCGGGAGATGCTTATTAAAGACGTCGGGGGAATCCAGGCAATTGACAGGTGACCTCATGAGGTTTCAGTACGAAAAGAAAAAAATACCTTTAAATCTTACCTATTTCCAAAAGCAATTTCGCTAACACCCCCCGCCCCGAAGCCTTGTAGCACCCCATCAAGAGGCTGTGAGAAAATTATCAATCAACATTAATTTAAGTTCTCGTAACATGCTTTATTTCCACGGAAACATGAAAAAACATGGAATATTCTGTGTTTTTCTGTGTTTCAGTGGCATTATTTCACTGCCTCTCAATGGGGGAGTTTTTACCGGCTTATAAGAAACAGATCAAAAATCTGATATCGCTAAATCTGCAATCGCATATCAACCGGTTTGAGATGTGAGGTATTCATAGTTCAATTTTCGATCTTTTTCCAGGATTCCGGTCCGGTAGTTCACCGGGAAAATCGTATCTTTCGATTTGTTTTTATGTTCCCGAAAGCACGTCAATCCTGTAAGCCGGAAATGAAAAAAATTTCTAAACTTTTTCCGGTTCTTTTCGTGTAAGCCACTGAAAATATTCTTAAAGTTCTGCCCTGAAAAAGTACGCGCAGTAAAAATTCTATTTTTTGAAGAAATCAATACAGTTATTCATCGTCTTTATACTATTCAATTTTCATTTGGCATTTGCCCAGGAGCGGTCATCGGTTAACGGGTATATTACCGACATGGAAACCGGCGAAACTTTGCTGATGGCCAATGTTGCAGTTATCGAAATAAACCGCGGCACTTCATCCAACACAGCGGGATATTACTCCCTGACGAACCTCCGGCCGGACACCTATACCATTGTTTGTACCTACATCGGCTACCGCAGGTTTGAACAGGAAATTACGCTTGAACCTGATGAAACCCTTCGCCTGGATATAGAACTTGCTCCCGAAGGGGTGCAGCTTGATGATATTGTGGTAGAGTCGGAACGGGAACGGGAAGAACAAAGAAATATCGGCACATCCCAGGTATCCGCGGAGCTTATCAAAGATCTTCCCTCCGTGTTTGAACCCGATGTATTCCGTTCCGTTCAGCTGCTGCCGGGTGTAAAAGCGGCGTCAGACTTTTCAAGCGGACTGTATATTCGCGGGGGCAGCCCCGACCAGACACTGATTTTACTGGATGAAACCACTGTTTATAACCCCTCCCATTTTTTCGGATTCTTTTCCACGTTCAATCCCGACGCTGTGAAAGATGTACGGCTTTATAAAGGTGGATATCCAGCCCGGTATGGCGGGCGCCTGGGTTCTGTGCTAACGGTTTATAATAAAGACGGCAACCGGAATGAGACTCACGGATCGGTGAGCCTGGGATTGCTTGCGTCACGTGTATCTGTCGAAAGTCCGTTTAAACATGGTTCATGGATGCTTGCTTTTCGCCGGTCCACACTGGAACCGGTACTGGCTGTACTCCGCGAAACGATGGATACGGTACCCGACCTGTTTTATTTCTATGATATCAATGGGAAACTGAACTTTGATGTAACGCAGGATGACAGGCTCTCTCTTGCTTTCTATTCCGGGACGGATGTTGTTTCTATTCCCTTCCTGGAAGATGCCAGTATCCGCCTGAACTACGGCAACCAAACTGTCAGTGCCAAATGGAGGAAAATATTTTCAGATAAACTCTTTGGTTCCGTTACCGCTACCGGCTCAAGATATTACAACCAGCCGGAATTTGAAATAGCGGGAACCCCTTTTGAACGCAACAATGATATTCATGATTTTTCAGTCAAAGCTGATATAGAATATCTTCCCTCAGAGAATCACACCCTCTCTTCGGGAATCTGGGCCGGAAATCTGACTCTTCGGTTTGAGAACCGTTTTGATGATCAGGATACCTTTAGCAGCAGAATTCAGTCTCAGTACTTGTCGGCATACCTTCAGGACCGCTGGCAGCCGTCGTACCGCTGGATTATAAATGCCGGACTGCGGTTCAATTCTTTTTCCGAAGGACGTTATGCACGCCTTGAACCACGGGCATCACTCGAATACCGCCCGAATTCTGCCATACGTCTCCAGGCGGCTTATGGCCGGTATTACCAGTTTCTAACCCTGATCACCAATGAAGCTTTTAGCGGGTTCGATCTCTGGCTTACAACCGATGACGGAGTGCCCCCATCTTACGGTGACCAGTTTGTTCTGGGTGCCAAAACAATTCCTTTTGAAGGGTACGGTTTTGATGTTGAGGTCTATTACCGGACCATGAGAGATCTTTTTGAATTAGACCCTTTTGTTACCGATGTCGCGGGGCTTGATTATGATGAACTGTTCCGTTTTGGTGAAGGATATGCATATGGAACAGAACTGTTTTTTGAAAAGCAGGCCGGACGTTTCAGCGGTTTTGCAGGATATACTTTCGGCATTACGCAGAGAAAATTCCCCGGTTTCAATACCGGTTTACTTGACGATCCTCAGCGAGCGCGGTTTTACCCTCCAAAGTACGACCGTACTCACGACGTGAATGTGATGCTGAGCTACCGGTTTTCCCAGCGGTGGACAGCCTCAGCTGTTTTCAGTTATGCCACGGGGCAAGCCTACACAGAACCACTGGGAAGAACGCAGTTCTCAAATGTACCCTGGGGTAACCAGGCGCGGAATACATTCATTATCGGAAACACGAATGCTTCCCGGCTGCCTTCCTATCACCGGCTTGATTTTTCATTCAGCAGGTTTGGCACCTTTTTCAAGCTGGGGGAAGCCGAATGGCAGTTCCAATTGATTAATGCATATTCCAGAAGGAACATCTGGTTCTATAATTATGATTTTGATCAAAATCCTGTTGAGAGAGAGGACGTTCAGTTACTGCCCGTTATACCATCTGTATCTTACACCGTTAATTTTTAGATCATGAAGAATCTCTTTTTTCTGTTTTTGCTGATCCTGTTTATAAGCTGTGAAATCTACAACCAGGAAGAGTACCGGGAACTGATTGTGGTTGAAGCTTACGCGGTAGCAGACCGGCCTTTACCGGCTATACGGGTCAGTACCACACTTCCCGCCGGTGAAGAATATAGTTTTCAGAATGCCGCCCTGACAGATGCCATTGTCCAGGTTACTTTAATGAATGAAAACGGTGAAGAAGAAGAACAGTTTCAGTATTTCTCCTCTGCTGTCTCTCCCGGCTCTTACCTTCCGGAAGATACCGGCCACACCGTTCTTCCTGAAAGAACCTACCGGCTGGATATACAATTTAACAATCGCGATGAAGTATTGAGGGCTTATACAACCATACCGGAAGCGTTCACCATTCAAAATGAAATACCAGAAGTAATCACCTATCAGTCTGACGAGCAGCTTGAACTGGTTATTTCCGCTTTTGAGGATCAGCAGGAACAGAAAATATTTGAAATAAATGCTATTTCAATCGAGCCGACTGAAGATAAACTAACCCCGTTCTACGAGAAAATTGTCCGCGAAAGTGATTCTGAAAATGAAATAGAAAATTTCACCAGTAATTCATCCGGCCTTATAAACGAAGCCAACTTTAATGTAAATGATGAAGGACTTATTACCCTTCAATTCCCCTGGATTGGAGTTGCATTTTTTGAACTGAACCTTGTGGTAACCAATAATGTGGACAAAAACCTGTCAGACTTTGTGCGGTCCCAGGAGTTGCAGCTTGGGGGCTCTACCCTGCCTCCCGGAGAGATACCCAATGCACGTTATCATATCGAAGGCGGGATTGGAGTTTTCGGCAGCATCTCATCTGATACGGTTGAAACCTATTTCAGGCGGCCTTTCTGAAATCAATTTAAACCGGTTGGTGGAAAAAGATGTATAATCAACTCCTTTGTGGAGGGAGACACTCTATATTTTACTCCGACGAATGAGTTGAATTGACCACAGTAGTACATTTGTTTTTCAAGTGCCGTAGGCACGGAAGCATCATAGCCCCCGATTTGATTCATGCCTGACAGCATTCATATATTTTTTGTAAGTAAAAAAGCTGAATAGTTATCTTAATTGTATGTAGGTGAGATTTTAACCTCTTGAAAATTAGTATCCAAATTAACATTAAGCCATTTGTTTACCTGGATTTATGAAAAAAAGTCACCTGTATAATCCCACTTTGCAATCTTACCTTTACAGCATGCTTTTAATTGCCATACTTACATGTACCGCTCTTATTCCCGCAGGTGATCTGCACGCGCAAAATGATGATGAATTTAAAATTGCCCGCATTCAATACCGCGGCGGCGGAGACTGGTATAACGATCCTTCCGCACTTACGAACCTGATACGTTTTACAAAGGAACAGGTGCCAATCCGGATTTCGACTGAGTATGATGATGTACAGATTGGCAGCCGCGATCTTCAGAATTATCCCTTCGCTTTTTTAACAGGCCATGGTACCATCACAGTAAATAATTCCGAAGTTGAAAATATACGCCACTGGTTAAATAACGGCGGGTTCCTCTATATTGATGATGATTACGGACAGGATGAATATGTCCGGGAGATGATTGACAGAATTTATCCCGGTGCCGACTTGATTGAAGTGCCTTTTTCTCATCCAATATATCACCAGGTTTTTTCATTTCCAGACGGCCTTCCAAAAGTTCATGAACACGACGGGCTTCCGCCACAGGGTTTTGCTGTGTTTCAGGAGGGGAAGATGGTAATATTTTATACCTATGAATCGAACCTGGGTGACGCCTGGACCAATCCCGAGGTTCATAATCCGCCGGCCAGTCTCCGGCAGGAAGCTTTACAGATGGGTGTGAATATTCTGGTGTATGCACTTATGGAAGTATAGTCTTTATTATTTTTCCTGCCTCCCAAACTCTGTCTCAAAGCCCAAATAACCCTTGCGATCAGCTTCAGCTAATGAATATAGAACTTCCAGGAAGCTAGTGGCTTTCTCCAAAGGGATGCCTTGGGCAAGCCACATAACTGAATTCAGAGAAAACAATAGGTTCAGTTGTGGGGCTGAAGCCCCTTGAATTGAGAGCCTTGCCGACAGTTGACTAAAGTC
>JBBEBD010000077.1:0-4401 GCA_040882525.1 Balneolaceae bacterium | reverse complement strand
AACAAAATTATGGTCCTGTCTCTCTAAACAATCTGATTTCATAACCCATTTTTTTCTACCTCCCACTAAAACTCTGCCTCAGAGCCCGGCTATCCCTTGCCAGGAAACAAGTGGCTTCCCCAAAAGGGATGCCTTTGGCAAGCCACATAACTGAATTCAGAGAAAACAATAAGTACTGTTGTGGGGCTGAAGCCCCTTGAATTGAGAGCCTTGCCGACAGTTGACTAAAGTCAACTGCAAGTGATAGAGGAGCTAAATAGAATCAAGTAGTTCACCCACACACCAGGTTGACTAAAGTTTCCCGGAATATTCGGGACAACCTAACAAAGTGCTGCATGTAAACATGGCTTTATAGGATTCTGTGATCCAAAACAAAATTATGGTCCTGTCTCTCTAAACAATCTGATTTCATAACCCATTTTTTTTACCTCCCACTAAAACTCTGCCTCAGAGCCCGGCTATCCCTTGCCGATAGTAGAGTTGCCTGGAGCAAGTGGCTTTAGCCACACAACGGAATTCAGAGGATGCAATAAGTACTGTATTTGGGCTGAAGCCCATTTGAATTGAGAGCCTTCCCGACAGTTGACTGAAGTCAACTGCAAGTGATAGAGGGGCTAATGGCAGCAAGTGGCTTTTCCTAAAGTTGGTAAGCTGCACATCAGGTTGACTAAAGTTTTCCGGTATTTTCGGGACTAACTAACAAAGTGCTGCATTTATTAGCTTGAAATGATCTGTAGCTTAATATGCTTTTGCACTGTCGCCTCAGAGCTCATCTTTTCTCCTCATTAGATGGGAAAAGATTGCAATTGTTAATCCAAAGAAATAGTCCTTTTTCATCACTGTTTTTTTCGAGATATTTGAGTGACAAGATAAACACTGAATTTAGTATCATGATCATACCTATCGCAAGCGATCACGCAGGATTTGAGGCAAAAGAAACAACCAAAAACCTGCTCTCGGAAATGGGCCATACACCCGTTGATTTCGGAACCCACTCTCCGGATTCTGTAGATTATCCTGATTTTGCGATACAGGTGGCGGAAAAAATCAGCAGCGGTGAACAGGAAATCGGCATCCTGATCTGTGGAAGCGGACAGGGGATGTGCATGACTGCCAATAAATTACCGAATGTGCGCGGAGCACTGGTTTATTCTCCTGAAGTCGCAGAATTATCACGCCGGCATAACAATGCAAATATCCTTTGCCTTCCCGGAAGAGACCTGAATCCGGATCAAATCAAAGAAATTCTTGAACACTGGTTTTCCGCCGGTTTTGAAGGCGGACGCCATGAGCGCCGGGTTAAAAAAATACATTCATTAACCGATAAAAATCAAAAATGAGCTCTCTTAAAACACAGGATCCGGAACTTTTTAATTACCTGGAAAAAGAGACGGAGCGTCAAAATGATAATTTTGAACTGATCGCATCAGAGAATTTTGCTTCCAGAGCGGCAATTGAAGCCATGGGATCGGTTCTGACCAATAAATACGCGGAAGGATATCCCGGTAAACGATACTACGGAGGCTGCGAATTTGTGGATGAAGTTGAAGAACTCGCCAGAACAAGGGCAAAAAAATTATTCAAAGCTGATTATGTGAATGTCCAGCCCCATTCAGGAGCATCCGCCAATTCGGCTGTTTATCTTGCTTTTATGAATCCCGGCGATACCCTTCTGGGCCTGGATCTTGCCCACGGCGGACATCTTACTCACGGCTCGCCGGTCAACTTTTCCGGGTTGATTTACAAACCCGAATTCTACGGAGTTGAAAAAGATACCGGCCGGATCGATATGAACCAGGTAAGGGATAAAGCCAAAAAAGTAAAACCCAAAATGATATCAATCGGGGCTAGTGCTTACCCGAGAGATTTTGATTACCAGGCGTTTCGTGAGATTGCCGATGAAGTGGGTGCTTTTCTCTGGATGGACATGGCTCACACTGCCGGGTTAATCGCGGCAGGCCTTCTGAATGACCCACTCCAGATTTGTGATGTTGTTTCTACAACCACTCATAAAACCCTGCGCGGGCCGCGGGGTGGCATGATTCTCGTCGGCAAAGACGGTGAAAACAGATTAGGCGTCACTGCCCGCCTTTCCGGAAGGATTAAAAAGTGGAGTGAGGTTCTCGATTCCGCCGTATTTCCCGGAACACAGGGAGGCCCCCTCATGCATGTGATTGCTGCAAAAGCCGTATCACTGGGCGAAGCCCTGACCCCTGAGTTCAATACCTATCAGAAACAGGTCCAGGCAAATGCGTCAGCTATGGCAAAAGAATTTATAAACCGGGGGTATAACCTGGTAAGTAACGGAACCGATAATCACCTGGTTCTGGTTGATCTCCGGAATAAAGGATTGACCGGGAAAATAGCCGAAGAAGCACTCGATAAAGCAGGCATAACTGTTAATAAAAACATGGTTCCATTTGATACGGAAAGTCCGTTTGTTACATCGGGCATTCGTATTGGCACACCGGCTTTAACCACCCGTGGTTTTGAAGAAGGTGAATTTAAAACAGTTGTTGAACTGATAGACAAAGTTCTTCAGAAACCGGATGATGCTTCAAACACAGAAGCCGTAAAAAATGATGTACGGGCCATGTGTGCAAAATTCCCGCTTTATGATTTTGTTACAGCATGATGGCGCTGGTATTTTATTAAATCTTTCATGAAAAATTTTATATAAACAGGTATACTCTCTTGCAGTTTATATTTAAACAATTCTATCTACAACTTTTTTAGATGAGCAACACGTCCGACAGTTCCAAGCGCAGCATTATGGGAATGAAGCTTCCCAGGGCCAAACCGCCCAAAACAGACCCTACCGCGGCAATGTCTTTTTTAGATCACCTTGAAGAACTCCGCTGGAGGCTTTTGAAAGGCCTGGCCGGTATCGTAGGCGGTATTATCATAGCGTTTATTTTTGCTGACTTTTTCATTGATGAATTTATCCTCGGGCCTTCACGCGCGGATTTTTTTATGTACCAGATCATGCCGATTGATGCCGTCGACCTGACCATGATTTCAAGGCGGCTGCCGGGACAATTTTTCACATACTGGGGTACCCTCATTATTATCGGGGCTATTATCGCTTCACCCTATTTTATTTATCAACTCTGGGCCTTTATTGAACCGGCTCTGGAATCGGGCGAGAAAATTAAAACTTTTCTGAATGCCATGTTCATCACCTTCTTTTTTATCCTGGGTGTTTCATTCGGCTACCTGATCCTGGTTCCGTTCGCGGTCCAGTTCTTTACCCAGTTTATTATTGCGGATATGATTGCCAATGAGTTTGATATCAATGAGTATTTTACCTCTGTGGCAATGTGGACACTCTCCTGTGGCATTATATTCCAGATACCTGTGGTCAGTTATTTTATGTCGCGGGTGGGACTTGTCACACCAGAATTTTTAAGAACCTACAGGCGTCATGCTATTGTTGGTGCCATGATCGTTTCAGCTTTCCTTACCCCGCCCGATCCCGTTTCGCAGGTAATGATTGCGCTTCCGCTCATCCTGTTGTACCAGTTTGCCATATTTCTGAGTAAGGTAGCCGTGAAGAAACGCAAGAAAGACATGGAAGCTGCGTTTAGTGATGAGCCTGCAGATGAAGAATAAGTAAAACATCTGTTTGCACCATCACGTTATTGACTTAACTTTGAACCTAAGCCGGAAGATCGTCTTCCGGCCACCAATTTTATAAGAAATTAATTTATTCATGCGATTACCGCTTCTGAAATTCATTCCTGTTTTGCTGCTCTCTGCTTTTACACTGGCCGCCTGTGATACTGAAGATCCATATTCAATTCCTCCTCCTGATTTTTCTACTGTACCTACGGCTTTTGATTATAGTGAGGCAGATCCCATAGAAATTGAAGAAGGTGTGGAGGCATATATCCTGGATGAAGGAGAAGGTTATGCCACGGTTAACCGGAGAGATCAGATTGCTATTCATATTACCGTAAGAACCCTGGACGATGAAATCATTTACAGTTCTTCTGCTAATAGCAATCCTGAACCTGATCAAATGGCTGTTTCTAATATACAGCGAGTTAATGCCGTACAAATCTATGAACGCAGAGTACCCGCTTATACCCCAGGCCTGAAAGCGGGTCTGCTGGGAATGAAGGAGGGCGAACGAAGAACCATTATTGTTTCCCCTGAAAAAGGTTATGAAGGAGTCAGCGAATCCAGCTATACCTATCAGTTCCGGGATGACACGCTTCAGTATGATATTGTTCTGTCCAGCATTTCTTATTGATTAGATAACGCATAATTTTACCACAGTCATCCCGGAGGGAGTATAAAAACAACCAGCCAAATCGTTAAACTATTGTTTGCTCCCGCCCAGTACAAGGAGATCTCTCGACTCCGGTAAGTCAGAAAAGCATTGCCTTACCTCCGCTC
>JBBEBD010000076.1:0-51022 GCA_040882525.1 Balneolaceae bacterium | reverse complement strand
ATCCCTCATGCAATTCTTCATGATTCTGTAACAAATGCCCCTCCCGATACTCTTTGTTAAGGAGTTTGTTTTTTGAAATTATATTTCTTAATAAAAACAAATCCAATCTGAGAAGTACTGTACTAACCAAAACGGAGAACTATATGTTTGATAATACAGAGGGTGTGGCAAAAATCACTCTATACATTCTACTATTCCCTACACTTTTCCAGGAAGCATTTATAGATTTCGCCTGGGCGGCCGGAGACCCGGTTATTTTAATGACACTAAAGAGAATTTTTCTGTTACTCCCGGTGCTTACCATTTTACTTGGCTGCTGGATCACTATTCCTGCACTGGTTACGGTACTATTTCGGCAAAAAAGAAAGGAGTATGTCCTATCGCTGTTTATTACCTGGTGGGACCTTGGTAAGGCAATTGTCTCTTTCTGGGGTGGTATTGTGCAATTTGTTTTTAATTTACTGGTGGCTCTGCTGGAACTTTTGAAAGTTTTTATACTGGGTATCTGGTACGTGTTACAGTCCATCGTGCTGATGCCTTTCAGGCTGCTTGGCAGTGCATCACAGAAAGTGGTTGGTTCCAGTATCCCCTGGATAGCCGTATTTTTAACCCTTTTCTGGGTCATTGTTGAGACCACAATTTTTACATATGTAACCACACCGCTTGTTGTCGATACTATGTCGAATATTACAGGCGACCAGCTTTCAGTGTTTTTCATCCGGATACCGCTGTTCACATTCCTGTTTTTTATCCTGCTTGGAAGCTATGCTGTACTGTCAACTTTTGTTGATTCAGTAAAAAAGAAGAACGTTTCTCAAATTATCGGAATAGGGGTTATCGAGATCATTGTACTTTTTGTGGAAGTTGTATTTCTGTATCGGGAATTCGTGGATGCACTGGTTCCATGGTTTGCAATGTATGCCACAGATTTTTCGGTAAGTATGACAGGTATTCTCGCTGTTTCTACTTTTATGTGGTTTGGAATACGCAGCCTTTCCTGGTTCCTGTTCGCTTCGTACGGTACCCCGACGATCATGGCTGTTATCCAGGGTAAAGGACTGAATATTGAAGAAGAACCCAAAAAGAAGAGCAAAAAAGCACAGGCTCCATCACAGGATGTAGCAAACACCCTGATTGATTCAATCAAAAAAGATACCGACTGGGTGGAAGAGAAAGGACAGGTTCTGCTGAGTTCATTTATGCTGCCGCCGCTTCAGGTTGTCGCTGCCGGAATTAATTTCTGTACTCTGCTTGTAAGCGGATCTTATCTCTTTGAACTGCCTTTCAGGAAGCTTGATGATATCAAAACATCCGGTTTTCTGATTGAAGCTGTTGCACAAAGACAAAAAGAAACGAAAGCCGCAGCTCCGGCAGAGTAGTATGGAAATTAATCAAATGGAGGCAATGATGAGTATCATAACAAGGAAAATATCTGCCGTTTTAATGGTTTTAATATTATCGGCGGGCTTAATTAGCTGCTCTTCCCAAACTGAGCAGGTTCCGCGCCTGTCCATGTTCGTCGGAATTGATATCAGCGGTTCATTTGTGAACAGCGGAGCATATGAAAACTCCATCGCGTTTCTGGCAAATTATCTCTATGCTCATGTAAATGGCATTGGTGAATTTGAAGAACCCAACGTTTTGTTTGTCAGTTCTATCGGCGGGGTTGATGTTGCTGAGACAAAAACGTTTTACCCGATTCATTCCTTTCAAAACAAATCCGTTACAGAAATTGAAGAATATCTGATGGAGCTTTATCCAAAAGATCAGCTGGAGCCGATTACTGACTTCAATGCTTTTTTTGAGCATGTAGGCAGAACCGTGGAAAATCAGAATCTTTTGTTAAGGCCGATTTCCGTTATACTGATCAGTGACGGGGTTCCTGATTACCGGGTAAATGGAGATAATGTTGAGCGAAATTTCCGTGATATTAACGTGAATATGCTGGAACGTTTATCCCGGAATATTACGATCCGTCTGCTTTATACCAATCCATCAGACGGGCGTTCCTGGCAAACAGAAGTTCCCCGCCGCCGTGTGAAAATCTGGACACAGGACGCTGAAGTCATGGAAACATGGGATGATTCGACCATCTACATTCCTGATCTGCCGATTGAACAGCAGGAACGCTGGATGGAATGGACCATGAGTAATGTAAATTACAATGTGCGCGCCAGAAGAGTGGATTAACGCGAGTGAACTCGATAATAGAAGTCTCCCCTGGAGAGGAGTACCCCGGCAGAGTTTTTTGTCGGGGGGAGGGATGCTGGGTTGGTTGATATGCGGTTGGCGGTTTAGCGATATACGATTTCCGATCCATCTTTTCAAAAGATAACTACATCAGTTTTAACACAGAGCTTTTATCAATTGCAGTCCCGATGGCTTCGGGACTGGGAAGAAAAAGCTCATATCCATAAGGGGCTTTAGCCCCATAAACATAACTCTTTTCTTTTCCTGAGTCCCGGTCTCAATTTGCTCCCTGATAAATTAAATTTGCGACTGCATCATCAAAAAATAAAACCCCATGTATCTCACATCTCAATAGGGTTGATATGCGATTGGCGGTTTAGCGATATACGATTGATTTTCGATCTGTCACCTGATGAAGGAAATAACAGCCACTATTTTTTACCCGTAAATAAGAAACAGGATAGAGGCAATCACCACAAAATTGAGAATACTTAAAGGCAGAAGTTTGGACCAGCCCAGTTTCATTACCTGGTTATATTTGAATCTCGGGATCGTCCATCGCACCCAGATAAACAAGAAGACAAAAAAGACGGTTTTAGCGGTGAATACACTCACATCCAGCACGCCCTTCAGAAGAGGTGACAGTTCGGGCAGCCAGTAACCAGCAAAGGGGAGATGGTAACTGCCGAAGAAAAATGTTGTCATCAGCATGGAGTTGATAACAACATGCATGTATTCCGCGAGAAAGAACATTCCGAACTTCATACTGCTGTATTCGGTATGAAACCCACCCACAAGTTCCTGTTCAGCTTCCACGAGGTCAAAAGGGGTTCGGTTACTTTCAGCGAAAGCGGCAATAATAAAAATAATGGCGCCGACAGGGTTCAGGAATACAAACCACCAGTTTTCCTGGGCGGCTGCCACATCCACCACGCTTAAAGACCCCACAAAAATTACAACGGAAGCCACGGCCATGCCAAGGGGCAGCTCGTAACTCACCATCTGTGCGGCCGCACGCAGCCCGCCGAGCAGGGAATATTTACTGTTGGAAGCCCAGCCTGCAAGGGTAACGCCGTAAACACCCAGAGAGGCTACAGCCAAAAGATAAAGCACACCGGCATTGATATCCGTTGCATAAAGATTTTCTCCAAACGGAATCACTGCTACAGTCATCAGGGCGGTGACTACCGGAATCAGCGGGGCTATGGTATGCAAAAACCGGTTTCCGTGAATTGGAGTTACATCTTCCTTAAGAAGAAGTTTCAGAACATCCGCCAGGGGCTGAAAAAGTCCCAATGGGCCAACCCGGTTGGGGCCAACCCTGTTTTGAATAAATGCGGCAACACGCCGTTCAGCATAAACGGCAATCGCGGCGGAATTCAGGAGCATAAAAAGTGCCACTCCAAGTACAATGTATGATGTAACGGTAACTTCAGCCATCCCTAAATATTTATGATTTTACAGTAGTTTGATTTGTATCTAACTGGATACCGGCAGATTCGTCCATCCGCGTGTAGCTGACCCCTTCAAAAACAGGATTCACACCGGAAATCTCTTCCATTATAACCCTGCCGGAATTATAGTCGATATCAAGACCGGCTGTTTCGGATGCATGGGAAATAAAACTCCACAGCGGCATGCAGTCCACCCTGTTCTCTTCGGTTACCCAGTTATCAAAGTTGGTTCCGTACCTGTCGAGCCGGCCCTCTGACATTTCAAGGTCGAGCCGCCGGTTGGTATACTTGGTTTCTTTGGCAGGAAATGTACGCTGTATTCTTCCATCTACATTAATATAGCTTGCCGCATGTTCGGCCGCAGATGTAATGGGGATGACGAGGTCAGCCAGTTTGGTGGTTTCTGAGTGATTGGTAGCAAACGTAACCACAAATTTTCCATCGAGAGATTCCTTCTTCAGGACTTCACGATCCACCAGGTGATCATTTAAAACAATAACAATTTTTGCAGCCTTTACCTTTTTGTTGAGATCTTTTGCATCCGTTTCTTCAAGCCCGAGAAGTTTACAACCGTTGGTATTGGGAGCCTGATCATCGGTAATTAAAAAACCGTCGCCGGCTCCTTCAAGGATGTGGGATGTGTAAACCGGTTCACTGATGCCCAGCAGGTTGGCAAACTTGCTGAATACATAATTTTCCTCTACGGATGCATGAGGGCTGGCGATCATCAGGATATCTTTATGATCCACATCTTCAATCTGTTCAAAGAATGTAGCGATAGCATTATTCCATGAGGAATTAACCTGTTCGTTATCCAGTTTTTGAAGCGGACGTGAAACCCTGTTTTCATTAAAAATTTTATAGGCTTCCCGTGCAGCATCAGGAATCCAGTGGTCATTGACTTCTTTATTGAAACGCGGAGTAATCCGGAGTACTTTGTTGTCGCGTGTCCAGAGGTCAATGTTAGCGCCTTTGCCGTTGGTAATATCAATGCCGGGTGTCTGGTTCATTTCCCACACACGTGCCCTGAAACGGAAATCAGCAGAAGTTAAAGCGCCGACAGGACAAATATCCACAGTATTTAAAGAATATGCATCATCAAAAGTACGTCCGGGTGCTGTAGTCGGGTAGTTTTTATCACCGCGAGAAGTAATGGTTAGCTGATGAGTTTTACTTATTTCATCGGTAAAGCGAACACACCGGGTGCAGTTAATGCAGCGTTCCGCATCCAGTACCACACGCGGGCCGAGTTGTACACGTTTAGGTTTATGCACTTTTTTAACTTCAAAACGGCTGCCTTCGGGACCATATTTATAGGTTTGTATCTGGAGCGGGCATTCACCGGCCTGGTCGCAAATGGGACAATCCAGGGGGTGATTAATCAGGATAAATTCCAGATTGTCTTTTTGAGCCCGCTGCACAAGTTCGTCTGTTTCCTGTGTATGAACTACCATACCGTCGGAAAGATCTACATTACAGGAAGTCTGAAGTTTGGGAAACCAGCGGATGGATCGTTCACCCTCTTCATCCAGCTCGTATTCACCGGTTTCCCGGTCTTTCACAGGCTGTCCTACTTTCACCATACACTGGCGGCAGTTAGCAGGAACAGATAAAGAAGGATGATAGCAGAAAAAAGGCACTTCAAGCCCAAGATCTAAAATGAACTGAAGGAGTTTATGTTCACCTTCATATTCGTACCGTTTTCCATCAATAAATACTTCAGGCATCGTTTTGATTTTTGAATGTTGATTGATGATTGTTGATTTACCGTTTTATAAATCAACAATCACAGCTTTTTTTGTGCGGTTTTCCTTGAGACAATAAAGATGGATGCAAGTTCATGTGCTTCCTTTCTCAAGGGTTCAACAAGTTTCTTCGGTTTTAGTTTTTCATCAATAATAAATTCAAGCCAGAATTCTGTTTCATCGGCTTCTTCAATTACAATACTAAGTTTGGCTATGAAGGATGCAATACTCTGCGCATGGCATGCTGCCCGATAGTTTGCTGCTACGGATGTACTGCATTTTATAAGTTGACCTTTTATATGATTTCCTAAAGGTGTTTTTGGTAAACTAACTGCTAATTTTACACATCTGTGTGCAAAATCTTTGGTCCGTTTAATTAAATCATTCTTGTTCATTGAGAAAAAATCATCAATCATCAATCATCAATCACAAATCATAAATCGCATCACGCTACAGCGTGAACTGATTTTTTGCATCGTGCTTCGAACTCATCACGGAACCTGTTGATGGTATGACGTACCGGCCATGCAGCGGCATCAGCCAGGGCACAAATGGTTCGTCCTTCCATCTGGGTGGTTACATCAAGCAGGAGATCAAGATCTTTGATTTCACCCTGTCCGTCTCTGACCCGCAGCAGAATTTTTTCCAGCCATCCGGTTCCCTCACGGCAGGGAGTACATTGCCCGCACGATTCATGATGATAAAAATGGGCAATCCGCCAGAGCATGTCCACCATATCGGTGTCTTCATCCATCACAACCATTCCGGCAGTTCCCAGCATGGTTCCAACGCTTCTCAAAGATTCACTGTCCATGGTAATTCCATCCAGCTGGTCGGCCCGCAGAATAGGAGTGGATGAACCACCTGGTATCACGGCTTTTAACTTCTTGCCGTTTTTCATACCACCGGCCACATCATGAATTAATTCCAAAACAGGAATACCTGACGGAAGTTCATACACACCGGGCCGGTTTACATGGCCTGAAATTCCGTAGAGAAGCGGGCCCGGGTGATTTTCTGCCCCGATTCCTTTAAACCAGTCGGCGCCATTGCGGATCACAGCGGGTACATGTGCCAGTGTTTCCACATTATTAATAGTAGTAGGGCGGCCCCAAAGTCCCTTTTGTGCAGGAAACGGGGGCTTTACACGGGGGTAACCGCGTTTTCCTTCCAGTGATTCCAGCATGGAAGTCTCCTCGCCGCAGATATAAGCACCGGCTCCGGAATGCACATAAAAATCGACACTGTAATCTGATCCAAAAATATTTTTTCCGATCATGCCTTTGTCATACGCATCCTGAATGGCTTTTTCCATCATCTGGATATACGCTTTATACTCTCCGCGGATGTAAACATAAATGGTGGTAATTTCCATTGCATAGGCGGCGATCAATGCTCCTTCAATAAAAACATGAGGGTTGTATTCGAAAATCTTACGGTCTTTAAAAGTACCGGGTTCGGATTCATCCCCGTTGCAGGCCAGGTAGCGCGGGCCTCCGTCGGCGGGTGGCATAAACGACCATTTCAGTCCTGCATTAAACCCGGCACCGCCGCGTCCGCGGATGTTGGCTGCTTTCACTTCATTCACAACGCTCTTCTGATCAGCCCATTTATTCTTATCCGTCAGAATAGATTTCAGAGCTTCATAACCGCCGTTTTTTTGATAAACATCGATTTGATGAAGGTCTGCAATGTTAGGAATCAGAACCGGTTCGTAGTTTTTCCAGTCAATAGCCATAAATTACTTCTCCTTTATTTTCCGAAGGGGCATTTCATTTTTTTCATACTCAGGTATCTTGCCTTTTTTGAGTGAATCCACAACTTCTTCCACTTTCTCTTTGGTAAGATTATTTACATACACATCATTTGTAATCTGCATCATGGGAGCATAGCCGCACGCCCCCAAACACTCCACTTCCTGGATGGAAAACATTCCGTCTTCGGTTGTATCTCCGGCTTTTATCCCCAGTTTATCTTCAAGGTGATGGAGTATATCATATCCGCCGCAGAGTTGGCAGCTCAGGCATGTACATACATCAAGTACGAATTTTCCCTTTTCCTCCTTGTAATACTGTGTATAGAAAGAAGCCACACCATGCACATGTGCTTCCGGCAGATCAAGTGTATCCGCAACCAGCCTTTGTACTTCTTCATTTACATGACCAAAGCGGTTCTGGGCAACCCACAGCACCGGGAGAGTAGCCGGCAATACTTCGGGGTACTTCGCTTTAATCTTTTCAATTTCGTCGAGGTCTTCTTTTATGAATTTGTAAGCCATAATATTTATTTATCCGCTTCTCCCATTACAGGATCTATTCCACCAATAATTACAACCGTATCGGCAACCATTTCTCCGTCGAGAATATTTTCCAGCACCTGAAGATTGCAAAAAGAGGGGGAGTTTACCTTTAATCTCCAGGGATGCCCTGTACCGTCACTTTGAATGAAATATCCGAGTTCGCCTTTAGGTGATTCCACGGCATGATAGACTTCCCGTCCGTCCGGGGGACAAATGCCGGTATCGGTCATCATAAAATCGTGTATCATACCTTCCATGGAGTAATATACTTCATCTTTGGAAGGGTAGGATTTTTTGGCGTCGTCTGCACGGATAGGGCCTTTCGGAATTTTTTCAATACACTGTTTAATGATCCGTACACTTTCGGCCATTTCTTCCATCCGCACATAGTAACGTGCAAGATTATCACCTTCAATCCGGGTCGGAACCTGAAATTCTACCTCATTGTACCGGGCATAAGGAGAGAATTTTCGTATATCAAAGGCATAACCTGAAGCTCTTAATACAGGCCCTGTGGCTCCGCTTCCGATAGCCTCATCTGTCTGAAGAACACCAACGGCTTCATTTCTGTCGAAAAAGATACGGTTACGGTCCAGCAGTTTATGATAATCTTTCAGTTCCTGTGGAAACGAATCCATGAACTCCCTGATGGCTCCCATTGCGTCGCCGGAAAGATCATTGGCAACACCGCCGACCCTTGCGTGGGATACAGTAAAGCGGTGCCCGGCTATATGATCCATAATATCATAAATTTTTTCGCGCTCGCGGAAGGTCCAGATAAAAAAGGATATCGCCCCGGCATCCATCACCATCGTTCCCAGCCATAGGAGGTGAGAAGAGATACGTGCCAGTTCACTGCCGATCATCCGGATATAATGTGCGCGCTCGGGTACTTCAACTTCTGCAATTTTTTCCACGGCAGAACATAAAGCCACATTGTTACTGTACGGAGAGAGATAATCCATACGGTCGGTGTATGGCATAAATTCCTGGTAGGTTTTATTCTCCGCAATTTTTTCCACGCCGCGGTGAAGGTACCCGATATCAAGCTTGGTTTTTTCAATGGTTTCGCCATTCAGCTGAAGAACAAGCCGAAGCACACCATGAGTAGCCGGGTGCTGCGGACCCATATTTAACACCATTTTTGATGTCAGCGGATCCCCATCATCAAGCTCTTCTATCGTAGTGTGTTTGTCTTCAAGACTTTGATAGAGCTTTTGTTGGTGCTCTTTAAAAAATGTAGAATGTACCTTCGATTGAATATCGGTAAGTTTCATAAATGCACCAGTTATTCTGTATCGGGTGTTGTATTGGGTAGTTCAATGGAGCCCGGAATTCCAAGAAGCGGGAATTCTTTCCGGAGCGGGTAGTACTGGAAATCTTCCGGCAGGTAGATCCGCCGCAGGTCAGGATGGTTTCTGAAGTAGATGCCATACATATCATACACTTCACGTTCCAGCCAATTGGCCGACGGCCAGATTCCAGTCACTGAATCAACTTCCGGGTTCTCTTCTTCAAGCCAGGCTTTTAAAAAAATTCTTGCACCTGTTTTAAATGAAACGAGGTTATATATAACCTCGAATCTTTCTTCAGAAGTATAACGGTCGGCACCAAAAAGATCACTGAGATAAATATAATTCAATTCGTTTTTCAGGAAACCGGAGATTTCTGTGACCGCACCGGGTTCAACCCGCACAAATGTATCACCGGTTGACTGGAATACGTCAACAATCTTGTCTGAAAATTTTTCTGTGAGCTGATCTACCGTTTTTTGTAACGTCTCATTCAGTTCTAAACTCATATCAGGTATCCAGCATTACAGAGTGTTCGGTTTTAATTTTATCCTGAATTTTCATTAGTGCATGCAGCACTGCGTCCGGCCGGGGAGGGCAGCCTGAGATGTAAGCATCCACGGGAAGAAAATTATCCACTCCCTGAACGACTCCATAGCAGCGGTGCATCCCGCCGGTGGAAGCACAGGCCCCCATGGCGATACACCATTTGGGGTCTGGCATCTGGTCCCAGATTCGCCGGATGGCGTGAGACATTTTGTAGGTTGCCCATCCGGCAACGATCATGACATCACTTTGCCGGGGTGAAAAACGCATTACCTCTGATCCGAACCGGGAAGCATCATAGCGTGGCCCGGCAAACGCCATCATTTCGATGGCGCAACAGGCTAAACCCATCGGCATTGGCCAGGCGGCATTGGCGCGGCCCCAGTTTACAAGAGTATCTATTTTGGTGGTTAAATAACCTTCACCAAGAGCACTTTCTAAACCCATAATTACAACGTTAAAGCTTCTTGTTTTAATTTTTTCATATCCCAGTCGAGTGTTCCCTTTTTAAGGGTATAAAAGAGGCCGATAAACAGTACAACAATGAATATAATCATTGAGAAAAAAGGCCCGTTCCCAAGTTCTGTAAACCGCACCGCCCAGGGGTAGATGAATACCACCTCAAGGTCGAAAACGATAAATTCCATGGCTACAAGGTAGAACGCAATAGAGTAACGTTCTCGTGCTTCACCAACCGGATCCATACCGCTTTCATACGGATTCAGCTTATTGGTATTCGGGCGAAACGGACCGAGCAGCCTCGACAGTGACATTAAAAGAATAGCGAGCACAAAGGCAACGCCAAGCAGCACCAGAATGGGAAAATATGATTCAAGCATGAAATTTCATCAAAATTATTTTGCTGTAAATTACCGCTGGTACAACGGAAAGTCAATGTATTTAGCGGCAGGAATATAGGAGTTCTTTCATCCAAAATAGAACTGTTTTTTACAAAAAATTGTAATACGGAATCATTCTGTATTACCGGGCGTATTATGAGAATGTATAGGGGAAACCGCGGAGCCGCAGCGGCGCAGAGTGTGTGTGAAAGAAGATTTTAATAAACAGGGAAGGATAAGATGATTCACAGGCTGTGAAAATAAAAACTATACCTCAGCGTCACCGCGCCCCCGCGGTAAAAAGTAAACCGCAGAGCCGCAAAGTTGTGGAGAAGGTAGGGGCTCCTGCTTTCTCCCCGGAAATCACTTTAGCCACGCTATCGTGTTCCGGCCTGTAGTAAAATAATACCCCTGCGGCACTGCGACTCCGCGGTGAACAAACACATTAATCACCAGCCGATTCGGCCTCTTCTGTCCGATTCATTGCTTGTTTCGGGAGCCTCGGGCATTATAAAGCCAGGAGGTGGGGTAAACGCATTCTTACTCCAGGGAGCCTCCGGATCGGAGGTTACATTATTAATGAATGTTCCGACAATCGGCAGCGCTGAACGTGCACCCTGTCCGATACTGTTCGGGTTGTCGGTAGGGAAACGAATTTTGCGGTCTTCACCGCCCACCCATGAGCCCATTACTATATGAGGCATCATGGCGACAAACCAGTTGTCGGCACTGTTTTGTGTGGTTCCGGTTTTACCTGCTACATCCTGCTGGACGTTATATGTGTTTCGCAGACGAACACCGGTTCCAAACCCCCAGTCGCCGCCACTGATGACGCCCCGCATCATATCAAGCATAATGTAAGCTGTTTCCGGGCTGATGGATTCCTGGCGGTATTCGGGACGGTATTCCACAAGGATATTTCCTTCTTTATCTTCAATCCGCGTAATGGCAATCGGTTCGATATGAACTCCTTCATTTGCAAAGGTTGTATAGGCACTTACCAGTTCCAACAAGCTGACTTCGGCGGTTCCAAGGGCAATGGAGGGGTAGGCCGGGGTAAGGCTCATATCTATACCTAAATTAGAAGCCATCTCCTTTATTTTTTGTGCGGCGGGAACCAGGTCCTGAACCCGGTTAGTTCCGGGATTCCCCGCAATTTCAGGCAGGAGGCGAACAGTTACATTATTTAAACTTCTCGCGAGTCCCTGCCGGAGCGGAACCATCTCCGGCCCGGAAGGAACGGTCGGGTCTTTGGGATTCCAGCGCCGGCCATCGCTCTCAATAAAACTGGTGGGATATTTTGAAAAAGTATGGTAGGGCATATATCCATTATCTATGGCTACTGCATACACAAACGGTTTGAATGTGGAACCCGCCTGCCGTTTTGACTGATGAACGTGGTCGTACTGGCGCGATCCGTAATTGGCACCGCCCACCCAGGCCAGTACACTTCCGTTTGCAGGATCAATAGCCACAAAGCCGGTCTGAAGCCGGGTTTTAACTCTTTTTACAGAATCCACATAAGCTTCATCAGCAAAAAGAGAATCAAAAACAACGGATTCCTGGTCTGTGTTAAACCTGGCAAACCCGTTTTTATACCGGTTGGTTTCGCGAATGAACTCCCTGAGGAAGTTAGGATGCTGCTCCCATAGCTTATCCATATAATCCCCGCCGGGAGAGGTCCATTCCCGTTCAAAAATAGACTGCAGTGAATCGATTTTTTCAGCAACAGCTCTTTCGGCATGTCGCTGCAGGCGTGAGTCGATCGTGGTGTGAATGGTCAGGCCGTCGGAATACAGATCATACCCATTCTCTGCGGTCCATTCCTGTACTCTCTGGCGTACATATTCTCCGAAGTAGCGGCTTTCCCGGCCGGTTCTTGACGGCGGCTGGTAATCGAGTACAATTTCTTCAAGCCGCAGGTTTTGAAATGTCTCGGCAGATATAAAACCATGCTGCTGCATAAGCTGCAACACTACATTCCTGCGAAGCAGTGCCCGTTCGGGGTAAAGCCGTGGATTGTAAGCGGTAACCGCCCGGAGCATTCCCACAAGTGTGGCGGCTTCTGTTATGGAAACATCATTGGCTGATTTGTTGAAATGGGTTCGGGTTGCCGATTCAATTCCATACGCGCTGTTACTGAACTGTACGGTGTTCAGGTACATCTCAATGATTTCCCGCTTGGTATAATTCTGTTCAATCTGAACAGCGGTAATCATTTCCCTTAGTTTTCTGTTAACTGATACGTCAAAACCAATACTAATATAAAGATTTCTGGCGAGCTGCTGGCTGATTGTAGAACCTCCCTGGAAACGGCTTTGAATCCAATAGTAGGGAAGGCTTGCAAGACGCTTACTGTCGATGCCCCAATGATCAAAAAAACGATGATCTTCTGTAGCAACCAGTGCATTTACTATATTGGGTGAGATTCTGTCGATTGACACATAGGTTCTGTTTTCAACATAATAACGGTCCAGAACTGCGCCATCCCTGCTCAGAACTTCCGAGGCAACGGCTGTCCGCGGGTTTTCAAGTTCCTGAAGTGAAGGCAGGCCCTGGAAAAGAAAGAATACATATCCTGCAAATACCAGCATCAAAAACAGGAGTGTTCCGAGTCCGTACAGCCAGGTTTTTCTTTTAAACAACCTTTTGCTTTTTTTCGGTTGCGGTGGCACGGATTCCCGTTCTCTTTTCTTTTTCAGGATTTCTTTTCGGTATTCGGGATCGTTAAAGTAGCGATCCATATCAACGTTATGTATATCGTCGCTCATATAAGTTTATTTTCCCGGGTGTGTAGTATAGTATGTACTGGTTTAAATTGTTTTGCATCACCATCCCATGTAACGAGATCAAATTCACCATTGGTATAGACAGCGACCGAGCGGTGATTGAAAAAGGTACCAAGATTTATATACGTTCCGAAAGAGAAAGTTTCCAGCCGCGGAATATGATCATGTCCGCACAATACAATATCGTAAGGATAATTTTCCAAAAAAGATTCCGCCCAGCTGTCCAGACGGCGAGGGTTCAGGTAGTCTTCATTTCTGACCAGCGAGGAAAATGTTTTCATCAGGTGAATTCCGGCATCAGCGGGAAGGATACTCTGGTACAATTTTATGAATTTTTTATTTCGCAGCAGTCTGTGAAAGAAGGGGCGGTGCAGGTTAAACATGCCCTCCCGGAAACCATCCCCGTGATGCATAAAAACCCGTTGTGACCCGATCGTTGTATCTGCAAAATCATGGCTCACATTAAACCCTTTTTCTTCAAAATAACCGAAGGTCCAGTTATCATGATTACCGGTGATAAATGTGGCACCACCATTATTTCTGTTATAAGCTTCAAATCTTTCCAGGAGTTCTTCCCCCAGCTCCGGTGCATAGCCGGGATATTCCATCCAGTAATCAAACAAATCACCCAGGATATGAAGCTGCGCATGATTTTTTTCACAATAATCAATCAGGGAAATCAGGTCCTGTTCAATCTGCTTTTCCGTTTTTTTTGAAAATGCACCCAGATGAACATCCGATACAAAAACATGCTGCATGGGCAGGAATTATTTTTTTCTTTTTATGATAAATTGCACCAGGGCCTCAAAATCTTCACCACCTTGTTTTACCGGAAGCCTGCGGAGCTCTTCAAGGGCTTCTTCAGCATACCTGTTCATCGACTCTTCCGCCAGTATCAATCCTTTATACTGATGTACGAAAGCAACAATTTTTTCAATATCCCGGCTGTTTTTTTTGCGTTTCTTCATCAGCCTTCTGATGGCAGCCTGTTCGCTCCGGGATGCATTTTCCAGGGCTTTTATGAGCGGCAGAGTCACTTTTCTTTCTTTAATATCATTTCGTGTGGGTTTACCCACATCCCTCAGGCCATAGTCAAATAAGTCGTCTTTTATCTGGAAGGCGATCCCGATTTTCAAGCCAATCTCTCTCATTTTATTAACAACCTCTTCGCTTCCTCCGGCTGCAATAGCTCCGCACTGGCAGCAGGCGGCAATCAGGCTGGCTGTTTTTTCTGTTATAATCTGGAAATAACGTTCTTCCGTCATATTAAAAAGCCGGGATGTTTTTAACTGCCTTAGCTCTCCTTCACTCATATCTTTCACAGCATCAGACAATACATGAAGCAGCTGGTACTCTTTATAATCAAGGGAAATCAGCAATCCTTTGGAGAGCAGGAAATCACCCAAAAGCACCCCGGCTTTATTTTTCCAGAGCTTATTAATGCTGAGAAAACCTCTGCGCTTGTCCGCTTCATCCACAACATCATCATGAATCAGTGTTGCTGTGTGGAGAAGCTCAATCATGGTTGCGGCAACAAAACTTCTTTTATCAATATCACCAAAAAGCCTTGCAGTCATGAATACAAGGGTGGGGCGTATTTCCTTTCCCTTTTGCCGGAGCAGATAGCGTATGATCTGGTCGAGCAAAAAAACGTTACTGCTGATTTCATTCCGGAAAAAATCCCTGAATGTATCAAGGTGCCCCTGGACAGGGTTGGTGATTTTTTTAAGAGAGAGGTTACCGGTGGGAACTTCTGTTTTATTTAATAATGCCTCGCGGGCCATCGGTTTTTCAGGTTGAAGTGAAAATTTTATAAAAAATAAGAATAAAGCTCATTAAATATTTGCGCAATGTGCATGGGCTGTTTAGTTTATCAACTTACTTAAAATACCAAGCTAAAACATCACAAAACAATTGAAAACAATAGGTGTACTAACCAGTGGGGGCGATTCTCCGGGTATGAATGCAGCATTACGAGCTGTTGTGCGCACGGCAAAATCGCTGGATTTTGAAATTTTAGCCATCCGGCACGGGTACAAAGGGCTCATGGAAGGGGATTGCAAAAAAGTTACTTCCGGAGATGTATCCAATCTTATTCAGCGGGGAGGTACAGTTTTGAAATCGGCACGCTGTGAAGAATTTAAAACCAAAAAAGGACGAAAAATAGCAGCTGATTCCATGAAAAAACTTGGAATAGATGCTTTAATAACCATTGGTGGTGACGGCACGTTTCAGGGAGCTTCTCTTCTGGGTAAAGAGCATGGAGTAAATATTATTGGAATTCCTGCGACAATTGATAATGACCTGGTGGGTTCGGATGAAACCATTGGATACGACACCGCTCTGAATACAGCGATGGAGGCCCTCGATAAAATTCGTGATACAGCCGATGCTCACAACCGTATGTTTCTGGTCGAAGTGATGGGAAGAGATGCCGGCTTTATTGCCCTTGAAACTGGTATTGCGTCCGGTGCAGAATTGATACTTCTGCCGGAGTCTCTGACGGATATCAATGAAGTTAAATCTTCTTTAAACAGTGTTCTGAAAGAACAACGGAGAAGCAGCCTGGTAGTGGTTGCCGAAGGAGATGAAACAGGCGGGGCATTAAAACTTTCAGACGAATTGAAAGAAGATTTCAGCAAATATGAAATCCGGGTCTGCATACTGGGGCATGTTCAGAGAGGCGGTAACCCCACAGCGAGAGACCGGGTACTAGCCAGCAGGCTGGGTACCGCCGCTGTTATGGCTTTGAATGACGGACATAGTGAAGTAATGGTAGGTATTGTAAATGGTAAAATTAAACTTACCCCGCTTAAAATGACTTTCGGCAAGAAAAAAGACATAAATTTCGATCTTGTAGAGCTCGCAAAACTATTACGCTAAAAAATGATTAAAATTGATATCGGCGGTTCCAAATCATTCATTTCTGATGAAGAATTTCGAACGGCCTACGAAAAGTCTGAAACTGCTTTTCAGCATGTGGTGAATGGTTCCGGAGAGGGTAACCACTGGCTGGGGTGGAGAAGAATTTTGCAACAACCAAATGATGCGGAACTGGACCAGATTGAACAGCACGCCCGTCAGATCCGCGAAGATGCGGATGTGTTCATTATTTGCGGAATCGGGGGGTCATATACCGGTGCAAGAGCCATTATTGAAGCACTGCAGCCGGTGTTTAAAAACAACGGGCCTGAAATTCTGTATGCCGGCCATCATATGGGAGGGAATTACCTTCAGCAGCTGCTGGAATATATACGAACTCCCAAAGAAACAGGTGAACCTAAAAATGTTTACCTGAATGTAATTTCTAAATCGGGATCAACCCTTGAAACTGCTTTAGCTTTTCGTACGCTGCGCCACTGGATGCATCAAACCTATGGAGATGACGCCGCTGAACGAATTATTGCAACTACCGGGGCTGAAGGTGGAATACTGAATAAAATTATTGCTGAAGAAGGATATAAAAAGTACATCATTCCGGATGATATCGGAGGCAGGTTTTCCGTACTTACCCCTGTGGGGCTGCTGCCGGTTGCGGTGGCCGGTATTGATATCCAGACATTGTATTATGGTGCCGTATCCGAACTGGAGGAAAAAGAGGCAAACCCTGAAGAGCTCCTTGAATATGCGTCTGTTCGTTATGCCCTGCATAAAAAAGGTTATGCCCTGGATGTAATTGGTTCTTTTGAACCCGAAATGAAAGGAATTGCCGCTTGGACTCAGCAGCTGTTAGGCGAGAGCGAGGGGAAAGAGGGGAAAGGTCTTTTTCCGGCAACAGCGGGTTATTCCACTGATTTGCACAGTATCGGGCAGATGATTCAGCAGGGACAGCGAAACCTGATTGAGACCCTTTTTGTTGTTGAGCATCCGGTCTCAAAACTCAAAATTTCCGAATCGGATTCCGATACTGATCAGCTGTCATATCTGGAAGGAAAATCTTTTCATGAAATCAACCGGAGTGCCCAGGAAGGAACTGTGCAGGCCCATGTGGAAGGAGGAGTACCTGTAACAAAAATAATTATTGAGAAGTTAAATGCTCAGCAGATCGGAGAGCTGATATATTTTTATGAGCTGATGACAGCTGTTTATGTTTATATGCTTGATATAAATCCGTTCAACCAGCCCGGCGTTGAAAACTATAAAAAGGCCATGTACCGGCTGCTGGGTAAAGAAGGCTGATATGACAAAACGTGAAAATCATAAATACGTAGCTGTTGCCGGAAATATTGGTGCCGGTAAATCTTCGCTGACTGCGCTGTTGGGGAAAAACTTCGGATGGGAAGCTTTTTATGAATCTGTAGATGATAACCCCTACCTGTCCGACTTTTATGATGATATGCGGCGGTGGAGTTTTAACCTTCAGATTTATTTCCTTTCCAGCAGGTTTCAACATCAAAAAGAGATGCTGAAAACCGGCAAGAGCCTTGTACAGGATCGTACTATTTATGAGGATGTTGAGATCTTTGCAAAGAACCTGCATCAAATGGGGTTGATGAGCAACAGAGACTACAAAAATTACTGCTCCCTTTTTCATGAGATGGCAGGTTATCTGCGTCCGCCGGATCTGCTGATTTACCTGCGTGCGGAAGTACCCACCCTTGTCAGGCAAATTCAACAGCGCGGCAGGGACTATGAAAATACCATACGGATTGAATACCTGGAACGTTTAAATAGCCTGTATGAAGACTGGATAAGCCGTTATGAGCACGAAAAACTCATCATTGATACGGATAACCTTGATTTTGTAAATAACCAGGAAGATCTTGGTAAAGTGATTGAACTCATTGAACAAAGGCTGTACGGACTGTTTAATTGAATTGCTTTACAAAAGATATCTTTCTACCTTTGGGAGCTATTGTGAAACCATCAAAATTGAAATTTAATTTACAGGAAATTCCCGACGGCAAAAGCACCCGGAATGTGCAGATTGTTGACGGTGAACTTGAACTGGACGAAGAAATTAATTTACTGGAAGCTGGAGTTCAGATCGACTTTTATAAGACTGATCATTTCATTCAGACTGAATTTAGTGTAGATGCTTTGGTCACTTTAAGATGCGACCGATCTCTCAAGCCGTTTAACCAGGAAGTAAAAGGTGCTTACCAGGTTTTATATGAGCCTGACGAGGTTGAACAAAGTGAAACTGAAAAAGGGGCCGTGCGCCAGATACCATCTGATGAATTGGCAATAGATATTGAAAAAGATGTAAGAGATACCATTATGCTTGCATTGCCGGTAAGAAAATTACATCCTGATTTTTTAGACTCCGAAGGAAATCCCAAAGAGTTTGAAACTCAGCATTACGGTCCTGCTCCGGATGAGGAAAAAATAGATCCCAGATGGGCAGAACTGAAAAAACTGAAGGAATAATTATTATAAAATATATTTAAATGGCACATCCAAAACGTAAAACGTCTAAATCTCGGCGCGACAAAAGACGTTCTCATCATCGTTTGTCTGACGCAGCACTTGCAGAATGCCCGAATTGCGGCGCAATGCATCGCTATCACCATGTTTGCATGGAGTGCGGACACTACCGCGGCAGACAAGTGATTAACGTATCCAAATAATATAACCTCTTACTAATGGTGATTGCGGTTGATGCGGCAGGTGGGGACTTTTATCCGGAAAATCCGGTTCTTGGAGCTATCGAGGCAACGAAAGAAGATTCAGCAGTTGAAATACTTCTGGTTGGGCCTGAAAATATTATTCATAAAGAACTGGATAATGCTTCCGGTTATGATGCCAGTCGGATTCGCATATTACATGCACCCGAAATCATCGGGATGGATGAATCTCCGGCCACAGCGGTAAAATCAAAACCCAACTCTTCTATTCCCGTGGGTATCGGGGCTCATAAGAAAGGAATTTGTTCTGCCTTTGTAAGTGCGGGTAATACAGGTGCTCTTCTGGCGGCTTCCACATTTATTTTAGGAAAGCTTAAAGGTGTAATAAGACCCACTATAGCTGCAGTATTTCCTACCATAAAAGGTGTTCGGTTATTGATGGATGCCGGGGCGAACCTGGAGCTTAAACCTGAAATGTATGTTCAGTTCGCAAAAATGGGAACCATCTTTGCTGAAGAAATTTTAGAGGTTGAAAATCCTACTGTTGGTTTTTTAAATGTGGGGGAAGAGCCCGAGAAAGGTACTGATGAGCATAAAGAGATCTATAAATTACTAGCCGGTTCGCTGCCCAATTTTGCGGGTAATATTGAAGGGAAAGATGTTCTCTTCGCTAAATCGGATATCTTTTTAACAGATGGATTTACCGGAAATCTCATTTTAAAATTTGGTGAGTCGGTACCGGATGCCCTGAAACAGCTGCTGGCCAAAACCATGAAGGACGATAATATCAGTCCTGAATTGCAAAAAACTATTTACGAACTGCTTACCAAAACATTACACACCTTTAACTATGAACATGTAGGTGGTATCCCTTTTCTTGGTGTGGATGGCATCAGCATGGTGGGACACGGAGGAAGCTCTCCCCGGGCAATTAAAAATATGATTTTAAATGCCTCCCAGTGTATCAAACATAAGGTGAATGAAAAAATTGTTGCTTCTCTTAAATCATAAATAGCGTTTGAATGACTTTAAAAAGAGCTAAAATATCTGGTGTGGGCCATTATTTGCCGGAATATGTGCTGACTAATGAAGAACTTGAGAAATACGTGGATACCAATGATGAATGGATCCGAACGCGTACCGGCATACAGGAGCGAAGGATTTTAAAAGATCCCGATAAAGGCTCCTCTTTTCTGGCTCAGAATGCCGCTCTTGAGGCACTGGAACATGCCGGGGTGGATGCTGCCGAAATCGATACAATTATTGTTGCAACCGCGACTCCCGACTATCTTTTTCCGGCAACAGCAGCACTGGTGCAGAAAAGAATAGGTGCCAAAAATGCATATGCGTTTGATTTATCGGCAGCCTGCAGCAGTTTTGTGTTTGCCCTGTCCACCGGCGGCAGTATGATTGAATCAGGACGGTGTAAAAAAATTCTGGTTATCGGAGCAGATAAAATGAGTTCCATCATAGATTATACCGACCGGACAACCTGCATTTTATTCGGCGATGCAGGCGGAGCTGTGGTATTGGAAGCAACCGAAGAAGACACCGGAATAATTGATTTTGTACATCACACCGAAGGAGATGATGATGGAATGCTCTGCCAGCCTGCAGGAGGCAGCATCAATCCTGCGACAGAAGAAACCGTGAAAAATAAACTTCATTTCATCCGCCAGGATGGCCGGGCTGTTTTCAAAAAAGCAACAGAAGGTATGGCAGATGTCTCTCTGGAAATTATGGAGAGAAATAACCTGAAAGCTGAAGATGTGGCCTGGCTTGTGCCGCATCAGGCTAACATGAGAATTATTGATGCCACTGCCCGCAGAATGGGGATCGACAGGGATAAAGTGATGATCAATATTTCCAAATATGGAAATACAACATCAGCTACAATTCCTCTTTGCCTGTACGACTGGAAAGATCAGCTGAAAAAAGGGGACAATCTGATCCTGTCTGCTTTCGGGGGCGGGCTTACCTGGGGATCTGTTTATCTAAAATGGGCGATATAATGAAAGCAATTTTATTCCCGGGACAGGGATCCCAAAAAACCGGCATGGCACAAGATCATTTCAATTCCAATGATCTGTTCAGGAACCGCGTTAAACAGGCTGACGATTTGCTGGGCTACTCTTTAAGTGAAATTATGTTTGAAGGCCCGGCGGAAAAACTGGTTCAAACCCAATATACCCAGCCTGCTATCTTCCTCCATTCAACGGCTCTTTTCGAATCATTAAATGAAAAACCCGCAATGGTTGCCGGGCACAGCCTTGGGGAGTTTTCAGCTTTGGTTGCAGCAGGTGTGCTTGATTTTGAAACAGCCCTTTCCCTGGTATCTTTAAGGGGGAAGCTGATGCAGGAGGCCGGGGAAATCCATCCCGGAACAATGGCGGCCATTATTGGCATGGAAGATGAAACGGTAGATGCCATCTGTGAAGAAGCCACACAGGCCATCCGGAAACCGGTGGTGCCGGCAAACTACAACTGTCCGGGCCAGCTTGTAATTTCGGGTGATGTGGACGCCGTTAAAAAAGCTGTGGATATTGCAAAAGAAAAAGGGTGCAGGCTGGCAAAAATGCTGCCGGTAAGCGGAGCCTTTCATTCCCCGCTGATGCAGCCCGCTTATGATGCCTTTAAAGAAAAACTGGATGAAGTTCAATTTTCAGCACCATCCTGTCCCGTTTATAGTAATTATACTGCCGTGGCAGAAACAGATGCCGGGAAAATAAAAAGCAATGTTCTGGATCAGCTTATGAATCCGGTGCGGTGGACACAAACCCTTCTGAATATGGAGCAGGATGGAGCATCGGAATTCATTGAAGTTGGGCCTGGCAAAGTATTACAGGGCCTTGTAAAACGCACAGTTAAAAACAGATCAATAAAAGGTTACGAATAGGGCAGATATGGACTTAAAAGGAAAAAATTGCCTGGTAACAGGCGGCAGCAGGGGAATTGGAAAATCAATTGCCCTTACTCTTGCCGGGATGGGTGCAAATGTAGCCATTACCTACTCCCGTTCAGCAGATGCGGCGGATGCAGTTGTGAAAGAGATTACCAAAAATGGATCCGGTGGGATGGCTTTCCAGGCAGATGCAACCGATTTTGAAAAAGCCGGTGAAGTTATCACAAAAATTGTGGATGAATGGGGTTCCCTGGATGTGCTTGTGAACAATGCAGGAATTACGAAAGACAACCTGATTCTGCGAATGAGTGAAGAACAGTGGGATGATGTTATTAATACGAACCTGAAAAGTATTTTTAATTATTCCAAAGCAGCAGCCAGACCCATGATGAAAGCCCGCGGAGGATCCATCATTAATATCAGTTCAGTTGTAGGCCTGTCGGGGAATGCAGGACAAAGCAATTACGCCGCTTCAAAAGCAGGGATTGTAGGGTTTACAAAATCATTTGCGAAAGAACTTGCAAGCCGTAATATCCGTGCAAATGTTGTGGCCCCCGGATATATCCTTACGGAAATGACCGAAACCTTAAGCGAAAAAGTTCTGGAAGGAATAAAACAAGAAACACCGCTTGGCCGGGCGGGCAATCCCGAAGAAATTTCAAACGTGGTCGCGTTCTTAGCCTCAAACCTGAGCTCTTATATTACAGGAGAAGTTATAAGGGTTGATGGCGGAATGGCAATGTAACTAATTTTCAATAAGATAGGAGCTTAAAATAACAACGTGTTATTTTACAATGAGAAGTTGTATTTTCTCATGTCTTAAAAATTTAAGGTAACTTTTAAACCCATAAATCAAATCGTAGGACTGATATGTCACAAGATGTTGAAGCAAAAGTAAAATCTATCATTGTAGATAAATTAGGTGTGGATGAATCAGAAGTTGTAGGTGATGCAAATTTCACAAACGACCTTGGTGCTGATTCTCTCGATACCGTTGAACTTATTATGGAATTCGAAAAAGAGTTCGACTTAAGCATTCCCGATGAAGATGCGGAAAACATTGCAACTGTTGGTGATGCAGTTAAATACATCCAGGAAAAATCATAGAGAAATAATAAGCTAACCAGCTATAACATGACTGAACGCAGAGTAGTAATCACCGGTATCGGTGCTCTTACCCCTATCGGAAAAACCGCTCCTGATTTTTGGAACGGTTTGATTTCGGGAAAAAGTGGAGTTCGGCCTATTGAACATTTCGACACCACTGAATTCCCGACCAAGTTTGCAGGTCAGGTTGAGGATTACGATTCGAATGATTATTTCGATCGTAAAGAAGCCCGGAGACTTGATCCTGTAACCCAGTATGGGTTAATCACTGCCGAAGAAACCATACAGGATAGTAAAATCGATCTCGATGCGGTGAATAAAGATCGTATAGCTGTTCTTGTAGGTACCGGAATCGGGGGGATGAAAACTTTCTACGATCAGTCTGTTTCTTATCATGAACATGGGCCGAAAGGAGTTTCTCCTTTTTTTATTCCCATGTTGATTCCTGATATGCCTGCCGGCCAGATTTCTATTAAATATGGTTTCAAAGGTGCAAACTTCTGTGCTGTATCCGCTTGTGCAACAGGTTCTCATAATATCGGGCTTGCTTTCGATCAGATTCGTTACGGCCAGGCTGATATGGCAATTTGCGGAGGTACGGAAGCACCTGTCTGGCAGATTGGAATTGCCGGTTTTGGTTCTATGAAAGCTCTTTCCAAACGAAATGAATCCCCTGAAACAGCCTCACGGCCATTCGATAAGTCGCGGGACGGTTTTGTTTTGGGTGAAGGTGCTTCCATGATGTTTCTGGAATCACTTGATTCTGCACTGGACAGGAACGCCCGTATTTATGGTGAAGTTGCAGGCTACGGTTTTTCAGCAGATGCACATCATATAACCGCACCCGATCCTGATGGAAATGGTGTAATCCTTGCTATGGGAAATGCTCTCAAAATGTCGGATATTACCCCGGAAGATATTGACCATATCAATATGCATGGTACATCAACACCTCTTGGGGATATTGCAGAAACCAATTCCATAAAAAAAGTTTTTGGTGATCACGCTTATAAGATCAACCTGAATTCCACAAAATCCATGACCGGACATATGCTCGGAGCCGCCGGGGCGGCCGAATCAGTTGCCTCCCTGCTGGCTATCTACCATGGAATGGTTCCCCCTACCATTAATTATGAAACTCCTGATCCGGAGTGTGATCTGAATTATACCACCAATGAAGCCGTAGTCAGAGACGTTAAATATGCAATGAATAATGCATTCGGCTTTGGCGGGCATAATACCGCTCTTGTTTTCAAGAAATTCGAAGAATAAAGTATGATTGACAGGCTCAAAAAATGGTTTTGGAATCAATCCACTCCCGAACTTTCAGAGCCTGCAAAAAGACTTTCTGTTCTTGAAAAAATACTTCCTTTTTCTATACCTGAAGACGAACAACACCTCTTCTTAAAAGCTCTGCGCCATCGTTCAATTGTTGACGGCGATAAACATGAAGCCCATGAAACATATGAAAGGCTTGAATTTCTGGGCGATGCCGTTATTGACCTTATTGTTACTGAGATTCTTTTCGAAAAGTACCCCAAACAGAACGAAGGATTTTTAACCAAACTTCGGGCAAAAATAGTACGGGGTGATACCCTTTCTGAAATGGCAAAAAAACTTCAGCTTAATCTTGCACTTGAAGTAGGCGAAAGAGCCAGCGGTCAGGGTATCGAACTCTCCAAAAGTGTTCTTGCAGATGTATATGAAGCAATTATAGCTGCAATTTATATATCAAAAGGGTACGAAGAGGCTTATGAATTTGTATTTTCAAATGTAGATAAGTTTCTCAATTTCAAAAAAATTGAAAAAAAGGTAGATAACCATAAGAGTATTCTGATGGAGTACACACAATCAGAAAAAATTTCTCTGCCCCGTTATGAAGTACTGTCGGAAGAGGGGCCGGGGCATGATAAAACCTTTTATGTAGCAGTATATGTAAAAGAAAAAAAAATGGGAGAGGGAAAAGGAAAAAGTAAAAAACAGGCTGAACAAAATGCAGCCATGCAGGCATTACAAAGTTTACCTCCTGAAAAAGATAGTTAGATACTTCCGGAGTTGTATTATATTTTCAATGATGATAAAGCCATAGGTTATTGAGAAATCTACTGCTCTCCATATTTTAATTTCAGCATCATGATTGCACAATTACTAAAACCGGAATTCGATGAGCTGATCGCTTCCAAGGAATGGGTCACCATTAAAGAAGCACTTGATGATGTGCCCGCTGTAGATATTGCAGAACTCCTGGAAGATCTTGAACCGGAAGTAGCAGTGGTAATTTTCCGGCTGTTAAAAAAAAGTAAAGCTGCGGATGTTTTTACGTACCTGAGCACCGGAAAAGGCGTTGAACTGCTTGAAGTTTTCAGCCGGAAGCAGCTGAGCGATGTGATGAATAACCTTGAACCGGATGAAAGAGTTGCTCTTCTGGAAGAGTTGCCCGGGGATCTTACCAAGCATGTGCTCAATTCAATGGACCCGGAAAACATCGCGCAGGTACGCCGTCTTCTGGGGTATCCGCCGGAAAGTGTCGGCCGTTTGATGACCACCCGTTATGTCCGGATTAAACAGGACTGGACGGTTGAAAAAAGCCTGGATCATATCCGGAAATTTGGCCGGAATGTAGAAACACTGAATGTTATTTATGTGGCGAACGAAGAAGAAAAACTGATTGATGATCTTCGTCTGAACCAGCTGATTCTTGCCGAACCGGAAGCGGGCATTTCCGATATTATGGATAATACTTTTGAAGCCCTGAGTGCTTTTGATGACCAGGAAGAAGCTGTAAGAATGCTTAGTAAATACGATCGTGTGGCGCTGCCGGTAGTTGATTCGGATGGAATACTGGTTGGTATTGTAACGGTTGATGATGTGCTGGATGTAGCTGAAGAGGAAACAACCGAGGATATGCAGCTGATGGCTGGTATGAGCGCCCTGGATACCCATTACTCGCAGACTACGGTTCTGCACATGGTAAAAAAGAGGCTTGGATGGCTGATTTTACTTTTCCTGGGCCAGATGTTAACCGTTACCGCCATGGCCGGATATGAAGAAACACTGGCCGCAGCGGCTTTTCTTGCTTTATTTATTCCGATGATTATTTCAAGCGGAGGAAATTCGGGGGCACAGGCTGCCACTCTGATTATCCGTGCTCTTTCAACAGACGACATACGCCTGAATGAATGGGGAAAGGTATTGAAAAGAGAATTGTTATCAGGCCTGTTGCTTGGATCGATTCTTGGAGTAGCCGGCTCTGTTGTGATCGGCACATGGATGGCGATGAGAGGTGAAGTTGTATCCATACAGCTCGTCATGCAGGCACTAACCGTGGGCTTTAGTTTGATTGGGGTTGTTTTGTTCGGAAACCTGAGTGGTTCCATGCTCCCCTTTATAATGTCGAAATTTGGTTTCGATCCGGCAGTTACGTCCGCCCCTTTTGTTGCAACCCTGGTTGATGTAACCGGAATCTTAATCTATTTTTCCATCGCGGTTTTACTGCTGCAGGGAATTGTTCTGTAAAAATTAAAAATATCTTTTTTATGAAAGCTTACCACGACCTGGTACAAAATGTTCTTGAAAACGGAGTTCGGAAAAAAAACCGGACCGGAACCGATACCCTCTCAAATTTTGCTGAATTTTATAAAGTGGATCTGTCAGAGGGTTTTCCGCTGCTTACAACAAAAAAGGTTTTTTTCAGATCGGTGGTTCTTGAACTTTTGTGGTACCTGAGGGGCGAAGATCACATCAGGTGGATGCGGGATGAAAAAGACTGTCATATCTGGGATGCATGGGCAGATGAAGACGGGTATGTCGGCCCGATCTATCCTGTACTCTGGAGGCGTTTTCCTTACCTGAAATCAGAAGAGGGTGATGTGTATAAAAAGCTGGGAGACGATCAGCAGAAAAAATGGAAATACGAAGAATTCGACCAGGTTCAGAGAGCCATTGATATGCTGAAAAATAATCCAAACAGCCGCAGGATTGTGGTAAGCGCATGGCATCCGGCACTGCTTGATGAGATGGGACTGCCACCCTGCCATTTGATGTACATTTTTAATGTGGCGAATGGTAAATTAAACTGCCATCTCACCCAGAGATCCGGTGATATCGCACTGGGAATTCCATTCAACCTGGCCTGTTATTCAGCTTTAACAATGGCCATTGCCCAGGAGGTAAATCTTGAACCGGGAACTTTTGCACACACCATTGTGGATGCTCATATTTATGAAAATCATATAGACGGCTTAAAAGAGCAGCTTACAAGGGAACCAAAGAAACTTCCGGAATTGAAAATAGCCCGTAAACCTGTTGATCAGCTTCAGTTTGAAGATTTTGAACTTTCAGGTTATGATCCGCACCCGGTCATTAAATTCCCGGTTGCCGTATGAAGCTGATACTGATAGCTGCTCATGATCCAAACCTGGTAATTGGCAAAGAGGGCGGACTGCCCTGGCATTACAGTAAAGATCTGAAATTTTTCAAAGAAACAACGATGGGCTCTCCCCTGATTATGGGAAGAGTTGTTTTTGAAGAACTGAATGAAAAACCACTTCCGGGCAGGGAAAATATTGTGTTAAGCAGAACCAAAGAGTACGGACATGTAAAAACATTTTCATCCATTGAAGATGCACTCGGTTATACAGCTCATCAGGATAAGGTTTTTATAATTGGGGGAGCAAAAGTGTATCAGCAAACTCTAGAAATGGCTGACGAACTGATTATTACCGAAATCAAAAAAGAGCACGAAGGAGATGCCTATTTCCCCGAATACCGGGACCAGGCAGGAAAGATATGGAAAGAGGTGTGGAGAGAAGATCATCCGGAACTTACTTTTATTAAATACATAAAAAAGTAAAGCTTAGACGGTGCTGTAAGCGCCTGTCGATTAAAAAAGACTAACAGCACTTTTTTGGATTTAATGGTATTTACTTCATACTGAAAAATATGAAGCTATCCGAATGTATCATTTAATCATTGAATTCTGGCTGAATCTTCCGGGATGGATCTATATGGTTCTCATTATACTGGTTTGCTTGCTGGTGTTATACCGTTATATAAACAGCAGGCAAGGCACAGACGGGCCCTTATCCGGAAACATCAGGTACCTTCAGGCCCTGGCCCGCTATTCACAAACCGCTGATTTGATCATCGACCATAAGCAGGTAATCCGGTTTGCCAATGAACATTTTTTGCATTCCTTTCTGCCCGGAGAAACAAAAGCAAATAACATCAGCTTTGATGAATTACCTCTTCCAAAGGATCTGAAAGATTTTATATTAAATGCCGGGGAAGGAGAGGAATACCTGGATTCCGATTCGGGTATGAAGATCTCAACCCAACCTCTTACATCCGGGACGGGTAAGCACCTCGGAAAACTGATCCGGTGTGATTTGAACCGGAAAAAAGATCCCGATATCGGGAGAATTACAGATCTTGCACATGAAATTAATACGCCGATGAATGCAATTTCCGGTTATAGTGAGTTATTATATAACGAAGGTTTGCTTTCCCCGGAACAACTTAAATACCTGAAGATTATCCGGGAGCAATCAGAAAATCTGAAAAGTTTGTTGAATCAGTTTTTTACTCATCGTGGCGGGCCTGAAATTTTCCCGGAACGGAATAAAGAAAACAGGAAAATTGAACATATCTTAATTGTTGATGATGTTTCCATTAACCGGACCCTGCTCAGAGTGATTTTAACCAGAAGCGGGTACAAAATTGCAGAAGCAGCAAACGGTTATGAAGCGGTTACCTATTTCGAAGAATTTTCACCTGACCTGATACTGATGGATATCCGTATGCCTGTGATGGGCGGTATTGAGGCGGTTAAGCGAATTCGTAACTCCACACATCAAAAAAACAATCTTCCGATAATAGCGGTTACTGCAAGTTCTGTATTCAGTGATCAGAAAAGCCTTCATGAGCACCAATTTGACGGGCTTCTCAGGAAACCTTTCAGAGAAAAAATCCTGCTGGACCTGATTGCCAGTTTTAGCCGCGCGGATGAGCCTCAAGCTCTTTAAGGTGGACGATATATGGTTTTACAACGGGTTTTGTTAATGCGATAATGTGTTTGGTATCCGCAGCTTTGGAAAACTCAATAGCTTTTTCGTCCTCACCAAGAATCCAGATAGTTTCATTTTCATACTTGTAGGCTTCACTGTAACTTTCATCAAGATCATAGTAAAAGGAAGCAGAGATGTCATCATGCGGGAATCCTCTTTTTTTCAGATACTTCTTCGTTTGTTTGTGAATGGATTCTTTAGATGCCGCCGCTTTTTTCTTAGAGATGAATGTTGTTCTGAAAAGCGAACGGTTCAGAAACCTTCCGGCCAGATCTGCCAGAATACTGTCGTCACTGTACAACCACGATTTAATGGAAATAAAGACATCGTGATCGTCCATATTCAGGTAATGTTTCAGCATTTCCTCCGTGATCACTTTTTTAGAGGAAGGCTTTTTGTTTAAAAAGTAACGGAGTGAAGGAGACAGAATAGAAACATCAATATCGTTATCCAGCAGAAACTGAACTCTCAGAAAGATTTTTTTCAGAAGAGAATCGGCACTGAGAACAGTTTTATGCAGGTATACCTGCATGTACATCAACCGACGCGATAGAATATAATTTTCGATAGCATAAATTCCTTTCTGTTCAATCACCACATTGCCATGTAACACGCGCATGGTTTTCAGTATCCGGTTTATACCCACCGAGCCTTCCGAAACGCCGGTGAAAAAGCTGTCTCTTTTCAGGTAATCAAGCCGGTCGATATCCAGCTGTGATGAAATAAGCTGATGGAGAAATTTCTTGGGGTACTGATCCGTAAAGATATCCATAGCTATGCTTAGCGCCCCGTCGAACTCTTTATTCAGTTTTTCCATCACTTTCAGGCTCATCATTTCATGATTGAAATCACGAATCAAAGAGTGCTCGAGGGTATGAGATAACGGGCCGTGGCCAACATCATGAAGAAGGATGGCAATTAAAGTACCATTTACCTCTGCATCACTGATAGTAGTATCTTTTTCCCGAAGATTTTTTAATACCCGCTGCCCGAGTTCAAGGGCTCCGATGGCATGAGAAAAACGGGTATGTTCGGCAGCGGGAAAAACCAGGTAACCCAGCCCAAGCTGACGGATTCTTCGAAGCCTCTGCACATAGGGATGATCAATTAATTTCAGGAGTATCCCTTTCGGAATTGTGATAAAGCCATGAATAGGATCACTGAAAATTTTGTACTGGCTGCTTTTATCCATTAGATACGGCTTTATACAGGTATTGTTCTTTATCTGAAATTTCAGGAAGGCGGGCGGGACGGTTTTTTTCCAGGCTGTACCAGACACCGGTGGTTTCTGCCACCGCTTTTAATGCATCATTCTTCTCAGAATAAATGGCCTGGAAACCTTTGATGCTGCTGTTTCCATACTCCTGCACAGATGTACCCACACGAATATCTTCATCATATAAAACCGGTTTCAGGTAATCCAGCTCAATATGAACAAGAATAAAACTGTGGCCCGATTCCATCGAATCTTTAAATTCCGGAACCTGCTGAATGAACCTGACTCTTGCTTCCTCAAAATAGGTATTAAAAACTGCATTATTTACATGATTCAGAGGATCCAGATCCCGGAAGCGGACCTTTATCCGGGTCCAGTGAAAAAATTGATCCGGGCTGTAAGATGGTTTTTCCATTCGTAATGTGAACAATTTCTTATCTGTGAAAAACAGCTTAGAATATAATTAATAAACTTAAAACCTGAGTTCCGATATAAGAAATTTAATAAAGGCCAGAAAAAAGTCTCCCCTTATCGGAACCCATCCTCTGTCTCCTTCCCTATTCCGCAAAAGAACGGAACAAGTTGAGCGCATTTCGAAATCCCGACCCCTTCGGGGGGAAGGAGGACTTATGAATCAAAGCTTCAGCCAAAAAGCCCCTCCTTGTCATGCGCAGTTGGCGTGATAGGGAGGGGTTGGGGTGGGTCATTTAACAATAAGAAGCTGAATTACACTCGTTTTTTTGGGCGTAATGATGTTCTATGTTCCTTATATTCAAACCCAAAATGAGAATTCATCTAAATAAAGTTCATGTTTGATAACAAAACTCAGTCGTTTCTCGAAAAGTTACTGATTACCCCAAGCCCCACCGGCTATGAAACCAAAGGCCAGTCCGTATGGAAAGAATATGTTTCTGCTTATGCTGATAAAGTAGAGTCCGATGCGTATGGATCTGCGATTGCAAAAATCGAAACCAATCCTGATGTGATGACGGTAATGCTGGAAGCACATGCCGATGAAATAGGAATGGTTGTGCAGCATATTTCCGAGAAGGGGTTTATTTACCTGAACAAACTCGGGGGAAGCGACTCGACCATTGCCCGTGCAAAGCGGGTTTTTATTCATAATAAAAAAGGCCGTGTTTCGGGAGTAACCGGGAATACCGCGATTCATCTTCAGGAGACCAAAAACGGCGGCGGAAAGCAGCCGTCCTGGAAAGATATTTATGTTGATATTGGTGTTTCAAGCAGGGAAGAAGCGCTGGAAATGGTTCAGGTGGGTGACGCCGTTACCTATACCGATGAAGTAGAGTTCCTGAATGATGAAATCATAACAGCCAGAGCCCTGGATAATCGAATCGGCGGATTTGTGATTGCCACTGTTTTGAAGAATCTTAAAGCGAAGAAAAAAAACCTGAAAGTAAACGTACTTGCACTGAACTCCGTCCAGGAAGAAGTGGGTGGGTTTGGCGCCCGGATGATGAGTTACCGGCATATGCCCGACGCCGCAATTGTAACGGATGTAACCCACTCTACAGATACCCCGGGTATCGATCAGCGTGAATACGGAACTGTTGAAATTGGAAAAGGGCCGTCCGTACAGCATGGCGGAGCCAATCACCCGGCTTTCGTCTCTTTTATTGAAGATGTTGCTGAAAAAAAGAAGATAGAGATACAGCATGAAGCAACCAGTGTCCGGACCGGAACAGATACGGATAGCATTTTCTATCAGCAAACCGGTATTCCGAGTGCTCTCATTTCCCTTCCGCTGCGGTATATGCACTCTCCTGTGGAAACGGCATCCTTAAAAGATGTAGAGGCCCTGATTAAGCTTATGACCGAGGCTGTCCTGGCGATGGAACCGGATCAGTATTTTAGCGCGGACTAGTGTCGGCTATGATCAACTGACTGAATCAGATAAGAAATCTGCATCTTGTGCATCCCTTATGGAAAGACATCTCGCTTCGCGGGGAAAGGATGAGCGCCGTTTATGAGGATTCCCTCCGAAAGCTACGAACAAGGGGATCTCTCCACTCCACACCGGGGAAAAACACCGGTGTTCCGGTCGTGATGACAGAGCTTGTTTGGGTAATGTGCGGCGTTTACGGGGAAGGGATTGAACATCACTCCTGCCACGCCGCATTCGTGGCTCAGATTTTCCCCTGCGGCGGTACCGGAGGTATTTTAGTCGGAATTTTTATCCGCCGCCTTTGTAATAAAGCACCCCTGTCATGTCGACTAAGTAAGTCCCGTTTTTTTGCGGGACGAACGCATGGAGACATCTCGCTAACGCGTGCAAATGATGAGCCCCGTTCATAAAGATGTTCTTTGAAAAAGTATCGCTGGCGCGTGTAAAAATTTACCAACTTTCGGGGATTCTGAAACGAGTTCAGAAAGACCTGTTGTTGTCCGTCACTCAAACCCTTCGGGATTTTTAACCTGCCAGTTCCACGCGTCACGGCACATGGTTTCAAGATTACGTTCAGCTTTCCAGTCCAGCTCTTTCTCGGCTTTGGATGGATCGGCATAGCAAATGGCCGCATCACCAGGCCGTTTCGGGGCCATTTCATAAGGAATGGTTACTGAATTGGCTTTTTCAAATGCATGAACGACATCCAGGACACTGGAACCCTTTCCCGTTCCCAGGTTAAAGGTTTCTACACCGGGATTACCGGCAAGATTTTCGAGTGCTTTGATATGCCCTGTGGCTAAATCCATCACGTGAATATAATCCCGGACACCGGTTCCATCGTGTGTCTCATAATCAGCGCCAAAAATTCTAAGCTTTTGTAATTTACCGACGGCTACCTGGGTAATAAATGGCATCAGGTTGTTCGGAATACCACTTGGATCTTCTCCGATCAGCCCGCTTTCGTGCGCACCAACGGGATTGAAATACCGGAGCAGTGAAATATTCCAGTCGTCATCAGACCGGTATAAATCTTTGAGAATATATTCGATCGTTAGTTTGGTGCGGCCGTATGGATTTGCTGCTGAAACCGGGCTGCTTTCAGGGATAGGTGAGGTTTCCGGATCACCGTAAACTGTAGCTGAAGAGCTGAAAACAATGTTTTTGACCCCGGCCTGCTGCATGACTTCACATAGATTAACGGTTCCTGTGATATTGTTCTGATAGTAGAGAAGTGGTTTTTCAACTGATTCGCCCACGGCTTTTAAACCGGCAAAATGAATAACACCATCGAAAGAGCATGTAGTAAACAGCTTTTCGAGTGATGGCTGATCCAGCAGGTCGATCTGATGAAAAGGAATTTTTTTCCCCGTCATTTTCTCAACCCTTTTCAGCGATTCGATTTTACTGTTTCGCAGGTTATCCATCACCTCAACCTGGTAACCGCTGTTAATCAACTCAAGAGTAGTATGGCTCCCGATGAACCCGGTTCCGCCGGTAACAAGAATTTTTTTCATATAGACGTAAGAATGTAAATGTCACAAACAAAAATACAGAATCAAACCAGGAGATGCCGTACATACTGAAAAGGACGTTTACTATTAGGTTCAACGTTTTTAAATAGCACCAAAGGCGTCCCTATGGTAAAATCAGCTGCTACTGAAGATCTTTAAACTCAACGATCACACGGTTGCAAAAATCTGACATCTTATCGGCCTGGTCTGCAAGATCCTCTGTAGATGCATTTTGTTCGAGCAGCTGTTTAGAGTGCTCATAGGTTTCCATAACAGGCTCCAGATGCAGCATTTGAGCCACAGGCTTAATCTTATGCCCCGCCCGCTTGAGGTTATCCATTTCTCTGGCCAGTAAATAGATTTTAAAATGCTCACTGAACTCTGAAAAAGACTCAATAGAAGCCCCGGCAAATTCTCTTATATACTCTTCATCGCCGTAAAGCATTTCTTTAATAATATTGATGTCAATAAGGTTATTCTTTTCAGCCATAATAAAAAGAAATTAATTTGCGGGTTTTTTAATCCCGTGCGGGGTAGGGCGGTCATTTTCATCAAGGTAAACAAAAACGATTTTGTCAATACGGATGATAGGTTCGAGAGAGAACTTATGGCGCACTTCACACTTAATAGTTATAGATGTAGTACCAAAGCCAACCGTTTCCATTCCGATTTCGATGATATCACCCAGTTTGGCTGAGCTGACAAAATCAATTTCAGACATAAACTTTGTTACGATATTACCTTTGCCCAGCTGGCATGAAACATAAATAGCTGCTTCTTCGTCAATCCAGGCCAGAACAGAACCGCCAAACAATGTACCATGGGCATTCAGATCCTGGGGTTTTATAAGTTTACGGCTGAAAAAGCGCATTCCCTGAAATTTTTCCGGCATAGTTACCTGATTTTTATTTAACATTTCAAAAATTAGGCTATTTAAATCAGAACTGCACATACAATTTTTCGTTGGGGCTGATTGAATTGTTCTATATCTCACTTCCGGCCATCAGTCATAAATTAACAGCCGGTTAATCACTTACTAATACGCAGCTCACAAAACAACTCATAAATAATTCAAACTACCAACTCATCCATCGCCCTGGGCCGGTTCAGGCCGTTTTCAAACTGCCACGGTTGCCCGGGGCTTTTGCTGCCGCCTTTTCATTCCGGACAAATAGCAGCCGGCCTGTAAAATCAGAAGAAAATTATATCAAATTCAGGTAAAAGTTAAAGATCTTATTCTAAAGAGAGACAAGTACTTATACCCGATATATTTTCCAGGGTTGTTTATGAGAGTATTATAATTTCACTTTTTTTGTAACAAATCTTACACATCTCTCTCATTTATATACAGTATTAACAATCCACCAATATTTCTGTTATGCGAAAAATAGCCTTTACCAATCAAAAAGGAGGAGTTGGAAAAACAACCACCACTGTGAATACAGGGGCTGGCCTTAGTAAAATGGGGTATAAGGTGCTTCTTGTGGATATGGATCCTCAGGCAAATCTGACATACTCAATTAAGATGCAATCCAGCCGTGTGGATAAAAACATCTACCATGTACTGAAAGGAGAACTGGCAGTTAAAGATGCCATCATAGAACATACAGATTTCGATATTTTACCATCCTCTATTGAGCTTTCCGGAGCTGAAATGGAACTGGTAAATGAACCTGCAAGGGAAATGCTGCTGAAGTATGCCCTGGAAGAGGTAGATAAAAAATATGATTTTGTTTTACTGGACTGCCCGCCAAACCTGGGCCTGTTGACTCTGAACGCCTTTACAGCAAGTGATGAACTGGTAATTGTTCTGCAGTCGGAATACCTGGCTCTTCATGGATTGTCGAAACTGATGGATGTAATAAAAGTGGTGCAGAAAAGGCTGAATAAAAATTTAAAAGTAGAAGGAATTGTCTGTACACTTTACGACAAACGCAAAAACCTGAACAGGGAAGTGGTAGGACATATTCGCGACTATTTTGGATCGAAAGTATTTAATACCGTTATTAGAGATAATATTGCTTTGGCAGAAGCACCCAGCCACCATAAAACCATTTTTGAATATGATGGCAACAGTTTCGGGGCTCAAGATTACCTGATGCTTGCCAAAGAAATTAAAAACGGCTATTAAACCGACAGTATGGATTCGAAAAAAAGTTTAGGGCATTTCCCTTTTGGTCCTGATTCCCAGGACGATTCTGATTATTCGTTTATTCCCGACCTTAACGGCTCGGATGATGTTGAGGTGGCGGAGTTTGAAAATAACACGGAAGATTCCAACGCGGGATCAGATCAGAATAACGAGGCGAAGCAACGTCACGATTCCGGTGCAAAAAATGAGCAGTATATCCAGGTAGGTTCTGTTAAAGTTAAAAGAAGCTCCCAAACAGAATACTTTAAAAAAGAAGCAGAGGAAAATAACTCAAAAGAAACTCCGGATTTTACACTCGAGAGGGAAATTTATAGTTCTGCTCCGCCTTCTGAAGAGCATTCCTCAGAGTTCAGAAAATCCAAAAAGAAAGTAGTAAGCTATTATATTGAAGAGGAAACAATCCAGAAGGTGAAAACTTTCGCTGATCAAAAAGGAGAGAGTTACTCTGCTGTAGCTGCGTCGGCTTTTCGGGAATATATTACTAAAGAAGGAGAATAGGTTTACCTCGTATCCACACGTCTGCATAAATCCGGGGCAGCCTCACTTGTGGAGACTTCCCGGAATGTATTTCTGACCCGTCTTGCCAGGTTCCGGTCCCCATACCTTCTGATAACCCACTGGTAATAAGGCATCTCCTCTGCATCCGAATATCGGTTCGCATGAAGTGTTGTTAAAAACAGAACCGTTTCCCGGAATACATCATCATTTTGATGATGTTCTGCCATTTCTTCAATATAACGAACGGACTGCGTATTACACTCAAGGACCTCCGCAAGGATAACCGGTGAAAATCGTCCTGCCCAGAGGGGATGAACCGCGGGTACATCCCGGATAATTTTTTCCAGCAGAGATTGGTTTATTTCAAACTCCGGTTCCGAATCATCGGGGTAAGACATATAATGTTTTTCCTGCGCCAGTAATCCCGCATATGCTACATATAAAGCAGCTAACTGCTGTTGATGATGGCCTCCTTTCTCAATTTCTGATTCTACCTGTTTTTTACTTTTGTCAATCTGTTTCAATAAATATCTGCCCATGGTCATATCACGCAGATCTTCATCATCAGCATATTCCGCAGAAATATCCCGTGTTGATTCAATAAATTTAATGGATGTATAGTATATATTTCGCAGGATCAGGGGTTCAACCCAGTTTCTATCGGACAGATTTTTAAAGTTGATAAATGCATTTTTGGATAAACGGACCGGATCGCGGGAATTACCCATGCGGGGGTAGGGGAACTCTTCGGACGGATCATAATGAATTTTAAACGTCTCTTCTCCGGGAGGTTTAATAAGCGTCGCTTCAAAAGAACCGTCAGGACGCTGATCATAGGAGGCGGCACCCGGAAGTACGGAAGCTCCGCCGGCAAGACCTCTGAGCTGGTAGCGTATGGTGTCTCTGTCCACAGTAATTTCAGCGGTGACCGACCCGTCATCATTCAGAGTAAAAGGCACACCTTCATCATAGTTATAGTGGTTAAAATCACCATACACCCGGATCCATTCCAGGTATTCAGGATGATGAAAGTATTTCCCGTCATTATATTTTTTGGGCAGTATATAAATATCGGCTTCAATCGATCCCTGGTCATAAACCAGCAGCGGAAATCGTACGGTTGGATGAAATACAGAAGAGATGCTGACGGAATAAATACCGGGATTATCAAAAGAAAGATGAAACTCTCCATCTTCGGTTATACCGGCAGTGTTATCAGAAAAAAGATCCGAGTGAAGCTGGTTTTCAGCTTTAATGATGACTTTGGGTATGGGCTCTTCATTCGTGCTTAATATGGTTCCATGCAAGGTGGTTTGTGCCGCTGACGGGCCGGCAGCGAATAAGATAAATAGTACTAAAATAAAATAGCGCACTTTGTACAGGCTAATGAATAAATTAATACTAAGTAATAATTTAAATATTCAAGTGTGCCACAACATTGTCACCTGCAGGTAATATCATAAAGGTGAGTTCTGCTCGGGTTAAAGTGATTTCCCCAAAGGGATGCCGTTGGCGCGACGTAAAAAAGCAATTGAAAGTCCCCTTTCAAGAGGCTGTGAGGAACTTCCAAATAATAATGGCTTAAAAAATTTAAATTTTATTCAGTAACTGGACTTCCGGATTTTCTGACCCACCCCTATCACACCAAAAGGCGGTGTGACAAGGAGGGGAGCTTTTTAAAAAGCAAATCAATCTAAATAGTTTAGCTTTGGAGTATTTGATTACGGATTTCCTTACAGCCTCTCGAAGGGGGATACTTCTTAACAAATTCTTATATCGAACTCGCGTTTTAAGATAGGAGCTAAAAATCCTATCATTTAAGGTGCTTGAAAAACTGCCGGAATATTGGTTATAAAACTGCATACCAAATTACCTTTATATGATTTCAATTTTTAAAAGCCACAGCCTGGATCAACTGGGAATGCAGCTTGTGCAGGACCTGGGGAAAATGGATGAAAAAGATCCGTTTTTGTCCACCGGGATCGTTGTGCCAAATCTTGAAACATCCCGCTGGCTTAAACTGCTGCTGGCCGAGCATCACGGCTTTTCCGGTAATCTTGATTTCATGCTGCCGGCTGAATGGCAATGGAGGCAGACCAGAATGCTATATCCGGATCTCCCGGGGCTGCTCCCTTCAGATCCGATGCCAATGACCTGGGCCATTTTTTCCGTACTCAGGGATAAAGAACAAATTTCCATACTGCCTGAGCTTCAATCATATATCAGCCGGCAGTCCGGCACATCTGATGAAAGAGCTTCATGGCAGCTCGCCAGGCAGATTTCAGCCGTGTTCGATCAATACCTGGTGTACCGGCCCGGCCTGATCAACATGTGGGAGAAAAAAGGGAGTGGCAAAGAGGTTGAAAAATGGCAGTCAGACCTTTGGAATCTTCTCGACAAACAATGGAAGTCACAGGAGGACAGATATTTAACAAAAAATAAGGCTCAGCTGTATCATGAAATAGTAAAGGCAATATCAGAGGGAAAATTCAAATCCGCTGAACCGGTTTACGTGTTTAATCCGGGGCTGATTCCCGTACCTTTATTAAAATTATTGAAAGAAACCGGACGCTGGTCTGACCTTAAAATGTTTATGATTGAACCCTCAGCCGGAATGCATTCTACCGGTTTCAGCCCGGAGAATGAACTGCTGGATGGTTTTGCAGACGAGGCACTGGATATTCACCAGGCTGTGGCAGATTTTATACATCCGGAATCTGCCATTCAGGTCCGCAACCGGCCGGCGGCTGAGACGAGTAATCTTCACCGCGTTCAACAGTCCATCATAGAAAACCGTGCAGTTCCGGAATTCCCCGTTGCCGATCATTCCATTCATATTCATTCCTGCCACAGTGAACTCCGGGAGGTTGAGACGCTGCACAGTTTCCTGCTCGATCAGTTTCAGAAGAACCAGGAGTTATCACCGGACGACGTGCTGGTTGCCATGCCCGACCCCGACCGATATGCACCCTTTATAGAAGCTGTATTTGGAACCCGGGAACCGGGCCTGCCCAAAATTCCGTTTCACATCAGTGGAACGTATTCTGATGGAAACGTACTGAGAAAAGCTTTTGAGCATTTACTGAACCTTCCTGATTCTCGGTTTACGTTTTCTGATGTGATGGATTTTGTGCGGATGCCCCGAATTCTGAAATCCTGCAATTTATCCGAAGCTTCGGGTGACATGCTGAAGCAATGGTTTACCGACAATCACGTAGAATGGGGGCTGAGTGCATCACACAGGGGAGAAGAAGATCAGCCACGGGAAGAGCTGCAAACCTGGAAAGAGGCGTTCCGGCGCGGCTGGATGGGACAGCTGACCGGCGGTGAACCCGGCGAGATGCATAATGGCTCGTTGTTATACCGGGAGATCCGGAGTGGAGATCAGAAACAGGTTTGGGCAGCTTTTTCAAGGCTGATCAAACACCTTGAAACCACCCGGAATGATTGCAGGAAAAACCGAACCTGCGGGGAGTGGATGGATCTGTTTGAAAACTGGATCAATCGTTTTTTCCCCGGCAATGATGATATGGATCGTGAAAGCCTGAAGCTGATTTCTGTATTTGAAAAACTTCGAAAAGAGTCCGAAATATCCGGATCCTCAGAGGCTGTATCCTTTCCGGTAATTCGTTCGGTTTTACTGGAGGCACTTGAAACATCCGGCAGCGGGTCGGCTATGTTTACACGGGGCGTTGTATTCAGCTCTATGGTACCTGTAAGAAGCCTTCCATTTAAAGTTATTGCTCTTTTAGGCCTGAATGATGATCTGTTTCCGCGGAAGCCTGTTCATCCGGATTTCGACCTGATGGCACAAAACCCTCAGAGAGGAGAAAGAAACCGGAAAAATGAAGACAGGAATCTTTTCCTCGAATCTATCCTGGCAGCCGGGGAGATTCATTATAGCAGCTACATCGGAAAAAGCCAGAAGGATGATGAGGCCATTCCGCCCTCACCGATCCTGTCTGAATGGATTGATATTGCAGCCAAAGCATCACATAAAAAACCGGGGGAGCTGGTTGCAGCAGAAAGGCTTTATGGCTTTTCCCCTGCTTATTTTACCGGCAGTTCCTCATCCTGGTCAAAACTGTACCTGGAAACGGCGCAGAAGATCGGAAAAGGCGAAGGCCGGGGTTTCTCATTCAGCGATGCGCTGCCCGATCCTGAAGAAAATGTATCCGTCAATGTTGATAAACTGGTGCGTTTTTTCGGGAATCCTGTAAAGGGATTTTTAACGGAACGCCTTGGAATTCGTCTTTCCGGTCCCGAAGAAGAATCGGATGAATTTATACTGGACGGACTGGAAACTCATATGGTATTTCAGCAGGTATTTGGCTGGATTCTGAATGGGATGGATGAAAAGCAGATTCACTCTCTTTTAATGAGTTCGGGTGCGCTGCCATCGGGCTGGCCGGGAGAGCGGAAACTTCATGAAATAATACAGTGGGTACAGCGGGCATTCAGCGAAATGGAGGAGAGGGGATATCGACCAGAATCAGGCGAAATGGAAATCAACATATGGTTGCAGGATAAGAACCTGGAGGGATTCATTAAGAGCTATTCTAAAGATTTTCTCCTGGATATTAATCCATCAAGGCTATCCGGAAAGGTTTTGTTTGATGGCTGGATCAGGCACCTCTGTTTATCCGTACAGTTTCCTGAAAAAGAAGATTCCATACAGCTTTGTAACCTCAGGAAAGGAAAAGCGAGATGGCACCGGTTCCGGAAAGCTGAGAATGCGCCGGAACTTCTTAACGATTTGGTATCCGCCTATATGAGCGGATTACGGAAGCCGCTGATGTTTTTCCCAAAAACGGCTTACGCATATACAGAGAAACTGCCGGATGAAGCGGGAGCATACAACGCAGCCGGAAATGAGTGGAAAAAGATGAATCATCAGACACAGGAAGAGATCGGGGAACGAACGGATCATTATATCTCTCACCTGCTCGGCCCGGAGGCTGAGGCGGATTTTGCCAAATGGAATGAAATATTCAGGCGATTCATGCAGCCGATGGCAGATCATATGGAGGAACTGAAATGAGCAAACCGCTTCAGAATATATTCGACCTGGAATTATCTCCCCGGCTGATGATCGAAGCCAGTGCAGGAACAGGAAAAACCTATACGATTGTCGGAATTTTTGTACGCCTGCTTATCGAAAACAAAGTTCCCCCGGAGCAGATCCTGGTGGTAACCTTCACCCGGATGGCTACCCGCGAACTAAAAGACCGGGTTATGCTTCGGCTCCGGGAATCACTAGCAGCCATACAAAGTGGAGAGGCGGGTGGTGATGCTTTTTTAGGTAACCTGATCAGCTGGAGCCGGAATTTTCCGGAGGCTGAATCCCTTCTTCAGAATGCGATACGGAATTTTGATGATGCACAGATTTTTACGATTCATGGATTTTCTCAGAAAGTCCTGGTTGAAGAAGCCCTGCTTACAGGAGCGCCTTTTGAGGTCGAAATTTCCCAAAGTGATGATCTGCTGCAGGAAGCCGCATCCGATTTCTGGAGAACCTTTGTCCACCGTCACAGCCCGAACAGAACGGGACGCTATTATCTTAACAAGGTCTTTGAAATTGCCGGTTCACCTGCCGGTTTGATCAAACAACTCTACCCGCTGCTGGATAAGCCGTATGCCGGGCTTGAAACTCCGGAGGATATTAAACCGATGGATTATCTTGATGAGGTGCTTCAGATGCGCGGTCATCTGAAAGAACTCTGGATGAAAGAGAGAGAAGAGATACTGGATATCCTCAGAAATTGCGGAATAAAACGGTATGGTGGATACCTTGATTCCCGAATGAATAAACTGGAATCGTTTTTGAATGATGAAACCCTGGCTGAAGATAAGCCGGACTGCCTGAATTATTTTACCTCGGGTTATCTTTATAACGCCGATCTTAAAAAAGATGGAAAACCGGTAACCGAACATTCGTTTTTTGAGCTTTGTGAGAATTACGGGAAGCTGCTGGAAGAAATGCACAGGGTTTCTTCCGCTTTTTTAGTTGAGGCAGCGGAATGGATCCGGAAAAAACGGGACGAACGTGCTGCAGATTCCGGGTTCTATTCGTATGATGACCTGCTGAATACGCTCTGTAAGGCGCTGCAGGTCCCTGAGTCGGGCAAGATACTGGCTGAAAGGCTTCAGGGTCGCTATCCTTTCGCCCTGGTGGATGAATTCCAGGATACCGACCCGGTTCAGTATGAGATTTTTGACCGGATCTATTCGGAGCAGAAGCCGGGCTGCAGCCTGATGATGATCGGAGATCCCAAACAGGCGATCTACGCCTTTCGGGGTGCGGATGTTTACGCCTACCTGAATGCCCGCGACAGCGTACATGAATCAGGCCGCTATACACTTAAAAGAAATTTTCGCAGCTCAGAGAACCTGATTAACGGTGTGAATGCACTCTTTTCGGGTTCAGATTCTGCCTTTATTGAAACAGGCATAAACTTTTTACCCTCGGAAACCGGGCTGCCGCAAACAGGTTCCGAATACAAAGTGGATGGAAAAGAACCGGTGCCGGTCCGGTTCCGGGTAAACCCGGGAATTACTAACGGAGAACAGGCACGTGATTGGGCATTTGGTGAAACCGCCCGGGAAGTGGCGGAATTAATCAGCAAAGGAAACCGGGGTGAGGCTTTCATTAACAGCCGGCCGTTAACCGGCGGGGATATTGCCATACTTATTTCATCCCATAAAGACGCCGCAGATCTCAAACAGCGCCTGCACAACCTGGATGTGGACGCGGTAACCTACTCCAGGGAAATGGTATTCCATACGGCTGAAGCATCCAGGCTGGAAATACTGATGTCCGCTGTTCTGGATCCTGCCGATCCCAAAGCTCTGAAAAATGTTTTGATGAGCGGTTTCTTCGGGAATGACCTGAACCGACTATATACTCTCCGGGAGAATGAACAGCAGTGGCAGAATTTCACAGAGATACTGGCTGATTTAAACGAACAGTGGCAGAAATCCGGTTTTTATCCTCTGTTCAGGAAGCTGATGATGGAATACGGGGCACTTCGCCATTTTACAGAATACCAAAACAGTGAACGGATCATCACCAATTTGCAGCAGCTGGCTGAACTCTGCGCGTTTGCCGAACGTGATCAGCACCTGGACGGGCCGTTACTTTTGAACTGGTTTCGCAGGCGGATGACCCAGGCCGGGGATGAAGAGGAGGATACCCTCCGCCTGGAAAGCGACCAGGACCTGGTAAAAATCAGTACCATTCATAACAGCAAAGGACTGGAATTTCCGGTTGTGTTTTGTCCGTCGCTGTGGCATGCCCCGGAGGTAAAAAGTTCAAAAAAGGGAACTCTTGATTATCATAATGAAAAGCGGAAACTGGTTCTGAACCTGGATCAAAGTGATTCGGAAAACCGGCGGGAGGCGTATAACCAGCATCTGCGGGAATGTGTGGCCGAGGAGGTGAGGAAAACCTATGTGGCGCTGACCCGGGCAAAGTATGAATGCCGCATTTACTGGACGGCAGTAAACGCTACGCCTTATTCAGGATTAGGTACCATACTAACTGGAAGCCAATTAGTTGAAGAATTTATATCAAATAAATATAATCTCACCCGCCACCCTGATGCAGATGATACAACTTATATAAAAACCATTCATTCTCTTGCTGAAAGCTATCCTGTTTCATTCACTGTTGCAGAGGGCAGCGGGGATGGTCTGGTGAAACTACCCCCTGAAAAAACAGGAAAAAATGAGTGGAATGTGCTGGAATGGAAAGGGAAGGAACACCTTCTGCCGCAAAAAAAATTAAACTCATTCAGCTCGCTGATGCATCATGATCCGGAGAATGTATCGGAGCCGGATTACGACCAGTGGCTGGAGGATTATCTCAGGCTGACGGAAGACGAAACCCGCGGCACAGGCCGGCTTAATATCTTTACATTTCCCCGCGGAGCCGCTGCCGGAACGGTGATTCACAAACTGTTTGAACACGATAGCTTTGATTTCCGGGATTGTAAAAAAACGGAAAACCGGGAATTTATAGCTGAAGTTCTGAAAGAGCATGGGGTGGCGGATAAATGGATCCCAATAATCCATTCGATGATGACGGATGTGTGCCAGGCGGAGATCGGCGACATAAACCTGTCTGAGGTTGCTCCTGAAGATCAGCTCCGGGAAATGGAGTTTCATCTACCGGTAAGTGAATCGGACCTTGATAATGTTCTGAAGATCATCCGGAACGGGGCAGGCAGTGATGCTAAACCGAACGGTCTGATGAACTACCTGACCGGGTTTATTGACCTGATTGTCAGGCAAAACGGGAAATATTACATCCTGGATTATAAGTCTAATCACCTTGGCGACTCCGTTGATGACTATCATCAGGAGGCGCTGGCGGAGGCTGTGGAATCTGCCGGGTATGATCTGCAGTATCATTTTTACACCCTCGCGCTGGTAAAAATGCTGGAAAGGAAAATTACCGGGTTTCGTTACGACCGGGACTTTGGCGGGGCAGCGTACCTGTTTATCCGCGGCATGAAAAAAGGTTCTCCGAACGGGGTTTGGTTTCAAAAACCCAGGGAAGAGGTTATCCGCAATCTTGACGCAGCTCTTGAGCGATCGAATAAAAAGCTTTCTGAATGATGGATCAGCAAACAAAAGTCAAAAGCTGGTACGATACCGGTGTGGAGAAAGGGTGGATCGGAATCTACGAACAGGAGATGATTCGTTTCCTGGAAGAGGAGTTTGGTCAGCAGCCTGATGAGGTTAAATTGTGCCTTGTTTTTACTTCCCTGTTTGTGAACGCGGGCCATGTTTGCCTGCCGCTTGACAAAGCTCCGGCAGAGTGGATTTCACTGATAGATTCAGATATAAATCACCCTGACATTCTGGCAAAACAGTCAATTGATAAAGAAGCTTTAAAAGCCTCTGAAGTCATTGATTCAGATGGCAAATTGCCATTTACATTAACCGGAAACAGGTTGTTTATAAGCCGGTATTGGTGGTATGAAACAATTGTTGCCCAAAAACTTAAAGAAATTTCTTCAACTAAATATGAGAGCCTTCTAAATAAGGAGTCGCTTGCTTTTCTGAACTCACTTTATCCCGGAAAAACCAGCCCTGAAATTGATTGGCAAAAAGCCGCGGCCGCCCTGGCGTTGCGGAAGAAATTTTTGCTGATATCAGGCGGGCCCGGAACGGGGAAAACCACCACCATCGGAAAAATTTTAGCTCTGCGGCTGAAGACATCTGAACAGCCGCTGAGAATCGCGCTGGCCGCACCAACAGGGAAAGCGGCTGCCAGAATGGGCGACGCATTGCAGCAAGGTTTATCCGGCCTTCCGTTAACCGATGAAGAACTTCGCAGGGTACCGTCCGAAGCAAAAACCGTTCACCGCCTGTTATGGGGATTCGGCCATGCCGGGCTTCTGCCTCCCGCGGAAAAGAAATATCTTCCCTATGATCTGATCATTGTTGATGAAGCATCCATGATCGATCTTACGCTGATGCACCGGCTGTTATCTCATATAAAACCCGGCACACAACTGATTCTGCTCGGGGATAAGGACCAGCTTGCATCGGTTGAAGCAGGAGCTGTGTTGGCGGATATCTGTAAAAAAGAGACGAATGGGTTCAGCCCCGAAACCGCGGAATTTCTGAAAGCAGCTGGTATTGAAAATGTCCCCGTCAGCGAAGTCTCTGATACGGATGATGCCATTCTTTACCTCGAAAAAAGCTGGCGTTTCGGGAAAGGAAGCGGAATCGGGAAACTGGCGGGTGAAGTGAAAGCCGCCGGTTATGACTCCAATTCCGGATCGCCTGGACAGAGTCCGGGTTCTGCTGCCGGCCAAACCGATCTCTTTCATACAGGGAATAACAGGCCGTCGGTTATTCAGGCTGTTTTTACAGCAAAAGAATACACAGACCTGAATCATGTTCCGTTCAGCTACGGTAAAGAAGAACTTCAGCGGATGTTTGAGGATATAGCCGGTCGTCTGATGAAGTGCAGGGATCGTGACCCCAAAACAATGTTTGGCATCTGGCAGGAGGAGATGTGGCTGTCGGTACTCCGGCACGGGCCGGTGGGGTCACAAAAACTGAACTGGCTGATCGAGAATTACCTGGCACGGCAGGGAGTTACGAAGCCGGTGAAAGGCTGGTATCATGGGCGTCCTGTGATGGTTACCCGTAATGATTATGCCCTTGGAGTGTTTAACGGCGACACCGGCGTATGCACCCTGGATGAAAATAATACGGCCCGGATTCACTTTCCCGGCAGGGATGGTTTTAAACGAATCCGTGCCGACAGAATCAGCCACCTGGAACCTGCTTATGTGCTGACGGCTCACAAAAGCCAGGGCTCGGAGTTTGAAAAGGTAAACCTGCTTTTGCCAAAAAAGGATACGCCTATTCTCACCAAAGAGCTGATTTATACCGCCATCACCCGGGCAGGTAAACAATTTACCCTGTACGGCCCGATGGAGCTGTTTGAGAAAGGGGCACAGCGAAGAACGGAGAGGTTTACCGGGTTGAGGGAGAAGCTGGCATAAATATCAGCTTCTGTTACCCACACCACAAATAATTTTGTCGGAATATTGGAATTTATAAAAGCAAGTTTTAAGTTTAGCTTAACCTAAAAATTTAGTTAGCCTTAAAATAATATGTTTCTGCTAAGGATGAATCCGGTCAAAAAGCTTTTTATAATCATTGGGGGTATGTTTTTCCTTATGCTGGGCTGTGAGCTTTATCCCGGTTTTCCAGAGGAAAATGAAGTTCTGGACGCCCCGCTTGAAAATCTTACCCCTGAACAATTGGCCCTTCATTTAAAAGGAGATGAGGAATTCGGGCGGCAGTTTAGTGCGAAAGACGGGCTTGGGCCTGTCTTTGTTGGCCAGGCTTGTGATGCCTGTCATCCCGGGGAGGGAAAAGGCCACCTGGTTCTTAATCTTTCCCGGTTTGGTAAAATGGAGAATGACAGCTTCAATCCCATGACCGAACAGGGCGGCCCGCAATTACAGAACCGGGCCATACCGGGTTTCTCGCCGGAAAAAATACCGGAGGAGGCTACAGGCGTTGCTGAATTTACGGCTCCTGTCATTGTAGGCCTTGGATACCTGGAAGCTCTCGATGACAGTACTATTTTAAATATGGCCGATCCCGATGACCGCGATGGGGATGGAATCTCCGGCCGTCCCAGCCTGATCGATTCTACAGACTTTTTAGTCGAAGTCGCTTCGTTAAGTGAACTTGTAGAAGGTGGTAATGAATCGCGGTTTCAAATCCATGAGGGAAAATTTATTGGCCGGTTTGGGAAAAAAGGGATAACAATTAACCTGCTGCATCAGGCTGTCACAGCCTATCACCAGGATATGGGATTAACTACCGACTTGATTCCCGGCGACCTGTTCAACGTTCAGGCAGCGGGAATTTCAAGCGAAGATGATGTGCCTGATCCCGAAATACCTTCCAGTGTGGTCAGCAATGTTGTTTTTTACCTGAAAACGCTTCGGGCACCCCAGAGAAGAGATGCAAGCCATCCTGAAGTAATGGCTGGTGAAAAAATGTTTAATCAGATCGGTTGCGCCAGTTGTCATGTGCCTGAACTGAAAACCGGGAGATCGTCAATTCCCCAAATAAGTGAAACCGAATTCTATCCCTATACCGATCTGTTGCTCCACGACATGGGTCCGGAACTGGATGACGGCTATACCGAAGGCAGTGCTGAAACTTCCGAATGGCGAACCGCCCCGTTATGGGGACTCGGCCTGGCGGGGGAATTTCAGGGTGGCACTCCCTTCTATCTTCACGATGGAAGAGCAAAAAGCCTGCGGGAGGCTATCGAGTATCATGGCGGAGAGTCGGCACAGAGCCGTAATGCTTTCCGCAGCCTCACAGAAGAAGAGAAGGAACAGGTTATCAGGTTTTTAAAATCGCTATAGGATGGATCGAAAAAAATTTATCAAACTGATCTCTGCCGGGGTACTGTGCAGCGTCCCCCTGGGAGGCATTACAGGTTGTGTCTCTTACCGGTATGTAGATGCCCGGCGTAACGGAGATCAACTGGAAGTGCCAAAAAGCAGTTTCAGGGAAGATTCATTTGTTCTGGTGAGGAATCCCGGAAGAAGCTCGCCGATTTATCTGGGGAAACATTCCGAAGACTCCTACAGCGCTATTTTTCTGGAATGCACCCATAAGCAATGCACGGTAGAGCCGTCGGGAGAAACATTTACTTGTCCCTGCCACGGCAGTAAATACGATCGGGAAGGAAAAATCCTGGAAGGGCCGGCGCGGCAGGATTTATATACGTACCAGGTTACCACCGATGCCGGCACCATTTACATTCAACTCTCAACCTAACAGCCACCATGAGTGTACGAACTTTTATTTTGACAGGAATTGTACTTGTAGTTTCAGTGCCGGTGTATGCTCAGACAGATACAACAACGGTCCAGGACGGCATTTATAGCCGGCCGTTTATCGGTTCTATGGGTAAAACAGCCATTGGCGGCTATGTGGAAGGAAATACCAATTCCTTCGTTGAGGATGGAATTCCCGAAGGATTTTCATTCGAATTAAGAAGGTTCAACATTTTTCTTTTCTCCAACATCAGCGAACATATCAAACTGATATCTGAGCTGGAATTTGAGCATGGAACCGAAGAAATTGCTCTTGAAACGGCTCTTATCGATTTCGAAATAAACCCCGCATTTAAGCTCAGAGGCGGTATTTTACTGCCTCCGATCGGAGCTTTCAATGTCAACCACGACAGCCCACAGTGGGAGTTTGTGGAACGCCCGCTGGTTTCAACCGAAATTATTCCCGCTACACTTTCGGAAATTGGAGCCGGTGCGCACGGTAAATTTTTCCCTGGCAATTTTACTCTTTCTTATGATGTCTATCTTACCAACGGCCTGGGAGATGGAGTAGTTCTTAATAGTGAGGGACGAACTCATCTTGCCAGCGGCAAAACAGATACACAGTTTGAAGAAGATAATAACGGCTCCCCCGCCTTATCCGGACGTGTAGCCGTCAGCAGGTACAGTTGGGGAGAACTGGGATTTTCATACTACGGCGGTATCTATAATACTTATCAGATTGAGGGTGACAGAATCGATCAAAAACGCCGTCTGAATATTTTTGCTGTTGATTATTATGCAGATGTACAGATTGCCGAATTAAGAGGAGAAATGGCTTATGCTTCCATTGATATGCAGGATGATCTGAAAGAGCTGTTCGGCGAAAAACAGTGGGGCGGGCATCTGGATATTATAGTGCCTGTATGGAGATTCGATTTAATGTCCTACCGGCAATCGGTGCTTAATCTCAACCTGCGTCTTGAACAAATAGATTTCAATGCCGGCAACTTTAGCTCGACCGCAGGTCGCATCTACGACGAAACTACCGCTGTGGTGCCCGGCGTCAGTTTTCGTCCCACCAGTGATACCGTTTTTCGCTTAAATTATATTCGCAGATGGCACCGTGATCTGGTGGGAAATCCCACAGCTAAAACAGCCGGTATTCAGGTAGGATTCGCTACCTATTTTTGATACAGCCTGTATTTCCGGTTACCTGTAAAGCCAATCAACTAACTATGCTGTTGTTCAAGAGTAGATCAGGTTATTTAACGTGAGTTTGGGATAAGGATAGTTATAAAAAGATTGAGTACATCCTATTGAAATTCCCTTTGGGGCGAGGTGAGATTATTTGAAAGCACATTATTTACCAAACGAAAGAACCTGAACCGGATCCGTTTTAGCCGCGAAACGTGCGGGAATCCAGGAGGCGAGAGTACACAGCAGAATGGTTGCCGTCCCGACAATAAAGAAATCCAGCAAGTGAGGTTCTACAGGAGCTGTACTCATGTAATAACTCTGCTCATCCAAAGGAATAATCTGGTAGTTAATCTGCAGCCAGTAAAAAAGGAGAGATATTCCGATTCCGATCAGGAGTCCCGTAATGGCAACGAACAATCCCTCCAGGAGAAAGATCCGGCGGATCATTTTGCTTTTGGCACCGAGGGTTTTCAGGGCCCCGATATCCCGGATTCGTTCCAGGACCATCATCAGCACAGTCCCGATCAGGTTAAATGCCGCCACAACGATCATCACGGCTATCACAAACGGTATGGTTTCTTCCTGTAAATCTACCCATGCAAAAATATTCCGGTGGCGCTGGTATATGCTTTCGGTTATATAGGGGAAGCTGGTTCCATCACGAATATTTATGTAAGCAGACGGGATGTTATCTATGTCGGCGACATTGATTTCCAGCGCGCTGGCTTCCGTTCTCTGCAAATCGAACAGCCGCCGGGCCGATTCTATATCGGTCAGGGCAAAATTATCATCAAACCTTGCAATTCCGGTCTGGTAAATACCAGTGAGTGTGAACTGAAGAATCTCAGGAGTATTGAGAGGAGAGGGAAGTCCCTCAAGTGCATAAACAGTAACGCGGTCTCCGATCCCCGCCCCGATGGTTCTGGCCAGGCTGCTGCCGAGAATAATTCCCTGCAGGCCGCTTTCCTGCGGGCCCACATCATACCGGCCTGATGTAATATAGGTTCTGAGCTGAGTGACATCCCCGTTTTCAGAAACACCTTTCATAACCGTTCCGCTCACATCACGCGACTGGATCATTACCTGGCCCTGAACAACCGGCTGGGCTCTTGAAACACCCGGCAGATTGGCTACAAATGTTTGAAGCGTATCCGCGCGGTACATCGGTTCACCTGCAAATGTACGAACCGTTACGTGAGGGGCAAATCCCACAATCTTTTCATTGATGTTGGATTTAAACCCGTGAACAATGGAGAGTGAAATCAATAAACCTGCGGAACCTACAGCTACGCCGCCGATCGCCATAATCTTAATAAAAGAAAGAAACCGTGAATCACGATTCCTGCCTTTGAAATACCGCCCCGCGATGTACCAGGTGAAGTTCATTTGGTGCTGGTTGCTGGTTACTGGTT
>JBBEBD010000075.1:0-10001 GCA_040882525.1 Balneolaceae bacterium | reverse complement strand
TTCATAAGTAACGTTTGATAATAATCCCTGAGCCGGAGCTGATGTAGGATTATTAGGGTCGTCATTAACATTCAAATAGTCTTCACACCCTGCCAGAAAAAGGAAGGATGAAAAAGCTGCGATCAAAAGTAATTTTAAATTCTTCATGATTTATCCTGTTTTTCTGTTAAAGGGAAAGATTAACTGAGAAAAAGAAACTCGATACGCCCGGGTAATCCAGGTTGGTGAATCCGTCTGCATTACTGCCGGCACCGCCTGCCCGGGATTCCGGATCGAACCCTTCGAATGGTGTATATAAGATGATGTTTGTTGCTGTTGCAGAGAGTGTAATGTTTCTGAAACCTATATCAGATATAAGATTCTGTGGCAGCGAATAGGCCAGCCGGATATTTCTCAGTTTGATATAAGAAGCATCAAATACAAATTCTTCGGTTACAGTTCTTTTTACATTCCGATGATATCCTGCTCCATAATCCACACCATCGGGGCCGATTCCCTGTCCGAGCCAGACTTCCTGGGTATTTGGCTCACCATCAGCTGTAACTCCCTCAAATACCCTGAAGTCTTCCCTGTCAAGTGTATTCTCAGTGATACCAAAGGCGGTGAAGAAGTTATCGTACTGGCTGTAAACATCCTGTCCCCATTTTGCATCGATCAGAAATGAAAAATTCAGATTTCTGTATGAAAAGCTGTTGTTAATGCTTCCGATCCAGTCGGGCTGGGTATTACCCAGAACCAGCTGATCGGTGTTGGTTACAGGGAAACCATCATCGCCAATCAATAGCGGGGCATCCTCATCCAGGTACATCGGGTTTTCAGGTTCTTCCCCTTCGGGATAATATCGTTCATAACTTCTTCCGTAGATATTACCATATGGGTCACCCTCGGTAAGCTGTATAGATGCGCCACTGCCTACATAACCGAAAGAAGAACCCACAAGAATTTGTTCAATTCCTTCCGCTACCTCAACAACCGTACTTTGATTCCTGCTGTAGTTTACGGTTACATCCCAGGCAAAATCCTGCATTTGTACGGGGCGTCCGGTTAACTGGATTTCAAACCCCTTGTTCTCAATTTCACCGGCATTGGTAATAATTTCTGAATAGCCAGTCGCTTCAGAAATAGGAACGGCAAAGATCTGGTCTTTACTGTTCGACTGGTACCAGGTAAAGTCGACACCCAGCCGGTTATCAAAAAACCTGAGATCCGTACCCAATTCAAGTGAAGTAGTCTGTTCCGGTTTTAAATCTTCACTGCCCCTGATGTTCGACCGGGTAAAACCTACACGCCCGTCAAGCGGATATTGTGGAGGTGTGTTATACGTATCTGAGGTAGAGTATACAGGTGCATCTTTACCTACCTGAGATAGTGATGCTCTTAACTTTCCGAATGTGAAGTATTCGGGAAGGTCCATAATATCACTGAAAGAAAATCCAACACTTACCGAAGGGTAAAAGAATGAACGGTTGTCTTCAGGAAGTGTTGACGACCAGTCATTTCTCCCCGTCAGATTAACATAGAGAAAATTATCATAATCGATCAACAGATCTCCGTATACCCCTACGAGTCTTCGCTGCCGGATCTGTTGGTTCAGTGATATATTCCGGACATTGCTTAGATGGTAGAAAAGAGGTGTTACAAAATCATTCCCGGAAGAGATTACATTGTTAAAATCCCGGTCAAAGATATCGTTACCCACGCGGAGCCGGGTATTTATCCTCTCTGTGATATCTCTCTGAAACGTCAGGTTTAAGGTGGAATTTATATCACGGCTGTTAATGCGTGTCTCTTCAATAGCTCCTGTGGAGCTTACTACATTTTCACCTTCAATGCCTCTCGGGCCAGGGATGATTTCCGTACGCTGATCACTGTAGAAATCCGCTCCCAGTGTATAAAGCACGTTAAACCATTCTGCAGGGTTGTAATCGAACGTTACATTACCGATTACACGATTTACGTTGTCTTCGTAGGTCCAGTACTTGGCCTGGTAGATTGGGTTATTTCCTGATGATCCATCATTATAATAACCCCGCATGGTTCCGTCTTCTTTTTCAAAATCCGTTACATCTGCATTCGGAGACCAGTACATCATAGATTCCATAAACCGGTCAGCCAGAACTCTCATTCCGCCGGAGTTTACATAGTTTATAGAGGAACGTACCCGGAAATTTTCCCTGGGAGCTACGTCACCGGAAAGGCGAACGGATGTCCGGTCCCAGTCTCCGTATGGCAGCACACCTTCCTGCTGAAGGTTGGATACAGAGGCATAATAGGTAGCCATTTCATTTCCGCCGGAAATATTTATGGAATTATCTAACTGAACTCCTGTTTGAGTTGCATCTCTCCAGATATCGTGATATTCCGCATCGGTATCTTCATAGCGTGGTCCCCAGTTTGGCCAGAAACCATCTGCCGGAGTATTCTGAAACTCAAATCCCTGCCCGTACACATCCTGAAATTCAGGAAATTTGTTGACGCGATCGAATCCAACTGTACTTGTGTAATTAATTTGCGTATCGCCTGCCTGTCCGCCTTTTGTGGTTACGATCACTGCACCATTAGCTGCACGCACACCATAAAGTGCTGTGGCGGCAGCTCCTTTCAGAACGTTAACGGATTCTATATCATTGGGATTCAGATCAGCGGCACGATTACTCATATTCCGGGGTGTACCAGTTGATTCAATCGTAGAGTTGTCGATAGGAACACCATCCACAACAAATAACGGCTGGTTATCCGCACCCGGGTCCAGAGAGTTTATACCGCGAATAACAATTCTTGAACTGCTTCCGGGAGAACCACCGGTATTTGTTACCTGCACACCGGAAACTTTCCCGCCGAGTGCACTTACCACGTTAGACTGATTACCAATTGTAAGATTTTCACTGCTGATCTCCTGGACGGAATAACCAAGTGCTTTTCGTTCCTGTTCAAGACCGAATGAGGTAACAACCAGCTCATCCAGTTCAGCTGTGGAAACTGTCATTTCAATATCAACAACCGTTTCCTGGCCATCTTCAACCGTAATGGAACGCTCAACAGTATTAAAGCCTACATAACGGGCTTCCAGCTGGTATTCACCGGCGGGTACATTACTGAACTCGAATTGTCCGTCCGCATCGGTGGGCATTCCCAGCTCCAGTTCATTTATAAGTACATTTACGCCGATCAGTGTTTCATCGGAATCAGCATCTGTTACAGTACCGGATACAACGCCCTGGGCAAGAGCCTGGCCGGTAAAACAGAGGATGATGAATCCGAACAGCGATAGAAAATTGAGTTGTAGCAGTTTTCGCATAATTCTCCTAATTGTTTTCATTCTTGTTTGTTTTGAAAGGCGGTTAAATGAGATTGTACATTAAATAGTAGTCTCAATTCCTGCCTGGATAAAATCCGGTATTTTTATAAACCGGGAATAGTTTGCCGCATCAATAGAGCAGTGTTAAAAAAGAATATTTTTTTGTGTAAAAATCAACAAAATCAAAATATTAACAGCACTATCAGTAAACAGGATAATTTAATCTTTCTGATCATTATTCATTCTTATAGAAGATAGCAATTTTAACCTCAAGCAAATAAAATTATTATATTTGCTGCTCATTTAAATCCCGGAATAACTGTTAATTTTTGCTCTTTCTTAATGTCTCACAATGTTAAAACTTTTAAAGACAAGCAAGATGCATCTATTTTGGTGCATCAGATAAAAAAAATAGAAAAATCAGTCAAAAAAAGATTACATAAAAATTATATATCGATTACAAAAAAGGAATAAAAAAACCCCTGATCCATGTGGAAAAAACCAGGGGTTTAATTGTGGAATCAAATGTTTTTGTTAATCTGCATCCCACCAGATTTTCCCATATAATCCATTGTCACCGTCAAATTGTCTTTCCACGGCGGCTTGATAGTTTTCGGTATTGTTGAATGCTTCATCCGAAGTGTAGCTTTGTCTTGTTGGGACATCATTACCAAACGATGGAACCAGGTCAGGATAACCGGTTCGTCTCCATTCCGCCCAGCCTTCGTACCCGTGCAAAAAGAGGTGCACGTATCGCTGGGTGGCAATCCGTTCGATGGATCCGTCATATGCAATTTCAGCCTGAGCAAGGAAGGCGGCCGCATCATCTGTGCTTCCTGTCCACTGGAGGATAGAATTTTCCACAGCTTCATTGTAATTGGTTTCCGCATCTTCTGTAATCCAGCCTAATTCAGCGGCTTCCGCTTTCGCAAACAGGGCCTGCGCGTAGGTTACCAGATGCACGGCAGAGTCCTGCTGGCGTACTGTTTCACCTAAAAGGGAGAAATCTTCTGTGTTTTCACCGGCGGGTTCCGAACCAATTGGCAGCCCCGCAAATTCACCGTCTGTTCGGGCGGGATCGCCATAAACAGGAAGACGCGGATCATCAACCGGTTCCATGACATTGACAAGAGTTTCACTTAGCGCCCACCACTCGCGGCCCTGTACTGAAACCTGTCCGTACCAGTAGTTCTGATTGCTGGCATCGCTTAAATGTTCGTAAGCGAAATTGTCATCATTCGATTCCATAATGCCGCCGTCCAGCGCGTTGCTAAACTCTGCGGAAGCTTTTTCTTCGTTTACTTCGGAAAGCCGGAGGGCCATCAGCAGCCGAACGGTGTTGCCGAATTTTTTCCACTGGCTCATATCTCCGCCATACATGATGTCGCTGTCCAGTGAAACCGACTCATTGATTTGGCTGTCGGCTTCATCAAGCAGCGCGAAGAGGTTGTCGTATATGGATTCCTGCGTATCATAAGCGGGTGTGAAATCATCCGCGCCCTGCAGGGCTTCTGAGTAAGGTACATCTCCCCACCGGTCGGTTACATGCCAGAAGAAATAAGCCTTCAGAATTTTGGCAACTGCCAGCTGGTTATCTGATGTTGACGTATTCAGAACCGTTTCAAGGTTAATGAGCGGATTCTGATAATAGGTATAGAAGCTGGTGCCTCCCTCAGGATATCGGGAGTCAACTACATACTGGGTTTCTGACAGATACTGGGCCAGGAAATTACCATTTTCACCCGTTGAACTGGCACTTAAACCCGGCAGGTACCGCATGGCATTGGCAATTAACTGAGGGCCTGAAGCCTGGCTGGGTGAATTCGGACTGACGTTAATATTGTCGTCAAAATCCAGCATATCGCAGCTGCCCAGAAAAAATAACGCTATAAAAAGGATATATAATTTCTTCATGATTATGTGGATTAAAAGGTGATGTTTAGATCAATTCCGTAAGACCGGACGGTATTAAGCTGCCCGGATTCGTACCAGCTGATGGACTGGCTGCCTGCTGAAAGTTCTGAAGGATCCAGACCTTTCGGCGCATCCTGCCAGATCATCATCGGGTTACGGGCAATCAGGGAGACTCTCACTCCGTCGAAAGGCAGGTTCTGGAGAATGGAGGAGTCAAGATTATACCCCAGGCGAACCTCACGTAATTTTATGTAAGAGGCATCGTAAATATACTCTTCGGCAATTCGCTGTCCCAGAATACCAAAATAGGTTTTGGCATCTGCATAACCCGTAACTTCTTCACCGGTTTCAGCGTTAACCCCGGAAACTTTGACGCCACCACCTTCATCTAGCGGGTCACGTACATTGTTGCCCAGATCGTTGGTGCCTGCGCTTCTTTCAGATAACCCGGTCCGGTCTGCAAGAGATTGCGAACGGCTGAAAAACTGGCCGCCCATCTGGAAGTCGATCATCGCGCCCAGCTCAAAATTCCTGTAGTAGAAGAAATTTTGAAGGCCGCCGTTAAAATCAGGTATTACACTGCCAAAGTCGTGAGTGGCATCCGTGTAAAGGGGAATGAAGTCATCATTGAGCAGAATCTTGCCTGTGGCTTCATCACGCTGGTATGCCTGGCCAACAATACTTCCGAATGCTGCACCTTCGAATGAGTTCAGGTAGGTAGTTACAGAAGAATACCTTGTGGAACTGTAGTTATATACATCAATACCGGGATAAAGCTCAACAACCTCGCCCCGGTTTCTGTTGATGTTGAACGAAGCATCCCATGAGAAAACCTGGTTTTGAATTGGTGTAGCGTTTAAGGTAAGCTCCACACCTTTATTTTCAATCAGCCCGGCATTAATCGTAGCTGCACCGTAACCGCTGGTTCCGGATACATCCAGGTTAATGATCTGGTTCTCATTTTTCTGGTGATAGTAAGTGAACTCAATACCAAACCGGCTGAAGAAACTCAGGTCAAAACCCGCCTCATACGAGTTTGCAAAGGAAGGTTTGATATTCGGATTATTGAGTGTTCCCGGAAGTCGTAAAGTACTTATTGACCCGTATTCGGGGCCTACCAGGAATGAAGGTGTTGTTTGGTAAGGGCTTAAATCAGACCCGGCTTTCGCATAACTGACCCGTAACTTTCCTAAATGAAGAGGTTCGAAGTCTAACAATTCGCTGAATACCAGGGAACCTGATACAGATGGGTACCAGTAGGAATTATTATCCTCCGGCAGGGCAGATGATTTATCATTTCTGAGGGAAACATCCACAAAATATGTATCCATATAACCCACTGAAACCAGTCCGTATGCACTTAAAACCTGCTTTTTCAGAAGGTAGGAATTGGTATTTGGCCGGTCTATGGAAGCACTGATGTTATAAAAGCCGGGAGCGGACAAGCCTCCTGAAGTGGATTGAGACACATAAGAGTATTTTCTGTCATACAAATTAGTACCGGCACTGGCGTTCAGAGAAATTTCATTCCATCTCTGGTCGTATTGGGCCAGTAGTTCATAATTCATCTCCGTGTTCTGGTATTTGCCGGTGAAGTAACCTGGTGTTCCGGTTCCGCCGAAAGCATTTCTGCGCTCAATATTTTGTGTGTACATATCTGAACGGATAAACCCGCTGAGTAACAACTCGGGCAGCGCCTGGAAAGATACTCCCACGTCACCGAACAAACGGTCACGGCTGTCATCCGAAATATTTTCATGAGCGTTGAAATACGGGTTATTGAAGTAGAGTGGGTTGAAATGTCCTGCTTCTCCTTCTGCTGTTCGGATTCCGGTGAGGTTCCAGTGCATGAAAGTGCCGTCATCATACTGGTAATCTTTCAGGCGATTCATATCCAGGTTTCGCTGGAACCACTGCCCGAAGTACCGGGAACCCGCTTCAGCGCCCTGTGAAGGCCGCCGGGCGTTATTAGTTGCAAAATTCACATTGGTAGAGGCATTCCATTTATCCGTTATATCTACCCCGGCACTGACACCGACGTTGTTTCGCTTCAGGAATGTATTTGGCTCAATGCCTTCAATATCTGTATTGTTGAAACTTAACCGTAGCGTGGTGTTATCACCTCCGCCCGCAATGGTTACACCCTGGCTGAAGTTCGTGCCGGTTTCAAAGTAATTTTTGATGTTATCCGGTTGCGGAACAAAAGGCCGCAACTGTCCGTACTCGGGGTCCTGCGGATAAAAACTGTTATAATGGCGCACAGGGGTACCATCCATTCTCGGCCCCCAGCTTTCATCATAATTGGTTTGAACATAGGGATCGCCGTTCGGCAGGGTCAGCCAGCTTTGTGTGCTTCCGGCACCATACTTATTCTGGTAAGGCATGATATTGCCCACTTGTTCCATGGAAAAAGCGGAATTCAACTCAACGGAGAAACGCTCAGCACCTTTGTTTCCTTTCTTGGTGGTGATCATAATCACACCATACTGCCCGCGGATACCATAAAGGGCTGATGCAGCGGGACCTTTCAGTACGTTTACGGATTCCACGTCTTCAGGATTGATATCCTGGGAGATGTTCCCGTAATCGCGGCCGGAACTGCCGGCAAAATTTGCATTTGAAATAGGAGTGCCATCAACAACAATCAGAGGTTCATCACCACCGCTGATGGAATTCACGCCGCGGATTTTAATTTTTTGTGTTCCGCCCATACTGGCACCGGAAGCTCCTGTAACCTGAACACCGGCCACCTTACCCGCTAAAGAGCCGATCACATTTTGTTCGCGTGTTAAGGTGAGGTCGTCTCCGGAAACCTGCTGTACCGAATAGCCAACAGAGCGCTCACTACGTGTAATTCCAAGTGCGGTAACAACCAGTTCATCAAGTTCGCTGGTTGAAACAGACATCTGAAGATTCAGGACAGTTTCTTCATTATCGGTTATTGTAACGGTACGCTGAAGGGTGTTATAACCAATATACCTGGCTTCCAGCTGGTATTCGCCTGCAGGCACATTCGGAAGTTCGAATGATCCGTCTGCGTTGGTTGAGGTACCCAGCCCAAGTTCCTCAATCAGGATATTCACCCCGATCAGTGTTTCACCGGTTTCAGAATCTGTCACCTGTCCGGTAACAGTACCTTCCATCATTTCAATTTGTTGTTCTACGGCCTCCTCTTCTTCATACACGATGAGAGCCCGGCGGCTGTCGCTCAGTGTTACAACCAGGTTTGTTTCCTGCAGCAAGTCACTGAGTACTTCATAAACAGATTTGTCACGTACCTGATAGCTTACCCGTTTACCATTTATCCTGTTGGTGTTGATGGATATGCCAACCCGTAATTCATCAGCAAGCTGGTGCAGTACATCGATTAAAAGCATATTTTTAACATGCAGCGAAACTTTGGGGATTTGAGTATCCCGCTGTGAAACGTAAAGTTCAGATAATTGATCGTTCTGTTGCTCAACCTGGTACAGGGCCGCTTCCATCAGGGGACCGGCCGTTGCTGTACTGCTGACCGGAAGTGCATATAACAGCACAGGAAGGAAGACGACGATGCCAAATCGGAGCCACTCGTTTGGTTTATTCGTAGCTTTATTCATCATGTTGTATTTATTGTTTAAGATTACCTGTTGTGTGTCCATAAAACAGTTTCATTTTCATAGCTATACTCTATCTGGAGGGTTTTTCCGATGATATCAAGTACTGACTTGAGATCTTCTTTCGCCATATCGGTACTGAGGGGCATCTCTTTTAACTGCTGCTCTGCGAAATAAAAATGGACATCATAAATTCTTTCAAGATAGCGACTTACCACCCACAGGGGTTCATTGTAAAAATAGAGTCTTCCGCTGATCCAGCTCAGGTAATTATCTACCTGCGAATGCTCAATCAGCATCTCTTCATTATCCATATTCAGGATTGCGAAAGTATCTTCGGTTAGAATGGCGCCGCGTCCTCCGGTTGTAGATTTGTTGCTCAGTGAAACTCTTCCCTCTGCTACAGCAATCTGTATATTTCGTGAAGTTGTATCGACTTTTACGTTAAATTCGGTTCCCAGCACCCGGATTGTGGCCTGGTCGGCCTGGAGAATGAAAGGGCGGTTTTCATCGCTTGCCACATCAAACCAGGCTTCCCCCATTAATCTTACTTCTCTTTTGTCCGGTGCAAAAGATTCCGGCACTTCTAAACTCGAATTGGAATTCAGCCTGACATTTGTGCCATCCCCGAGAGTTACAAGCCGGTGCTGGTCCTCCTGGGTTGCAATGGTCCGATAAACAATTTCCGGTTCCTGTGGTTCGCCCTCGCCGGTATGGAGAAACATGTAATTCAAAGCAAGAATGGAGAACACTAACAAGGCAACAACAGCTTTTACGCGCCAGTTATACGGACTCTTTTTCCGGTAGCTCTTTTGTTTCGCCAGCCGGATATTATGAAGCATTCTTTCGGTTGGGACGTCCGGATACAGGAGCAGCCTCTCTTCTTCGGCATAACGCTGCATATCCTGGTCGAGGGTTTTTTCAAAATACGCTTGTCCTTCTTTTGTTTGAAACCAGTTTAATACCTGCTCTATTTCTTCGAAAGTACATTGGTTTCTGAAGTATTTCTGCAGAAGTTGTTTATCCAATTTTGCTACAATTTATTCGGGTTCTGCAGGTAAGACACCCGGGAAAGCAAAAAGTATGGCGAGTTTTTTATTGATGAATGATGATTGTTGAATGTTGAGGAACAGATCTGATGTCAGTCCCTACCATAGCTTGACCACAATTTACAAGCTATGAACTACAGAAAA
>JBBEBD010000074.1:2834-207829 GCA_040882525.1 Balneolaceae bacterium | reverse complement strand
CCATTGTCGAAGATACAATTACATTAGTTTAATAACTAATTAATTATTACACTAGCTAAGATCAGGAGACTCCTGGACGGAGTCTGGATCTATTCTTGTTCAATTATTTCTATAAACAGAGTGCTCCTGACGAACGGTATTTTTTTTACCCAATTAACTTTTGGCGTAAATGATGAGACGGTATTCAGAAACCGGGAGATTCATGAATGACTCCTGGTCTGACAGCAAAAGAATGTCGGAGACATTCATTATTTATAGAAATAATAGAACCACGAAAGTCACGATGCCGGATGGCTCGTATATAGATTCCTAATCCGGTTTTGGTTATTCGCCGCCAGCCGGAGTCGCTGTGATTTACAGTGCGTTCCCCACAATGTTGCGATCCCTTCATCTGGAATATCTCACCTGATAATCACAGATCGGCTTAAACTAATTTACTTATAACGTGATCGTGAACCGAGTTTATTTCCCGGCAGCCAGGCTACACGTACCGGCACCTGTGCTTTTATCTTCGATATAAGCAGACGGGAAGCTATAACAGCTGACTTAAACAGAAAGCTCAGGAACAAAAATATAAAATTCCATCTTGTAAACTGATCCATAAACCGAAGATTCATTATTCGAGATTCCATATAAAGAGAGATTAGCTTAAAGTTTGTTACAAATTTTATTTCACCGGATCATTTAGCACCTGGTTGAATATCAAACCTAAGACAGAGTTTCTTCCGGTATCACTTCACCATCTACCAATTAAGAGCCGAACTTTGTATCATCAGGCATATTTTAAACCACTTCATTTATGGATAAAAAAACAGTATTAGTAGCTTTTGGAGGGGCGTCTCCCGAGCATGAGGTTTCGGTATTAACAGCCATGCAGGCAATTGCCGCCCTGGAAGAATCTCCCTGGAAGATTGAACCGCTCTACATCACAAAGTCCGGCCGATGGCTTACCGGGAACCATCTTCTGGACCTGGAACAGTACCAGGACCTGAAAAAGCTTGAAAACAGGTCGACTCCCTGTGCTTTTGCGCAAAATGAACTGGGCCAGCCTGTGCTGAGAGAGGTAAAAAATGGATATTTTTCCAGGGCGAAGTCTATACCTGTCTTTGCGGTATTGACGGCTTTCCATGGTGCTAGTGGAGAAAACGGTGCTTTTCAGGGGGTTTGTGAAACATTCAATATTCCATGTACAGGCAGCGGGGTGATGGGATCAGCTGTCGGAATGAATAAAGTAACGGCCAAATCTGTTTGTAAAGCCCACAAAATTCCGGTAGTGGAGGGTGTGGATTTTTATGAAACAGACTGGGTGGCTGATGAAGCTGCAATCATTTCCTCTATAGAGAATCTGGAATACCCTGTAATTGTAAAACCGGTTCACCTGGGCAGCAGTATTGGGGTAAAAATAGTAAATGATCATAACGAGCTTAAAACAGCCATTGAAACCGCCTTCAGGTATGATGCCCACCTGTTGGTTGAAAAAGCCATTTCTCCGCTGACAGAAATTAACTGCTCCATTTTAGGTACAGCTCAAAAAAACAGGGCCAGTGTTTGCGAAAGGCCCCTGGGTAAAGAAGAATTGCTCTCCTTTCAGGACAAGTATGAACGCGAAGAAGGTTCCAAAGGAATGGCTTCTGCAGATCGTGTTATCCCGGCTGATATCTCAAAAGACCTTTCAGCCGCTATCCAGAAAACATCTTCTGATATTTTTCGCATTTTATCCTGCAGCGGACTGGCAAGGCTCGATTTTTTAGTAAACAAGAACACTCAGGAGTACTTCTTTAATGAAATTAATACCATCCCCGGCTCTTTCTCATTTTACCTCTGGAAAGAATCAGGAATTTCCTTTCGAAAACTTCTTGAAGAACTTATAGATATAGCCCTGCAGGAGCATCAGGAAAAAAACGGCCGGATTTTAAGCTATGAAACAAACTTACTGAGCAAAAAAGCCGTTAGGGGTATAAAAGGACTCAAAGGAGTAAAATAAATGGCCAAAAATTATCACCACCCTCTTCTCACCTTCATCATCACCATTTTCTTTTTAATACTTTTTCATGCATGCGGCCCTTCAGGAACGGTAACTGTTGTAGAAGATGACCCGGAAACCACACCTGCCGACAGTGAAGCAGACACATCAGAAACAGGGGGGGATTTCCAACAGCTAACAATCGGACTAATTGATCCTGTAACCAATTTCGATCCGCTTTTCGCCGATAATTTAAGCACAATGCGTGTTTTATCTTTAATATTTGAAGGGCTTTACACCCTCAATCCTGAGGGTGAACCTGTTCCTTCACTGGTTCGTGATCTGGAAATCTCTGAAAATGGCCTGGAATATACTTTTACCATAGACCGGGAAGTCCTGTTTCATGACAGCAGGATTTTCTCAAGCGGGATCGGCAGGCGGATTCATGCAGATGATATTAAAAGAGTGTTTGAAAGAAGTGCAAAAGTAGACGTGCCCGAAACAGCATCAGCCTTTTTAATGAATATTGAAGGGTATAAAAATTTTTTCCTTGAACAGCGAACTATTTATGATGAAAATAAACGTGTGTTAGAAGGTGTTGAGGGAATACAGGTTGAAAGCCCCGGTACCGTTGTTTTTACACTTAATGAGGAGGATCCCATGTTTCTTCATAAACTGGCTTCACCTTATTTCTTAATCTACCCGCACGAAAGCCTTCAGGAAAATTCAAATGGATTAGAAGAAAATCCGGTAGGTACCGGCCCGTATTCCTTCAGCGGGAGAGATGAGAACCAAATTATGCTTATCCATCAAAATGGAAATGAACAGGAACAAGCCATAAACCGCATTAATTTAGTTTATTACAACAGTGAAGGGGATCTGTTCCAGGGTTTTGCAGGACAGGATATCGACTGGATTCCGGAAATAGGCCCGCGTACACACCAGCAGGTTTTTGATAATGTTGAAAATGTTTCTAATTCTTATTCTGAAGAGTTTGATGCAACCAGACATGATGCTTTCCGGATTACATCTATCTATGCAAATAATAATACAACAGCGGAAGCTGACTGGTTCTTCAATCGCCTGAACAGTTTAACAGAAGAAGATTTTTCTATTCAGGGGGAGTACGATTTTCAGGATTTTCCCATGGAAAATTCAGAGGAAGCCGAACCGGATTCCAGTTACTATATTCCTTTCACAGATAGTAAATTTGCCCAAAACCTGTTCAGCGATTTGCAAGAAGCTGCTTTAGAGCCTGAATCTTCTCTCGCTTATTATAATATTCGTGCCCGCGCCCCTTCAACAGTACTTTACTACCATACGAGCGACTCTTTTCATAATGAATGGAATCCTGTACCTTCTGATTACTGGCTTCAACTAAGCACCAGAATTTTAAGTTTATATCAGCATCACCTGGATGGCATTCAGTCTTCTGCAGTTCCGTGGCTCATTCATATTGAAAATATACGGCTCAACAGTTCAGTAAATAATCTCCAATGAATATTTGCACTCTTGCAAATCCTGAAAAATATTCAGTACAGGAACCTTTAAAAAGAGTATTAAACTGGTGCAACGAACAAAATACGGAAGTATATCTTGCTCAGCACCTGGCTAAACATTTTCCTGATCTTACCAAAGCAAAAACTGTTCATGTAACAGAAACTGAACCTGAAGCACTCGATAATGCCGAGATTGTTATAGCTATAGGCGGGGACGGAACCATGCTTCATACAGCTCACCTTCTGAAAAATAATGCAAAGCCTGTATTAGGAATAAACACAGGTAAACTTGGTTTTATGGCAAACGTTCAGCCGGAACATATAGAAAGTGCTTTGTTCTCTGTAAAGAAAAAAAAGTACATCATCGATAAAAGATTTTTGTTTCAGGCTGTGGCCAATGGAGATACGTATTATGCGCTGAATGAATTCCTGTTCACCAAAAAAGACACTTCCTCTCTCATTCGTCTTGAAGCAGAGTATGATGGCAATTTTATTAACAATTATTGGGCCGACGGTTTAATAATTTCAACACCCACCGGGTCAACCGCTTATAATCTGTCCGCTGGCGGACCTATCGTTTTACCCAACACACCCGTTATGGTTGTAACCCCCATTAATCCTCATACACTGACCACCCGGCCGCTGGTACTTCCCTCGGATCGCATCATTACAATCCGGTCTGAAGAGAATCCTGAACACATACTTTTTTCTTATGATGGTGTGGTAATGCCTGTTAAAAATGAACTGAATATTGAGATTACCAGGAGCGATTTTTCAATACATATCATTCAGCTGCCGGATCACAACTATTTTGAAACCCTGCGAAACAAACTTATGTGGGGGCTTGATAAGAGAAAAGAATAGGTCTGTTAAAAGGTATTCCTTCAATCCGTGCCTGAATTCTGTTATCTTCATACGGGCAATTTATTTATCAGGAGGCTTTGCAAGGCCTCTGAATTAATCATTCAAATATAAAATCAAACATAGTATGAAAGTAACTGTTGTAGGAGCCGGAGGAAATGTTGGCTCAACCGTAGCATATTCAATCGCGGAGCGGGATTTTGCTAAAGAAGTGATAATGGTGGATCTTGAAAAAAAAGAAGGCGATAAAACGTTCTATCCTTCCAAAGGCCGTGCTCTTGACCAATGGGAAACCGCACCGATTGCCGGTTTCGATACCCGACTCACCGGAACCACAGATTATGAACTAACTGAAAATTCGGATGTCTGTGTAATTACCGCAGGTGTACCCCGCAGGCCAGGAATGAGCCGTGATGATTTGCTTGAAATTAACAGTAAAACTGTAAAAAGTGTTACGGAACAGCTGGTAAAATACTCGCCTGATACTGTAATTATCGTCGTCTCTAATCCCCTTGATGTAATGACATATGTTGCGTATACCTCAAGCGGGCTGCCTTCCACAAAAGTAATGGGAATGGCTGGTATCCTGGATACCGCGCGTTACCGTGCTTTCCTTGCAGAAGAACTGGATATATCTCCCAAAGACATCCAGGCACTGTTGATGGGCGGCCATGGTGATACAATGGTACCACTGCCCCGATATACCACAGTTTCCGGAATACCCGTTACACAGCTTATTGATTCGGAAAAACTTAATAAAATAGTGGATCGTACAAAAAAAGGAGGTGGTGAACTTGTGGGCCTGATGGGAACCTCAGCCTGGTATGCCCCCGGAGCCGCGGCTGCGCAGATGGCAGAGGCAATAATTCTTGATCAAAATCGTATATTCCCATGTGCTGTATTGCTCGATGGCGAATACGGAATCCGTGATTTATTCCTGGGTGTTCCAGTAAAACTGGGTAAAGGCGGTATCAAAAAAATAATTGAAGTTGATTTAAACAGCGAAGAAGACGAACTTTTAAGAGCATCAGAAAAAGCTGTCCGGTCCACACTGGACGACTTTAAAAAACTGATGGATAAATAAACAATCGCAAAAAAAGAAGACTGGCTCTTCACTACTTGCTTTAAAACCCCGTTTCGGCTTTCCGATCCGGGGTTTTTTCATTTTTGCCTGTAATCTGTTTTCTTTGGTAATAACATTTCCGTGGTGACTTTTATCAGAACTGGCACTAAATTTGATTTTACTGTAACAAAATGGCTGCGGAACTCTCTTTATAATACATTTTGAAAGTTAAAACCGGGGAGAATTCTAATTATTTATATACATTAGAAAATTTTAATATATATAAATAATTAACCTGTTACCGGCAATTCTATGATTGGATACAGTGAAGTGATACAAACTATGGCGGCCATGATCATCTTTTCAATGATCCTGATGAACGCCAACCGCATGATTCACAGAAATACTGTGATGCAGGTGGAAGGTGAACTGGAGCAGGAAGTGATAGCCCTTGGCCAGGAAATTATAGAAGAGGCTCACACCAAATCTTTCGATGAAGTGACTGTGGGAGCTACCGCTCCTCCGGCCGATATTCCAGGTGATTTTGTCGCTTCAACATCTCTCGGCACAGATGGAGAAACAGCCCGTCAATATTATGATGACTTTGACGATTATAACGGACATACAGAAACAGCACAAACAGCTCATGGTGATTTTGAAATCAGTGTGGAAGTTTATTATGTAGATGAAGATGATTATGAGCAAACGAGTTCTAAAACAACATTTAAAAAAATTGAAGTCACTATAACCAGTCAGTTTTTACGAAATAACGCCGGCGATCTGCGGGAATACAGATTGGAATTTATACGCAACTATTATGCTGATTAACGGGGTCGTTTTATGAATGCAGGACTTATTACAAGCTATATTATTGCAGGTATTCTGCTGATATCCATGCTGGCGATGAATATCCGGGTAAGCCAAAGCAGTGCTGAAATAACACTGACCCAGATCACCCGCGAAAAAGCAGATGCCATTTCGGATATGATCTATGATGATATCCCGAACATGGGATATGATACAGAGGGTAAAACTTCTGAAATTATTACCGTAGCGGATGAGCATAAAGTTACTTTCTATAGAAAAATAGATCCTGCCGACACTGGTGACCCTGAAGAAATAACATGGGAACTGACTGACGAGGAAATTCCAAGTACAAAAAATCCTGATGACCGTGTATTAGTCAGAATTGTGGATTCAGATACGACAAAAATCACGCTGGGGGTTACCCGGTTTGAAATCTGGTACTTCGATGATTTCGGGCTTTCAACCCTGCCGGAAGATAATGAATACTTACCAAGGCCGGTGGTATCCTCCCAGTTAACAGATATCAAACAACTTTATATAGCACTTGAATTAGAAAGTGCGGAACAAATTTATACGGGGCCGGGCGGCACAGGCAGATATATTCGAACTGCCTGGGAAAAAAGATATTCCCCGGGAAATATTGAATAAATCAACCAAAGGTGACCTACTATGGGCAGAGCAATGTTAATTATATGTTCAGCGGTTCTTATTTCAATGGGGTATATTGGAATCGGATCTTCAAACCAGGGAAAACGGCTGAATGAAAAAGTGGTAAACTATGCCGATTTTACCATCGCTAAAAATGCAGCACACACAGGCATTCAGATTGCAATGCAGAAAACCAATGCCGAGGATGACTGGCCTAACTCTTATGATTCACCTGAAAGTGCATGGATTGACACCATCCAGGGCATCGAAATTGCTCTTTATATGGACTATGACGAGGGTGAGGAATACTGGGATCCTGATTATTTACGGCTCTATTCTCATGCTGAGCACTATGGAAGTATTGTCCAGGTTATCAGTTATTTTGATAAATCCCCTTTTAGTACATTAGTGCCTCCATTTACCGGAGCTCTCCAGTTACCTACTGATATAGGAGATTTTAATGTAGATGGTGGTGCTCATGAAATTAACGGAATCTCTGACGACCCCGAATGCACCGAGGATAAACCCCCGATTACAGTTGCTTCAGATTCAACCAAACAGAAACTGGAAAATGAAGATCTCCAAAAAGATGGGGGGGCTTTTGAAGATGGTGACGTCCAGGTAGATACTACTTTAAATTACGAACCTACTGATGAACTTATTGAACGACTCTTAAATTCCGGAAATACACAAACCGTTACATCAGATTTTGGTTCAACATTAGGAACTGCAGATAACCCGGGGGTATTTTCTATAGAAGGAGATGTAACACTGTCTGGTCAGCAAAAAGAGGGTTTTGGCATTCTGATAATTCGGACTGATGCCAGTATGGAAATGGATGATCCCGAATTAAGTGTAGCCGGTAATTTCACGTTTAATGGTCTTGTTATCTTCGAAAATGCTTACAATTTTAACGGTCATGGTACTCCAACCATTAATGGTTCTGTGCTGATAGGTGAAACACCAGATTATACTGGCGATCCCATCGATATTAATCTTGGTGGAAATATAGAAATCAATTATGAATGCAGCGGAGAAAATTATGCAAGGCAGGCCGCAGCTGATGCCGTTGAGCAAAATAAATATACCCGTATTGTTACCCGAGAAAATGTCCGGTATGTAGATGGTGCCAGTGATGATGACACTCTGGTTGATTTAATCAAAAAGATAAATTAATCCCCATCTCATCAATCTGAATTCCGGAACTCTGCAGCATAATGGCGGAGTTCTGTAATTTTCTGCCGCTTTGGTCTCCATCCATCCCGTAAATCGGATCATCTGCAACAGGAAATCCTGCATGGCACAAGTGCAGACGTATCTGGTGGGTACGTCCGGTTAAGGGAAAACATTTTACTCTGCTGATTCCTTCTCCTCTCTCTTCCAGGATAAACCGTGTAACCGCCTTTTTCGCCCCGGCCAGGTGATGGCCGCATTCAAAAACAAAACCATTTTTTCTCCGGATGGGTACATCCACTTCAAAAGGTTCCTCAGGAAACTCTCCATTCACGATAGCCTGGTATGTTTTCCTGACCTTATTTCCAGCAAACAGGCGGGTAAGCTCAAGAGCTGTTTGTTTATTTTTTGCCAGGAGCACCAGTCCGGAAGTAACTGAATCCAGCCTGTGGACAGGTTTTACTCCGGAATATCCCATTTCACTCAAAATATAGAGCAGGGTGTTTTTATAGTAACGTCCGCCCTGATGCATCGGCATAGGCGCTGGTTTATACACTGCCAGCCAGTCCCTGGTTTCTTCAATAACCTTCACTGAATCAGGAACCGATGGTTCCGCAACATATGGGCTATAATGAGATATCAGCCCTCTGCCATTAATTACAAAATGTGAATTCAGAGGTTTACTATTCATCCTCAGCCAGCCGTTATTGATTCTCTTCTCCCAAGTCTCTTTCGGGATGAAAGGAAACCTCATACATAGAAAATCCACCAGGTTCTGCCCGGAATCCGACGGTTTTAACCTGAGAGTGCGTGTCAGTTCATACGGTGCGACAATTCGCACTTTACTGCTACTGCAGCTCACGTTCCTTGAAGTCATCATCAAAATAATTATACCATTTGCGGAAAGGCCTGAATGCATTCTCAGAATCGAAAGGACGTTTATACCCGCTGGATTTGCACTCATCACTGCAACAGCCTTCCATCAATTTTGCGCCTTCTTCAGAGCATACAAACAGCTTATTGCACTCCATATTCGCACAGTTGATGTAGCTGTCCGCCGGTTTACCGGTAATTTCGCAGTGTGCAATCGGGGCCAGGTTTTCTTTATTCACAGGTACCACCAGGCGGTCATCAAACACAAAACATTTTCCTTTAAAATGCTCGCCCCCCTCTTCTTTGGCATATGTAAGAATACCGCCATGAAGCTGGTTTACATCATCCCACCCTTTTTTCTTCATCAGTACCGAAAACTTCTCGCAGCGGATACCACCGGTGCAATACATCAGCACTTTTTTATCTTTGGGAATATCGGCTTCATCCAGCCATTGTGGAAACTGGTAAAAATTCTCCACATCCGGTGTGAGGGCTCCTTTAAAATGGCCTACTTTCGATTCGTAGTTATTTCGAACGTCAATCATCACATAATCCTGGCCGGATTCTATAACATTTCTCCACTCGGCTGGTGAAAGGTAATGGCCTCCTTCTTGAGGATCCAGGTCCTCAACATGAATAGAGACAATCTCCTCCCGTACCTTACAAACCAGTTTCGCAAATGGAACGGCATTTTCACGATCGGTTTTAAATTCAGTTGCTTCAAATCCTTCTATTCCCCAAACATACTCTTTGTACTCCTGAATTTGTTCCGGGGTCCCGCCAAGAGTACCATTAATTCCTTCATCACTGATATATACCCGCCCCTTTACTCCCAGCTCTTTCAGGAATTTTTTGTGATTTTTGCAAAACCGCTCCGGGTCTTCAATTTTATTAAAAAAATAATAGAGAATTACTTCGTACTGCATATTGATATTTTTCCGGCACTATTTTTTTGTAAATCGATTTTAAAATCAATTCTGTGCTCATTTGTTGTATCATAAGCTGAGTCATCAGGATAATAAACCACGGCGAACACAGCGGGTTTTCACAGAATATACAACGTTTTGTTCGTTTTGCTTTGCCGTGTACGCTGTGGTTCTTCCCCATTGTTAGGTGATCCCCATACAAATCAATACAGATCCTGAAAATCTCATAATCCTTAATAGGGAGTATGTAGAACGTGATTTTTTGGGAACGCATAATTTACGATCTTTTCACTTATTTTAGTACTCAAACTTTTGAAATTAATGCGCCCCATCGTACGGACACTTTTACTTTTTTCACTTGTTTTTGTTGCTTTGTGTCCGCTGGAAGGCCGGGCTCAGGTTATTCCACATCAGCATCCTGCATTTCATGAAATTGAAGAGGCCCTGCAGAACCGCATGATCTCGAAAGATGAAGCGATTCTGCAGAAATTTTATATGGCTCATAATCCGGACCGGGTACAGGACCGCTTCAAAACCGAACCTGAAGGACAACACCACAAACTTCGCTGTTTTACACCTGTAGTTCAGGAATACCTTCGGATGAAAGCAGATTTATTACCCGCTACGGTTGATGAAATTGAACGAATGCTTGCGAGACCTTCCTCACAACAAACGGAAGAATATGTTTCAGACAGCGGGAATTTCATTTTCTACTACGAAACGGAAGGAGAGGATGCGGTACCTATGGATAATCCTGATGTCAATGGAGTACCAGAATATGTAAGAAAAGCCGCTTTTGCTGCTGATTCCTCCTACCGGTACCAGGTGGAAGAACTGGGGTTTGTAGACTTCAGGCGTACTAATCCGTATGAAATTTATTTTGAAAAAGTTATTGTAAATGGATCAGACATTTATGGTGATACTAGAACCTCTCCTGATCGCACCACAACATTTATTAGAGTACATAACACTTTCGAAGGTTTCCCTGAAAACAGCCACCCGGAAGGAAACGCGATCGGTGCATTGTATGCTACTATTGCTCACGAAATAAAACATGCAAGTCAATTCGCCACGAACCGGTGGGAAGGAAGTGCAGGCAGTTTTGACTGGTCTGAAATGGATGCCACCCTGATGGAAGAAACGACTTTTGATGATGTAAATGATTATTACAATTATATAAAAGAAGATTTCGATTCAGCTGAACCCTACAGCAGTTCCATTTTTGGAACTCCACAGTCGCCAACGCCCGGAGCCTACTGGCACGTTACCTGGATGCTCTATTTTGCTGAACAGTTCGGAATGGAATACTGGGTGGATGTGTGGGACCAGTTTGTGGAAAACCGTACCCTGCCATTCCTGGATGCAGTGGAAGAATCACTTCAAAGCAGAAATACCTCTTTGGCGTACGAACATCTTCAGAACCACATGTGGCATATGGCATCGGGCCCAGCGTATTCTCCCCCTTTTTATGGCTTTGAAGAACGTGAAGCCTACCCTAATCCAAATTTCAACAGTGTACTCACCACAACTCCGGACAGCCTCACCGGGAGAAATATCTCCGCTTTTGCTGCAAATTATATTGATGCAACAGCTGTACAGGTTGCCCCGGGACAGCCGATTATTTCAGTTGAGTCTTCGGTCAACGGTGTGGGGCTGGGAGTGATTGGTTATTTCAATGACGGCACCACCCGGCAGCGGTTTGTGCTTGATCCCGGTTCATCAAACCAAACCATTCAGACCACCTGGAACTGGAGTGATCTTTCCGATATCTCCATAGCGGTTGTAAACAGTAACCGGAGTGAAAGTGCCACTTATTCTTTATATATCTATCCATCAATTCCTGAGGAAGATGTACTGGTGCAAAATTATCCGAATCCTTTTTATCCGGATACCAGAATAGATTTTACCCTCAATGAACAAAAACGGGTTATACTTGATGTACATGACGCCCTCGGACGGAAGGTGCAGACACTGGTTGATGAAACCCGTAATCCGGGATACTATTCAATAGATTTCGACGGCTCGGGACTAGCTTCCGGAGTTTACTACTACCGCATACGAACAAACGAAAAAACCACTACAAAAAAGATGGTTTTAATAAAATAGGCTCCGGGAAAGACTGGCAGTTCAATCATCTCCCCTTGAGGGGAGATCGAACAACGCGCGTTCAGCGTTGATCGTGAGGGGTGTCATCGGAACTATTATTCATCTCAATCCAATTTTCAATAATCTCAAGTACTTCCTGCATATTTTTTCTGAGCTCTCTGGCAAGAGACTTCAGGTATGGCTCATAGGGAAATATTTAATTGTTTTTTGGCATTGACTCAAAATAAAACAATCTTTTAAAAACCGGTACACCCCTCAAATGAAATCCCGCAGGCATGCGGTTTTCATCATCCTCACCTCGAGGGGAGACAACACAACGCGTTCAGCGTTGGGTTTGAGGGGTGTAAGCCAATCTTTTATCTGCATCCATTCCCATTACTACATCAGGTTCAAAGGGAGTACTCTTTCAAATTCCGGGACACCTTTCGTGGTTCCCAACACCCCTCAGGTTCTATCCCGCGTGCATGCGAGATAGAATCACCTCCCCTCAAGGGGAGACGACTTAATCCACCCATTCATAAACCCTGATATAATCAATTTCATAGCGGGAAGGAAATTCTGTGGCGGAGGGATCTCCTCCCTGGTTACCGCCAATAGCAAGATTTACAAGCATGTAGTGAGGCTGGTGAAATGGATTTGTACCGTCGGGGTTTATGGTTTCTGAAAGATCCACCTCATTTAACAGTTCATCGTCAAGATAAATCCGAACATAATCTTCATCCCAGTCCATTCTCCAGGTATGAAATTCATCAGCCCAGTTTTCACCCAATTCTGAAATGGATATCCGTACATCATCCCACTCAGGAGCCCATAGTTCTTCTGTACCCCAGGCGGCGTTAGCCAGGATGACTCCGTCATAGTATTCCAGGATATCAATCTCACCATTATGCGGCCACGATCCATCAACACCCAGTGTCCACCAGGCAGGCCACATTCCGTCGCGTACATCAATTCGTGCCCGGATTTCAAACCGCCCGAACTGCCAGCTTTGGAGTCCTCTTGTTCGCATGCTGGTTGATGTATATTCTGCAAATTCCCGGTTTTCCCGCCAGTCATCACTCTCCGGATCATAATTTGGGTTCTCTGTTTGTTCACGCCTTCCTTCAATAATAAGCATACCGTCTTCGATCCATGCATTATCAGGCTGGTACCACTGGAGTTCGTTGTTTCGTACAAACCCGGTTTCATAACCCCAGTTTTCGGGATTTGGCCGGCTATCTTCTTCAAATTCTTCCGACCAGACCAGGCGGGTTTGCTTTTCTTCTGTTTGATTGTTTTGGCAAGCTGTATATACAACTGGAATTATGGCCAGGAGAAGCAGGGCTGATAGTTTTCGCATTCTTTCATCTTTGATTTTTGTTACCTGAACAATATAGGAATATGCGGCAAAGAGGCAGGAGATTCTTTTCAGGCCTGCGATAGAATCATCTCCCCTCGAGGGGAGATAACCTAATACGTTCAGTGTTCGGTTTGAGGGATGTAAGCCAATCTTTTATCTGCATCCATTCCCATTACTACATCAGGTTCAAAGGGAGTACTCTTCAAATTCCGGGACACCTTTCGTGGTTACCAACACCCCTCAGATTCTATCCGCGTGCATGCGCGATAGAATCATCTCCCCTCGAGGGGAGATGACTTTGACAGCAGATCCAAAATCAAATGATCTGAAATTTTCAAACCTTTTGGTGTCATTTTTAAAACACCTTCTTCAAAAGAAACTGTATTCTCTTCAACCTGCTTTTCAATCCACTCTTTTTGTAAAGAATTCAGCTCATAAGCATATTTCTCCCTTAGTTCATGAGCGGAAACCCCCCATTTTGTTCGTAAACCTAGCATTAATCGCTCTTCAGCCAGCGTTTGCATGGTCAGGTTTTCCTTCTCCTCCCGGAACTGTTCTGTATCATGATCAAGGTAAAACTTTAAATCCGGCTTATTCCGCCAGCGTTTTGCTCCGGATTCATCCCACCAGAAAGAGTGCGCCGAGGGCCCCAGTCCTATATAATTCTGATGAGTCCAGTAATTACTGTTATGCCTTGCCTCTTTTCCTTCCCGGGCGAAATTACTCACTTCATACTGGAGCACTCCGGCGGCCGCCAGCCGGGTTCTGACGAGATCAAAATGAGCGGCAACCTCCTCATCATCTGCAGGAATAACTTTTCCCTGTTCCACCTGTTTTCCCAGGCGTGTACGGGGTTCAACGGTAAGGGAATAAGCCGAAATATGGGGCGGATTAAATTTCAGCAACCGGTCGATATCCTTCTCAAGCATTTCTAAAGTCTGTCCCGGGTTTCCGTAAATAAGATCTGCCGTAAAAGCCGGGAAATCTGCTTTCTGAAGTGCTTCAAGTGCCAGCACAGCTTCCTGCGGATTATGGGCACGATGCATGAATGTCAGAATCTCGTCATGAAAAGACTGAACTCCCATACTCGCCCGGTTTACCCCGAATTCATGGATCATATTCAGGTATGGCTCATTTACATCATCCGGATTGAGTTCCATAGTGACCTCTTCCGGCTGCAAATCAAACACATCTTCCAGGGCTGAAAAGATCTGGTGTAGCTGATGCTGATCAAGAAGTGAGGGTGTTCCTCCCCCGATGTAAATTGTCTGAACCGGCTCTGAGGTAAAATGAGAACTTTTCAGCTGCCGGATCTCTTTCACAAGGGCGTCTACAAATGGCTGGCGAAGCTGTTGGTGAGTCAGAAAATAGAAATCACAATAACTGCACGCCTGTTTACAAAATGGTATGTGGATGTAGATTCCTGGCATGTGGAGTTGAAATAATCGTAGTTTATAAAGGTTTAAGGAGGCATTAAAACCCACCCCTGTCCCCTCCGCGGAGGGGAACTCTTTCACCAAATCACAAGCTACTTCCGGGAATAAAATGGATTGGTTTCATACGTATCCACCTGGCGATACGCCCGCTGATATTTCACATAATTCTGTGCATTTTGCGGAATGGAAGCTATTTCCTCATGAGTAAGTTTCCGAACCTGCCTGGCGGGAGAACCCATATACAGGTATCCGGATTCAAGAGTTTTTCCCGGCGGCACCAGGCTTCCCGCTGCAATGATCACATCGGATTTAACCACAGCTTTATCCAGAATGGTGGCATGAATGCCCACCAAAACCCTATCGCCAATGGTACAGCCGTGGATCATAGCGTTGTGGCCAACCGTTACATCACTTCCGATATCGGTCGGGCCGGTTTGATTCATCACATGAACCGAAGTATTATCCTGAATATTTGTACGCTTACCGATTTCGATCCAGTTTACATCTCCACGGATGGTAACATTAAACCAGATGGAACTCTCCGATCCAATTTTCACCTCTCCGATAATATCTGCGCTGGGAGCTACAAAAACAGAATCATCAAACTGAGGAGCTTTTTTCAGGAATTCATAAATCATGGTTTCAGTTTGAGCGGTACATAAATAGCTCTACAATGGATTTAAACTGCTCATAACTCTGAGGATTCTGTTGCAGCTTCTGCCCGTTCACAAAGTATGTTGGGGTGGCGGTTACTGTTCTTCTTTCACCTTCGGCTTTCTGGCTTTCAACCGTTCTGTTCACTTCATCAGATTCCACATCTCCTCTAAACTGTTCCATATCAAGGCCTATTTGTTCAGCATAATTTTCAAAATGCTGTTCGGCGCCACCACGAGACCACTCTTCCTGGTGTTCAAAAACCAGGTCGTGCATTTCTTCGTATTTGCCCTGAAGCCGTGCAGCTTCCACGGACCGCGCAGCAAGTGCCGCGAATTGATGTCCGCTCAATGGAAAGTAGCGGTATTCAATTTCAACTAAATCGCCATAATCATCTTCCAGCTGCTCCTGTAACGGTATATAGGCTTTACATGCGGGGCATTGATAATCACTGTATTTCAAAATATGCACAGTACGGGGTTCACCCTGAGGTTCAGCAGAATTGCCTGAATTGGTGTCTTCATTCATGCCATAGTAGAGAGCTGCAACAGCAACTAAAACAAAAGCCACAAATGCTATTATTTGAACTGATTTGTTATTCATAAAAAGGGTCGGTTTAGATTATGTTCATAAAAGAGGTCCGCCGGCATATTTTAATCAATTCTCAGCTTATTTACCCGGTATGGCTTAATTTACTTTTATAAGCCATTGCATAGATTTTCATCTGCTTCACCATTGAAGCCAGACCATTTGAGCGCGTAGGAGAAAGATGTGCCTGCATTCCGATCTTTTCAACAAAATCAGGATTTGTATTTAGTATCGTATCCGGTGTCTCTTCCGAGTAAAAGCGAACCATCAGTGCAACCAGACCTTTTGTGATAGCAGCATCACTGTCTGCTTTAAAGATCACTTTATCTTCATCCAATTCTGTGGTTAGCCATACCTGCGACTGGCATCCCCTCACCAGATTTTCATCCACCTTATGCTTTTCGTCAAGCGCTGGAAGTTTCTGACCCAGTTTAATAATGTATTTATACCGCTCCTGCCAGTCGCCAAGCAACTGGAATTCCCGGATAATCCGGTCCTGTTTTTCTTCAATATTCATGAAATTACTTTTTTGAAAAGTTACAAAAAAACAGCCTTAATGATAAGCTTTTAAGCTATATCTTTTTTTAATTGAAATCCCCGGCTGATGACTTCAGTACAACCATAGTATATCTTAACTCGAAAAATCAGGAAATTTTCTTTTTACCTCCCAGTGAAAAAAAGATATTCCATGTTTTGAACCGTGTTTGCGGGCCTTTTCTATTCTTCAGACAGTAAAAGCAACCGTCAGATGAGAAGAATTTTAATGATAACAGAGCTATTTCTTTTCAGACGAGATTTCAGTTGAAGCTGTACATTTAATTGCATCCACTGTTCTGTAATCTGCACTCCATTCAGGTTTTGCGTAATCAATTACTTTAGTATAACCGTTACCTTTATTTTTCATCCGGAACCTTTCTGTATGGGTTTTTCCGCGAAGCGCCATCTCAAGGTGTGACTTAACTTTTTCAACATCTTCATCATGAACCAACTCATGGAAAGGTAACTCTTTCACCACGCTGGGTTCAATGCCTGTAATATCCTCAAACCGATCTGACATATACTCTATCCTGAAGTTCCCATCTCTGTTTGGTATCAGTTTAAAGCTGAAATCTTTTGGGTTATCGAAGGCTTCATCCAGCTCTGAAAGCCGGCGTGAAAGGATTTCAACAATCCGTTTTTGAATTGTTTTATTTTCCAGCGCAATCCTGATGATACTCTTATCAGCTGATCTCAATACACGTGCTTTGGCAACAACCTCCACAGGCTCCTTTTGTTTATTGAAAATTTCAAACTCGAACCTCTGCCCTTCCAGCTCATCCGGTTTTATGATATTTGCAAAATCCGGTTTTCCCTTTATAATCTGGCCGAAGTTCAATTGCTTTAGTTCTTCGGCATCATACCCTGTAAAATCTGTGAATGCTTTATTGGGTGATAACATTTTGCCCTGTTCATCCACATCAACCAAAATCTTTTTACTTTCTTCAACAAGCTGGTCGAATTCAACTTCTGTGTCCAGTAACTTTAACTCTGAACGCTTTCTTTCGGTGATATCATGCTGATAGGATACCCAATGGGTAATTTCACCTCTTTCATTCGTCAGGGGGTGTATATCCCACTGGTTGATAAATTCAGAACCATCTTTTTTATAATTTACGGTATGACCGAAAAAAGCGCGGCCCTCTTCCAGGCGACGCTTTAATTTGTCGAGTACAGCGCGATCGGTTTTCGGCCCCTGAAGAATTTTCGGAGACTGGCCGGTTACCTCTTCAAGTGTATAACCGGTCATTTTTGTAAAACCTTTATTTACATAAACAATCTCCGGATTTTCAAGGTCCATTGTTGTAATCAGTATAGCATCATAATCACTTCTAATAGCATTCTCAAGCAGATTCAGCCTCTGTTCAGCAGTGTTCTTTTCTATTATCAGTTCTCCTATAAGATCTTTCAGCCTGTTAAACGCTTCGTCACTTTTACTGCACGATCTTATAATTTCTTCAAAATTGTCCATATTTCACCGGGTATTGGTTATTGTTCATCATAGAAAGAGAGCCCTTAGAAAAGGTAACGCCATCACCTTTTCCGGTTCAACGGACAAGCAACACCAAAACCCCTGTACATCATTCCCTCTGGTAAAAAGCCGCGATAATTTTTTTCAGCAATAAACAGACAGGTGAAAAAGGGCTTTATCCCTTTAGCAGAATTTTGGCAATCGTATGAAGCTGCATGTTTGATGTTCCTTCATAAATTTTCCCGATTTTTGAGTCACGATAAAACTTTTCAACCGGGTATTCCTTTACATAACCATACCCGCCAAACAAGTCTATAGCCATTGAACTCAGATTTTCAGCTACTTCAGAGCTGTAATATTTTGCCATTGCAGCTTCCTTCAAAAAGGGCTGGCCGGCTTCCTTTATTCGGGCTGCATTATAAACTAACAGCCGCGCCATTTCGAGCTCTGTAGCCATTTTTGCAAGCTGAAACTGGACCCCCTGGAAGTCAGAAATAGCTTTTTCGAATTGTTTTCTCTCTTGTGTGTAAGCAAGTGCAGCATCAAAAGAACCCTGGGCAATTCCTATCATTTGCGCACCGATTCCAATTCTGCCTTCATTCAGAGTTTCTATCGCCACTTTATAACCTTTTCCAATCTCCCCCAGAATATTTTCTTTCGGCACTCTTACATCCTCAAAAAGAAGCCCACAGGTAGAACTTGCCCTGATTCCCAATTTATTTTCCTTTTTTGAAACCGAAAATCCTTCCATCCCCCTCTCCACAATAAACCCTGTAATTCCCCGGTAGCCTGCTTCGAAATTTATGTTGGCAAACACCAGGAATATATCCGCTTCATTGGCATTAGTAATCCACAATTTAGTGCCATTGAGAATAAAAGCATCACCATCTTCTTTTGCAGAACACTTCAGCGCAAAAGCATCACTTCCGGAACCTGCTTCAGACAAACAGTAAGCACCCACATTTTCATTGGCAAGCCGCGGCAGAAATCGTTCTTTTACTTCTTCAGAGCCCCACCTTAAAAAAGCATTATTCACAAGGGTATTCTGCACATCCATAAAAACCCCGACTGAAGCATCCACCCGTGAAATTTGTTCAATTGCCAGGATACTCATAAAAAATGAACCGCCGCCACCGTTGTATTTTTCAGGTATCTCCACCCCCATAAATCCCATTTCAAAAAACTGTTTGATGAGTTCCGGGTCTAATTTACCAGCCTCATCCATTTCCTGAACTTTTGGCTTAATAATTGTGTCAGCAAACTCTGCGGCAGCGTCCTTCAGCATTTGTTCATCTTCAGTCAGCTGCGTTAAGGGAGGAATAGAGGTCTCTGTGTTTGGCATAATGATTTTTTTTCTGAAATAGTTTTTTTGGCGCGATAAAATATAAAATTGTAAGCGCTTTTCCTTTACCTGAACAGCTTTTCGTTAGGGAAGTATTTCGCTCCTCACTATTTTACAAGTACCTGATAATACAAAAAACAGAATTACCGTGACAAAGCGTTCAAACAATCTTCTCAGTGAATTCTCTCCCGTTAGCCGGAGAGAATGGGAAGAGCGTATTCAAGAAGACCTGAAAGGTGCTGACTATAAGGAAAAATTGAAATGGAATACAATTGAGGGATTTGAAGTATTGCCGTTTTATCGTTCGGATAATCTCAAAAATATCCCGACCGCACCGCTCAGACTTCCAGGCAAGTGGCATTATTGTGAACCCGTTTTTGAAGAAAAAATTAATGAAGCCAATGAATTGATAAAAGAGGCGGTAAAAGGGGGAGCAGACTCTGTTGCCATATTTTGCCGGGCCACCCCTCACTCAGGTGCTTTAGGCGGAGATATCACCGGTACGCAGCTTCATTCCCAAAAAGAGTTGTCTATTTTGTTTGAAGACACTGATCTTTCTGAAACACATCTGTTTTTCGACAGTGGAATGACATCACCCGCTCTTGTCGCCATGCTTCAGAATCATCGTTCGGAGAATCAAAATGCATCCTTCCTGTTTGATCCGTTTACCTATGTTGCAAAGCACGGTCGTATGCCACTTGCTGATCAGGATTTAAGTAACATCATTCAGCACCTTTCCCGGCAGCCCGGTTTCAAAGCCCTGGCAGCCGACGCTTTTTACTTTCAGCAGGCAGGAGCATCTATTGTTCAGGAGATCGGAATTGCACTTTCCATCGGGAGTGAGTTTTTATCCCGGTGCAGCGAACAAGATAAAGATAAAGCGGCACAATCTCTTTTTGTCCGCATGGCCGCAGGGTCTCTTTATTTCCCTGAAGTAGCTAAAATAAGGGCTTTACGTATGCTCTGGCCACAAATGCTCGGAGCATATGGTATCGAAGATCAACCTCCGCTCTGGATTCATTCGGAAACAACACAAGTCAATAAAACGATTACAGACCCTTATTCCAATATGTTGCGGGCCACCACAGAGGCTATGTCTGCTGTTCTGGGTGGTGTTAATAACCTGGTCATACATCCGTACGATTCGCAATTTCAAAAGCCATCTGCTTTTTCACGCCGGATCGCCAGAAATGTACATCATATATTGTATGAAGAAGCAGGGATGGGTAAAGTTATGGATCCGGCTGCCGGCTCTTATTACCTGGAAATTCTTACCGATACGATCGCAAAAAAGGGCTGGGAGTTTTTTCAGCTCATAGAGAAACAGGGAGGGTTTTTGAAGGCGCTTAAAAACCGTGTTATTCACAGTGCGATTAACGAATCCAGATCCAGGAAAGAAGAGGCCTACGCGACTCAGCAAAAAGTGTTGACCGGAACGAATAAATTCGCCAATCCTGAGGAAAACTTGCCTGATTCGGCATATCATTCTCAATACGTAAGTTCTCTTATTCTTTCAGGAGAAACCTATGCTGTGAAAAAAGAAGATCTCATCAGCTCACTCAAAAATGCTTTCGTTGAAGGAGCTTCTATTGGCGACATCATTCCTGGTATTCTCAGTCCGCAAAAAGTTCTTTATCCAGCCATAGAAGAATTCAGAGCGGGAAGACCTTTTGAACAGATCCGGCTTAAAACCCGTAAACACCGGGTGCCTGTCGCCGTTCTTGTTCCGGTTGGTGATGCCAAATCGAAAAAAGCACGTGCTTCATTTGCACAAAATGTACTTAGCTGTGCCGGATTCAAGATCATACATCCGCCGGGTTTTGATTCGATTGAAGAAGCCAGTACAGAACTTCAGAATACAGATGCTGATCTGTTTGTTCTCTGCAGCTCCGATAAAGATTACAAAGAATTTGTCCCTTCTTTTTGTGATACATTCTCCGGCAATGGAAAACTGCTGATTCTGGCCGGCAACTACAAAAGTGAATATTCCGAAAAAGGTATCCATTACTTCATCCATTCAGGGATGAACCTGCCCGAAGTTCTTACAGAACTGCAACAGAAAATTTTCAAAACGGAGGCAGCTGATGAAAAGGCCTGATTTTTCAAAAATAGATTATCATTCATCACGACCAACCCCAAAAACAGAAAATGGTGAGGCCTGGAAAACACCCGAAAAAATCCCTGTAAAAAAACAGTTCACAGCGGATGATATTGAGGGACTTCATCATCCTGAATTTGCCGCCGGAATTCCGCCTTACCTTCGCGGGCCTTATGCTACAATGTACACCCGCAGGCCATGGACCATTCGCCAATATGCGGGGTTTTCAACCGCGGAAGAATCAAATGAGTTTTACCGGCGTAATCTTGCTGCGGGTCAAAAAGGGTTATCCGTCGCGTTTGATTTAGCCACACACCGCGGTTATGATTCCGACCACCCCAGGGTCACCGGGGATGTCGGTAAAGCCGGTGTGGCAATTGATTCCATCCTGGATATGAAAATTTTGTTCGATCAAATTCCGCTGGATGAAATGTCTGTTTCCATGACAATGAACGGTGCGGTAATTCCCATCATGGCCTTTTATATCGTTGCGGCCGAAGAGCAGGGCGTTCCGCCGGAAAAACTCAGCGGTACTATTCAGAATGATATCCTCAAAGAATTCATGGTGCGGAATACCTACATCTATCCGCCCGAACCCTCCATGAGGATTATCGGTGATATTTTTGAATACACTTCCAGAAATATGCCGCGGTTTAATTCCATCAGTATCAGCGGATATCACATGCACGAAGCCGGGGCAACCGCGGATATTGAACTGGCCTACACCCTGGCTGACGGGCTTGAATATGTTCGCAGAGGAATTAAAGCAGGACTGGATATCGATACGTTTGCACCGCGCATTTCATTCTTCTGGGGTATCGGGATGAATCATTTTATGGAAATCGCCAAACTGCGCGCAGGCAGAATGTTGTGGGCAAAAATTATAAGGCAGTTCAACCCTGAAAATCAAAAATCCCTTTCGCTGAGAGCCCACAGCCAGACTTCGGGGTACAGCCTTACTGAGCAGGACCCATTCAATAATGTTACCCGTACCTGTGTGGAAGCCCTGGCGGCGGTCCTTGGCCATACTCAGTCACTTCATACCAATGCACTGGATGAAGCCATTGCACTCCCATCAGATTTTTCAGCACGGATTGCACGAAATACACAACTGTACCTTCAGGAAGAAACCGGAATCACAAAAGCCATTGATCCCTGGGGAGGGTCGTATTATGTAGAATATCTGACCGACAGGATTGCCCGCCGCGCCTGGGACCTGATGGAAGAGGTGGAAGAACTGGGAGGAATGGCAAAAGCCATCGAAACGGGTGTACCAAAAATGCGGATAGAAGAAGCCGCCGCTAAAAAACAGGCTCGAATCGACAGCGGTAAAGAAACCATTGTAGGTATTAATAAATACCGGTTGGAAAAAGAAGATCCTATTGATACTCTTGAAGTGGATAACGCGAAAGTCAGACAATCGCAGATTGAACGGCTGAACCGGCTTAAATCCGAACGTGATGAAAATGCAGTAAAACAATCCCTGCAGGGGATTATTAAATGTGCAGAATCCGGAAACGGGAATCTGCTGGAGGCTGCGGTTGAAGCTGCCCGGAACCGCGCAACACTGGGTGAAATATCCGGTGCGATGGAAACTGTTTTCGGGCGTTACCAGGCAACTATAAAATCAATATCCGGCGTGTATTCCTCAGAAATTGACGACAACGAAGAATTTTCCAGAGCCCGTGAGCTGGCTGATCGTTTTGCAGAGGCCGAAGGCCGGCGGCCCCGTATCCTGGTGGCAAAAATGGGCCAGGACGGCCACGACCGCGGGGCCAAAGTTATCTCCACCAGTTTTGCAGATTTGGGGTTTGATGTAGACATTGGCCCGCTGTTCCAGACACCGGCCGAAGCCGCCCGTCAGGCTATTGAAAATGATGTGCATATACTGGGAATTTCCAGTTTGGCGGCGGGCCATAAAACGCTTGTTCCACACGTTATAAAAGAACTTAAAAAACTTGGGCGTGAGGATATCATGGTAATTGTTGGGGGGGTAGTTCCCCAGCAGGATTATGCATTTCTCTATGATGCCGGGGTTGCTGCTATATTCGGCCCCGGAACCGTGATATCCAAAGCTGCACAAAAAATCCTGCAGATTATGCTGGATGAGCAGGCAGGGTAACTGAACACCCTGCAGTATTTATTATCAAGAGAGATTTAGAGCTGAGAATTCAATGTATGATGAGCTGATTAAACTATTTCTGGAAGGCACTACAGGGAAAAAAATTATTGACAGCCTACCGGCCGCAATATATGCTATCGACAATGAAGGTCGATTGATTTACTATAACTCCGCCGCAGCTGATCTTGCGGGACGGAAACCCGCATTAAGAACCGACCAGTGGTGCGTCAGCTGGAAACTTTATTATCCGGATGGAACACCGATGCCTCATGAAGAGAGTTCCCTGGCTTTGACTCTGAAGGAAGGTTGTTGTACGGAAGGCATGGAATCTATTCTGGAGCGCCCGGACGGGAAGCGTTTTTGGATTAAAGCCTATCCCTCTACGATCAGGAATAAAGAAGGAGAAGTTATCGGGGGTATCAATATGATCATGAATATTACCGATCAGAAAGAAACGGAAAATCAACTCCGCCATAAGGAACAGGACCTGCGTATAAGCGAAAAAAAATACCGTACATTATTCGAAACAATGGATGACGGATTCATGACACTGCGGGTTGAATTCAATGATGATAATAAGGCAGTAAATTTTCATTATCTGGAAGTAAATTCCGCTTTTGAAAAACACACTGGTTTAAAAAATATAGAGGGAAAAACTTCAAAAGAAGTTGTACCGGATCTTGAAGAAGATTGGTACACCATTTATACCAGGGTCGCTTTAACCGGTAAATCCGCCCATTTAGAGAAATATGTTGCAGCATTAGACCGGTGGTTCGATGTTTCTGCTTTTCGTTTGGGAGAACCGGAAGAAAGAAAAATTGCCGTATTTTTTAAAAATATAACCACACAAAAAAAAGCCAGTCTGGAGCGTAATAAACTGTTGCAGCAGGTAAAGAATGAACAAAAACAGCTGCTTGATATATTTCATCATGCTCCTTCCGCAATGTGCATACACCGCGGTCCGGATCATGTTATTGAACGGGCAAATGAACTCTACAATAAAATTATCGGATCCCGTGAAGTGATTGGAAAAACAGTACGAGAAGCTTTCCCGGACCTGGAAGGGCAGGGCTATTTTGAATTGCTGGATCAGGTATATGAGACGGGAGAACCATACAAGGGAACAGATATGAAAGTGGTGTTACAGCATCCTAATGCAAACCAGGATCCGGAGGTGCTTTATATTGATTTCGTTTACCAGCCAATCCGGGAACCTGACGGGACTATTAATGGAGTTTTTCTTCAGGGAATAGACCTCTCGGAACGAAAACGGGCACAGGAAGAATTGAAATCCATTAACGAGACACTCGAAGAGCGGGTAAAAAAAAGAACAGAGTCGTTACTATCCTACCAGGCTCAATTACGCTCACTGGCATCCCAGTTAAGCAGTGCCGAAGAACGTCAGAGACAACGTCTGGCTTCCGAACTCCACGACAACCTGGGGCAATTACTTGCCCTGAGCAAAATGAAAGTGAATTTATTGTTTCGTGAAAAAATTTTAGATCCCGCTTTTAAACCTGTCACAGATTTAAATGACCTCCTTAATGATGCCCTCCGCTATACCCGGGAGCTCATGACGGACCTGAAACCGCCGCCTTCAATTAGCGAGGATATCGGAACAAGCATCGCATGGGTCGCCGAAAAACTGGAAAAACATGGACTGAGATACAGCCTGAAAAATGAGAGAAAACCAAAGCCACTTAAAGATGAGATACGGTCAACTGTTGTTCAATGCGTGAGGGAGTTGCTTTATAATGTTATTAAACACACGGAAAAGAAAGAGGCCGTCATCAAATTGGAAAAACGCGATGACCAGCTGCAGGTAACTGTAAAAGATGAAGGGAAAGGTTTCGATTACAAAAAATGGGAGGTAAAACCCGGTAATGACGAAGGGTTTGGCCTTTTTAATATACTGGAACGCATAGATTTACTTGGAGGACTAGTTAATATTAATACTAAACCTGGCAGGGGAACTAAAGTAACTATTTCTGTACCACTGGCAGAAGAAAAAACAGTCGAAGTTGGCAAGGAAAAAGAAGAGGATAAAGAAAATGGAGATAAAACAGTCAAACCAGAAAGTAAACCTGAAGACCTGATCAGCGTTTTACTTGTTGACGATCACCGGATGGTCCGGGAAGGTTTCCGCAGGATTATTGAAGAAGAGGATGACATTATTGTTTCGGGAGAGGCAGCCGGAGGCGAGGATACGATTGAATTAGCCCGCAAAATTTCACCTGATGTAATTCTGATGGACATAAACATGCCCGGCATGGATGGCATTGAGGCTACAAAACGAATTACTTCTGTCATGCCACACGTCCGCGTGATTGGATTATCACTGCATGATGAAAAGAGAGTGGAAAAAGATTTGATAAACGCCGGTGCCTCGGCCTATCTGACAAAAAGTGAGGCGTTTGAATCACTGATTGTAACGATCCGGGCAGAAGCATCCGCATTACAGCCTGATTAACCAAAAGGGCCCGAACCTTTTGGTCCGAACCCTTTGCGCTCATACTTTCTTTATTAACAAGAACCGAAGTTAAACCGTAACACCGGCCGCCTCGTTTTCAACGCCAACCGCTTTGGCTACACCAGCTGCATATTCGGGGTCAGCCTTATGAAAATGTGCCAGCTGCCGCTGAACAATAACTTCTGGAACACCCTCCATAGCATCTGCAATGTTTTTGAACAGCCGCTGTTTCTGATCATCATTAAATAACCTGAACAGGTTACCTGCCTGGGTATAATCGTCATTGCCTTCCCGGTGGTTGTACCGGTCTGCATCTCCGGAGATTTTCAGCGGAGGCTCGGAATATGAGGTGTCTTCCGCAGGACCATTCACACTGTTAGGCTCATAATAAGCATCAGGATTTTCCGTGAAATTTTCGAAAAACCGCATTGAACCGTCCTTGTGATAATGATTCACTTCAGATTTTGCACGATTTACCGGAAGTGCCTCGTAATGAGTTCCGAGCCTGTAACGATGGGCATCCGCGTAAGAAAATATTCGTGCCTGAAGCATCTTATCAGGAGAAAAACCAATTCCCGGTACGATGTTAGAAGGTGAATAAGCAGCCTGCTCAATTTCAGTAAAATAGTTATCAGCGTTCCGGTTCAGTTCGAGAACTCCAACATCAATCAGTGGATAATCACCATGCGGCCACACCTTTGTCAGGTCGAATGGATTGTATGGAGTTTTTTCCGCATCCTCTTCGGGCATTATCTGTACTTTCAGATACCATTTCGGGAACTCTCCTTTTTCGATCGCACCAAACAGTTCTTCCTGGTAGCTTTCACGGTTTTTGCCAACCACTTCTTCCGCTTCGGCGTTTGTATAATGTTTATGACCCTGTGCTGTTTTAAAATGAAACTTCACCCAGAAACGCTCATTATCTGCATTGATAAAACTAAATGTGTGTGAACCATAACCATTCATGTACATCGGGGCTACCGGCAGGCCGCGGTCTGACATCAGGATCGTTACCTGGTGAAGGCTTTCCGGGCTCAGCGACCAGAAATCCCACATGGCTTTGGGTGAACGCAGGTTGGTTCGCGGATGGCGTTTCTGAGTATGAATAAAATCTGGAAACTTATATGGATCGCGTACAAAAAATACAGGTGTGTTATTTCCAACCAGGTCCCAGTTACCTTCATCGGTATAAAATTTCAGCGAGAATCCGCGGACATCCCGCTCCGCATCCGCCGCACCCGCTTCGCCGGCTACGGTTGAAAAACGGGAAATCATATCTGTTTTTTTACCCACTTCAGAAAAAATATCCGCTTTTGTGTATTGGGTAATATCATGGGTAACCGTAAAAGTACCATGTGCGCCCCAGCCTTTGGCATGAACTGCCCGCTCCGGAATTCGTTCACGATTCTGGTGGGCCAGCTTTTCAATAAGCTGATAGTCCTGCATCAATAACGGCCCGCGGGGACCGGCAGACATTGAATTTTGATTATCAGAAACAGGATTCCCGGCAGATGTAGTTAGCTTCTTCTTTTTACTCATAAATTATTTTTGTCCCTTTTTAGCACCGGCAAAACTTTTCCCGGCTGAATTTGATTTGTGAATTTCGGATGAAGTTAACTCCCCTGCGCATCACCTGAAAATATCTACTTCTTATCCTAAAGATAGATGCAATCTATTGAATAGAGGTAAAGGTTATTATATTCTCTTATTCATCTGTATTTTTGCGGACTTATTTAATCAAAATGATCTTAAAATATGATTCACGACTACCTTCATTCCGTAGATAAATTCATCATTATAGGCGACCGGGTACTGGTAAAACCCCGTGATATGGAAACTCATACCAAAAGCGGGCTTGTTCTTCCTGCAACTGTCAAAGAAAAAGAAGAAATCCAGAGCGGGTACATCATCAAAACCGGCCCCGGGTATCCAATTCCCACACAGGAAATTGATGAAACCTGGAAACAAAATTCATCCGAACCCAAATTTATGGGAATGCAGGCAAAAGAGGGAGATCTTGCCATTTTTCTGAAAAGCCATTCTCATGAAATTGAGTTTGAAAATGAAAAATACCTGATTATCCCACATTCAGCGATCCTGCTTTTAATCCGTGATGATCACTAGTTTTCAAAATTGAATCCAACCAGTTTATGATATTTGACAAAACGTTCTTCACACTGTTTATTCTGTTTTTCATTCTGTTTGATGCCGCCTTCACCCAGGATCGTCAGCGTATTCGCGATCTGGGGATAAATCCCGGAATCCTCACTCCCGGTAACCTGAATGCAATTACAGATGTAGAAGGTGTTTTAGTTGGCCATCATACGCTGATTGAAGGAGATGATATACGGACCGGTGTCACCGCAATTTTACCGCATAATGGAAATCTTTTTCAAAGCAGGGTTCCAGCGGCTGTTTTTGTTGGAAATGGATTTGGCAAGGCTTTGGGTTTTACACAGGTTCAGGAGCTGGGGGAACTGGAAACTCCAATCGGACTAACTAACACACTCAGTATTTACACTGTGGCAAACGGCGTAGCTGATTATGTTCTTAATCTTTCTGGAAATGACAATGTCCGGTCGGTAAATCCCGTAGTCGGTGAAACCAATGATGGATGGCTGAATGATATCCGCGGCCGGAATGTGACTGCAGATCATGTTTACAGGGCTATCGAAAATGCAGCAAGCGGTTTGGTTGAAGAAGGAAATGTGGGCGCCGGAACCGGAACACGCGCGCTTGGTTTTAAAGGCGGAATCGGGACCTCATCCAGGGTACTTCCTGAAAACCAGGGAGGCTATACCGTGGGTGTACTGGTACAGTCTAACTTCGGAGGGATTCTTACCGTTAACGGAGCGCCGGTGGGCGAAGAACTGAACAACCACTATATGTCCGGGAGCATACCTTATGAAGTGGCTGAAGCTGGAAATCAAAATGAATCCAGCCGTCAAACCTCTTCGAGCGGTCAGACGGCTCCCGATAGCTATAATTATGATGTGGATGGTTCCATAATGATCATTGTTGCTACCGATGCACCGGTTACCTCCCGGAATTTGGAACGGCTGGCTAAACGAGCGTTTATGGGAGTTGTGAAAGTTGGCGGTTTTGCTTCAAACGGAAGCGGTGACTATGTGATCGCTTTCTCAACAAATGAAGATGTCCGGCGGGATGTCACTAGTAATGAGCGAGCTGAAACCTTCTCTGAATTGAACAATAGTGCCATGTCTCCGCTTTTCCTGGCGGCCGTGGAAGCGACTGAAGAAGCCATTTTAAACTCCCTGTTTATGGCTGAAACCATAACCGGCACCCGGGGGCGCACTCAGGAGGCACTTCCCATTGATGAGGTGCTGGAGATATTGGAGAAGTACGGGGCGGCACAGTAAACCGGGCAAATGTACATCGGGCAGCGCCAAAGGCATCCCTTCGTCGCTGCCCGTGGTACAGGTTCTACGCCCCGTCTCCGCACAGTTGCCGGATTGCCTGCCGGTCCTCTTCCGTCAGCTGCAGCACAGACCTTGGCTGCTCTGTCATTTCAGGATACATGACCGATTGTGGGTTTTCCACATGATCCAGCCCCAGGGCGTGCCCGAGTTCATGAGCCAGAACAAGACGCAGTTCATTCGCCCCTGAAAACTGATGGATAGAAACGGTTCTCTGTTCTCCAGTCCATTCGAATGTGCCCTGTGCAAATCGCTGTTCTCCTGAATAGGTTTCATTATACCTGTCAACCATCCTGTTTTTTTCATCAATCATTCGGTTCAGGCGGTCAATTTTCTGATTTAACTGCTCGGACATTGACGTAAGTTCGCGGTCTTCCCGGGAAAGTCGTTCTTCTAGACGGTCAATTTCAGCCTTCCTCTGGTCAAATACCTCAGTTTCCTCCTCCAGGAAACCACCGGATTCATTTTTTTCAGTTACCCATGCATTCAAATTATCAATCTTGGTACTGGCTTCCTCAACAGAATGTTCATATTGATTTACTCTCTGCTCATATCGTAATGAATCCTGCCGGAATTCATTCTGAAGTAATTCAATACGAATCTCTTCACTTTTGATTTGTTCGCGATATGAAAATTCGCCATCCACCAGCTGCTGGCGGTCATCATAAATAAGCCGGATCGGTATTTCGCCTTCTTCATGATAGACGGCCAGGGTTTTGCCCGCGGCATCGGACCATACTTTCGCACCTTCTTGAAAGGCCTGTTTTACTTCTGCTTCGGAAACACCAAAGCGGGGGTCGATCTGATCAATGTAAAAATGTAACGGTTCATTACAGGGTGCAGATTCGGCCGGCGTATCAGCCTCAGAAAAAAGAACGTATAAAATAGCAACTAAACCTATGCAGAGAACAAGAAAACTTCTATGACGATAGATATCCATTTCAGGAAGTTAATTTCAGGTTATGAGGAGATGAGGCTGTCCAAAAAGCCCTCATTGCTAATTTCAAAGTTAAATAATTTAAGTTAAAGTGAATAAGCTGCATCCACATTCGCTCTGACCCACCCCCAGCCCCTCCCTATGCCGCAAAAGAACGGCACAAGGAGGGGAGATTCCTTACTGCCGGCATGAAAGCCTAAATGTTTTAAGTACGACGCAGCATACATTTACTTCTTGGACAGCCTATGACGCATGGGTTTTGCAAAGTCTTATTCACATATCTCACAACGGAGTTAATAGTCATAATGCCATCTCAGGTCAATTCCTTCCCGCGTATCATCTCCCTGGGTTAAAATCAGTTCCAGGTTTTCAGTTAAAAGATATTCAAGAATAAAAAGTGTCCGCGGGCGTGTACTGCTGATCTCATTTAATATGGCAAAAAATGTTCGCTGATTTAAATACCACCCCGTTTTAATGGAAGTGGTACTGTTTGAGCCTGAACCGCTGTTATCAATCTGGACCACATCAATACCAAAACGCTGGGCAGCCAGCATTTCAACCCTGTCCAGAAGAACATCAATAGCCAGGTCGGCAGCAGATGGCCCTCCGGCTCCGTTTCCAGCTACGGTCTGTTCCCAGGATTCCAGCTCATAAAACGGCCTGCCGAAAATCGTATAACTGATAATATCCTGCAGTTCCAGTTCCGGTTCACTTTCAAAGCGGAATGATGGTTCCTGTGCTGTTCCTTCAATAATGTAATAAATCCTGACTTCCGTTTCTCTCTGGGGAGGTTCAAAAAGGGTACGGATATTTAACTCCGGTTCATCTACGGGACCGAAAAATGAAACAACTGCCTCTTCAAGCTGGAAATTCTTACCCAGCGGACGTGCGTATCCTTCAACACCTTCAAGGGCACCAAAGATTTCGAGTTCGCCATTCCGTTCTTTTAACAGATCCAGCTGCCCCTCCAGTTCAATTTCCATATCCAGGTACTGCCGGTTGCGGATAAAGAACTGGCGTGTAAAGTTCACATCCATTTCCATAGCAAGGGAATCATAAAAAGCGAATGACTCCATTTCCTCTTCTTCTTCAAGCCGCACATCTTCTACCGATCTTTCTCCGAAATTCTGTAAAAAGAAGAAGCCGTTTAAAAATGTAAGAGAGCCTCTGAAATCCGGATTCTGCATGGTTCCCTCAAGAGTAGCGTCTACATCTATAATGGCGTTATAATCCTGAGTATTGGCAGCCCGAAACTGGTTTCCCCGGACTCTCAGCTGAAGCTGTCCCGGATCCAGGTTATCAAGCCCTATCTGTCCGCTCGCGCGGATCCTTCCCGGCCCGCTCCTCATACTAAACTCTGCCAGCTCAATTCGGTCCTGCTCAAAATTTATCCGGGACTGAATTTCATTAATAGTAATTCCTGCCGGCACTACTCTCATACTGCCGCTTGCCAGGTTCATCCGGCCTTCGCTGTGTAAAGCTGCAAGCGGCCCTGATATGGTTACCTCTCCGTCCAGTCTCCCGCCAGGCTGTCTGATGAGATCCCGATCCACATAATCCCTGAAAAGTGCGAGATCAAAGTCATTTGTACGTACATTGGCGAATACACTGTCTTCATCAGCCGGCAGTAGAATTTCCGCCGCTCTCAGATCAACCAAAAATGGCAGCATGGCGCTGAAATCAAGAATGCGTCTTCCCTGGGCGGTAATACCTCCTTCCAGTTCAACGTTTTCTTCATCATGCAGATAAAACACATCTATCCCAACAGAATCAACGGGAATACCGGAAAAACGCCCATTGGTGATTGTAAGGTTACCGTTTAGTTCCGGGTTTCCGGCTACCCCACCGAGAACCGCTTCAGCTGAAATCCTTCCCTCTGTTTCTTCAATATCATTTTCAGGTAAAAAAGAGAGCCAGTAGTTCAGGTTTGAATTACTCAGATTAAACTGTCCTTCAACATCTCTGTCAAAAAAACGATCATCAAAGGCCAGCGGATCACCCGGCAGAAAAGGGATGCGTGCCGATCCATAAAGAAGCCTGTCTGACTGGTGCCATCCGGCCAGTTCCATATTTAACCACTCATCCGAAAGATCTGATGTGAAACGAAGAGAATCCATTTCCCCCGACTCGTACCTTATATCGTTTAACTTCCCGCTGGCAGATATTTCAAGTGTATCGGGGCTGTTCAAAAACAGAACAGAAGCGGAAAGAAGGCCTTCAAACAGCGGTTCGCCTATCAGTGCCTGCTGCAATGCTCCGAGGTTCAGGTTTTGTGCATTCAGTCCACCCTGCTGGCGGAGGGAATCCACATGAGGTGCCCAAAGAGTTAAATATGCTCCTCCGTTCGGGCTTTGAATGGAAAGAGTATCTATACTCAGGATTTCATCAGAATAGGTGGCATCGAACGGCTCAACAAGTCTGAGAGTTCGAAGTGATGTAGTGAACTCAAGGCCGTATGTTTGTAAATAAACCAGTGTGGAATCCACACTATATTCGCCGCGGTGAAACAGAGAATTTTCTTCGTCACTTACAGAAAAACCGATGTTTCCACGTGTTTCATTTTCAGCAAATGTTGTTTGTGTATAAAACTGGACATCCTGTACGCTCAGTCCATTTACAGCGGGATCAGTGAAATCTACATTTAACTCCACCTCAGGTTCATCCAAAATGAAAGCTTCTATCGTTCCTGTGATGAAAGATGAATTGAAAATGGTATCGACAAATACATCTTCAAATTCAAAATTTCCGTTAAACTGAAGGATTCCATCATTGTTACGAGCCATATTTCCGGTGAACCTTCCGGGAGCTTCCAGCCTCTCAAATCCGAACAGAGATGCTAAAGATGTCAGGTCTTTAGAAGAGGCATTAAAATCCAGCCGGTTCCCTGGATTTGTCATATCCTGCAAGTGCTGGCGAAGGGAAAAATCTGCATCGGCAACCGGGCTGTGCAGCTGTGCGTTTTCAATATTCAGAAATTCACTTTGAATATTTATATCCGCCCATAATGTGTCGATGGGTTCATGGTTTACATGGCTTGAATCGAACCGTACGGATGCAGTCATGGCAAGATTTTGTGGTGTCATTCCACTGCCGCTGCCTCTTAAAGTCCCATTCAGGTAAGTAGGAAAACCCTGTATGCCTGCCAGTTCTTCCAGGTTAAACTCAATGAGCCTGGTTTCAAAACTATAATCAGGTTCAGACTGCCAGTTTTCTGAAACGAAATCCAGGGTCAGCTCACTTTGTTCCAGCCGGGCTGCCATAAAAGCCTCCAGCCGGGAGGGATTCAGATTCCCGCTGAGATTCACCTCAGAAAAGGACTGTTCTCCAAAACGGCTTCCATCCGCTGTGAATTCAAAAGAAGCCAGGAAATCATCTGGGTTAAAACCTTTTCCGTTCACATTTCCGCGGATATTTATGACTCCTTTCAGGTCTGGATTATTTAACCACATTGCCGGGTTAAATTCATTTGATGAAAAACCGGCACTCCACACAGGTTCACCTCCGGTTAAATTTTCCCCTGAAGCAAGTAATTCGATTTCCTGCCCGTTCAGCCCGAGCATTCCGTCAATTTCTGCCCGGCCTTCCTGCCAGCGGTATCCTGAAGAAATGACGTCGATGCGATAATCCTGGTAACGGATGCCGGATACATCAACATTCCCTGTCCAATTTGCCTGATCCGGATGTTCAAAATTCAAAACACCTTCTCCTGAAAAAGAAAATGAATCAATTAAAGGAAAATCATCCTGCCCGGTAAGTAGTGGAGTATTGATTTGGTTTGATGAAATATCCAGCCTGTTCAAAACCGGGGAATTTTCAATAGTAATTCCCGCATTGATTCTCAGGTTATCCATTCCTTCGGCTGAAGCCTGCAGAGACAGGTTCAGGTTTGATAGAGTTCCGGAAGCTCCCAATTCCACCTGTACATCCTGCTGAAGAGGAAGGTCTTCAAGATAGGCTGCAAGATCTCTCCATGATAGCGGTGATAAAGCGGCTTCGCCCTCAATTCCATCATCCCCGCGGTATTCGCCCGCCATTTCAAACCATGAGCGGCTTGTCTGAACCACCAGGGTTTCAAGTGTAACCCGGTTTTCACTGCCTGATCCGGAAAGCCATATATCCACGGGTTCGGGCAGGTTATTTTCCAGTACGCTGAAATCCAGCGCCCTCAGGTTTCCATAAAAACCCTGGTGATCGGAACCTGCAGTGAGATCGGCACGCAAACCTTCCAGATTCACGGCTCCATCGGGCAGAAAAATTTCTGATTGAACATGCATATTCACATCACTCAACGTAATCTGATCCGCATGCCAGCTGATGCCCTCCTCTTCCTGGGTTGTATCTTCGCTCTCCGGAAGCAGCGTTTGTATATTCCAGGTTGAATCCTGGTTCTGAACTGCAAAAATATCTATCCCCTGAACCGACAATTCATCAACCTGGTGCGGAGAGCCTAATAACGATACAATCTGATACATAACACGGATGGTATCCGCAAGAAGAACATCCTGGTTTTCGGAATCCTGCAGCCTGATTCCGGTTACAATAAAGCCATTCAGCAGGTCTCCCCTTACATTATCAATGCTCATCGTACCATTGATCTGGCTGTTAACCTGTTCAACAGCCAGATCCCTGGCCAGATCGAGCAGCCAGTTACTTTTGAGAGCAATCCTTGCAGCTGCAATCAGTACCAGAATAAATGCTATAATATACAGCACCCATCTCCATTTACTGCTTTTATGTTGCTTTTCTTTTTCCATTAAAACGCCTGCCCTATGCTAAAATGAATACCAATCCTGTCCCATGATGATCCGTAATCCACTCCGTTATAAATATTCAGATCGGCATTTGTAGGATTTAATTTATATGCAATATCAATCCTTACCGGGCCAATCGGCGACTGGTAGCGCAATCCCCCTCCTGCCCCGAACTGCATAGGACGTTCATTCACCCGGTTGATGGCACGCCAAACCTGTCCCCCATCCAAAAACGCAGCGATACCGAAATTAGGTATGAGAAAATTTAACTGCTGACGAAGTTCAACATTAAAATTGAACAGAGCCCGTCCCCCCAACGATACATATTCCTCAAGGTCATCATTTTCATCGGTGATTGCCCTTTTCGGCCCCAGGTCCTGCCTCGACCAGCCTCTGACCGAGTTGGTGCCTCCGGCGTAAAAACGGATATTGGAAGGAAGGCTGTCGGGTTGTGTATAAAAAATTGCGCCTGTATTAATGCGGGTCGCCAGAGTCAGTGAACTGTATAAAGGGGTGTAATTCCGGACGTCCAGTGAAAACTTCTGAAATGAATAGGTGGTCTCACCAAACAGCCCCGATAGCTCAATCAGGGGCTGAATCACCCAGCCCCGCGGCTCCCGGGAGATACCCTGGCTGTAATAGCCGGTGAAGGAAAGAGAAGATATGTTATAGTTTAAAACCGAATCCGGCAGCGATGCATCACTATCACGTGAAAGCTCTTCATTAATAGAAAACTCGTAGGACGCAGACGCGGTGACATTTCTCCTGGCCTGATAAATAAGGCTGTTGTTCAATCCGCCCTGAAACAATTCAAACGATGGCTCAAGTTTATGCTGGCCAAATACAGTAGAAACGTAACCACTTTTGGTATTGAAAACGTATGGTATAAGATAATCTGCCGATAGCCGCTGGTCGATAAATGAAGCACGACCGCTTATTCCAAACCGGTTTCCTGAACCGTGAACATTTCTGTGCCGCCAGCTCAACTGCCCCCTTAAAAGTTCCTCCCGTCCAAAACCGATAGATGTTTGTATCGTCCTTAAAGGACGCTCCCTGACCCTGATCCTGATATCAAGAGTGGAATCACGTGGCTGTTCCGGAATGTTGATAGTGGCAAACCGGAACAGGTGATGGCTGAAAATCTGGCGCTGAGCCTCCTGCAGTTTATTCCGGTTATAAAGATCTCCTTCTTTAATATCGGTTTCCCGGATAACAACACGATCTGGCACGGATAAATCTCCTTCCAGCTCAATACCCGAAAAGTAGGTTTTAGGCCCCGGCCGGGCTACAATTTCCACATCCACCTGATTGGCCAGTGAGTCAATTACAGAATTAATTTCAACTTCAGGCCATGCATACCCCTGGTTTTCAAATAATCTGAGAAATCGTCCTCTTACATCCGGTGCGCGTACGGTTTCATACCTGTTTCCCTCCTGGTATTCGTGCCTCTCCGTTTCCCGGATAAATTCTCTGGAATCAGAAATCTCAGAACGGGTCTGATCATCCGCCTCAATCACAATAGATGAATTCACGATCTCTAGTGGCAATCCTTCGGTTATAGTAAATCTAACATTTCTCTGCCACTCCTTGTCTCTCGGAGTGATTGTAACCTGGACATTTACATTGTGGTATCCTCTCCTCTGGTAATAACGCTCCAGCCGGACCCGGTCTCTTCGCAGTTCGGTTTCATTTGCAATAAAATTGCCATGCCTCCTTAATAGTTTCTGCCAGAAATTAGGGCTTTCAGCAGCAATCACTTCACGAAGCACCATGGAACTGTATGATTCATTTCCATCAAAAGAAATACTCCATATCACAGGTTCTCTTTCATCTTCACCATTCTGTGCTATGGTTTTACCTTGAAATACGGTAAAGAACAGCACCAGCCCCAGGAAAATTATTCGGATGATATTGGCAGAAATAGCGGTCAAAGATTCTTTTTTTATAAATTTTTTAATGATTTATGATAACAGTTATTGTAGTTTGCAAAAAATATGATCTTCAGACAGGATCTGCCCGATAACTCTGCCATTTCTGCTTTATGATGTTTTACCGAAAGTATTCTTTTCTTTTAGTGAGTATTGCACTTCTGTTTTCTGCCTGTAAATCAAGTGAATTTTCAGGCTATTCTTATGATCCGGAAGGTGTAACCGATACCGACGACCGCGAAATAGACATGCAGCATAAGAGAACCATCGGCTTTCTGAAAGATGGTGTCTGGTTTTCAAATGAATTCACCGGAGCCCGGGTTAGCAACGTATACCGTCTTGATCAACGTCATTACAAACTTATTATTGATCCTGAAATTAACCCTGTCAACAGTAGTTCCTGGTACAGCTTCAGGGTATGGAGTGATCAGCCGGTATCCATAACTGTTGAACTGGAATATCCTTATGGACGCCAGAGGTACATTCCGAAAATCAGCAGCGATGGCGGAAACTCCTGGAAGGCGGCAGATTCCACCACCTATAACATTGATAACAGCACAGGAAACGGGATTGTTCATCTTGAACTCGATACGGATACGCTGTGGGTAACAGCCCAGGAGATTCTGACAACAAAAGATCTGAACCAATGGCTTACGGAAATGGCTCAAAAGCCATTTATTCAGCAGCAGACAGCCGGAACTTCTCACCAGGGCCGGCCCATACAACTTTTAAAAATAACGAAACAATCCGAACAGCCTGTAAAAGGAGTTGTGATTGTTTACGGGCGCCAGCATCCCCCGGAAATAACCGGATACATGCTAAGCCAGCATTTTCTGGAAATCCTTGCAGGAGATTCACAACTGGCCAGGGATTTCAGAAAATACTTTGATGTATGGGCCTTCCCTATGATGAACCCTGACGGAGTGGATAACGGCCACTGGAGAACCAATGCTGCCGGTGTTGACCTGAACCGCGACTGGCAGCATTTCAACCAGCCCGAAACAGCTGCTGTACGAAACGCGTTGCTGCCTCTGCTTGACAGAGCCGACCGAAAAGTTTTTTATGGTGTTGATTTCCATTCCACCTCCTACAATGTGATGTATCCAATATTTAGAGAAATAGATACATTTCCGCTTCACTTCACCTACAACTGGGCTGATCAGATTATGGAAGAAATGCCGGAGCTGGAACTGCGGGTGGAACCCTTCGATATCGATTCACCGATCGCCAAAAACTGGACCTATAAAACGTTCGGTGTGGATGCCGTTACCTTTGAAGTGGGGGATGAAACACCACGCGATTTGCTTAAATTGCTGAGTGTTCGTGCTGCTGAAATTTTCATGAGAGGTATGATTGAGGAGTTTAAAAAAGAGTTTAGAGAGAGTGTTGAAGTAACAATCCATTAATTTCTTCGGTTTCCGCCTCAATCCGGAAAAGGTTAATGGATTTCTGATAATCATTATCGGCGGGAATCGGAGGGCCGCCCCTGACGGGGCTTTTCCGGGTTAACCAGCACAAAGAAATATATACACAACCAGAAAAAACATCATCACAACAGAACATATGAGGAAGAATTCCTGGGCTTTCTGAAGAAATACCAGATTGAATATGATGAAAGATTTCTTTGGGGATGAAGGGATAGAAAGGAAAGCGCCTGCGGGCCGCCCCTGACGGGGCTTTACCGGGGGTGATTGCCTCCCCTGGCACCCGGCATGAATGCCGGGCCTACATTCGGACGTCCCTCACGGGACTGATTAAAAGCCTCTGATTTAGGCCTGTTTACCATTTTCAAGATCAGCTTAGATGGCACAAATAACTTCCCAATTTTTACGGGTATGGGAGATTCTTTCTAACTAAATACCATCAGGTACGACATACAGAAATCCTATAGTTATTGTACGGTCGATTGATCGTGACCGTTGCGGACTGCCCCTGACGGGGCTTTTCCGTGGTTGATGCCTTCCTGGCACCCGGCATGAATGCCGGGTCTACATTCGGACATCCCTCACGGGACTGATTTGAAGACTACAATTTAGGTACAATCTGATGAATCTCTAAAACTCTTGTGGGGCAGCAGATTCGACTTCGAAAGTCCCGGCAGGGACGACGGAAAGTAGCCCCACAATTCCCCCATGGGATGCCTTTGGCGCATTGTGGGGTCGAAGAGAGACACCACCGGCCTGGAAATTACCGTGGGGTTAATTGCCTCGCCAAGCACCCGGCATAAATACCGGGCCTACGTTCGTCTCTCGCGGGACTGATTTGAAGCCGGCAATTCAGGCACAACCTAAAGAAGCTCTATAAAATCATTGTGAGATAGCAGGTTCGACCCCGAAACGGCAGGGACGACAGAAAGTAGCCCCACAATTCATTGTGGGGTCGAGCCCGCCACTGGCCTGGAAAAGTGCCGTGAGGCACGACCCGCCACTCTTCGAAAAAAAAATTGTAAGGAATTATCTCTATTCCTCTCATACATATATAAATCAAAAGATATGAAAGAACATTATGGCAAATACATTCTACCAGGTTTACATACACTACATTTTCAGCACCAAAAACCGGAAGCCTTTAATCCGGCCGGAATTTGAAAAACGTCTTTGGTCTTATATTTCAGGTATTGGCAATGAACAGGGGTATCCTGTTCTGGCCATCGGTGGCATGGCCGACCATCTGCACATTCTGGTATCTTTATCTCCGACTGTCTCCTTTTCAAAAACCATTCAATCCCTCAAAGGAAGCTCTTCTAAATGGATGAATGATAATTTTTATGAAGATTCCCGCCAGTTCAAATGGCAGTCGGGGTATGGAGCGTTCAGCATTGGCCGTTCCGGGTTAACCAGCACAAAGAAATATATACACAACCAGAAAAAACATCATCACAACAGAACATATGAGGAAGAATTCCTGGGCTTTCTGAAGAAATACCAGATTGAATATGATGAAAGATTTCTTTGGGGATGAAGGAGGGATAGAAAGGAAAACGCCTGCGGGTCGCCCCTGACGGGGCTTTTTATGGCTTGATCGGCTTCTCCAGGAACCCGGCATGAATGCCGGGCCTACATTCGGACGTCCCTCGCGGGACTGGTTTAAAGCCTCTAATTTATGCCCAATTACCATTTGCAAGATTAGCTATAGATGGTATTAAAACTTCCTGACGTTGCGGGTATGGGAGATTCATTCCAACTAAAATACCATCAGGCACGACATAAAGAAATCCTGTAGTTTTTATAGAGTAGCAGATTTGCCCCTGAATAGTCCCGGCAGGGACGGCCGAATGTAGCCCCACAATTCATTGTGGGGTCGAAGAGGCCGCCACCGGCCCCAAAAGTGCCGTGAGGCACGACCCGCCAATCTTCGAACAAAAAATTGTAAGGAATTGCCTCCATTCCTTTCATACATATATAAATCAAAATAAATGAGTAGGCCTGTATTTTCTTCACTGTCTGTTCATACCTGAAAGTACTTTTATTTGCCAGTTTCTGTTACCTTGTTATAAATCTATTATAAAAGCTGATTTCAATCCCCAATGAAATACCGATTTCTTTCCCCTTTTCTGCTGATTTTAGCTGCTTCTGTGATTATTCAGAGCTGCGGCCCCGAAACACTGGATGATTATAGTAATGAACATTTTGAGCTGGTGGATCAAAACGGAGAAACCGTCGTTTTTCCGGATGATTTTGAAGGCGCTCCCGTGGTAATGGGATTTATCTATACCAACTGTCCCGATATCTGCTCGTTCATCACCGCGAATGTGAAAAAGGTATATGAAGAAGCCGATTACCCCGACAATACACACTATGTACTGGTTACGTTTGATCCCGAAAGGGATACACCGGGGGTCCTAAAAGAGTATGCGGATGCATTCGGAATGGACGGCGAACCTTTCCGTTTTTTAACAGGGGACCCTGAAACCGTTGACGCACTAATGAACCGGGTAAGTGTCCGCACACAGGAATCTTTTTCCAGAGAAACAGAAGAAGGGGAAAGATTATATTTCCTGAATCATTCCGACAAAATTCTGCTTATTGATAGTGAATCACGCCTGATATTCGACTACGGCGGCAGTATGACTCCCGTAAATATCATTGTTGAAGACCTGGAAAAATTATGACTTTCGATTTCCCTCAACAAACCACAACAACAAATAAACGTCCCGTTGAGCCCGCCTTGTCGGCAGACAGGCCTGCCTGCGCTGAAGCTTCGGAAGACAGGCGCAACGAAGCGGAGCGAAGTGAAGCCGAAGCGCACCGTTACCCAAGTGAAAAATATTCGCCTCTGTTCATCAGCCTCCTGCTCATTACCGGTTTTCTCTTCACCGCCTGCAACAGCGATACCTCAGAATCTCAGGGCAGATTTGAAGGCGAAGGTATCACCATAGAAGATGCCTGGGCCCGCCCGGCAGGTGAAGGGCGGATAAGCGCCGCTTATTTTCTGATCACAAATTTTGAAGATGAACCCGATACGCTGATCTCTGTTCAGTCTGACGCGGCACGTATGGTAGAAATTCACGAATCGTACCAGCAGGAAGAAGATATGATGGGAATGCGTGAAGTACCGGAACTGGAGATCCCTGCAAATTCAACCGTCAGGCTGGAACAGGGCGGCCTGCACGTGATGTTGATTCAGCTGGAACAGGCACTTACTGAAGGAGGTGAGATTGAGCTTGTGCTGGAGTTTGCAAATGGTGGGGAGAAAACTGTAAATATTCCGGTTCAAAAATAATCTTGTACAGGTTTAATAACATTATGACAATTTACCCTGATCCCAGCTTGTATATAACAGTTCAGGAAATCTACCTATTCATTCTAAAGCCTACTCCCCAAACGTTCCATTCGGCCCCGGAAACACAACCGGACTCTCAAAACCATCTTCCGAAACACTGGCTACACCAAAGTAGTAGTTGTCAATTACGATATTCTCAAGTGTATATTCTGTAACATCTCCAGTTTCACGGCTGTGGGTCCAGACCGGCGATGTGGTAAGCCGCCAGTATATTTTATAGCCTTCCAGGTGCGGATTTTCATCAGCATCGAGAGCTTCCCATTCCAGTGTGGTGCTGGGCTGAACGGCTCCGCTGATCTGAACATCCACAGGAGGATTCGGTGCCTTCGCCATTCCCGCCAGCGATACGGCATTCAGGGCGGTCAGTTTTGCCGCATAATCAAAATTCACTCCTTCAATTACATCGCCGTACTCCCTGCCGTTTTCCACCCGCAGATCCTGGTGCTGGCGGTCGTAATGTTCGTTGGTTTCCATAATACGAACCGCAGGGAAGCCCACATCGTTAAACGGACGGTGATGCCCGCCCCGGCCAAACCGGTCCAGCCGGTAAATCATCATGACATCCAGGTTATCAATATACTGCTCACCCATTGTATGAATATAGCGTGCCAGATTCCGGGACGGTGAATCGACTTCACCACCTGTAAATCTGCGAATTTGTCCTTCACGCTCTGTTTCCACGGCACGGGTCCCTTCTGAAAATACACGGGCAGTGGTATTGTTAATGACGCCGTTAATTCCTTCGATATTCCCGATCATATCATTATTCAGCACAGCTTTAATGCGCCAGTTATTTTCGAGGGCATAGTCGGCCAGGATTTGTCCGCCAAACAACCCCTGTTCCTCACCGGAAAGTCCTGCATAGACAATGGTTCCCGGAAATTCATGCTGAGACAAAACTCTGGCAGCTTCAATCGTACCGGCCATCCCCGACGCATTGTCATTGGCACCCGGATTCACACTTTCATAATCCATTACATCTGATACACGAGAATCAATATCACCTGTCATCATCACAATCCGGCCGGGGTCTGATGTTCCCCGCTGAACGGCAACTACATTGACAATATTTACCGGATCGGGAATACGATTTTCTCCCACAATTTCATCACTCACATAAAACACCTCCAGGCAGCCGCCGCACTCCTCGGATATCTTCTCAAACTCCTCTTTAATCCATCTCCTTGCCACACCAATGCCTCGTGTATCGGAGGTAGTATCTGAAAGAGTGTGCCGGTTTTCGAAGCCGGCCAGCCTGCGAGTGTAAGATTCAATAGTTTCTGCTGATACAGCATCCGCAACATCTTTTAGAAATGGCTGATACGCAGGGCCTGATGATACCCCGCTGTTTGCATTGGTTTGAGCTGTTAATGCTGCCGGAGAGGCAATCATAAAAACTGAAATCAACAGAAAGGTTGTCAGGCGGGTATTCATGAAAAATTATTTTTTTTAAAGGATGCTAAAACATAATAAAAAAAATAACATCACCTAAAGAAAAAGAGGCTGAATGATTTTTACAAAAAGTATATCCTCAGCTAATGTCAGGATTTTTTGTTTTATTAGGTTTAATAAATACTGATAGCCCCTGGGCTACCATTCAGATCCTCAATTAACCTATTATCCTTCATTATGTCTATTTCCCGCCGAAATTTTTTAAAACAGGCCGGAGCCGTTTCTCTCGGATTTTCCGGTTTACAGGTAATTATGAATACAGGGATGGGATTTGCGGCCACATTCCTGCAAAATTCTGACGGCTATGGACCGCTGCTGGAAGATCCTGAAGGAGTATTTGATCTGCCTGCTGGTTTCTCCTACAAAATTATTTCCCGTTACGGCGATGTGATGGATGATGGATTCCGGCTTCCGCATGTACCGGATGGCATGGCAGCATTCCCCGGAGACAACGGTCTGACCGTTGTTGTACGAAATCATGAAGTCAATGCGGATGCACCGGATGAAAGCGGAGCCTTTCACTATTCGAATGATCAGCAGGTATTAAACCAGGTTGACAAATCTCTTGTTTATGACTGGGGCAGAGGAAAACCTGCAATGGGCGGAACCACCAATCTGGTGTATGATACCCGGAGCGGAGAAGTGGTAAGCCAGTACCTGAGCCTGGCCGGAACCATCCGGAACTGCGCGGGAGGACCCACTCCCTGGAACACCTGGATTACCTGCGAAGAGACGGTTCAAAGAGAAAATGATCATTTTGAAGCCGACCACGGATATGTTTTTGAAGTACCGGCCAATACCGAACCAAAACTGCATCCTGCAATACCCATTAAAGATATGGGCCGTTTTAATCATGAAGCCGTTGCCGTTGATCCTCACAGCGGTGTGGTATATCTCACAGAAGACCGTTCCGACGGGTTACTGTACCGTTATATTCCCAATACCAAAGGCAAAATGCTGGATGGCGGTAAACTGCAGGCCCTGGTTATCCGCGGACAAAAAAGCATGGATACACGCAACTGGGAAGAAACACGGACCATAGAACTTAATACACCGCTTGATGTGGAATGGATTGATGTAGAAAATATTCAAGCACCAGAGGACGACCTGCGGCAGCACGGTTTTGAAAAAGGCGCAGCACGGTTTGCACGGGGCGAAGGCATGTGGTACGGAAACGGAGCTGTATTTTTTGCCTGCACCAATGGCGGGTTTGCCCGAAAAGGCCAGATCTGGAAATATACCCCCAGTCCGGTAGAAGGTACATCAGCTGATAATGAGAATCCCGGTAAAGTGGAATTGTTTGTTGAACCAAATGACGCCAATGTGATCGAAAATGCGGATAACCTGACCGTCTCCCCCTGGGGTGACCTTATTGTTTGCGAGGACGGCGGTGGTGAACAATTTTTAGTGGGTGTTACCCCACAGGGATCGCTTTATAAATTCGGACGAAACGCACTGAATGGTTCTGAACTGGCCGGGGCCACCTTTTCGCCCGACGGTTCCACCCTGTTTTTCAACATCCAGAGCGCCGGTCTTACACTGGCTGTTACCGGCCCTTGGAAAACCGGTGGATAATATGAAATAACTGAGGCATTGAATCTTGTAATCAAGAAATCCCTCCTTCCCAAGGAGGGGACACAGGGGTGGTTGAAATTTTAAAAACGATGAGCCTGCTTAACTGAAATGTTGTAATGGTCAAAAAATCCAACTCCCATTCCCAAAAGACGATCCGCTTCTACGATAAATTTTCCGGGAGTTACGACCGGCTGTACAGTTCATATTTAAAACATACCCACAGCAAATTTTCAGACCGGCTTCAAATAAGTCCCGGCGACCGTGTTCTCGACATCAGCTGCGGAACAGGCATCCTGGGAGAAGAGATCATCAAAAGTAACCTGCCGCTTTCAGAACTGGTATTGAATGATCCTTCTGAGGGAATGATAAAAGAAGCAAAAAAGAGGTTAGGAGATCAGGATGAGAAAATCAGATTCACCCAATATAAAGCCGAGGAACCTGGCTTTGAGAATCACTCTTTTGACAGGATTATCTGCCTGAATTCCCTGCACTATTATTCCGATCATGCCCTGGTTATCATGAACTTTCATCGGCTTTTAAAGCCTGGCGGCACCCTCTATATCCTCGACTGGAACCTGGAAGGGTGGTTTCATCTGCCAAACAAAGTAATAGATCTGCTTTCACCCGAACATATCAACACAGCGTCAGCCCGTTCAATCAGGTCTAAACTCGGAGAGGCAGGTTATGAGATCAGGCAATCGGACAAGTGGAGTTACCGGCTGTGGAAGTTTTATTTTTTTGAAGCGGTTGTAAAATAAAATAACATCCTCATCGGATGATTCAGAGGTTGACAATTGCCGGTTCAAAGTTTGAGGCTGTCCAAAAAGGGTCCTTTACAAAATATTAACGATGATTACGTCATGCCGGACCCCGATCCGGCATCACCTGCTCCTTTAAAGTCGGGAGATTCTGAACTCCCCAAAGGGATGCCTTTGGCAAAATTCAGAATGACCCTTTTTGGACAGCCTCACAGGCCTGCCTGCGCTGCCCCAAAGGCCTGCCTGCGCTGCCCCAAAGGGATTATAAAAAAGAGGACCCCCTGAATTTAGTAGATTTAAAGTTCATCACACTTTAACCTAAATCCAAAGGAGTCCTCTTATGAAGACCTTTAAGAAAGTATACATAGCAATTGACCTACATAGCAAGACCAGTATGATTGGTTATATGAACGAAGACGGCAAATATATGGGCCATCAGCGTGTGGCTACAAGCGGTGTAAATCTGATCAACCAGGTGGCGGCTATTCCCGCCGAGCAAAAACATCTGACCATTGAACAGAGTAATATGGCCTTTTGGGCGGCCGAGCAACTTCGCGATTATGTGGATGAGCTCATTGTCTGTGACCCGCGGTATAACTCCCTGATTTCCAGCAGTGAGAATAAGAATGATAATCTGGATACACTTCGTTTATGCAGGCTGCTACGAATGGGAGAACTCAAACCCATCTGGAGTCCGAAGCAAATGGGAGTTCGCCGGGTGTTTTACCATCAGATCAAAGAGTATCAGCGATTGATCAAAACCCAGGCCATCCATAAACGACAGCTTGGCGATAGCCTGCGTCATTGGGGAATTAACCTCAAACTTACCGATACCGATTACAGCAACCCAGATCCCATTCTGACCCAAATCGATTCATCGTTGTTGCGGGAGGAGCTGGCGGGTAAGTTTTCCTTTATTCAGGCGATCACCGCTCAGAGCCGCCAACAGTTTGCCCGTGCCCGGCAAACCGGCAGCCAGTTTTGGGAAATTGCCGAATTCCAGAAAATGAGCGGGATCGGTCCGGTAGGCGCGCATACCTTCTCCGGCTACATTCAAACCCCTCACCGGTTTCGCCGGCGCAGTCAATTGATTCAATTTTGCAAGTTAGGGGTGCGAACGTTCACCAGCGATGGCAGCAAAGTTCGAAACCAACGGCTCAGTAAAGCAGGCCACGGATGTCTAAAGAACCTGGCTCATGTGGCCTGGAAAGCATCCCTTAACGGCAAGAATGAAGTCAGCGGATTTTACCAGGAATCCTTGCAGGAGTGTGGGAATCCGGTTCATGCGCGATTGAATACACAACGTAAAATTTTAATCACTTTATGGAGTATATGGAAGAATAAATACTCATATAACCCGGAGAAGTTTTTCTCCGGGAATGGGGATTCCGCCCGATAGATTCTGGTGTGTTGGCAGGACTTGCCGGCCGGGCAGGATCGATCGGGTTGCCGGGAAAGACTCCAAGGTGCGTCCCTAATGCATGGAAACATGCCATAGCTTCAACCCAAAGCTTAGTTACCCGGCCTGGAAACCCCATATGACCTTAGTACCGGACCATCCCTTCGGATGGACCCCGAGTCTCAGATATAAGTGTGGTTACAGAAACCAAAAATCAGCGACAGGTCGGTAGGATCGAAACCGACTGGGCCAACCAGGCAAGAACATGTCAACAACAGACCTATTGGAATCACGAATTTACCATAAAACAGGGCGTCCTGAAAAGTCAAAAAACTTATCGGAAACGTCATGGGAGAAATACATCCTTGACTTTCTTTTTTATATAAGGGATGCCTTTGGCAAAGCTTCGGAAGACAGGGGTGGGTTTCTTTGAACTAGGATATAGCACAGAAAAAAGCCCCTAAATCATGCACAGAACCCACCCCTTGCTCAACCGCTAGACGCGGTTTTCACTTTCCCCTCCCCGGAGGGGACTAATCAAAAAGAAATAGAGCAATTGTCTGCCGAACTGTTATTTTATAGCGGCTCAAATAAAATTGCTCTTATGTCTGATAACTTTGCCGATACCAAAAAGAAATACCAGAACCCGGAAGTCCGGAGAAAAATCTACACCGGTGCGTTTGTTACATTAATAATTGCCGGGGTTTATATGGGTGTTCAGGGGCTGTTCCCTGAGCAGGACGGCCATTTCGGAATATGGTCGATTATGCCGCCGCTGGTTGCTATTGTCCTGGCATTTTATACACGTGAAGTGGTAAGCTCCCTGTTCCTGGGAATCTGTCTTGGCGGTGTGATTGCAGGTGAAATAAACATTGTTCAGGATTTCCTGATTCCCTCAATAGGTACTGAAAGTTTTGCGCTGATTATACTGGTTTATCTCTGGGCACTAGGCGGGTTGATAGGCATCTGGACCCGAACCGGGGGAGCTGAAAAATTCGCGGTATGGGCCAGTAAAAAAATGGTGCGCGGGCCTCAAACCGCCAAGTTCTTTACCTGGCTGATGGGCCTGATCTTCCACCAGGGCGGTACCATCAGTACAGTTCTGACGGGTGCAACCGTACGGCCAGTGGCCGATAAGCACAGAGTTTCGCACGAGGAGCTTGCTTATATGGTTGATTCGACCGCTTCTCCCGCGGCAACTCTTATTCCTTTTAATGTCTGGCCGTTTTATGTGGGCGGGCTTGTGATCGGTACGCTTCCGTTTCTGGAAACCACCCAGCAAACCGTAGCTTTTTTCTTTTCAGCTCTTCCATATAATTTTTATGCTATTTTCGCCATTCTCATTACCCTTCTTTTTGCTTTCGATAACCTTCCGTGGGTTCCCGGCAAAAAAATGAGAGCCGCTATTAAACGATCGCGGAAAGAAGGCCTGCTTGATCGCCCCGGCGCTACACCTATGGCCGCTGATGAGCTGACAGTACAGAAAGTACCAGCAAATTACAATCCCGGCCTGATCGACTTTTTCGGTCCTATAGGTACACTTTTAGGCGTAGCTATTATTCCATATGTGGTTACATATTTCTTCCTCGGGATGAAAGATAACCCTACGCTGCTTATTGCGGAGGCTTTTGTTCTTGCGGTTTTAGCTGGTTTCGGAATCGCCCTTGCAAAAGGAATGAAACTGCAGGAGGTAGTAGACGGATTTATTGACGGCTGTAAAGGAGTTACCATTGGTGCCATTATTCTTGCTCTTGCGGTTACACTGAAAGAGGTGGCCGATGCAGTGGGAACTGCCGCTTATGTTGTGGAAATGGCTGGTGATTTAATCACACCTGCACTGCTTCCGGGTTTGCTGATGGTTCTCTGTATGCTGATCGCCTTTTCCACCGGAACATCATGGGGTACATACGCGGTTGTTTTTCCTGTTGCCGTTCCGCTTGCATGGGCGGTTGTACCCGATCAGTTTTTTCTGACTCTTTGTTTTTCAGCAGTTATTGGCGGCAGTGTTTTTGGAGATCAGTGTTCGCCTATTTCAGATACCACCATACTTTCTTCTTTAGCAACGGGATGTGATCTGATGGATCATGTAACCACGCAGTTTCCTCTGGCCATTCTTGCCGGTACACTGGCAATGATCAGTTACGCGCTGATGGTGATTTTCTTTGTGTGATAGCAGGTAAAGACAAACCGGGAAGGTCGAATTAAGTTGACAACTTCGTCTGTTAAACATTAGTCGGTTCATCCGTTCTTCAGTTTACCATTCTCATCTCCACATGCAGGTGATCGGCTGTACCAGTATGACGCAGAGTATGAAAACCCATCAGTTCCAGAGACCCCCGCAGCAGGGCATTACGGATAAGTCCGCGGTTCAGCGTTCTCAGGTCAACCGCATGCACATAGCCGCTCTCTTGCCGGTAATGCAGTGAATTCGGATTAACAGGCAGGCTCATCGTTTCGTAATCATCCGGAATGCGCTCAATATCGGTGATTACCAGGTCACCATCGGCCAGCGTTACTACCGAAACGGCAACCCTCAGAACCGGGTGCATGGAACGGTACAAGTCTCTTACTTCAGAACTTTTTGCATTCACCCCAGAGAGGTAGAAAAGAGAGAACAGGCAAAACCCCAGTACAGTTACAGTGATACCGCCCAGGCTGAATTTCAGAAAAAGCTGTTTGTTCTGAATATTCCTGGAAAGTAAAATGATATATACCATCAGAAGAAGTACTGTCGCCGCAATTCCGCCGCCCAGAGACAACCATCCCGGAAGACCAAAGGCCAGATTCAGAAATACTGATGTACGAACCAGCAGAAAAAAAGGAAGGATAACCAGCGCGAATAAACCGGCTCCGGCAATCGCTGCTTTCAGAAGAATCTTTTTTGATGCAGACTTGTCCCCTGCAGGCTTCGATTCCGGTGACTCTTCCTTATGAAGGTTCAGCAGCCATTCGATATCTTTCTTCGTGATCTTTTCCATGCTTTTATGTAACGTAACTGCCTGTTTTCGGTTTCAAACATATTAATCCTTCGGGAAAGCCAACTGTTCCCTATCTTTGGTAAAAAGAAAACAAACTGAATGAAGAACGCTGAAAAAGAAGAACTGAAGCAAATCATCGACGATCAGATTCTATCCATCCGGGAAGAGATTGTAGAACTGATTGAGCTCACCAAACCAGTGTCACTGGATGCTTCTATCGGTCGTTTATCGCGTATGGATGCCATCAACAACAAAGCGATCAATGAAAAAGCGTTGCGTGATAAAAAACAGACTCTTCAAAAACTGGAACGGGCGGTGGAGAGATATGAGGAAGGCAAACTTGGTAAATGCCTGAAATGCGGAGAGGATATTCCATTTGGCAGGCTGAAAATCATGCCTTATACCACACGGTGTGTGGGGTGTGCGGGGAGATGATGTGGTTTGAACCTGCTACTTTTTTGTGGACACGTAGTTAAAACCTGAGTTCGATTAATATGCCGAAACCTTTCATCTGTCACCCCTGCCCCGACACGGGGTCTCCTGCCCTTCAAAAAGACAGGGGATTCCGGCTCGAAGGCCGGAATGACGAAAATTGCGAACGAGTTAATATCAATATTTTGATTAATCGAACTCAGGTTTAAAGTATATTACATGTATCGTGTATTATGTAACACCACTAACCTATGGGTTAAATGAAACATAGAAAGTAGTACAGAAAAGAAGTTAAACTGGCAGCTGAACTGGAGTACCATTTTAACAACCCTCAAACGGTTAACTAACTGATGCATCAACTCGATTGGGCAGCACTCTTCCTTTTTTTCCTGGTTATGATCGTTATCGGGTTCTGGTCGTATCGCCAGATCGGTGATTCCAGTGATTTTTTTGTAGCGGGAGGGAAACTGCCGTGGTGGTTGTCCGGGATTTCTCACCACATCTCCGGGTACAGCGGGGCCGTTTTTGTAGCTTATGCAGCAATAGCTTACACACACGGGTTCACAATATACGTATGGTGGGCCCTTATGATCTCCATCTCTATTTTTGTCGGAGCTTTCTTCATAGCTCCGCGCTGGTCCCGGCTGCGGTCCAAAACCAATATTGAATCTCCCACCGAGTATTTAGAAGAGCGATACAATCTGCCCACCCAACAACTCATGGCCTGGTGTGGTGTTCTGCTCAAGTTGTTTGATGTAGGGGCCAAATGGGCGGCAATTGCCATTCTATTAAATGTTTTTACGGGAACATCACTCATCGTGGGCATCCTGCTGGCCGGGGGAATCTCCCTGATTTACATTACCATGGGGGGATTGTGGGCGGATGCCTGGACAGACCTGGCTCAGTTTGTCGTTCAGATTGTAGCCGGATTTGCCATGTTTTTTATCGTGATCGATGTCCTGGGCGGATACGGTTCAATATTTACCCTTTGGGATCAGTTGCCCGCATCAAACAGGCAGTGGTTCAATGATCCTTATACAGCGGGTTTTGCTTTGACATTTTTGGTCATTTTCTTTTTCAGTTACAACGGCGGAACCTGGAATCTTGCCACCCGGTATATCTCATCCCCTTCCGGCTCCGAAGCCCGCAAAGCAGCCCTGTTGTCAGGCGGATTGTACCTGGTTTGGCCCCTTATTCTTTTTTTCCCCATGTGGGCGGCTCCCATCATTCTCCCCGATCTGGAAGATCCCAGTCAATCCTATGCCCTGATTACACAAGAATTGTTGCCGCCGGGTAGGGACTGGTCCTGGCATCCATGTTCGCTAATACCATGTCTATGACCTCCTCCGATGCTAACACGATTTCTGCAGTGATCACCCGGGATATCCTGCCTAATCTTTCTGAAAAGCTTAATAATTTAAAACAAAAACAGTCACTGCTCCTGGCCCGGGGCTCAACATTTGTCTTTACAGCGCTTACTCTCGTGGTTGCCATCTATGCCGACACGTTTGGAGGTGTGCTGGGGTTGATCATCACGTGGTTTGGCGCACTCGTAGGGCCGATCGCAATTCCTATGATCCTGGGCCTGCTGCCGATGTTCCGGCACAGTGACTCGAAAGCTGCCATTATTTCAATCCTCGGGGGGCTTGCCGGTTTTGTCGTAGCCAACTATGTTTTAGATATGAGTCAGGCTATAAAAATACTCACTCCTATCGGGGTTTCCCTGATATTGTTCACCTCGATCGGATGGTTGAGCAGACATAAAAAAGTCTCTGAGAAAGTGGATGTCCTGCTGGATAAATTAAATGTAGATTTATAAATGCGAATATTGCCAGTTATAATTCTTATATAAAATGGACAAAAGTTCATTCTTTCAATTCTACAGGCAGCATACTGAGGAGGTGTTACTGCCATTTTGGGTCAGGGCGCTGGATCATCAAAATAGCGGGGTTTATACATGTTTAACAATACCGGCAATCGGTTGATCAGCAAAGAACACTCTTCTGTCCCGGCGATCGAAAAAGCAATGGAATCAGGATGGAATATTGATTATGACGGTATATTTAGGTTTGTTATTGATCATCGATCTGTTGCCGGTAAAATAAAAACAAAACTTAATCACTTAAAGATATGACAGAATCAATGAACCGCCGGAAATTCATTAAATTAACAAGTGCAGCAGGTATGGGGCTGAGTGTTATGGGAAGTTCAGCCGGCGCACTCGGAAGCGTTTCACCCAGCCGTAAGATTACGGTTGCGGTGATGGGCACCAATAGCCGGGGCAGCAGTTTGGCAAGGGGCTTTGCCCGGCACCCGGATGCAGACGTTGCCTACATCTGTGATGTGGATGAGCTTGCCATCAAGAAAGGACTTGAAGCCGTAAAAGAAGGTGGACAGACCAAAGTGCCTGAAGGCATCAAAGATTTTCGACACGCTCTCGATGACCAGTCTCTGGATGCTCTTGTCATTGCCACACCGATCCACTGGCATACACCGGCTTCTATTCTTGCCTTGAAAGCCGGCAAGCATGTCTATGTGGAGAAGCCGTGCAGCCATAATCCCCATGAGGGGGAACTCCTCGTTGAAGCTGCCAATAAATACAATCGTGTGGTGCAGATGGGCAATCAGCGCCGTTCATGGCCCAATGTAGTTGAAGCGATGCAGCTATTGAAAGAAGGGGCGCTCGGCCATACATATTTTGCACGGTGCTGGTATGCAACCAGTCGCGGGTCAATGGGTTATGGAAGATCCGCTCCGGTCCCGGCCACCCTTGATTATGATCTTTGGCAGGGACCTGCCCCCCGGCGGCCATATCGTGATAACGTCATCCATTATAACTGGCACTGGCTCTGGCACTGGGGCGCCGGGGAGCTTTTGAATAATGGCACACATTTTATTGATCTTGCCCGATGGGGGCTGGGTGTCAATTATCCGGACCGTGTCACCTCCAGCGGTGGACGATATCACTGGCAGGACGACCAGGAAACTCCCGATACGCAGGTCGTCACCTACGATTTTCCCGAAAAGAAAACCGTTGTATGGGAGGCTCGCAGCTGCAACCCGAGAAGATTGGAAGGGTCTGCGACAGGCGTCTCTTTTCATGGGACAGACGGCACCATGATTGTCGATGGAAACGGGTATGTCATTTATGATAATGACAACGAGGAGAGATATAACTCGAGAACGGATAACGGAGAAGCAGTCGATCCGACGGGTCCCGGTTTTGATCTGGACGTGGATCATCTGACTAACTTTATCAATTCCATCCATGAAGGCAAAAGACCCGCATCCGACATCAGGGATGTAAACATCAGCGTTCATATCTGCCATTTGGGGAACATCGCCCACCGGACCGGACGGGTGATCAACTGTAACACACATAATGGCCGGATTGTCGGTGACCGGGAAGCCATGAATAATTTATGGAAAAAAGAGTATGAACCCGGCTGGGAGCCAATTGTTTAATGCAGAGTTCATAGCGTTGGAGGTGGGCCGGCGGCAGTTGGATTGATTTTCCGCTCTAGCCATTACTTGCAAATTATCCGACCTGATACCTTAACCTCCGACTTCGTCAATTCCATGCAAAAAATCTTAGCACAAAGTAGTTTGAACTCAATACTCAGGTTTTTATAAACAAATCTAAAATATAATTCCATGATAAAATCATTTAACCGAAGAGATTTTATAAAATCGCTTTCTGCGGCGGGTGTCGGAATGAGTATGGTTGGAAGCCGTGCGTTGAGCAGTCCTGAAAAGGCAGCAGAACCGGCTGCAATTGGCATCATAGGTCTTGATACGTCACACAGCATTGCCTTTACCGATATAATTCATGACCCGGAAGGGGGAGCTGAGCTTTCCGGGTTCAGGGTGACGACAGCCTATCCTTATGGCAGCCGGACTATTGAATCGAGTTACAGCCGGATCCCACAGTACATCGAGGATATCAAGGAAAGAGGGGTGGAAGTCGTTGACTCCATCGACGAACTGCTTGCAAAAGCAGATGTTGTGTTATTAGAAACAAACGATGGCCACCTGCACCTCGAACAGGCTCTTCAGGTTATGGAGACAGGCAAAAGAATGTTTATCGATAAACCTGTTGCCGGAAGCTTAAAAGATACTGTTGCCATCGTGGAGGCCTCAAAGACGTATGATGCCCCTATTTTCTCCTCATCCGGATTGCGATATATAGAAAAAGCCCATTCTATCAGAAATGAAAACAAGATAGGCCGTGTTTTGGGGGCAGATGTCTACAGTCCCGCGACCATTGAATCGACACATCCGGATCTTTTCTGGTATGGAATACATGGTGTAGAAACTCTATTTACGGTTATGGGAACAGGATGCAGGACAGTAACCCGTACCAGTACCGAAGATACCGACATTGTTGTCGGAACCTGGGAGGATGATCGACTTGGAACATTCCGGGGTATCCGGGGAGGCCGGTCAGGGTATGGCGGCACAGCGTTCGGTTCTGATGGGATTTTAAATCTGGGCTCTTTTACGGGATACAAACCTCTTGTGGCCGAAATCCTTGAATTTTTCCGGACGGGTGTCATTCCGGTAAGTCTTGAAGAAACCCTGGAGATTTATGCTTTTATGGAAGCTGCTGATGAGAGCAAACGCCAGGGAGGAGCCCCGGTTGATTTGGATGATGTACTGGCAAAAGCGAAGTCATAAGTTTCAAATGGGGACGCTTGATTGTTTGAAATGAGCTACCAGGTACAAATGTTATTATATAATCATTAGTTCATGAATGTAATTTATTGCAACACAAAAGATAAAATGGGTCAGAAAGCAGCTGAAAAAGGGGCTGAAGAAATCCGCCGGGCGCTCGCCCAAAAGGGGCAGGCTTCGATTGTGGTTGCCACGGGAGCTTCACAGTTTGAAATGCTTGGGCATCTGGTCCGCAGTGAAAAGATCGATTGGTCCAAAGTCACCGCATTTCATCTCGATGAATATATCGGAATACCTTTTACTCATAATGCCTCTTTCCGGAAGTATTTGAAGGAGCGTTTTGTTGAGAAACTTCCATGTGAGATTGGTCGGTTTCATTACATTCAGGCCGAAAATAATCCAAAGGAAGAGTGTCAACGCCTGGGCCGTCTCATCAGCCATGTGGATATAGATGTAGCATTTATCGGCATAGGTGAAAACGGTCATATCGCATTCAACGATCCCCCGGCCGATTTCAAGACGGTGGAACCTTATATTGTGGTTCAGTTGGACGAGGCCTGCCGCCGGCAGCAAATGGGGGAAGGGTGGTTTCCCCGCCTCAGTGATGTACCTGAGAAGGCTATCTCCATGTCGGTCCGGCAAATCATGAAATCAAATACCATTGTATGTACAGTGCCCGATTCGCGAAAGGCTGATGCTGTCAGGAAGGCTCTGAAAGAGCCTGTCACACCGCAGGTGCCGGCGACTAAATTGCAGGAACACCCTGATTGCCACCTTTTTCTGGATCAGGAATCAGCCAGGATGCTCAGGAATTATGTCTGAAATCCCTTCACAATTCAGCGGCCCCGGTCTGGTTGATCTTCAGGTCAACGGTTATGCCGGCTTCGACTTCAACTCAGACCCGGAAAGCTGGGCGGCAGATGATTTCAGGCAAGTAGCGAAGGCGTTGAACAAGAGAGGTGTTGTAGCTGCTCTTCCAACAATGATTACGGACGATGTGGAAGCCATGCTTGCACGCGTGTCGAAATACGCGCTTCTTTTAAAATCAAATCCGGACCTGGAACAGACATTTCCCGGTTTACATATCGAAGGGCCATTTATTTCATCAGAGGATGGTCCGAGGGGTGCCCATCCAATAGCTCACTGCCGGGTTCCCAGAGAACTGCCCGATTTTCTCACTGATTTGTTGACAGCCAGTAATGACCGAATCTCCCTGATAACACTGGCTCCGGAGTTGGAGGGGGCCATAAAACTTATTAAAGAAGCAGCCCATTCAGGAATTTGCGTTGCACTTGGACATACACAAGCCGGCCCTGATATACTTGAACAGGCTGTCAGGGCGGGAGCTAAAATGTCGACACATCTTGGCAATGGATCTCACCAGCTTTTGCCAAGGCTCGATAATTATATTCAGGCTCAGCTTGCTCATGATTCTCTGATGGCCAGTTTTATAGCAGATGGGCATCACATACCATTTTATGCTCTGAAAAATTTTATCCGGGCTAAAGACCCCGGGCGGAGCGTGCTGGTTACAGATGCAATTTCAGCTGCAGAAAAAGGGGCAGGTGGTTATAAACTGGGAAATGAAAAGGTAATGGTGCGTGAAGATCTGCATGTAAGCAAGCCGGGTCAATCAAATCTCGCAGGTTCTGCACTTACACTCGACCGGGCGATCATAAACGTGGTAACATATTGTGATGTCCCATTTGAAACAGCCTGGGAAATGGCTTCGATACATCCTGCATCCCTGATCAAACTGCAGGCAATACCTGACATTACAGTGGAAATAAAGACTACATCGTTTTTTAGAATCAATGTAGGTCATGAAGGGAATGGTAATTGAATTATAATCCTTGTGTTTCAAAATATTAACATGAAATACGTTGCCCGGCCCCTCAACCTTCGTAGACACCTATAAAATTATGTTTTTAGTATAATTAAATCGAACTCAGTTATTCGAATCTGAATCCCCAAACCCGCCCCCACCTGGTGTTTTCAGAATCAGGCGGTCGCCTTTGTTCATTTCCTGTCCATCTGTTGGATTTAATTTATCATGGGTTCCATCTGCACGAATCACCCATTGCCTGCCTGTTTTGCCGGGATTCCCACCATTCAGGCCGTATGGCTTTTCCACACGGTGCTGGGTTAAAACAGTCAGCCTCACCGGTTCAAGAAACTGAAGTTCACGAATGATTCCGTTCCCGCCATTCCATTTCCCCGGACCACCGGAATTTTTCCGGATGGCATAACGGTTAAGTCTTACCGGGTAGCGATGCTCCAGGATTTCAGGGTCTGTTCCCCGGGTGTTGGTCATATGATGATGAACCCCATCAGCTCCATGAAACCCCCGCCCTGCGCCGGTTCCTCCGCCAACGGTTTCATAGTAACCAAACCTATCGTTTCCAAACAGTACATTATTCATCGTTCCCTGGCTGCAGGCTATAATCTTAAATGGTTTCAGAAGAGTATCCACCAGCCGCTGGCTCACTTCAATATTCCCGCCAACAACTGCGGGACATTTTTCGGGATCATCATGAAAACCAGGATTTAGCAGGCTTTCCGGCAGCCGGATGGTTACCGGGGTCAGTATTCCTTCATTCAGCGGAAGAGGCTGGTTTATTAACAATCTGAGCACATACATAATCACGCTGTTTACAATTGCAGGGGTAGCATTCAGGTTCCGGGAATGAACAGGTCCTGTTCCGGTAAAATCAATGCTCACCTTCTCCTTTTCAATTTTAAATAAAGCTTTTAGTGGCGTTCCGTCATCCAGAAACTCTTCACTAATGTACTCACCTTCCGGAATCTGTTTCAGGGTAGCTCGCAATTTTGACGCGGCATATTCTTTCAGCGCACTCATATAGTGCAGAACCTGATCCGCGCCATATTTAGCTGCCATTCCATTCAGACCCATTGCGCCGCGATGATTTGCCGCCACCGCAGCCTGGAGATCAGCCAGGTTTTCTTCTACATTTCTTGTGGGATAGCGTGCATTCTGAAGCTGTGCCCGGACCAAATCCCATTGCTCTTTTCCTTTTTTAATCAGGTGCATGGGTGGTAGAACCACTCCTTCTTCAATTAGAGTTGTGGCATCAGGCGGCATTGAACCGGGATCTTTTCCCCCGATTTCGGCATGATGGGCACGGCTGGCTGCATAACCGATTAACTTTTCATCATCCGTAAAAACCGGGGTGATGACGGTTACATCCGGCAGGTGCGATCCGCCGTATGCGGGATGATTGGTGATTACCACATCACCCGGCTCCATTTCTATCACTTTCATGACATTGCGAACACATAATCCCAGTGCTCCCAGGTGGACCGGAATGTGCGGGGCATTTACCACCAGTTCCCCGTCCGGGCTGAGCAGTGCGCAGGAGAAATCCAGGCGGTCTTTTACATTCACCGAGAGTGCCGTACGCTGCAGCATCTCTCCCATTTCCGTGGCGATGGAACTGAACCTGTTTGTGAAAAGCTCCAGACGTGCCGCTTCCGGTTGTCCATGCTCATTTGATTCGTGTTTCATACTGCCAAGTGTCAAGACCAGGGATTTGTTTTGATAAACAGTGCAGTTCCAGCCCGGTTCAATAACTGTGGTGCTATAGGGGTCCAGAACCAGAGCCGGCCCCTGAACATAACTGCCAGGTTGTAACTGGCTTCTTACATACACCGGTGTGATAAATTCTTTCCCGTTAAAGAATGCTTTCTTTTCAAACAGGACATCCGGTTTCAACCTCTTTTCCGGGGATGGGATTTCTCCCGCAATTTCTGCCTTTGTTGATGCCACTACTCTTGCCGATTCCAGTTCAATCACCCGGCCGGATATCCAGTGCCCGTATTGACTTTCGTACGTTTCACGAAAAAGTTGGCCCGGATTTTTTCCCGGTTCATGATCAATCTCAAGGGTGCTCTCCTGGCCTTCAAAACGCATGGACAATAATTTTCTGCGTATTTGAATTTCTGCTTCACTCCCGGTAATAGCATGTATTTTTTCCATCGCCCGTTCAGCAAGTTCACTCATGATCTCATCCAGATGATCCGCCACAGCCGTTAACGGCTTTAATATCTGGCGGCCGGCAAACTCTTCAATCACTGCACTGTGTAAACCTGTCGCACTCAATAACCCCGCTTCATCCGGTACGACTATTTTTTGTATTTGCAATCGTTTCGCAACAGCGCAGGCATGCTGCCCCCCGGCCCCTCCGAAAGAAACAAGGGCATACTCCTTCGTGTCATAACCCTTCCGGACGGATATTTTACTGATTGCGCCGGCCATCCGCTCGTTGGCGATCTGAAGAAAACTTTCCAGCACCGATTCTTTCGTTATATTTTCATCTGAAAAACTTTTAAGCCTCAAAAGGATCTCTTCCAGCTTCTGTTCCGCAGCCCGGATATCTACCGGAATATGAAAATTTTGCTGATCCAGGCGACCCGTCAGCAGGTTTATATCTGTGATCGTCAGAGGTCCGCCGGCACCGTAACATGCCGGACCGGGCCATGCTCCTGCACTTTCCGGCCCTACACATAAGGCATGGCCATCGAAAGAGCAGATCGATCCGCCTCCGGCAGCTACTGTTTCAATAGACAAGGCCGGGGCAACCAGGTGAGCATTTCCAACCGTATGTTCAAAAGCATAATCAAAGTCGCTGTCAAAGCGTGCCACATCCGTGCTGGTACCTCCCATATCGAAAGAGATCACTTTTTCAAATCCCATTTTTTTCCCCTCGGAAGAGGCGCCGACCACTCCGCCGGCAGGTCCGCTTAATAATCCGTCTTTCGGAGTAAATGAGTCATTTGGCGTGAGACCGCCTGCGCTCGTCATCACAAAGAGGTTGCTCCCGTCCGTACCGGACTTCACTGAATCCAGGTAATCCCTTATGATCGGCGCCAGGGTGGCATTGACCAGCGTGGTTTCAGCCCTGGCAAGAATCCCGATAAAAGGGGTCAGCTCTGATGATGTGGAAACATGAATAAAACCTTTTTCAAGCAGCCATTTTTTTAATTGCGCTTCATGCAGTGCATTTCTGTAACTGTGCATCAGTGCGATACCCGCGGTTCTTATCCCCTTCTCCAGAAGATTACCCGCAATTGCTGATAATTTTTCCAGTTCAAGCTGTTTCAGCACCTTTCCTTCAGCCGATAACCGTTCCGGGACTTCAAGCACCAGATCATATAAATGAGCAGGCTTTTTTATATTCAGAGAAAACAGGTCCGGACGCTGCTGTGTGCCGATCACCAGAAGGTCTTCAAACCCCTCAGTAACAAAAAGTACTGTCGGTGCCCCTTTGTTTTCGAGCAGCGCGTTGGTTCCTTTGGTTGTTGCCAGGCGCAGATTCATAGGCGGAAGGTTTTTTACGGCTGGCGTTTTTGTAGCCAGCCGGGCCGCCAGAACCGGGGCCTCTTCATCTGTTTTTACTTCAAAAGAGGCACCTGAAATTTCATTCCAGCTGCCGGCAGTATCCTCCAGTTCGATCAGTGATTCTCTTGCATTGAAACCGGTGACCCTGGTCGTTCTGTTGGGGAGATAAAGCAATGAAAATATGAAATTGCGGATAAAATCGTCTGGGGCATTCCACTCCTGTTCTACTTTATAGAGATTTTTTCCGGCTTTTTCAGTGATATTCCCCCGAAGTGAACTGCTGCTTAACACTTTTACTCTTCTCCGTTCTCCTCCGGGAGCTATCGCAATGCAGTCTGTAAAAGTGCCTCCCGTATCAACACATATTTCCCATCTTTTTTGGCTATTCATCTGCAGTGGCTGTTTTAAATACCATCATTCTCCGGAAAATAAAATTTGTTGGGTAAGATGCCTATTATGAATTGAACGCATTAAATTCTCCCCTTGAGCCTGCCTGCGCTAAAGCTCCGGAAGACAGGCCTGCCTGCGCTGCCCCAAAGGGAAGCCTTTGGCAAAGTTCCGGAAGGCAGGGGGAGTACCACGCTGCATTTGCGTGGGGAAAGGTGTGCATCATTTCTTCAATTCGAAACCCGTCAGACGGCTGTTTCACATCATCAATCTAATAAACGAGCTTCATCAAGCCGTCAGACGGGTATTCCATTCCTAAAAATTCCATTTTACTGAACCGGAAATCACAGTCCCTGCATCGGAAAAAACAGAATCGCCGCTGCCTGCAAAGAATTGGGAAATGAGCATCAGATCCAGGTTTTCTCCGGCTGAATAACTGACCTGAGGCGACAAAAACACTCCTTCTTCATCCGGGTAAACCACGACTGATAAACTTCCCGACCAGAGTGGTGAAAAAGGATAGGAACCCTGCCCCGTGAATTGAAATCTCGAGAAGGATGGATTATCCGCAGAAAGCGGCTGGCCCAGTACAGAGAACTGTTCTTGTCCGCCACGCTGGTTGTACAGGGCTTCCACAATTAAAAAGAGGCTGTTGTCGAACATATGATCAATTGAAACCGCTGTAACCAGGTTGGCTTCGCGTCCGCCACCTTCATCTTTAAGATCATAAAACCAGGTAAGCTCACCCTTAAAACCGCTTTGATCGATGCTCCCTGCCCAGCCACCGCCTAAAGCCGCGCGATTTCGGTAATATCCGGCAAGAAGCTGAATATCATATCCCGAATGGTTGAAGGAGTATAAAAAAGCGGCCACACTTTCTTTTGCATCACGTGCCGGATTAACCGCCACTTCCATACGGGAAGCAAAACCCAGGAATCTCTGAATACGGATTGCATCTGAACCCGGGCGTTCAGGGTAGGCAAAATCATAAAACGAATAGATATTGAAGAGATCATTTGGATTGGTAGCCATATTAATACCCCAGTTGATGCGCTGTCGGCCGGCACGAATGCTCCAGTCGTCATTCTGCCACTCGCCGTACAGCCGGTCGGGGATATAGTGCAAAAACCAGTTATCCTTCTCTGCCACCAGCCATGAAAGATTGAAGTACCCTTCATCCTGGTTGATGGCATCTGCGTATCCCGGAATTTCACGTACAAGATCGCCGGTAAATAAACGGGTTCGCATCTGCCAGGAGAACGAAAAATTATCTGTTGGGTACCAATCCAGATTCAATCGGTTTTGAACGCGGTATTCCCAATAAGTAACCTCGCCGAAAGGTTCGGGCAATTCGGTTGAAAAGTATAGGGGCAGCCCTTCCACATACCCGCTTACATCAAGATTGTTTTCCGTCTGGGCAAGCGCCGTTGCAGTGCATGTAATGGATAGCAGATATAGGAAAAGATATTTTTTCATTTTATAAAGAATCAATGAGCTTCATAAATAATTAAAATGAAAGGATATATCAGTCCGGCCTCCGAGCCACATTCCCTTCTCTTAAACAGAGGCTGGAGATTCCGGGGCAAGCCCGGAATGACTGTAATCGGGTTTCTAAAAAATTGTTTACTCTTCGTGAATCTGATACTCCTTCGCCTTCGCGCTGCTCCGGCACTCCCCTGCCTTCCGGAGCTTTAGCGCAGGCAGGCTCAAGGGGAGACTTTCATCACCTCATCTTTTGCAATCGAGCCATCCACCATGGTGATGATACGCCGGGCCCGGTTGATAACTCTTTGATCGTGCGTGGAAAATATAAAAGTTACGTTTTGCTCCCTGTTCATTTTTTCCATGATATCCAGCAGGTTCATGGCAGAGGCAGTATCCAGGTTTGCTGTGGGTTCATCGGCCAGTATGAATTTTGGTTTCGATGCCAGTGCCCGGGCAACCGCCACTCTTTGCTGTTCACCACCGGAGAGCTCCTTTGGCCGGGAGTGGAGTTTATCTTTTAAGCCCATTGCCGCCAGCAATTCCTCCGCCCTCTCCTTCATCACTTTTTTGTCCCGCTTTTGCAGTAACATGATAAACGAGACATTTTCATAAGCGGTAAAAACCGGAATCAGGTTATAGGCCTGGAATACAAACCCGATATGGTTGAGACGGAACTCTATCAGCTTGCTCTCCTTCATGCCGGTAATACGGGTACCGTCAATTTCAACATAACCCTCAGTCGGTACGTCCAGACCGCCAATCATATTAAGCAGAGTCGTTTTACCCGAACCGGAAGGACCCCGGACAGTTGTAAATTCCCCTTCTTCAAACTCCAGGTTCACATCACGCAGGGCATGCACAGGAATCGTTTCCGGGTTATACACTTTTGAGAGATTGTGTGTGTTGATTATCGGCTTTGTCATAAGCGGGGAATTTTTCATTATCGGGCTTTTTTACTCTTTTACCACTTCGCCCGGGGTTAATCTCAGTGCTTTAATGGCGGGATATATGGCAGCCAGCATGGCTGTTACTATAACCAGTATCGTCACCGAAATATATTCCTCTGGAGTTACGTAGGGGTACACCCGCGCATCATATCCCCATAATTCAAAAGAATCTCCTCCCACGGCTGTTAAATCCAGTCCGTTTTTCCGGAGGTATTCTACAGACATATGGCCCAAAAGCATACCGGCAGCAGCACCTGTAAGAGTAAGAATTAGTGATTCTAATATAATCATCCAGAAAATGCGGCTTTTGCTCATCCCGATTGCCATCAGCATGCCAAGTTCATGCATTCTTTCAAAAATAGCCATCAGCATGGTATTGAGGATCCCAAAAGCGAGCGCAAACATGATAACCAGCATGATATAGAACATATAGGTACCCCCGGCCTGAGTCATGTATCTCATTTCGGGTGAGATTTCAAGCCACGTTTCTGCAATAATATTTTCGAACTGGCTATTGAGGTCCGCAACAACCGCTTCACTATCCTCATCTTCTTTCAACATCACTGCAATTTCATGAAATAAAGGCTGGTCACTTAGCAGCAGATACAAATCTTCTGAACGCACAAAAACGGCGGTTTCATCATACATTGCCTGACCGGTATGAAACATTCCGGTGATATTAAAAGCGCCCGAAATTAGTTCATTGTTGATGTCCTGAAATGCCAGGACAATTCGGTTTCCGATCTCTACATTCAGTTTTTCAGCCAATGTTCTTCCTATCACCACCGGATTTCTGACATCTGCATCGATATACTCACCCTGAACAAGGTTTTCATGAAAATTTGTTGTCTCCCGTTCCCGGTCAGACATGATTCCTTTGATTTGCACACCTGATGTAGTTAGTGGCGATTGAACCATTCCATCAACAAGGGTGCGTGCAGTAAACGATTTCACCCGCTGATCTCTTTCCAGGGTCGCATAGATCTGTTCAAAGGATTCAATAAACATTCCCGGCTCTCTTTCTGTTAAAAAATTCGGGTGATGAATCTGCAGATGCGTCAGCTCTTCCTGAATAACTCTGTTTACCCGCTGTTCAACCAATCCGTTTGCCCAGGATGAAATCAAAATACCTGCCCATAATCCGGAAATAATAGCTCCAATTAACACTCCGCTTCGGGCCGGGTGTCTCCAGATATTTCGCCAGGATATGTAAAGCAGCATCTTCATAGTATTACGTCTTCTATTATCTTTTTGCCTCCAGAATATTCATTCGCAGAATCTTAGTGGATGGATAGAAACAGATCAGTGTAGCTATGATAAAGACCACAGATCCCTGCCAAAAAAATATGTCCGGGGCCAGTGCAACCGGCAACACAGGTTCAAAACCAAATTCAAGAACGAGTTCAGCCATATCCCCGCTCAGGTTAATAGGATTAAAATAGAAATAAATTAAAATCAGCAAGCCGAGGACAAATCCTGCCAGCACCCCCAGAATGCTGATGAAAAACGTTTCAATAAATACCACAAATGCCAGTTTCGCCCGAAACATACCCACGGAAAGTAGTATGGCAAATTCCCGCAATCTCTCCAGGGTCATGGTCAGGATGGTACCGAAGATCCCGAAGCCAATTACGACATAGAGAATTCCCATCATTACGCGTGTGGATGCCCGGTCGAAATCGAGTGCCTCTATTAATTCCGGCATCATCTCTTCCCAGGTAAGGACCCTCAGTTCTTCATTTTGGAGCTTATTGTTCAGCTTTCCTGCAAGCTCATTTATATATCTCTGGTGGGTAGGTGTAATTAATAAACTTGTGATATGATCATCGGCTGAAAGCAGCCATTGGGCATCCGACAGGGACAGATATACAATTTGATTATTCATGTCTCTGATGGGATGTGATATCAAACCACTTATTTCGTACAGTCCTGAGGCCGTCATACCAAATCGTCCCTGGCCAAGCAGTACCAGAGTGTCGCCAACAGCCAAATTCAGCCGGCCGGCCAGCCCACTTCCCATCACAACAGTCCCGCCTCCGGGCTCAAAAAAACGGCCTTCCGAAAGACGTTTTTTTAATTCGTTCAGTCGCTGTTCCGCCTCCGGATCAATCCCCAGAACCATGGCTCCGCGGGTTAACTCCCCTCCGGCTGCAAGCATAAACGTTTCAATTCTGGGCACCAGGTAGTCAATCTGTTCATTCTCTGTTTCTGAAATCTCATTGAAAGATTCATCATAATAAAATGCGTTATCCAGCGATGGCTCATCCTCATACCGGTAATCCTGTACCTGAAGCTGCCCGGTATGAAAGCTGGTCATATTGTTAATCATCTGGTTGTGCGCCCCCCTCTCCATCGACTCCACAAAAAGAGCCGCAACCACAGCGAACATAATCGACGACACGGTAATCAGCGTCCGCCGTTTATTTCTCCAGATATTTCGCCACGCAAGCTTTAAATACATTTTATCAGTGTATCAGTTGTACAGTTTATCATTTATGTGCATTAGGTCATCCCCACAACCCCCCTCAAGGGGGAGTTTTTTCTTCCACTATTTCATTCCATGCTTGTTAGTTTGCTACTTGCTCATTGATCACTGATTACCTAACCCTCCTCATATTCTGCTGGGTAAAAAACGATTCACTGATTTCGATATCGAATTCAAGATTTTTGTACTCCATAATGGTTTTTTGATTGGGTTTATCAGTGGGAGTAAGAATCATTTTCGAGGGAAAAGTACGGCCGCCCATCTCTCCGATTTCGGTAAACTCAATGGTACTGGCCATCTCGTCCCGCTGATCGTAATTTTCGACCCGGAGCTGGATGTACTCCTCTTTATCCACCCATACCAAAACTTTTCCCCATACAATGGGTGTATCGGGTTTGGGAATCAGTTCCAGCACCCAGGCTTCCCGGCCGTCATACACTTCCTCGCGTAATAAAGTATGCTCGTAATCTGCAAGGATTGAACTTTCCCGGACCAGGTCATCATTTGTAAAATCGGATCCCATCCACGACTGCGACATCATTGAGGGAGGCATCTTGATGGTTCGGTCAATATTTGGAACATAATTCCATATCTCATTGCGCCGTTTCAGGAATGTGGTACCCTGATCCCGTGCCGGGGCTGTTATTAAAATCAGGGAGTAATCTTCACCCAGAGCCCACGCTTTCATGTTTACATCCCTTGTATATCTCGGACGGTCTATGGTCATCGTCATTTCTGCGTAGCTCGATTCTCCACGCATAACCTCTTCCATCTGTTCGATGATTTCGGCAGCCGTTTGTGCCTTCCCCGGTACTGAAATTAAAACGGCCAGTGTACACAGGGTTAAGAGAGCTCTCATATTCATTGGCTTAATACTATTATTCTAAAATTTCATCCTCTTCATCTTCCAGACGGATGATAATTTCTGACACCCGCTTTTCCATCCATTGGTCAGCCTGTGCCATATATCTGAACAGGATTTCCTTTGCCGATTTTACGGCCCCGAAAAATCGTTGCGATCGGGTATAGTGGTATTGGTCAGTCATGATGCTCTCCTTTTCTTTATGATTGTATCTTTCTCTTTTTCCCAGCGGCCGATCAGCTTATCCATCTCCGACTCTATCCATTCATAAAAAACGGATGTTTCTTCAAGCCATTCCGCTGTCTCATCTTCCCGGTCTTTGAGACGCCTGCCTTTAGCAAACATCTCAGAAAAACTTTTCATCAGTTTCGTCCTTCCTTTCAGGATATCACCGATATGAATATGGCTTGCGCGATAGTAGGTTTTACGATCGCCCGGCAGTGATACCGGCTCGATAAATTCGGTATGAACCAGCTGTTTCAGGTTCGTACTGATACTTCCTTTGCTTGCTTTTAATACCTCTTTGATTTGATTAAACGAGACCTGATCCTCATCGCATATCAACAGATAGCCAAAAATCCGGCCTGACATCCGCGTTAATCCCGCCGATTCAAAAAGAAGTCCCGCTTCTTCAATATATCTCAGTTTTTCCTTCTCCATAATTTAAAGTTACGAAAAAAAGTTTATTTAGTTCAACAAATACTGAACTAAACGAAATAGTATTTTTGTTTTGAGCTTTTCCCGATTCCCTTTTTCTTACATTGACCTGCACACAATAGCAACGAATAAAGTTTATGAACTGCAAAAAATCAGATTTTTTACTTGATAAAACGGCTGCCTATCTGAATTGTGCGTATATGTCGCCCCAGCTGAAAAAAGTTGAAGAAGCTGGCATTAAAGGAATTCAACGGAAACGAAACCCTTTCCGGATTCCGCCGGAACAGTTTTTCGTAGAAACCGATGAGCTGCGGGAAGAATTTTCGAGGCTGATTAATGCTGAGGAGCCAAAAAGAATTGCGGTGGTTCCGGCCGTCTCTTACGGTATGGCGAATGTGGCAAACAACCTTCCGATTTCTGCCGGAGATCAGATACTGGTTGCAGGAGAACAATTCCCCAGCAATGTCTATCCCTGGCGGTCACTGGCAAAAAGAAAAGGAGCAGAGGTAGTTACAGTTTCGCCTCCGGCTGATCAAAAGAACCGCGGGAAAACCTGGAACGAGCGTATTCTGGAAGCCATCACATCAAAAACAAAACTGGTAGCTCTTGGAAATATTCACTGGGCCGATGGCACCCTGTTCGACCTGAAGTCTATCAGAACCCGGACACGCGAAACGGGTGCGTGGCTTGCAGTTGATGGCACCCAATCGGTTGGCGCCCTGCCGTTTGATGTGCAGGAAATACAGCCGGATATTCTTGTTTGCGCTGGATATAAATGGCTCATGGGTCCCTATAGTATCGGGCTGGCATGGTACGGACCGGCTTTGGATAAGGGAAATCCAATCGAAGAAAACTGGATCAACAGGTATGAAAGTGAAAATTTCGCCGCCCTGGTAAATTATAATGACAACTATCAGACCGGAGCATTGCGGTATGAAGTAGGCGAGCACAGTAATTTTATCCTGGTGCCAATGATGCTGGCCGCGGTGAAACAGTTAAATGAATGGGGAGTGGAAAACATCCAAAACTACTGCAGGAATCTGATTGCAGGCAGCGTTGCTAACCTGCGGGAGAAAGGTTTTATAATTGAAGATGAAAAACATCGCTCTTCTCACCTTTTTGGGGTTCGTCTGGCAAAGCATCATAACATGACCGCTATCAAAGCGGCACTTGATACACAGAACATTATAGTTTCATATCGTGGTGATTCCATTCGTGTATCACCCAATGTTTACAACAACAGGCAGGAGATAGAATCTTTTGCCCGAATTTTAATCTCTTCTGCCAATGCGTGAACTAATTTTTATAGCATTTGGTGGTGCCCTTGGCTCTGTATTACGTTACCTGACGTCAGTATGGACGCTTAAACTGGTTGGCGAATCTTGGCTGGTTACAGGTACCACAATAGTAAATATCACCGGCTGTTTTTTCATCGGGTTAATAGCTTATGTACTTGAAGCCGGTGAATGGACGGATGCCACCTTAAAGTTGTTTTTGATTGTCGGTTTTTTAGGTGGTTTTACCACTTTTTCATCTTTCGGTATAGAAGGGTTTCAGATTGCCGGAGAATCTTTACAGCAGGGATTGCTCTACATGGCGCTGCAGGTTGTGGCTGGTTTCGGAGCTGTCTGGCTGGGATTATGGGTTGGAAAATGGATTTTATGAAGTTCATCCTGCCCGAAACAACAAAGCGGGATGAGTTAGTAAACGAACCTGTGTTTCCTCACGGTATAACTTCGGGGCGGGATATGAAAAAGGCCTCAAAACCTCTCCTCGCCGCTTATGGGCGCTCCGCAAATGATAGTAAAATAATGAAATTAGCAGTTCGTCCAGCCGGGACTCGACCTCTTGCAATGTGCCAATTTCGATCCCCCCAATCAGTCCCGCGAGGGACGGCCGAATGTAGGCCCGGCATTTATGCCGGGTGCCGGAGGAGGCGATCAATCCCGGAAAAGCCCCGGCAGGGGCGGTCCGCAGTCCTTCATGATATTTGCAATAGGCGGTTGCCTGATGCTTTCGGAGTGGGTCGAATTTGCCACCCCGCAATGCGCCAAAGGCATCCCATGGGGTAATTGTGGATCTGCTATATGCCGTCCAGAGAATTTTGAATTTTGACCAAGTGCCACAAATCGGAGACTTTAATCAGTCCTGTAAAACAGGAATGGCTTCGTCATTCATACCCGAAGAACCGATAGTTGTTATACATTAAACTGTTAATCTAAATCAGGAACAGCCCCCGGAATAAGCCTCAAAAGGATCCCGGTGAACTCATTTAAAATACTTTTAAGAATTCCCTGAGTTTCCTATTGTACAGCTGGAATATTTCTTTACGAATCAACTGATTCCTTCATACAGACAGACAAAGGAGTCACCAATTAAACCCGCTCGAAAATGTATAGAATAATTATTCTCAGTTTAATCGCTCTGTTTTCTGTAAATCATGCTGTTGCTCAGGATGAATTATCCGATGATGAAATCCTGGAACTGTATAAAGACCTGCGTGTAGCGGATGTTTCAGACGGAATGGATTTTGTCGGGCTCTGGAATACAGGCCTTATGGAGCAGGCTATCACTCCGCTCTGGAAAGATGTTGAATCCATGGATCATGTTATCCGGGGTATTGCGGTAACGGCGCGATATATGCCAACTAATAAGTCCGTGAGAGACGCCCCTGCAAATTACGAGGATTTCCGCACATGGGAAGGAAACTGGTACAATACTCTTTCTGATGAGCCTTTTGTGGAATTTATCAGGGAAGGAACAGTTGTTGTACTGGATGTACAGGGCGATGGCGATACCGGCTCTGTCGGTTCCTTTAACTCCCTTGACTGGTACAGCCGTGGTGCCGTAGGTATAGTATCAAATGGCGGAATCCGTGATACGGATGAAATCATTCTTCAGCGCATTCCTACCTATTGGGATGAGGCAAACCGCGGCCGCGGAATTCGCCCAGGTCGAAATGAAATTGAATCTGTAAACCAGACAATTTCGGTAGGCGGTGTACAAATCAACGAAGGAGATGTGATTGTTGCCGACGGAGATGGTGTAATCGTGGTGCCCAGGGAACATGCCCTGGAAGTTGCCGAATTTGCATTTAAAATCCTGGAAGGAGATAAAGAAGGACGCCGAAGCCTCTATGAAAGGTTAGGCTGGGACCTGGATGATACGGTGATTGATGAAGAGTGAGTTTTTGGGGTTTTTAAGAAAAGTATGCCCTTATTGGATTATAATCATCCAAAGTTACTCCATATTCACACCGATTCTATAATAGTAGACGAACCAGCCTTGGAAGCATTTACGGAAGAAGTGAATCAGGCAGATCCGCGAAAAACCCTTCGACTTCACTACGGCTCCCATACGCCAACATTGCGCCTGTCTGCCGATCCAGGCAGGCTCAGGATAGTGTCATGTTGAGCGCCCCAAAGGATGCCTTGGCATTGGCTATCCCGAAGCCCTCGGGAACAAAAGTAGCACCCGGATATTCGCTTTTGATAAAAATTTCAGATAAACCCCTTCGTATTTACTCACTGCCCTTAACATATTCCTCGCCTTGGGGAATATTTTTGGGACCTTTTCAACTTCGCGGCTTTACCCGGGGCTGTGTGCTGCCGCCCTTTCAGGGCTTGGATCGGATCAATTCATTCGCGAATAAACCCACGCCTGAAATTACGGCATCCTCCTATCAGCCCTGGAAGGTTTATTGAGCAAGTGAACCAGGCAGAACCATGTTCACTGTTTACTGTATATTGACACACTGTTCACTGGCCCTCCACCGCTGCCGCGGTTGTCCGGGGCTACACCCTGCCGTCCCTTGCGGGACTCGGATTTGATCAATTTTTATGTAAATAAATCAACCCCTGAATTATGGCATCCTCTCTATCGGAACCGGAGAGTTTTACAATTCCCTGATTTTAATACTCCGGAAACTAACCTCATCCCCGTGGTCCTGCAGAAGGATATGACCTTCGGGCCACCGGCCGAAATCTTCCCAGTCAACATACTTACTATAGTTCACCAGCGCACTAAACATCTGTGAAAAACGGTCGTACTCTACCACTTTCTGATTATTCAGCCAGTGCTCCACATGGCCATCTTTTGAGATAATCCGGGCTTTGTTCCAGTTACCTACACCATTAAAAGGTTTACCCCGGTTTGGCTCCGACAGGTTTTCGGCGGTAATCAGGTCATATAACCCCCCTAACGTACGGTTCCCTTTTACTCCCTGTGAGGCATCGGGGTGCTGCCGATCATCCAGGATCTGGAATTCCGCGCCGATAGCCGACCCTTCACCCCGGTTCAGTTCAGCATCCACAAAATATTTGATTCCGCTGTTGGCACCTTCCGTGATCTTAAATTCCAGTTCCAGTTCAAAATCACTGTACAGATCATTTGTAATAATATCGCCGGGACCGGTAGCCTCACCTCCGTCCGTGGCCAGAACAGTAAGCTCACCCTCTTCTATTACCCAGCCGGATGAAGGAAAATTATCCAGTTTTGCACCGCGCCAGCCATTTGCTGTCTCTCCATCCCACAGCAGCCGCCATCCTTTCCTTTTTTCCCATTCACTCAAATCGTTTTGAAGGTAGCTGACTTCTTTTACCTGCGGGTCCCTGGCTTTTTGATGAGCCTCCACATCATCAGTCAGAATTCGCAGATCCCTCCACTTCACTGTAGCCCCTTCAAGAGTTTCATCATTTATAGAGTGAACCTGTAAACCAATGAATCCCGAATCAGTCATGTCATCAACAAGCCTTGAAGTATGAACTCCATTGATCCATGTATTGATAGAATTCCCAACAGCTTCAATACGGAAGTGATTCCAGTCTGCAAGACGGAATAATGGTTTGGCCTTTTCGTTCATGGATAGCGGGTAGAGCCACCCCCGGCGGGCTTCATCATAAATACCCCCGCTCCACGCCCGTGCGGATGGGTCAATCTCAACCTGGTAACCGTGTACACGGCCATTCATATAAGATGGGTCACTGTTACTGCGGATTTGTACTCCGCTGTTCATTTGGTTATCCAGAAATACTTCGTATTCCAGGATAAAATCATCGTAATGCTCAGGTGTTGTTAAGAAAGAATTGGGGCTGTTTGGAACGGCCACGCCTACAATTTCATCGTTTTCAATAAAATATTCGGCACTTCCGCCTAATACTTCCCATCGTTCCAGTTCATCTTCGTTTACCAGCTCCTGCCAGTTTTGTGCATGAAGCAATTGTGGTGCCAGCAGATATAAACCCAATAAAAAAAATACAGATTTCATAATCTTAAAGTTAATTAATAGATGTTTAAATGTTGTCAGAGTGATATTCCCTGATACTCGTCATTAAATTCGTCCCAGTATTCATTCATTTGTTCATCAGAAAAAGAACTGTCTGAAGAAATGATGATCCGGTACTTAAATGTAGCCGATTCTCCTGCAGCCAGTTCATAATTCAGCTGATCTACCCCGCCGCTCATTTCTTCCTGTCCCAGCGGATTTGCCGCAAAAAGTCCATAGCCTCTTGCATGCCAGTACGTGGGATAACCTGCATTCTCAGAATGATCCAGAATCGAAACCGATACCTCCTGGTTATGGATCACCCCCGACAGTTTCACCCATTTACCCCGTGTTCCCCAGACATCGTCACCTTCCAGGCCTTCACTGCTTCTGTATAAACCTGTTAAGCCAGTGTCTGATTCCGATTCAGGATGTTCCAGTTCACGTGCAACACGAATTCCCAATACGCCTTCTTTATTGTCTTTCAGTGAAACATTCGAATCAGTGGCTGTAAGTTTGGTGATTCGGTCGATTATCCTCGTATTTTCTGAGTTACTAAAAACAAATACGGTGTTCTCGGTAAGTAAAATTTCCCCGTTCGAATTCACCCATTCCATGCTTACATCCAGTTCTCCTCTGTCTTCACCATTACGGATATCATTGATCTCTTTGTGAATTATTGTACCATACTGGTCTTTCCGGTCATCAGGAACAGCATCTGAGTTATTCCAAAAATCAAGACCGTTGACATCACCATAGTTGAACCAAAGGCCTGCCTGGTGAGGATGATCTGTCCTTTCCCCCGGCCGCGGATCAAATGGAAAGCCACGGGTTAAATCGGTTCCACCAGCTATTTTCAAAGGATAAAGAATTGGCTTTTTAAGATTCTCTGAATAGAGATAAGAAGTAAATATCTCTCCGTTGAAAAAAACCTCTACCTTCTGTTCCTCTTCACTGGCAATTATACTGATGTTGTTATCTGCCATGTCTGAATCCTGTGCACAGGCAGACAGCCAGAGCATTGCCAAAACCAAACCGGTTATACATTTTATATGCATGTTTCTCACCAGATTTTAAATCTTTCAGAAATTTTATCGGTTTCAAAAACAGAAAACTATCAATATTTAAAGACATTGCCACCGGCTAACACTTCCTGCCGTTCATCATCAAACGTCACATATTCTCCCGTGCGCATGGCTGCCGTCGTCATGATATTGGCAATGGAATGATTATAACCTGCCATTACATTAGCATTTGGCTGTTCGCGGTTTCGTACGCACTCCATCCAGTTTCTCATGTGTGCAGAAGTCATATCATCCACCCCGGTATTGGCATCGGTTTCCACTTCCGATTCTGCCTCCAGCTCAAATTCATCCAGCAGGTTAGGCTCCATGCCCATCGCTTCGGCATAATTCTGCTGCAGCCCGCCATTTGAAGTAACCTTGTTTGTGGCAAGATTCAATTCACCTCCGTTGGAGTAATAGATCTCTTTCACACCGCCGGCCGAATTCGTGAACCGGGATGAGTAGATTACCTGGAAGCCTGTAGAAGGATCATCCAGCGGGCCGTAATCAAAAACAGCCGTCATGGTATCGTAGTTTTCACGTCCGTCTTTCCACAGGTAAATTCCACCGTTTGCAGCCACACTTCGCGGATGGGGCAGCCCGCTGAACCAGTGAACAGTATCAATCTGGTGAGCCATCCATTGCCCCGGTATTCCGGATGAGTATGGCCAGAACAGCCTGTATTCAAGATATTTTCTTGGATCCCACTCTTCGTACGGTCGGTTCATCAGGTACCGTTCCCAATCGGTATCTTCCTTTTTTATCTGTTCGGTCAATGCCGGTAAACGCCAGCGCCCGGGCTGATTTACATTCCATGTCATCTCCACATTCACTATATCACCAAACCTGCCTGATTTGATAAAATCTTCAGCAGCATGATAATTCGCACCGCTTCGGCGCTGGGAACCTACCTGTACAATTTTTCCGGTCTCTTCCACTGCTTTCCGTGCGGCACGGTTATCTTCCATGGTTTCGGCAAACGGTTTTTCCACATATACATCGCAGCCGGCTTCAACCCCTTGCTTACAATGAAGGGCGTGCTGAAAATCGGCTGTACTGATAATCACCGCGTCCACCTCACCACTATCATACAGTTCTTCATTATTTCGCATCTGTGCAATCGAAAGGCCGGATCTTTCTTCGATAAAAGCCGCTCCCTCTTCCCGCCGGCGGTTCCAGATGTCTGATACTGCAGCAAATTCAAAATTCAAATCATTCGCATGCAACTGAAATGCCGGAATCAGAGAAGACCTGGCGCGCTGGGAAAAACCCACAACTCCAACCCGTATTCTGTCGTTTGCCCCTAATATCCTGCCATAACTTTTAGCACTAATGGCCAGTCCGGCACCTGCTAATGCCGATTTTTTTAAAAAATCTCTCCGTGTAAGACTGGTTTTAATTTTCTTGTTCATAACTATTTAAGTGTTTTCAAATTTACGGTTGCGACCCATTTCAAAGGATAAATTAATTCTTCTAAATATAAATTCTCAATCTGTATAGCAATCAAAACTTTAAGAAGGGTACCTTTTGTTCAAAATAATTTTCGCTGCATAGCCTGAAAGGTGTCAAAAATTCTTCCATCTTGTGTAATATTTTTGGATTTGTATAGTTTTACCCGGAGATGCATTATTCTTGATACGTGAAATACAACTCAGCCATATATCAACTATTTACAAAATCCTTTGCCATCATTCTTTTGGCAGGATTTTTACTACCGGCAGGTTTGCATGCAAAGCAGCTGGTAGAATTCTGTATGACGGAAATGCACAGCCATGAGATGATGGACTCTTCTCATGATTGTTGTGATTCAGAAGAAGAGAAACAACCCGAATCAACCCATGGCCACCATGATTGCGACGGGATATTGATTTGTGCCTGTTCCGCGGATGTGGCACCACTCAGTAAAGAAAATGGAATTCCCGTTTCTCCGTCTTTTGCTGTTGTTTTGGAATCCATCACCGGTAATTACTCCGCTTTTTCTTTCGATGAGCCTGTCAGAAGCGATCTTCAGATTCGCATCGGGCAACACGATCCTCCCCTCTGGCTCCTTTACGACACTTTTTTGATGTAGAATCTTCTCCACCCGGGAAAGAAACTCCCCTCTTCCCCCAAAGGGATGCCTTTGGGAAGAGGGGACAGATGATTGCGCGCTTTAGCGAAATCATCAGGGGTGTGTTAATGGAGTGTTGATGAAATTACGAGCTTAACCAATGCTCAATCCTTCACGAACCCACCCCCGGCCCCTCCCTATCACGCCAAAAATACAGGCGTGACAAGGAGGGGAGCCCAACCGATCACCAAACCTGAAAAATAATTTCAAAACCCTTTGTTAAAGTCCTCCCTCCTTGTGGCGTCACGCATTTTGTGATGACATAGGGAGGGAGACAGAGGGTGGGTCAAAACAACTCATGACTAATTCAATCATACGCTTCTTCCTCGAAAACAAACTCATAGCCCTGCTGCTTTTTTTAGCACTTGCAGGCTGGGGAATTGCTACGGCACCATTCGACTGGGATATCGATTTCCTGCCGCGTGATCCCGTACCGGTGGATGCCATACCTGATATTGGTGATAACCAACAGATTGTGTTTTCCGAATGGCCGGGACGATCCCCGCAGGATATTGAGGATCAGATCACCTACCCGCTAACAACACAGCTATTGGGCCTGCCCGGAGTCCGTACGGTTCGCAGCAATTCCATGTTCGGGTTTTCGTCTATCAATGTAATTTTTGAAGATGATATAGAATTTTACTGGAGCCGGTCGCGGATTCTGGAGAAACTAAATGCATTGCCCGGCGGAACTCTCCCTGATGGCGTTCAGCCTGCTCTCGGACCCGACGCAACGGCACTTGGTCAAATTTTTTGGTATACGTTGGAAGGATACGATTCAGACGGTAACCAAACCGGAGGATGGGACCCTCAAGAGCTCCGTTCAATTCAGGATTTTCAGGTTCGGTATGCACTCTCATCGGTGGATGGCGTGGCCGAAGTGGCAAGTATTGGCGGCTTTGTACAAGAGTATCAGGTAGATATCGATCCTGTGGCCATGCGAGAATCAGAGGTAAATGTCAACCAAATTGCAGATGCCGTTCGAAATAGCAATCAGGATGTGGGCGCCCGAACGATTGAAATGAACAGGGTTGAGTATCTGGTTCGCGGCCTTGGATATATAGAATCTATTGAAGACCTGGAAGAGAGTGTGGTTGCGGTGCGCGACAACATTCCCATTCGAATAAAAGATGTTGCGCATACCCAATTGGGGCCTGCACAGCGCCGGGGGGCGCTCGATAAATCCGGGGCAGAAGCCGTTGGCGGAGTTATTGTTGCGCGTTTTGGTGAAAACCCCTTAAATATCATTAATAACGTAAAAGAAGAGATCGAAACGATTTCTACGGGCTTGCCAACCAAAGAGCTGGCTGATGGTACTGTTTCACAAGTAAAGATCGTCCCTTTTTATGACCGGACGGGGCTTATTTACGAAACACTGGGCACACTGGAAGAAGCCTTAACTCTACAGTTATTGATCACGATTATAGTAATCATCATCATGGTGATGCACCTGAGAACATCAATGGTCATCTCCGCTCTTCTCCCGCTTGCCGTACTTATGAGCTTCATAATGATGAAATATGTGGGTGTGGATGCCAACGTCGTTGCACTGGCCGGAATCGCTATTTCCATCGGTGTGGTAGTGGATATGGGAATTATCCTGACCGAGAATATGCTCAAACATATCGATGAAAAAGACCCAAATGAAAACTTATTGGAAACAATTTATCGCGCCACTGCCGAAGTCAGCCCTGCGGTAATTACTGCACTGATGACAACCATTGTCAGCTTCCTGCCGGTCTTTATGCTGGAAGCTCAAGAGGGACGCCTGTTTGGGCCGCTCGCGTGGACAAAAACCTTTATTCTGATTGCGACCCTGATTATCGTCATCACACTGATCCCAGGTTTTGCCCATTGGCTCTTTTCACAAAGAATCGGGAAAAAGAGATGGCAATGGTTTTTGAATGGACTGATGATTGCCGGTGGATTGATCATTACAATCGGGTACCTTGGCTGGGCAGGCCTGGCACTCATGGCACTTGGGGCAAATAACATAGCGGGCTCGATCCGTGAAGATTATAAACAATGGGCGCCCTGGGTGAACAATGTCATTATTCTATTGGCTGTTTCGTGGCTGCTGGCCGGTACGTGGCTGCCACTTGGCCCGCAAAACCCGATCTCGTTCAGCCTGATTTTTATCATTCTGACTATCGGGTTGGTATTTGGCCTTTTCTGGATCTTCATGAGATATTACGAGAAGATTCTGGATTGGGCACTCCGTCATAAAATCCTTTTTCTCTCACTGCCGGGATTCATTCTGGTCTTTGGACTGATAAGCTGGCGGGGATTTGACACCTCTTTCCGATATGTAGCCAACGGTTTTAACGCGGTTGGAATCGAGATTGAAGAGACCTCTGTTTGGTCCGCTGCGGATGAACGGTTTCCCGGGTTGGGCCAGGAGTTTATGCCCACGCTTGATGAAGGTTCCTTCCTGCTGATGCCCACCGCTATGCCACACGCGGGCGTTGAAGAAGCTCTGCAGATCACACGTGAAATGGATATGCGTATTTCGTCCATTCCAGAAGTGGAGATTGTAACCGGAAAGATTGGCCGGGTTGAATCGGCTCTCGATCCCGCACCTGTTTCTATGTTCGAAAACATCATACAGTACAAGAGTGAGTACAAAACCGACGACCGGGGCCGCAGAGTTCGCTATCAGTTCGAGGATGGTGAATATGTCCGGGATGATAAGGGAGAGCTTATACCGGATAACCGGGGCCGGTATTATCGCCAGTGGAGGGATCACATCCAGAGCGAAGATGACATCTGGAATGACATTTTACAGGCCGCTGATCTGCCGGGTATAACCTCAGCACCCAGGTTACAGCCTATTGAAACACGCTTAATAATGCTTCAGACCGGCATGCGGGGCAATATGGGGATTCGTATCAGCGGTCCGGATTTAGAATCGTTGGATGAATTCGCATCCAGCCTTGAACCTTTTCTGAGAGAGGTGCAGGGAGTACGTCCGGCTTCGGTTTATGCAGACCGCGTGGTTGGAAAACCGTACCTGGAGATTGACATAAACCGACAGGAGATTGCACGACACGGACTCACCATTCAGGATGTGCAGCAGGTAATCAGTGCTGCAATTGGCGGACAAATGCTGGGCATGACCGTGGAAGGCCGGGAACGATATCCTATTCGCGTGCGATATGCGAGGGAAAACCGAAACAACCCCGATGAAATTGAACGGATTCTTGTCCCGTCACCGGACGGAAGTCAAATTCCGCTGGGTCAGCTTGCTGAAATCAATTTTGAAACCGGGCCGATGAACATCCGGAGTGAAAACACCTTTTTGAGTGCCTATGTCATATTTGATCGTTTTCCTGATGATGCCCCGATCGATGTCATCAACCGGGTTCGCGACCAAATGGATCAAAGCATCAGTGATGGCACACTGAATGTTCCTAATGGTATCAGCTATACTTTTGAAGGAGAGTTCAAAAACCAGCAGAGGGCGGCAGATAGGCTAGCCGTGGTGCTCCCCATCACCCTGTTAATCATTTTTCTGATCATCTATTTCCAGTTTAGGTCTGCACAGGTCTCATTGATCGTCTTTTCCGGAATTGCGCTGGTCTGGTCGGGTGGATTTATCCTGCTTTGGCTCTATGGAGAGAACTGGTTCTTTAATCTCTCGGTGCTGGGAGTGGAAATACGTGATTTCTTTCAAATGGGATCAATCAATTTGAGCGTGGCCGTCTGGGTTGGGTTCCTGGCGCTGTTCGGTATCGCCGTGGATAACGGCGTGGTGATGGCCACCTATCTTGAACAGCTCTTTGAGCGAAAAAAACCGGATGAACGTGAGGCAATATACAGTACCGCTATCGAAGCGGGTATGAGAAGAGTTCGTCCCTGTTTGATGACGACCGGAACCACCGTACTGGCACTGCTGCCTATTCTTACATCACCCGGAAAAGGTTCTGAAATTATGATTCCAATGGCCATTCCCATCTTCGGCGGGATGTTTGTCCAGATACTAACCCTGCTTCTGGTACCCCTGCTCTACGCGATGTGGAAAGAAAGCAGCATGAAAATTGAACATAAATTGGAGGAGAAATGAACAGTCGTGAAAAGTTAGTCGTGAGTCATGAGGAAACTCCCCTCTTGAGAGGGGACAGCCAAAGAAGCGTTCAGCGAAGTTGGCAGGGGTGTGTTGACGGAACTTCGAATGAAGTTTATATCCGTTTAAGTCACCGTACCCTTACGGGACACACCCCTCGCTTAGCAAAGCAGGCTTCGCCTATTTGCCTTCACTTTTCCCCTCTCAAGAGGGGACTTTCAAGACCCATACTCTCCATAGTATTGGTAATGATAATCACAATCCTTGGATCGTTAATGGCGACGCTACAAGCTCAAAATACCGAACCTGCGTCAGCGTACTATCCACAGCTCGAAGAATACCTGCAAATAGCCGCGGAGGGGAATCCGGAATTGAGGGCACTCTGGCACCGGTACAAGTCAGAGCTGGAGGTAATCCCACAAGTTGGCACGCTGCCTGATCCGGAAATAAGTATTGGCTATACCCTTAACCCGATGATGTCGGAATCCGTTTGGGGACAATTTTCGGCATCGGCCATGCAAATGTTTCCCTGGTTTGGAACACTGCAAACCCGCCGTGATATGCAGCGGGCATCGGCTGAAGCCGGGTATGAACGTCTGAATAGCCGACAGCTTGTTCTTTTTCGAAATATTCAAACAACCTGGTTTGATCTGACAGAGTTGAATCAAAAGATTGCCATTACCAGTGAAACTGTTGAACTGGTTAGAGATCTGGAAGCCCTGGTGGAAGTACGGTATGAAACTGCCCGTGCCGGACAGGCAGACTTACTGCGCATTCAGATGGAAGAACAGCGGCTGCATACCCTGGTAGAAAATCTGCAAGATAAGGTTAACCCGATCCGAACCCGTTTCAATGCATACCTGAACCGTGAACCGGATTCAGAAGTAGAAACAACAGATCGAATAGAACACTTTGATTTCTACTTGAATGAAGATCAGCTCAGAACTCAAATTCACGAATCAAACCCTGAATTCAGTGAACTGGATGCACAGGAACAGATGCTGAATGAACAACGGCACCTTGCCCGGCTTAACGGCCGTCCTTCTTTTGGATTGGGCATTGAAATGATGGGCCGTGATTTTGGCCCCATGTCAATGTTTCCCGATTCAAAAGAGATGTACGCAGCCATGGCTACCATCCGGATTCCTCTATACCGATCCCGGTACAGTTCCCAATACCGTCAGGCTAACGAACAGTTGCGTTCTGTGGATTACAGCAGAATTCAAACCGGCAACCGGCTGAATACAGAGCTGGAACAGGCTCTTGAACAGTACCGGGAGTCAGAACGAAACATCACACTACTAACTGAAGAACTGATACCCAGAGCAGAACAGGCATTTTCAATCCTCAGTGAGGAATATTCAGCCGGAAATACGCGGTTTGATGAAGTATTGCAGGTTCAGAGGCAGCTTCTTGACCTGGAGCTGGAACAGATAGAGGCTGTGGTTAAGCAGTATAAGGCCATTATCAACATTGAAGCCCTTGTGGGAGATGTTGCACCCTATCAAGGAGGAGATGAATAGTTGAATGAAAAAGAAAAGGAAAAAGTGAAAAGTGAAAGAAATGAAATCAGCATGTGGCGTCCCCTCTCGAGAGGGGAGTTATCAGACCAAATTTTACGAACAAACATACAAACTCATGAACATCACAAAAACCCAAATACTCACATACACCGCCATCCTCTTCACCGGGCTGATACTCGGCTGGCTGATTTTTGGCGGATCAAGCGGTCATGCAGATCACGATCAGCTTACTGACGCCGAAATGGAACAACATGTCATGGATCAGCATACCGATGAGGAAGGCGACATCATTTGGACATGCTCCATGCACCCATCCGTTCGTCAAGACGAACCGGGCAACTGCCCAATCTGCGGGATGGAACTCATCCCTGCTGAGTCCCAGTCACCGGGTGCGGAAGCGAGTGAAGACGACTACACCATGGTAATGACAGCTTCTGCCGCAAGACTGGCCGACATCCAAACCACGCCGGTAGTGCACAGGGTTCCTGAAAAAGTACTGGACCTTCCCGGGCGTATTCTAGTGGATGAACGCCGCCTGACCAGCGTCACCACACATTTTTCCGGACGTATCCGCGACCTTAATATTGATTTTACCGGTGCACCTATCCGAAAGGGAGAGGTTATGGCCACCATCTACTCCCCCGAATTAATTGCTGCGCAACGTGAACTGTTGGAAGCATCTCGCCAAAAAGAACGCAATCCCAGGCTGTATGAATCGGCCCGGCAGAAATTGCGCCTTTGGGAATTTACCGAAGAGCAGATCAATGAGATTGAAGATAGAGGCAGTGTCCAAAACGAAATGGACATTCTATCACCGGCCGATGGATATGTGATGAGCCGGAATGTAGCCGAAGAGCAGCATGTAATGGAAGGAACGGTTATTTTTGAAGTCGCAAATCTTGACCGGGTATGGGTCGTACTCGAAGCGTACGAAGAAGACCTGGAGTGGATCTCTGTGGGAGATACATTCACATTTCAGACCCGAACCAACCCGGGGCAAAACCTTGCAACAACCGTCTCTTTCATTGACCCGGTGGTTGACGACCGAAGCCGAACCGTTCGCGTACGTGCTGACTTGAACAACAGCGATGGACAGCTCAAACCGGATATGCTGGTTCGTGCAATAATGAATAGCCGGATGCAGGATGAAAAACTGCTGGTACCAGCTTCATCTGTTCTCTGGACCGGTAAACGTTCACTGGTTTATGTAAAAGATACCTCAGCAGATGTACCCCGGTTTGAAGTCAAACTTGTGGAACTCGGTCCCCGAACCGGCGATTTCTACGTGATTGAAGATGGACTGGAAGAAGGACAGGAAGTGGTTTTCCATGGAGCATTCCGCATCGACAGCGAAATGCAGCTGGCCGACCGTTTCAGCATGATGAACCGTGAGCCGGGAAGCGGAACCAGAGCCGGCCATGACCACGGAGATATGGAAATGAATGATCAGGAGATGGAGCAGGATACGGATGATCATTCCGGCCAAGAGCAGGAAGAGGAAGGCCATGAATCTCACAGTGGAGTGCTCATGGAAGAAGATCTCGAAACTCTCGTTCCCGACTATTTACAACTCCGCGAAGCGTTGGCAAACGATGATTTTGGGATGGCCCGGCAGCATATGGAAATGTTTTCTGAGGAAGATTTCAGTGACATTGAAGATCTGCGTGAGGAATTCAAAGTGATCTCCGAAATGCTGGTAGAGCGAGTGGAAGAAGAAGGCTACGAAGGAACATTATACAAGCAGTACTGCCCCATGTACGATGGAGGCAGTAATTGGATTAGTGACCGTGAGGAGATTGAAAACCCCTTTTACGGCGATCAAATGCATAATTGCGGCGAGACTGTCGGAACTCTTTAACCAATCATCTCACAAACCAAAACCCAAAATTAACACATTATAAAAGAATGAAAACCATTTTAACAGCTTTACTTACAGTACTAATTGCATTCTCAGTTCAGGCTCAGCACAGCCAAACACACGGCCATCCGAATCATCTGGAAACCCTGACGGAAGAGTATCTGAACATGAAAAACTCCCTGACATCTGATGATCTGGAATCAGCCCAAAATCACCTTCAGGGATTTTCCGATGAGGTAAAAAACAGCAGCGAGATGAATGACCATGAAGAGCATTCCGAGCAGCATGATATGCATCACAATGCAATGACAGAAGCGGTACAGCAGGCAGAACAGGCCGAAGATATCAAAGCGTTTCGCCTCGCGTTCAAAGAGATTTCCGAACAACTAATAACCGCATTGGAGAACCAGGGATACGAAGGTGATCTGTTTAAACAATATTGCCCCATGTTTGAAGGCGGCACAGAATGGATCAGCGATAAGGAAGAGATCGAGAATCCGTTTTATGGATCACAAATGCATAACTGCGGAGAGACGGTGAAGGAGATTGAAAGCTAAACATTGTAATCACAATCAGTAAAATGGAGGCATTATGAAAGAAATCAAAGCAATGATCCGTCCGGAAATGTTTGAAACGTTATATAACAATCTGAGAGCTGAAGGATACTGCTGTGTAACCGTATACCATGGTGAGGGTATCGGCCGCCATGGTGATCCCGATAATCTGAACGCAAGCCTTGAATTTCCATTCCTTCATTCGAAGATCACGAAGCTTGAGATCCTCGTTGCTGACGAACAGGAAAAAGAAGTTCTCAATATTATTCAGCAGTCAGCCTCCACCAATCATAAAGGTGACGGAATTGTGTACAGCTCAGCTATAGACGAAGCCATGAGTATTCGTACCGGGGAAGGTGGAGAGGCTGTGTTGTAAAAAAACTTCAAGCCAGACCTCCAAGGTTTTGAAAACCTTGGAGGTCTCATTGGAATTAAAAACTGTTAAATGACACCTGTAATACTGAAATCATGACCCCCGACTGGATACCTAACATACACCCTCTTATTGTTCATTTTCCCGTAGCTCTACTAGTCATCGCTGTACTGTTTGATGCGTCAAGGCTATTTTTAAAACAAGAGAACTGGCTCGAAAAGGCAATGCTAATACTCTATACCACCGGCTCCATGGGTCTGATTGCGGCCTTTTTATCCGGGCGGCAGGCTGTTGAAACCGTTTCCGTAACCGGTGATGCCATTCCCATGGTTACCTCACACGAAGATTGGGCGCTCTATACACTGATCTACTTTCTCGTTTTTACTGCCATCAGGTTTATTACTTGGTGGAAGCAGCTCGAAAAGGGTTTTGTACTCCCCGTTCTTGTTGTTTTTGCTCTTGGAGGAACCGGTATGCTCTGGTACACCGGAGAACAGGGCGCCAAACTGGTTTATAAATACGGAGTGGCGGTCGGTGAAATTGAGCGGCTGCAACAGCATATTGAAACGCTGGAACGGGATCTGTCTGAATTCAGAGAAGAAGCCGGTCCCGAACTGCGTGATGACGGCTCATGGATCTGGAGAGTCGGCCCGGGCGCGGACGATATTTTGTTTGAATCATTTACTATTGAAGGGAACAGCGGTTTTACAGCAGATGCCGGTCGAACTGATGGTAACCACTATCTAAATCTGCAGGCCGGGGATGAAGCTTCCTATATTTTGTTTGGAGAGGCTATAAGTAGTGTTGAAGGCCGTATTGATTTGAATTCAGAAGAGTTTGAGGGTGAAATCGCACTGATTCACCACTACCGGAATCCATCCACCTATCAATATCTGAGGCTATCAGGCAATGAGCTTAGTCAGGGGCAGGTCATCGACGGATCGGATAATGTACTTGGCTCTGGGCAGATTGACAACACCGGTTGGTACACCATCCGTGTTACCGCATCCGGCATGCATTATTATGGCTATCAAAACGGCCGGAGCATCGTTCACACCCATGATGATGAAATGCAGCCGGGCTCTACCGGAATAGCCATTTCGGGTGATGGAACTGTAAAAGTCAGATTGATAGAATTTAGAAATGTAGAATAGTTTTGAAGAGTGATAAAATAACCAGAGAAACCTAAAAATATTACACAACAATAAAACCGTACAATTACCAAGTATCGGCACGCATTGAGTATCTTAAAGTGTTGACAATCAATATCTTGCCTGAAATTTTTTTTGGAGAAAACAATGAACACAAAACACGATCAACACAAAAATCACAATCATAATCATGGCGGTGACCATTCGCATGACAACCATCATCATGAACATGAAAACCACAAAGAGGATCAAGATCATGGCGATCACGGTCATGAAAGCCACTCCCACCACGACCATCACAAAATGATGGTGGAGGATTTTAAGTTTCGCTTCTGGTGGGTGCTTGGTCTTACTATTCCAATTCTTGCCCTTTCGCCCATGATCCAGGAATTTCTGGGTGTGGACTGGCGCTTTGGTGGGGACACCTGGATACTTGCGGCTCTGTCAACAGTAGTCTATTTCTTCGGCGGCTGGCCGTTTTTAAGCGGACTGGTGGACGAACTGAAGAAAAAACAACCGGGCATGATGACCCTGATCGGGCTGGCGATCTCCGTGGCATTTATATACAGCGTTTTTGTGGTATTCGGGCTCGAAGGGCACCTGCTTTTCTGGGAGCTCTCCACATTGGTGGGTATCATGCTGCTGGGCCACTGGATTGAGATGCGTTCGGTGATGAGCGCCTCGGCTGCGCTTGAAAAACTGGCGGAACTGCTGCCCGGTAAAGCCCATCGGGTAAATAAAGACGGTTCAACTGAAGATGTTCCGGTTGAAGAGCTTCAGGTGGGAGATCATATCCTGATCAAACCGGGTGAAAAAGTACCGGCCGATGGAATTGTAATTGAAGGAAAAACCAATGTAAATGAAGCAATGCTTACAGGAGAGTCCTTGCCGGTAGAAAAAGAAAAGGATGATGAAGTAATCGGTGGTTCAATAAACGAAGAGGGCTCCATTACTGTAAAAATCCATAAAACGGGTGATGAGTCCTTTCTCTCGCAGGTCATTGACCTGGTGCGTCAGGCACAGGAGAGTAAATCACGAACGCAGGATCTGGCAAACCGGGCAGCGTTTTGGCTGACTATTGTAGCAATAAGCGGCGGACTTCTTACCTTTTTTGCATGGTCGCTCTTTACCGGGCAAGATTTGAGTTTTGCCATCAACCGAACAGTAACCGTAATGGTAATTGCCTGTCCGCACGCACTGGGCCTGGCGATACCGCTGGTTGTAGCTGTTTCTACAACGCTTGCAGCCACTAACGGATTTCTAATTCGCAATCGCACAGCTTTCGAAGAAGCCCGTAACCTGGATGCTGTCATCTTCGACAAAACCGGAACACTTACCGAAGGCACTTTTACTGTCACTGACATCCTGAATTTTAACGGACAATTTAGTGATGAGGAGCTTCTGAATTACACCGCTGCCGTTGAGGTCAATTCCGAACACCCGATTGCCCGGGGTATTGTTGAAAAAGCCGGTGAAACCTGGAAAGTGGAGGATTTTAATTCTATCACCGGTAAAGGTGTGGAAGGAAATGTGAAAGGAAAAACGGTGAAAGTGGTAAGTCCCGGCTATGTGCGTGACGAAGAGATGGAATACCCACAGCAACAGGTGGAAGAAATCTCAGCCCAGGGAAAAACGGTGGTCTTTGTGATTCTTGACGGGAAACTGGAAGGGGCTGTAGCGCTGGGTGACAAAATTCGTCCGGAATCGCGCCAGGCTATTAACCAGCTTCACGAGATGGGAATCGAATGTATAATGCTGACCGGCGATAATCGCCAAACAGCAGAATATGTAGCAAAAGAACTGGGCATTGACCAAGTGTTCGCCGAAGTCCTGCCGGATGAGAAAGCCGATAAGGTGAAAGAAGTCCAGAACCAGAGTAAAAAAGTGGCGATGACCGGTGATGGTGTGAACGACGCTCCGGCACTTGCAAGTGCGGATGTCGGGATTGCCATTGGAGCCGGATCGGATGTTGCCGTTGAGACCGGTGATATCGTACTGGTACGCAATAACCCGGAAGATGTAGGACACGTGATTCAACTATCGAAGGCCACCTATGGTAAAATGATTCAAAATCTCTGGTGGGCAACCGGATATAACGTTTTTGCCATTCCGCTGGCCGCCGGTGTGCTATTTGCCTGGGGCATTATTCTGAGTCCGGCCATGGGAGCCGTTCTTATGTCACTGAGTACGGTGATTGTAGCGATTAATGCGAGGTTTTTGAAGATGGAATCGTAATCATGTCAAGACCTGACAGGTTTCAAAAACCTGTCAGGTCTTTAAGAGAAGTCCTCTGAGGGTACAACCCCTTGGGGGCCTTAAATTGAAATAATAAATCAAACCAAAAAACAAGAGTAAATCATGAAAAAATTAATCATAACACTCACAACAATAGCACTGATGGTACTCTTTGCAGGCACACTGTCTGCTCAGGATCAGAACCATGAGGAACGAAAGCAACAGATGATGGAGATGATGCAGGATTCCACCATGCGCGCCATGATGATGGATCATATGTCACAGAATCCGGAAATGCGCCGGGAAATGATGACCCATATGAGAAAACAGATGATGGGCGATATGGAGGAAATGGATCGATCTGCTATGATGCAGCGTATGCAGCAGATGAGAGACAATCCCGAAATGAAAGAACGCATGCAGAAACACATGCAGATGATGCAATCGATGATGAACGATGAAGAGATGGATCACTCTGCTAAGATGGAGATGATGGACGATTCAGATATGATGCAAAGGCATATGATGTGCATGCAAATGATGCAGGGAAGTATGATGGATGGTGATACACCGGAATCCGACGGCCATGATCAGCATCATTAAAATGAAATCAAGACCTCCAAGGTTTTAGAAACCTTGGAGGTCTGGGATTTATAAATAGATACAATGGAAGTACTCAATGAATTTATCAACAACTGGTACCCGCTGCTTTGGATATTAAGCGGGGGAATGGCTCTTGCCGTATGGGCATGGGCAAGCCGAACGAAAGCCCGTTTGGATATTAACCATGCAACGAAACTGATTGCTGAACGAAGATATCGAAACGGACAAATGAGTAAGGAGGAATACGAAAAACAGGTGCAATCCCTGTCTTCAGACAAGTAAAATCTAAAAAAAGAGGGGGTGCCTTCCGGTTGAGCTACAAAAAAAGTTGCTGACTTACTATATCGATACAACTATAAATTATAAACAGAGGTATACAACATGCATGAGTTTCATTTTTTTGGAGGAGGCTGGATGATGATTGTCTGGTGGATACTTATTATTGCGGTGGTCGTAGTGGTCATCAGGGCACTGATGAAAACCAACAATCAACAAGACAGAAATGAAACACCAATGGATATTTTAAAAAGAAGATATGCCAGCGGAGAAATAGACAAAGAGGAATTTGAAGAGCGAAAGAGAGAGCTGCTTAAATAATTTTTTTTTAGTGACTAATTGAGGTCAAAACAATGAATAGAAAAAAGTTCATTCTTAAAGCAGGGCTTGGAACCGGTGCCCTGGCATTTTCTCCCTTCTTAACATCCTGCATGCTCAATGATCAGGTTGAAGCCGAAGATTTTACCGTGCGATTGCCGATTCCAAATGAAATCACATCGAACAACTTTGACCTTGTTGCATCAGAGGCATCGGTACAACTTTCTGAAAGTCTTCACCTCTCCGGATATCAGTTTAATGGTTCAATTCCGGGGCCGACCATCAGGAAAAAAAGAGGTGATTCTGTAAATATCCGTTTTGAAAATAATATTGGCCGGGAAAGTATTATTCACTGGCACGGCCTTATAGTACCACCGGAAATGGACGGGCATCCAAGGGATGTTATCTCAAGCGGAACGTACGATTATCAATACAGGCTCAATCAGCGGGCCGGTACGTATTGGTATCATCCCCATCCTCATCACATCACCGGTGAACAGGTGTATAAAGGTCTTGCCGGGTTTTACATTATTGAAGACGAAGAGGAAAAAGCCCTGAGTTTGCCCGGGGGCCAATACGAAATACCGCTGGTTATCCAGGATCGAAGGGTCGATGACTCAGGCAACATCATCTATAACCCGTCCATGCCTGAGAGAATGATGACAGGTTTTCTCGGTGATCAGATATTGATTAATGGTGCACCCACTCCCTACCATGAAGTCTCACCTGATGTTTATCGATTGAGAATTTTAAACGGTTCCAATGCCAGAATTTATAACCTTGCGTTTTTAAATAATGTTCCGTTTACAGTAATCGGTTCGGATGGCGGATTACTGCCTGAAGCTATTGAAACCAGTGAACTGCTGATAGCTCCCGGAGAACGTGCAGATATTCTTGTGGATTTTTCCATTTTTGAAGAATCGAAAATAAAGTTTATAAGCAAACCATTTGATGTTCCCTCGGGTGGTGGCATGATGGGTGGGATGCAAAATATGATGGGAGGCGGCGGCCCTCAACAGGGAGCCGATTTCTCTTTGATTGAATTTCGAATTACGGGTGCAGTGCAAAACATAACTGTTTCACTCCCTCAAAAACTGTCTGAATCAAATTTTCCTGAAGCTTCTGAAGCTGGCAACACCCGTACCATCCGTTTAGCCATGGAAATGATGACCGGACATACCATCAACGGCCGTCAGTTTGAGATGGAACGGGTGGATGAAAGTGTCAATCAGGGTGATACCGAAATTTGGGAGTTTGTAAATAATTCCAATGTACCCCATCCGATGCATGTCCACGCCGTGCAATTCAAAATACTTGAACGCAGCGGAGGACGGGGATTGCTCCCAACAGAATACGGCTGGAAAGATACCGTACTGGTGATGCCGGGTGAAAGAGTAAGCGTGATTATGAAATTTGATGCTCCAAAAGGAGTATATGTATTTCACTGCCATAACCTGGAACACGAAGATAACGGCATGATGGCCAACGTTGAAATTTCATAGATGCAAATAAGAACAAGATATATCGTTCTTTGGGCTTTCGTCCTGCACACGATATGGGAGTTTACCCAATGTGTTTTTCTGTTTGATATGTGGGACTGGCCATTTTGGGAAACCACACTATGGATGTGGGGAGCCGTGTTTGGTGATATCCTGATTGTGCTGGCACTTTGGAAAGGAACAACCACTCTGGTAACCTCTGCACGATTTGAGTCCCCCGGATTGAGAGGATACCTGGTGTTACTGACACTAAGTTTTGCTGCAAGCATCTTCCTTGAATGGGCAGCACTGTATCTGAATCTCTGGCAATACACAACGGCTATGCCGGTTGTTTCGATCTTTGGCCATGAAGTCGGACTTTCACCGGTTTTACAGATTACATTCCTGCCGGCTGCAAGCATTTGGCTGGCAAACCTTTTTAACAATCAACAACATCAATCATAAATTTATTATGGACAACGCCGTCTTCCTTGTCAGAGCCTATTTGCAATTTAACGGCTTTTTTGTTGTAATTGAGCATCCGTTGGTGGAAGATCAAAAAAACTGAGAACACTCACAGTGTATTCAGTGAAACAGGTAAAGCAAAACTTCCTTCCGGCTATTTTTTGAGATCCATTGTTTCGGGGGAAAAATCGATTGTCCGAATTTATTTCTCCGAAACATGTACTTAATTACCTAAATGCCTATACACAGGAGCACTTGAATTATTTTAAAAAAGTCAATTTCAGAGATCCGGTACTCAGTTTTTTGGTCACCCTAAAAAAAGCATCTGATACCAGTAATTAATTGCCTCCGGCGGTGGGTTTTAGTCGGCCCCGCATATACGATCTGCGCTGACTTCGAAGTCGGGAACAGGTCGTGCCTCAGCCTCCGCCGGATTAGTAGCGGGGCCGTTTTGCTTGATGTCCCCGATCAGCCACTCCATCTCCAGAATCTCCCGCCGCTGCGCTTCACTGATCTCAACCGCCAGCTCGCATACCCGCTGGTCCATTAATTCTGCACGTTCGGACCGGGTGATGGCCATTGAATGGTGAGGTATCATCGCGCTCATATAGGAAGTGTCTTGCACAGTGGTTTGGCTGCGGTCCAGGTACACCGCCCCGGCTAGTAACAGAATACTTGCTGCGAGTATAACCATATTGAGTTTGTGGTTTTGATACATATTGAGCATCCAGCCCAGCATGACCACTCCCATTGTCCCGCCCATTGCCAGCGCCATAAACATTCGGCTTTCGCTCCACCGGACATGACTAAACTCCCAGGAACTCAGGAACATCACAGCATACATAACCACCATTGCCGTTAAAATCATCGCCCCAAAGCGTAAATACATGTGAGTGTTTGTTGACTGCTTATGGTCTCTCTTCGTGTTGTTTTCCATTTTTCTCTCCAATATGATGTTATCTCTCTTACTAATTATCCCCCTGAAGAAGCCAGAACCTAGTATGCACTGCAAAATACGGTATCCCCATGAATATCCGCGGCCATGTTCAGCGTAAATTCTTCAAAAGATCAGTTCCTTACTCATGTAATATAATTTTCTCCCTTATAACGTGATAAGCCCGTCCCACATTCCCTGTTTTAAAACAACAGAAACTCAGCCTCTGTACCATCTGATACCGGGTTACCGCCGTTAACAACAACTTTAATTGTCAACCTCTCAAGCTGGCACCTGAGACCAGAAATGAAATAATTGCAGGTTAGCCCAATTCCATTAAACAACCTATCTGGTTATGATACTCACCGATTCGGCCCTATGCCCATCATACCACCACCATGGCCCTGTCCGCCACTTTCCCAATGGTCGCATATTCCGTTATTATTTTCATCAGAGTAACCGGGGCCATGCCAGCTGGGACTGCCATCCTGCGCATAGTCACAAATTCCATCCTCATTTTCATCAATAAACTCATGGCCTAAAGCCCTGTGCATATTCTGCTCAAAGTAATCGTTTATGTGATTTCTGTTTTGATCCTGGTAGCGCATACCATTGTGGCGCCTGTGCATTGGGTGCGACTCATCCCAGTAATCACAAATTCCATTGTTGTTTTCATCAACAAAACCCGGGCCATGCCAGGTTGAGCTTCCATCCTGCGCATAATCACAAATTCCATCTCCGTCAGAATCAGTGAAAGCGTGGCCGGCAGCACCCCCATGGGAAGGCGCTTGAGATGTAACGGGGCCTGGTTCATGAGCAGCCTCTTCAACATAATCATTAATGGTATTTCCATTGCTATCTACATACATCGGATATATATTTTCTGCATCTCCGGTATCTGTACTTGTTTTACAGCCAGCAAATAACAAGGCTCCAAGTGTTATTGTCAGGGTAATAATTTTTGCACTCTTCATGATAAACCTCCTGTGGTAAGACATCTTGAAATTATACAGATAAAATACTCTTTTTTCTATAAATATGCTTAATTTTCCATCCACAGGAAACTTTATTATTCATACAGCATTAAAGCAATAACTCTTTTATCTTACTTTATTTACCTGAATAACTAATTTTTTTTCAGGCATAAAAATTCCGGCGTAATCACAATCCTTTTGTAAGTCATAAACCTCCGCAGCATGAAAAATAAAACATTTTATTCCACAGCCGTCGCAGTAATTATTGCAAGTGCTCTGTTCTGGATCAATATGTTTCAGGATCAACCGATACCTGATGAACAACCTGTATTTGATGAAGAAATCACTCTCACCATGTATTCTTCGGAGGGTTGTAACTGCTGCGTGAAATGGGCTGAATACCTGGAAGATAACGGAGTTGAAGTGATTCAGGAAAAAGTAGCTGACCTTCAGGCTGTAAAAGATGAACATGGGGTCCCCGGGCAGGTAAGTGCCTGCCATACCGCAATTGCCGATGGATATGTCATTGAAGGCCATGTACCGGTTGAAGATATCAGAAGCCTTCTGGCAGAACAGCCGGATGTTATAGGGGTTTCCGTTCCCGGAATGCCGCCGAATTCACCGGGAATGGACATTCCTGTTTCGAAAGAGTATTACTCTGTTCTTTTTGACCGGGAAAATAACATCACCCATTACAACACTCACAATTAATTCCCTGGCTCTTTTAGAAAAGTCACAGAAGTTTCATGGCCTCACTTAAATCATACAAGGGTTATTTAGTTCTTTCTGTATGGATCTCAGTCATATTAACCAGCTGCACTAATGGCGGAGAAGAAGCCCAGCGGCAGCAGCGACAGGTTCAGATACAACAGCAGATAGTGGAACTGACGGATGAATTCAGAGCGGATATGGAACTTCTGCTGGATCACTATTTTGAACTGAAAGACGCATTGGTAGAATCGGATGCAGAAGAAAGTTCGGCCAAAGCAAAAATTCTGGGAGAGTTCTCGGATAATCTGAATCCTTCGGGCATAACCCCTGAAACAGCGAATATCTGGGCCACTTACCAGGGGCAGATATCCTCGGAAGCAGGAAATCTGGCTAAGCGATCTGATGTTGATGAGCAGCGGATATATTTTGAAACTATTTCAGAAACCATGATTGAACTGGCAGATACGTTCCGGCCGGCAGGTTATGAAATTTACCATCAAAGCTGCCCGATGGTACGCGGCGAATCAGCCGACTGGCTCAGCCGTGAAGAACCCATTGCAAATCCTTACCACGGGGAAAGAATGCTGCATTGCGGAGAAGTGGTTCGGAAGATTTAATCAGTTAGTAAAGACGTGGCTCACACGCCAGGCCATTTTAATTAGCCGGATATACATCACTCCAGCACCAGTCGCTGCTTTTCAAAAACCCGGCCAGCAAGGCTCTCCGCTCTATCAGTTTTCCCCCGGGAAGTTCAGGCTCAGTCAGTTTTATTCCAGACTTTCTTAGCTTGTTCCAGTCCGGTGAGGCATCGGTCTGCTCCTCAAGTTTCTGAATAAAACTGTATTGTACTACATCCAAAAACCCATCAATGGCTTCACGCAGAGGAAGAATTTCGTAGTCCACTGAAGAATCCCGCTCAACAGAATGTTGAATAATCGTTAAAGCTTCATCCAGATTAGTCATGTTAACGGCCAGTGCTTCGTTCCTGGATGTACTGTAAAAAAAGTGCACCACCGGGTATGCAAAATGGTTCTGGCTGTGTTTGTTCAATTTTTCCTGCAACTGTGGTATCCGCTCGATAAGCAGGCTGAATTTTCCGTTTTTATACGTGTTCATGATTATTTCTTCAGGAGATTTTCCCAGGTTGGATATGTACAGACTCAAACTTCTTTTGTGATGAACCGCCGAGGTTATATTTAATAAATACGAAATGGCCGTTGTAAGAAAAATGAAACCGCTGAATGAAAAAAAAGCCACAATCACCTCCCAGCCCTCCCCCGATGGAGCATAGTCTCCATTCCCCATGGTGGACAGCACATAACCACTGAAGTAAATTTTATTAATTATATCTGCTGGCTCACCGGAAGTTGAATGAACTACGGACGTACTATCCGAAACCAGCATCAGAAACAGCCCGAGCCATAACAACCCTACCCAAAGAATTAATGACAAAAGCAGATTACATAAACCGGAAAACCGGAGAATACCCAGGCCCGGGAGGCGACGGGTCAGAAAAAGAAAAAATGATGACAGTCCGACCGTGGTAATTTTATTGACAGGTCCGGCCCCATTGAACGATAATGTGGTATAGAAAAAATCAAGAGTAATGATGATTACGATTACAGCACCGGCAATCAGTATCCAAGGTGAATCAATCATTTGCTGCTTCTCCCGGTGTTTTTTTCAATTTTAATTTACGTGTTTACTCTTCCGTTCAATCTCATTCTCTTTTGATTAAAAGTTCCATTTTCATGCTTCTCGTCGGCTAAATGCTTTATAGCGATGAAGAGTTGTAAGTTTTTAATTCCTTCTCAGCGCCTTCAAATAAGCCATAATATCACTCAGTTCCTCATCAGAAATTTCATCGTCTTTAAATGAAGGCATCACCCCCAGCCCATGCCTTACCTGGAAACGTTTCGCAAATTTGGGAGCCGGGTTACTGTTGATTGCCGGGCCAAGTCCGGCCTCTCCCGCAGGATGACATTTATGGCAATGAGCCATAAAGTGAATCTGTCCATTCCGTACACTTTGATCCTCCAGAGAAAGAGGTTCTTTTATCGGCGGACTTTTCCTTACGGCACACGAAATCATTAAGAAACTGAAGGTGAGAAGTACCATATACATGAATATCCGGTAGTATGTTTTGTTCTTTTTCATTCTTCCGTTCTTGTAATTTTAAACACAACGCCTGTCTCTTTCACAGGTTCGGGGCCTTCTTCAGACATTCTCATGATGCCGAAATCAACGATATATAATGTCTCCCCCGAAGGATCAAACTTCACATCCACCGGCCGTTCAAGTCCGCCGGAATCCAGCCAGGTGGCAGGCCCGTTCCGGCTGCCTTTATTCACGGCAAAATCCTCAATCACTCCGGTTGATACATCTGCTTTTACCACTTTAAAACCCACGGGTGACAAAACCTTGCCCACACCGGGTGCCATATCACCAAACTGTGCAATAAAGGCTTCTCCTTCATAACCAAATTCTGCATTTGCAGAAAAATCTATTCCATTCGCGGATGAGTGAACTCCAAAAATGGCTGTCGGCTCCGGTGGTTCGTTTGGATGCTGAGCAAGTAAAGGCTCTATTGCCGCCTCTCCGGGTGCTTTATATTCATCATTGTCTGTAAGAGAGTGGTGTCCGGAAAAATCTGGCCATCCGTACCAGGTGCCGGTTTCTATCTCCCATAACAGATCTCCGGTTCCCCAAACAGGCCGGCTGCCGCGGTCGTCATACCCGTTATCCGTGGCAAAAAGACGTCCGTCCGGTGAATAAGCCAGTCCGAATGGATTGCGCAGCCCCCAGGCTACCAGTTCAACCGGGCCTCCTTCAACAGGAATCCGCATAACAGCACCATTACAGGGCAGGCGTCCCTCAATCACCTGCCCCTCTTCTGTGGATTCACCAAACGGAGAATAGGCTCCGGTGAACACGTTTTCATCAGACTCTTCATTCAGGACATCAACTGTTTCAAAGTTTTGGCCTGTTAATGAAATATCTTCACAAGGAATGTCATGAAAATCCGGATTTCTTTTCAGCCAGCCGAACTCAGCACTGTCAATGCCCACGATACCGGAATTGGTAGCCGTTCCCTGTCCGAAATAAACATAGCCATCATTAATAAGCGGGCTGTTTGTATGATGATCCCCAAAACCCGGCAGGCTGTCTGCAAGAACGTCCCTTACTCCATCCTGATCAATACGCAGGATTTTCCCGCCCGTCAGATGCCCTCCCTCAGCTATATAAAAAATGCCGTTTGAATAATCTGATCCGGTCCATGGACCATTAATTCCTCCTGCAGCAATAGCTTCTGTATGTCCATCATCATTCAGTCTTAAGAGCCGGGGAACAGCCCACTCTTCTCCGTATGAATAGCCTGATTCTGTTACATAAAGACGTCCTTCATCATCAAATGTAATACTGGTGGGAAAATTCAGCCCGGTTGCTACAACTTCAATCTCATACCCGTTCGGAACCGCGATATCAGCAGCATCCAGGTTCCTGGTATCTCTGTCTCTATCCACCTGCCCTCCGCCGCCTGAGCTTTGCAGACGGTAACAGCTGCTCAATATGAACAGGATACCGAATATTCCCAAAAATCCCTTATATATACTCGGGGGCATTCTCATAAATGAAGGTGAACTTTTTAAGCTCTCTTTGATTATTATTATTAAATGCATATCCGGTTTATCAGGCAGGTCCGGATGAATGATAGTGGAACGTTTTACTTTGTGAGATCTTGCGGGATAGTTTTTATTCTGAATCTGCCGATATTCAAAAAATTTGTCTGTTTTCTTTTTTTGTTGTCTCAGTATTCTTTACTTCTATAAAAAACGGATTATTAATGCAGAAGAGAATTATTAAATACAAAGGCAAAGAAATCACGGTACAGTATGATGTAAACAGATGCATCCATGCGAGAAAATGTGTAGAGGGTTTGCCTGATGTCTTTGATCCAAAGAAAAAACCATGGATCACTCCGGATGAGGCATCGGCTGAAAATCTTGCAGATGTAATAGAATCCTGTCCTACCGGTGCCCTGCATTACCGGATAAAATCATCATCACGGGTTGAAACAGCCCCTTCCGGAAACAGAATCTCACTGCAGCCCAACGGACCTGTGTACTTTTATGGCGATATTGAGATACAGGACGCCGATGGAAATATTCTTCTTGAAGATACCCGGCTTGCACTTTGCCGCTGCGGCGGAGCTGAGAATAAACCTCTTTGCGACAATTCCCATAAAAAAATTAATTTCAGGGCAGGCACTGAGGCGGATCTTACTAAAATGCCTGAAGAACCGGCTGATAACCCGCAAGGCCGCCTGGTTCTGAAACTAATGAAAAACGGTCCGGTCCTGGTGGAAGGGAATTATACGATCGAATCCGAAACCATCAGCCCGCATACTTCATCCAAAAGCATTGCCCTCTGCCGGTGCGGCGAATCATCAACCAAACCATTCTGTGACGGTACACATAGAACAAATGGGTTTGAAGCTTTATGATTGATCGCTCGCAGAGCTCGCGTTGAACTGTTGAATCGTTGAGGCTCTTTTTTAAGCTCTGCCATACAGTTCCACGATTCGACAGCTCCATGAAGAGTGTTGAGTGCTCACTGCGTTCGCGTGGAATTGTTGAACCGTTGAGGGCTTTTTGCTAAGCTCTTCAAACAGTTCCACGATTCCACAGTTCCACAGGAGATTGCTGAGTATTCGCGGGGCTTGTGTTAAACGAATGAATTGTTGAAAATAACTGATTTTACACCAATGAACACATCAAAAATCTTCCTTATCGCAGGTTCCGTTTTTATGGCTCTTGCAGTTACATTGGGTGCTTTTGGCGCGCACATCGTGCAGAATTTGCTTACTCCTGAGCGGTTTGAAGTGTATCAAACGGCGGTTCAATACCATTTTTACCATGCACTGGGATTGCTGGTATTGGGTGCTGTTGCCGGGCGGGGCGCAGAATCAGCATGGTTCATCTGGAGTGGCTATCTGCTGGCAGCCGGAATTATCATCTTTTCCGGCAGCCTTTACCTGCTTACATTAACTGAAACAGGCTGGCTGGGTGCTATAACACCTTTTGGAGGTGCAGCTTTTATCCTGGGGTGGTTATTTTTTGCTGTTGGCATTCTGAAGCAACGGGCGATTTAGAAGCCTCCCCGAAAATTTCCGCCAGCGGCAGATCTTTTGGAAGTGGCTGGCAAAGACACTCATTCAGAATTCAAATAAGGGATAGCTTTATATCGTTTTAAGGAAAGTCCTCCTCCCGGCCAGAGCGTTTTTTGGACAGCCTCTTCTCTCTCTTCGAGAGGCTGTGAATTAATGCCACTGAAACACTGAAATACACAGAATATTCATTGCTTTTCTGTGTTTCAGTGGCTAAAAAAGAATCTTACGAGGTACTTAATTTAATATTGATTGTTAATTTTCTCACAGCCTCTCGAGGGGAGAATTTTAACTAACGTACATTAGTTATGACATAAATAAGTTTATTCAGCACCATTAGAATCTTCTTCAGCCTTAAACCACCACCACTATGAAAGCAACCCGGATTTTTTTACTCAGCATATTCTTAACTGCCCTCCCCGTTCTGTTATTTGCTCAGAACGAGATTGAACGGGAAAATCTGTCACTTGAAGGCTTACAACAAATCGGCTTTACGGCAAATCTGGAAGGAAGCCGGACGGTCACTTCAGATACATCTCTCACACCCAGTTCAATTCGCCAGCAGGCGGTAAACCAGCTGGTTCAGGCCGAACTTCAATATGTTTCAGATGAAGAAGTGCGTTCTTCCACAGATATCCCTTTTCTACACATGCATATCAACATGCTTGAAATGGAAAACGGGCTGGTTCCTTTTTCGATTGAACTTCGATTTTATCAGCCCGTTAAATTAATATTAAACAGGGATCTTCAAACCAGCGCCAGTACCTGGGAGACCGGTATGGTTGGCCTGGTTTCACTCGACCGGCTTCCGGTGATTGGTGAAGCCGCCGGAAACCTGGTAAGTGAGTTTATTGATGATTTTCATCAATCCAATCAAACACGAAGAGTTATTCGCTGATTTATTGAACCAGCCTGAGTTCGAGATAAATTTAGTTAAAGAGTGTCCCTCTTAGAAGGGGGCAATGGGGGATGATTTGCAGGAACTTGATTCTTAATTTATGAACTTCCAGCTCAAATCAACACTCACAAGGTCATCGCCCAGCTCGCTACGCTCACTTTCCCCCTTCTGCCAAAGGCATCCCATTGGGGAAAAGGGGGACTTTTAAGTAAATTTCCGGTAACAGCAATCCCTTCTGTTTTAAGCCGGCATATCAGGCAACGACCAGCCTTCCCTGTACTCGTGCTTAATCAGGCGCTTCGAGAATTCAAGAGCATTCACCGGGTCACTAACTTCCCGCGAAAAGGACGGGCTTCCGTCTTCGATTTTGAAGTCATCCGAAATTACAACTCTTAACTCCTCGTCAGGGTTGATATTTGTGAATTCCATATTTTCACCATCCCATTCAAGCTCTTTATTCAGAGTCTGGAGGCGAACTGCCAGTACACCCATCACTACCATTTCATTAAATGGTCCCGCTTCATCAAAGTTAGATTTGGCTTCAACACGATTTTCCGGGCTTTCCTTACAGGCTCTGACCCAGTCCATCTCGTGGCCGGTTTCCACACGGCGTTCTGTTTTCGGGGAATCGGGTTCGCGGCCGGACAGCAACCAGGGATCAGCTCCATAGCAGCCGCAAACAATTGTGTCTTCGGTACCATGAAATAGAACGCCGCCGCCCCGGTGATTCATACTTCTGCCTTCGGGCCATCCTTCAGGTTTTTCAGGCTGAATGCCGCCGTCATACCAGTGAATCTCCACACCCGGCAGCGTACCGATACTGGTTTGCCGTTCAGGATATGTCAGTTTAACTTTTTGAGCCGTCGGAGCAGAATCTCTTAAAAGAAGAGTTGAACTTCCCTGAACTTTTGTCGGGTATCCAAGTTCAAGCCCTTTAAAAACCGGGTGAAGAATATGGCAGGCCATATCCCCCAGTGCACCTGTACCAAAGTCCCACCATCCCCGGAAATTCCAGGGGGTATAAATTTCATTGTACGGACGCATTTGTGCAGGGCCGACAAACAGATCCCAGTTAAACGTTTCGGGTACAGCCTGTTCTTCGGTCGGTGTGTTTATGCCCTGCGGCCATATCGGGCGGTCGGTAAATGATTCTACTTTTGTAATTTCCCCGATTTCTCCATTGGCTATCCACTCTGTCATCAGGTTAACCCCTTCGCCAGAGGCACCCTGGTTCCCCATCTGAGTGGCAACTTTGTATTCTTTGGCAAGATTGGTTAATAGCCGGGACTCATAAACCGTATGTGTCAATGGCTTTTCTACATACACATGTTTGCCCATTGTAATAGCATGAGCGGCCACAATTGCGTGGGTATGATCGGAAGTAGCCACAACCACAGCATCGATATCATCACCCATTTCATCCAACATTTTTCTCCAGTCCCAGAATTTCTGGGCATCCGGATAACGATCGAAAGTGTCTTTTGCATATCTCCAGTCAACATCACAAAGGGCTACAATATTTTCTGTTTCTTCCATTCCGCGCAACACTGAAGAACCACGTCCGCCCACACCAACTCCTGCTATATTCAGTTTATCACTGGGTGCCCTGTGGCCGAGGCCGCTCACCACGTAACTGGGCAAAATAGTAAATCCGGCTGCTGCCGCTGCCGTTTTACCGAGAAAAGCTTTCCGGGTTATACCGTTTACTTTATCAGTATTATCTTTCTTCTTCATGAGACGGTTATTTGTTTTTTGATATTAATCACAATCTTTAATTCTATCCTTAGTATTCATAAATCTTCCTGATTCTTTAAATAAGAATTTTTGAAGAATGAATTGCTATAAAATAATTTTTTTTCAAACAGAGGTTCCATGCTGATATGTGCGAATACCTTTTTCTTATACCTTTTGTAAATCCACAAGTTGAGTAATCATATCATCATCTTGCTCATGTTAAAAATAACAACCATGGTATACAAAGCGGGTTATCACACAGTACACAACGTTGTGTTCGTTGTGCCTTCGCCGTGTCCGCTGTGGTTGTTACCCTTCGTAAGATTGATCCATACATATCAACTAGAACCCTTCAAAAGAGTAATCAATCATTACAAAAAAATCCATGAATATCGAACAATACAGGAATTTCTGCCTCTCCTTTCCCGGAACAACCGAAGAATTTCCGTTTGATGAGAATACGCTTGTCTTTAAAGTCTTGGGTAAAATGTTTTCCCTCTGCGATGTGGATGAGTTCAGCAGCATCAACCTGAAGTGCGATCCGGTCAAAGCTATAGAGCTGAGAGAATTGCACCCGGAAATAAAGCCTGGTTACCACATGAATAAAAAGCACTGGAATACGGTGGTGATGGATTCCAACCTGCCGAATGACCTGATAAAAGAGTGGATTACAGATTCCTATAATCTGGTGGTTGCGAAGCTTCCGAAGAAAGAGCGGGAGAGGTTAAAGAACGGATGAACAGACGAACTGAGAAACCGAAAAACTATTTAATAAAAAAGAGACATGGCAAGATTCACTTCATCTGTTCTTCTGTTTTAAATGAGAGATAGATTCTTCCCTGATTTTTTCTTTCTGAATTAACCCCAGCGCAATCCACACCGTAACCCCCACAATCAAAGCCGTGGCCACAAAAGGCAGGCCAAAATAGATCGCAAACAACGCCCCGCCCCAGGTGGGACCGATCATTCTGCCTAACCCCGATAATCCCTGGGATGCTCCCATCACCGCGCCAACATTATCTTCATCCGCTTCTTTGGAGATGAGGCTCGTAATGGTTGGCGTATTTAAACTTTTACCGACAGCCATCAATCCGAGAAAGAGGGCCAGTGTCAGCATGTTGTGGGAAAATGGAATCAGAGCCAGTCCTGTAATCATCAAAATATTTCCCGTTAAGAAAATCTTTTCTTCGGCAAATTTATTAGTCAGTGGCTTGATGAGAAATCCCTGGATTACAACGGCAATCACACCAATGTAGAAAAACTGTATTCCCACATCTTCGGCAGACATATTTAACTGTCCTTCAGCAAAAAGCGGAAATGCACTGTAGAGGCTGGATTCACCAAAAGAAAGCAGGAAAAATCCTATTACGAGCGGGATAAGATAACCGCGGGTTGATTTTCCTTTCTGATCGGCTAAAATCCTCCAGAATCTTTGGGTAAACACACTTGCCCGCCGGAATCCCTTACTTTCGGTCCGGGTTGTATCAACCGTTTCAGGAAGCTTAAAAAGCACCATCAGAAAACTGCAAAAAGAGAGAAAAGCCGCGAAAAAACCGGGCAGTGCATATCGGTTTTCGCCCATCCAGAAAGCAAAATCAGTAAATCCAAAATTGGCCACAATTTCATGAAAAGAGGGATGAATGAGTACGGTAGCCGTAGCCGGGCCGATCACAAATCCGATTCCAAACGCTGCGCCGATCAATCCCATACCGCGTGCACGATTTTCGCTGTCGGTTACATCCGTGATATAAGCCTGTGCTGTGGAGATATTCCCTCCCATCATACCGGCCACAAAACGTGACAGAAACAAAACTCCCAGGGTTTCTGCAAGGCCAAAAATGATATACGCCAAAACCGCTCCAAACGTACTGAGCAACATGATAGGACGCCGGCCGATGCGATCGGAATAACTGCCCCAGATGGGAGAAAAAATGAGCTGCATAAAAGAATAAACACTGTAGAGCAATCCAATGGTTACCGCGGAAGCGGAAAATCCCTGCGCATAGAAAGGCAGCAGCGGCAGGATGATCCCAAACCCGAGCAGGTCGATCATCACCACTAAAAAAACAGTTGCAAGAGCCGGTTTGTTCATGTAAAAAGCTGGTTAAGAGACGGCACAAGATAGGGCGTTTGGGTTAACATATCATGAAGGAAATGAAACTAAACTGAAGAATGGAAGAACCGGCTAATGTTTTAACCGATGAAGATTAAAAACCCGGCCCTATTTCTGCGGCATCTTCTTTTTTCTTTCAAGGTAAGCTGGAAAAATACCCAACCTTAATCATTCATTTAAAAAAAAAGGGATGTATTCTGCCCTATAGATTAAGAGGAAACTGTAGAAAAAGGTATAATCTCATTAGTAATCATCTACTATTCATAAAACTAAAATGAATAAAAAACTAATCATTCGATTTTCAACTCTCCTGATACTGTTTGGTATTTCGGCTTCATGTTCAACTGACAGTACTCCGGTATATATTTTAAAAACTTCAGTTTCTCCGGATGAAGGTGGTTCTGTATCTCCTGACCAGGGTGAGTTTGATTCCGGTACAGAAGTGGAAATTATGGCTTCCCCGAATGAGCATTGGGTATTTCAAAAATGGGAAGGAGATCAGAACGGCACCGCAAATCCGGCTACCGTAACCATGAATTCCGATAAAGATTTAATGGCCATATTTATTAAGAGAGAATATCCCCTGACGCTTACTACTGAAGGGGAGGGCACCGTAGGGGAAGCAGTCGTTCAGGCCAAATCAACGGATTATCCTCATGGAACCATGGTGGAGCTTACGGCGAATGCAGCGGAAGGCTGGTCGTTTGTGGAATGGCAGGGAGACCTGACCGGTAATGATAATCCCGAGACCATCTTGATTGAAGATGAAAAAAGCGTTACGGCAATATTTGAACGCCAGAATTATGGCCTGACAATAAGCACGGAAGGTGAGGGATCTGTAACAGAAGTAGTAGTACAAGCAAAAACCACAGATTATGCCTTTGAAACCGAAGTTATCTTAACTGCCACTGCTGAAAATGGGTGGGGTTTCCGGGCCTGGAAAGGTGCGGTCAACAGCACGGAAAATCCACTGACCGTTCAGGTTCGAAATGACATGGAAATAACGGCCGTTTTCAATGAGTGCGTTACTGATAATTGTCTGGATATATATTATACAAAGGAATCTGTACTAACCAGGAAATACTACTTTCACAATGATTATTCCGGTACCTATAGCGGATGGCACAAACCGCTCGAAGCTGTTGTAATTGATTATGATCAGGATGGATATTTTGATCTCGTACATACCAATTCAGACTATGATGCATCCTTTGATGATCAGGAAGTCAGGAATTACATTCAATTCTTCAAGGGCGATTCGCAGGGAAATCTAAGCCTGGATCAAACGATGTCAAGTAACTTTGTGGGACTTATTCATGGCAGGAAAGGGCTCGTAGGTGATTATAATAATAATGGTTATCCGGATATCTTTTTCGCGGGAGCGGGAACCGATGTGCATCCATTCCCCGGCGAATATCCAATACTACTCTTAAATGATGAGGGCCAGGTATTTACAGAAACAAGATTTACAGATCTTATTGGCTTTTGGCATAGTGTCTCATCCGGTGATATTAACAATGACGGAAATCTGGATATTGTACTGCCAAGCCCGCAAACACACGGCGAAAGTTATATCCTTATAAATGATGGGACCGGGAACTTCGATGTTCAGACAAACTTTATTCATCCGGATCTGTTGGGAGGATTGGTTACATCTGAATTATTTGATGTCGACAAGGATGGTTATCTTGACCTTGTTTTAACGGGTCATGATAATACGGATTTTGAGGAATCTATTATTATATATGGAAACGGCTACGACTTTTTGGGCGATTACATTGCTTTACCCACTGTTTACGGATATGGAATTGCAGTCGATATTCAATTTTATGATATAGACGGAAATGGGAAGGAGGAGATTCTTATAAACCGTACCGGAGATGGAAGTACAGAAGACGGCCCCGGTGGCTATGAAGGTTGGTATATTCAGGTGCTGGAACGCTCAGGAGGAGAATATATAGATTCCACAGGTAAGTTTATATCAGGCAATTCTCAAGAATCTGGCAGTTGGCTTGAGTGGCTTAATATTTCGGACAGAAATAATGATGGGATTATTAATCTTTACAGTAATGAAGTTACTTCCGAAGATCCGCGGCCAAAGGTAGAATGGGAATTAAGCAATGGTAAATTTGTGAGGATTAATTAGAATCGGACCAGATCACCCCCATAAATCATTACCATTGGTTTCTGGACTGGTTCTGGTTCATGATACTCTGGTTTCCATTTCATGCAGTTCTGACTAACTAAATATAAGGCGTTGCACAATACCTCCTTTGTCAGTTTTTCTGTTTTTCGGTTCTTCCGCTACTCTGTTCCGTCAGTCAGTTCCTTAACCACCTTACAAGGATTTCCCGCCGCAAACACATTTTCCGGAATATCTTTCGTCACCACACTTCCCGCTCCAATCACACTGCCGGACCCGATGGTTACTCCCGGAAGAATAACAGCAGCTCCGCCAATCCATACATCATCACCAATGCGGACTTCATGTGCGGTTTCTGTTCCTTTTGCCCTCTCTTCGCGGTCTAACGGATGTGAAGCAGTGAAGATCTGTACATTGGGTCCCAGCATGCAGCGGCTGCCTATCAGAACCCGGGCCGGATCAAGTATGGTACAGTTAAAATTGATAAAGACTCTGTCACCCAGTTCAATGTTACTCCCGTAATCGCAGAAGAAGGGTGGTTCAATCCATATTTGCTTACCCGTTTTTCCTAACAACTGGCTAATCACTTCCTTCAGCTCTGCCTGTTCCGCTCCCGTCAAGCCGTTCAGCCGGCTCAGCAGCTGACGTGCTTTTTGCCTTTCAGCCCGCAGGGTTCTGTCAAAAGGGTTATAAGGTTCACCGGCAAGCATTCGCTCCCGGTTGGTTCGTTTCAAATCAATTAATGTATTAACCACAAAGAACACTAAATGCACAAAGTGATTATTTTAATGCTTTATTTATTTAGCGGTAGTGATATTAGTGTATTTATTCCTGCAGTTAAAATACCATTCCTGTTTCACATTTATGTGATTAACCTGTTTTCCTTCAATGCCACAATAACCGTGATATGGAAGGTGAGTTAATGTGAGTCGATATAAAACCATTGGAATTGGCAAAAAAAGTCCCCTCCTTCTCAAGGAGGGGATTTAGGGGTGGTTAAAACAAGGTTTATGAGTTTTAATAGAGTTGAAGTTGCTACTTTTTAGACTCAAACGTTGAAGACTACCACCCCCGACCCCTCCTTACACAGGAGGGGAGACTCCTTTTCGACATTGTTATTTTGAACTCACGTTAAGTTATGAACAAGGTTCCTGCAGTCTGTTACGAGCCAACAGAAACTTTTTCAGAAAATTTTCCTGATGTGTTGCCGATGTTGCAGGTCTGACGGATAATCCGGATCCATTTTTTGGTCAGAAAATACTCATTGCCCAGCGGTTCACCGTGAGTACCTTCATAAAATAACAGTTGCTTTTCAGGTATCTTACCTTTCTTAAAGGTAAGCCTGATACCTAACCTGTCCACAACTGTGATATGCTTTCCGGGACTCCGGCTGAGATTAATCATTTTGCAGGATTCTATCTTACTTACATCCACTAAAACACGTTCACTGCCGCCGTTTGCATGCCTGAGAAACAGTAACATATTTTGATGATTATCCATGCCTATAACGCTATGCTCGTCCAAAACATCATATTCTGAAATGGTAAGCTGGTGACTTTTAGCCGCATCCATAAACAGGTTGTAAATTTTTTTGTTTTTGGCTTTCTGTACTCTTTGTGAATACACAATGGGAATGAAAAACACAGCAAGAAAACATAATCCCATAATAACTGAACTCATTTCGATATCCATGGTAATAAAATTTTAATTGATAAATACCCGGCAGCAACTGGTGAATACTACTATTCAGCTAAAACCGGGACGATAAACCTGGAAGCCTGCATCGTTCAATAAAAAGTCTGAGGGATCTGAAAAGGGTAACTATAACAGCATTTCTGTCATCAGGGAATTTTATCTGGCATGACAGGATTCAGAACATCCCATTCCTTTTTTGAGGGTAATTGAATACAGGGTATTACAGGTTTTGAGCTGAAAACCCTCACCCAGGGTTTTATCAATTCGAATCAGAGAAAGGAGTGAAATGGAAACAACAGGTAACGGATGTGAGAACAGGATATAACTGCCTGTGAAATGTATAAAGCGGCAGATATATTTTTTGCAATAGTGTTGCCGAATGAAGCAATGACATTTGAATCTTCATCGATATTGTTACCGGGAAACACCTGCGGGAATAACCGCAGAGAATTACTAACCGATTGGGCAGGGGGCTCAACAGCAAGTAAAACCGGCCCCGCAACAGAAATGTATGATGTGGGATAAGAATCCTGGGGGCTAACCGATATAGTATTTCCTTTCAGAAAGGTATTACCAATCAGCAGCAGCGAATAAAAAAATACAATATATCCGGCACGATTTTTCATCATTAACAGAATACGATTAACCGGTTTAAATATTGCGAGAGTTGCCGTTCATGAATTGTTATTTTTCTCTGCTATCATCAACAGCGTTTAATAATGTGAATTCGATAAGAAAATCTCAAGGAGTGTCCCCCTTGAGAGGCTGTGAAAAACTCTTAATCAAGCATAGTAAAAGTAAACAAATTTAGGTTTCTAACTTTTTAAAAAGCTCCCCTCCATGTCACACCGCCTTTGGTGTGATAGGGAGGGGACGGGGGTGGGTCAGAAAATCCGGGAGTTTAGTTTTGGCGAAAAGCTTGAATTATTTAAGTCTTTGTGGGAATTAATTTCTGAACAGACGTGAATTCCGCTGGGTAAATGACCGGATCCATTTCTTTACAAAGAAAGTTCGTTTTCGTTTCAGGTACCGCCATCCAATGACACTCACAATCAATGCCCCGGCTGCGTTAACCATGATATCCCACATGGTGTCGGTCAGCCCGGAAGGATCACCCAGCATGGGTTTCTGCATATTAAGACCAAAAAACTGGTCCATGCCAAATTCAAAAATCTCCCAGACTGTACCGATGGTCACCGCGAAGGCAAATGCGAATAAAGCAATAAAACCGGGAGTCATATTCAGCTTCATCCGCGATTCATTCAGCAGGTACACCAGCATGAAACCCAGTATTCCCATCAACAGGCCGGCCGTGGTATGTAACGCGATATCCCACCACCAGAGCCTCTGGTAAAAACTCTGCACCTCACCCAGGTAAAGAGAAGCAAAGATGAACAGTACAGACGCCAGGTGAAACTCAGCCGGAATTTCCATATCCAGCTTCTTTTTAAACAGGATGGGTGCAAGTAACGTGGCAATGATCATTGTGACCAAAAACAGAGCCAGCCTGCGCTGATCAAGAAGCAGGAAAACCCATTCCACAGTCATCAGTACCAGCAAAATCCGGATTATAATTCTATGGACTCTGTTTTCGCCGGAGATTGTAGATTCCTGTGGTGACTTTTCTGGCTGTGACATATTTTATAAAGTAACGAACTGTGGCTGACTTACCTCACTCCATTCACCTTCATTTCCAGCGTATAAACAGATTTGCTTGCCGTAATGAACAAAATATCCTGATTCTCTCCGCCAAACGTTACATTTGCCGTCCAGTTTTCAGGTACCCCGATATGTTCTATTTGTTCACCTTCTTTATTAAATACCATCACACCATTACCTGTTAAATAAACATTGCCCTGGTTGTCGATGGTCATACCATCCGAACCTTTTTCCGTAAAAAGAGTTTTACCTGTAAGGCTGCCGTCAGGATTAATTGAATAAGACCATGTTTTTCTGTCCCCGATATCCGCTACATAAAGAGTTGTGCCATCCGGTGTTCCAATGATGCCATTGGGTTGAACAAGATCATCGGCAACCGGAATAATCTCTTTTGATCCGGGCGTGAAATAATACACTCTCTCGTTTTCTATTTCTTTTTCAGTGCGGGTCCAGTAATCACGCTGGTAATAAGGATCGGTAAAATAGATTCCGCCCTGGGCATCAACCCAGAGATCATTGGGCCCGTTCAGCTTTTGACCCTTAAAATCATCAATGAGTACTGTTACATCTTTATCAGGTGAAATCTGCCAGAGCTGGTTGTCCTCATCGGCACAGGCCAGAAGATTGCCATCATGATCGAAATACAGCCCATTCGACCGGCCCGCCTCTTCCATGTAAACAGATATAGAATTATCGGTGGACCATTTTAGAATCCGGTTATTCGGCTGATCGGTAAAAAACACGTTTCCTTCAGAATCCACCGCCGGCCCTTCCGTAAAAGAGTATTCATCTGAAACCAGCGAGAGTTCCGCTCCATCGGCAATGACAGAGCTGTTCTGCGCGCCGGCTGATAAAATGAAGCACAAAGAAAGGGAAAATATTCCCGTCAAAAGTACAGATTGTATATTTCTGGTTATCATTTTGGTCTCTTATTTTGATGTTGAGGCTTCAAAGTAATCAAACAGCGCGAAAATGCTTCCTGTCTTCTTTGCATGTTTTCTCCACATTCTGTTTTGTATGATTTAATTTCCATCCCCGGCTCTACCATGTTCGCTGCTGGAGAAAATCCTGCATCTCATCCAGTGATACCGGCAGCTGATCCATTCGGTTTTCCCGCACCCAGTTTAAAAAATCCTCTTCAATTTCGTCTGTCCATTGTGTATCAATTTGCCCTGCAGAATAAACTCCTTCCCTCATTCTCTGCTGGCCAAACTCATCCCGCAACTGTACGATTTCAGCTGTGATCACAATCTCTTCCACCAGATGAGGAGGTATAAATACCACACCCTGTTTTTTAGCCAGAGCTACATCCCCGGGCATCACCGTCACATTGCCAATACGTACCGGAACATTTATTCCCATCAGCATAACTTCTTCCAGAAATGAAGGATGCCACTCCCTGATAAAGGCATTGAAGCCTTCAATTTTTTCAAGATCTTCATCATCCCGTGACGATCCATTGAAGATTACACCATTCCCGGACCGGGAGAATATGGATGTTCCCAGGTTCCCGCCAATCAACGTGCCTTGTGCAATTTTTCCGAACGAATCGGCCAGATAGATATCCCCGTCCTGAAGCATATCAATCGGCCAGGAATTCATAGGCCCAACATGTCCGGCTTCGATTCCCTCTTCGATCAGCCGGCCGCTGACATCTTCCCGATCCGGCATATACAAGGCCGTTAATACCCTGCCAACCATAGGCTGATCTTCATGAAGTATTTTCCACCCTCCTTCGTATTGATTCGGATATCCCAATTCATTCAGATACTGCCAGGCATCTTCCAGTTTTATATTTTTGACACGATCCAGAAGTTCATCGGAAACTTTGGGGCGTCCGTCTTCAAATCGTTCACCGTCCCAGTGATAGGTATAGTAAATTACCTGTTCCCTCTGAGCGACAACTTCATCATCAGGAATCGACTGGCTCCACAAAGAAGTGGCCATAAAAAGAGACAGGAACAGAGAGTATTTTATTGTTTTTAGCAGCATAACAAATGATTGGTTTATTATTGACACGTTGAGTGGTTAAAAAGAATTCATTAAATGGCTCTTAGGATATCTGAATTGTTCTACAACAGAATAAGCCGTCAGCCTTCAGCTATTAGCAGTGAACCCTGCATCCCATAGCTGAAAGCTGACTGCTGATAGCTCCAATACTGACCCATGCCAACCGCTAAACACATTATTATTGATTTAATTTCGTACCGATTATTAGAATCAATTTCACTCATTTTCCAGTTCCTTTAAACACCCGATGAGTGACCTTACAGTATGATAATTTCCTTTCCATATTTGACTTTTCCGTGACATTCTGCTTCCCGGCGTTTTGTCCAGGCCATAATCATACCAGCCCCCATGTTCATGATCTATCAAATACTCATTGATATACTCCCATTGCCGGACAAATTTTTCAAAATAGTTGTGAGGGTCCCCCGGATAGATATTTGCCATAATCAGCAGAGAATTCAGAGCCTCGGCTTGTCCCCACCAATTCTTGTCCTCCCTTGTTATGGTCAGTTCATCATCTTCAAAATAGTATCCCATTTCATATACTCCTCCGGCCTCTGAGTCCCATCCTGTTTCAAGGGTATGATCTACCATTTTTTTGGCAATCTGCATGGTTTCAGGACCTTCTTCCAGGCCTAAAGCGTGAGCAGCTTCCAGTAATAAAAAAGCCGTTTCGATATCATGTCCCGGAGTCACATGGTCCCGGCTTATATTCTCCCGAATTGTGGCTTCGGTGGAGTCGCGGTAGGATAAATGATTCCAGCCTTTATCAAAATAGAGTTTCAAATACCCCTTATCCGTGACCATTGTATCCCTTACAATGTGGAACATTTCGGTGAGCCGGTCCCTCACCCTTTCATCCGGCCAGACCATATAGAGTTCCGTTAAGGCTTCCAGAATATGTATGCCGCTGTTATAATCTTTAGGATAACCGGACTTATCGGGGGTGCCATCTCTGGCTAATGGCTGGTAGTATCCGCCGTGAACAGAATCGTATGCATGAATATCGAGCCAATTGAAAGTCTGTTTTGCGGCCTCGAGAGCGGCAGTGTCATTCGAAAATCCGTAGTAGGCTGAAAGTCGGTATAAGGCAAAAGCATTCCCATAAAGTGTTTTTGTAACGGTTTCCCCATCTTCGGAATTGGCAATCGCTTCGCCCTCCCTTGTAACCATTTGATAGAATCCTCCATATTCATGGTCCCACATTTTCTCCGTAAGAAACTCAAAACCATGTGCAGCGTACTCTTCATATCGCTGATCATCAGGATATTTGGTGCCAATTTTGGAAAGTGACCAGAGGTGGCGGGCCTGTGTCACAATCATTTTGTCCTGGTTACCCTCCTGTTTCCAGTTATAGGAAAAATTGCTCAGGTATCCTCCGGATTGATCATCAATAACTTTCGGATACCATACATTCATTTTTTTAATTAACTCACCAGAAATTTCCTCGCTAATGCGTTCCCGGTCGGCTGAATAATCTGGATTTTGAGTGCATCCTGATCCACACAAGACGCCAAATATCAGCAAAAGAACCTTCGTTCTGCATAAAACATCCGCCTGTTTCTTCCACATATCAGATTTCTAACTGTTGTAAGGTTTCACTATTAACTCCACAAACGATTTCGGGATCGGATTTCATCCAACTCCGGGGTTTTCTCCTATATCTTTTCTTAGTCAGGATAAATCTTCATTCGTTCGGTTCGATGAAGGGTAATAATTCCGAATGCCGCCTGGGGTGGTGTGATCGTAGCTTCAAAAATGATCTCCCGGCTGCTGTAATCCAGTTCAATGGTCTTGCCATAACTGGCTCCCTGGAAGTTAACAGCGCCGGGTATAAAGAACAGATGGTTTTGATCGGGGTAGTAATCGACGTCAGACACAATCCGCGAAAACGTTTCCCCGCCACGTTCCTTTCCATACGCCCAGACTTGTTTGATAGTCATATTTTCTTCATCTATTTCATACTCTACGGCCCGGCTGTATAAAGGGCTGCTCTGATAGTTTCGGTTATCCCCGTTATCAAACAACAGAACATTTCCGTTTGGCATCCGCAAAGGCGCATGCTGATACCAGGCCCACTCGAAATCAACGTGGTTTGTATTACCAAGCAGCACCTCGTTATCTGTGATCGATTCATCGTTTGCATCCAGCGGATTCAAAAGAAACTGGTTGAGGTCAGTACCATTTCCTGAGGTTTCCCACTCTTTATGGGGTGCTATAATCCAGACGACCTCGTTATTTTCCGTAAGTTTAACGACGCCTTGCGATCGTCCGGAAACCACAATCGTGTTGTCCGTGTCGTCATAATAGAGTGCATTGGCATGGAACCAGTCAACGGAAATATCTCCGAAAGAGATTGGCCACGCAGTACGCTCCCGATCAAGCGATTCCCTTAGATCCCAAACATTGATGATTTGCCCGGAACTTCGGTCAATCTCAATAATATGGTCTTCAATCGTGTCGATACCGTTTTTATGGACTGTTACAAGGAAATTACCATCCGGTTTTTCGGTGACTTCGTGATGAAAACTGTATCCCTGCATCGGCCAGCTATTTAGGATTTCTCCCAGCATATTGATCTCGTAAATACTGCCACCACTGCCAAAATAAAGATTTCCATTTTGCAGGCGCTCCATGCCGTCATCATAAAACAGATTCTGCAGCTCCGAAAACTGAGAATTACTTTCGGCGCCGTAATCCAGATACCAGCGGATATCGCCGAAAGAATCAAACATAAACGGTCTTTGCGGAGTTGTTTCTCCGCCAGCCCTGTGGCCAAAATAGCTTACAAAGGTTAGCCCATCTATCATTTCCGATCGGCTTGCTGTATTGATGTCAACGTCGGGTAAATCTGCCAGCAATTCGTCTGTTTCAATGGTGTAGATTTTTGAGCCTGTCTCTGTACCATCCAAATAGAAGGTTAATTCAACAGTGTTTTCAAAATCCGGATATAAACCCAAAACCGGGATCTCATGCCGGGTGGCCATTTCACTGAATTGATGAATAATATCCGACTCCGGCCCGTTTGTACCCACTACCCGAATCGATACACCTACTTCCTCTTCGGCTTCAAATTCAATTGTTGCTGTCAATGGCGCAACACCAGAGGGATTTAAAGTTACACTTTCATTCCGAATGTTTATACCGGCATCTGTTGAACCTGAGCTATTATCTTTACAGGCTGATAAGATACTGCAGATAACAACAGTGAAAATACATAGTCTGAGTTTTTTCATCCTCGCCGGTAGGTTTGATTAATTTTCTTTCTATCAGATATAGTATACAATTTTTTGAGATTTCCGATATCCAGCGTAGCGATTTAATGATGGAATCCGGCTGAATGATTTATTCCTTCATTCATCTTTCCTTTAGCTCCATAAGCGATCCCACGAACGGAATTCATCCCACTCAGGTGTTGGCTCAAAAAAGCCGGCTCCTTCAATGAGGCTGTCGCGGACTACATCCATGTTCAGGTCGACACCGAGGCCGGGTTTTTCCGGTACGGTGGCATATCCTTCATCAAAAATCATTTTTGGATCGCCGTTATACATATCGTACCAGCGTTGCAGGCCAACGGAGTGATGTTCAAGTGTATTAAAATTTTGTGTTGCAGCGGCAATATGGACTGATGCTAAAAATCCAACAGGTGAACCTGCAAAGTGAAGATTCATAGCGATCCCGGCATTTTGAGCGTAATCACCTATTTTCTTAGTCCCCAAAACACCTGAAGAACCAGCATCCGGATGGATGATATCAACAGCCCGTTTGTCAATCAAAGGCTTACATCCTTCCCAGGTACCAATATCTTCGCCGGTTTGTGTGGGTGTGGTTGTTGAATCGGTAATTTTTTTCCACAAGTCCGTCCATTTCCATGCTACCATATCTTCTGCATAAGCGATGGTATAAGGCTCCAGCATCCGGGCAATTTTAATGGCTTCATTCACTCCAAAATGGCCAAAGTGATCAATTCCCAATGGAATTTCATATCCAACGGTATCCCGCATCACCCGCACATACTCTTCCATTAACTCAAGCCCCTTCTGGGTAATCTGAACACGGGTAAAGGGATGATCAATCTGGCCATATTCACCCGGTGTGCCGGAGTACTGGCTTTGAAGCCGGTGATCACCTTTGGGAACATGAGCTTTCGAATTGACCAGGGTTCCAGGTGTCCTTGAGAGTAATTCAATTCCGATATCCATTTTTAAAGCTGTATATCCTTCATCCACCCGGGTCTCTTTCATATTACGGGCAAATTCATGAGGATCTGCCGCTCCGGATGTGTCCGCATAGAGCTGAATTTTATCCCGGTACTTCCCTCCCAAAAGCTGGTAAACAGGAACACCATAAGCTTTCCCGACAATATCCCAAAGTGCCATCTCCACAGCCGAAACACCGCCTCCCTGTCGGCCTTCACCCCGGAATTGTTCGATGTCTCTTAAAATAAATTCAACATTGCAGGGGTTTCTGCCCAAAATCCTGCTTTTAAGCATCAGTGCATACTCTTTGGCACCACCATCGCGAACTTCCCCGAAACCGGAAATTCCCTGGTTGGTATCTATACGAATAATAGGAACACGGAAAGGGATTCCATCAACCTCGGCAACACGCATATCCGTAATCTCCAACTCAGACGGAGACGAATAGCGATTGACCTTAGAACTCAAATGTTCTATCTGCTCTTCAATCGGAGCCATTGCCAAACTGCCCAGGCCTAATCCTCCGATACCGGCTTTTTTTATAAAATTTCTTCGATTTAAACCGCCACCTGTTGTGTCTTTTTTCATTCTTGTCCCCTTATTTTATCGTTAGTTATAATTTGATTTCTTCTGTGATGCAGCGAACGGAGTGAGTGAGCAGGGGAATGAACACCCCTCGCCTGCGCTCCGCTTCGGCACTCCCCTCAAGGGGAGATTACTATTACTACCGCCCCTGCCTTTGCCAGGCTCAGGTTTATATAATCAATCGACCCAATCCCGCCAGTTTCTGGAATGAGTTGACACGATTTTATCTATGGTTTCATATCCTGCTCCCTGTTCGGTATGCAACCGTTCCCGGTTCGATTCCAGCCAATTATAGAAGTCCTGATCTATCTCTTCTGTCCATTCACTGCCATATACATCTTCCAGTTTATAGACTCCTTCTGCCATTCGTTCGATTCGGAAGGTGTCAACCAAACGGGTAACTTCGGAACTCACAACTACACGTTCTGCCAGGTGAGGTGGAATAAACAGAACACCGCCTTCTGCAGCCAGTACCACATCACCCGGCAAAACAATGGCTTCGCCAATCCGGGTAGGGCCGTTGATAGAAATCAACATCATCTCCTGGATGTAAGACGGATGCCAGGCTTTTACCCATGCATTAAACCCATCCAGATTTCGCAAACCGTCCAGGTCCCGGGCAGACCCATAAAACACCGGACCGTTGCCTGAGTTGGCATAAATACCCTGGCCCAAATTATCCCCGATCAGTGTTCCATCCTTAATCTTTCCAAAACCGTCAGCCACATATACATCTCCCTGTTCCAGCATATAGATAGGCCATTGATTCATTGATCCACGCAGCCCGTTTTCTCTTCCCAAAGAATCCATCCGGGCTTCTAATTCAGGACTTGAAGGCATAAAACTGGCGGTCAATGCACGCCCCACCATAACCTGATCCGGATACATGATGTGCCAGTCCCCTTCAAATTTATTGTGGTAATCAGCACCCCGGATGGTTCCCCATGCTTCTTCAATAGCCACATGTTTCATTCGTTCCAGAATATCATCGCCTACCAGCGGGCGGCCATATACATCACGTTCACCTTCCCATTCCTGTGTGTAAAAAATTACATCCTCTTCACTGGTCACCTGGCCTTCACTGTACTCAATCCCCCAACACAAAAACACAAAAAAAGCCGCTGTCATGTATTTCATAGTACAACCTTTCATAATTTTAGTCCCGATTTTGCCATTTCTTTTTTACTTCAGAAAACTTCAAACAGCTTTTTCATACTCCCACAAGATTATACAAAATCCCGGAGAGCTTTCAGAAAACTGTGTAATTTTTTGATACCATTTGGATTGAATGCAGGCTCAAGCCATAATGGAATACCCGAAAATATCTCAGGGCCGGCAAGGTTTTGAGCCTGCATATAATTTTGTCAATCAGAAATAAACTCACTTAGGATAAGTTGGTTAAAGCCCTGACACTTCAGGTACTTCTTGTGATTGTGTGATGTTTTTTTTATCCCGTTCATCGTTGAGAGATCGGCGGCGCCACCAATTAGCAAGTGTTGAACCTGAAATGTTCATCCATGGACCAAAAACGGCAGGAGCCAGTCCGACGGTTGCAATCCTGCCCATCTCAGCGGCAAGCCCGGATGCCATACCGCCATTCTGCATTCCCACTTCCAGGGCAATCGTCCGGCAGGATTTTTCATCCATCTTAAAAAGGCGGCCTCCCCAGTATCCAAACAGATACCCCAAGGCGTTATGAATAATTGCTGCCAGAACTAAAAGTAAGCCTATAGACACTAAGGAATCCCTTCCGGCTGCGGTAATAATGGTAATAATCACTGCAATACCCACCATGGAAACGAGCGGCATAATATCATCAAGCCATTTTGCTTTTCCATGCAGAAAATGGTTAAACAGCAGTCCCAGTACAATGGGAACGATAATCATGTTCAGAATACTGATCATCATTGCCACTGTATCAATCGGTACAAACTGGCCGGCCAGTAAATCCATCAGAAGCGGTGTCATAATCGGAGAAACCATGGTTGCCACCGCCGTAAGAGAAATAGACAAAGCAAGGTCTGCCTCGGCAATAAATGCCATCACATTAGAGGCTACCCCTCCCGGACAAGAGCCAATCAGTACAACACCGGCAGCAATCTCTGCTGAAAAGCCAAATGTCAGCGCAAGGCTGATCCCCACAAGCGGCATTATCGTAAACTGACACAGCATACCGATCAACACACCCCTTGGTTTTTTCAGTACACCTGCAAAATCCTTTACACTTAATTGTGTTCCCATCCCAAACATGATGAGCTGGATCAAAGGAACTATTAATACTGCTGTATTAAATCCGCCCACATTTGTGATCAGATCAGGATAAAACATGGCAAGTGAAACAGAGGCAAATATCCAGATTGAAAAGGCAAAGGATTTAAAAAGTGTTTCGGTACCTCTGACTCCCAGGGCAAGGGCCACAAACATGGTTATTACCACGGGGCCAATCACCGTGGAAGAATATCCAAAAATGGCTAAAATACAAACCGTAACAAAACAGGTTAAGCTAACAATTAATAATAATTTAGAAATTTTACTCATCGTTGTTCATTAAATGGTTTTTACCTTTTTTCAGCTATGTTAATTATCTGTTTTCATAACAAGCTGAGTAACACAAACAGCCATTGGCACGTTGATCTCCTCACCGGAAAAACTTAATTCCCCTGTTTCCATATTTCGGTTAAAGACAACCACATTATCATTATCCCTGTTGGCAACCAAAATATATTCGCCACGTTGATCCATCATAAAATTTCTTGGATGTCCCCCTCTGGTTGGCTCATGCCCTGTAAGTGTCAGGTTTCCTGTATTTGCATCAACCCGGTAGATAACCAAACTATCGTGTCCCCTGTTGGAGGCATATAAAAATCTTCCATCGGGTGACAGGTGAATATCCGCAGCTGAATTATTTCCCTCAAAATCCTCCGGAAGCATACTTATCCGCTGGATTTCCTCTAAAGCTCCGGTATTTTGATCCACACTAAAAACGGCTACTGTAGAACTTAACTCTTCTGCCGAATAGGCAAAATTACCATCAGGATGAATAGCAAAATGACGGGGCCCCGCGCCCGGGGTATTTTCTACAAAGGGTATATCGGCTGGTGACAATTCTCCCGTTGTTCGGTTCACCTCATATATCAAAATTTGATCGGTCCCTAAATCCGACACGTATATAAAATTGCCGTCTGCCGAGGGGATAATTGAATGTACATGGGGTGAGTTTTGACGGCGTTCATTTATACTGCTTCCTTCATGCTGTACTACATCAGCTGCTTTGTCTAAACTCCCATTGTCATTAATACTGAACACGCTCAGGTTTCCTTCGCTGTAATTGGAGACATAGGCAAACTTACCCAGCGGGTCAATACTTACATGTGCAGTTCCGCGGCCTTTAACAGATTGCTCATTAATCATTTGGAGCATTCCGGTTTCCGGATCAACCAGGTATGCTGATATTGTACCATTCTCGGTACGTTCTGAAAATGCCTCACCGCTTACAGAGTACAGATACTCACCGCCCGGATGTATGGCCTGAAAATTTGGCCCCCTGCGGTCACTGACAGTTTGGATATGATTCATCTGTCCGGTTTCACGGTCAAACTCAAATACATAGAGCCCCTCGCTTCCCCTGTCATCAAAAGTTCCGACGTATACGGTTTCTTTTGCGGGCTTTTCGGATGTGCATCCGGTAATTCCAATAAACAAAAGGCAAAGCGAAACAAACGATAAAAGTTTATAGGGTTGAGTTATCATAAAGTTTTCCCGGGGTTATCCTTCAAAATTTTACTGATATGATGTATATCATCCTGTGCCGAAATATATTATGTTTTACCTTTTTCTCTTCCAAACGCCAATTATAGCAGGAGAGGGAACTTCAATGTGCCAGGATATTCACCCGAACAGTTAAATATTTAACACCTAAGCACTGGGTTGCAGCCACGTATATATTTCCTGATAATCTGAGTTCGATTTAAAGGGGATGTTTATCAGAACGTGGAAAAATCCGAGGAACACCCCTCTATATCTCCCCTTGATAGGGGAGACTTTTGCATAATGTTTATTTACAATTAATTATCGAACTCAGGTTAATAGGTAAACACAACCCCGAAATTCAAAAAACCTTTATAACAAATCTTCCTTCATAGCACGTATCAGCTCATCCAGCTCTGCTTCCTTCCGGGAATAATCATCCGGATTTGTTAACTCAGTATTTACACTGATATAAAACTTAATCTTCGGCTCGGTACCGGAAGGCCTGGCTGATATGATATGCTCACCTTCCGTAATAAACTGCATGACATTCGCTTCTGGCAGATCGATAGCTTTTTCTTCCCCTGTACGAATGTTCTTTTCTGTAGAGCTCAGGTAATCTTTTATCCTGATGACTTCCTGCCCGCCCAAAACAGCGGGCGGATTTTCCCTGTAGGATTTCATGATGGCGGCTATTTCCTCAGCTCCCTTTTTCCCGGTTTTTTTCAAAGCAACGAGTTCTTCTTTATACAAGCCATATTCCAGGTAAATATCCCGCAGTGTTTCATACAGGGTTTTCCCTCTGCTTTTGTAGTAGGCGGTCATCTCGGCAATCATATTGCAGGCCACCACAGCATCTTTATCCCGGACATGATCACCCACCAGGTATCCATAACTCTCTTCAGCTCCTGCAATAAATGTGGCTTCACCTTCCAGTTCGGTCATCAAAGCCCCTATGTACTTAAAGCCTGTCAGCACATTATAGCATTTTACTCCCTTGACTCTGGCAATTTTGTCAATCAGGTAGGTGGTAACAATGGTTTTTACAATATACTCTTTCCCTTTCAGAAGGCCTTTTTGCCGCCACTGACTTAAAACATAATTAAACAGCAGCACCCCGGTTTGATTCCCATCCAGCAACACAAATTCCCCGGAATGATTTTTTACCGCGATCCCCACCCGGTCGGCATCCGGGTCAGTAGCCATTACCAGGTCGGCGTCAACCTCTTCAGCTTTTTTCAACGCCATGGTCATCGCCTCTTTTTCTTCCGGATTTGGATACACAACCGTCGGAAAATTTCCATCTGTCACACACTGTTCTTCCACCAGGTGTATATTGGTGAAACCGATTTTTTCCAGTGCCATGGGAATTATTTTTACACCTGTTCCATGTATCGGTGAATAAACTATGGACAGATCACTCTGCTCTTGTATGATCTGTGGATTGAGGCTTTCCTGCTTCAGGCGATCCGTAAATAACCTGTCGAATTCTTCCCCTATTTTTTCAATCCGATCCGGGTTGGCTTCAAATTGAATATCAGAGATATCGGTAATACCGGTTACCTCTTCAATAATATTTTTATCGTGAGGAGATATAATCTGCCCGCCGTCATCCCAGTACACTTTGTAACCGCTGTATTCACGGGGATTGTGAGAGGCCGTCAGCATTACACCGCTCTTGCAGTTCAGTTCACGGATTGCATACGACAACTCAGGAGTGGGACGCAATCCATCAAAATAATAGACATAGATGCCATTAGCAGAAAATACATCTGCCACAATTTGGGCAAATTCCGTTGCATTGTTCCGGTTATCATGTGCAATGGCCACTTTAATTTCATCACCAGGAAACTGTGCTTTCAGGTAATTGCTTAAACCCTGGGTGGCAGCGCCAATCGTGTATTTATTGATTCTGTTTGAACCCACACCCATCACGCCCCGTAAACCGCCGGTGCCGAATTCAAGATCTTTATAAAAAGCATCCGTAAGCTCTTCGGTCTGCTTGTTATCAATCAGCTTTCTGATAGCATTTTTTGTCTCTTCATCATAATCCCCTTCAAGCCAGTCGTTTATTCGTTTCTCTACATCTTTTTCTAATGTTTCCATAAACATGTTTAATCGATCCTTTTTTATGAACTGTTTTCAAATTTAATAAATAATTCGGTCTGTCTTCTGTGTCACCAGGCTGCAAAAATGGCCACTGCAATCAAAATAATAACGATAACGGCAATCAGCAGACGTTGTATAAAAAGATTTCTCATGGTTTTATGATTTATACAATTTCAAAACTTTCAGAATTCATTCTCCAGAGCGGTACATTCCCTTCCTGTAAGGTAGATTCTATTGCCTCCTGCATTACCGGCGGACCATTAACATAATAAATTACATTATCGGAATCTTCGGGCAGATGGCGCTTCATGATTTCTTCATTTATAAAACCTGTTTCCCCTTCCCATGCTTCCGGCGGCTCTTCCAGTACATGAATGATTTTCAGGTTCAGCGTTTTCTGTATGGCTTCAAGTTCTGATCTGAACGCTGTGGTTTCCTCATCTTTATTTCCGTAAAACAGGATGATCTCCCGCGGATCATTGCGGTCGTTCATGGTTCTCAGCATGCTCATGATTGGAGTAATACCAATTCCGCCGGCAAAAAATATAATGTATGCGTCCATATCCGATGGGAGGGTATAGGTGCCATAGGGGCCTTCCAGGTAAACCTCTGTACCGGTTTCAACGGTGCTGATTTTTCCGGTAAAATCGCCCAGTTCCTTAATCGTAAATTGACATTTCAGCTGATTTTCCGCGCTGGATGAAAATGAAAACGGGTGCTGCTGGAGTTTAAATGGAGTGTCACCCAATGTGAGCCAGGCGAACTGGCCGGCTTCAAAATTCATCCCGTGATGATTGTCGGCTTCCACTTCCAGCGTCCATACATCTTCCGTTTCCTCTTTCACTCCGGTAACTTTATATGGAAATCCGGATATTTTATATGGCTTCCCAATCCGCACATGCAGCAGCAAAGCAACCGCAACACCGGTAAACAGAATCCACATTCCTTTTTTCCAGAGGCCGGAGGTATAAAAATCTACCATCAGGGCGTGCCCCAGGCCAATAAGTACCACCGTCAGAGCCGCCAGTCCGTGGGTTAACCGCCACCATTCATAATTCAATCCAAAGGTTTTTCTCCAATAGGATGCAGCCAGCAGCAGGGTTAACAGAATCACCACAAAAACCAGTGCAATCGCACGGGGAGCATTTACGGCGGGATCCAGGTAGGAGGTAAATTCTGAATCTGCCAAAAACAATACTGTAAAATGCCCGATCACAAAAAGCCATGCAATCAGCCCGGCCTGCCGGTGGAAGTAGAGCAGCCCGTCGTGCCCGAAACCCGGTTTTATATTCCGGAACCGGGCAGTCAGCAAAAACTGCAAGATCATGATGGCAAGTGCAACAAAACCCAGGCCGGAACCAAATTCTGTCCAAAAGCCGCGGCTTGCTTCATCATGATCCAGTCCGGAAATAAAAAGCGGGGCCGTTACCACAATTACAAAAAGCCCAAGCCAAAAAATAATAGATTTGTAAAAAGCATATTTGCTGTTCATAAACTGGTTTCCCCTGATCTCTTTCCGGTCTTGTGTATCTCTCTAACCAAAAAAGAATTTCAACTATTCCTGTAAAACCAAAAAACCGGTATATGCTATGAAAACGATGAGTAAAAGGGCGGCTTCCCATCGGTCCAGTTTTTTTCTGCCGCCTGTAAACATCGCAACAAACAGAAAAGCAGTTCCACCCGTCAAAAGGTACAGCTCATAGTTAAACGTGGAGTCAAATTGAACCGGTTTCACCAGTGAACTGATTCCCAGGATCAGAAAAATATTGAAGATATTTGAACCGATGATGTTGCCAACTGCGATATCCACATTTTTGCGGGCTGCAGCAACAACTGAAGTTGCAAGCTCGGGCAGTGATGTACCCGCCGCAATGATCGTAAGGCCGATAATTTTCTCGCTGATTCCTAAAACCGACGCGATTTCGATTGCGTTATTTACCACCAGCCGGCCGCCCAGAACCAATCCCGCAAGTCCGGCTATAATAAAGACCCAAATTTTTACCGGGCTGAACGTTTGTAGAGGTGATTCGGGCGTTGCCGGATCCGATTTCAGCTGCTTATAAACGTAAAAGAGGAAGAGCCCGAAAAGAGTCAGAAAAACAAATCCATCCATTCGCGAAACCATTGGCGCAGATGTCGAAAAAAAATCATTCGCAAGAATAAACAGCAGAATGGCTGCAAAAAGTGAAAGAGGGATCTCTTTCCATACCGTACCTGACTGTACCACCAGCGGAGTTATAAGCCCTGAAATTCCCAAAATCACCAGCAGGTTAAAGTTGTTACTGCCAATGATATTCGCGAAAACAATATCATGATGCCCCTGTACACTTGCCAGCACATTCACCACGAGTTCGGGCGCGGAAGTACCAAATGCCACAATGGTCAGGCCTATAGCCAGATCTGAAATTTCATATTTTTTGGCAAGAGAGGATGCGCCGTTAACCAGCCAGTCTGCCCCTTTAATAAGAAAAGCCAGCCCCAGGATAAGCCACAGTACATGTACGAGCATTCTATAAAATTATATTATTCGAATTGATGATCACTCCTTCAAAGATGTATTTTTTTCGTTTATCGTTCCAGTTCCTATAGCCAGCCAATTTTTCGGCTTTTTTATTTAGCATGAGTTCCGGATAAGAATTTGTGATAATGTGTCCCCGGTCTGTACAAGGTGGCAATGGGGATGAACAGTAGTGGATAAAAAGCTAAATATTGAATAAATGAGTCAAATCAACGCTCAGCTGGTCATCCCCCTCGGCTCTTTTGAGCCTCTTCCCCCTTCTGCCAAAGGCATCCCTTCGGGGAATTCACGTTATTTAGTTCCGTTAAAAAATTTCCGCATTGCCGCAATAGCCTCTCCTGTACATTCTTCCTGAACAAAATGTCCGCACTGGTAAACAGCCTTCGCAGCACCCGGAGCCGTTCAGTCCATTTATCCAGAAATTCAGGAGTAAAAAATTCATCTTTTATACCCCAGATGATGAGCCAGGGTTTGTCTTGCAGGACCTGCAATTTCTCCCACTGGTCACTGTACCATTCTGAGGAACCTGCCAGTGACTGTGCAATCCTGTATAATCCCAATCTTGAATTTTTATCCGGGAACGGTTTGATATACTGCCTGTGGATTTCTTTTGATAGTTTCGTTTTATCGGCAAACCCTTTTTTAAGAAGCACCCTTGGAGAAAAATTATAGCGCAGGTAAAGGAATCTTCCCAAAAAAGATTGAATAATTTTATCTGCTTTTTGAATGGCTTCATTTGATTGAGTCTCCCACAGCCAGGTGTTGAACAGCACCACCTGTTTAATCCGCTCCGGCTGATCCATTCCGGCGGCCAGGCCAATCGGCCCTCCGAAATCGTGCACTACCAGTGTAATGTTTTTCAGATCCAGTTTTTGAATAAATGCGGACAAATTTTTGGCATGATCCTGTGGACGCCCTTCAAAATGAACCGGTTTTTCAGAAAGTCCGAAGCCAATATGATCGATGGCAATCGCCCGGTAATTTTTTGACATGTTTTTGATAAAGTCTCTGTACAAAAACGACCATGTTGGCGTACCGTGAACAAACAGAATGATATCTCCCTCTCCTTCGTCCACATAGTGCATGGCTCCGCCTTCAAGCTTTGTATATTTGTGTTCAAAAGGATACTCTGTTTTGTCTGGCCGGAATGGTTCAGGTAAAAATGGTTTCATATTTGATTGTGTTTCGGATATTGTTTTTTGTGAAATATCCGTAATCACAACCTTCCGACTCTTGGTTTAAACCAACATTTACAGCTTTACAGAAGAAAGCAGCTTGCTGAAATTAGTGGGGTCAATCCGCAGATAAGAAGCCAGATCTTTATGCGGAACCATATTCAGCAGGTGGGGACTTCGCTCCATAAACGCCCGGAAACGTTCCTCAATGGTATAAGACATCAGCTGGTAATGCCGCTGTAAAACGCCGGTAAGTACGGTTTCGGTGGCTTTTCGAAACAGTGTTTCTATAGGGCGATACTCAGCCATCAGTTGCTGGTGCTGCTCGTTTGAAAGGCACAGAAACCGGCTTTCGGTGATGGTTTCCAGGAAATAGGGAGAGGGTGTTTGACTAAAAAAAGAGTCCGGGATTCCCGAAAAAGAGGGAGGATAGGTAAACGCAATTACATGCTGTTTCCCGTCTTTGAGATAATAGGATTTTTGAATCCCCTCCAGAACAAAATATTGATAATGTTCAATTCTTCCCTCCGAAGTCATTATGCTTTTAGCAGGCCGGGTTTGCTCTTCCCAGTGTGAGATATAAAAATCCAGAATCTCATCCTCCACCGGGTGAATTTTCTGCAGAAAAGATTTCATAGTTCCATTGTCAATATATAATAACAGTTTAGAAACAAATCAGGAGTATTGTTATTAAGTCTGCTGCCTGTTTTAGTTACGGCGATTTTTAAAGGAACAATAACTAAAAAAAGCTGTATTTTCAGGTACTCTCAAATCTCTCTTATTCTGATTTCTATGAAAAACACTTATCAAAAAGTTTTTAGAAGAAAAAATCTCTCTACGATTTATCACCTGGCCTGTATTCCTGTTAGTGTAGCTGCTATTGCTGTTTCCGTAGTTAAAAGGCGCTATTTTTCATAATACACTGGTCCATTCCAAAGCCAAGGCAAGTTGAACCAGGCTCATTCACTATTCATTGCACGGTATTCCCTCGGTGTTTTATCGGCCAGCCGAAGGAAAGCGAAGTAACCGAACCGGGTGGCGCCATAGACTTCCTCAATTTCACCGTCCGGATCGATAGTGATCGGCCGTTCGTTCAGCTCAAGATAGGATGTTTGCACCGTTGACGGCCCCCGGTTCAGATGCCGGGCCCAGCGCACATATCTGGGATCTTCTTCTCCGTTTGAGTATATAATCTCCAGCCTTCCCGAAAACCTCATATGATAAAGATGTTCTTCATCTGTTTCGCGGATCAGGCTGCCTGACCGAATTCGTCTCTTATCATGAACAGAGATTCCATGAATACCCCGCCGCTGGTTGTAGATCGTAAATCCTTCATCATCCGCGCGGTCTTCCACCAGGGTAATCAGAAAATGGCGAAGAGAGCCGCTGAATGCTTCTTCCCGGTTCCGGCTCCAGTACTCTTCCTGTGTGGAATCGGACGGTGTCATTTCGCTGAAAAGAGGTTCTCCGTCCCATCTTGTAGTGGTTCCGGTATGATAAAACTCATCCAGGTAATAGATGATGTTATACCCCAGGGCACGGTTTTCTATTTCAAGAGGAGCCAGGGCTTCCGCTGTAAATCGTCCCCACCATTTGGTATCGAACCGGAGTACCTCCGGGTTTAATATCTTCACTGAATCAGCCCGCTCGGATTCACCGATAAAAAGCTGTATAAATCGCTCCAGGTGACGTTCCCATCGCTCGTCCAGGTTACCGGCGTAAATTTCATCCATTTCATAAACAACGGGCTCCATCTCCACATTTTCCGTTAATGACTGACCTGGGGCAATTCGTATGTCCAGGGTATATCTTCCATAGCCAATCATAGAAATAACCAGCCGGTGGAAACCCGGCTGCATCCTGGAAAGCCTGTAACGGCCGGCATCATTTGTAATGGTACCTGTTTTTGTACCGGATAAAAAAACATGTGCCCCTGAAAGAGGCTCGCCTGATTCCGCGTTCACAACTCTTCCTTCAATTGCGGTCTGCGCAAAGATCTCTCCTTCAAATACCGGCTGCAAAAAAACTATAAACAGAAATGCGATGCCAATTTCCCGCATACTCCCTCCCATCCATATGGATGATTTACTGTAATCTTGTTACACAACTAATATAAAGAATAATTGAATATCGAAAAGGGAACAAGGAATCAATGGTAAAAGCGGAGAATTGAATTCAAAATATCTTTCGGAAAATCATCATTCGTAATTCCGTGTTCATTATTCAGTATTCCTTTTCACGACTCCCAGTGCTTCATCTGCGGCGGCAATTGTTTTGTCAAGCATGGAATAAGTAAGCGATGTGGCCAGGAACCAGCTCTCGAATGGAGAAGGCGGAAGGTAAATGCCGCGTTTCAGCATTTCGTGAAAGAATACTTTGAAAAATTCCTGATTTGTGGTGTTGGCCGATTTGAAATCCGTGACTTTTTTATTTGTAAAGAAAATACTGATCATCGATCCAGCCTGGTTCATGGAATGATCTGTTTTATGGCTGTTGAGTACTTTTTTTAATCCTTTTTTCAGGTAATCGGATTTTTCCTCAAGCTCAACATATAATTCAGGATGTTTTTCGAGCGTACTTAAAAGAGCGAAACCAGCATTCATAGCCAGCGGGTTTCCTGATAAAGTACCCGCCTGGTACACAGGCCCAACGGGAGACACCACATCCATAATCTCTTTTTTACCCCCGAAAGCTCCGACCGGAAGTCCGCCGCCAATAATTTTCCCGTAGGTGACCAGGTCGGCCCAGACGCCAAATCGCTCCTGGGCGCCGCCCCGGGTAAGACGAAAACCGGTCATTACCTCATCAAAAATCAGCACGGTCTCATGTTCATCACATAATTTTCGAAGTCCTTCAAGGAATTCCGGGTTCGGCGGAACACACCCCATATTTCCGGCGACCGGTTCCACAATAACAGCAGCCACATTATCCTTGTTCTTTTTGAGCAGTTTTTCTACACTTTCCAGGTTGTTATAATCTGCATTCAGGGTATCCTGTGCAGTTCCTTTGGTTACACCCGGGCTGCTGGGAGAGCCAAGTGTTAAGGCTCCGCTTCCGGCTTTAATCAGAAACGCATCTCCGTGGCCGTGATAATTTCCTTCAAACTTGATGATTTTATCTTTCCCCGTAAAACCGCGTGCTACCCGGACGGCACTCATGCAAGCCTCCGTACCGGAATTTACCATCCGGACCCGATCCACATTCGGCACCATCTGCTGCACCAGTTCGGCCATCTGAATTTCAATCTCAGTGGGTGCCCCGAATGACGTGGATTTAAATGAAGCATCCTGTACTGCTTTTATAACCGCAGGATAAGCATGGCCCAGGATCATCGGCCCCCAGGAGCCGACATAGTCGATATACTCATTCCCATCCACATCTGTAATCACAGATCCTTTGGCTTTTTCAAAAAAAACCGGAACGCCGCCTACCGATTTAAATGCCCGCGCCGGAGAGTTCACCCCGCCGGGTATAAATTGCTGTGCCCGTTTAAACAGGTATTCGCTTTTTAGTAACATGTATTTTAGTGTATTGGGTTTTTTGTCCCCCTTCGAAGGGGGAAAGTCATGCAAAGCATGACAGGGGGATGATCTGTCAGGGATTGATTCCTTTTCCGGTTTCTTTAGTAAATCAACGCTCTTCCGAACCCACCCCTTCCTGCGCTATAGCTTCGGAAGGCAAGCCTGTCCCCTCCCGGGAGGGGAACTCTTTGATAAAATTTCCAGCCATTTAGTCCGTCATATTTTGCAGTGCCGCAATTCTGTCTTCAAGCGGGGGATGTGTCATAAACAAAGCTTTGATCCCTTTTCGTTTCCCGCCTGTAATACCGAACGCCTGCATGGATTCGGGAAGCTGATTAGGCACCTGGCTTTCAGCCTGAAGGCGTTTTAGTGAAGCAATCATACCCTGGCGGCTGCCAAATCGTGCCCCGGCTTCATCCGCATGAAATTCGCGGCGTCTGGAGAACCAGAAAACAATGGTGGAAGCAAGTATTGCAAGAACAATTTCCGCTACAATGGTGGTGATAAAATAACCGATTCCAAGTCCGCGTTCATTTTTAAGAACCACACGATCCACTGCAAAACCAATGATTCGTGCCAGGAACATCACAAAGGTATTCACCACACCCTGGATTAGTGCAAGTGTAATCATATCGCCATTGGCTACGTGCCCGATTTCATGGCCCATTACGGCTTTAATCTCTTCACGATCGAAGCGCTGCATCATACCCTCGCTTACAGCTACCAGGGCTTTATTACGGTTTGCGCCGGTAGCAAAAGCATTGGCCTGCTGTGCGGGAAAAATTCCCACCTGAGGCATTCCGATTCCCGCGGCTTTGGCTTGTTCTTCTACAGTCCGTACCAGCCACTGCTCCTGTTCATTCCGGGGCTGGTCAATTACCTGCACTTTTGTGGTCCATTTGGCAATCTTTTTAGACAGCAGCAGAGAGATAAATGACCCTGCCATTCCGAATACAAAACAGAATATCAGCAGCGCCTGAAGGTTTAAATTCGTTCCTGTCTCATCCAGGAATGATCCCACACCCAGCAGAGAGAGTGTAATACTCGCCACAATGATAATGGCGATGTTGGTTGCAAGAAATAATAAAACTCGTTTCATTTTTTTGATTTGTTTATTTGTTGGAACTAAATGCGTCCCCTCTGGAGAGGGGACAGATGACGAAGCGTCCAGCGTAGTCATCAGGGGTGTGTTTCGTGGTTCAACCCCCATGCATTTGGCAGGGATGAACAACCATCCCCTTGTCAATGGCCATCCCCTGGGGGCAGCGATTCAGCGAGGGGTGTGTTTCGTGGTTCAGCCTCAGGTTCGTTCAAGGGCACCTGGGGACCCACCCCTGTCCCCTCCACGGAGGGGAACTCAATAGCAAAATTTCAAAATCGTTAAAAGGGATCAACATTCCCCCTCAAGGAGAAGAATTACAACAATCGTGCCGCATCTTTTGCAAAGTAGGTGGCGATTAAATCCGCGCCGGCACGTTTGAAGCCAATCAGGGCCTCCATCATAGCTTCTTCTTCATTCAGCCATCCTCTGGAAGCCGCTGCTTTAATCATGGCATACTCACCGGATACATTGTATACGGAAACGGGAACCTGAACCGATTCTTTTACCGCCCGGACCACATCCAGGTAAGGCATTCCCGGCTTAACCATTACCATATCCGCACCTTCCTGTTCATCCCATTGAGCCTCTTTCACAGCTTCTATAACGTTAGAGGGATTCATCTGGTACGTCTTCTTATCTCCAAAACCGGGTGCTGAATCGAGGGCATCCCGGAACGGGCCATAATAGCTGGAGGCATATTTTGCACTATATGCCATAATACCTGTGTTAAATAAACCGGCTTTCTCCAGGGCTTTTCTCATCAAACCTATTCTTCCATCCATCATATCAGACGGTGCCACAAAATCAGCCCCGGCCTCTGCATGACTGACTGCCATTTTTGCCAGCAGGCCTGCACTTTCGTCATTCAGGATTTTCCCTTCTTCTACAATTCCATCATGACCATAACTGCTGTAAGGATCCAGTGCCACGTCCGTCATCACTACAAGGTCCGGAAACTCTTTTTTGATTGCCCGAACGGTCTGCTGCATCAGTCCTTCCGGATTCAGTGCTTCAGTACCTTTATTATCTTTTTTATCATCCGGTACTTTCGCAAAAAGTAATACGGAAGGGATCCCAAGCTGTTGAATTTCCCCTGCTTCTTTCAGAAGCAGATCTTTCGTGAACCTGAAATAATCTGGCATCGATTCAATTTCCGCTTTTTCATTTTTTCCTTCCATCACAAACAGCGGGGCTATAAAATCAGCAGCTGAAAGCCGGTTCTCTTCCACCATTCTCCGGATGTTATCCGATGAGCGGAGCCGGCGCCCCCGGGAATGTGGGTATGCAGATTCTGCCATTGTTATCGGGTAATGTTTATTCAAAACTTTATTGTGCTGAAGAATCTAAGCCATTAAAATGAATTTCCGGTTAAGAGACTGACATACTAAAAAGCTGTTAATCTTTTGATCCGGGCTGATTTCCGGCATCATTCAGCATCTGAAAGCGCACGGCTTCAAACTCATCCCCGGAATTCCATTCCATCATTTCATCCGCATTCAGAACATGAAGGCCCACACGAAAAAAAAGGCGTACATCTTTTTCCATCCCGCTCAGATCCCAGTATTCATTAATTTCATCCCGGACATTATGATAAACCGCATCCCGGACGCTGTCAACTGTTGCAATATAATTTTCCGGCTTGTTTATATATTCCCGGCCTGGATTCGGAAAAACAGCCGGGATACCTACTTTGGCAAAGGAAAAATGGTCTGAACGATAGAAATACCCCTGTTCCGGATTTGGATCAGGTACAATATGGCGGTTTTCTTCAGCGGCATACTGACCGATAATATCGCTGACGGTACTTCTTCCATAGCCCACCAGGACCACGTCTTCGGTTTCACCAAATACCTGCATGCCGTCCATATTAAAGTTAGCTGATACGTTACCTGGATGAATCGTTGGATTTTGAGCCCAGTACTGAGATCCGAGTAATCCCATTTCTTCGGCCCCGACAAATAAAAACAGGGCACTCCTTCTCAGCTGAGGTTCAATTTTCACATATGCATTCGCCAGATTTAATACCGCGCTTACTCCCGCGGCATTATCCAGTGCTCCGTTGTTGATGGAATCCCCGTCAACAGGCATGGTAATTCCCAGGTGGTCGTAATGTGCCGAAAAAATCACATATTCATCGTTCATTTCGGGGTCACTACCCTCAATTACACCCGCTACATTTCTGGATGACATGTTGCTGTATGCAGCTGTCAGATCTACATCCAGGGTAATTCCTTCAAGTGGTACCGGTACAAAATCCCTGCTTTCCGCGGCATCAAGCAGTTCACTCAGGTTACATCCCGCCTGTTCAAAAAGTGCAGCACTGCTTTCCTCTGTTAACCAGCTGTTGAATTCCGGTGCACTGCCCGCCTCATCACTTTCCAGGGAAAACCGCTCCCACCCCCAGCTATTCGCTACAACATCCCACGGATATCCTGCAGTGGGTATGGTATGGATGATGACTGCACCGAGCGCTCCCATCTCCTGCGCTTTTTCGAATTTATAACTCCACCGGCCATAGTAGAGGCGGGAGTCTCCCTCAAAAATTTCCGGATCGCGTGAAGGATCGCTGTTTTTATATACCAGGATTTTTCCTTCAACATCAGCGCCTTTATAGTCATCCCAGTCATACTCCGGCGCCTGAATTCCAAACCCAACGTAGACCAGCTCTGCATCTTCAATCTGTACACGCTCCTCTTCATTTGCAGGCCATGCCATGAACTCCGTATAGTAATCGAGCTCCTCAGCCACACGGCCGTTCTTTTTGATATTGAATACGGCAGAATCACGTTCAAGCTGCTGGCCCAGAAGCGGAAATTCCTGTATATAATTACCATCTTCCATTCCGGGCGAAATACCCATCTCCTGAAGCCGGCTGGCAATATATTCTACTGACAGATCTTCGCCCCGTGTAGCCGGAGCGCGGCCTTCAAAATCATCTGAAGCGAGAACTTCAACAGGTTCCAGTAGCGATTCTGTCGTAATAGCTTGTTCAGCGTCTTCTGCGGAAGGGGTGCAGGCAGACACCAGGAGAAGTGCTGTCAAAAAAGTATATTTCATAACAGTAGATAACATCAATTGAATTTGGGAAAACACAAGTTACTGCTTTCATCAAACATAATTCAATGTTGTGAATTCATTTTCCACAGGGTGTTCTTTTTCGTATGATTTAGCAGGTATGAAAAACTATTATCAGAATAAAACCATTTTAATCACCGGTGCGGCGAGCGGCATTGGCAGGCGCCTGGCCGAGCGATTTTCAGAGTTTGATCAAACCACACTGATTCTCTGGGACCGAAGCCGCGGCCAGCTTACGGAGCTCAAACAGCGGATTGCAGACCGTGCCGCCGTACATACCGCACATATAGATCTCACCGATTCTGATCATGTTTTTTTGGAGGCTGATCATTTTATCAAACAAAACCTGCTGCCCGATATTATCATTAATTGCGCGGGTGTTGTGGTTGGAAAATTGTTTCATGAACATAAAGTTGAAGAAATCAGGGCCACGATTGAAATTAATACCACGGGAAGCATGCTGGTGGTGAATGCTTTTTTAAGTGAGATGATGAAACGCAAATCGGGCCATATTGTAAATCTCGGTTCTGCATCAGGCTATATCGGCAATCCGCGGATGAGCGTTTATGCTGCCAGTAAATGGGCCATTCTCGGGTGGACCGAATCACTACGGTTAGAAATGAACGAATTAAAAACCGGTATCCATGTGACCGCAGTCATTCCAAGCTACATTAAAACCGGCATGTTTGAAGGTGTAAAAGCCCCTACTCTGGTACCTCTTCTGGAAACAGAGCATATCACTGATCTGATACTGAAAGGAGTTGCAAAAGGTAAAAATGAAATTCGTGCACCATTTATGATCCACTTCCTGCCACTCATTAAAGCTTTACTTCCTGCACGGGCATTCGACTGGATTGCGGGAAACCTGTTTGGAGTGTACCGTTCGATGGACTCTTTTGAGGGACGCAAAAAAACTACGGAATCATGAATATGAATCAGCTCATAGAGAAACAGCATATTTTTTTTGAAAGCGGAGCCACAAGGGACCTCTCATTCAGAAAGCAGCAGCTCAAAAAGCTAAAATCCATGTTGGTGAATCACCAGGATGAACTCTGCAAAGCTGTGTACAGCGACTTGAGAAAGCCGGCGCGGGAGGTTGTCAGCACCGAACTGATAACCATTGTTGACGAGATAAATTTTCATCTGAAGAACCTGGACAGCTGGAGCAAGCCTCAGAATGCAGCGGCTAACCTGCTCACTCTTCCCTCCAAAAACGAGGTACGGCGGGTTCCTTTTGGAGTAGCCCTCATCATTGGAACATGGAATTATCCGGTCAGCCAGCTGATTCTGCCTGTGGCGGGAGCCATTTCAGGCGGTAACTGTATGGTCTTAAAACCTTCTGAACTTGCCGCCGCAACATCTTCAACCCTCACCAGGTTAATAGGCGATACCTTTGAGCCGGACTACATTTCTATCATTGAAGGAGGGGTGGAAATCAGCCAGACGCTTTTGGATCTTCCCTTTAATAAAATCTTTTTCACAGGCAGCTCCCGCGTGGGCAAAATTGTAATGGGCAAAGCCGCCAGGCAACTCATCCCGGTTACCCTGGAGCTTGGAGGAAAATCTCCGGCTATTGTTCATAAAGACGCTGATATACAGAGCTCTGCCAAACGAATTATGTGGGGTAAATGCCTGAACGCGGGGCAAATCTGTATTTCACCCGATTTTGTACTGGTTCACGAGGAGCGAAAAGATGAATTTATTGAGCATGCAAAATCGGCTGTAGAAGAACTTTACGGAAAGAATCCTAAAACCTCACCTGACTACGGAAGAATCATTAACCAACATCATTATCAGCGTGTTCTGAAACTTCTGGAAGGCACCCATATTATTACCGGAGGAGAAACAGATGCCGGCGAAAAATACATTGAACCCACAATAGTTGACGGTGTTGGCTGGGAGCATCCAGTTATGCAGGAAGAAATTTTCGGCCCGGTACTGCCTGTTGTCACCTATTCCGGTGATAAAGAACCTGCATCTCTTTTGCGGTACAAACCGTCCCCGCTTGCTCTTTATATATTCAGCCGGGATGATTCTTTTATAGAAAATACCATCACACAGATTCCTCATGGGGGAACCTGCATCAATGATGTAATCATGCATATTGCCAATCCGAATATTCCCTTTGGCGGCACCGGAAACAGCGGTATAGGGCAGTATCACGGGAAATACAGTTTTGAAGCCTTCACACGTCCGCACGCGGTAATGCGCCGGAAAACCTGGCCGGACCCCTCAGTCCGGTACCCTCCCTACGATTCAAAAATTTCGCTTTTGAATAAACTTTTTATGAAATAGCGTAGGTAACCCATTCGGAAACATGACTCATAAAATGCCCGAAATCCCATGCTGGTATGAATATATAATCACACAGGGGTAAGGCAACACCCCTCCCGGCTAAAGCCGTACTCCCCTCAAGGGGAGAATCTAATTCACATCGTTATCAACTATAGGGAATTTTAACTCAGGTATATTTATTATTCAAACTCACGAAAGGTAGTAATATCATGCGTCCTTCCATCCAATACAAAACACTGGTAGCTTCAGAAGACAGTTCAGGAGATATCCTGCTGGAAATGAAACAGCTTTCTACCGATGATCTCCCCGATCATGATGTACTGATCCGTGTTCTGTATTCCTCACTGAATTATAAAGACGCCCTTTCCGCGACAGGCAACCGGGGGGTAACCAAAACATATCCTCATACACCCGGTATTGATGCCGCCGGTATTGTCGAATACAGCCGGGATCACCGGTTTTCCGCCGGTGAGGAAGTCATTGTTACCAGTTACGATCTGGGTATGAACACACCAGGGGGTTTCGGGGAGTATATTTCCGTACCGGGAGACTGGATTGTACCGTTACCGGATGGCCTTACCCTGAAAGAAAGCATGATAACAGGCACCTCAGGTTTTACAGCAGCATACGGGGTAAAAAAAATAGCGGATCAGGGCATTAAACCTTCTGCGGGCAATGTATTGGTTTCCGGAGCAACAGGCGCTGTTGGTTCTTTTGCCGTCGCTCTTCTTGCCCGGCTTGGATATTCTGTAACAGCGGCTACCGGGAAGACAGATAAGCATGATTTTTTACGTGAACTGGGAGCTTCACAGGTTATTCCCCGCCAGGATGTTACCGGACCGGCCGACCGGCCCCTTCTTCCGGCAAAATGGATTGCAGCCGTAGATACAGTTGGCGGTAGTTTTCTGGATTCTATTCTCCGGCAAATAAAACACAATGGCGTTGTTTCCTGCTGCGGGAACATACTGGGACATGAACTGCACACCTCTGTTTACCCGTTTATACTGCGTGGAGTTAGCCTGATGGGAATCGATTCCGGAATATGCCTGATGGAAGACCGGAAGATGATTTGGGAGTTGCTTTCAACGAGCTGGAAACTCAACTCGTTTAACAGGATGTACCGGGAAGTGAAACCTGAAAATTTACCCGGAGAAATTTCTTTTATGCTTAAAGGAATGCAGACCGGTAAAATTGTGGTTACCCTGCCTGGCTAAGTATTTTTTCCTGTTCCCGAACTCTGTTCATTGCTTTTTTCAGGGGAAGAACCATTTCGGAAGCCGAAACCGGCTTCATAAGGAAATCAACCGCGTTCGTTTTTTTTGCCCGCTCTTTATCATGCTTATCAGTACTGCCTGAGAGATAAATCACCGGGACATCAGAAAATGTGCTGATTTCATCCATGGTTTCAATACCATCCATTGAACCTTTCAAAGAAAGATCCATGATAATTATATCAGGTTGCAGGGATTTTACCTTATCAATAGCTTCTTTCCCGGTTGTGGCTTTTCCTACTACTTTATAGCCAAGTCTTACAATCAGGCGCTCCTCTACCATGGATAGAAGCGTATCATCTTCTACAATTAGTACCCTGCCTGTATTTTTTTGATTGTTTTTCATGGGTTAAAGCCTCACACATAAAGTATTAAAAAATTCTAATATATAAAATATGGGCAAAAAAATTATTTATTAGCTACTTAAGTAATTGAAATTACATGTTTTTTAGGATTTCTTTTGTCAGAATTTCTACGAAAGGCGCCATCATGCAAATTTATTTTCCTAATAAAAACTGTCAGCCGGAAGGATGCGCTTTGGGATAATCTGCCGGAAAAATAATCCGGAATTGTGTTCCTTTACCTTCTTCAGATTCCATTACCACGACCGCCTCAAGCAATTCACACAAACGGCGGACAATAGATAAGCCTATACCTTCACTATGCATATGTATTTCGTCCGGTTTATTTGCAGCCGGTTCTGCTTTATCCTGAACTGTTCTTTTTTTACCTGATTTGGTAAAGGGAGCAGCATGAGTGGCATGAAAGCCGGGGCCGGTATCCCTGATACAAAGCTCCCAGTGATTTTCTTTTTTACGGCTCCAGCTGATTTCCACACAACCTTCCTCAGTGTACTTCAGGGAATTCATAACCAGGTTTTGGGCAATCCGCCTTATTTTCACCATATCACCCCGGACCGGCAAAGAGTCAACACCTTTTGAAATTATTTCAAGATTCCTTTTTTCAGCCAGAGGCTGCATATTTTCCTGAAGCCCCTGCAGTAATTCTGCAGCGTCAAAATCATTTATTTCCAGTTTCTCGTCTCCCGCTTCCAGGCGAAACAGGTCCAGCAGACTTTTAAACATATTAACCAGGTTTTCTGCCGCCAAAGAAAGGTTTTTAACAAGTTCACCTGCATCGTCCGGTAATTTTTTTTTCTTTAACAAGTGCAGGTTCATCTGAATTAAAGCCACACTACCGCCCAGGTCGTGGGAAGCCTGCCGGAGGTTATGCCCCTGCAAATCAGATTGTTCAGAATGTTCTTTCAGTGTTTCTTCCAAATCGACAACCTGTGCCTGCGTTTCAAGCTTCTGAGATTTGTAGTATTCATATATACTTATTTTGATGCCCTGGAAAACAGTGCGTGAGACCTGTTGGTGAGCCTGATTCAGAGAATCCAAACTGATAGTGATTTTTTCCGCCGACCTGTTTATTTCATCCGTCAGTACCTGGTAGAGTAATTCCCACTCATCCAGTACCTCCCGCAAGTCCAGGTTCACCTTCCAGCGATGTGCACCATGTTCCTGAGAAATTTCTTTTATTTTATTTTCTTCATTTCGCAGCTGTTTTCCCAGGTGAAAAATAAAGTCAGGAATATTGTTATAAAACTCACTCTTCGACAAAACCAACAGCGAAGAATACTTTTGATCATTTTCCTTAGCAGTTTTTTCCCATTTTTCTATAATAGCATTTTTTCTTTCCCACAAATATCCCGCGAGTTCGTGCAGTTCAGATTCAATTTGGTTCATTTTTCTCTCTTGTAATTTTACGCTTTTACTGGTAATGAATTGGCAGTATCATAATAACTACGGAACAAAAATTTATTTGTTTTGATAAAGGTTGTTCAAATATCCCGCCTGACGCTTTTTTGCATCATAACGAAAGTAGCTGTCAACACTGGCCGCCCCGGGAAGTAAAACAGGTAAAAATTTTGCATTACAGATAAAGCACCTGCTATACCGGTTGCATAATTTTAAATTATAGTTTCATTTATGCTTAAGCAGGTACTTATTTTAAACATGGGGCGTTTTAAAATACCTTAAGGGTGTGAATTTTTTGAAATATTTTAAGAGAGAGAATCGTATGAGTGGTGAGTCATCCGTGAAAGACCTTCACGAGCAGAATCGAGAATTAAAATCAGTAAATAAGAAATACAAATCTGAAGTAGAGACACTGAAGAAGAGAAATAACGAATTAGAAGACATAGCAAGGGATGCCGGGGAGCAGAAAGAGTTTGCTGATTTTCTTTTTCATACGTTACGCGAAGGCTTTCTGGTACTTCATGAAGATTTTCGGATAAAAATGGCCAATTCGGCGTTCTGCGAACTTTTCAAGGTGAAGAAGGAAGAAACAGAAGGTCAAATTTTATTTGAACTGGGCAACAATCAGTGGGATATTCCCGACCTTCGGAATCTTCTTGAAAAGGTTCTGCCGGAAAATAATGTGGTAAATGATTATGAAATTGAGCATCAATTTGAAAATATAGGTACCCGGGTTATGCTGCTGAATGCCCGGCAAATCGATCATATAAAACTTATTCTGCTAGCTATAGAAGATGCCACTGAACGTAAAAAGGCGATGCAGGAAGTTAATGAAGCAAAAAATACACTCAAAAACCGTGTAGAAGAGAGAAACAAACAGGTACATGAACTTGCCAAAAGACTGACAGGAAGTGAACAAAAAGAGCGAAAGCGCATTTCCAATATACTGCATGATGACCTGCAGCAACTTCTTACGGCTATCAGAATGAATTTGAAACTGGTCAGCCAGGATATGGAACCCAATGCCCGCCTTTCAGAACATATGGCGGATATCATTAACATGACAGATACTGCCATTGGTAAAACAAGACAACTCACAGAAGGCCTTAACCCGTCTGTCCTGAAGACTCAGCAGTTATCTGAAATGCTGGACTGGATTGCCCAAAGATTCTATAAAATGTATGATTTACAAACAGAATTACAGCCAAATGTAAACTTCCTGATACATGACAAAGACCTGCGTGTACTGCTCCTGCAGATTGTACGTGAATGCCTGTTCAATATCGTAAAACACGCTGAGACGGATAAAGCCGTGGTTGAAATAGAATCTGCGGAAAATGAAATGATTATCAGAATCATTGATGACGGAATAGGTTTTGACCCGGATGAAATTGAAAGCAAAGAAACATTCGGACTCACAAACATCCGTGAACGACTGAACCTCTTTGGCGGAAAATTAAAGATTGATTCTGCCCCCGGCCATGGCTGCCGTATGAAAATACATATCCCTCTGAAGGGGGAATCTATTTCTGTGAGTTAGAGAAGGGTGCCTGACGAGATGGTGTTGGTTTCTGGTTACTTTCGGTATTTGTGACAGATCTAATAAAGTGACAGATCTAATAAAGTTCTTCCCCCAGCAGGATTTTTGTCAGCCTTTCAACATATTCATTCGGCCGTTCCGGTACATTCGGATCCTTCAGGGGCATCTCTTTAATGAAAGGGCTGATTCTCTCAATATGATGTTCATCAAGGCGCTCAAGCACATTCATTGCCGCAATTCCAATAAATGCGCCATTTTTATCGGGTGGCGCCAGCTCTAAAAGTTTACCTGCCGCGGCTTCAATATCATCATCATTTCCATACCGGACCAGCACTTCAGCCGCCATAACCTGCACGCTGGGGTTTTCATCTGTCAGTGCATTCCGGATCTGCCCGGTGGCATCTCTGAAAGCATATTCACCCAAAACCCGGATACCGGTAACCGCCCAGTATCGTACGGCAGGGTCTTCATCATCCAATGCATCCAGGAGTTCCGGCAGAGCTTCCCGGTCACGGCTTGACGCAAGACTGGCTATGTTGAAGATTTTCTCCAAAGGGTAACGGCTGCTATCCTGCGCCATCTCATAAATGGACTCGCCGCCGGCTCTCCGATGCATTTCCGCCTCAGGCAGGAAACCTGCATCACGGGTTTTCATTACATGTTCACGATGTGCTTCTCTTAACTCCTCAAGCACTTCCCGGTGTAATTTACTGTCTGCAAGATTCATCGTTTCATCCGGATCACTTTCCAGGTCATAGAGTTCTTCAGCCGGTTTTGGCTCCCAGAAATAGGTTTTTGGCGGTTCAAGCTCATTTTCATTGTATAAATCCTGCCATACACGTGTGGTCTCCGTCAGGAACATGTAGGGAAGGAACTGGCCATATATCCTGTGCGGCATGTAATTACGAACATACACATAGCGCCCGTTTCGTACCGACCGAACCATATCAATCCGTTCATCCATCCGCCCGCGAAACCCATGCAGGTAATCACCCGGTTCCGCTGCATATTCTCCCATAAAGGCACGTCCCTGCATCCAGTCAGGAGGTTCAAGTCCTGTAAGGCTGAGAAGTGTCGGGGCAAGATCCACAAATGCAACAGGATCGTTCGTAGCGCTGCCGGGTGCATAATCCTGAGGGGCCAGGTGACGGTATTTTTCCGGGACATGTACAATCAGGGGCACCTGAAGGCCTGAATTATAAGGCCAGCGTTTGTGACGCGGCATCCCGCTTCCGTGATCCGCGTAGAAGAAAACAATCGTCTCATCGGCAAGCCCCTCTTCTTCCAGCTCGTTCAATACTTCACCCACTTTCTGGTCAATTTCGGAAATGCCCTGGTAATACCGGGCCCAGTCGCGCCGCACTTCGGGTGTATCAGGATGGTAGGAAGGGACAGGTACCCGATCCGGATCATGATGAGGTGTATCCCTGTCACTCCGGAGCGCGTACTCATGGCTTTCCGTGAAATTAAACACGGCGAAAAAAGGCTGGCCATCTTGCCTGTTCCTGTAATGAGCATCTTCCGAGGATTCATCCCACACCGGCTGATGCCCCGTCACATTATAATCTTCCTTGCCGTTGTTGGTGGTATAATATCCCACATCTCTCAAAAATACCGGGTACCCGTCCATAAACGGGGGAAGGTTTACATCACTGCGCATATGCTCACTTCCGGTACTCGGGGGATAAACCCCGGTGAGGATGGCTGTCCGCGCCGGGGCACAAACCGGGGCATTCGACCATACCATATCATACCTCATGCCCCGTTCCGCAAAAGCATCAATGAACGGTGTATATGCAAAAGAATCACCGTACGCGCCAATATGAGGGCCATGATCTTCTGTGGTGATCCAGAGAATATTGGGGCGGTCACCCTCCAACCGGGTGGAACTGCTGTCAGATTCCGTATCTGTACAGCCTGTTATAATCAGGATAGCTGCCAGAACGAAAATATGTTTAGTGATCATGGATCTGTTCCCCCTGCTTCTGTTTATTCTTATTTCTTCTTATTAGATGTGTATATGAGAAAATTTGAGAAGAATATCCACCTTTTGCTGCTCCGGTTTTCCAGATAGTTAAAAATATAGCAGCTGACAGGATTCAAATCTGCAACTTATGTCTGGGAATATTTTAGGCTAATCGAAATTTGCAGATCTCAATACCTCTGATACACATGATCAAACACCTCATTCACCGTTGAGGCGAACAGACGCCGGTCGTAGGCTTCGGGGAGGATGCTGTCGAACTCTTGCTCAATGGTTACTTTCACATCGGAGATGTAGCGCTGTTGCTTTTTCCAGTCCTGGACCAGCTTCTCCTGCTTGAGCTTTTCGATGAGCTTATGCACCCCTTCCTTGATCTTTTTTCGCTCGGCCGGTTTCAGGTCGATTTTCTCCCGCTGGGTAACGATATCAAAGATGGCCAGCTCTTCTTCATCCATATTTTCTTTGACTGACCGTTCACCCTCTTCGCTGAGGTCTTTGGCCAAATCGAACAGCTCTTCCAGCTGCAAGTCCACATTGATGCTGTAATTATTGTACTTCTCGATCATCTCCTCGAACCGCTCCTTAAAATCCATCCGGGTCCGGTTCTGCTCCACCATCTGCTCAATGCGTTCTTTCAGAGTAGATTTGATCTTCTCGATCTCAATACGCTTATGTTTTTTCTTGTTGAAGCGTTCTTTCAGTTTGTCAAAATCGATCTTCCCGATATCAATCAGATCGGCATCATAATCGATGCTGTAGCCCTCACTGACAATTGAGCCATCCAGCTTCTCTTCGATCTTTGCTTCCACTTCGGAGATATCATCCGGTTGAAAGGGTTCCAGGATTTTTATTTTATCTGCAATGGCTTTGAGTGCCGATCGCACCGGCAGATACTTCGAGGCGGCCGGATCGGGTAGTATTGCTTTGTAGAGTTTATTTACCACCCTCGCATGTTTATTAAACTCTTTCTTCTTTTCATCATTGATGAGCACTTCTTCTACAGCATCATCTACAGATTCATTTAATTCCCGGTATTCTACAATCGTCCTGGCAAACTCTTCCTGAAACCTGGTCTGATCAAATCCTTTGGCCTGAATGATCTTCTCCAGGTCTACCCCCTGTGCTTCACAAAACTGTCTCGCTTCCGCAATCGCTTCTTCAAGCTGATCTACCAGCTTCTCTTTGTCCTGAACCGGTGACTCGCCGCCTTCGCCCTCTTCTTTCCCGGTGGCGTAGATAGCCAGTGCTTTTTGCAGGTTGCGGAATACCCCCACATAATCCACAATCAGGCCATTATTTTTACCCTCAAACACGCGATTGGCCCTTGCGATGGTCTGCATCAGGGTATGGCTCTTCATCGGTTTGTCGAGGTAGAGGGTGGACAAACTGGGTACATCAAAGCCGGTGATCCACATCGCGCAGACAAACACCAGGCGCAGCAAATTCTCATTGTCCTTGAACATCTCATCCAGCGGTTCTTTCTCTATTCGCAGCCGGTGCTTCTTGATGTCCAGACCTTTGGCCTCAAAGTCCCGGATCTCATTTTGTGACTGAGAGATCATCACAGCCATATCGGTCTCGTTCATAAAATGGACTTTCTCCAGCAACTGGTTGCGCCGGGAACCGACAGCCGTTTTTAGTTCCTCTTTGTACTCTTGTAATTTCTTCTGCCAGTACTTCTCAACCAGGTCATACATCCTGATGGCCGTAAACCGATCCACGGCAATGAACAGCCCTTTGCCCATATAACCGCGATTAAGAAAGTGATCCACGAGGTCTTCAGCTATGGTCTCCAGCCGATCATTACGGGTGAGCAAATGATACTCCTGCCGGAACTCCCGCTCCAGCTTCTCTTCCTGTTTTTCGGTGAGATTGGCATCGTCCAATATTTCCGCCATCTCTTCATTCAGGTTTTCGTTGGTGAGCTGCAGTTCCGGAATACGATTTTCATAAAAGAGGGGTACGGTCGCTCCGTCTTCAATAGACTGCTTAAAGTCATACACGCTCACATAATCCCCGAACACCTCCCGGGTTTTTTCATCTTCCCCTTTGATCAGTGGCGTACCGGTAAACCCGATAAACGCTGCGTTGGGAAGAGCCTTGCGCATGTTCATAGCGAGGAGATCATACTGGGTCCGGTGCGCCTCATCGGTGATCACGATAATATCATCATCCTCACTAAGTACCGGAAACTCTTCATGGTCCCGGCTGTGGAATTTGTAAATAAGGCTAAACACATAGCGGTGATTTTCCCGAAGAAGCTGCTGAAGCTGTTCCTTACTGTCGGCACGGACGGTCTTTTCGGGTTCGGTAACGGCACCCACAGAGGCAAAGTTCTTGTAGATCTGATCGTCAAGATCTATGCGGTCGGTGACAATCACGAACTTCCAGTTACCCGGCAGTGCTCGCATGATCTTTCGGGTGAAGAACACCATCGAAAAGCTCTTACCACTTCCCTGTGTATGCCAGAATACACCCAGCTTTCCTTTATTCTTTTCAATATGGCGCACGGCCTGAATGGCATTATTTACCCCCAGGTATTGATGGTTTTTTGCCAGCAGTTTTTGAGACTCACCACCGGATGTTTTAAACAGCACATAATGTTCCAGCAGATCCATCAATCGTTTTTTCTCACAAATGCCTCGAATAGCCGTTTCCAGAGAGACCAGGCCCGGCTCTTCTTCGTCACTAATCTTCTTCCACTCGTTGAAATGTTCCCACGGTGCAGTGATGCTGCCCACTTTGGTATCCGATCCGTTGGAGAGAATAATGATCTGATTATACCAAAAGAGCTGCGGAATGGTATCCTTGTAATCAGAGAGATTCTCGTGGTAGGCTTCGTAAAGTCGGCGGGTGGGCTTCTTCAGCTCAAAGAGAAGCATGGGAATGCCATTGATAAAGCCGATCAGGTCCGGCCGGCGCCGGTGCATCTCGCCGGAGACCCATAACTGACTGACCAGCAGATAATCGTTCTTCTCAGGGTCTTGCCAGTCGATGACCTTCACCGTATGCTGAACCTGCGTTCCCTCGGTATTCCGGTATTCCACATCCACACCGTCGCGGATCAGTTCATACACCTGCTGATTGGCTTTGACGGGATGAACCGATGAACGGTCCCGCGTAATCTCTTTAATCGCCTCCTTAATCTGCTCCTCCGGGATCTCCGGATTAAAGGACTGAAGCTTTTCCCGAAGAATGTTGATCAGCACTACCTCTTCCGTGGTCTCCCGGCCTAAGTCAACGTCCACCCCCAATACCTCATCATAGGCATTGTACGATTTCCAGTTTAGCTGCTGGAAAAGGTCGATGGCCGGCTGTTCTACCTGTTTATCTTCTGTGTATCCCGATGACATAAGGATTCTTTAATTTAATCACCGGTCAATATGCTACGGTTTCCGTTTGATGTCAATAAAATCTCCTCTCGAGAGGAGAAAAGTAAAGGCGAGAGAGCGGAAGCCGAACGAGGGATGTGTTCAAAAGGGTTCTGAGTTCGGAATAACGCCCTTAAACACACCCCTGATCCAATCACTACACGTGATTGAATCTGTCCCCTCTCAAGAGGGGATTACCCCGAGATCTCCTCTTGAGAGGAGACCGGTGATGGAGCGTTCAGCGAAAACCAAGAGTGTGTCTTTGCAATTACCTGCACATAGGTTATTAATACAGAAACGATCAGAAGTTTTATCATACTTTTTGTGATATTTTCACAAATTATTCGTTACTTGCGGAACCAATCTATATAGTTGGGGTGTTAATTGAGAAAATATCACGATTATGCTTTACCAATTTATAGTAGATAATTACAAAAGCTTCCGGGACGAAACCACTTTAAACCTGGCTGCAGCAAGCTACAGTGACCATTCAAATCACGTTTGTGAAGGCTACATAGGAAATACCAGGTTCTTAAAATCGACCGTACTTTACGGGGCTAATGCTTCGGGTAAAACCAACTTAATCAATGCCATTTCTTTTGCCAGTGAACTCATTGTGAATGGTACGGTGGGCGAAATGCCTATTGCACTGAATAATTTCCGGCTCAGCAAAAAACTTCGGAATAAACCATCACGATTTGAATTTATCTTTGAATTTGCAAGCAAGGTATATCATTATGGATTTGTACTTACCACTGATCAAATACTTGAAGAGTGGCTGAGTGAAAGAACGAATTCCGGGGATAAATTAATATTTGAACGGTTTTCCCGTGATGGTAAAGCAGTTGTAAAACCTGGGAAAAAGATTTTCAAAACAAAATCAAAAAGGGATCTTTTAGGATTTGTTGCCCAAACCACAAGGGTAAACCAGCTGTTCCTGAAAGAAGCTTTCGAAAAAAATATTTCTGAGATCAAAAATGTATTCCGTTTCTTTTCGGACAAGCTTCAGATTATACCTGCACTTTCAGTCGATTACAGGTTCCTTGAAATCCGAACCCATTCCGACGAATCATTCTCCGATTTTCTCGGCAGAATATTGAAAGATGTGGGTACCGGTATTGAGAAAATTGCCACGGAAACCTTTGATCTTGATTTCGATAAACACCTGCCTGATCTCGATGCCCGGGAAAGGGAATATATATCCTCACACATTCGAAAAGAAGGTGCCGCAGTATCTCTTGACGATTTGAAAGGAGGTGGAAACAAGTATTATATATACAATGATGTGGAAAAAGGGCCTCAGTTATTAAGATTGCGGGCCATGCACAAGGATGACGAAGGCAATCTTGTCTCTTTTGAACTGAAAGAGGAATCTGCCGGTACACGGCGATACCTGAACCTGCTGCCTTTGCTCTATGGTACCCAGGCTGTAGACCGTGTATATATCGTTGATGAACTGGACAGGCGCCTGCATCCTGACCTGGTACGTGTTTTTCTTGAGCATTTCTTCAAGCTGTATGAAAACAACCGCAGCCAGCTGATCTTCACCACCCATAATACACAGATTATGGACCAGGAGTTGCTGCGCCGGGATGAAATCTGGTTTATTGAAAAAGATCTTGAAAATGGAGCGTCTACACTATACCCTCTGACCGACATGAGTGTCCGGAAAGATTTAAAACTGGACAAAGCGTACCTGCATGGCCGTTTTGGGGCTGTGCCTAAAATTAACCCTTCATTCCTGTATCCAAATTAAACGTTTGCGGGAATGGCGCATTCTTACAGAAAACCTCGTCCTCTGGACCGCTCTGAGACTCATGTGCGTGATACAAACCTGATCATTATCGCAACGGAAGGTGAGAAAACTGAACCCCGTTATTTCACCATGAATGGATTTAAAGAGAATAAGAAAATCCAGGTACAGGTTATTCCCGCGATTGACGGCAAATCCTCACCCTCGGATGTTTTGGGGCGGTTACATGAATATGCCAGAGAATACCAGTTTGGGGTGGGTGACCAGTTCTGGCTGGTGATTGATAAAGACCGCTGGCCGGACGAACATCTTTATGAATTGATACAATTGTGCAGAGATCAGGACTACCAGATCGCACTGAGTAATCCCTGCTTTGAACTCTGGCTGCTTCTTCACTTCAGAAAAGTTGACGAGCTTAAACTTGAAGCAAATACAAGCTGTGGAGACACAAAAGAGTTTTTAACAGCACAATTGAAACACGCCGATGGCGGTAATTACGATGCCACATACTTTGAATGGATACACAATGCTCTTGAAGAAGCTCCAAAACTGGACAATGATTTGGAAGCGCTTTTTCCTGATTGCCCCGGGACAAAGATACATCAGTTGGTTGAGCAGTTGATTTCTTGATTTTCAGTACAATCTTTTCCAAAGCCCCACGCTACCCTTAAAAAGCCTTGAATGTGGATAACATGGTGAAATTGTGGATAACTTACATTTGCAATGAAATAAACAAGTTAATTATTAACAAATACTTAAAATGTTATTAAGATTAAAAATCAATTAGCGATGAAAAAGGGTTACGCCCAAATAGGAATGTACTTTGCATATCTTTTTGAAGTATTTGATAGATCATCTAGTTTTATCAATCCTACCTCCATAGTTGATTGAATAATTTGTGAGGCTGTATTAGATTTTCGTTCCCCCAATCCAAACCGCTCCCTGAGAGAAGAGTTAGTCATCTTTTCATTACTAACATACCTCAGGCAACAATGAAGGTAACATGCACGTATTTTGTCATTACCATCCATATCCTCAAAATCTTTATGAGAATATAAAGTTACCGTAGTATGGTTATGTTTCTCTTCAAAATCCGGTGCCGGTAATTGGTTAAATTCTGTTTCAAATACAACCTTATCAATCCCACTGCTTTTCTCTTCACAAATACCCAGCATTCTCATAATATCTGCCAATTCCTCATTTCGAGTTTTGTTCTCATCTACAAATCGCTCAATGGGAATCAAAGGCTTGCCAGGATTTGTGAATTCAATACGATCTTCAAAAACTTCAATTTTGACATTTGTTCCACTTTCAAGAAAATCCTGATGTATTAAAGCATTAGCCACCAGCTCTCTAATAGCTATTTCAGGATACATTTTTGTACTTTTGCGGAGGGCTTTTTCAATGACTTCGTTCTCAGGTGTTTGTGATTGTATAAAGCTAACCAACCCTTCAAACCCAGAAACATATCCCTTTGCGCCTTGCTGATCACGTTCCGTCTGCACTCTATTCTTACCTTTGTATACAATAACCCGCGGAGCCTTTCTGTATAATGGATCAAATTGATTTAGATCTTTTGCAAACAACAGTGCTCCCAAGTTGGTAATTGATAAACTCGAACTGTCATCTACGACCATCTTCTTGTTTCGAAATTTTTCAATAATGGCATTATGATTTGATGGTATTGGTTGTTCTAATAAATCAAAGTAGCTTTGAATATCCAGTAATTGAATAACTTCAGATGTAGCTAATCTTTTCTTTGCTTCTTTAAGCAACCAGTTTTCCTTGTCTTCATTAAAGATCCTTTTTAGATGCTCGGGAGACATTGCAGTAAGTTCTTGTCCTGACCTCATATAATATGCTCCGTTGAAATGATACGCCGAACCATTGGGCCGTGGTGGAATATCAAAAACTATAACTCTTCCATCTCTGTGATTGAATTCAAGTACGCTTACCCTGAAGCCAAGTGAATTGTATAATTGAGAATTTATTTTGCTAATGTCTTTAAATGCACTTGTTCCCACAACCTTTCTTGGCATTTTATCCGAAACGCCCAATACTAAAAATCCACCGCCTTCATTTGCGATAGCCACACAGTATTTATTTAATTTTTTGTAGTCGTACTGAGCTTTTGCTTCTTTAAACTCAAGATTTCTTGACTCTTTTCGGTGAGTCAACCATCCTTCTAAATCATGTAGAGTTACCATAACTTTCTGTCAATCATTAAACTCCCACCTTTCCCGAAATCAACCTCGGCAAAAGCAAATCTCTGGTTTGTTTTAGTTTTCTATTTCTTTCGTTAAGTAGTTCAATCTGATTATAAATTGAAGCGACTTTGTCCTCAAACTCTGATGTTATATTAATTGGTGCTACAGGTATTTTTTTCACCTTAAATGACGACCAATGCCTTTTATATTCCCGGCTATCAATAAGTCCTTCAACAAGCCAATAGAGATAGTAAATTGAAAGTTTATCATTTTCTGAAATGAATGGAACTACATTTGGACCGAGAGAAAATGGACGAGTTAATAGCTGTGTCTTACATGTGTGATCACCAAAAATAATATGCGGTCTTTCAAAACTTGCAAGAAAATCGGGTTCATTGTTATGGAATCCCAAGTACTCATCTGTTGATTGATCAATAACAATCACTCTACCTGAATCATCAACATTTTTTTTCCGATAAATTTTTCCTTTAGAAAGTCTTTTTACTATTTCATCAATCTCTTTAACCTCCCACCCCTCCGGCGCTTCCCCAAACTCCGTACCCAAATCCACCATCTTATCCTTTTCGTGGCCGGGGTAGCGGTAGTGCACAAACCATTCGCAGTAGATGAGCCGGGTCATCTGCTCAAGGATCGCAATACGCCGGGTGTTGTTTTCAATCAGGTCGTCAAAGGCAGAGAGGATGGAGGCGATTTTTTGTTGGGTGGGAAGATCTGGCAGATCCAATTCAACACTTTTAACCTGAGACGGACTTATGTTTGCTTGACTTGCCGCACCTGATGCAAAAAGAGCTAACTTCCTTTTATAATCTTCACTGCTCAAAGTGTAGTAGATGAAATCTTTATCTCCAATATCACTATCACTGATAGTAATTTTTCCAGCTCTTTGATTTAACAAAGCTTTGGGTCCAGAATATTTTGCCACCCTACCAACGACTGAATTTGGTTGTGTTAAATGAGAACCAGTCAATGAAATAAGAATATCTCCTGAATTGACATGATACTTTGCATCAAGTTCTAAATAGTTTTCATCGACAAATTGTACATCATTAAGATCAATATCACCTACTCTGATATTCTTGATTTTGATAATAGGAACACCCGATTCCTGAAATTTCTTACTCTTAAAAGCATAGCCAGAAATAACTTCTGCAAACTCCCCAAGCCTAACTTTGTTTTTTTCTTTAATCATCATTTGAGAATGTTCTGGATATTTTCTGAAATCTGACTCTCCAAATTCGACGCTTCCGCATTCAATAATTCAAGCTCTTCATAGAATTCTTCTAACCTCACTTTAAAATCCACATCATCTTCTTCCCGCTCGGCCACGCCCACATAGCGGCCGGGATTCAGGCTCCAGCCCTGTGCCTCAATCTCTTCCATAGTAGCCACTTTGCAAAGCCCGGGGATGTCTTCGTACTCCCCGTTTTGAAAGAGTTCGTTCATGTTTTCCGGCTGGGTGACGGAGGTTCCATTTGAGCCGTACTCCACATCTGGTTCGGCGGCCATGGGCAAGGTATCTTCCATCACTTCACCCCGGTACCGTCGCACAATCCCCGCCAGGAAGTCGATCTGTTCGGGAGTAAAATTACGGTGGGCGCGGTCAATCTGCCGGTGGATGTTGCGGGCATCCACAAACAGCACCTTGTTTTCACGATCGGTATCTATCTTTCCTTTATCAAAAAACCAGAGCGTACAAGGCAGCGTCACCGTGTAGAAGAAGTTGGAGCCGATGGAGATGATTACATCCACCACACCATCTTCAATCAGTTTCTTCCGGATCTCCAGTTCGCTGTGGCGGGCATCGGCGGCGGAGTTGGCCATTACAAAGCCGGCGCGTCCATCGGCATTCAATGCACTGTAAAACTCCTGTATCCAGAGGTAGTTGGCATTATCCGTATTCGGTATGCCCAGCGGGTAGCGCCGGTCGCCCTCTATCGCTTCTTTATCCACACCGCTCACATTAAATGGCGGATTAGCCATTACATAATCAAACTTGTTCACTACATCGTGGATGTTTTCATAATAGGTGTTCCCCGAGCGGATATCTCCCTCCAGCCCGTGAACGGCCAGGTTCATTTTACAGAGGCGAACGTTATTCTCCACCTTCTCCTGTCCGTAGATGGAAAGAATCTGACTGTCACCGTTTAGATGCCGGTCCCGGAATTTGGCACTCTGCACAAACATACCGCCCGAACCGCAGGCCGGGTCCAGAATTTTGCCGCTGAATGGTTCCAGGATCTCCACAATCAGTTTTACAATGGAGGTAGGCGTAAAAAACTCCCCGCCCTTCTGCCCCTCACTCATCGCAAATTTGCCGAGGAAGTATTCATAGATCTGCCCGAATACATCTCCGCGCAGCCCGTCTCCCATTTTAGAGAAGCCTTTCAGCAGGTCTTTCAGGATCTGATCCCCGAACTTCTTGTACTGCCGTGGCAGCACATCCTTCAGCTCGGGGTTCTCCTTTTCAATCGCCTCCATCGCCTCATTAATCTTCTGACCGATATCCTCTTTCTCCGGAAGCTCCAGCAAGTAATTATACCGGGCATGCTCCGGCAGGTAGATAGCACCTTTTGCTTTGTAGTGGTCCGGCCCGATGGTTACCCGGCTGCTGCTGTTTTCCTGCAGCTCCTCATGCACCGGCTGAAACCGGTGCCAGGCATAGCGCAGAAAAATAAGGCCGAGAACCGGAGTGGAATATTCGTGAGAACTAAGGTTGGAATTGGCGCGTAAGTTATCGGCGGCTTGCCAGAGCCTTTTTTCTAAATCCTGTAACGTTTCCTTTGTCATAGGCAAATGGAGCTGGTTCCCGAATAAAAGCTAAATAGTTGATTAGGTAGTGTGTAGATAGTAAAGAAAATGAGAAAGGAAAGGAAATTGAATGTAATTAATTACATCAATATTGATGGCTAATGATAAAAAGTGTTTACCAATGGTAAGTAAACAACTTCATTTATGACTGCAGGAAGGGAGATAAATGATACTCGGTTACCCCAGGATTGTCTTACAGAACTTTACTTGTGTATGGGACCGGGCGGAAACCGGCAAAGCCATCCCTTTGGGGGAACCGCCGGTTCGATTCTATTAACACCCGGACATAAAAAAAACCCCAAGCCTTAATAAGACATGGGGTTTAGTGTGTGGGACCGGGCGGAATCGAACCGCCGACACACGGATTTTCAGTCCGTTGCTCTACCGACTGAGCTACAGTCCCTCACGTGAAGACGCCAAATATAAGGGCTTTTCCATCTTTACACAAAGCAGATTCTCTTTTTTTGGCGGTATTTTTACAGATTGTTTTCTTCAATCCGGATATCTTTTAATCTCATCTGCAGGCTTCGCCGGCCGTTCCAGTTATTCTCTTCCAGAACGTATGCAATATCAACTTTGTCTTTATCACAATTCCGGAGAAGAGGTTCATATTTATGCATGTTAAAACCAATAACATCAAAAACGGGCGAGCCATTCTGGCGCACTTTCATTTTCAGATGTCCTCCCTTACCAACGATTGTCGGGCCGTTTTCAATACATACATTTCGCGAAACGAAAACAGGCCGCATATTTCCAGGCCCGAAGGGTTCAAACTGGCTCAAAACTTTCCAAAATTTCAGGTCCACATTTTCCAGATCCAGTTCATAGTCTATCTCCAGTTCGGGTTTGAAATCATTTTCAGACAGGTTCGTGTACGCTATTTCATTCATCCTGCGGCGAAATTCCTGGAGGTTCTTCTCTTCCATAGTCAGGCCCGCGGCGAACTCGTGTCCGCCAAACTGCTCCAGCAGGTCTTCACATTTTTTCAGGGCATTGTAGATGTTAAAGCCTTTTACAGAGCGTGCCGATCCTTTTATTTTACCGTCCACAGTGCTGAGCATAATAGCCGGCCGGTAGTAGGCGTCCACCAGGCGCGATGCCACGATCCCGATCACCCCCAGGTGCCAGTCGGGGTGATGAAGAACCATGGAGGAAATTTCATCCATATTAAATTCATTTTCGATCATCTCAACCGCCTGCTCCATGGTAAGGCTGTCGGTGCTTCTTCGCTTTATATTGATCCCCTCCAGCTGTTCTGCCCGTTTTGCGGCTTCATTTGCATCTTCGGCAATCATTAATTCTACAGCCGCGGCTGCATCGCCCATTCTGCCTGCCGCGTTGATTCTGGGCCCGATTGAAAAAACAATACTGGATGTTCGTACCGATCCCGGCGGAATCTTAATCTGGTCGAGGAGTGCTTTGATTCCTGTCCGTGGCCGGGTGTTAATCATCGCCAGGCCCCGCTGCATCAGTGCCCGGTTTTCATCCACAATAGGCACGATATCCGAAGCAATAGAAATAGCTACAAGATCCAGAAACTGGAAAGCTATGGTTGTAGTCAGGCCCAGTTTTTTGATGGTTCCCTGGACAAGCTTGAACCCTACACCGGCTCCGGAAAGGCCGTCAAAGGGATAAGAGCAGTCGGGACGTTTGGGATCCAGAACAGCAACCGCATCAGGAATGGCATCTCCCACATTGTGGTGATCGCAGATAATCAGGTCCACACCTTTTTCTTTCGCATATTTCGCCTCCTCTATGGCCGTAATGCCGCAATCAACCGATACGATCAGGTCAGCCTTTTTTTGAATCGCGAATTCAATGCCATCGGGATTAATGCCATATCCCTCTTTAAATCTGTGCGGAATGTAATAATGTACCTGCAGGCCAAAACTTTTCAGAAATAGATATAAAATACTTGTGGCTGTTGTGCCATCGACATCATAATCACCATAAATTATAACTCTGTCGCGATTCCGGATAGCGGAAGAGAGCCGGTCTGCCCCCGCTTCCATATCCTTCATTAAAAAAGGATCGTGCAGCTGTTCTTTTTCTGCCCTGAAAAACGATTTCGCTTCTTCGTATGTGCTAATGCCGCGAAGAGCAAGCAGTGTGGCAATTTCTTCGGAGATGTTGAGCTGCCGCATCATCAGGCGGACAGAATCTGCCCTTTCGGGCGTGGAATATACCCATCGGAATGACATGTTTTATCTTCTGTTTTGTTTTCATTAAACAGGTATGAGAGTATCACTTCATCACACCAAACCGCACAATGGCGTTGTTTTACAGGTATTTACCTTTTTATAAAAATTTTCTCCTGCGTTATTATATAAAAAGAGGAGGAGAAAATGGTAATTAGTTTGAACTTTCTAAGGTAACAGGATCAGAATATATCCGCGGAAAAGACTACCAATTCTCCACACAATTCAGTAGCTTTGGAAGCGTTTCCATACATGAATGTTAAAACCTGGTTTTTTAGTGAAAATGAACGACTCAGCGACGCTTCTTGAGGAAGAAAAAGAAATAAATGAAGATTTTGAATTGTTTGGCGACCTTGCCAATATGGAGCATGAACAAATTGTATTCTGCTCCCGCCCTGAGGCAGGTTTAAAAGCCATTATTGCCATTCATAACACCACGCTGGGGCCGGCACTTGGCGGAACGCGAATGTGGAACTACGCCTCTGAAAAAGATGCCATAAAAGATGTACTGAGGCTTTCCAGGGGGATGACTTATAAAGCCGCCATATCGGGTCTGAATCTCGGAGGCGGAAAAGCGGTTATTATCGGCGATCCCCACACGGATAAAACCGAGCCGATGTTCCGGGCGTTTGGCCGTTTTATTGACGGACTGGCGGGGCGTTATATAACCGCAGAAGATGTGGGAATGACTGAAAGGGAAATGGAGTGGATTTTCTCCGAAACTAAATATGTAACCGGCATTCCCAAAGCGCTTGGCGGCAGCGGCAATCCTTCCCCTATGACCGCCTATGGAGTTTATATGGGTATAAAAGCCGCCGCAAAACGAGCGTATGGCAGTGATTCACTTGAAGGAAAAAGAATTGGGATACAGGGTGCCGGCCATGTAGCTTCGAGCCTGGCGCGGCATTTACGCAATGAAGGCGCAAAACTTTTTGTAACGGATATCTATGAAGAGAAAGCCCGCGCTTTATCCAGGGAAACCGGCGCAGAAGTTCTATCTCCTGATGATATTTACACTGTTGACATGGATATTTTCTGCCCCTGTGCACTTGGCGGAGTGATAAACGATCAAACGATTGAACATCTTACCTGTGATGTAATAGCCGGCGCGGCAAATAATATTCTTGAGGATGAAGAAAGACACGGGGAGCTTCTGCGTGAAAAAGAGATCTTATTCGCGCCTGATTATGTCATCAATGCCGGGGGAATTATCAATATCGCCAGTGAAATGGAGGGATATAATGAAGAGCTTGCCGCGGAAAAAACGTCCCGGATTTATGATACGGTTCTTGATATCCTCAATTACGCGGATGAGCATCATATCCCAACGATTACCGCTTCGAATATACTGGCAGAAGAACGCATCAAACAGATAGGAAAACTGGATACCATTTATACATCAAAGAGCCACTTTTCCAGGCGGAAAGGTGAAATATATTTACGCGACCGATCGTAGTCTACCTAACATAACAAAACAATGCCCTGACTATTCAACTGCCCCGATAATGACCTTATCGGGGCTTTTTTTTATAAAAACGGTTCATGAAGTGCAGTATTCGAAACTGTCTCTTTATACTGCTGGTCTCTCTTTCTGCTCCTTTCAGCAAAGCAGGATTCTCCGTAATTTGCAACGATTGCGGTGTATACTTTTGTTAAATACACCAGACTACTTTTAGGAATTAAAAATTTATTTGTTCATGTCTCTCAAAGAACGTTTCCAGTTTAAAGACCGCCTGATTAAAGGAATTGATAAAGACGGTCAGTTTAAGATCAGCGTAGTAAAAACAACAGACGTTGTTCAGACTGCAAAATACAACCACGGGCTTTCCCTGTTAAACAGTGTGCTGCTGGGGCGTACGCTTACAGCCTCCATGCTGCTTGCTTCCGAGCTCAAAGGTGAAGAAAGAATACGGCTGAAGCTGGAAGGCAGCGGTCCTGTGGGCATGCTCGTTGCCGAAGCAAACCGTGCAGGAGAAATCCGCGGATATTCCCAAAATCCGGCCGCTGAACTTGATTATAGCAGTGACTATACCACGATCGGTGACGGCCTTGGTGCGGGGCTTTTAACGGTCTCCAAAACCCTTTACAATGAAGCGGAACCGAGAACCAGTACCATTGAGCTGGCAAGCGGTGATGTTATCGCAGACGTAGCTCATTACATGGCACAATCCGAGCAGGTTCTTTCTGCTGTTTTACTGGATGTAAGCATAAAAGATAACGGCGATATCCGGCAGGCAGGCGGTCTTCTGATCCAGCGTCTGCCCGAAGCGGATGAGTCGTCCATGGAAGTCCTGCAGGAAAATTTACTTTCGTTTCCGGCCATCAGCGATCTTTTCCAGCAGGGTGAATATATCGATTCGGTGATGGAGAGAGCTGCCAGGCCGTTTACGGTTAAAGAACTGGACCGTCAGCCTGTCCATTTCTTCTGCCGATGTACGCCCGACCGTTTTAAAAATGCTCTTTCCATGCTGAGTTACGAAGACCTGAAAGATATGAAAGGAGAAAGCCAGGAAATTGTGTGCCATTACTGCGGTAACAAACTAATGGTTTCCGAACAGGAAATCGGTGTTATTGCTGAAATGGCACGTGCAAAATTGAATTGATTAACGTGAGTCCGTAATAAAAGAATTAGATTTATAGGTAAGAAAAAGTCTCCCCTATCAAGGGGAGATTGAGAGGGGTGTTTATCAAATTTTTTATATCTGAATAAACATCCCCCTAATCCCCCTTTTATAAGGGGGACTTACAATCCCAAATTCTTATCCAAAACTCATATCAACCAATATGACATTATGAGCCAACAAAAAGAAGTTGTTATTATCGGAGGGGGCTTCGGAGGAATTTCGGCTGCCAAAGTTCTTGCCAAAAGCGATTTTGAGGTTACGATTATTGACAAAAAGAACCACCACCTGTTCCAGCCGCTTCTTTACCAGGTGGCAACAGCCGCTCTCTCTCCGGGTGATATCGCGATGCCTATCCGGAGTATATTCAGCAAAAGCAAAAATATCCGGACTCTTTTGGGAGAGGTTACCGCCATCGATAAAGAAAAAAATGTTGTGCAGCTCAGATCCGGCGAAACTATATCTTTTGATTACCTGGTAGCCGCTCCCGGAACTGTTTATAACTATTTCGGGAATGAGGAGTGGCCGCAGCACGCGCCCGCCCTTAAAACCATTGATAATGCACTAAGCATACGCGAAAAAATCCTGGTTTCACTGGAAAAAGCGGACCAGACCAAAGATCCAAAAACACGGGTTCCTTACCTGGTTTTTGCCATTATCGGTGGCGGGCCTACCGGGGTTGAAATGGCGGGGGCAATTGCAGAGATCACGAAGAAGGGCCTGATGATGGATTATAAGAATATCTCTGCGGATGAAACCCGGATTTACCTGATTGAAGCCGCGCCGCGAATCCTGCTGGGTTACCCCGACAGGCTGGCTGAAAAAGCAAAAACAGACCTCGAAAAACTGGGGGTTTCGGTACTAACGGATCACCCTGTAACTGATATCCAGAAGAAAGGTGTGGCAATGGGTGATCACTTTATTGAAAGTCATAATATTGTATGGGCAGCAGGTGTAAATACTCATCCGCTGGTGAAAACTCTTCAATCAGAATACGACAAAATGGGGCGCGTGAAAGTAAACCCTGATCTTACCGTTCCGGGGCATGATCATATATTTGTTATCGGAGATGCGGCTCATTTTGTTGGTAAAGATAATGATCCACTGCCGCCGCTGGCTCCCGTTGCTATCCAGCAGGGCCGGTATGCTGGTAACCTCATCAAAAAAAGAGAAAAAGGGGAAACAGCTGCACCTTTCCGGTACAGAGATAAAGGCAAAATGGCTACTATTGGCAGGGCAAAAGCAGTGGCCGACATCAGGGGATTTAAATTAAGCGGAGTTTTTGCCTGGCTGGCCTGGTCGTTTATTCACATTTTCTTTTTGATTGGCTTTCGAAACAGGTTTCGGGTATTTGCCGAATGGACCTGGTATTACTTCACTTTTAAAAGAGGGGTCCGGCTGATTACAGGCCGGTACAGCGAAAATGTTGACGAGAGTGATAAGAAGGAAATTCTGGAGAGCGGGTAAGCGAAGTTCTGATCAGGAGTTTAAGAGGTGAATGATAATTGGCTGACAGACATCAGCTATTAGCTATCAGCTTTCAGCCGTCAGAAATATGGAAAAGAAAGGGTTGCAATTTAATATAGGATGAAAAAAATCTCTTTCTCTCTCCTTTACATACAACTCCTCTTCCGGAATCACTTAAAAAAACTATATAGCAAACGAGGAGCCGCACCCGCAGGATTCACTTGCATTGGGATTGTCGAATGTAAATCCCCTGGCATCCAGGCCATCGGGATAATCAATTTCGATACCGTTCAGGTACATCATGTGTTTGGGATCCACAACAATATCCATTCCCTGGCTTTGAACAATTTCATCTTCTTCTGTTCTTACATCAAATCCAAGCTTATAGCTTAAACCAGAACAGCCGCCCCCCTCAACTGCAACTCTCAGGTACAGATTTTCATCCAGGTTTTCATTCTCTTTTATTTTTTTTACCTGCCGGGCCGCACGTTCGGTAAGCGATACAGGGTCACCGGTAAAGGTATCGGGATCAGCGTCTGTTTTTGTCTTTTCCTCCGGATCTTCATCAATTAAAGAGGAAATTACATCATCTAAATTTTCTTCAGCAAGAGCCATAAATCAAAAGTATTTACTTCACAGGTTGTGAAAATGTATAATAATCGGTTTTGTGCCGGGTAAAAAGTTTTAATACTCCGGCACTTACAAGGTTAACCAGAATTTTTGATGCACGAAAGGTGGTTACGTTAATAAGCTGAGAGAATTTTTTAACATTGATTTCTCCATATTCATTCAGGTAACGAAACAGCATCTGTTCATTTTTACCATATTCGAAGGTAACCCCTTCTTCTGAATACTTATGCTTTAGTATTTCGGCAAGTTCGTCACTCGCCAGCACACTTTCGTCATTCCGCCGTACATATACCAGCCTTTTCTTCTTATTCTTAAAGAAAACCGGCTTTTTTTTAGCTTCAGGAACACGCACCACCATAACATCATAAGGACCGGAATGCACCAGTTCTATATTGAGAGGCACTGCCGGCACGCACCATTGTTGTGCGGCTTTCATCAGCAGGTACTCTTCTTCAAAATAGGCACTTATTCCTGTTATGGTTTTATTATCATCCACCCCTATCAGGATTGTTCCGCCATTGGTATTTGCAAAAGCTGCAATTTCTTTTGCTATTTTTTCAGCAGAAGGTATGGTTTTTTTGAACTCCAGGAAGGCTCCTTCCCCTGTCTGAATCAGGTGACGGAGATCCGCCGGGTTCATGTCAGAAATTACAATTTCTCCGTTTGGCAGTATCATCACGAAATAAATTTATTTTAAAATCGGGAATGGATTTGAAGTAAATATGAAGGGATCGCCGTAAAATTTTAAGCTGTGAATGGAAGGTTTTAGGGGTTGGTGTTTAATGTTCGTGAGTGGGTGATTAGGTTTAGAATCCAGTTATTTTCATTCCGGGTTTAACCCGGAATCTCCTGACGTTGAATGTGCATGAAGATTCCGGCTCAAGGCCGGAATGACAGAAAAAAATCTTTATCCCATGCCAAAGGCATCCGGGAAACTCACATTAAATAATAATTTCATCTTTGGCATTCCGTGTCATGAGTTCATGAACCGCGTCTTTTGGGTCCATGTCTTCAAACAACACTTTATTTATCGCTTCTGTAATGGGCATTTCCACATTACTACTACGTGACCACTGGCATACAGATTGTGCAGTTTTTATTCCTTCGGCTACCATATTCATCCCGGATATGATTTCATCCAGCTTCCTGCCCTTTCCGATGTTGTAGCCAACAAAACGATTCCTGCTGTGCTGGCTGGTACAGGTAACAATAAGATCTCCCATCCCTGTCAGCCCCGAAAATGTATCCTGTGAGGCCCCCAGCTTTGTCCCCATTCGTTTCATTTCATGCAGTCCGCGGGTAATTAAAGCGGCTTTTGCGTTATCACCGAGTTCAGCCCCGTCAACAATACCAGCGGCAATGGCCATAATATTTTTCAATGCAGCCCCAATTTCAACGCCCAGGATATCGTGGTTCAGGTAAACGCGAAATGCGGGAGTCATAAATGTTTCCTGGATGATACGGGCTGCGCGTTTTGAATAGGCAGCCGCAACAACAGTTGTGGGTTTAAACTTGCTCACCTCTTCCGCATGGCTGGGGCCGGTAAGCACCCCGATCTGATCTTCAAGAACCGCGCCTTCAAGCACATCCACAAGAATCTGGCTTGGAGTCATCAGGCTGTCTTTTTCTATCCCTTTTGAAATAGTGACAACAATTTCATCTCCTTTGAAATGCGGTTTGGTTTTTTTGGCGACTTCCCTTAGTGCATGAGAAGGGGTCGCAAAAACCACCATTTCCGCCCCTTTAAGGGCATGATCCAGGTTGTGACTGGCATCAATATTTTCGGGTAGTTCAACATCTTTAATATAGGCAGGGTTGAAATGGTTTCGATTAATGCCATCTACCACTTCGGCCTCCCGGGCCCATATGGTTACCGGATATCCTGACGTACCTAAAACCACTGATATCGCGGTACCAAAGCTTCCGCCTCCAATAATACTGATCTTTTTCACGCTGTAGAGTGTTCTTCGTTTATTCTTCCCTTGGAAGGTTTAAAGGATTTTATCCGGTTTTCGGTACCTTTAAAGAGCCGTTCAATATTTCCTTTGTGTTTGATGATGATCCCCAAAGCAATAGCACTGCTGAATATGATAATGCTCCCGTCAATATCCCAGTTTAATCCATACCGAAGCACCAGTTGCGAAACAGGATATACCACAGCCGCGGCGATAGATCCGAGTGAAACGTAGCGGGTTGCGATCATCACAATCAAAAATATTGCAAGTGTAATGCTGATTGAAACCGGCTCTATGCCATAAAGCATTCCACAGGCTGTGGCCGCACCTTTGCCACCGCTGAATTTTGCATAAACCGGAAACATGTGGCCAATCACGGCCGCCATACCGGAGAGAATTACAAGCATGGAATCGATTTCCCAGTTCGGATGGAATGAAATGGGTCCGCCGCCAATACTATAGGCCAGCTGGCTTACTACAGCTGTACATAGTAACCCTTTTCCAAAATCTATTAACAGCACTGTGGCTCCCGCTTTCCAGCCAAGAATCCTGAATGTATTCGTAGCTCCCGCATTTCCGCTGCCATAATTTCGGATATCTATCTTATAGAAGAGTTTACCCATCCACAATGAGCTTGGGATCGATCCTATCAGATAGCAAAGAATAAAAACAATAAGAAGTGAATCCATGGGAAGCGTTTCCGGTTAACCGGGTTTTAATTATGGATTATAAGAAATCGTTTCCACGCAATCGAAAATGCAGGAAATTTTTTACACGTGGCGTTCAGCATGATACGAAGAACGAACCAGCGGCCCGCTTTCCACATGTTCAAGACCAAGTGTTTCTCCTATTTCCTTGTACTCTGCAAACTGGTCGGGGTGTACCCACTCCACCACCGGGTGGTGCATTTTAGTAGGCTGCATATATTGCCCTATTGTTAATACATCAACGTTGTGGTCCACACAATCCTGCATCAGCTGTATGACCTCTTCACGGGTCTCACCCAGGCCAGCCATGATACCTGTTTTGGTCCGCAGCCCCTGGTCTTTACAGCGCTTTAACAATTCCAGGGAGCGTTCATATTTAGCCTGCGGGCGTACACTTCTGTAAAGGCGGGGTACCGTTTCAAGATTATGGCTGAGCACATCCGGCGGAGTATCAATTACGATCTGAAGAGCGTCCCACACTCCGCGGAAATCGGGTATTAAAGACTCGATGGTTACACCCTCAATCGTATCCCGCAACACGTTATGGCATTCAGCAAAAATAGGCGCACCGCCGTCTCTGCGTTCATCACGGTTTACAGATGTGAGTACAACGTGTTTCAGTTTCATTTTTGATGCGGCATCCGCAACGCGCCGTGGCTCATCCCAGTCGAGATCCTGCGGCGGGCGGCCTGTTTTAACCGCACAAAATGAACATGAACGGGTGCAGACATCGCCTAAAATCATAAATGTAGCGGTACCCGCGCCCCAGCATTCTCCCATATTGGGGCATCGTGCCTCAGAACAAACCGTATTCAGGTTATTCTCCCGGATGGTTTCTGAAACCTCTTTGAACTTTTCACCGGAAGGAAGTTTTACCCGGAGCCAGTCGGGTCTGCGTTGTGCAGGGCCGCTCTTTTCAATAACATCAAGTTCTTTAATCATATTTTATTGTATTTACCTGCAACAGGCATAAAAATTCAGGGCTTTTAAATGTAAGAAATTTGTTGCTTGCGTTCAGGTTTTGGTACCTGTTTTACCGTAACGCCAAACAGATCTGCAAAGTGCTTTACAATTCGTAACTTAACTTCGTTTTCATCTACTTTTTTTCCGGAAATTTTTGATAAACTGGTCACGGCTTTGTTGTTAATTCCGCATGGAACAATATGATCAAAATAACTAAGATCGGTATTTACATTCATTGCAAAACCGTGCATCGTTACCCAGCGTGAACATCTTATACCCATAGCGCAAATTTTTTCATTTCCAACCCATACACCTGTTAGCCCATCAATTCTTGAAGCCACAATATCAAAATCGGCACATGTGCGGATAATGATTTCCTCCAAATGACGAAGATATTTGTGGATATCGGTAAAGTACCGGTCAAGATCCATGATCGGGTATCCTACAATCTGGCCCGGACCGTGATAGGTAATATCACCTCCCCGGTCAATCTCAATGTATTCCGCATCCATTTCAGATAATTCTGACAAACCTTTCAGCAGGTGAGCCGCATTGCCGCTTTTCCCGAGTGTATATACATGGGGATGTTCGACAAACAGAAGAACATCATTGAGGTGTTTTTCAGAGCCGTTTTCTTCCCGAAGTTTTTTTTTCTGAACTTTTAACTGCTCCTGTATCGTTTTCTGAAGATCCCAGGCAGACTGGTAGGGGGTATTTCCCAGATCATATATGTCGATACACTTTTTCATAAATGAAAGATAATCAAAATAAGAGACAATGAACTGTTTTCCTTTGCTGCTTCACATGCTCTGACTGCGGTTTAAAACAATAAAAGCCCCGAAAAAAATTCCGGAGCTTTTAGAAAATCAGGTTAATTTTACCTGTTATTATTTCTTCTTTGGCTTAGATCCCAGGTGAACACCTTCGCCGTATGCTTCAGCCACAGCTTCCATCACGGCCTCACTCATGGTCGGGTGAGGGTGAACCGCACTGATGATTTCATGGCCCGTGGTTTCCAGATCGCGGGCAACTACAGCCTCGGCAATCAACTCTGTAACATGCGAGCCGATCATGTGGCAGCCCAGCCATTCGCCGTATTTCGCGTCAAAGATAACTTTTACGAAACCTTCTTCGTGACCCAGTCCCGAGGCTTTACCGCTTGCCGAAAACGGAAATTTACCCACTTTTATGTCGTAGCCTTCATCTTTGGCTTGCTGTTCGGTTAAACCTACCGAAGCCACCTGCGGCTCGCAATATGTACAGCCGGGAATATTATTATAATTAACCGGAATCGGGTTTTCACCGGCAAGCATCTCCACACAGGCAATACCTTCGTGAGAAGCCTTATGCGCCAGCCATGGAGCACCAATCACATCACCAATCGCATAAATCCCGTCGGTATCGGTTTTGTAGGTAGAACGATCAACTTTAATGGCGCCTCTTTCGTGCTTCACACCGGCTTTATCCAGGCCAAGATTTTCCACATTACCGGTTACACCCACAGCAGAAAGAACCACATCCGCCTCGACTTCTTCGGTTCCATTTTTGGTTTTAATGGCCACTTTTACACCCTTGCCTTTCTTCTCCACTTTTTCAACAGTGCTTTCGGTAAGAATATTTATTCCTTTTTTCTTGTAGATCTTACCCAGTTCTTTCCCGATATCGGCATCCTCAACAGGTACCAGGGTTTTCTGAAGTTCAACCAATGTAACTTCTGTTCCGATCGTGTTATAGAAGTAAGCAAATTCAACCCCGATGGCACCGGCCCCTATCACAACCATTTTCTTAGGCTGCTTTTTGAGCTGCATGGCCTTTTCGGAATCAATAATCATCTTGCCGTCGATCTTCAGGTTCGGAAGTTCGCGCGGCCGGGCACCTGTGGCAATAATAAAATACTTCGCTTTGACCGTTTCTGTCTCTTTGCCTTTCTCATCCTGAACAGCCAGTTCTTTATCAGACTTGAATACACCTGTGCCATTCAAAACTTCAATTTTATTGGCTTTCATCAAAAACTGAACTCCCTTGCTCATTTTGTCGGCCACGCCGCGGCTCCGCTTAATAATTCCATCAAAATTGGCGGAGAAACTTTTTACCTCCACCCCGTAGTCGGATGCATGAGAGATCGACTCAAATACTTCAGCCGACCGGAGCAGGGCTTTTGTCGGTATACATCCGATATTCAGGCAAACTCCCCCAAGAAAACGTTTTTCGACCACTGCAGTTTTAAACCCCAATTGCGCTGCGCGAATGGCAGCTACATAACCGCCAGGGCCGGTTCCAATTACACAAACATCAAATTCTTTAGCCATAAGTCTGTAATAGAGTTAATTATTTTTAGAAAAATCTTCCGGTGTTAGCTTCAAATTTTTATACAGATTGCTAATTTAACCAATCTGTAAGAGATAAGTAAACCTGAGGTGCGGGTTTTCATTGTAAAACAACCTTTTGGTGACCTTATAATTTTTTACTCATAAAAAACATACGGGCTTCACCACCATATTTAAACCCAAAGCGTTCATAAAGATTTCTTGCGCGATTATCTTCACGGACTTCAAGTGTAATTTTACAGCAGTTCGCCTCCAGTGCCTTTTTTTCCACTGCTGCAAGTAAGCTCTCACCAATTCCCTTTCCGCGATAAGACGGGTTCACTGCAAGGTCATGAATATTAATAAGTTTTGCCGCATTAAAGGTTGAAAAGCCATAAAAACAATTTGCAATCCCGGCCGGTTCCCCGTCAAAAAAAGCGATCAGAGAAAGAGTACCGGGAAATTTTTGCATCTCATCAATTAACGTATCCTCTGTTTCAGCCGGCAGTGATTCGTTAAGCCCCATCGGGTCTCGTGCATAGGCTTTAACAATGTTCAGAATGGCTTCACCGTGAGCAGGATTTGACAGATCTGCTTCTACAATTTCAAGCATTTTCATGAAGTGCGTTTGGTTTAGTTGATGGTTACAGATCATTTCTTCAGTTCTGTTGTGTATGACTTTCCCGCTCATGAAACTTAAGTTGGGAAAACCTATTTAAACAGAGCGTTAAACTTAAGAAAAAAAATGTCAATGAATACCAAATCAATACTCTTTGTACTTATTTCAATTTTCATCTTTTCCTGTGGTGATTCCTCCGTCAGCGACTCAGCGGATGAATTTATATACAGCCATGAAAGAGGCCCCGGATCATCAGCCGGAGATTTCCTGCAGGAGGATGAATTCAGAGAATTAATACTTGAGGTAGATTATATGGAGGGCCATGAGCCAACACAGGAATCACTCAATAATCTTCAAACATTTTTAGAAGAAAGGCTTTATAAAACATCCGTCACAATACGCCAACCTTCCGAAATTGCTGCGGCAGGCCAGCAAAACTACAGTGCAGATGAAGTCCGGGATCTGGAAGAGGAATATCGTAATGAATTTTCACAGGAAGGAACTCTTGCAGCTTATTTTATCATACTTGACGGGGAATACAGCCAACAAAATGTTTTAGGAATTGCCTACTACAATACCTCCATGGCATTTTTTGGAGAAACCATACAAAACATCAGCGGCGGCATTGGCCAGCCCTCCAGAAGGATGATTGAAACAACGGTTATGCGGCATGAGATCGGGCATATTTTAGGCCTGGTGGATAATGGTACTGAAATGCAGGAAGATCATAAAGACGAAGGCAACGGGAGCCATTGTGATAACGACAGCTGCCTGATGTATTACGCAGTACAAACCACAAACTTTTTTGCTAATCTCACTGAAGGTGGTGAAATACCCGAACTTGATGCATTTTGCATAGCAGATCTGCAGGCTGCCGGCGGGAAATAATTCAGAACAGGAAGCTGAAGATCTAATAAAAAAACCGGTTTATAATTATTATCATCTTTTCGGAATATTTAGTGCACTAAAAAAAGGGGATATTATGATGAAAAAATACAGTTTTCTGATTCTTATCAGCATTTTTATGGCTTCTTGTATGTCATCACAAAAAATGCTTCAGCGGGGCCAGTACGATCGTGCCATTGAAAAATCTGCCGGAAAACTCGCCAAAAAACCCGGTAATGAAAAAGAACTGAATGTCTTAACAGAAGCGTTCGAACTGGCGAACATGTTCGACCTGGAGCGGATTGAGTTTCTTGAAAAGGAAGGGCTTGATGAAAGCCACGTTGAAATTTATGACCTGTACGAGCAGCTAAACCGCCGGCAGAATATCGTGCGGAGACTCCCCTCACAGGTGCGCAGCCAGTTTTCATTTGTGAATTATGATGATAATATCATTGAATCGAAAGCTGCCGCGGCAAATATTTCTTACCGGAGGGGACTGGACTACCTCAGGCAGGGCGGCCGGATTAATGCAAGGCGGGCTTACAGTGAATTTGAAACAGCAAACAGCATCTATCCAGGCTACGAAGATGTCAACGATATGCTGGTAGAAGCCCATCAGCTTGGCATAAGCCATTCCCTGTTTATGATTGAGAATGAATCGGAGATGATTCTGCCTGAAGATTTTGATGAAGAACTTAGAAAAGTATCCCTGAAAGATCTGAACACCTTCTGGCTCAATTTTGATACAAATGAAAATGACCTGGATTATAACTTTTTCCTTGTGTTGAGTATCAAAGAGATCGACATCTCACCCGAATCTGTTGACCGCCGTACCTATACCGAAACCCGTGAAATACAGGATGGCATGAAATATGATCTTGATGAGAATGGAAATGTAAAGAAAGATTCTCTGGGTAATGATATACGGGTACCAAATATGGTAACTGTTTCTGCTGAGGTTCAGGAATCGGTTCAGCAGAAAACAGCTTTGGTTGGCGGCTCACTTGATATTTATGATATCGTGACCGATCAGCTTGTAAAAACAGACCGCATTTCCGTAGAAGCCGTATTCAGCCACAGTTCTGCAGAATTCAGTGGAAATTCTGAAGCATTATCAGAGGAAACCGCACGTTTTGCAGAACGAAGCCCTGTCCCATTCCCCGGAAATGAAGCCATGCTGATGGATGCGGCTTCCCTTCTGAAAGAACAGTCGAAGAGCTTTATTTCAAGGAACCGCAGGATGCTTGAGGAGTGAATTAGCAGTCCTACTTTAGCGGTCAGCTTTCAGAGTTGAGGCTGTCGCAAAAGTGATTCCTTTAGGGAATTCCTATGTGATTGTAAATTCATATCTTATTTGATATAATTATTCAGGCAGATGTCTCTGTAGTTGAATTCATACGAAATGGAGATTTGATTTGAGCGATTTTTTTGACGCTGTACGTGGCCTGATACGAGCAAAATTTGTTCGAATATCAGACCATGGCTATGATGAACTTTCCGATGACGGACTTACTGTCAAAAAATTACTCGATGGTATCGAGCAAGCTCAAGTCGTGGAAGAATATCCTGATTTTCCGAAAGGAAGATGTATTTTACTTCTTCAAAAAGATAAACGCGGCAATCCCGTTCATGTATTATGGGGAATTCCCAGAGGATATGTCAAACCGGTTGTATTAGTGACAGCATACAGGCCGGATCCCAATCGTTGGGATCAAACATTTTTACGCAGAACTGAATAGAACTATAATGGAAAAGAAAAAGACAAAATATGTTCATGCAGGCCGTTATGTGGCTGAAGTAGATGTAAAACTGATCGAAAGTGAAGATGAGTGGTCACCCTACCTGAGTGTCGAAGATGCAACCAAACTCGATGATGTAAAAGAAGCCTTGCAAAGAGAAGATCTCAAATCTGCTTCACAATATGGACGTGTATATCGCCTCGAACCTATTAATCAATAACTGATCGTTTTCCGGTACAAATAAAGAAGGGATGCCTCCTTCTTATTCCCGACACACCCCTATATCCCCTCTCAAGAGGGGACTTTAAATCTTTTTGACGACATACCACAGACCGGCTATTCCGGCAACAAAACAACCTGTACCCAGCAGGACGGATTCAAAAAAGATCTGACCCATTCCAAAGAGCAGAATAACAATAGCAGCGGAACTTATCACCACATTGATAATTCCGGGCCAGAGGGATTCGGTTTGAACACCTGCCCCGAGAAATCTTGACCAGCCGGGCCCGCCTGGTTTCACCCTGTCGAAAAATGTCTGAAGGGTTTCTTCATCGTCCGGCCGGGTTAAAAATGTAACGGAAACCCAGATTACCGTGGCGAAAATGGTTGTAAAGATCATCTGGGCTGCAAAATCATCATACCCGAGTGCCGGGGCTAGAAAACTTCCAATGGCAGCGGCTGTCATCGCGGAAATTTCACTCCACGCGTTTATTCGCCACCAGAACCAGCGAAGCATATACACCAGGCCGGTACCTGCCCCGATCGAAAGTATTGCTTCCCATCCGCCGCGCACGGTGTCGAACATCAGGGAAACCAGTGCGGCAGCTATCATCATCAGTATGGTGGTCCAGCGGGAAATCCACACATAATGTTTCTGGGCTTTCTCTTTCGATTCAAATTCTGATTCCGGCTTTAAGAACGGCTTATAAAAATCGTTTACCACGTACGAGGCGCCCCAGTTGAGGTGTGTGGAAACCGTGGATACAAACGCGGCCAGGAACGCCACGGCGAGCAGGCCAAGCAAACCGGCTGGTAAAAGCTCAAGCATCAGCAGGGGGTAACCGGTTTCGGGGTCGTCCAGCCCGGGATACACCACCATTGCCACAAGAGCGACCAGAATCCACGGCCAGGGACGAAGTGCGAAATGAGCCACATTAAAAAGCAGGGTTCCGCCCACAGCATTTCTCTCGTCTTTGGCGGAAAACATTCGCTGGGCTATATAGCCGCCGCCGCCCGGTTCCGACCCCGGGTACCAGGAAGCCCACCACATCATTCCCACCCAAACCAGTCCGGTCGCAATGGCAATATCCGGGCTGTTTAACGGATTGATGGAAAGCATGGAATGTCCCGCACCAAAAAGATCCGTCAGTTCAGCCTGAAGCTGATCGAGTCCGCCTACATAATCCACAGCATAAAATGCCAGCAGGATGGAGCCGCCCATAGCAATAATGAATTGAACAAAATCAGTAATAATCACGCCCCAAAGCCCCGAAAAGGCGATATAAATACCGATAAATAAATACATCGCTAAAATAATAACCCATTCGCCGGCAAGTGAAACAGGACCCAGATCAAACATTAGTTCCCGGGCTCCCAGTAGGACAACCAATATTTTTGCCATCCCGACTGTAACCCAGCCAAGAATAATACAGTTTATTGGAAACGCCAGGTAGAGAGAACGAAAGCCGCGTAAAACCCGCGCCGGTTTACCCGTATAACGAATGGATATAAACTCCACATCGGTGATAACATCCGCACGTTTCCATAGTTTTGCATAAAGAAAGACAGTGAACAGGCCGGAAAACATAAAATTCCACCAGATCCAGTTCCCCGCTATCCCTTCGCTGGCGATGATTCCGGTTACAGCAAGTGGCGTATCAGCGGCAAAGGTTGTAGCCACCATCGAGATACCGATAAGCCACCAGGGCAGTTTTTTTCCGCCGGCAAAATAGTCTTCAAGTGATTCCTGTCCGCGTTTCTGGGCGATATAACCCACCAGAACCATGAAAGCCACGTACAGGAAAATAACGAAGTAATCGAGCCAGTTAAAAGACATCAGGAAGAGATTTTAGAAGTTATCAGCGACAGCAACGAAGTTAGGATTCCTCCTTAGAAATGCAAATGTGAGTTTTTTAATGTGATTTGAGAACGTGCAGCCTGCTCCATATTTATCAATCCAATATAATTTATAAGTATTTTTATACTATGTCTGTGTATAGTTCAGGTTATTAGATAGTTTTATTTTTGAATTATCATATGATATTGTGTTGTCTTTAAAATTTCGATTGAGGTCAATTAATATATATTTTCTGAAAAAGTTTAAATTTTGTTTATTGAGTGAGGTAAATATCAAGGATATGGCAATCAGAAAATATCATATAGGGTTAACACAGTGGGGGTTTATAGAGTGGAGCGGGAACTTTCTCAGCAATGATGCAAAACCCGCTGACTTTCTTCGCCAATATGCTTCAGTTTTTAATTCTGTTGAAGGGAATACTACATTTTACCGGGCCCCCTCACCTGAAACTATAAAAAAGTGGAGCGATCAGGTTCCGGATGATTTTAAGTTTTGCTTCAAATTCCCTCAAAACATTACGCATCAGAAACGGCTTCATAATACCGATCATGAAGTTCTATCTTTTCTGGATCTTTTTGCGGGTATTCGTCAGAAACTGGGCCCGTTTCACATTCAGCTGAGTTCGCAGTTTTCGTATAATGAGATGGATAAGCTGGAGCAGCTGGTTTCCATCTTACCCGTACACCTGCATTATGCCCTTGAAGTACGTCATCCTGATTTTTTTGATAAAGGAAAGAAAGAGAGACATCTGAACCATTTGCTGCAGGGCGCCGGAGTTGATCGGGTTATATTTGATACCCGGCGGTTGCATTCGCTTCAAACCAATGACAGGTCTGTCAAAGAAGCTCAGAGAAAAAAGCCTCAGACACCGGTGCGGTTCAGCAGCACCGGTTCCAGACCTTTCATCCGTTTTGTCGGGGCCAACGACATTCCCAATAATACAACCTATTTAAAAGAATGGGCCATTATAACGGCTAACTGGATCCGGGAAGGAAAGCACCCTTACGTTTTTATTCATGCGCCAAACACACTCTATGCTCCCTCTCTCGCACGTTACTTCCATAAAGAGTTATCCAAACTCACAGAACTACAGCATATGCCACTGTGGCCATCAGAAAAGCAGGATGAGCAGCTTGGTTTATTTTAGGCTGCGTGGAATTCAGATGACTAAATGATGTGAGTTCCCCATCCACTGATAAAATAAAAAAAGCCGCCTCTCCGAAAGAAAGACAGCTTTGTGGGATCTATATTTTGGATTACCTAATTTTGATTTTGTATTACTTCATCTACAACATGAACCAACCCGTTTGAAGCGGGTATATCTCCCTCTTCAATCTCAATTTCAAGAACCGGTTCAGCGTCTGCCGCGGGTACTTCTCCCTGGAACAGGTGACCAATCACAAGATTCTGCATCCGCTCCGGACTGCTTTGAATCTCATCAAGCTCACTGCCCATAGCTTCAAATGCCTCATCTGTCGGTGCTACTACTGTAAAAGGCCCTTGCTCGGATATTACATTATCGAGTTCAGTTTCTTCCAGCATTTGCGCAAGTATTGTATGATCTTCACTTGTAGAAATTACATCGACCACAGTACCATCCTGTGCTGCTGAAGTATTAATTCCCACTATTAATACGAGCGAAAAAATAGTTGAAAGAAAAAATGACATTTTCTTGTTATTCAACATGAGTCTCCATTTTTGAAGTTTTTAATTCAGTTGTGTTACGCTTTGCATCGGTAATTATTTTACCGGCATGATAAGCCCTGATTTATATTGACTTGTAGTTTACAAGTTTTTAAACTTATTATCTCTGCTCTGCCACTGTCTGGGCTTGGTTTTCATTATGTAAAAGAATAAAACCAGTTCTAAATATAATAATTTCGATTCCGGAGCAGTCAACTGTGATGATTTTTTTCCAGCCTGTACGGTGAAATCGGGTGTTAAAATCCGTATATTGCGAATCTTTTATTCACTGCAATGAAGTTATATTTATGTCATCTGCCGATACTCTTTTAAAAACAGATCAGATAAACCAGGAAGCCCGCAAAAGGCGGACATTCGCGATTATCTCTCATCCTGATGCCGGAAAAACCACGCTTACGGAGAAACTGCTTCTCTATGGCGGGGCAATTCACGAAGCGGGCTCTATCCGCCAGCGTAAAGCAGCCCGTTACGCCGCATCAGACTGGATGTCTATCGAAAAAGAGAGAGGCATTTCCGTAACATCTTCAGTTCTCCGGTTTGAAAAAGACGGTATTAAATATAACCTGCTGGATACCCCGGGCCACAAGGATTTTTCTGAAGACACTCTTCGTACACTTGTAGCGGCAGACAGTGGCCTGATGGTAATTGACGTGGCAAAAGGTGTCGAAGATCAAACCGAGAAACTTTTTGAAGTATGTAAATTGCGACAGGTTCCGGTGATTACATTTGTGAATAAATGCGACCGCCCCGGAATGGACCCGCTGGAAATACTCAGCAATATAGAAAGCCGGCTTGGAATTGAAGCTATTCCCGCTAACTGGCCTGTTGGTTACGGACCAAAGTTTCAGGGTATATATGATTTAATCGGGAAGGAACTGCACCTTTACGAAAAAAGTGAACACGGTGCCAAAAAAGCCGAAACCAATATATATTCACTTGAAGAAGGACTTGAAAAAAGCACGCTTTCCGATACGGAAAAGGAACAGCTTCGCGAAGAAGTGATGCTGATTGAAGATATGTTCAGTGAAATGAATCAGGAGGCCTACAAAAGCGGAGCTGCTTCCCCTGTGTTTTTTGGTTCTGCACTGAATAATTTCGGGCTTGATGTATTTCTGAATTATTTCCGGGACCTGGCACCGGCCCCCCAGCCGTATTCTGATTCAGAAGGAAAAGGCCGCCGGCTTGAAGAACCGTTCAGTGGTTTTATATTTAAACTCCAGGCAAATATGAACCCCGACCACAGGGACTGCGCCGCTTTTGTCCGGATTACTTCCGGGCAGTTTAAACGCGGGCTCGAGGTAATTCATACCGAAACCGGGAAAAAAGTACGGATGTCCACCCCTCATACATTAATGGGTGATGAACGCCATATCATGGAAGAAGCTTTTCCCGGTGATATTGTCTCCCTTTTCAACCCCGGTTTTTTTAGGATAGGTTCAACCCTCCACGCTGAAAAACCTGTGGATTTTAATGTTATTCCCCTGTTTACTCCCGAACATTTTATGAAAGTATCAACCAAAGATCCTTTCAAACGAAAACAGTTGCGCGAAGGTTTACGTCAGCTGTCTGAAGAAGGTGTGGTCCATGTATTTGAAGTGCCTGATGGGGTGGGAAATGAACTTTTACTTGGAACTGTAGGCGCTCTCCAGTTTGAAGTGGTTCAGCACCGGATGGAAGCGGAATATGGCGTGGAGCTCCATATGCAGGCGATCAATTATCACGCTGCCAGATGGCTTCCCAATAACAGTTCAGAAATTATCAAAAAACTTGAAAGCAGTTATTCAACTCATATCACCAAAGACATGGAAGAACACCCCATTGTGCTTTTTGAAAGTGCATACGCTCTCAGCCAGGCCGAGGAAAAAGTGGGAGCTGATAACCTGTTTAAATACAAGCAGGATTAGTTCAGGGTATAATTGATTAGCTGTCGGACTTCAGCTTTTTCCGAAGGTAGGCCTTTGGCAAAAGGAGGGGGCTAAAAAGTGAGCTGGGGGATGACCTGATGAGTGTTGTTTCGAAATTCTTATTTTCTGAGTTCCAACTCACTACAAACACCCCTCCCCGCCTAAAGGCGGTACTCCCCTCCAGGGGAGATTTCTCATTGCCCTCCGTCAGCCAACGGAGAGACACACTCTTTTGCTAATTTTTTCCAGGACTACGAAGCTTATGTTATTGCACTCCCTCATTTTCAAGTAATGGAATCAACTTGTCTTCAAGAAAACTGAATATTTGCTCTTCATAAAGGCGTGAACCATCACTTTCATCAACATTTGATGTTATTACGATTACTGAATCCAGCTCAGGAAACGTCATAATATATTGCCCTCCGTTTCCCCAGGCGAATGCCATATCGTACCCGTTGATTTCAGTACGCCACCACATATAACCATAGTCATAAGGATTTGCCAGACTTTCGGTATGGAATTTCAATGATTCATTGATCCATTCCGCGGGTACAATTTGTTCTTCCTGATAGGTGCCGCCGTTCATTACCATGCGGCCTATTTTAAGCAGCGCCGAGGGTGTTAGCAACAGATTATTGCCTCCCATATAATATCCCTGCGGATCTGTATCCCACCAGCCGGCACTTGTATTTAAAGGTTCAAGCAGGTACCGGTTTGCAAATTCTTTGGTACTCATTCCCGAAGCTTTTGTCAGGATCACGGACAGAAGATGTGAACTGCCCGTACTGTAGTTCATTTTAGTACCAGGTTCATCTTCCAAAGGCTGGCTCAAAGCATAATCCACCCAGTTATTGCTTACAACCCAGGGGCCATAATTCCAGCGGCTGGTGGTTTCCAGCCCGCTTCTCATGGTTAACAGATCTTCAATGGTAATGGATTCTTTCTGTGAATCGGGATTAGCCTCAAAATATTCAGGAAAAAATTCACCGATTGACTGGTCAACACTTTCAAGATATCCCTTGTCGATTGCAATACCGACCAGTAAAGATAAAATACTTTTTGAGGCAGATTTGATATTTGCAGGCTCATCGGCATTCATGCCTCCTGCATACTCTTCAATAATTATATTGTTGTTTTTTTCAATTACAAGGCTGTTAACGGTGCCTATAGACCAGAATTCCTCCAGTGAAACCGGGTTTGTTTCAACAACACCTGCTGATTGTGCCGAAACCGGCGCCGCGGATATACAGATGATGAACAGTAACCATAAATATTTTCGGGTGAACACGTAATAAATAATCGATTTATTTTTCTCCTGACGTAAACCGGTAACGTGCTATTCTTTCTTAATATTTTTGATTGATATGAAAGATTAAAAACTTTTCCAAAAACAGAAATTCTTAATAGTAAAAAAATCTGCTGGAACCTTCTGAAGACAGGTTAAGCAATCTGAACCTGGCCAGAAAAATGGTAGTTAACCCTCTACTTCCCATGTTTCCGGGCCACTCAGCAAAGCATCCAGGTCTGCTTCTCCGCCGGTTTCCCTGGCGATTCCGTTCTGGATATTTACCTCTTCGTCATAGCAGGGGCGATCGACCGCGTAAAGAACACCAAATGGCCGCGGAAACTTAAGATGTTCGCCGTTTGATGGATGTTCAAAAAATCGTGATAGGAGATGAGCTTTTGTGGCATCCTGTTCATCATGAACCCAAAGATCTTCTTTGGAATAGGTACCGTTTAATTCAACGACTTCAGGTTTTAATCCGTCCAGCCGTACACCTTTGTCTTTTTCCGCACCAAAAACCAGGGGTTCGCCATGTTCCAGGTAGATGGTTTCCCGGGGGCGTGATTTTTTATCTGTGAAAAGCTCAAATGCTCCATCATTAAAAACAATACAGTTTTGATAGATTTCCAGCATTGACGTTCCTTTGTGCTGGTGGGTCCTGAGAAGCATTTTTTTCAGGTGCTTTGGATCACGATCCATGGCACGGGCTACAAAAGCACCGTCGGCCCCAAGGCTCAGGGATAGCGGATTGAACGGATGATCAATCGAGCCAAACGGGGTGGATTTGGAAATTGTACCTTCCGGAGCAGTAGGTGAATACTGACCTTTCGTGAGGCCATAAATCTGATTATTAAAAAGCAGAAGGTTCACATTTACATTCCGGCGCAAAAGCTGAACAAAATGATTCGCACCGATGGAGAGAGAATCCCCATCTCCGGTAATGATCCAGACACTCAGGTCGGGCCGGGATACCTTTAAACCGGTAGCAATAGCCGGAGCCCGGCCATGAATGGAATGCATGCCGAATGTATCCATATAATAGGGAAAACGTGCAGCACAACCGATTCCGGAAATAAACACGATATCTTTTTTGGGCAGGCCAAGATCAGGCATTACATTCTGTACCTGTTTCAGGATGGTATAATCACCGCAGCCCGGGCACCAGCGTACATCCTGATCTGAAGAAAAGTCTTTTGATGTATAATCAACCGGAGCGGTTTTATCACCGTTTTTCATGGTTGTAAATTCATCAATGTGTGTTTTAATACTCATAGTGTCCCTGTAATTTTCAGTATTTCTTCTTTCAGTTCCTCAACACCAAAAGGCCTTCCGCGAACCTTATTAATTCCCCTGGCAGGAATGAGAAATTCATCCCTTATCAGCTTACTCAGCTGGCCATCATTAATTTCAGGAACGATCACTTGTTCAAAACCACCCAGTAACTCTTCAAAGTTTTTCGGAAACGGGCTTATATATCTCAGGTGAATATGAGACACATCCGCTCCCTGCCCGCGAAGTTCGGATACCGCAGTACGGATAGATCCGTACGTGGAACCCCAGCCCACAATGGCCGTTTTTCCGGATTCATTTCCCTGGTCCACATCCTGCAACGGGATAAAATCCGCCACATTATCTCTTTTGGCTTTGCGGAGTTTTACCATTTTTTCATGGTTATCCGGATCATAAGAAACATTCCCGGTTTCATCTTCCTTCTCCAGGCCCCCTACCCTGTGTTCTATTCCTTCTGTACCGGGAATTGCCCACGACCGCACATGTCGCTCATCGCGCAGGTATGGAAGAAAGGGTTCTGCACTGCCATTTTTACGCGGAGGTTCAAAACGAGCCGTAATATCTTTAAGATCGGCTGTCTGAGTGAACTTCCAGGGTTCAGAGCCGTTTGCCAGGTAACCATCCGACATATACATCACCGGGATCATATGCTCGAGTGCAATCCGGCATGCTTCGAACGCAATGTCAAAACAATCGGCTGGAGATCGCGGTGCAACCACAACCATGGGGCTCTCACCGTTCCGGCCATACATCGCCTGCATCAAATCAGACTGCTCTGTTTTGGTAGGCATTCCGGTAGATGGCCCTGCCCTTTGAATATTCAGCACCACCAGTGGCAGCTCCAGCATCACAGCCAGGCCAATCGCCTCGCCTTTAAGAGCAATTCCGGGCCCTGAGGAGCTGGTTACGCCCAGGCTTCCGCCGAATGCTGCACCAATAGCCGATGAGACCGCCGCGATTTCATCTTCAGCCTGGAAAGTTGTTATTCCGAATTTTTTATGTTTTGATAACCCATGGAGTACGTCCGAGGCCGGAGTAATGGGGTATGATCCAAAAAAAAGCGGCAGATTGCTTTGACGGGCGGCGGCAACAAGACCCAGTACCGTAGCTTCATTACCTGTTATATTACGGTATGTGCCCGGTTTCAGAGCAGCCTCTTTTACAGTATAACGTGAAGTAAAGACCTCTGCTGTTTCACCAAAATGATACCCCGCTTTCAGAACCTTTATGTTCGCTTCAGCAATTTCGGGTTTTTTTGAAAATTTCTTTTCAAGCAATGCAATGGTGGGTTCCATCGGGCGATTGTACATCCAGAATAAAAGCCCCAGAACAAACATGTTTTTGGAACGGTCTACATCTTTATGCGACAGGTCCATTCCATCCAGGCTGTCTTTGGTAAGCTTTGTGATGTCTATCTCAAAAACAGTATAGCCGTCAAGAGTACCATCTTCCAGCGGACTGATTCCATCTTCATATTTAGCCAGGTTCAGGTTTCTTTTATCAAAACCGGCCGTGTTCACGATCACCACGCCCCCTTTTCTCAGCTGGTTTAAGCTTGATTTCAAAGCCGCTGAGTTCATAGCAACTAAAACATCACACTCATCTCCAGGTGTCATAATTTCCTTGCTTCCGAAATGAAGCTGGAATGACGACACGCCCGGAACAGTTCCCGCAGGGGCGCGAATTTCGGCAGGAAATTCAGGAAGGGTTCTAAGGTCGTTGCCCAGAAGAGCTGTCGTATTTGTAAAGAGGGAGCCTGTCAGCTGCATTCCATCTCCGGAATCACCTGCAAAACGTATAGTCACCTCTTCCTGTACCTGGTCTGTAATACTCATACTTAATTTTGTAAATAAAAGATTAGGTGGAGTATCCGGCTTTTTAATAAGAAAAAAAACAGGGTATCCCTGATTGTAACCGCTTTTATTCAGAAAAGTTTTACTTAAAATAAAAAAATAGCTATGAATCAGGCTTATTGATCCGTTTCTCCTGAAAATATTCATTCTGCAATGCTTCTTAAGCTTTCGGCAGTCCTTACAGTTGGTAGCTGAATGCTGACAGCTTTTTGTTCACTCTTACACTGTTAACAGGATTCATCCTTGCCATTTTCAACGACTATAATTTACCGCCAGCACCGACAGAACGATTATGATGATCCCCGCCAGCAGATAGTTGCTCATCCCCGTTGGGAACGCGATGGGCATAATTTTGGAGCCCTTGTTCAGCCAAAAACCAGGCTGCCGGGATGGCTTTCAGAAAGGAGAGGAGACCTGCTGCAAGGGTCATTAACAGGATTTTACCCAGGAACTGCATCAACGGATTGCGATCAGCATTCAGCTCTCAGCTCCCCTAACTGACGGCTGAAAGCTGAAGTCTGACAGCTATTAATCATTCACTTCGTAAACTTTTTACGGGGTTCATCAAAGCCGCGCGAACCGATTGCCAGCTTACGGTAACCAAAGCAATGAAAACCGCAATCCCTCCGGCCCATAAGAATAAGCCCGTACCCACTTCAATACGATACGCGAATTGGTCCAGCCAGCGGTTTATAAATATCCAGGCGACAGGCACAGCGATGACAAATCCCAGAACTACCAGTTTCAGAAACTCTATGTTAAAAAGATTCATAATTTGAGACACCGAAGCCCCCAGCACCTTCCGGATACCGATCTCTTTGGTGCGGCGCTCAACGGCAAAAGTGGCCAGCCCGAATAAACCCAAACAGGCGATAAAAATGGCAAGAGCTGAAAAATAGCTTAAAATTTCTCCCATACGCCGGTCGGTTTGATGGAGTTCTTCGAGGCTCTGATCTACAAAGAAATAGTTATAGGCTCCATCGGGTGTCAATTCTTTCCAGGACCGTTCCAGAAACGCAAGGGTTGATGACACCTCTCCGGGTGCTATCCTCACTGAGATAAAGGTGCGCCACCATGTAGATTCACGAAAGGTATGCATCACCAGGGGTTCAATGCTCTCGTGCAGAGATGTCATGTGAAAATCCTCTACCACACCGATGACCTGACCCGTTTTATCTCCGTTCCAGGTTAATGTTTTTCCAAGAGCTTCTTCGGGGCTGCTCCACCCTAATTCACGCACGGCCGTTTCGTTGATCAGGAAAGCACTGCTGTCGGACGCCAGGTCTTCAGAAATATTCCTTCCGGCCATGAGATTGATTTTATAAGTGTCCAGAAACTGCTCGTCAATCACATAGCTTTCAACCCGGATGGGTTCTTCAACCGATGGCAGTGTAATTGTGCGCCCATCGCTGCTAATGGTATTCACCGGGATGCGCTGAGAAACAGAGGCATTAATTACGCCGGATTGTGTTTCGAGACGATTCAGCAGAACCTCTTCTTCGGGGCTATAAGGCAACACAACCACCTGCTCCCTGTCGAAGCCCAGGTTTTTGTCGCGGATATAATCCATCTGGCTATAAATGGTAAGGGTCACTGCTATCAAAACAACAGAAATAGTAAATTGAAACACCACCAGGCTTTTTCGAAATATTTCTCCCGAAGATTCTTTCTCCATTTTGTTACCCAAAACCTGTATAGGTTTATACCGCGATTGCAAAAAAGCAGGATACAGTCCGGCAAGTAATCCAATGCAACCCCAGAGAAACATCAACCCAGGCAGCCACTCAGGATTTTCCAAAAAGTTCATTGATAGCTGTTTTTCTGCAAGACTATTTAAAATTGGGAGCGATAGTCCGGCCAGTAACACCGCCAGAATCATAGCGACTCCGGAGATAAAAAAAGCTTCGCCCATAAATTGTTTTACCAGCTCAAACCGGCTTGCCCCAAGTGTTTTTCGGACGCCCACTTCTCCGGCTCTTTTCATTGCCCGTGCTGTAGAAAGATTGGTAAAATTGATGCAGGCGATCAGTAACAGGAAAAAACCGATAGCCGAGAACAGATAGATATAGGTAATACTTCCGCCCGGCTTAAAACCCCCGTCGTAGACAGAATAGAGATGAACGGAAGTCAACGGTTCCAGCTCCACCGTTTCAATTACGGCAGATGATTCATATTGGCTGTCCAGAAACTCAGGTAACGTTGCCTCAAGTGTGGCCGGGTCTGCCCCTTCTTCCAGCCACAGATAGGTCCAGATTGGTTTGTGAGAACCCCAGTTATCCTGCTCGGTTTCCACCCCTGCCATCGTAGCCAGCATATCGAAACGGAACTGTGAGTTGGAGGGCAAATCTTTCATGACACCGGTAACCGTTAGTTCGATCTCACCTTCGGGATACCCTTGATACGACAACACCTTCCCGACAGGATTTTCGTTTCCGAAATATCTTTCTGCTGTTGACCGGGTCAGCACCACCGAACGGGGTTGATCCAAAACGCTTTCGGCATCACCATTCAACAATGAGAAGGAGAAGGCCTCAAAAACCCCGGGATCGGCAAAATACAGACCGCTTTCCTTATAATAATCGTCTTCATATCCTACTACCGGTTCAAATGCCCGCCAAAAACGGATCGCTTTCCTTATACCCGGTAAATTGGCCTCCATAGCAGGACCCATCGGCACCTGAGACCAGGCGCTATTAAATTCATTACCCCCCGCCACCCTCGTTTTTGATACACGGTACAGTTCATCGGAGTTTTGATGGAAAGCGTCATAAATGAGCTCATCGGAAACATGCAGAAAAATGAGGATACAACAGGCAATGCCGATTGCAAGCCCGGCTATACTGACAAACGAATACATTTTCTGTTTCAGAAGATTCCGGCGGGCTACTTTTATGTAATTTGAAAGCATCGACGGCGTCCATGCCTTTTGCCTCCACGGTGGCACCGGCCCGGCCTTTAATGTGGCTCGCGACTTGTACAGCTCATCGCCGATCGGCTCCGGTTGACCGATCTCATCAGTAGCTTTTTGGAAAGCTTCCTCTTCGGAAAATCCATCGGCTTTAAGCCGTTCGACTTTCTCCCGCAGGTGCGACTCCAGCTCGGCAACGTCGCCGTCTTCGAAGGCGGGGTTGCTGCGCAGTTGGCGCTTCCATTTTTGTATGGCGTTTTCGAGATTGAACATGTTTTTAAGCTTTTCCCAAAGGGATCCCTTCGGGGCAGTCATCAGCATTCAGCTGTCAGCTCTTTGATGGCTGACGGCTGATAGCTAGTTTGTACTCCATTCCGGCGCAGGTCCCCATAACTTCTTTAGCACTTCATGCACACTGAGCCACTGCTGTTTAGCGGTGGCCAATTCCTCTTTTCCGGTTTCAGTGATGGAATAATATTTCCGGCGCCGGCCTTCTTCCGAAACATCCCAGCGGGATTGAATACATCCGTCTTTTTCAAGTTTGTGCAGTACCGGGTAAAGCATCCCGTCCGACCATTCCAGGGTTCCGCCAGAGAGTTCTTTCACATCCTGAATGATCTGGTAGCCGTAGCTTTCGCCGCGTTTGAGAATCGTGAGTATCAGCGGCCGGGTTGAGGCGGCCATGAGTTCTTTTGATAGCATGTGACAAATCTTCATTTATACCTTGAAGTTCAATGTAACTTCGATTAGTATACATAGAAGATCAATGCAATGCAAAATTTACTATTCATTATTCCTTTATTTTTTTGGACTCTTACTTCCATAAGGCAAATCATCAGGCTGTACGTCCACAAAATCAGGATCGGGATCTTCCTCAAATTGAACGGCTTTGATGGTTCTCTTTTTCTCCAGTACCGCCTTCGCCACCCGGTGCATGCCGTCCATTACACGACCCTCTTCGGACAAAATAATGGGGAATGACAAATCGGCTTCCTGAATCAACCGGTAATGCCCGATGAGATCGCGGCAGGTCGGCGGGTCATCCACATCAAACCAGCGGGGTTCGCCAAGTTCCCGGATGGATTTGACGGGTATTTCTTTTATTTCAAATTCTTCAGAAAGCTTAACCAGCCGGTCCACATCCCAGGCATAAAAGCCATTTTCAGAAGGGCGGAAGTAGTATTGTTTTCTCATGGAAGTAAAAATTCTGTATTACGATTTGATTCTCTTTACGTTTCCTGTTTTAAATCGAATCAAAATTGACTTCATTGATTTGTTAAGCGATAATGCAAATAAGTTAATATATGTTCATATGCTGCCCGGGCGGATATGTATTACCGGCTTGGGGGAGTATGATAAGTTTCGTAATTGTTATGAACAGGCATGCCGGCTTGCGAGGTCAAAACCCGAAAAACAGTTTTTAAATGCCTGCATTAAAAAGTTTAAGTATATTTGCCCATTCAGACGTTGTTTCCATCTCATACTGTTTAAATAAAAGTCAGTGATACATTTAATCACGCGAAACTTTATTAACGAATTTCTTTTGATGGGGAATGCAAATGGTAAAGTTTAACTGGAATATTTCACATAATTCAGATTTTTAATCCTGATTATTCAATTGCAACAATCGGTGTAAATTCCGGTTCTTTTTCACAGTGCGGATAGAGGATATCCACAAATTTTTTGGTGTAGTCCGCGGTTTGATGGAGCTTCTGTGCTGTTTCATCGGGAAACGCCATAATGTGGAGGAAGTCCCTGCTGTCTCCGAGACGGAAAGCCCGGTATTACGTATTTGCTTCTTCACTGTGTACGGCAGCCACAAAGTCCCGTATTGCAGTCAACACTTCCTCTTCGGTTCCTTTTTTGATTCGGTATTCGGCAATTAGTCGTTTATGTTTCCCCCGCAAACCGGAAATCCAGTAAGTAGTATGGTCTTAATTGTCATAATTTAAAGTTTGTTGCTGAATTAATCGCTCTCAATAATTTCTCTGAAGCCACTTTTACCGTCCCACAAATAAGAGTACCATCCGTAGTTAATCAGTTCTTCCGGCATATTGTATGTTTTCACCTCCAGTCAAAGATCTATCATTATTATATTTTCTTCCTTTACATTACAGACCGGTATCGTCTATATAACGATCAATGTACCATTCGTCACCATTCCGGTGCCATAACACGGTAAAAGTACCGCTGTGCTGCATTGAGTCCCCGCCTTCTTTGGGAGTCATCACCGAAATAAACTTACCTTTTGAAATAGCCCGGCCACCTGATTCTCTGAACCGTGCATCGGTGATGGAAAAGTCATATTCGAACCTGCTGAAGAACGGTTCCAGCCATTCCCTGAATGCATCTCTTCCTTCAACGGGCTTACCTCCGGGTGGAAGCCAAACACCATCTTCGGCCAAAAGTTCGACATAGCCTTCAAGATCGCAGCGGTTGACGATTTCGATCCACTCGTTGTGGCGTTGTTGTAACAATTTTAATGCTTTACTCATGTACTTATTTAATGTATCAGCGTAATCCGCGAGATCCGCGGGCTATATTTTTCTCCCGCTGATTGAACAAAGAGCACATTATTCCCGGCTCACTTCTTCATAAGGATCTCTTTTCACAATAGCTCCGTCTTTTAAATTAATAATACGATTGCCATAAGCCGCCATTTTCTCCGAATGAGTTACCTGGATGATGGTTACGCCCTCTTCGTTCAGCTTTTTGAAGAGTTCCATAATCTGCTCACTTTGCTCGGAATGAAGGTTTCCGGTCGGTTCATCTGCCAGCAGTAATTTTGGGCTGCCTATGATAGCCCGGGCTACACCAACCACCTGTTGCTGCCCGCCGGATAGCTGTGGTGGAAAGAGATCTTTTTTGGCAACGATATTAAATCGGTCCAGCATTTCCGCCACCATCGCTTTTCGCTGCTTGCTTTTTACATTTCTGTAGAGCAGGGGCATTTCGATATTTTCATAAACTGTCAGCTCATCAATCAGGTGATAGGCCTGGAATACAAAACCTATGTGAGACTTATGATAATCCGATTTTCTTTTTTCACTAAGCTTGTGAACCGGTTCATCCAGAAAGAGATACTCTCCTTCGGAAGCATCATCCAGGAAACCGAGAATATTCAGCAATGTTGATTTCCCCGCTCCGCTGGGTCCCATTACGGTAATAAATTCGCCTTCTTTAATATCCAGGTCAACCCCTTTCAGGATGAAGGTTCGCTGGAATCGTTTGTCGATGTATTTGTCGATGTTTCTGAGTTGGATCATGTGTTTGTGTGTTGTTCGTGGTTAGTTGTTTGTTGTGGGTGTTTTTAAGCCTTTACAACTGACCACTAACTACCTACAACTAACCAATTCACTCACTCTTTAAACTGTCTACCGGATTTACCAAAGCGGCTTTGATTGATTGATAACTTACAGTCAACCATGCTACAACTAAAGCCGAAATTCCCACCAGCAAGATAATACCTAATCCAATATCAATCCTGTAAGCAAAATTTTTGAGCCAGCCGGACATAAAATACCAGCCAACCGGCACGGCAATCACAAAAGCTATCAGTACGAGTTTTGTGAACTCTTTGTTTACCAGTAAAACAATATTGGCTGATGTGGCACCCAACACTTTACGCACTCCAATCTCTTTCGTCCGGCGTACAATCATCAGGGACGCCAGCCCAAATAATCCCAGACAGGCAATAATAATTGCAAATACAGCAGCGGTGGTTACGATACTGCTGATACGCTGCTCTTTACGGTATTGAGCGTCCAGTGCCTGGTCTACAAAGGTAAAATCGAACGGAGTGCCTGGCTCAACCTCTTCCCAGGCATCTTTGATCTCTGCCATGGTCCCTCCGAGATCCTGGGTATTCAGTTTGAGAGAATAGCGCGGAACAGGAAAATTCCCCATCTGTATAAAGTTGGTGCCGCTTAACAGGGTAGAGGGTGTCATAGTCAGCGCAAGAGGTTCTACCGGCGTATGCAACGACTCGAAATTGAAGTTTTCAACTACACCGATAATTTCATGATCCTCAAAGCGGGACCCCGGCAGTCGTTGACCAATGGGATTTTCCCAACCGAAGTTTTCCACCATCGCCTGATTTACGATCATCGATCGCCTTGAGTCTGACGGATATTCATCAGAAAAATTCCTGCCTTTTATAATTTTAATGCCCAGCGCCGGCAAAAAATCTGCATCCACAACGTTTCCATGAAAACTACGCTGTTGACCCTCGTCATCTTCGAATCCAAGGTTTGCCCATCCGGCGGTCTGTACAGTCGTAAAAAAAGAAACGGCCAAATCTTCTACTTCGGGAGTGGAGCTCAACTTGCTTTCCAATAGCTCTTTTCTCCTGACCCCCTCTTGAATGTTTTCTTCCAGAGATGCCTGCGGTGAATTGGTTAAACCAGATTCAAGCACGATGACCTGATCTTTCTGAAATCCAAGATTTTTGTTTTGAATATAATTCAATTGCTGCCAAATCGTAATCGTCCCAAAAATAAGTGCGATTGAAAGCGAAAACTGCATCACCACCATGCTTTGCTGGAACAGGTTTTTGTCTGCTGAAAAGTTTACCCTGCCCTTAAGCACCTCTACCGGACGAAATCCGGAAAGCACAACCGCAGGATAAATACCGGCAATCAAACTGATCAGAACAGCGAGAACTGCCAGTGTAAGAAGTGTCCCGATCGTAATACTTAATTCGAGCGACGTGCCGGACAGGTCATTAAAAAAGGGCAATAACAGTTCGGCAACTAACACTCCCACTACAAGTGCAAATGTAGTTGTCAGGAGAGCCTCACCCCAGAACTGGTACATCAGATGATGACGGACAGCCCCGATTGTTTTTCGGATTCCGACTTCTTTGGCCCGGGAGGCAGACTTGCTTATAGAAAGGGTCATAAAGTTTACACAGGCGATCAGCAGTATAAACAGTGCTATGGCTGCCAGGATGTACGAGTAGGAGGGATCACTGACAGAAGCTATCTTAGCAGGAAAGGCCGTGTTGAGATGGATATCCGTCAATGGTTGAAGACCTATGGAAAATTCACTGGCCCGGAGTCTATCCTCACCCAGTATCCCCCGCATCATGGATGCAAGTTTCTCTTCCAATACAGAGGTGTCCACATCTTCCGGCAGAAGCACGTAGGTGGCTCCGAGACCCGAGAACCAACTGCTGCGTGCCCGTTCACCCAGAAGCTGATCCAAATTTTTATCAGGGATGAGCATATTATAGGTAATGCTTGAGTTTGACGGCGCTTGCTCAATGATACCCGTAACGATGAACTCCCGGAATTCCCCTCCTGTCCGGATTGACAGGTTTTTTTGCATGGGATCCTGATCCCCAAAAAAGCGCCGGGCCGTTTCTTCTGTTATTACTACAGACGATGGATTGTTAAAAGCGGATGAAGTATCACCCTGAACAAGGTTGAAATCAAACATCTGAAAGAAATCCTGGTTTATGACCAACACATTTTCATCGAGCGCATCGGGACGATCAGGCGTTTGTACCAGGTCGTTAAACTGGTAGATATATGTAAATTGTTCTATTTCCGGGATATATTCCCGAAGTGCGGGACCCAGGGGAATGGGTGTGCCTGTATGCAGTTTGGACTCCCCGTCGCTTGCCGTGCTTTGAGTCCAGACCCGATAGATACGGTCTGATTTCGAATGAAAGGTATCGAAGCTCCACTCATTTTGCACATACATGCCGATCAGGAGACAACACCCAATCCCAACAGCCAGGCCAAAGATATTGATGAAGGAGTATACCTTGTTTTTGAACAGATTTCGAAAGGCGATTTTGATGTAGTTTTTTAGCATGGGTTTGATCGTTGTTTGTCCCAAAGGGATGCCTTTGGCATTGTCATTGGTTTGTGGCTGGCATTAACAACTGACAACCGACCACACGCAACTGACCGTTTTCATTCATTTCGTAAACTTTCTACGGGATTCATTAGCGCTGCTTTCAGTGATTGCCAGCTTATGGCAGCCAGGGCTATAATCACCGTTCCTGATCCTGCAAGCACAAATACATCCATTCCAATTTCAGTGCGGTAGGTAAATTCCCGCAGCCATTGCTCCATCACAATCCAGGCTATGGGGATGGAAATCACAAAACTTAAGGCAATAAGAGCCAGGAATTCTTTCGATATCAATCCCAGCACAGAAGAAATACTAGCTCCCAATATTTTGCGGATACCTATTTCCTTAGAGCGTTTTTCGGCACTGTAAGCGGAAAGGCCGAACAATCCCAGGCAGGCAATCAGGATGGCAAGCACCGAGAAAGCACTCATCAGGTTCTGCACACGATTTTCGGCACGGTACATTTGGTCAAATCGCTGATCCAAAAATGTGTAGCTGAATGGTTGGCCACCTGCACGGCTTTTCCACTCTCCTTCAAGCAGGGCAATAGCCTCGCCGGCATTTTCCCCGGAAATTTTAAAAGCCACGTTTCCATACGAGGGTTCATAAAAAAGGCCGAGAGGAGTAATATTATCACGCAGCGACTGGTAATGAAAATTATTTACAATCCCGATGATTTCATAATCCAGCAACACTTCCTGATTGATGCTTCCATCCGGGTTCGAATCATAAATAGTGATGGTCTCTCCGATCGGATTCTCAAACCCGAATCGTTGTGCAGCCGATTCATTTAAAATTACTGTATTGCGATCGGTTTCACTTTCTTCAGAAAAATTCCTGCCCTCAATAATTTCCATATTCAGCGTCTCTATATAATCAGCATCAACTCTCCATCGCTGCATATTTACGGTATTATCCTGGCTGGGCGTGGCACCTTTGGGCCAGTAGGTACGATCGTCCCGTCCAAAACCATCTACCGGTAAAAAACTGGAGATAGTGGCCGTTTCGAAAATAGTATTTTGCATCATCGCCTCCTTATAATCATCCACGGCATAGCTGCTGTTGCCGATGTTATAGGCATCTTCCACCACAACAATCTGATCTTTATCAAACCCCAGATTTTTATTTTGAATAAACTGCAATTGTTTGTTGATGGTTAACAGGCCGACAATGATCACAATGGAAATGGAAAATTGAAAGACTACCAATCCCTTCCGGAAGAACCCATGCCCTTTTTGTTCGATAAAAGTGCCTTTCAAAGCACGAACGGGCAGAAATGATGACAAAAGAGCAGCGGGATAGGTTCCGGCTAAAAGTCCGGTTATGATTACAATACCTAAAACTATTCCACTCAAAGCAGGAACTGAGAAATAATCCACCTGCATAGTTCTTCCCGCCAAATTGCTGAAATAGGGAAGGGTGAGTTCCACCAGGAAAAGTGCTATGCCGAGTGCGATAATACTCAGGACAATAGATTCAAGCAGAAACTGACCGGCTAACTGAGAACGGGCCGAACCCAGCGTTTTTCTGACACCTACTTCTTTGGCCCGTTGTGAAGAGCGGGCGGTGCTCAGATTCATGAAATTAGTACAGGCAAGTAAAAGTATAAAAAACGCCAGCCCTGAAAAGATATACACGTACATAATGCTTCCGTTAGCTCGGAATTCACCTGTCAGATCGGAGTGAAGATGAATATTCGTAAGTGGCTGAAGACGATAATCGGCCCGGTTGCCGGCGGCTTCAAACTCTTCAAAAGTGATCCCCATATACTGCTGTAGCTGGGGCTCTATATAGGTTTTTTTGATGGTTTCAAAGTTCTCTTCAAATTTTACAGGATCTACTCCTTCTTTAAGCAAAATATAGGTCCTGAAGTTGTTGCTGAGCCACATGGTATTATCGGCCTCGTCAATAGTAGGCATGGACAACAGGAAGTTAAACCTGAAGTGCGAAGTTTCCGGCATGGTTTCATAAACGGCAGTTACTTCGAAATCAAAAGTATCCATCAGGGTAATGGTTTGTCCGACTGCATCAGTGGTGCCAAAGTATTTTTGTGCCATCTCTTCGCTGATAGCAGCCGTATTTGGCTGCTCCAAAGCAGTTAGAGGTTCTCCATAGAACAATGGAATGGTGAATACCTCAAATATGGAAGGATCAGCAAAAACAAAACCATCTTCTGATATGTATTCATCACCACGCTTCACGGTATATTCACCTCTTGGCCGCAGCCGCACCATGGCTTCCACCTCGGGGTAATCATTCAGCAACGCTGGGCCCATAGGGGCAGAAGTAGGGGCCAATTCAAGATAGTTTCCGGAAAAATCAATATGGGAAGTGACCCGGTAGATGCGGTCGGCTTGTTCGTGGTGTTTATCGTAAGACGACTCATGGGACACGTAAAGCAGAATAATGATACAACTGGCAAGACCTAACGCCAATCCAAAAATGTTGATGAAGGAATACACCTTGTTCTTGAACAGGTTTCGGAGGGCAATTTTAAGGTAGTTCTGAAGCATGAGAAATCAGTTTGCAGTGATCTGATTTATTTACTGTTTACTCTATTCCAACAATCATACCAAATCAACAGAAAAAGCATTTAGCATTCAAAATGCCTTTATAACTTGAAATCCTGTACGATTTTAAGCATCAGGTGTTCGCTTTCGGACACCTGTAATCAGCGTTCAGTCCGTTCAATCTGAAGGCTAACCGCTATTAATCATTCATTTCTCAAACTTTCTACGGGGTTTAGCATAGCTGCTTTTAAGGCCTGATAACTGACGGTGAAAAGTGCAAATAAAATGGTAATTAACCCGGCTGCCAGGAAAATAACCCATTGTATTTCAATTCTGTATGCAAAATTCTGAAGCCACCCGCTCATTACAAACCACGCTATTGGTATAGAAATCAAAAACCCAATTAAGATCAATACAAGAAAATCCCTGAAAAATAAAGTTATGATTTGTGAGGCCGTTGCTCCTAAAACTTTTCTTACGCCAATTTCTTTAGTTCTCTGTTCCACCATATATGAAGCCAGGCCAACCAATCCAAGGCAGGCAATTAACACGGCAAGTATAGAGAACGAAGCAAAAATATTACCTGCACGGGTTTCCTGCTGGTATAAAGCGTTATACTCCTGGTCCAGAAACTCATACTCAAATGGGTAGTACGGGAACATATCATCCCAAATCAATCGGATATCACTTAGGGTTTTTCTGACATCAGGGGATTCAAAACTGATTAGAAGTTTATTAAAACTACCTTGTGGAAAAATAAAAAGAGGTTCAATAGGAGTGTGCAACGGGGCAAAATGGAAATTATTCACCACTCCCACAATTGGTCCGCTGCCTCCGCCAATGGTTGTATTACGTCCAATCAGTTCCTCAGGTTCTACTCCGAAATGAGCTGCCGTTGCTTCGTTTACCAACATGGCATATTCCCGGTTTTCCGATTGATTGGCACGGGTAAAATCACCTCTTGTAAAACTTCGCCCAGCAACTACCTCTATATTTAATGCTTCTGTGAACCCTGGGGTTGTTCTGAGAGCCTGAACTACGAAATTAGGCCCCTCTTCTATTCCTTCTACATCCGGGCTGTAACTTGCCCGAATACTTGTCGGTGTTTCTGAAATCATAGTTATACCCTGAACACCGGGGAGCTGCATCAGTTCCGAATTCAATGCATCGAACCGGTTTTCAACATCACTGTGGGCGGTAAGAATCAAGACATTATCTTTTTTGTACCCCAGCTCCTTATCCTGGATAAATTGGATTTGATTATAGATTATCATCGTGCAGATGATTAAAAATATGGTAGCTGTAAATTGCGTGATTACCAGGAATTTCCTCAACCTGGGATTACCTCCGGCTATTTTCGTTCCTTTTAATACGGAAACCGGTTTAAAAGAAGAAAGCAATAATGCGGGATAGCTTCCTGCTACCAGGGTAACTACAATACCAGTGACAATGATGAATCCCCAGAATTGCCACGATAAATAATCAAAACCATGGGTTTGTCCTGTAAGCTGGTTAAACCATGGTAAAAAAAGTTCAACAAGCAGAATAGTAAAAGCGATGGCTATCAGGGTCAGAGCGGCCGATTCTCCGTAAAATTGTCTTATTAAGCTACTTCTTTCGGAACCCAGCACTTTTCGGATACCCACTTCCCGGGCACGGCGATTAGATCGTGCTGTTGCCAGATTCATATAATTGATACAGGCAATAATCAAAATCAGAAAGGCAATGGCTGAAGCCGCAGCTATGTAACGAATATCTCCCTGTGGAGCTATTTCGGCCTCCATCCGGGAATGAAGGTGAATATCAGTCAATGGCTCGAAAATGATATTCAATGAAGCAACGAATTCATTATCGGGAATATGTTCACGAATATAATCATGAACTTTCTGATTTAATTCTGTTACGGAAGCCCCTTCACTCAATACCAGATAAGTATAAAAATTTGCTGACCGCCAGGTGTTATCACTTAACTCACTCCATCCCTCCCGGGTAACTATAGAGGCCAAAAAATCATACTGGAAATGACTGTTGGAAGGAATGTTCCGGATAACACCGGTGATTTCAAAATCACGGTTACCAACTTCAAGAACTTTTCCCACCGGGCTTTCATTACCAAAATATTTGCGGGCGGTTGCCTGGTTTATAACCATAGTATGGGGTTGGGTCAGAGCGTTATCGGGATCACCGCTTATCAATTCAAAATCAAATACCTCGAAGAGCGTGGAATCAAAATAAGCCAGTTTTCTCTCTTCAAACACACGGTCTTCATACCGTACAACCAAGGGTTGAAATTTGCCTACATCAAAAATTCGAACACCCGTCTCCACTTCGGGATAGTTTTGTTGCAAGGTGGGCAGTAACATAGAGGGTGTAACCGCTATTTGTGCCTGGGGATGGTCAAGCCCAATTCGATAAATATGCTCCGATTTTGTGTGATACTCATCAAATGAAAGTTCATACGACACATAATGAAATATCAGTATACATAAGGCAATACCCACGGCGAGCCCCAAGATATTTATAAAAGAGTACACGGGATTTCTTCGGATACTTCGAAACCCGATTTTAAGGTAGTTTTTAATCATGATTTTAAGCTTTTTCCGAAGGAATCCCTTCGGGGCAGCAATCAGCCGTCAGCTTTCAGCTCGTACAACTGACGGTTGAAAGCTGAAGTCTGACCGCTATTAATTATTCATTTCTTAAACTTTCTACGGGATTAATCATCGCGGCTTTTACAGAATAATAGCTCACGGTGACGAAGGTAATCAGCAGAGTAACGATGCCGGCTGCCAAAAATAATCCGGCACCGATTTCAATACGGTAGGCAAAATCGGCCAGCCACTGTTCCATTACATACCAGGAAACCGGAGCGGCAATAACGATGGAGGCCACAATCAGCTTTACCATACCTTTATTCAAGAGCAACATGATTTGGCTCATCCCCGCACCGAGTACCTTACGAATTCCAATTTCTTTTGTTTTACTTACAACCGTAAGCCCGGCCAGGCCAAATAAGCCAAGGCAGGCAATCAGGATGGCCATAAAAGTGGAAATACCCATAATCCGCAACCACTGCTGATATTGCTCATACTGGCGTGCTACCGCATCATCCAGAAACCAATAGTTGAAGGGGGTGAAAGGAGCTGCTTTTTCCCACGAAGCTTCCAGCCCGGGAAGTACTTCTGCGATCATGCCCTCTTCAATTTTGACGGCAATATCCGTTACGCCACCCTGATCGGGGTCCATATGAAAAAGCATCGGCTCAATTTCCGATTCCATAGACTGAAAATGAAAATCCCTGACCACACCAATAACCGTAGAAGGATTCTCTTCGCCTTTCCATGGCAAAAACTGCCCAATCGGTTCTTCCCAGCCCATAGATTCCACCAGGGCTTCATTCACGATGATGGATTCAGTTACATCGGAAGGCCGTTCTTCCGAAAAATTTCGTCCGGCTGCCAGTTCTATTTCAAGCGTATTGATAAGCTGCTCATCCACAAAATAAATAAAGGATTCTTTCACTTCACCATCTACGCCAAATCCATAAACATTTGATCCACTTGTGAATGCCGGGGCCATTCCGCTCACACTTTTAATAGCCGGAATGCCGGCTAACTCATCCCGGTAGCGTTCCATGAGTTTGGCACCATTCACGTCAAAGCCGGTAAAGGTGGATACAAAAAGGACCTGCTCTTCATTATAACCCAGCTCTTTTCCGCTTACATACTCCAATTGTTTAAACATAATCAGGGAGCTGATAATGAGAAAAATGGACAGGCTGTATTGCATTACCAAAAGTCCTTTAGTGAGTCTCGGTTTGAATTGAAAGGCGTTCAATCCCTTAAGTACCTTAACCGGTTGAAACCGGGAAAGAATGAGTGCAGGATAACTGCCTGCAATAAGCCCGGTCAGAAAGGTGATACCCAATAAAATTCCTAAAAACCCCGCATCTGTAAAATAATTAATGAATAGCGATTTTCCGGAAAGTTCGTTAAAAAAGGGCAAGCTCAATTCGGCCAGGCAAACCCCGGTAATCATTGCAAAAAGTGTTAGCAATTGTGTTTCGCCCCAGAATTGGAGAGCAATTTGACTGCGTTGTGCTCCCGAGGCTTTTCGGACTCCAACTTCTTTAGCCCTGCCTGAAGAACGAGCCATTGCCAGGGTTATATAGTTGATGCAGGCAATGATCAGAATCAGTACGGCAATGGCTCCAAGGATGTATGAATACAACGGGTTGCTTACATCATGCCATTCGGCGGCGGCATCAAGGTGAATGCCCGTAAGCGGAGAGATAATGAATTCAGCAATGGTTGCATCTTCCGGTAAGCCGAGTCGGTCTCTGCCTGCCTGCCAACTTTCTGAATACCGCTCTTCCGCAAAATCATTAAGTTTTTGAGTGAATGCTTCAGGATCAGCTTCCTGATTAAGCTGAACAAACAACGGCGTGTTAAAACTGGTCCAGCGCTCGATGTTGAACTCGTAAAAAGGCTTGTTTTCGATGTGGGCTACCATGGAAAAGGGCAGGCTGGAATTTGCCGGAGGTGTTTCCGCAATGCCCGTAACCGTAAACAAATGCTCTTCATTTTGTATGGTAACTGTCAGGGTTTGGCCGATGGGATCTTGATCCCCAAAAAATTTATCGGCGGTTTCCGGGGTGAGCACGAGATTTCGGGAATTGCTTAATACATTTTCTGCAGAGCCATTTAGCAGGGGAAACGAAAATACTTCAAAAAAGGACGGGTCCACTAAAAGGACATCCTGTTCAAAAGAACGGGTTCCATTTCGAACTATAAAATTGCTTTCATCTGTACGTACCGCATGTTCGATTTCAGGGAAAAGCTCGCTGATGGTGGGTCCCAAAGGAAGTGGAAGCCAGGGTGATTTATGCTTGCCTTCCGGAAATCTCGAATCAAAAAACGGGGTGGATTCGATTTCCGATTTTAGCTTTTGATACCTGATTTGCTCCATCCGGTAAATATTGTCGGCATTTTTATGGAATTTATCATAAGAATACTCATCCTGGATAAACAGATAGATGAGAATTGAACATGTGATCCCAATTGCCAGCCCAAAGATGTTGATCACAGAATAAAGTTTCTGCTTGCGAATATTCCGAAAGGCGATTTTAAAGTAGTTTTTTAGCATGGGTTTGTTCCTTGATTGTCCCAAAGGGATGCCTTTGGCATTGTCATTGGTTTGTGGCTGGCATTAACAACTGACGCCGATCACACGCAACTGACATATTCATTCATTTCTTAAACTTTCTACGGGATTCATATTTGCTGCTTTGACCGCATGAATACTCACAGTAATCAATGCCACGATCAATGCGCACAATCCGCCTGCAAAAAATATCCCTGCGCCGGGATTAATCCGGTAGGCAAAATCCTGAAGCCAGTTGTTCATCAGGTACCAGGCGGCCGGTGCGGCGATCAGGAAGCCTGTGAGGACCAGTAACACAAAATCTTTGGAAATCAACAGCATGATCTTAGAAATAGAAGCTCCAAGCACTTTCCGGATACCGATTTCTTTTGTGCGTTGATTTACCATCAAGGAAGCAAGGGCTAACAAACCGAGACTGGCTATAAGTATGGCAAGTATCGAAAAAGCCCCGGATACCGTTACCAGGCGATCTTGAGTTTGGTAGAGCTGGTCGAATTGGTCATCTACAAAGGAATAGTTCAACGGCATGTCGGCAGTTACCATTTCAGTCCATTTGGTTTCTATGTCCCGGAGGGTTGAACTCATATTGCCGGAACCCAGTTTTACTGAAATAAAGCCATGTGCCGTGTTCTCCGGCGGGCGATAGAAATGCAGTATCGGTTCCACCTCATTTTCAAGCGACTGGTAATGGTAATTATCCACCACTCCCACTACATTCAAAACCTGGCTGCCGCCGCTGCCCAGCCGGATGGTTTTTCCCTCTGCCGTTTCCCAGCCGAAATCATCCATGGCTGCTTTGTTGATGATGACGCCTTCGTTCCGGTCGGTTTCTGACCCGGCCCTGAAATGCCGGCCTTCCAGAAGTTCTACTTCAAAGAGATTGAAAAATTCATGATCCACCAGTGTCCACCTCATCCGCAGCGGATCTTCAGCCGTCCAATCCTCCGGCATTACAAAAGTGAAAGATCCGAACCCGAGCTGCTGACCGGGAAGGGCTCTTGAGGAAGCGACCGAAACGACATTGGGGTCTTTCAGAATTTCATCTTTGAAGGTGCTTAAACGGATGTTCGCATCCTCTTCATCCTCAAAATCATCGGCGCTTCCCTGGATGGCAATAATGTTTTCTTTTTGAAGGCCCAGCTCGGCACCCCTCATATATTCCACTTGCTGTTTCATAATAAGGGAACCAATAATGATAATAATAGTAACCGCAAACTGGGTAACGACCAAGACACGGCGTAATGCTAACCCGCCCGGTTTTTTACTTACCTGTCCCCGCAGTACTTCTGCCGGAGAAAATTTCGATAAAAATAAGGCCGGGTAACCTCCTGCAATTAATCCTATCAATATTCCAAAACCTGCGAGAGCCGCGGGAATCCAGATATTCTCAAACAAGGAAAGCGAGAGATCAAGACTGTACAAATTGTTGAAAGCCGGCAAAAGAGCCTCTGCCAGCGCTGTGCCCGCTAACAGAGCCGTTAATGTGATCAGTATCGATTCTCCCAGAAATTGTAAAATAAGCTGGCTGCTCCGGCTTCCCAGGGCTTTTCTCATGCCCACTTCGCCGGCTCTTTCCATTGACCGGGCCGTGGCCATGTTCATAAAGTTGATGCAGGCGATGACTACAATGGCAAAAGCAATGGCCAACAGGATATAGGCATACTTATCGCTGTCGTTAAAACGGTTATACATTTCAGGCACAGGCAGTAATTTGAAATTGGTACGTTCGGCGGTTTCATGATCCCAGATGTTCGCTATAAAGGCGGGAAATTGGGCTTCAAGCTCAGAAGCGGGACTTCCCTTGCGAAGTTGAACGTAGGTATTCAAAAAGGAGCTGCCCCAGTTATCTTTTATATTTTCATAACTACCCACACTTTCAAGCTGAAGGGCCATATCAATCTGAATAGTTGAATTTTGAGGGGTATCCTCAAGCACCCCGCTCACCACATAATCGCGGGCATAGCCCAGGCGAAATACCTTACCTATCGGGTTATCATCACCAAAATATTTTTGGGCAATGGCTTCGGAAATAACAACAGACTGCAAAGAAGGGAAGGGATTTTCATTGTCTCCAAGGGCTAAAGGAAAAGTGAACATCTCAAACATCTCCGGATCGGTATAGGTTATGTTTTCCTGGAAGCGTTTGTCTTCTGCTTCAACCCAAACACTTTGGTTAAATTCCCTGGTGGCGTGTTCCACATTGGGATAGGATTCTTCCAGTTCTATTTTCATGGGAACCCAGGTGTCATACGCTTCCTGGATACCGGCAGGGGTTACCCGCTCTTTATAGACCATATAGAGGTCATCAGAATTCTGATGAAAGGAATCGTAACCGAGTTCATTCATCGCATACAGTGAGATCAGCAGTGCCGCAGCAATGCCGATGCTTAAGCCGGCTACATTGATCAAGGAGTATCCTTTACGTTTCCAAAGGTTTCGAAAGGCGATTTTGATGTAGTTTTTTAGCATTGTATTTTGCTTTTAGCTCTCAGCCGTCAGCTTTCAGCCGCTGATGGCTGAAGTCTGATAGCTGACAGCTTGTTAATCATTCATTTCTTAAACTTTCCACAGGATTCATCAAAGCCACCCTGACCGACTGCCAGCTCACTGTTAACCAGGCAATCAGCAGAGCACCGCCGCCGGCTAAGAGGTAGGGCCAGATTCCGATCTCGATTCTGTAGGCGTAATCATTCAGCCATCGGTTCATCATCCACCAGGAAACGGGCGTTGCCACAACAATGGCCAGCAGAACCAGGCGGGTAAAATCTTTGGAGAGCATTGTTACCAGCTTCCCGACCGGGGCTCCCAGCACCTTACGAATTCCAATCTCTTTGCGGCGCTGTTCTGCGGTGAAGGCCGACAGCCCTAACAGGCCCAGGCATGAGATGAAGATGGCGAACAAGGCAAAGTACTTCGATAGTTCACCTACGCGCATTTCGCTGCGATAGAGAGATTCGTAACTTTCGTCCATAAAAGTATATCCGAAGGGGAAGCCGGGATTTACCTGAGCATGAACCTGTTCGAGCCGGGAGAGCGTCTGAGAGATATCATCCGTTTCTACCCGGACAAACCCAATGGAGGCGTCTGGCGGGGATAATACCATTAATAAGGGTTCTACCTCGTTGCGCAGATCCTGGTAATGAAAATCTTCAACCACACCGATGACTTCCCTTTCAACTCCATTAATCTGAATCATACGGCCAATTGGTTCATCCATGCCCATACTATTCACGGCAGCCTGGTTCACGATGACCCTGGCAGTGTCGGCCTCAAAATTACGCGAAAAAGATCGTCCTTCGGCCATCTCAAAACCTAGGGTTTCAATCAGATCATAATCCACCCGTACCCACTCGAACAGGGGTGATGAATCCGGGGCTTTTCCCGGCCATTCAACCATATAAGTGTTGGACCCGCGATCCAAAAACGAGGACCTGGCACGTGATACATCCTTAACTCCTGGCTGACCCAGTGCTTGCTGCCGGAAATTTTCCCACCAGGAATCTCTGTCGCCTTCAAGGGAAAAGGTGATCAGGTTCTCTTTCTGATAACCAAGGTTTTTGTTCTGCACATACTGCACCTGGCTGTAGATAAGGATGGTGGATATGATGAGAATAATGGAAAGGGTAAACTGAAAAACCACAAGCCCTTTTCGGGCAAAAGTTTCTCCCGACAGCCGGTGGGGCGACTGGAGGGTTCCCTTCAGGGTTTTTACTGCTGAAAAGGCCGATAAATAAAAAGCGGGATAACTGCCTGCAACCAGTCCCGTGCACAGTGCAATGCCAGCAAATACAAGCAACAATGACGGCTCCTGGTAGTAACTCATGGCAATCTCCTTACCGGTCAGATTGTTGAACACAGGCAGCGCCAGTTCAACCAGTAAGAGTGCGGTTATCAATGAGAAAAAGGAAAGAATGACCGATTCGCCGAGATACTGGCCAACCAGCGAACCACGGCTTGCACCGATCGATTTACGAATACCTACCTCCCTGGCTCTCTTTGTGGAACGGGCCGTACTCAGATTCATGAAATTGATGCAGGCAATCAGAAGCACTATCACGGCAACCAGCGAGAAGATCCGTACATATTCGATTCGTCCGCCGGCCCGCCGGCCGTCTTCCCAGCTGTTGTACAGATACTGGTCGGCGTATGGGTAGAGAAAAAGATCCACCAGTGCATTTTCATCTTTTTCTCTGATGAAATTGTGGATCTTTTCATTCACCTGTTCGATATCGGCACCTTCATGCAGTTTAGCCAGGGTGCGCGGGCCATGACTATTCCAGTTAAGTGACCATTCATTGGTTTTCATAAAATCCCCGAACGGCATGATAAAATCCGGCCGGAATGTAGAGTTGGCCGGAAAATCCATGTAAACACCTGCAACAGTATACACCACTTCGTTGTTGACAAGCAGTTGTTTCCCAAGAGCACTTTCCCCGCTAAAATATCTTTCCGCCGTATTTTCGGAAAGAACAAGAGTATTGGGTTCCTCCAGCCAGGTTTCAACATTACCTGAAAGAATATGGAAACTGAGGATATTAAAGATATCCGGACGGGCATAATGTCCATTTGACTTGAATGACTTTTCCCCGTAACTAAACAGAGGATTTGTCTCTCTGTAGGTAGTTACATATCCAAATTCGGGTATTTCCTCCTTCAGGGCTGGTGCCAGAACACCCGGTGTGTTGGGGGTGGTATTGATATTTTCCGAAAAAGCCTGATGCTCCATCACCTGGTAGATGCGGTCGATATCGGGATGGAAGTTGTCCACACTCCGCTCATCCATCACCCAGAGCAGAATCAGAATACTTCCGGCCAGGCCCAGCGACAGACCCGTGATGTTGATAAGGAAGGAACTTTTGTCTCGGGTAAAGTTGCGGAACGCGATTTTGATGTAGTTTTTAAGCATGGTTTTAAGCTTTCAGCTGTCAGCCGTCAGCTTTCAGCCGCTCTTTACTGACGGCTGAAGTCTGAGAGCTGAGAGCTCGTTATTCATTCACTCCTCAAAGTATCGACCGGGTTCATCAGAGCTGCTCGAACCGTTTGGTATGAAATAGTTCCTACAGCTATTATCAAGGCTATGAGACCAGCTAATAAAAAAGCCCACCAGGGGACTGGAATCCGGTGCGCAAACTCCTGCAGCCAGTTTTGAATCGCCCAATAGGAAACAGGGATGCTCACAATAAAGGCGATGATCACCAGCAACGTAAACTCCCGTGAAAGCAGCCATGTAATATTTCCAACACCTGCTCCCAATACTTTCCTTACCCCAATTTCTTTAATACGGTTTTCAATTGCGAAAGAAGCCAGTGCAAATAATCCCATGCAGGCAATGAAAACAATCACACCGGCAAACAACAGAAACAACAATCCCCGTGTTTGATCGGCTTCATAAAGTTCAGCAAACCGGGTATCCAGGAAATGATATTCTACAGGGTTTTCAGGATCAAAGCTGTAATTGATAGCCTGGATATCACTGATCGTTTTTTGCCAGTTGTCCGTTTCCACAAGCAGCGTGTAATAGTCTATATTTTGAATGGGATTTCTGTACGAAGCGATCATAACCGGCCGCTGATCGTGATGCAGAGATTGGGTATGAAAATCATTAACCACCCCCACAACAACCGGCTGGTACGCTGTCGTGTGGTTATCTAAATCGCCATTCCAGATGGAGCTCGGCACATTTAACCGTTGCCCGACAGGATCTGTGAGGCCAAGACGGGCGACTGCCATTTCCGATATGAGTACAGAGTTTGAATCGGCAACACTATTTCGCAGGTTTCTACCGTCAATAAGCTCAATTTCATAGGTTTCCAGGAAATCTTCATCAGCTCCTATAAAATCCATTTGTGTGGATACATCTGCATCCATCCGCTCTGTATTAACAATGGGCAGAACTTTCCACTCGCCGGGAACACGTGAGGAAACGGAGACTGCTTTAACTTCATTTAACGAGGCAAATTCCTGCTTTATAGATTCAAACTGGCTTCTTAAAATCCCGCTGTTGATATCAACAGTAAGGCGGTTGTTATAGGCAAAACCCAGCTCTTTTTGCTGCATATAATTCAGCTGATTATATATGATAATTGTGGAAGCAATCATTCCAATCGAAATAGCAAACTGAGCAACCACAAGGACCTTACGAAGTGAGATGTTACTTCCCCCGATTTTGATTTCTCTTTTTAAGGCCGTTGCAGGGCTTACTTTTGAAAGGAAGAATGAAGGATATAAAGAGGATAATAACCCTGAAACCAAAACAACCAGCAGCAATCCGCATAGTAATGGAATATTACCTGCTGGAAGAGTCAGTTCCTTTCCGGAAAATGAATTGATATATGGCAGGGTCAGTTCAATAAGTGTAACAGCCAAAATCAGTGACATTATTGATAAAAGCAGGGCTTCGCCGGTAAATTGAAGGATAAGCTGTTTTTTATCGGCACCCAGAGTTTTACGCATGGCTACTTCCTGTGTTCTCCGGGAACCGGCCGCCGTGGAAAGGTTCATATAGTTGAAACAGGCAATAGCCAGGATCAGGAAAGCAATGATACTGAACATATATACATACAGCGGATTGCCGGAATTTGCATTCAGCCCGCCACTAATGTGTTGAGAATAGAGGTGGATATCCCTGAGTGGCTGCAGTTCAAATGTACTGCTGTAATTTATATCATTGCCATAGTTTTGAGTAACAAGGGCGGTCATTTTCTCTTCAAAAGCGAATTTATCAAATCCCGGCTGCATCTTGAAATAGGTGATAAAAGAGTTGGCCGTCCAGTTGGAAGATGTAAATTCTCCCCAGGAAGGAATTAATCTTTCCCAGGTCGATTCAGCATGGATAACATCCATCTGGATGTGAGAATTTTTCGGAAAGTTTTTAATAACCCCTGCTACTGTCCCCACAAATTGATTGGTGAACAGAGTTCTGCCCACCACATTTGTCTCACCGAAATATTTAATAGCAATGGATTCAGTGATTACAAGATTATCGGGCTGAGTTAAAGCTGTTGCGGGATTCCCATCTATAAATTCAAAATCAAAAAACTCAAAGAAATTAGCGTCTGCTATCCAGATTACTTCATAATCTCGCTCAAGGGGCTCATTGCCAACAGTCAGGCGTCCTATGGATATAAGCTGTGTCTGATCCTGCACTTCAGGAAACTGCTCATGTGGTTCGCTCCCGGCGAGCGGCGCCACAACAGCTATTTGCCGGCTGCTGCCATCCGGTTCATTTATGGTCTGAATAACGCGGTAGATGTTTTCGGAATCAGAATGAAACCTGTCAAAACTGAGTTCATCAATCACAAATAGGGAAAGCAGGATAAAACAGGTGAATCCAAGTGTTAAACCCAGGATATTAATGATCGAGAATAACCGGTTCTTGAACAGGTGACGTAAAGCAATTTTGAAATAGTTTTTTAGCATAGTTTTTTAATTTAGCAATCAGCCGGTCAGCTATCAGCTTTCAGTTTTTAATCTCGTTAAACTGAAAGCTGAAGTCTGAGAGCTGACAGCTTTTATCATTCACTCCTCAAACTATTAATAGGATTCATTAACGCCGCTTTCACCGACTGCCAGCTCACCGTCAGCAATGCAATTATTAAAGCTGCTCCGCCTGCCAGTAAAAAGATTCCGGCGCCAATTTCAATCCGGTAGGCGAAATCAGCCAGCCACTGATTCATGATATACCAGGTAACGGGAACGGCAATGATAAACCCCGCCAGTACCAGTTTTAAAAAATCTTTACTCAAAAGCCCTACAATATTAAGTATGGTTGCACCCAGCACTTTCCGGACTCCGATCTCTTTTTTCCGTTGCTGGGCTGTAAAGGAAGCAAGACCAAACAGCCCCAGGCATGCAATCACAATGGCAAGTGCGGCAAAAAGACTGAAGAGTGTTGCAAAACGCTGATCATTTTGATACTGAGCACCGAAGGTTTCATCCATAAACGAATAGCTGAATACATTTCCTGGAAATAAATCGGTGTATAGGGTTTGAATAGCAGCTATGGTTTCGGGCAGATTACCGGTGGATACCCGAAGGGAAATATTTCCGCCGGCTATTGTGTGGCCGAAAATGATATTTTCTCGTTCCGTATGAGCCGATGACCAGTTAAAATCCTTAAACACGCCAATGATGCGGACTTTATTATCCGTGGAGCCCATATTAAGCGGGTGGTCCAGCGCTTCTTCCGGTGAAGCAAAGCCTAACGAATGAATTGTAGTTTCATTAACTAAAATATCCGATGGAGAAGTGGAACCAAATGGCGCTGTGGATTCTTCAAAGCCTCTTCCGGCAACCAGCTCCATATCGTATAATGATGCAAAACTCGTATTGATATAAGTAGCCACTGCCCGGATTGCGCTGGATTCATCATCTTCTGCACGCCATAAAGAAGCCCCGTTCCAGTTAAAGCCCAGGCCAGGCAAAGACCAGGAAGTAGCAACCTGACGGACATCCGGCAACCGGCGTAATTCCTCAAGTAAGGTGGTCTGTCCCGACGTCAAATCTGTTCCTTCAGGAACGACTCTTGGTCCCGGAATGGTGATCACCTGCTCCAGGTCTAATCCCAGGTCGAGACTTCGCATGTAATTGAGCTGGTGGTAAACAACAGTTGTACCACCGATGAGCACGATTGCCGCTGTAAATTGAATAATCACGAGGCCCCGCCGGAGCCGGTACTGTGAAGTGAAAGATCCCGCCAGGCTTTTGAGTACTAATACAGGTTTGAAAGAAGAAAGCACCAGGGCCGGGTAAAGTCCTGCCAGAACGGTACTGACCAGGAAAATTAAAACAATGGAGCCCGGCAGCCACAGGTTCATTCCGGCAGATTCGATAAAATTTATTCCCCACAAGTTGTTTACCACAGGTTGAAATATCTCAGCCAGAACCACGGCAAATATAATCGCTATGAGATTTGTGAGGCCCGATTCAAGAAAGAATTGAGCAATAAGCTGATTACGCTGTGCGCCAATTACTTTTCGCACCCCCACCTCCCGTGCACGGTCAAGTGCCCGGGCCGTAGCCAGGTTCACGTAATTGAACAGGGCAATTAATAGTGTCAGCAACCCAATAATAATAAAGAAATAAACTGTACGATAACTTCCGGCAAGCCCTGCAAACGACTGAACCTCAGAATTAAGATAAACGTCTTTCAATGGTTGCGTTTGCAGTCGCTGTGTGAAACCCCGCTCCTGGAGTATATCGCCACGGTATGCCATCAGTACATCTGTCATCTTTTGATCAACAACGGATCTGTTTGCCTCTTCATGAAGCTGTATAAAAGTTAGAAAATTGTTGTAGCTCCAGCCTCCTTCCGGTTCGTCCTCATACTGTTCGCTTTGTAAAAGATTTTCAAACGGGAGAAGAAGATCGAACTGCAGGTGGGAATTGGCAGGCACATCCTTAAAGACACCCGCCACCCGGAAACTCTGTTCCACCTGGCCTGTTACATCAAGAACCTGTCCAACAGCATTTTCTCTGCCAAAATATTTCTGTGCCGCTGACTCCGATAGCATGACTGAACCGGGTTCAAGAGATGCCTGCCTGTTGCCTGCTATAATCGGAAAAGTGAACATTTCCAGAAATTCAGCATCCACATAAAAAACTCCCTCCTCCTCAAATACACGATCCGGAAAAGATGGGTTTGAGACAACCGGCGCGTCAGGAGCAATGCGTGTAAAGTTCCGGATCTCCGGAATATCTTCGGCCAGAGCCGGACCCATGGCCTGGGGTGTAAATGTACCTGCAATTTCCTCACCACCCCCTCTTGAGCCGGACATAAGGACCCGGTACAGGGAAGATTCATTCTCATGAAACCTGTCGAAACTGTACTCAAAAGCAACAAATTGAAAGATAATGAGGCAGCAGGTGAGACCAATAGTCAATCCAAAAATGTTGATAAAGGAGTAACCTGGATTTTGCCAAAGATTGCGGATCGCAATTTTGATATAGTTTTTTAGCATGTTTTTAGCATTCAGCTGTCAGCCGTCAGCTTTCAGCCGCTCTTTACTGACGGCTGAAGTTTGATAGCTATTCCTTTTACAGGATATATACCAACAACCATACCAAAATTTTAAAAACCCGCCTTTAGGCCATTAAACCACGATTTTTTCTTTTATCATGTTCGATTTGTAACACCCGCTGTTCGAATGCGGACAGCTGTTTGGTGCCAAAAGTAAAGGAGCTATCAGCTGCCAGCCTTCAGCTCTCAGCTACTGAGAGCTGAAGGCTGATTGCTGATTGCTATTAAGACAGTTTCAAGGCACCTCCTACTTTTCATCTTTTGGTTTAAAACAATCCTACATACATTGCTCGCCAAATCCATTCTGAAATAGAATGATCCCTCGCAGGGTTGATGAACCCGGTAAAAAAAATCAGCGGGTCTTTTGATAAATATTGATTCAATCAAAAAAATTTGGTTAAATAGAACTGAGGGTGCATATCCATCATATAACTTCTTTAATAATGCCAAATTCATTCAAACACAAGGAAGTATTCATCATAATAGTTCTGTTATCACTGTTTTTTTCGGTTGGTCTCCTCTTCTCTCAACCAACGCATAGAATAGCAGGCATCATTCTTGATAAAGAGACTGGCGAGTCCATTCCCACTGTACATGTCTATATTTCGCAGACTACCATTGGTACCACCACAAAACATGACGGAACCTTTGAGTTTT
>JBBEBD010000074.1:0-2734 GCA_040882525.1 Balneolaceae bacterium | reverse complement strand
ATTTCGCAGACTACCATTGGTACCACCACAAAACATGACGGAACCTTTGAGTTTTCAACCAAACTCACAGGCATGCATACGCTGGTGGTCAGTTATGTGGGGTACAAAACCGAAACAAAAGAGATCAACTTTTATACAGATCAAAAACCTTATTTTGAAGTTGAACTAACTCCTGAGCCTATAGAATTGGCACCACTTGAGGTGACGGCTTCAAACAAAGACTGGCAGAGAAATTTTAAGATATTCAGGGACAATTTTATCGGACTTACTAACGCTGCTGAAAATACTGAAATTGAAAATCCATGGATTATTGACTTTGAGTTGGATGAGAAAGAGAATCTTGTTGCTACTGCCAATCGCCCGTTAACGATTTACAATTATACGTTAGGTTATGAAATCAGGGTGGATTTAGTTGAATTCAAATGGCCAAAAAAAGGCGAACCAGGTTATTATCTTTTTCACTCGAGTTACAGTGAAATAGAGCCTATAAATGGCAGGCAACAGAAGAGATGGGAAAGAAACAGGCAAGATACGTATTTGGGTTCATTTGAACACTTCTTAAAATCTTTGTATCAAAACAGCCTGAAAGAAAACAATTTTGATGTAGTTGTACCGAATACTCATAGTGTCGTTAAATTGGACCCTTTGGATTCGATAAGTGCGGCAGGACTGAGATTACATGCAAAAATTACAGGATTGAGTTCTGAAAATGTAAAGGCTTATCTTTTAAACTCTCCGGTGGATGTCCTATATGGTAAAAGATGGTTTAATAAAGACCGGGTTCGCTCCCGAATTACACCGGAGGCAAGGGGTGGAATCTTCGTCGTTACTGATCAGGCCCGATTAGCCAACCCTTTAGCCCTTAAGCTGGGTGGTCCCTGGTCCACACACAGACTTGCCAATCTTTTACCAACCGATTACAACCTGAATGAATAGTAAAACTATAGTCAGGACCTTCCTGAAGTTTCCCATAGGTATTGAACATCCTTGAACGCCAGGCGATCTTGAGGTAGTTTTTTAACATGATTGTGTTTGTTTATTTGCCCCGCAGGGATGCCTTGGGCATTGTCAGTGGTTTGTGGCAGTCGCTTGCAACGAACAACGGATCACACGCCATGAACCAATTTTATTCACTCCTCAAACTATCCACGGGGTTCCTCAATGCGGCTTTTACCGATTGCCAGCTCACCGTCAGCAATGTAATTATTAAAGCTGCTCCGCCAGCCAGAGCGAATATTTCTGCACCAATCTCAATCTTATAGGCAAAATCGGCCAGCCATTGGTTCATGGCGTACCAGGCAATGGGGATGGCAATCACAAATCCTATCACCACCAGTTTGATAAAATCTTTGGAAAGCAGAGCTACGATGTTGGCAACGGAAGCTCCCAATACTTTTCGGATGCCGATTTCTTTGGTGCGGCGCTCGGCGGTGAAAGCGGAGAGGCCAAATAATCCCAGGCAACCTATGATAATCGCCAGTATGGTAAAGTAACCGAACAACGAGGCCATCTTATCTTCTGCTTCATACAGGTTTTTGTAGTTCTGGTCCATAAAGGAGTAGACGAAGGGCGTACCGGGACCGACTTCCTCCCACGCCTGTTCAATTTGATCCAGCGTGGCGCGTATATTATCGGTTTCTGCACGGATCAGTACGTTACGGGGTGCAGAAAAACTACCCATCATCACCAGTGGTTCAATCTTATTTTTAAGGGATTCGTAATGGAAATCGCCTACTACACCCACTACCGTCGGTGTGGGACTAAAACACTCAAAGGTCTGCCCGATGGGATCATCCTCCCACCCGAACTCTTTCATCGCCGCTTCGTTGATCAGAACCGGGAAAAAATCGTTCTCCCGTGATATCGACAGGCTATCTATGCTTTGCCCTTTTAGCAGGGGGATCTCCAGGGTATTCAAAAAGTTGGGCCCGACAGCCATTAAATTGTTATTACTGCTCTTGCCACCGGCGGGGTACAGGCACATCTGATTTACCGTCGAAGCAGGTAGCCGACCGCCTGTAAATGTCAGATCTTTTATAGCGGGGAAACGTGTCAATTGATCCCTGAATACCGAAAACTTTGACTCAAGGCCGTCATCCGCTTTTACATTGATTACCTGCTCCTGGTTAAGTCCAAGCCTCTTATTATTTATGTAATCAAGCTGATTGTTAATGACCATTGTACTGACGATCAGTACTACCGCCACGGAAAATTGAAATACGATGAGGCCGTTCCTAATAAGTGATTTTCTCTTCCCGCTAGTTCCGGCACTCAGTATTTCTCCCGGGCTGTTTTTGGACAGGGTCAGTGCAGGATACAGGCTATTGAACAAACTGAATACCGCTGTAAACAACAGCAGGATAATCAGGAATGGCACCGGGGCATCAAGCAGGCTCAGATCCTTGTCGGTCAGGTTGTTGAAAAGGGGTAACAGCGCTTCGGAGAGACAGACTGCAAGAGTTACAGAAATTAAACAAATGATCAGTGATTCGGCCAAAAACCTGAATACCACCTGAGATCTCGACATTCCCATTGTCTTATGGATTCCCACTTCTGTAGCACGATCGGCGCTTTTAGCCATCGCAAGATTGGAATAATTGATGCATGCTATAAGAAGAATCAGAAAAGCGATACTTCCGAAAATATAGATATAGCGGATATCGCTGTTCGGTTGAATCTCACTAGTGAAATTTGAGTAGAGATGAATGTCGGCAACAGGCTGAAGAACCATTGT
>JBBEBD010000073.1:0-10073 GCA_040882525.1 Balneolaceae bacterium | reverse complement strand
AAGGGATGCCTTTGGCGCGATATAAGGAATTGAACCTGAAAAGTCCCCCTTTTCCCAAAGGGATGCCCTGGGCAGATCCCGTTGGGGAACTCACGTTATTTTAAATCTGCTGTTCAATTCTTCTTATCAATTGCTGAACCTGAGGATTATCAGGATGAATTTCATTTAGTATTAAAGCCTGTTCCAATGCTGCTTTATAATTCTCTTGTTGCATAAAAAGGGTGATCAATCCATACACATAATCTCCATTCCCGGGTTCTGTTTCTATTGCCTGTTTATATGCAATTTCCGCCTCCTCAGATTTTCCCAGGGTTTGATTTGCAACTGCAAGGTTGTACAAAATCCGGCTTTGTTCCGGCAGCAACTCAGAAGCACGTTCAAAATATGAAACAGCCTCCTCAAGCCGGTTTTCTTCAGCCAGCAGCAGTGCCAGCGAATAGTACGCCTGGCCAAAATCCGGCTCCTGGTCAATTACCTCCTTTAAAAGCCGTTCAGCCTGGGCATTTTGACCCTGGCTGTTGTACAGGTATGCCAGATTGATGCGCGCCGGATTAAACCTTGAATCGCGCTTCAGAGTATTTTGATAAGCATCTATAGCCTTGTCCGTTTCTCCCTGTTGTTCGTAAAACAGCCCCCTGTTCATCTCCCCCTGCGGGAAATAACGATTAACTTCGAGATATGCCTTATACTCCTGCAGGGCATTCTGAAAATGGTCTTTATAAGCATCGCCAAAATCATCCGTTGAAAACCCGGCCAGATTCTGTATGGCAGACATCCGGACCCCTTTAACGGAGTCGTCCAGTGCCTCCCTCAAAGCCAGTGTTCTCATCTCCGCAGGCAGGTTGTCCGCTGCTTTGGCTGCACTGCTGCGAATCATTGCGGACTCTGACCCCAGGGCCTCCCGGATGAGGTCCGTTGAATTCATATCCGGATACCTCCCGGCATACCAAACAGCCGTTGCCCGGATTATTTCGGGTTGGGAGGTATCAGCAATTAAATCGCCCAATTGCATCCGGATTTTCTGTATGTCCGTGCCTGAATCATCGGCCGCCCTGACCAAAACATCTGTAAAATGTGGTGAGCGATCTTCCCCGTACCAGTCCTCAATCGCATGGGCTGCCCAATCAGCAGACTGCTCTGTATGACAATCATTGCAGGCATTCGGGGTACCAAACTGCTCGCTCTGGTGGGGCCGCGGAACCCGGAAACTATGATCACGCCGGTAATCCACTTCCATATATGTTCTTCCTGTCATATGGCAATTCACACATTGGGAAGCCTCCGTGTTTATTTCATGAAAATGATGATCCGGGGTATTGTACTGCGGCTCATGGCACTGCATGCACAGCTTATTATTTGTAAGTGGCTCTTTAAGTTCCAGTGTGTGCGGATTATGGCAGTCCGTACACTGCACCCCTTCGGCAAACATCCTGCTTTGCAAAAATGATGCATACACATACACCTCCCCATGAATCTGTCCGTCAGCAAAGTAATTGTCTGGGTGCGGCAGCTGGGGGTCAAAGTGGTCCAGGTAGTTGTCTCCGTGCATATAGTCATCGGTCAGTTTTTGACGCAGCGAATGGCAGGGAGCACAGGTATTAATTTCGTCAAGCTGAGAAGTAAATCTCCCCAGGTCCAGGTTACTCCGGATTCGTTCGGGGGATGCCTCTTCTGATTCCGGGCTGTTCATAAAATCAACATGCTCACCACCGGGCCCGTGACAGGCTTCACAGCTTACATTTAAAACCGACCATTCCGTGTGAAAGGAATCGGATTCCGCAATAAAATTTTCTTTCAGATTTGTAGAATGGCAGTCTGCACACATGGTATTCCAGTTCATTGCGCCTCCTGTCCAGTGCATCCAATCTCCGGGTTCTGGTTCTTCTTCCGGCTGCAGGGAAAACCAGCGGTTTCTTTCCGTATCCCAGGCAATATGCAGTGCCTGCATTTTCCCCTGCCCGATATCAATCAAATATTGCTGCAGCGGCTCCCAGCCAAACGTGTATGATATTTCATGTATCCTGGCATCTCCCTGTTCAGTAACTTCTACTTTAAATTGTCCCTCATCCCGAAAAAACCGGTACTGATTGTTTCCTGGAGAAAACTCTGAATTCTCAAAATCTCCCCTTACCGATTCTTCACTGGCCCCGGCTATCGCATAATCATGGTGGGAACCTTTCCAATCTTCCCACTCTTGTGCGTGGCAGGACTGGCAGGTTTGATCACCCACAAACTTGTGATCAGCCTGAAAATCACCTGTATATGTTCCAGCTGTCTCACCTTGTTCCTGTACGCAACTATATGCGATACAGAAACACAAGAGAAGCAGCAGAATGCCAATTAATTTAACAGAGGTATACTTCATCATATTTTCTACTGCTCAAGCATCGTTACCACATCCGTATGACCATTACTAGTCTGCAGCGATTTACTTCAGGTTTCACCATATGATCTTTATTACAGAAGACACTTAATGAAAAATAGAAATGAATAACAAATAACTTATAGAGTTAAACTATAAGATTTCATTTTACTATTACAAATGTTTGATTCTAAAATTTTGATATTCAACTGTCATTGGAGGGCCCACGTGCACCTGAACCCCCAATAAACCTTCAAATCGTCTGTTGACAGGATCTTCATCAGTAACATCACTCATTAAGACACCGTTGACATAGTGTTTCAACCGATCACCCCTGGCAATAATATGATAGTCATTCCACCCTTCATTAACATGTTTGGTCAACGAGTCCGGATCCCCCAGTGATTCCTGTACAATCCGTGCAGTCCATTGATTTCGTTCTGTATATTTGCCTAAGGAAGACGCATCACTAATAGCTGGAAGCAATACTTTTTCACCACGGGTTGCTATTGTTGTTCGTCTTCGTTCTTCATAATTCATACCAGTATATCGATTCCGCCCGTCTAAATCAGCCTGATAGCCTCTTAATGCATGTGTGATATCTTCAACCTCCTGACTTCGATAATTGATACCGCTATTTCCTTCACCTGATATCCGATATTCAACTTTTAATTCAAAATCTCTGGTTAAACCACCTCTCCAAATAAGAAAAGAATTTCGATCCAGGAGTGTCTCTTCAGTTACTTCGCCAATAATTTTACCATCTTCAACTCTCCAATACGCTGGGTCTCCATCCCAACCATCTAATGTTTCCCCATCAAAAATATAGATCCAGCCATTATTTTCATTAGAATGATCATTAAATGACATCCCAATAATTATTAACCCTAATAACATCAATGTTATTAAATATATATTGGTTCGCTTTACAGCGTTTGTATTATAATTACATTTCATATTAAATATCCCGGATTTTGATCTGATTGGGAGTTGATATTAATTCAGCTGCAGGAACAGGACAGAGTAAAAAATGCTCATCTAAATTAAATGCATCAGAAGAAGGTTCAGCACCTGATGCATAGATGTCGTCTTCCCGAGTCATTAACTTTATTTCCAACTTCTTCAATAGATATAAAGTAAGAGCAGCACCAGACGTTGCTCTACTCAAACTTTAATTTGTACTTTCAGGTAATAAGTCAGCAGCAAGGAGACTGTTCAGAAATGTGTGTCAACATAATTCCAATTTTTTTAATACGTCATTCTGAACTCCCAGCAAGAAACCCATTCCTCACACAAATCGAAGGCTTAATAGCTATTCCATTACTTCGACCAGTGCAATGTACGCCTCATTGCCCGGTGTTTTTAACGTTATTGTCCCGCGGTGCCCCCAGTTTGACCGGTCTCCATCCCACTGAACATCTACTACTTCCGGCTCTGACCACGACAACTCTTCAATGTCCAGCCAGCGAACCCTGACCTGTTCGACATACTCCCACGGATCCAGATTGATCATAAATCGGCCTCTTGGAAAATAAACGGCATACTCATTTCCAATATCAGCCGTAACATAGGCTTCAACCGCGCTTCGGGCCGCGGCCACGCGATGTCGCAACAGATCATTATGCGGCGAGGCAGAAAAGATGTCAAACTCCTCCAGCAGCATATCTATGGCCTTCAGATTAACCTGAACGCGCTCATTCAACCCCGAACCCCATATACGCGGTAGGGCAGGGCGGTGAAAGCGACTGGATGCACTACCGGCAAAAATATTGCGCCAAAACCGGTTGATCGCTTCTGTTTCCGTGCCTGCGGAATAGTTTACCCCATCTGCCCCGCCGTACACTTTTTCGTTGTTCATCGGCATCGGATCAGAGGCCAGTTTCTGCCTCCAGTTCATAATATTATCCCAGTGTCCCTGTCCTCTCGCCCCTCTCGAGTCCTGGTTATTCTGCGATATTTCCACAAAGCTGTAGATCTCACGATAGGTCATTACAGCCCGCACAGAATTGGCGGGATCAAACTGCATGGTGGTCACATACGCCTCGCGACCGTGTTCCTGACCGGCCTGGTGAATGTACCTGGCCCAATAATTTTCCCACTGTGTACTCTCGCTGCTCTCATTGTTGATGTTGTAGAGCACGTTACCATGACTGAGGCTGACCGACAGGAGCTTGTCTATAAACTGCCGTTGATACTGCAACCCTTCCTCATCATTATTATCGACCGTAGCGTAGAAATCTTCGCGGTCGACCCAGGCACCTGTTTCCATGTTTATATTATTCTCAGGATTCCACGGATGCTCTTCCCACTCACTTGATCCCAGATCGAACTGATCCCACAGGGAAAGCTGGACGATGATTCCGCGTTCCTCCGCCTCGTTAAGTAAAAACCTGATATGGTCCCAGTACTCATCATTCCACTGGTCGAGGTCGTAAACGCCGTCTTCATTCTGCCTGAAAGCGTACACGTTGCCTTCATCACGGTCGGACATCGTATTGCGCACATAATTACCGCCCACCGACACGAGAAGATCGAGATGATCGGTCAACTTCCCGCCCGTCCACTGAAACAGGTTATCGTCATCGGTGCCGCCGCGTAAAAGAATCGGCTCCCCCTGATACTCCCAGTACCATGGATTTTTCTCATAGGGTTGAATGGAAGAAGAAACCTGAATATCAGCCTGACCGGGCGGGTCGGCTGTATCACCCACCGGATCTGTTCCCCCGGGCAGAAGAATAAATAAAGCTATTAACAGATACTGGCTCAACGCATTAAAAGACATAGTGTTTAATTTTTATTGAAGCATTAATAAGTTGTATCATGCAGCTCACGACGCAGGTTTTAACTCCACCCACTTCTGTTTTCACAATTGTTACAACATTCCATGAGCATTTTGGTAACTAGTCTGTGGGGTGATATTTGAAGCGATCATTGCATCGACAGGTTATGTTTGGCTCTCCACTCCGGGTACTCCTTCTCTAACAGCTCACGCGGCCAGGTGCCGTACCAGCGGTAACCGACACGACGCTCCCGTTCGATCTCCGACATCTCATACTTGATCACACCATCGCGTCCGCTGAAGATCGGCCGGTTCGTACCGATCTCATAGAACCGGGCCCAGATTGAATCATATGCCGGATCTTGTTCGACAATATAATCCCGTTTACCGTCGATCTCTGTCTCAACCACTCGTATGTTCGCGATCTGTACCCGATCGAACCAGTCAACAGCCTGCTCAACAGCCCTGATGACATCCGGGCCGGGATCTTCAATCTCCATCAGGTAACGAACAATGCCTACACTTTCACTGCCGCTTATAGAAGGATGTTCATAACTGCGGGCTCCTGCCGGAGAAAAATCATTCTCATCATGTTGTGCACACCAGGCAGTTAAATTCCCGTTGACCTCAATCTGGGTTTTGAGGATCACATCCAGCCCTTTATCGAGTGCTGCATTGACCTTTACCAATCGTTCATCATCCAGAAAATCATACAGCGTGTTACGCTCAGCCACATTCCGCAACAGACGCATCACACCTATCATCGCATTATCGTTGAACGTGATTCGCTCATAATATCCTTCGCGGATCGGATAGTATTGCGGCCAGCCGCCGTTATCGTACTGCGCATCAAGCAGGTAGTCTATCCCTCGCAAAAACCCTTCCCGGTAGCGTTCATCACCCGTTGCATTATATGTCCGGGCCAAAAACCGCATTTGTGTATAAGTCGCGCCGTTGTCGATGGTTGTATTACTTAGTGTTCCTCCTGCGGTCTGTTCATTGCGGATGCTATCTTTATCCGCCTCGCTGAGCACCTGAGCCATGTCGATATTTTTCGGCCACCCACCACTCTCGTACTGGTAAAGCAACACATTGTCTGCTATGCGAACAGCTTCAGAGCTCTGGTGCCATTTCGCATCTTGTTCAAGTGCTTCATCCCAGTCAAGTGGATCCACAGCAATTTGATCCCCTGATTGCCCAGACTCGCCGCACGAGATAAAAAACATAATCAAAAACAGGGGTATAAACAGAATATTGGATACTATAGTCGGCAGGAACGATAACCATGAAGTTTCTGAGAGGTTCATATTCTTTTTCGTGTATTACACCATTTTTTACCCGTCGGATTTTTTAAATTAATCATAGTGTTTTCGCTTTTGTTTGTTAAAAGGCTTTCACTGTTCAGGTTCAGTTAACGGCCATCACACGCCGCTAACGGGTAAACCGCAGATACCAAACGATTGATTAGTTTCTATTTCACTACTATTCTTTCTATCGTAATCATGAATACAATTTCTGAATGAAGCTATAGACTTCCGGAATTGAATGTGCGCAGATCATCCATATAAACATTCAAATTAATACAAAAAGGTATATTCGACTTTCAATAACAATGCGTTCTCCGGAAAAATGTCAAACGTGTCACTAATGCGATCCCCCATAGAGCGGTCATAGGGCGATACGCCAACAGGTGCTAATGGATTCAGGGTATCCTCAAGCTGCCGGCCCTGTGTCCATACCAGGTACATATTTGAACCCGGCCGGTATTCCCAGCGAAATACAACATTCGATTGAAGGCTGCTCAACGTAAATTCGGAGCGCTTCAAATAATTCGGCAGCAGTGCAAGGTCGTCCGCATTCTGTAATACCTGGAAATTATTGTATTGCCCCTTTGCCAGAAAGAGCTGGCTGTAAATCTGCAGCGACAGGGTTGAAGTAAAGGTAATATTACTTCTAAGTGTAAAATCAATTGAACGCGTGTCACGGGTACCGAAAACCGGTATGTAATACAGGCCTTCGGAGTATGGGGTAACGGTTGAAAAAATTGCATCCAGAAGTGCGGGGTTTTCCAACAGAAGATATTCTTCCGGCGAAAGCTGATCAGGCGAAGCAGAGCGTTCCCCCAGGTACCAATCAGACTCTGTATTCAAAAAAGATTCATTGGATGCCCAGGCAGTAACCCCTTTTTCCCACTCTCCCTCTATACTTCCTGAAAATGATAAACGAGTTCCTGCATCCACATCAGCCTCAAATTCGAAGCCATATGCATACCCGCCATCCTCATACCAGCCTAAGGAGATTTCCGGGCTCACCTGCCAGCTTCGCCGCTGATCCGTTTCATACGCTCCACGTAACTCAAATACAGAAGGATTGGCCCAGGGTCCAAGCCCGCGGGTTTCAAAAAGATCATAACCGCCAAACAATCGTTCTGAAGTTAAGTCCAGACGGACCTCCTGGAAATTCATCAGCATAAAATTGGCGTCAAGATCAATTTCGAGCCCGAGATTTAAACCCTCATCATAAGAAAATCGTTGTAATCCGCGCAGGCCCAGTTCGCCCCGTCGAAAAGGGCCAAACGACTGCCCCTGATTTAATTGATAGTCAAAGTTATAAATATTTGCTATAAAGTTATTCGCCCTGAACTGCCCCACATCATTAGGATCAAACCGGTCACTGAACAGGTCCAGTCCTGCAAAACCGTTTAAAAACCCGCTGCGCTTTCTGAGCCAGATTTTACCGGCAAAACCTGTACTGGAATCCATCCCCGGTGCCGTCCAGCTCCGGTGAGTAAAGGCAGAAAATCCCTCGACACCATACCGGTTGTCCAGGAACCGAAGATCCCAGTCTACACCGCCGCTGGCACTTTGAATCCGGCCATTCCCGTCCCGGGCAGGTGCGTCATACCCGGTGATTATAGAACCAATCTCTGAAAAGTCACCGAACTGCTGGCGTATGGTACCCACACCAAAGTTTTGAGAAGGATTAAAATTGTGCCCGGAAGAAGCACCCAAAATACCAAATGAAGTACCTCCTTCCGTCCGCCCCGAAAGTTTAGCGGCTCCAATAATCGGAGCCTGGGCACCGATCCTACGGGTATACAACAGCTCACCGGGCCCCGCTGAAAATTCAAAAATCTGAATTCCTTCAATGAAAAAAGGGCGTCTTTCATCAAAAAATGTCTCAAACGCAGTTAGATTCAGCACGGCAGGGTCGGACTCCACCTGGCCAAAGTCTGGATTGATGGCCGCATCAAGAGTAACATTGGAACCCAGGCCGACTTTAATATCTCCTCCTATATCCAGGTTTGTTTCAATCACGGCATCCCCGGGATTTTCAAAACTTTCCCTGGAGTTCAGACCACCTACAGTATATGGACGTACCTGGATATTGGGACGCGGTTCGATATTCCTGATATCTGTTAGCTGGCCGAACCTTGCTACAAGGTTTGATCTTTCGGCCCGGGAAACCAGCGGCCATTCCGAGACTTCTCCCAGCCGCGGAATGCGACGGGTAAAATGAATTCCCCAGGTTTGAACATCGGATTCAGGAAAACGAAGCATACTGTAGGGAATTCTCATTTCGACCACCCATCCTTCACCATTAACACTAACCGCCGATTCCCAAATCGCATCCCAGGACGGATCCATTCCGGGAGGAGTCGGCCCGCCACCTCCGCCGCCAGGACCGCCTCCGCCTCCTTCCCCCGTCCGCAGGGCATCAAACTGAATACCGGCCGCATTGACGCCAAAGGTATAAGCCGTCCTCCTGTTAAAATAGGAATCGATCGATACGAGAAACCAGTCGGCGCGGTTGTACTCATCACGGCGTCCCAGCGTTCTTTCTATTGCAGAGGGATCATCGTCGTATAGTATGGCGCCTATATATACATTTCCTTCTCCATACAGAACCCGAACTTCCGCAGACTGAGATGAGGGTGCTCCTTCATCCGGTTCAAACTGATAGAAACCAGTGATCGGTTCTGCCTGATTCCACGGACTCTCAGACAAATCTCCATTGATATCTATATTGCCGCTCACCCGTGCCGCAGGATGTGAGGGAATATTCTGTGCAAGTAATTCAAAGGGAAGCATCAAAACAGATGCAAAAAAAATCAGCTTTATACAGGTAAATAAGCGGGCCTTTTTCTGTAGCATAAATAAATATATCATATCATTTTAATCCGGCAGATTTGCTAATACAGCAACAAATACTACACTGACAATTTCAAGTTTCCATCAATATATTTACCAAATCTGAAAGAATTCTGTAGCTGGATGCTGCAGACAGTTTTTGACGGAGAAATTATCACAAAAACTACCACCGCTTTGGATCCACTTTATTTCTCCGACAACACTTAATACGTTGCCTGGTTGATAAACATATTAAAATTTCCTGCTCCCCCGGGATATACCTGAAACATTTCCTGTGACTGCTCACAGTGCCCGTATCGGTACAGAACCTCAGCAGTATTACTTTAATTTTTAACTTCCGGTAACGCATCGTCAGCATGATTCATGCAGCATCGTTAATCACGTGCATTTATAAAGCCAAGTTCATTTATAATAAACAGCGGATCGATTTCCCTTGCCTGATCATTCTCAAAGACAATATAGAGATCATGGAAGCCGGTAATTTCTTCTCGGTTTTCAGACCTCAGGTTCAGGGTCACTTCTCCTGCTTCTTCCCCGCTATGGCGCTCCTCATCCAGTAATTCTCCCTCCGGGGACCCCAGATGAAGCCGAATCTGTCCACCAACCGCTCCTGATCTCCCCCCGGCACTAAGTCCAACCGATATCTGAGCAGTACCTGACAGGTCGATCTGTTCATACCCAACATACCCCCCTTTCTTCGCAATCATTTGCATAGCTCCCGATCGTGCCTGCTGGATATCCATATTCTCGTGCACATCTGCTGTTTGAACCGGCCGGCGGT
>JBBEBD010000072.1:0-53052 GCA_040882525.1 Balneolaceae bacterium | reverse complement strand
CGGTGCCCAAGAAGGGACTCGAACCCCCACGACCTTGCGGTCACATGCACCTGAAGCATGCGCGTCTACCAATTCCGCCACTTGGGCCATCAGGTGGTGCAAATATAGTGAGGTTTTAGTGTCGATTGCAATACCAGCAACCCAGAAATCTTGTTACAGTGTATTTTAGTACCGGGCAACAGTCGGTTCAATTTTTTAATTTCCTGCTAAATAATTGGGGGGAAGCGCTTCAATGGATGTCTTACCATTACCTTAGCCCCTAAAGAAATAACGGGCACTTTTCCTAACCACTCAACAAAACAGAATTTATTATGAAACAGTTCAGCGTAATATGCATGCTTCTTCTTGTTCCGGCAACACTTTTGGCTCAGCCTGAAATACCGGTAGAAGAATGGGAAGGCAGGACCATCTTATTAATTGGTGCTCATCCCGATGATGATGCCGGCCGCCACGGAACACTTGCTATGCTTCAGGATCATGGAAATGATGTACATATTTTACTGATGACTTCAGGAAATGTGGGAACATTCGACAGAAATATGACCCGAACCAAACTTGCGCAGATACGCCGGCAGGAACAGGTTGCAGCGATGTCAGAATTAGGTATTCCGGAATCTAATTATCACAACCTGGGGTATACCGACGGAATGCTGGAATTTGCCGATAAAGAAGAAGTGGTACGGCGGCTCGTAAAACATATCCGTGAAATAAAACCTGACGTTCTTATTGCATTTGAGCCTGGCTGGGGCTATCAGAAATGGCATAAATCCGATCATCGTGCGGCAGCTTACCTTGCTGTTGACGCCGCCCGGGCCGCGGAATGGTTTCTTATTTTTCCTGAGCAGATTGAACAGGATGGACTGGAAGCCCATAGCATCCGGGAATATATGTTCTGGGGATCCGACGGCAGCAATACAACTGTTGATATCTCAGACTATGTAGAAAATAAGGTAATGTCACGATCCAGGCATATCAGCCAGTTTACATCCATGCGGGATAATTACATTAGTTCAGACATTGAAGATCTGCCCGAAGGTGAAGCCGAAGAGTTTATGGAAAGGCTCCGCCGAAGCACAGGCCCGGAAGAACATTTCCGGTACTACAGTGGAGCTCCCGATGGCGCCGGATCACGAAGGGATTAATTCCACGTGGACAATCAGTGTTTGAAGTACGAAGTAAGAAGAAAAAGTCTTCCCTTGAGGGGGAAAGCGAGCGTGGCGAGTAGGATCTCGTGAGCGTTGATTTGAGCTGGAAATTATAAATTCAGGATCAAGTTCCTGCACATAACACCCCTCCCCCGACAGAGAATGCACTGTCGGGTACTCCCCTCAAGGGGAGAGGTATCACGCCCGAAGAGATCCCGTTGGGGAACTCACATTATTTAATCCATGTGACTGGATTCTGTAAAACCAGAACCCGGAGTTGCTGTTGCGGCGCCGGGTTTTATTTTTTAAGGTATGTTTATGCGATACCGAATTCTAAAACAAATGTCGTTTTAATGAACAGATCATGTATTTTTCAGAGGTTCATGTTCATTAACTAATAAATTATTTATTTATGAATAATACTTTTGATGAACCGGGAAAAAAGATTTTTGAAAAAATTGATACCCGGATATTTTCAAACGCGAGAGAAGCTTCAGCAATAGTAGCAGGGGAAATAGCAAGTCTTATACGTGCCCGGAACCAGACGGGGCAAAACACCGTGCTTGGGCTGGCAACAGGTTCAACTCCTATCAGGGTATATAACGAACTGGTTCGACTCCATAAAGAGGAAGGCCTCAGTTTCAGACGGGTTATTACATTTAACCTTGACGAATATTACCCAATCCAGCCCGATGAACTGCAAAGTTATGTTCGTTTTATGAACGAATATCTTTTCGATCATATCGACATCCGGAAAGAAAATGTTCATATTCCAGACGGCACCCTGGAAAGGGAAGAAGTGTACGACTACTGCAATGGTTATGAAAAAAGAATTGATGAAGCCGGGGGGCTGGATGTTCAGATTCTCGGTATCGGGCGGACAGGCCACATTGGGTTTAATGAGCCGGGTTCGCTGGAAAAAACCCGGACAAGGCTGGTTACCCTTGATGAACTGACCCGTTCGGATGCCGCCGCTTCTTTTTTTGGAGAAGAACAGGTACCGCGAAGAGCTATTACCATGGGAGTCGGAACCATTCTGAGGGCAAAGAAAATTTACCTGATGGCCTGGGGACAGCCTAAAGCCGCAGTCATAAAAAAATCAGTTGAAGGGGACGTTACCGACAGAATTCCAGCTACATTTCTGCAAAAGCATGATAATACCAAAGTAATTTTAGATGAAGCCGCTGCCTCGGAATTAACCCGCCGCAAAACACCCTGGGTGGTAGGCCCGTGTGAATGGAGCGATAAAAACATACGCAAAGCGGTGACATGGCTTAGCCTGAAACTCGGTAAACCCATTCTGAAGTTAACGGACGAAGATTACAACCAGAATGGTATGAGCGATATATTGACCGATTACGGACCCGCATATAATGTAAATATCAGGATTTTTAACCAGGTGCAGCATACAATAACCGGCTGGCCGGGCGGAAAACCCGATGCGGATGATACAAACCGGCCCGAACGTGCAAAACCATTTCCAAAGCGTGTATTGATATTTTCTCCTCATCCGGATGACGATGTGATTTCAATGGGAGGAACCCTGATGCGGCTGGTGGAGCACGGGCATGACGTTCATGTGGTGTATCAGACTTCAGGAAATATTGCTATATATGATGATGAAGCACTGCGTTATGCTGATTTTATCACTCAATACAGTGGAAATAGTAAAGAAACAGGTTTGTTTACCGAACTGCTTGACCTGATGAACCAAAAGAAACGGGGCGATATAGATTCGGAAATGATGCTGCACATAAAAACCCTCATAAGAAAAGCTGAAGCAAAATCGGCCTGCCGGTACTGCGGCATACCTGAGGACAATATCCATTTTCTCGAAATGCCTTTTTATGAAACCGGCCGGGCAAAGAAAAAAGAACTGACAGAAAAAGATATTTCCCTGATAACAAAAGTGGTAAAACAGGTGAAACCTCACCAGGTATATGGAGCGGGAGATCTTTCCGATCCGCATGGTACACATCGTATCTGCTGGGATGCGATACAAAAAGTCCTGCACGATCTGAAAGATGAACCCTGGGTTAAAGATTGCTTCGTATGGTTATACAGAGGAATCTGGCAGGAATGGGATGTAAGTGAAATTGATATGGCTGTTCCCCTGAGCCCCGGGGAAAGATTAAAAAAAAGGCGGGCAATTTTTAAACACGCTTCACAAAAAGATCAACCCAAATACCCTGGTTCCGTCAGCAGTGAATTCTGGATGGTTGCAGATGAAAGAACCATGCAAAATGCAAAGAGCTATGACCGGTTAGGCCTTGCTGAATACGATTCTATAGAAGGTTTTTCCAGATGGAAAATTTAACCTTTTGATTTAACAGAAGTAAGCGGGGCGAAGCAGGAAATGCACATATTCCCGGATACTCATTCTTGCGCCTCAGGGGGGAAAAGAATAAGTTAAATACCTGTTTCGTGGGTCTCATCCACATATATAAATGGTTTAAACTACTTGTGGTTGGACAGTTCTTCTGTAATTTTTTAGCTCTGTATGAAGCTCATCTTCCCGCAGATTGCACTTATTTTTGCTGTATAATATCTCTCTTCAGATGAGTAATAATAGTTTTACATCCAACCAAAAACTGGTAGAAAGAATTCGAAGTGGTGATCAGAATGCTTTTGAAAGCCTGTTCTACAGGTATTACTCAAAACTGTGCGTCTTTTCAAACAGCTATGTGAAATCATTGGATATTGCCCGGGACGTGGTTCAGGAGGTATTTATTAAAATCTGGGATAACCGGGCAAACTTTTATGTAAATCAGTCTCTGAAGGCCTACCTGTACCAGGCAGTAAGAAACCAGTCGCTCAATTTTTTACAGCAAAAAAAGCAGAAACTGAAGCTTCGGGAAAGACTTACCAAACAGCAGGAACTAATCAGTACAGAAGAAGAGGACGGGCTGAATACAGAAGAGCTGTCTCAGAAAATCTGGAAGCTGGTAGAGGATCTCCCTGAGAGAAGAAAAACTATTTTTATTCTGTATCGAAAACACGGGCTCTCTTACCTGGAAATCGGTGAGGTTATGGGAATAGCCAGAAAAACCGTAGAGAACCAAATGGGTAAATCACTTCAATATTTAAGAGAACACCTCGATCTGTAACTATTTTTTTTTAAATGTGGGGGTATCCAGATTCAGCTTTGTCTTCTAAACAGAAAACGAAAATAAGCTATGTCGAATAATGAAAACATATGGGAACTCATCGTCAGGTATCTGAACAATACTTTAAGCGGTGAAGATTCTGTCAGGCTGGAAAACTGGCTTGATAAAAGCAACGAAAACAGGCGTATTCTGCATTCCGCAGACCAGATCTGGAAAGCTTCGGAAGAAAAATCACAGGATGCTCTGCTTAAAGACCTGAATCTTGAAAAAGACTGGGACCTGGTTGCAGAACGGATTCATCAAAGCAGTTCTGAAGATGAAATCAACAGAATTCGTCATTTCAGCGTACTGCGAAAGCGGCAGCAATTTTTCTCAAATTTCTTAAAAATAGCTGCGCTTGTACTGGTGGCGGTTACCTCTGGCTTTCTTACCCTTCAATATGCTCCGGTTTCTCAGGAAATGGTTTACGAGCCTGTTTTTAATGAAATCACCACAAAACCTGGAGAACGGGCTAATATAGATCTTGGAGACGGAAGCAATGTACAGCTGAATGCCGACAGTAAACTTATTATGCCGGATACATTCAGCCAGGACCGAAGGGAAGTTGAGCTGAAAGGCCAGGCTTATTTTAAAATAAAATCCGACAGAACCCGTCCGTTTTTTATCCGTTCTGGTGATGCACTTGTAGAAGTTATTGGTACTTCATTTGATGTGCGGTCTTATGATGATGAAAATGAAATCCGCGTAGTTGTACGCGAAGGCACTGTAGAACTAAGAAAAGCCGATGATGAAGAAAATATTTTGGTGTTAAATGAAGGTTATCTGGGACGGTTTTCCCGGGATAGCGCTGAAATGGCAGTGGAATCGGTGGAAGATATGGAATTTTACCTTGCCTGGATGAACGGCAGGCTCATTTTTAAAGACACGGATATAGAAGAAGTGTTGGCCGGTATTGAAAGATGGTATAATGTTGACATTACGTTAGATCTCTCTGATGAATCATTTCTGGATAAAAAATTTACGGCAGATCTTAAAACAAGATCCGTAAAAGATGTACTCGATGTGCTTGGCATGTCGATGAATATTGAATTTGAGATAGATGAAGATGCAGACCATGTTCTTATTTCAAATTGACTAATTGTGGCAAAACATAAGGATGGCAGAAACAGCTAAACTTCAACTTTTAAACTCTCAAGCGTATGAAATCCGTTACTTTGATTAAAGTGGTGCCTTTACTGGCAGGGCTGATGTTACTAACAACCCTCTGGCCCGTGAATGCCCATTCGTTTATGCAATCCACAGAATCTGACTTACCAGATTTGGTAACATATTATTCTGTGAAGGAATATAGTTCTCATATTCCGGAGCTGAGAAATACAATTTCTCTTGACCTGAAAGATACAACTCCTGCGGAAGCGCTATTTGAAATTGCTCAAAAAGCAGACCTGGAAATCGCTTTTGATTCCGGTATTCTGGAAGGCAAAAACAAAATCACTCTGGCCAATAAAAACATACGTGTAGCTGATGCGCTGGAGTTTGCGCTTATCAATACCGGCTATGAATCTGTCATTACAACACGCCGCGAAATTCTCTTGAAAGAGAAGGAGCCCTTGGTTGTAGAAGAGGATGAAGCGGTTACGGATATAACAGGAAGGGTAATTGATGCCGATACAGAAGAGCCCCTGATGGGAGTTACCGTGTTTGTGTTAGGTACAAATACTGGTACAACAACCGATATGGACGGACGCTTTTCTCTGACTGTTCCTGATGGCTCCGAAACACTTGCTTTTTCATACGTAGGATATATACGGCAGGAGGTTTCTATCGGAGACCAGACGGAATTCAACATCCGGATGTCTTCCGATATAGCCATGCTTGATGATGTTGTGGTTGTTGGCTATGGTACACAGCAACGTGTTGAAGTAACAGGCTCTGTTGTTTCTATACGGGCTGAAATGATTGAAAATAGCCCAATGCCAAGTTTTGAGAACGCTCTGCAGGGACGCCTGGCAGGTGTGAATGTGGCCGAATCTACGGGTGAGCCCGGGGCTGCTCCGCAAATAACCATTCGCGGAACCGGATCTATTTCTGCTGGTAACGACCCCCTTTATGTTGTGGACGGTGTTCCGATCTCCCAGAACTTTAATCAGCAGGATAATATTCAATCACAAAATTCAAATTTTGCTGATACCAGAACCAATCCGCTGGCAACCCTGAATCCAAATGATATAGAATCTATCGAAGTATTGAAAGATGCTTCCGCAGCCGCTATTTATGGTTCACGCGGCTCCAACGGGGTGATTTTGATTACGACTAAAAAAGGCAGGGCGAACAGTCCGGCGCAGGTGAATGTTCGTTCATTTGTGGGAGTACAATCTGCATTTAATACGCCGGATCTGATGAATGCGGAAGAGCTGATTGCTTATACAAAAGATTCACGTAATAACACGTATTTGCGCGAACAGGATCCCACAAATCCCGATAGTCCTTTTTATAATCCTCAGTACAATCCTGATACAAACGCCGGCCGGGAAGAATCCGGTGCCGTTGGTAACCATCTCATTCCGGAAGCATATGTTAACTGGGATGGAACAGATACTGACTGGCTCGACCTGGTTCTTGACCCCGCAGTACTGCAGAACTATGATATGTCAGTAAGTGGTGGTTCATCCAATATGACCTACTTTATCGGGGGCGGTTTTATGGATCAGTCGGGAATTATTAAAGATTCGGGTTTTAACAGGTATTCAGTCAAAGCGAATCTGACAGGTGATGTTTCCGATCAGCTCCAGGTAGGGCTTCAGATGAACGGTGCCTTTACCGAGCACGACCGGAAAGCAGCCGGTTCGCCTTATTTTGGTAATCCTCCGGGAATTATTTATTCCGCCATGACACAGTCTCCTGTAGTGTCTCCATATAATGATGACGGCACATACAGGCAGCTTGAGGGCAGCCATAACCAGCTTGGCGGTGCAACAACAACCACAAACCACCCGCTGGCTGTACGCGATTATATTGATGAAACCATAAAAAACAACCGCGTATTTGGTAACCTGTTTGCCAACTACTCTGTCATGGACAACCTGGAACTGAAATCCATGGTAGGATATGATATTGATAACTACCAGAGGTCGTTCTACCAGGGTACCCAGCTTTATTACCGGGGTGGAACTCCAAGGCCGTTTGCACAGTCTTCATCTGCACAAAGTTTCAACTGGTTGTGGGAAAATACCCTCTCTTACATCGAAAATTTCGGTGATGACCACCGGTTGAATGCTGTTGCCGGTTATACCATTCAGAAACAAACGGACGAACGGAATCGGGTTGTAGCTCAGAATTTCCCGGACGATCAGGTTAAAACCGTGAACGGCGGGCAGATTACCGGTGGAACACAAGCCATTGAAGAATGGTCTCTTGTTTCTGCCCTGGCAAGAGTGAACTATGTGTTTAAAGATCGTTACCTGTTAACAGGTACATTACGGTCAGATCGCTCTTCCCGTTTTGGTTTTCAGAATCAAACAGGGGTTTTCCCTTCCTTTTCACTGGGGTGGCAGATAACCAACGAGCCTTTCATGCAGGATATCACCCTGTTTAACCAGTTGAAGCCCCGGGTCAGCTATGGAGTAACAGGTAATTTTCTTATTCCAAATTACGGCTCTATTGGTTTGATCACTTCTTCAAATTACGTATTTGGTGATGCTGTTGTAGCCGGCGTAGCCTCAGAAACACTGGGAAATAATGAATTAACCTGGGAAACTACCCGCCAGTTAAATACGGGGATTGATTATGCACTCATGGAAGACCGGATCTATGGTTCGTTCGACTATTATATCAGTAATACAACAGACCTGTTATTAGACGTGAATATCCCGTCTGCTACCGGTTTTATGAATGCACTGACCAATATCGGTGAAGTTGAAAATAAAGGTTTCGAGGCTCAGATAACTTCACGGAATATGGTAGGATCTTTCAACTGGTCAACGGATTTCAACTTTGCCACCAACAGTAATGTGGTGAAAAAATTAGGCCCTGAAGGAGACCCGATTCTGGTTCCAGGTGCGGCCGGTGTTCGCCATATCACCAGAATTGGTGATGAAATAGGAAGTTACTACGGCCATGTTGTAGAAGGTATTTTCCAGACTCAGGCAGAAATAGACAGTGCCCCTGAAGATATGCAGGGAACGGCAACTCCGGGAGACTTCCGCTTCAAGGATGTGAATGGTGATGGAGTGATCGATGCTGATGACCGTACCGTACTGGGAAGCTACCACCCGGATTTTACCTGGGGTATTACCAACCGGTTTAACTGGAAAAATATGGATTTGAGTATCTTTATTCAGGGTGTGGAAGGCAGAGAAGTTCTGAACCTGACCACACGTCACCTTAGAAATGGTGAAGCAAACTTTGGCAGTTATGCTACCCTGAATGACCGGTGGATCTCCCCGGAACAGCCCGGAAATGGAATTGATCCTAAAGCAGAACGCGCTTCCGGCGGAAATAATAACCGGCCCTCATCATACCAGGTGGAAGATGGTTCTTATATAAAACTGAAGAACATTACCATGGGGTACAATCTTCCTCAGGACATCGTGGGTAACTTTGCAAGAAACGTCCGCTTTTACGGGTCGGTAACCAATGTGGCAATCTGGACTGATTACCTCGGTTTTAACCCCGAAGTTAATTTGCAGCCTGGAAAAGGTTTAACCCCTGGTGAAGATTATGGTGCCTATCCATTATCCAGAGCATTCCAATTTGGTATAGATATCTCCTTCTAAATGAATAAAGAAACTATGGTGACCAATATGAAAAAACTAAAAACAATGATACTGGTAATACCGGTATTAATACTTGCAGTTTCTTGTGGAGAAGATTTTACAATTCTTGCTCCGCAATCGGAACGTAACGCTGAAAATTTTTACCGGACAGATACTGATTTTGTAACGGCTATTAACGGAGCCTATGCTGCCCTGGCAGACAGAGATGCCTATGGCCGAAACTATACGCTCCTGTTTGAAATGCGCGGTGATAATACCAGTAACGGCGGTGGGGATACCGGCCTTGCAGAAACCTTGTTCAGGCTCGAATCTTTTTCCGAACTGACAGATGCAACCGAACTGGAAACCACATGGGCAGGAGCTTATCGTGGAATCTCCGCAGCAAATACTATTTTATCGCGCCTTGAAAATGTAAACCTCACAAATTCCGATCTGGAGGATCGTATTAAAGGAGAAGCGCTCTTCATCCGCTCACTTTTTTACTACAACCTGGCAGTAATCTTCGGAAACGTGCCCCTTCAGCTTGAAGAGGTAACCGGGCCGAGTATTGATATCAACCAGGTTGACGCGGAGACGATTTACGCCCGGATTGCCGATGATCTTGAAGAAGCAGAAGGCTTACTCCCTTCATCTTATACCGGTGCCGATGTCGGCCGTGCTACCAGCGGAGCAGCAGCTTCTCTTTTAGGCCTGGTTGAACTGACTGCGGGTAATAACTCACAAGCCGAAGCAGCACTTCGGCGAGTCGTTGATTCTGAGGAGTATGAATTGGTTGCTGATTACGCGGACCTCTGGGGACCATCCAACGAAAATAATATCGAATCTATCTTCGAAATTCAGTATAAAGCCGGGGGAACCGGAACAGGTAGTTCTTACACCGAATTTTATACACCATTCGGAACATCCGGTGGCGTAGGAGGTGGTAATGCACCCCAGGTTCTTACCGACGATATGTTCGAAATTTTTGAAGAGGAAGATGACCGGTTCTGGGGCGGTACCCTCGACAGTGTTCTGCTGGATGGTGATGAGGAGTACACATACTATGTGAAAAAATTCGAAAGTACTCCTTTTGACGCGTTTGATGCCGATAACAACTTCGTGGTCTTCCGTTATGCAGATGTACTTCTGATGCTCGCGGAAGCGATTGGTGAAAGTCCGGAAGCTAACGGCCTGATAAACGAAGTGCGGAGCAGGGCAGGATTAATTATTCCTGTTGAAACCCTTGAAGGAACATTTGAAGAAAAACTGCTTCTGGAACGCCGCCGTGAATTTGCTATTGAAAGCAAACGCTGGCAGGATCTGCTGCGGTTCGGAGTAGCTGCAGAAACGATGGAGGAACACTTCGGCAATCCGCAGATCACAGCTTCAGACATCAGGCTGCTTTACCCGATCCCGCAGAGAGAAATTGATGCGGCACCCGGCCTGATTGTTCAGAATAATTATTAAACAGCTTCAGATTAGAAATGGAATCCGCGGCAGTTGTTAAAAACTGTTGCGGATTTTTTCAAAGAAATAAAAATGAAGATATTCCGGCAACCGCATGTGCTGAAACCGGATAAAAAAAAACCTTAGGAGAACCAATGAAGTATGTAATACTTACTGTAATGCTGCTTTTTAGTACTGCAACTGTTACGAAAGCCCAGATTAACTCGTCTGAGGATACCCCGCTTCGGGTAATCGCAATCTTCGCTCACCCCGATGATGCCGATTCAAAAATGGGCGGTACAGCTTCCCTGATGGCTGAAATGGGACACGAGGTGAAATTTCTCTCTCTCACCAATGGTGACGCCGGCCATTACGAAGAGGGCGGCGGATTTTTAGGCAAACGACGCCGGGCTGAAGCCGAAGAAGCTGCCCGAAGGTATGGTATTGCCGAATATGAAGTTTTTGATAACCACGACGGGGAACTGCTTCCTGACCTTCATATACGTATGGATGTAATCCGTGCCATTCGCGACTGGAATGCAGATGTGGTGATGGGCCTGCGTCCGAACGATTACCACCCCGACCACCGGAATGCCGGTAAACTGGTTGTGGATGCATCTTACATGGTGATTGTGCCAAATGTAGCTCCGGATACGGAGCCGCTTCCCTATAATCCCGTATTTTTCTACATGCAGGACGGTTTTGAAAAACCTAATCCATTCAGCCATGATGTTGTCATTGGTATTGATGATGCTATTGAGAAAAAACTTGCCGGCCTGGATGCCCATACTTCACAAATGTACGAGTGGCTTCCCTGGACTTCCCATCAGCTGGAAAATGTACCGGAAGATCCTGACGAGCGCCTTGAATGGCTGAGACAACGGTGGATTAACCGGGAAATGTCTGATGATCAGCGTTCAGGCCTTGAGAAATGGTATGGCGCCGAAAGAGCGGCTCAATTCCGTTTCGCCGAATCTTTTGAAATTGCCGAATACGGCCGGCGGCCTTCCGAGGAAGATATTTTAATGATTTTTCCAATGCTGAAATAGCAAAAGAACTTCATAACGTACCAAAATCGATCGGTGTGATGCCGGTCGGTTTTTTCTTTCAACCTGAGTTCGATTCATAATGATTAAAAACCGTCACCCTGAGCCTGCCTCGTCGGCAGACAGGCCTGCCTGGGCTGAAGCTTCGGCAGACAGGCGCAATTCCACTGCTTTTGGTGGATTGAAGTCGAAGGGTTACTTCGCTATCGAACTCAGTTTTTCAAAACTTTCTCTCTAATACCCTCTGTTCTATCTGCTTTTGGAGCTTACTATATGCTGAATCACTCTTCTGTTATTGGAATTGATCTTGGAGCCACGAACCTGCGGGTAGGTTTAGTTGAAAATGGTGAATTAAAAAATCTGAAAAAACAGGAACTTCCTGAAGATAAATCCGTGATGTCGGTCATTTCCCTGATGTGTGACATGATTGAAAAGGTGGATAAAAACACCGCACAAATCGGGATTGGAGTTCCCAGTGTGGTCGATTCCGAAGAGGGAATTGTTTATGATGTGCAAAATATACCCGGATGGGAAAAGGTTCATCTGAAAGACCTCTTAGAGGAAAAGACAGGGAAAAAGATATTCCTCAATAATGACGCGAACTGTTTTGCCCTGGGCGAATCCATGTTCGGTGACGGCAAAGGGAAAAAGAATCTTGTCGGTATTGTGATCGGAACCGGTTTTGCCGGCGGAGTTATTGTTAATGGCAAAATCTACGAAGGGCGGAACTGCGGGGCCGGTGAGTTCGGCATGATTCCCTACAAACAATCCATACTGGAACATTACTGCAGCGGCCAGTTTTTCAGCCGTCTTGTAGGAGTTCGCGGAGAAGAGCTCTACGAAAAAGCTCTGAACGATGATCCCACCTCCAAAAAGCTCTTCTATGAGTTTGGCGGGCATGTGGCAGAGGCGATTAAAATTGTACTTTATACCTTCGATCCCGACTCCATTATACTGGGAGGTTCGGTGAGCAATACATACTCTTTGTTCAAAGAAGGCTTTGAGAGAGAACTCAGAAGTTTCGGGTTTCCCAACTCTTTAAAAAATGTAGACATTACCGTTTCTAAAACAGAACATGTGGCCGTACTGGGAGCCGCCGCATTATGTGTAAAAAATAATTAACTACAGTTCAGGCAAATGAAAAAAATTCTGCTTCTATCCGTATTGATGATCTCTTTAATGGTGGCCGGCTGCGCCAGTATGAGCTCCTCAGACAGCGTAACCATTACCGTTAAAAATGCCGAACCGGGGGCTCCTGTTAAATTCGGAATCCCGTTTCCGCAGGGCGCACTCTATTCGCCCGATCATGTTCGGGTACTGAACAGCTCCGGCGAGGAAATCCTGAGCCAGGCAACAACGGTGACCACCTGGGAACCGGTTGACGCAAGCGTGAAATGGCTGTGGGTCTTTTTCTTTGCAGATGAATCGGGTGAATACCAGGTTCAGTATGGAGAGGATGTCCGCCAGACAGTATTTGCAGAAAAACCGATTGTATTTAAAAACAATCAGAGAACCAATGGTTATGCCGAGATTGACACCGGGCCGTTACGTTTCAGAGTCGGAAAAGACGGAGCCGGTTTTCTCGACAGGGTGGAATACAATCAGAACGGAGACGGCTTCGATGCCGAACATCTTATCGCATCCGGCATCCCGCAAAGAGGCTCTTTCCTGGACCTGATGGATGACGCGGGTATTGATACCTCACGCGCGGTGGTTCATCAGCATTTTATTGAACGTGGTTCAGGCCCTTTGCATGCCATCGTACGGGTTGAAGGCGAATATGAGTACGGCCGGCCCGATCATGAAAATTCACCGTTTACAACTTACATTCATGCCTACGCGGGTAAATCGTACCTGAAGGTGCTTCATACTATTACCTATACCGGCACACCCGATAAAGGCGAACCTCTGAATGGACGCCAGCATCCCGATATTGCAACCCAGACCGAACTGCTTCTGAATGAACAGGAGCGGAGTAATGATGAAGGGGTTACCCAGCCAAAAGACAAAATTGCAGCAGCGGGGCTGGGACTGAATTATCATATTGAAGGCGAAAAAACATTTCGCACAGGCATGAGAACCGGGAAATGGTGGGAAGATGGAGATCTGTCGCTCATTGAAACCGGTGTGAATGGAAACTCTGTTTCGGTTTTCCAGACCGGGCCTGACCCGACACGGGTTCCTCCTGTAGCCGAATCTTCAAGCGATACCCGAATTGAAGGGTTTATCGCACGGATTTCTGCTGATGAAGTGATTGAAGAAGGTGAAAAAGCCGAAGGATGGATGGACCTTTCCGATGAGAAATGGGGGGTCACCATCGGCCTGCGGAATATGATGGAGGAGTATCCCGGGGAACTTGCCGCGGACCTGGATAAGAACCTGATGCACGCCTACACCTGGACGCCCAATGAAGAACCGATGAGTTTTGAACGTGCCTCCACACGTCCCGACGGCGGTATGGTTGGAAACTTCGCGCAGGGCATCACCAAAACAACCGAGATGGTTCTGCATTTCCATGATGGAGCGGATGACGCGGAGAAAATCCGGCGGGATGCGCAGTTTGTGCTGAATCCGCCCGTGGCACATGCATCTGACAACTGGTACGGCAAATCCGGTGTGTACGGAACCTTCGCTTCGGCAGATAACAGCCACCCGGCGCTGGAACGAAGCATGCAGTACAAATTCGACTGGATGCTTTTTAACCGGGACTGGGAACCGTGGTACGGTATGTTCGACTTTGGTGATGTGAAGAATTACTACTTCAACAATACGTGGGGGCAGTGGGCTAATAATGAACCCGCGCAGGATTTTATGTGGTGGATGAATTTCATGCGAACCGGGGACGCGGACAGCTATAAAATGGCGCAGGCTGCCAGCCGGCACACGATGGATGTGGATAATACCCACTGGCCGCGCGACCCGCAGTACCGCGGAGATACCAACCCATCGCTCGATTATTTGAAACTGGCCGATGAACCGGAAGGATCTCCTTACGTGGGGATGGGCCGCCGCCATGCGAACCAGCAGCATATTTCCATGCTTTCCGCGCATGTGTGGCTGCAGGGATGGCTTGCTTCCTATTACCTGGACGGGTACCACCGCGGACTGGATGTAGCACGCCTGACCGGAGATTATTACGTACGGCGAATATTCCAGGAGCACGGTCTCCGCGGCCGCCGTTTATACCTCTCGGTATGGAGTTTGTCTGAACTGTATGACGCCACCAAAGATCCCGTTTACCTGGAAGAACTTAATGACCGCGTCGACCGGATGCTCCGCCTTCAGCAGGAACAGGGCGGACGTATGAATATTGACCGATACGGCTATTCGCAAAATTACATCTCCCACGGGCTCACCAAATACCTGCAGATGTTTGACCGTCCCGATATTGAACGGGCCCTGGTTGAGCATACACAAAGTATTTATGATGTTCCCCCGATTGATCACGATATGGAATCTTTCCTTTCAAGCATCCATATGCTGATTACGGGATACGACCTCACCGGGGAAGACCGGTACCTGGCTGAAGCCTGCAAACGATCCGCGAATCTTCTTGTGGATGAAATGCAGCAGTCCATCGGCGAAATCGGCGAATTTACTCAGGGTGAATTCGCGGAAGAGATGGAGCGCGTAAGCAACCTGCCCACCGGAGGAGAAGGACCCTCTTTCAGAGGCCGCCTGCCGATATGGAGCTTCTCAAACGGACTGAGAATCTTCGGCTGGACCCATGCCTTTAGTGTTCCTTATATGATTGACCGTTTGGAGAATGCGGGAAGTTTGAATGGGATGGAGTGTGTGGAGTAGGGTAGGGTGCTATAAGCCGCCGAGAAGAGGTATAGATTAAGTTTGGATCGATGCCAGCGTATGCGTTCTTTTGAATGCGCTGGTTAACAGCTGGTGTTTCTGATGCTGGGCGCCCAACTTAAAAATACATTAAGAAGTCTGAACCGGTCAGCAGGAATATAGTTGTTATAGTACCCTTCAATCATCTTCAAGTTCATGTTTATACAGAACAAATTCTTTTCCTTTTTCTACCTTTCTATTTGACTCTATATAGGTTTCCAGAGCGTTGAAAATTTCTTCGATGCTATCTGCAAAACTATTGATAAGTAGCTTCAGGGCTTCCTCAAAATTTTTAGGTGATTTCCCGAAATACTTTTCAAATGATGGTGGTGTAAAAAAATTGATTTTACTGTTACTAGGTATGCTAATTCTGAGATGTAAATTTGGTGAATCACTTTCATTGTGAATTATACGATTTCTATACTTACTCAATTTTTCTATAAACTTTTCATCATGAGCCTTAATCACCTGTGATAATTCTGTGCCAAAAAATTTGTTTTCTCTAAATTTTAGAAAATTTTTATTCGAATCTCCTTTACACATTTCCGCAATTGATGTCCAACTCATTTTATACAAGACACTCCTTAGGTGATTAACTTTTTTTCCTCTCTGATCAAGAGGATCATATCCCACCGCCAGAGACCTTATTTCATCATCATAAACTATGTATCCGATGAAACCTGCTAAGTAATCATAAAATGACATCATGTTGAAGATTAAATCGTCAAATAAGTAGCTTAATCGAAATGTGTAAATTAAATCCTTACCATTGCTGTGAAAATCAAACGGATTATCGAGAGCATCTTGCGTAATATTCTTGATCATGTTTTTTAGGATGTCCTCGTGAAATATGATAGCTCCAATTCGATGACTTAAACCATTTCTTAGCAGATAAATGTCATTACATCCTTGGTTTATAATTTTCCTCATGTATTCTAGAGTTACTGGAACTATCCTACCATTAATTCTACTAAGCGTTGCTTTTTTAGAACTCATATTTGGTGAAGTTTGAAGTGTAGAAGAGGGTACTATAGATACTATAATTGCCCACGGTTTACCCCGGCTCGGCCTTATTGGCAAGTAATGTAAATAAATCTCGGAATTTCTATAAGTCCGAATTTTGAAAAGGCAAACAGCGGCCAAGTCAGCGTTGAAACTGTTATGTGCATTCTTAAATTTATAATTATTTAGACATATTAATCCTCAAACGCCTTGCTCTTTCTCTAAAAGCATGCTCACCTCCCTCTAGGATGTCACAGACTGCTTTACGAATTTCTTCATTTTCTAATCCTCCTGATTTGTAACTAATATCTGGAAGCTTTCCACGAATGTTAGGTTCAGCATTTGCTATTATAACTTGGTCTGAATCAGTATTTACTACTAGGTTAGCATTATGTGTGACCATAATCACTTGCCGTTTCGATTTGGCTTTTATGAATAATTCAACTAGTTCATCAAATACTGATTGGGGGTCTAAATTCTCTTCAGGCTGATCAATTATCAGTGGTCGATCATCTGCATCATCTAGTGCCAAATAAAGTAGTAGTAGTACAATGCCGCGTGTTCCAGGAGACAACTTTCTGATATCTACTCCATCATAATCAAGGCTATAGTTCAATTTTATGTGATCAGTGGAAAATAACCACTTCGCAAAACGCTTAAGCCATGCTCTATAATCATTTTGATCTCCTTTAGGTACATTCGAGTGAGCTAATAAATCGCTTTGATATAATTCTCTAAATTGTGACATAGCAGCGATGACAGCATCTGAATCTCCATTTCCCCAAGCATCTTCAAGTGTATCTTCTACTATACTTTTAAGATTTCCTTTACCTCTAAAAGGGCCTTGGCGACGAAGATCAACAAGCTCTTCTTCAGCCAATTTAGACCATTTATCTATATTTACATTGCGTGAAACAGTAAATGAAAGCTTGGTAATTGTGCCTGTCTTCGATGCAATTTTTTTCATCAATGGTTTATATAATTTTTTAAGAACATTCTCTTCGGATTCAACCGCATCAAAAATACGTTTATAAGCCTCTTCTCTTTCTTTTTGAAGATTTTTTATACGTTCTTGTGCACCTTGGGCAATACTTAGTTTCTCCTCTAAGTTTTCGAGTTTAGTTGACTCTGAAATTATACTCTTTGATAGAGCAGCATATTTTCTTTGTGTATTTATATCAGCACTTACTAATTTTTCTAAGCGCTTAATCTCTGCTTCAAGCAAAGTAAGCGATTGCTTCTCTAAATCTTCATTGTCTTTAATTAATGCTATTTCAGGCGATTCTGGAATTTCAGGTTTTGTCCCACGCCAACCCTTTATAGAATCCCTTGAATTCTTCAACAATGCTGAAAGTTTTTGATCGACATCGCCAGTATAATCCAACAAAAATGTTTTCCAGTCTTCTGGATTCATTCGACTCGCAGAATGTCTCTCCTTTGATTGTCGAAGCATTTCTGGAGCCTTATTATTTCGAAGATCCTTTACTTCATCCCGCAATCCAAGCAATGCCTGTTCTTGATTTTTGAAAAACCTTATATAACTCCTAATCTTTTCTGCAGCAGTTGTTAAATCATTTAATCGTTCTACTCGTTTTTCGCTACCCTTCGTAACAAGTTTTGAACGATCTTCTTTATAAGCTTTAATCTTTTTTTTCTTTTGCGCAATTTGTTCTTTTAGTTTGGGAATTTCTCTATTTTTTTCAAGTTCTGATCCAATTCGATCAGACAATTGAATAATAGCTTCTTCTTCCCGCTCTCTTGCCTGTCGCAACCTAGATGAACGTAATTCCAACAATTCAGAAAAATTAAGAGCTCCATCCTGTTCAGTTAAAGAATGAGATTCAAAAATTACCCTCTCTACTTCATTAAGTAATTCATCAGTTAATCCATCAGAAGAACAAAGATCCTCAACAAACTGCTGTGATAAATATCTTACACGGGGATTTTTAACGTCAGGAGTGGTAGTTCCATCAAGTGCCCGATTTTCAGAGTCGCCTGATCTCCAATTAATAGCAACATCAATATCTCCAAGTAGGTCTTTTGCTCGCTTGATAAAGGAAGTGGTTAATCTACTATCTTCTGATCTTGGTGCCTCATGTATTGCATCACAAGCCATAGCTATCATATCTGCAAGGGCTGTCTTTCCTGAACCCCGTGCTCCAATAATAGAAACTAATCCGGGATTAAAACCTATGATTGGTGTTTTTGCCCATGAGGCACCATTAATTTGAATTCTATCGATTGATTGTGAAGGAATTCCGGTCTCAGGTGGGCTAATTCCTACAAATGCCCGACCATGGGGATCAATACATGCCTGTTTAAGACTATCAAATTCGATACCGCCTTTAACCCATGAGTAACGATTATTATCTGGTGTCCCAGATTTTGTAAAATCATGTCCGTCACTTCCATGAAGGCAAGGTTTAAGACCTCCATATCTTGTAATAATTTGTTGTTCATCTAAGCTCCTTAAACCAAGCCAAAACTCACGCTGTGCAATACTGCTCGCAAATATAACATTTGCAAAACTTTCCATTTCTTCACGGAGAGTTGTATCAGAAGCTTCTCGTACACCTGATGTACCATCCGTCTTACTGCCAGCAATTGCTATAATTATATTTTTTTTTGCCCAACCGGATTTGTCAAACTCTTCTCTTAACTGATCAAAACTAGCTTTGAACTGAGTTGCTCCATATCTAAGTGCTGCTTGGTTATCTTCTATATTCTGATCAGCAGTTTTACCTAATCTTGTAAGATCTTTGGGAGTACACGCAAATGTATCATTGTATGCTCTGAAATTAAGACGAGCAAGTAACCGTTTAACTTGTATGATATGCTCTTGATCAGATGGATCTACTAAAAAATGTATGTTTACCCATTTGCCTTTTTGTGTAGCTACATCAAGTCTTAATTCAATGTTTGGAAAAATTAGCTCTACATCGGGCAACCTACCTTCAGATTTTGCTAATAATAGTTTTTCATAATTGCCAATGAGATAGTAATCTGTTATACCAATTGCACGAATTCGAGGTTCAGATTTCTCAATTATCTCGTAATAATCTTCCCATGGATCTCCACTAGTAAATTGATCATTTAATAGTGTTTCTGGAGTATGAATATGGGGTTCCCATCTATGCCAAGTTGTACCGTAGTTTATCAACACTTGTTAATTTCCGAGAGTTAATTAATAATATGGACCGCGCTTAACAATAGTCTCATATCTAGTTCCTTTTAGATATGTACCATTGGGACCTTTATGCTTGAATTCCCATCTGTCATCTACTAAAACAAAATTTTCTTTGATTGCTTTAACATCGTTTTGATAATAACCTGCTGAGACTTCTTCTTCGGATATTACATTTATGACATAAGCTGGAATCCTATTCTCGCCAACATAAATCCATTGACCTTCTCTAACTGTTTCTTTACTCATATTATCACCTTGTTTTGTTTTGCACATTACATACATTTATACTCTCAAACCTTTGAGTATATTTCTTCACGATTATAGTCAAATCAGCTTTTAAGTACAAAGAAGCATCTGTTTACAAAGAAACATCAAATAAAAGGAGTAAATAAAAAGATCGGATAAAATTTTTATTCGATGTAAGAGTACAGGATTTTTGGTTCTGAAAATGGAAGAACCCCAACATAAGGCCGAAAAGATATGACCCGCAAAGCCAGCAGGTAAGCAGGAAAGCCACCCTTCCGGAAAATGCGGGAAGTGAATGGAATGTCTTGGGTGGAATAGGCAGGATTGAGTAGCGGATATCAGGTATTGAGTTGCTTTCGAGCATATGTTAGGTAACCGGCTCTGGCTCTTGAAGTAATACTTCGGCAGGATCCCCGGCTTTTTGTACAAAAGTTTAATTTGACGAAGGAAAGCGAGCGTTTCCCCGAAAGGATTTCACTGGCCCAGGATTTTGATCCCAATAGTTTTGCCTAATCTTTCTGTTGCATCCCTAACTGATCCATTCCAAATTTTATCGCTTCTGCCGGTTGTTAGCTTTTGTATAAAAAGGCTAAAGAGATCTTTTCTGTATTATTTTATCGTTTCTGTTTTCAATTATTAAATTGAACTTTACCCTTTTCCGCACGTCTATAAACAAAACTGAAATAGAATCTCCCGAAACTTTGCAGTGTGAAAGATAAATCATCACCTCAAAAAACAGATATAGAATTGTATCTATTGGTATTACGCTGCCAGGCAGGTGATGAAAATGCGTTTCAACGATTGCATAAGCTATTCAGTGATAAGACACTAAGATATCTGAAAGGGTTATTAAATAAGACTGCAGCCTGGGATATTCAACAAGAAGTTTGGCTTAGTGTGTATTTAAAAATATCAGAGCTGATGAATCCAAAGGGATTCAGAACGTGGCTTTATCGCCTAACACACAATAAGGCGATTGATTATTTACGGTGGAAGAAAAAAAGATTAGATCTGAAAGAGGACTTATCTGCTGAATTTGGAGATAGTAATTTTGAATGGTTTCCGGATGAAATATTCGAAGTAGATGATACTGAAAAGTTTAAAGCTGTACTCAAAAAGCTATCTGCGAATCACAGAGAAGTTATTCTATTGAAATATTGGGAAGGGATGAGTTATGAAGAGATTGCTCTAATTGTAGGATGTCCGGTGGGCACTGTTCGCTCCCAAATGTATTATGCTAAACAAAAAATTAAAGAATTGCTTGATTGCTGATAATCCAATATTAACTACTAACTCCGAGGAAAAATGAATACTTCAAAACAAAATAAGGAAGATGTCTGGTCAAAAATTGAGAAGGAAAAAAGATTAGATATATTTATTCGTCGTCTCTGCTATACCGCTTGGGCAACCACTTTTATTCTTTTTATAACATATGCGATTATAGTTATAGTTCAAGTTTATGGATTACCAGCCGATGTACTTACCGGTGATTTTGCTGGTAACAGACCGCATTTATCTGCTTTCGTTTTTGAACTGGTAGGATTAACTCTTGCCTTTGGGGCTGTTGGCAGCCTGTCATTAGGTATTGCGGTGATTAGTACAATTGGGATATTTATACGGATGCGAACTTTGAGCCTCAAAGAAATGCGAATAAGACTGGAAACACTGGAGGAAATATTATTGTCTGAGAGAGAATAAAGATAGGCAAATTAGTTAAGACTAAGAATCCACTGAAGCAAACTAAAACAAAAGCTAACGGTCCGGCGCATAAGCTGTAGGCGACGTCCTGTTGATTTATTTACAAATGAAATTGTATCGATAAATAGTGTGTTGGGCGTCTATCCATATTTCATACCGCAACAACGGGATGATCAATTTTGCCACGAGCATATTTTATTGCAGCTTCAATATCTTTCTTTTCCAGATCAGGTAACTCTTCCAATATCTGTTCGTGACTGAGACCGGCTGCAAGAAGGTCCAAAACATCAACCACCAGAATTCTCATTCCCCGGATGCAGGGTCTGCCTCCACATTGTCCGGATTAGTTTCCAGTCTTTCATGTTGGTGAAATTTTGTTTCCGACTACTATAAATCTACTTAAAACAGGGCAGATATCATAGATTGAGAAAAAGGAGGTTACAAAGAAAACATTAAATAAAAGGAATAAATAAAAGGATCGGATAAAATTTTTATCCGATGTAAGAGGATTTTGTTTCTTAAAAATAGAAGAACTCCAACAGAAGGCCGAAATGATATGAACTGCTAAGCAGTTCGAAAGTCAGCACGATGACAGGTTATATTGCCCGCCAGGAAGAACATCATAAACATAAGAGTTACCGGGAGGAAATAAACAGGTTTATGAAGGAGTATGATGTGGTGGAATATAATCCGGACTATTTTTGGGATTAAAGTGCACGCACAATGTGCCGCTTGTCGCAGGCCTGTAGCCTGCCATTGGACGATGATCCTTTGGACCTGGGGCGGGTGCCCCAGGCTGGGTTATAAAAGACCTTCGGCCCTGGGATTCTTGAATTGATGAGAGGATTAAATACACAGAAGGATAAGTTATTATAACGACCCACGGTTTAACGGTTTTAAATGCTGTTAGAGAGTTTTCGACTGATGATTTCAATGATTTTCTTACCCGCCGAATGGCAAATTGCCATCTTTCCCTGCTTAAAACATGCTCTTTAAAAAACACCCTCTATATCGTTTAAACAACCGTTTACAGAGGCTTTCAAAACCATGCCAATGATTTGGTGAAATCATGCTTATGGTTTGATCCATTCATGCTTATGTTTTCCGGAAAACATGCGGATGATTTTTCAACTCTTCTGCAAGAGTTGAGAAAGGGGTGTTTTTGATAAAATGTTTTCAAAATGCAAAGTCTCCCGACACGGATGAAACTGACGAACAGAAGAACCGATAAGATATCTTATTGATATTATTGAGGCGACCTGCGGGAACAAACTGAGCATTTTCTATACTTAAGCGGCTGTGGAGGGAATCCCGAATTCTTTATAAAAGCTTTTGTAGCCCATCAGCCGGGCGACCGGAGTAATCAAAAAATGTACTGACTTTTGAACGAATACAGGAGGCCCTTCAGCCAGGTATGAATCAAAACCACCGGCTTGCTGTATCGGCGCCAGCATGAATAATGTTGCCGGCAGCTTTCCAAATTCCGGATTGTGGTCCATGAGGCCGTAAACCTGAACCAGGCCAAATGCAAATCTTTCAGGTTATAGCCATTGCGCTTTTCAACCGCAGGGTATCTGCGGTTTCATTAAAAGGCTTATGCGGTGTTCCTTTGGGAACATGAAGTATCTCTCCCGGTTTTATCTTTTTAACCTCACCATCCATCCAGACAGAAAGCTCTCCGTTTTCCGTTTCAAAATACTCGTCAAAGCCAGTGTGGAGATGCTTTGGCGGGCCGGGGGCATAGGGCTCAATTTCAAGTAAACTATACACCAGTCCATTTTCCTGTTTCACAACGGTTTGCCTGATTCCTTCTGCCTTGCTGTAAAAAGTCTGTCCCGGTTTAAAGTAAGTAGAAACATCGGGCTTCTTCTCAGGGAATATCACCAGATGCAAAAAGTATCCGATAGCCAGGTACCCAAATAACAGGGCAACTGTATATAAAGTTATTTTCTTAACTACTTTAAGATAGGATGTCATGTCCGTTTCGCTGAATTTGAGTTTATCATTCATCTTAACCTTTATATTAGTCTGTACGAAAAAGATAGGCTGACAGTGATTTAAAAAATTGTATCAGCCGGACAATTCAGAGGCGAAGTTATGTGAATAAATGGAATGGCAAAGCTGATTTTCGCGCCTGGTATTTCCGGGGTGTTATTCCGGCAAAAGATTTAAACCCCCTGTTGAAATGCGATTGGTCATAGAATCCGCTTTGAAGCGCAATATCACCCAATTTATGGTGGCTGTGATGCATCAGGTTCACAGAATGCATGAATTTTTTATAGAGTACCAGCTCTTCGGGGGGAAACCCAAAAAATTCGTGCGTTTTTCTGCCGAGTTGTCTCGTGGAGTAGCAAACATCCCGGGCCAGTTTATCTACTGACTGGAAGGCATTAATACTACCTGAAAAGAAAAATTCACAAATTGCAGCAGACCGGGAGCAGACTGCTGTAGTATCGAAATGAAATGCATTCTCCGAATGAGATCGGGCACCCCGGATTCGGCCAGTTTTTTGCGGATATTTTTCATGTGTGAATTGATGAAATCCAGCGAGAACCGATCGTCAATTTTATTGCCCCAGATATGCTCGGCCAGGGCTATACGCGTGATGGTTTTGTTTTTATTCAGAAAGAGATATCGCAGCAATTTGTATTCGGTGTCGGTCATCTCCAGCGGCTGTCCTTCAAAACTAACCTGCAAATGATCGAGGTGCACCGACAGCCCGCCGATGGTAATAACATTATCACTGATCTTGAACTTTCGTCGCAGCACCGCATGTATTCGGGCACGCAATTCCGGCATTGCAAACGGTTTGGAAAGATAATCATCACTGCCCAGCTCCAGCCCCTGAACACGATCATCAATTTCTCCTCGTGCCGTTAAAATAATGACAGCTGTATTTTCACTATTGCGTTGTTGCCTGATCATTTTCAGCAGTTCCAGTCCGTTGCCACCGGGCAGACTCAAATCCAACAGCACCAAATCATACAATTCGCCTGCAATCCAGTCTTCTGCCCGGGTAAAATCCAGGGCGGTATCTACGGTAAACTGCTCTTCCAGAAGCTGTTCCTTCAGCTCCCTGTTCAGCAACGGTTCATCTTCTACTACTAAAGCTCTCACTTTTTTATTGTATTTCTTTTCAGTCTATATTAGTATCAAAATATATACAAATTATGTATTTGTGCTGAGCAGTTTAACGCCTGCTTACATATGATAGGTTTGATAGATCCGGTTATATTCACATCTAACAATCTCTCACTATTTAAAGAAAGTACAAAGCAGATCAGAGATTCAATAAAAGAGCTGCAAACAGTATGGTTTGGGGGCGGAGCCGCCTACCCAATTATACTGCTTTTATTAGTTTATAGAGCAAATTCTTTAGGATGGATAGAGATGTCAGGAAATTCACGGAGAATCTTTTTGTCAAAGGTCACTAATGGCACATTTAAATCGTCAGCCAATGCTACGAATTCACAATCGTATGCCGAACATGAAGAATCTAAAACAAAACTCATAACCTGTGTTGAGTTTACTTCGAATTCATTGGCATCCATTAATTGTTCGGCTTCTTCTGTTGCCTGCAAGACAACCGAGAACTCGAAAATATCTTTCCGGAGATAAATCGATAATACATTTCTGAATTCAGATCGCCAGAGAAGAGGGGCAACCCAATTGTCATCTTTTTTGAGGACTTTATAAACCCATTCATCCATATCGTTTGGCACCCACATGCTGGCAATTACATTGGTGTCGACAACAATCATGGACGCCCTTGATCAATGGCTTGTTGAATTTCATCCATAGAGAGAGTGCCTTTTGCTTTTTGTTTAAGTTTTTTGGCACGAGTTATAACTTGATCAGGATCTCGACGATTACTTTGTACCAACTTTTTCAAATAAACGATCACTTGACTGTTAATACTTCGGTGATGTAGATCGGCCAGTTTTTTAATTTTTGCATACACGTCATCGGGTATATCCCGGATTGTGATATTTGTGGCCATAGCGAGTGACTTTAATTTAGTTTCAAAATAAAACTATAAAGAAAAGACGATTATTGCAACAAACGCAGTATAACGGTCCGGCAAATAAACGGCACAGAGACTAAAACTGATTTACATTGATTTCCTTAAAGATACTCCAGCTCAGCTGGAAATTAAGTACATCGATGCCGTGATTATTCACTTTCGGAATTTCCTTTCTTTTCCAAAGACATATAATCAAGGGAGGGAAAACAGAAGGAACAGACCACTGGCGTGTAGCAATATCAGCCAGTATCGTTCTCCCTTTTCTTTTCCGGCCTCAGTATTATAAAGCTTCCCGAAGGGAACCCGCAACGCTTTTGCGATAACTTGGGTTGTTAAATGGAAGTAAATGTTCCTCGCATTGGAAGTCGGTCAACAAGTTCAGGAAACTTTATCCAAGTACAGCTATTTGATGACAAGATCATTACAGACTACAACGGACTTTATACCAGCGGAGGCTCCAACTCCTACTGGAATTTATTGATCTACCTGGTGAGAAAATATACCAGTCCTGAATTGCTATTCGCACATCAAAATATTTTGAGGTGGAGATGGACCGGGACAACCAATCGCCGTTCAGTGTGTTCGAAGGTTATAAGCTTCATGGTGATCAGAAGATATTGTAAGTACAAGAATATATTGAAGCAGGGTACCAAGATAAGCTTACCATTGTTCATCTTTCCCGGACAATCGGGCTTGAAAGGAGAACCTTTCAAAGGCGTTTTAAAAAAGCCACCTATTTTACGGTTGTGGAATATATCCAGAACGTCAGAATAGAGAGCTGTTGGAGGCTAACCGATTTACCGTAAATGAGGTAAGGTATGAAGTGGGTTATAGTGATCCTAAATGGTTCCGCAATGTTTTAAAAAAAGTAGCCGGTATTTCTCCACTGGCCTACAAAAACAGATATCAGTGATTTTTTCACTCTCCCAAAGTTTCAATGAAGAATTCTTGGAGTTAAGATCATGTTACATTGTTATACAACAAGATCTTGTAAGAAACTGGTTCTGGCGATTTAACAAACGCACCTGATACGGCCGAAGCGAATTTCTTCACATCCGCGCCAGCTAAAAACGTATCGCGTTCTGCTTTTGAAGTCCATCGCTCGAAATTAACTGTTACAGCAGGATTCTCTTTGGAGCACAAAACGCTATAATCGATGCACCCCGGCTGTCTAAGTGCAGCTTTTGCCACATCCTGCAGCGCCTGCTGAATGCTCTTTTCTTTTCCCGGTTTCGCTTCTGCCGTTGTCATTATCACAATGTCGGAGTTTTTCATATCAGATAGATTTTTAAGTGATTCTGTGTTTCAATGCAGTTAGTTTTCAATATTTTTCCCCTTACTGATAGCCGACGCTATTTGACCACAGTGATGGGAATTGTGATAGAGAGTGATTGCAAAAAGGTTGATTCTTGAAAGTTTCCCGAACCAGGTTGTCTCTATTTCCTCAATCCACTCATCGTCTGATGTTTCATTTACCAACTTTTCAAGCGTAGTGTAACCTTCTTTAACAAATTCACGACTTTTTTCAAGGTCATAATTTTTTCCTGTATCTGCTTGCCCCATCGTTGTTCCTTCAACGTCTGTGTGATACCCAAAGAACTGAGCCATTAAATTTGTCGCTTCACCAATATGTCTATAAATGAAGCCCACGGATGCGGTTTGTTCCGTTAAACGAAAATCAGCATTATCTGTATTTATGTCTTTTAAAATTCTAAAACAGTCCTTTCGGCTCTGTTCTAACATTTGAAGTAAAATCTGTTTTTGCATTAGCTCTATTTTTTAGTGTAGGTGATAATATCAATTCGGAATTTAAAATTAATACGTTAAGCTACTGTCTATATATATTCTCGAAAAGGTGTAAATTAGACTTTGTAACTAGTTGACTTAGACATATATAAGTTTCTATTTTATCAAAAAATTGTATGAAACACCTCACAATCATAGTACCAGAGGGTCAAAATAACCTGGAAAGCATAGTAGGTCCTTACAATATATTCACAAGAGCCAATGAGTATTGGAAGGAAATTGGCAGAAAATCATTGTTTAAAATTGAGTTGGCCGGTATTTCAAAAGAAGTGGAATTCTATAACGATTTGTTTTCTGTGAAACCACAGGCCAGTATTTCATCTATACCCAAAACCAATCTCATCATTATTCCTTCTTTGAACCATAATTATCATAATGCTGTAAAGGACAACCAGGAGCTGATTGACTGGATTAGAAAACAATATAAAGAGGGTGCTGAAGTAGCAAGTATATGCACTGGCGCATTTTTGCTGGCCTCATCGGGTTTATTAGATGGCAAAAATTGCTCCACCCATTGGTCTGTTTCAGAGAATTTCAAGAGTATGTTTCCTGCCGTGGATTTACAGACAGATAAGTTAATTACGGATGAAAATGGCATTTATACCAACGGTGGAGCTTACTCTTTTCTGAACCTGGTCATTTATCTTGTCGAGAAATATTACGACAGGCAAACCGCTATTTACTGTTCCAAAGTATTCCAGATTGAGATGGACCGGCAAAACCAGTCAGCCTTTGTCATGTTTAAAGGACAGAAGATGCACGAGGATGAAATAGTAAAAGAAGCACAGGACTACATTGAAAGTAATGTGCAGGAAAAAATATCTGTTAAACAGTTGGCTACCAGGTTTGCCGTTAGCAGGCGACAATTTGACCGAAGATTTATTGAAGCTACAGGGAATACACCTTTCGAATATTTGCAAAGGGTAAAAGTAGAGGCGGCTAAGAAACTTTTGGAAGTCGGCAGAAAAACAGTCAACGAGGTAATGTATGAGGTGGGCTATTCCGATGCCAGCGCGTTCCGCAGAGTATTTAAGGATGTTACGAGTTTGTCACCAGTAGATTATAGGAACAGGTATAATAAAGAGGCGGTAGTTTAGTAAGACCTAACGGTGCGGCGTTTGTGCAGCCGGGTGATCAACTTCGAACTAAGGCAAAAAAACCTGAACCGGTCTGCACGAAACGCTTGTTAATGGCCGACCCGGCTATTGGTTTGATTCGATGATCTCTTCAACTTTAGCTTTGAGGTCCAATATATCTTCTGTTGCCACAATCCAAATCATCTCGAGGGTGACGCCAAAATATTCATGAATGATGATGTCTCTCATGCCAGCAATCTGGCGCCAGGGGACATCTGGATGATTTTCTCGAATTTCATCGGAAAGATGCTTTACAGCCTCTCCGATAATTTCAAGCCTTCGCAGAACAGCATCCTGTTTTTCTATATTTTCATAAAACTCTTCTTCTGAAACACCATCAAGAAAATGCTGAATATGGCCGATACTCTCCAGAACATCCTGTAGATAGACATCAGGCTTTCTCTTGCTCATATCACAGGTTCTTCTTCCCTTAGGATATCATCCTTCAAAGCAGGCTTGATAGCATCATATTCAACAAGGTCCACCTTCATTCCCAAATTATCTTCTAATTCCTGTTGAATACCAATAAACTCTAGCAGGCTGATTTTTTTATCGATTTTGACAAGCAGGTCCAGATCATTCACTACAGCATCACCTCGCGCTGATGATCCGAAGATTCCGGCTTTTTTGATGCCGTACTTTTTAAGGATCGGTCTGATTTTCTTTTTTATGTTTTCGAGGTCATTCATGATTCTGATCTTTCATTACAATTAATATAACAAAAGAAACGGGAATTTAACTTTCAGGCAGGTACAAGTGTAAAGTGCCACTAACGACCCAGCGTTTAAGCGGCGAGACAACAAATCTGTAATTAAACGCAAACTCGTCCGCTTGAGCCGCATTGTTAGTTTGCCGATTTTGTATTGAGTTATCCAACAAAACTTAGATAATCAAGCAGATCAATATTTTCAGTTTTGATTGACTTATCTCCTAAAACAAACAATCCAGCCCATCCAATGCCATGTGAATCAGCAGGCCAAGCCCTGCCAGGTGTAGTTTGTCAGCCACGGATTGCAGGCGGCGGGTATCCGGTTCTTTTTTCGTAAAGAGGGGGAGAACGAACAGAACTGAATAGAACGCAATGGCAGGAAGGGTATGCAGCGGGTGAAAACCGATTGAACACCGGCCAGGATCGTAAATGGGATCAGCCAGAAGGTGATCGAGATCCACCAGCATTGTGGCAATTAAAATCAGGAAAACCGGCCGCCAGCGGCTTCGGTAGAATGCGAGCGCCACAAGAAGCGGTACTACGAAATGTAAGATAATGTGCAGCATGAATATAACCTACTCCTCCCGCCGCCGGATTACGATAGCCCGGAACCAGAGGATGCCAATCCCGACAAACGGAAGCGCATATACCAGGAGCCCAATAGGACCAATAGTGCCATCAGGGGTTGCTTCTACCTCGGAATTCAGTTCTCCTTCCCAGTCTTCTCCCTCAATAGTAACACGTACCTGCCACATTTCTCCCTGGTCGAACTCCACTTCAGCATAATACCGTGCACCGTTTCTGACACGCTGGGATTCCGCCGCATATAACACTTCATCCAGCCTGCCGGAAGTCGGCTGCACAGCTACCTGAACTGAGTTAATTTCCGGGGAATGATCATCGGAAACAGGTTCAAAAACAACGAAAAATGTACCAATTCCGATATCCGGGTCTGTCCAGACGGATACCAGGTACGGTCCCACTTCTGCATCAACAATTATCGGGAAAGGAGGTCCTTCATGGGCTTGTATCACAGGGGCAAAGACCGAAAGACACAATGCAAAAACCAGGATGCTCCGGGCTGTCTTGTGTAGCCTATTAGGAATGATATCAGGAAATTTATTCATAGATAATTTTCAGTTTCACAGTGATCGATCAGCCTCCAAGAAATGTGCCCCGCATTTCCATGGGTTGATTCAGCAGCCAAACTGCGGCACAAAACAAGACAACACAGAGAGCAGCCCAGGGAATAAAAGCTTTCCACTTCCGCTCATCATAATTCAGTTCAGAAATTCGGTACGTCACCAGGAGGGAGCCTAAAAGCCCCAATGCCAGAAAACCCAGCTCCAGCGGGTAAACCAGTTGTTCCGGAAGTCCCGACAGTCCCCATAAAGGATTACCCAAAACTGGCATTCCCCAGCCGGCAAAGATACTTTGGGTGACAGGTATAAATGTCCAGAGGCCGGTTAACAGGTGGAAACTGTAGTGAGCCACCCAGAGCCCGAACCCGAATGGCACCAGTGCGTATGCATATCGCATCACAACGGGCAGTAATTTTTCCCCGGAAGCTGTCCAGGTCCGGGTTATATATGCAGCTATGGCAAGTAATACAACCGGCTCCACCACAAGCATCAGGAAAAAGAGGGTTCCCAGGACGGCAGCTTCAGATGTGGTATTCATAACTCCCGCAAGCCAGTCCTGGAATGCGTACACCGGGCTGACCATCCCAAATGCATTCAGCAGTGCCCCAAAGGTAAAAATCAGCGCCAGCACAGACAGGTCATTCCGGTTTGAAAATCTTCCGATCCCTGATCGGCGGGGATCTTCCCATAGCTCACTCCCCGGTAGGCGTGTTGTGATGGCAACATTATCATGCGGACAGGCATGAACACAATCCAGGCAAAACGTACAGTCCATATTACCTGTTTTCTTCGGCTGGAAAAGAGCCAGTTCACATCCCCGCTGAACCACATCCCACTGGTTTTCGGGATGACGGGTTCCTTTTATACAGTCGTGAGTTGTACAATCTGCACAGATATTTGTATCTGCAACTTTAACTTCAAAAGGAGAAACGGTGGATGAGATGAAATTAAACTGTCCGATAGGGCATACATATTTGCAGAAGGATGCATTTTTAAAAAAAGCATCCACAAGAAGGGCAGCTGAAAAATACGCGATAATGAGCCATGCTGTCCACCATGGTGAACCCCACAGGTCAAAAAGTTCATAAGAAAATAAAATCAGTACAAAAAGGGCAATTGAGAGCCATTTATTCCGCAGCCAGCGGGGCCAGTTTCGCACCGGGCTTGAAAATTTTCGGGCCAGTTCACGTGGCAGCATGAAAGGGCAGGCCATACAGAAAAAATTACCGGCTACCAGCAGCACCAGTACAAGGAAGCCGCGGTAATGAACCCAGGTAAGTAGTGTGGAGAGGTTTCTGGGAGCGAGCTGAGGGCCAAACAGCCCGTGCAGTATCATAATGACTGCAATGACCAGCATGATGCTCTGCATCACCATTCGCGAATAACGCCAGCGAAAGAAAACACCTATAAACGGAAGATCAAGCAGGTTTAAGGAGCCATTTACTTCCGATGATTTATTAACTGAACTCATTCTGTGTTGTGTTACATCCTGCTATTTTGATTATTGTGAACGAACTCCGGGCACATTAACCTGATGTTCAAGGACCCGTTCATCAGGCAGGGTGGATTCAACCAGAAAAAACCAGTCTCCACCCATCGTAAATTCAATATCTGCGGCATACTTTCCGGGTTCAACTTCATCCATTGTTGCATGAAAAGGCTTCATGCCGGGGTGTGACATATTTCCTTCCAGTTTAATTTCAGCACCGGCTAACCGCTGTTCGGTACTGTCTGTCAGGATGATATGGAGAGCGGCCATCCCCACACCCGGCGGGTCTGGTTCAATTTGCCAGGTAAGATTTATATCCGGGTGTTGATCTTCCGGAGGCTGGCATCCCGCAACCACCAGGAAAAAGGCTAAAAAATAAATACTCTTACATGCTGTAGCAGAGGAACAGAACAACCGGTTATCACTAAACATATACTTCCAAAAATGCATGAGCCGGAGGTTATATTAATCTGATCAAGCAGCTTTTTTCTTTGGACGAACAGCACACGAACATTGAGCATGCGCTTTCTCACCGGAAGGAGGGAACATATGTAAATACATGCCCACAATCATCGGGACAAAGACCAGACTATTGTAAATCAGGTGCAATTCAACCCGGGGGATAATAAACTGAACAATGCTCATTGGAACCGGTGCACCACCGAGGTTTAAACCGATAATAGCCTGTACCTGCAATAATGCGTGTTCTATATGGTGCCAGAATTGAATCCAGAAGGAAATCATCCACCAGGTATACGAACTCCCCGTAAACCCGCTTCGCAAAATCCAGATTCCGATCAGCATAACCAGTGCATACCCGTAGTGCAGCAATTCGGACTGGAACATCCATGGAAACCAATAGCCGATCACCCCCAGCGATTCAGGAATGGGCCAGCCCAGTACGTAGATCTGGTAAGCCTGTACAAGATGTTCTGCCCAGTGTGCCAGAACAATAGCCATAAAAATTTGCAGGGATCGTTCGTGCCAGACTGCATTAAGTTTTTTGATTAAATCTTCATATGAAGAATTCAGGAACGGCAGGGTAGTGGCTGCCGAATCACCGGATATTCTGTTCTGTGCCATTTCTTAAAAAAGATATTAAAGTTGAGAGTTATATTTAGCCACAGCTGGTTCAGGCTTATCAATTTTAACAATATATTATAATTTCAAATACTCAGAATAACAAGTGGGTGACGTTAAAAATAATTCTTGCTTCTATTTTAATATTTATAGTAATTCTCTCTCCTCATTTTTCTGCCAGATATGAGTATGGTCATCCGGACACACAAAATTTGTGATTCAGGCAGTTCATAAATGAAAAAGTACGATAACACAGCTGTACACCTACTGAAAGTTTTTAAAAAAAATTACCGGATTCTATGCAAACAAAAAGAGTTGCTTTTTCACTTGTCATTCCTGCACTACTGTTTTTAATGCTGGCAGGTTTCCCGTTCCATACTGTCACAGCACAAAATGCGGAACCGGACGAATTCCAGCCTTCATTCAAGCTGGGGGGATTTCTTCAGCAGCATTTCGTTTCTGATGAATCTGACGGCATACCGCCCCGGTTTTCCATTTACAGAGCCAGGCTGGGGGTTTCGGGGACAGTTACAGACCGAATCCGGGTGAATGTTATTGGCGGGTACACTGAGCCGCCGGATAATACACCGCGCCTGGTAAACGCGTTTATTGATTTTGATATCCATCCACTCCTGCAGGTACGCACCGGCCAGTTTTTACTTCCTTTTGGCCTGGAAGGACCGGAGGTGATTATATTCAATCCAGCCATCGAACGTTCTACAGCCATACGCCGGCTTAATACCTTTGCGATGTTCAGGGATATTGGTATCCAAGTCAGCGGCCGCAGATCTATTTTTAATTATGCAGTAGCTGTGGTGAACGGGAGAGGAGCCAACCTGGCCGAACAAAATGATCCCAAAGATGTGATGGGAAGAATCGGATTAACTCCTTATGAAAACCTGGAAATTGGAGTTTCAGCCCATTCAGGAAAATATCAGTCTAATCCCGCTTTCGACAATAATGAATCGCGGTTTCGCCTGGGGGCGGATTTCAGTTATACAGGAGACCCGGTGTTTGTCAGAGGAGAATACATTCTCCGGCGGGATGATCAGCCTTCGGGAGACACCCGGAAACTGAACGGGGGATATCTGCTTGCGGGCTGGCAGTTCCTTGAAAACTCGGAAGCCATCGCCCGCTACGAACACTATTCACCCGAAGGCTCTTTAGCTGATAATACGTTTACGGCATTTACCATAGGGACGAACTACTACTTTGTTGGCAATACGCGACTCTCTGTTAACTACGAGTTCCGGGATGACCAGCTAAACCCAAACCTTGGTAATGGGTTGACATTTCAGATGCAGGTGGCTATTTAAAATCAAGTAGGAAACCTCTCCGTTTATCCCGAAAATTTTTGTAGTGAAGGGAAACTTTTGAAGCGGGCTTTTTCTTAACTGGAATTTATCTTTGTCTGATTCTTACTGTTGTAATGGCGCGTTCTGCCGGATATAAATCAATAAAACGTATAGGTATATTTTACCATTACCGCCCGGTTATCATAACGGGGCAGGGAAGGAGTGAAACGGTTCAGGTCGTAGTTGGTAGTTTCATTAAATACAATCCATAAATCGTTGCCTTCCCGGAAATTGTACCGGAAACGCGCATTGGTACCGATTTTTCCCGCCAGGTGATTGTACTGCGATAAAAGCTGCAGCGAGACCTGGTTGTTTAAAGCCAGCAGAGACCGCAGGCGGTAGATGTTCACATATGCTTTCTGATTTCGTTCGGGAAATGTAAGGATATTGAAATCCGCCTGACCGCTGATTTCCACGTGCCGTGAGATATTCCAGGTGGGGCTTACTTCAAAAGAGACTTGTGTTCCATCGTAAAATTTATTGAATTCCGCTGCAATATCGGAACGCAGGGCTGTGGAGTTATTCATGCCGTATCCAAGGCTGATTCCATAGAATGAATAGCTTCCGGCGGGGACAAATGTATTATTATTAAAAGCCAGCGGTTCCCGCAGGTCTTCATACCACCAGGAAGCTTCGGCTTCAAACGCAGAGCCGTTTTTAAAGTCAATTTCCCATTCATGCTGCAGCCGCCTCGATTGAATACTTCCATCGGCATTTCTGAAACTGATAAAATGCCTGATTTCAGGAGTAATAATCCGAAACGGAGAACCGGGCGGGTTGAAAAAACCATAATTTAATCGAACATCGATCAGCGTAAAGTCGCGGCGGGATTCAAAACCCAAATCCGGCTGGTACTGTGCCCCTGCTCTTTTTGCGGTAACATTATAATAAAAGCCATCCACGGAACGCCGGTGAAGATTCAGCCGCACAATACTGTTTGAAAACGAATCGAAATTCGATTCGGGGCGGTTATTTAATGTAGCGGCATATTTAAAATCTATAAACTCATTCCCGGTAAGATTGTAAAGAAAATCGACCCCGGTGGAAATATTATATTCTCCGGCCGCATTGATTCGCGAAGTAACAATCCCGCCCGCATATGAATTGCTGTTAATGATGTTTCTTCGGGCCCTGTACACCCCGAAATTTTCAGATAGCAGGTCAATTGATGACATTTTATCAGTTTGCATGTTCAGAACACCCACATCCCATTTGCCAGTCCGGCCGGCAAGGCGTGCACCGCCCAATATTCTGACCGGCAGCCCCTGATTAAGCCCGATTCTCCGGCTGTAGAACAACGTGTTGTTACCGCCAAGACTGAAGTCAAAAATGTCAGATCGCTCCTGGAAAAACTGCCTTTTTTCAGGAATAAACAGTGGAAATCGCGACAGATTTATCCGGGCGTCATCTGCTTCAACCTGCGCGAAATCCGTATTAATAGTTACATCAAGGTTCATGTTTCCCGAAACCGGATATTTGACATCCAAACCAATTTCTTTGACATAATCATCATGATTCTGGTATCTGCTGCCGGTACTGTTCAGTTCATTATACTGTTCGTAACCACCCAGTGCGTAAGGTGTGATGTACAGCGGCTTTTTATTATCAATATTCTGCATTCTTACTTTCTGAGCCTGGGAAGGTTTGGTAAATCCCCTGGAATAGACAGGCGGGATATCCGGGAAGATATGCCGCTCGGCACTGCGGGCAATATACCGGTACACAATCATCCCCATATTTACTTCTCCGTCTATTTTACGAAAACCAAGGCTCGAGAAGGGAATTCTCATCTCCACAAACCATCCCTCATTCGTTACCTGTGTAGCCACATCCCAATAGGTATTCCAGTCCCGGTTCATAGAATTATTGCCTTCGGAATCATTGGATACCTGCATATCGACACGAGCACTGGATGGAGTTACAAAAAACCAGCGTGCATTTTCATTATCGTTGAAAGAATCAATAATGATTGCAAATGTTTCATCGCCACTATAGCGGTCGCGGTACATCGAATTGATGATCATCTTATCAGGTTCATTGTCATACAGCTTTCCGGCTATATACATGAACTCATTGTCGTAGGCTACTTTAATCTCCGTTTTCTGAGTCATTTCACCCCTGTGAACCGGCTGGTACATAGTCAGAGGTAACGGATCAATCTCCTGCCAGGCAGCTTCATCCGGAAAACCATCTAAAACAATTTCAGATGATTTTGCGGGCAGGTTCAGTATGAGGTCCGTGTCAGGCTCATTTATCGTAATATTCTGAGCCTGGAGAAGAGAAAATGCTAAAGTGAAAATTTGAAAGATCACTAATTTGAAAATTAACAAAGTTACGGTTATCACAGGATGTGTGACTCATTTTTTTTCATGCGGAGCGAGGCCACCTGGCTGAAATGACATATAAATCTAATTCAAAAAATCACCGGGCCCATTCCGGAATAATCCCCGGTTCAATACCAAAGACCATAGCAAAGAGTGTATATACGGCAATGGTGAGCAGAACCGATACAATCAGGTTCAGCCAGAAACCCGCTTTTGCCATTTGCGGAATGGATACTTTACCGCTTCCGTAAATAATAGCATTCGGCGGGGTTGCTACCGGAAGCATAAAAGCGCAGCTTGTGGCAATGGCGGCGGGTATAACAAAAAACAACGGGTTTTGACCGATCCCGATTGCCGATGATGCAAGAATGGGTAAAAAAGCAGCGGCTGTGGCTGTATTGCTGGTAATCTCTGTGAGAAAAACCACAATCAGTATAACAACCAGTACCAGGAATAAAATGGATAATGCATCCAGGCCGCTGACCCCTTCGCCGATTGAGGCGGCCAGTCCTGATGAGCTTATGGCCATCGCCAGGCTGAGTCCCCCGCCAAACAGGATTAAAATACCCCACGGGAGGGATTTTAAATCTTCCCAGTCAAGGAGGCTTTGTCTTTCATTACCGGCCGAGGGAATAAAGAAAAGAGTAACAGCGGCGGTAATGGCTATTCCTGCATCCGATAAACCCGGAAGCAGATCTATAAGAAGCGGCCTGAAGATCCATAAGCATGCCGTAGCGGCAAAAATAAAAGCTACCCGGATCTCCGGCTGGGTGATTGTTCCGAGTTTGGTTAGTTCACTTTTTATCACTTCGCGTCCGCCGGGGAGTTCTTTTAAGGTGAAAGGATAGGTAACACGTGTGAGTACGAAATACATAATGGGAAGCATAATCAATGCCAAAGGAACGCCTGCCATCATCCACTGGGCAAAACCAATTTCGATATCGTAGTTTTCAAGCATGAATCCGGCGAGCAAAGCATTTGGCGGAGTTCCTATCAGGGTAGCAATCCCGCCAATATTACAGGCATAGGCAATGGCCAGAACCAGGACAATTTCGAAATTGCGGATATTCTGGTTATTCCCGTCGTGATCATCAACAAACTGCAGGACGGAAAGTGCTATGGGAAGCATCATTAAAGCAGTTGCTGTATTGCTAACCCACATGCTCAGAAAAGCCGAAGCCATAATGAACCCCATGATAATGGAGGAGGGTTTCACACCCACAAAATTTACAATATTGAGGGCAATTCGTTTATGCAGGTCCCATTTCTGCATAGCTATGGCAATGACAAAACCACCCATAAATAAAAAGATAATGGGATTGGCATAGGGTGCGGTGGTTTCCGAAATCGGTGCAATACCTAATACAGGAAACAGGACGATCGGAAGAAGAGCAGTGGCGGCAATGGGCAGTGCCTCTCCAATCCACCAGGTGGCCATTAATATCGCAACGGCCGCCGTTTTCCAGGCGTCATCACTAAGGCCCTCCGGAGATGGAAGAAAATAAAACAGGAGAAATAAAAAAAGGCCAAGAACCAAACCAAACCGCGGATGCTTTACCAGACGAGAGAGCATAAAAATAAATTATTTAATAATAATGCTTTAATTTATCAGACCACCTGCAAATGGCCATCCCCCATAAAAAAGCGTTTTTTTTGATCAATTGTTTGAATAAAAGCAGTCAAAAAAGCATTCATCGGATGAGTTTATTTCTGCAGTTTCTTTAGATTATATTTTTTTAGCTGTTTTTAGTAAGGACTCATCCGATGAATTTTTGGATTCAGAAAACCTTTCAGTGTTATTCGATAGGAGAACGATTGATGACCCGATATGATTTAATTTGCGGCGTAAAATAAAATACTGCTTTAGCAGGGTACTTCATACGCCGCCTTCTATTGCAAGGATTATTGTCATGCCGAACGGAGGACTGACAGTTTTTTCCGGCAGGCCATAGTGAGCACATCTTTTCCCCGCGAAGCGATATCTCCCTGTTATTGGCGGGAGTTCGAAGAAACCCCTTCGTATTTATTCATCTGCTTCAATTAACACATTGTCTTGGGATGCCAGATGGCTTAATTGTAACCCCGGATTGCATTCGCTTCGCGTCTTTAACCGGGGCTAATGATGTTGAACCCTTTCAGGGTTTAATCGATACCGGATGAATTTCCCCGATATGATTTAATTTGCGGCGTAAAATGAAATACTGCTTTAGCAGGGTACTTCATACGCCGCCTTCTATTGCAAGGATTATTGTCATGCCGAACGGAGGACTGACAGTTTTTTCCGGCAGGCCATAGTGAGCACATCTTTTCCCCGCGAAGCGATATCTCCCTGTTATTGGCGGGAATTTAAAAAACCTTTGTATTTAATCATGAGTTTACGGCAATGGCGACTTGTCCAGTCAGGCTGCAGCCGGGGCATCTTTCTGTTTTTTCAAAAGCTTGTTGACTGAAACAACGCCTTCATCATTCTGAAATAAGGCTGGGTTAGTTTTACCGACCGGCGGTCCATCATTTTTTCCATAGCATCTACTGCTTTTTCAAAATGATAAGGGACAATATTCTGTCCGCTTACCCAGCTGAAAGAGGGAACATACTTTGGCGGGTATCCATCCGAAAACAGGTTACAGCATACCCCGCAGAGCGTTCCGGTATTCAGCATGGAGTTGATACCGGTTTTGCTGTGATCTCCCATGATGGTTCCGATAAACTGCTGGCCGGTATCTACCTCTTTATTGGTTTTCCAGTCCATTACTTTTACCGTGCTGTAATTGTTCTTCAGGTTTGATGTATTGGTATCGGCGCCAATATTACACCACTGGCCGAATACGGAATTGCCGGCATAACCATCATGGGCTTTGTTCGAATAAGAGTGGAAAATCACGTTGGAAATTTCACCACCTACTTTGCAAACCGGGCCAACTGTGGTGTCTTTGTAAATTTTTGCACCCATCTTCACCACAGAGTTTTCACAAATCGCTGAAGGACCTCTTACAACGGAATTGGCCATTATGTGGGCATTTTTTCCAACATAAATGGGTCCTTCTGAGGCAAGGAGCATAGCTCCCGGTTCAATGATTGCTCCTTCTTCTACATAAATCTGATCCGGATTCATAAAAACAGCATGTGGAAATGCGGAGGTATCTTTTATTGGTTTCTGCTGAAGTAATTGAACATCATGAATGATCTGGCTGCCGTTAAGCTGAAACAGTTCCCAGCTGTTTTCCACCACAATTAAAGTATCTCCGGAATACTCTTTTTTATGAAAACCTTTTAAATTTATATTTTTTAAATACCATTGCTGATGAATATCAGGAGAAACAAGAGCTGCAATAAGTTCATCACCGTTCATAAGAGCTTCACCGGCTGATAGATCTTTTACACTATTTATCAGGGACTCAACCGGGATGAAGCGCGGATTTATCCATAGCACGGAATTTTTCACAGACTTGGGATCAATTTCAGAAAAAACACCTTTAAGATGTTGCCGGAGGGTTCCTGTTATGGTTTGGGTAGACTTAAGAGCTTGTTTCCATTTTTCTCCAAGTGTAAAAATACCAATTCTTAAATCATAAACAGGCCTGGTAAGAGTTAAAGGATGGAAGTTCTCAAGATATTCATCTTCAAAAAAGCAGACCTGTAAATTCATAAATTCGTAATGTTTATTATCGGTTCAGGTTTCGTAAATTATACAATTAATGAAAAAACTATAAATCAAATCGAAGTATGTGTGGAATAGTAGGGTACGTTGGAGATAAAGAAGCGGGTGATATTCTGATCAAAGGGCTTAAAAGACTCGAATACAGGGGATATGATTCGGCAGGTGTAGCTCTTTTAAATGGCGAGCTTGTCGTAAAAAAAGGGAAGGGAAAGGTTGTAAATCTTGAAAATTCAGTCAGAGAAAATAAAATTTTCGGCAAAATAGGAATTGGCCATACCCGCTGGGCCACACACGGAGAGCCAAATGATCTGAATTCGCATCCACACCTCAGCCAGTCCGGCAATATAGCTGTGGTCCATAACGGTATCATTGAAAATTATACATCACTGAAAAAGAAACTGGTGGAAAGAGGAAGAACCTTTCACAGCCAGACTGACACGGAAATTGTGGCTCAGCTTCTGGAAGAAATTTATACTGCGTCAAAAGGAGTAACCTTTGAACAGGCAGTTCAGCTTACACTGAAACAGATTGTGGGTACATACGGTCTGGCTATCGTCAATAAAGAATTTCCCGATAAAATTTTTATTGCCAGAAAAGGATCCCCGCTTCTTTTGGGGATCGGCGAAAATGAGATGTTTATTGCTTCAGACGCTTCTCCGATAGTTGAATACACCAATAAAGTTGTATACCTGGATGATGGTGAAATGGCGGTCGTAACCAAAGACAGTTACGAGGTAAAAACAATTGATGATGTTGCTTTAACCAAAGAGGTTCACGAACTGGCTATCAGTCTTGATGAAATTGAAAAAGCGGGATACCCTCATTTCATGCTGAAAGAGATTTTTGAACAGCCAAGATCGCTGGCAGATTGCTTGCGCGGCCGGTTAAACCTGGAGAATCATACCATACAGCTTGGCGGGATCGAAGATGTAATGGATGATCTGGTAAAAGCCAAACGAATTGTAATTGCCGCCTGCGGTACAAGCTGGCATTCGGGCCTGGTGGGAGAGTACCTGTTTGAGTACCTGGCCAAAACATCGGTTGAAGTGGAATATGCATCCGAGTTCCGGTATCGCGACCCGCTGATAGGAGAGGGCGATGTGCTTCTTGTGATTTCACAGAGCGGAGAAACAGCCGATACTCTGGCTGCACTCCGTGAAGCCCGGAAACGGGGTGCGCTGGTGCTGGGTATTTGTAATGTGGTTGGCTCTACCATTTCAAGGGAAACGGACGCGGGGGTTTTCACCCATGCGGGACCGGAAATAGGTGTTGCTTCAACAAAAGCATTTACTGCGCAGGTGGTGGTACTTACGATGATGGCTATTGCCATAGCTCAGAAAAAAGGCACCATTTCAGCTGAACGATCTGAAGAATTAATCATCGAACTGAATAAAATTCCTTCAAAAGTCGATCAGATTCTGAAAGAGAGTAATGACAGTGTGAAAGAGATGGCGCGGCTTTTTACCTATGCGCCTAACTTTTTGTATCTCGGACGAAGTTTTAATTTCCCTGTGGCCCTTGAGGGAGCCCTGAAGCTGAAAGAGATTTCCTATATCCATGCGGAAGGATATCCAGCCGCTGAAATGAAACATGGGCCCATCGCGCTGATTGATGAGATGATGCCCGTGGTGGTCATAGCAGCAACGGAGCATACAAACGATAAGGCCATTTCAAATATCGAGGAAGTGAAGGCAAGGAAAGGAAGAATTATTTCCATTATGAATACGGAAAACAGCGATGTTAAAGATCTTTCAGAATTTCATATATCCATTCCATCAACCTATGACTGTTTTACTCCGCTATTGACGGTGATCCCGCTTCAGCTGCTTTCTTATTATATTGCCGTGAACCGGGGATGCAACGTGGACCAGCCACGCAATCTGGCGAAAAGTGTAACCGTTGAATAGGTAAGCCACATTGAAGCGTCCGCAGGTCCTTCAATCGTGGCGGTTTAAAACCTGAAACCTGATTACTTCAAGGTTGTTAAATGTTTCGGGAACTCCTGAATGGTGTTTGTTTTTATTTGCGTATCTTACAGAGGCACACAGATTTTTAACCTTGCGGTATAACAACAAGAAGTTCTGAATATTTTCCAGTATGAAAATCTCCATAAAAAATATGGTCTGCCCGCGTTGTGTGGCTTCTGTCTCGGAAGTTACATCACAGATGAATCTGCCTGCAAAACAGGTGGAACTGGGTTTTGTGGAAATTGACAGGAAACTTTCTGAAGACGAAATAAATCTACTGAGCGATAAACTGCAGAAAAAAGGTTTTGAGTTGATTTTTGATCGTGAAACCGAGCTCGTGAACCTTGTAAAAACCACATTGATTTCTTTTGTAGATCATCTTATTGAAGCAGATTATCCACAGAAGCTGTCACACTTTGTATCCGAAAAAACCAACTACAACTATTCCTACCTCAGCAAAATTTTTTCTGAACAAACCGGGATGACTATCGAAACCTACCTGATCCGGTTAAAGATCGAGAGAGTAAAAGAGATGCTTAATTTCCGGAAATGGACACTCAGCGAAATTGCATGGACATTGAATTACAGCAGTGTTCAATATCTTTCAAACCAGTTCAAAAAAGTTACCGGCATGACGGTAACGGAGTATCTGGAGGGCAAAGGCCTGCCCAGGAAAACCCTCGACCAGATCTAAACAAAAATTTTACACATCCTTTTTGCCCAGCTGTAATAATTCACGAGAGGTTACCTCTTATTTTGGTTGTGTAATGAAACCAAGGTAAAACGTGAATTTGATATATGGCTGAGAAGTAAAAGTCCCTTCTCGAGAGGGGATTTCCCCAAAGGGATGCCTTTGGCAAGGGGTGTGTTGAACCCAGCTTAGAGTCCGTATGGGACACACCCCTTGTTCGACTTAACAGGCTTTGCCTTTGAATCTCACCTTTCCCCTCTCAAGAGGGGAGGTTTATTCTTTGCTTTTTCTCAAAATCTTATCTCTAATTCACGATAAACAAAGAAAAAATGTCTCAAAAAAGTTTTAACGTACATGGCATGCATTGTGCAGGCTGCGCGAATTCGGTTGAAAAAGCTCTCCGGTCAGTCGATGGTGTAAGCCGTGCTGATGTAAATATTGCCACTGGTAAGGCTACTGTATATTCTGATACTCCTGAACCATCCGTGCAAATAATGAAACGTGCGGTTAGCAATGCAGGGTTCGAGCTGGAGGAACCTGATGTGCAAAAAATAACCTTTGCTATTGAAGGTATGCATTGTGCAGGATGTACAACAGCCGTGGAAAAGGCAATGAAAAGTGTGGATGGTGTTACGAATGCTTCCGTTAATCTGACAACTGAAAAAGCTTATGCTGAATTCACGGGAGAACCTCCTGTAAACAAATTGATTGAACGGGTGCGGGAGGCTGGGTATGAAATATCTGTTGCGGGAGTAAATAAAACAGATAAACTGGAACAACAGAGGGAGAGAGAGAAAAAAAAACTCGATAATGCAGGAAAAAAAATGATATGGAGCTGGGTGGTAACAGCACCGCTCATGCTTTGGATGTTTTTGGAAATGGTTTTAGGGATTCATCTTACTAATAACCTGGTGATGGAACTGGCTATGGTTGGTGGTGCGGGATTTGTAATCTTCGGGCCGGGTTTTGAAACAATCACAAGCGCCTGGAAATCTGCCAGAAACCTGACCCCGAATATGGACGTCCTGATAGCATTGGGAACGGTCGCTTCTTTTATTACCGGCCTGATGTCTCTGGCTTTTATTTTAGGGTTTATTTCATCACCATTTTACAGCTTTGCGGGAATTGCAGCCATGATTATGGCTTTCCATCTTACCGGCAGGTATGTGGAGACAAAAGCCCGCGGCAGGGCATCCGAAGCAATTACAAAACTGCTTACTCTTGAAGCCAAAACAGCAAACATCATAGTAAATGGGAAAGAGTCTGAAATTTCCACGGATGAATTGAAAAAAGGTGACACTGTTATCATCCGCCCGGGGGAAAAAATTCCATCTGACGGGACTGTTGCGGACGGAAAAAGTACAGTAGATGAATCGATGGTGACAGGCGAATCCATGCCCGTGCTGCGAAAAAAAGGAGAAAAGGTGATTGGCGGCACCATTAGTACAGAAGGAACCATATATGTAACCGTAACGGAAGTAGGTGAGGATACCTTTTTAAACCAGGTGATCAAACTGGTGGAAGAAGCCCAGGGGTCTAAAATTCCCGTTCAGGAATTTGCCGATCGTGTGACAGCCGTTTTTGTTCCTGTAATCCTGGTGTTGGCAACTCTTACTTTTTTTACATGGTGGCTGTTACCGGATTTGCTGAGCCCGCTTCTCGTTTGGGCTGATTATTTTTTACCCTGGATAGTGACAGACCTTGAACCGCTGAGCCAGGCATTTTTTGTGGCACTTGCCGTACTGGTTATTGCATGCCCCTGTGCCCTTGGCCTGGCAACGCCAACTGCGCTGATGGTCGGCTCCGGTTTAGGCGCGGAAAACGGAATTCTGATCCGCAGGGGAGAAGCCATACAACGGCTGAATGATGTAACTACATTTGTTTTTGATAAAACCGGTACCCTGACCAAAGGGGAGCCGGAAGTTACAGACTGGATTTCATTTGATGATGATGATGATGAAAACAGCCAAAGCCTGAAGAAAATTGCTTCATCCGTAGAAAACCTATCCGAGCACCCCATCAGCAGGGCAATAACAAAATATGCCGAAAAGGAACGCGATTTACATGTTGATGATTTTCAGTCCTACACCGGTATGGGAGTAAAAGGGGAAGTGAATGGAAAAGTTATTCTGATTGGCAATGCTGAACTGTTAAAAACATTTTCAGTTGAAATACCCGATGAAGTTCAGAAACATGCCGGTGAACTTCTCTCTGCCGGCAAAACCACAATCTTTATCGTTGTTGATAACCTGGTAAAAGCTGTTGCCGGAATTACAGACACCGTCAAAGAACAAACGCATGAAATGATACGGCAAATAAAACAGCTCGGTTATAAAACCGTCATTCTGACCGGAGACCAGCAAAAGGTTGCTGCACGCATTGCCGGTGAACTGGGAATAGACGAGGTGCTTGCAGAAGTAAAACCCGGTGAGAAGGCAAAGGCTATTGAGAGGCTACAGAATAATGGAGAGATTGTGGCAATGGTCGGTGATGGTGTTAATGATGCTCCGGCACTGTCTCAGTCTGACGTTGGAATAGCGCTTGGAACGGGGACTGATATTGCTATTGAATCGGGCTCAGTGATCTTGATTGACGGGAATCCGGAGGGAGTGGTAAAAGCCGTCAGGCTGAGTAAAGCCACGTTTAAGAAAATCCGGCAAAACCTGTTCTGGGCCTTCTTCTATAACCTGGTGATGCTTCCTGTGGCAATGGCCGGGTGGATGCATCCCGTGCTGGCTGAAGCGGCGATGGCAATGAGCTCGGTGAATGTTGTGGGGAATTCCCGAAGGCTTCGTAACAAGTCTCTACACTAAATGTGGATTATTTTCAGTGCCCGAAATTTTCTTAACTATTTTTGTAACAAATTACCTTCTGGTTCATCTTGTAATTGTATAATTACATTTAAAAAACTTGTGTAAAAAGTAAACTTTTACTTGTGGATAACTTGAAGTTGGTTGAATAAATAATTACATACCAACCCTTACTTTTTTTTACGCTCTCACTTTCAAATTTAGTACTCTGATGAAAAACTGGAAAACTTTACTCTTTAAAGTAGCCCTGCTGGTTGTTATAGGTATCGTTATATTTACAGGATAACTCTCTCTGTAGCCGTGAAACCGGCCAATGATCTTCCTGAGAAAAAGATCATTAATTACTTAAAATTTTGTCGCCCATATACCATCTTGTTATTGCTCAGACAATTTTATGAGGAGAGACTGTATTTCTTAGCATCTCAGAAGAGCAGTTCTGCTAAAATATAAGGCTCAACTACCAGGAATTATGTATTGCCCTGCCCTGATGATTGATGCCGTTTTTTGTTGAGGCAGAAGGCCCGGTCTGTAGCGAAGTGGAATATCCGGGTTCATAAATATGATAATGGCATACTATTTTTTTGCCACAGAAACACTGAAAAATACAGAATGGATTTCTCTGTGAAAATCTGTGCCTCAGTGGCAATTCACTTAGTGCCAATACAAGGCTCCACATCCAGGAATTTATGATATGCCTGCCCTGATGATTGATTCCTTTTTTTTTAGCAGAGGCCCGGTCTGTAAGGAAGTGGAATATCCGGTTCATAAATATGATAATGGCATACTATTTTTTTGCCACAGAAACACTAAAAAATACAGAATGGATTTCTCTGTGAAAATCTGTGCCTCAGTGGCAATTCACTTAGTGCCAATACAAGGCTCCACATCCAGGAATTTATGATATGCCTGCCCTGATGATTGATTCCTTTTTTTTTAGCAGAGGCCCGGTCTGTAAGGAAGTGGAATATCCGGTTCATAAATATGATAATGGCATACTATTTTTTTGCCACAGAAACACTAAAAAATACAGAATGGATTTCTCTGTGAAAATCTGTGCCTCAGTGGCAATTCCTTAGTGCCAATAAATTTTCGCCAGGTGTTTAAAACAGAACTCTGTTCATTACCTCAGGGTAATTTATTTACTATATAACATTTCTACATGAGGGATTCCGTCAAGTTCATAGACAGCCCCTTTGATGGAAAATCCAAGATCCGAATAAAAAGGAATAAGATGTGCCTGGGCTTCAATACGAACCGGTTGTCTTTTCCTGGTTTGTATCTCATTCAGTGCTCTGTTTACCAGCTCCTTACCCAGGTTTTTTCCCCGGAATGACTTTTTTACCACAATTCTTCCGATGGAGATTTCACTGTATTTTATTCCCGGCGGAACGATACGAAGATAACCGCATAATTCATCTTTGTCTGATACCAGGAGATGTTCGGCTTCCTGATCTAAATAATCAATATCCTCATAAAAACAGTTCTGTTCTAATATAAATACATCCTGCCGGAGCTTTAAAACATCATATATCTGCTTACCGGGGATGCTATTAAACGATGAATAAAATTTCCACTCCATAGATTGAACATTTTATTGTTTTTAGCGTAGAAAACATCAACTACGATATAAAAATCAGAACTATGTTAAAAATACTGTTGATCAATAGCATTGTTATTTTCTTTGGTGCATATCTTCTCCGGGGTATTTACATAAAGAATTTCTGGACGGCAATAGGTGTTGCGGTACTTTTGGGTTTGATTAATATGTTCATCAAACCTGTGATCCTTTTTCTAACCCTTCCGTTGACAATACTAACCCTCGGGTTATTTGTCCTTGTAATCAATGCCTGGATACTGATGATGATTGATAAACTGGTGGAAGGATTTGGTATAAACAATTTTTGGTGGGCGGTGGTGTTCAGTATTTTCATCTCTGTTGTCAATGCTTTTCTGCTGGGTATGTTTTAATTCTTTTTTTGCATCTGCTTCAAATTCAATGAATACAGGTAAACCCTCTACCTGTCAAATACCGGTTTTTTTTCCTTTTATAAAAACATCTGTAAAGAGTTCTGTCATTTTTACTATTTTTAGCTTTCTGAATATCTAATTCATTTTTCTCTTTAGAGGAGTTTTCGGTACATGATCACCCAAAAAGTGAAAGTAAAAAACGAGTCCGGCCTTCATGCCCGCCCATCTTCCGTTCTGGTTAAAGTGGCTTCAAGATTTGAATCGGATTTCTTTATCCGCATGTATGGTTATAAAGTTAATGGGAAGAGTATTCTTGGTGTGATGACTCTTGCGGCCGAGTGCGGTGCCGAAATGGAATTGATCGTAGACGGACCGGATGAAGAAGATGCTATGAAAGAGATAGCAGAATTATTTGAAAAAGAATTTGAAATCAGTGATTAGTTCATGAAAAAACATCATCCCAAAGTTGTACAAGGTACGGCTGCATCAGCAGGAATTGGGATAGGTACTGCATGGATTCTTGAAGATGAAGAAACGATTGTCAGGCCCGAAAAAATTGAAAAAGAAGAAGTAGAGCAGCATCTTGAAAAATTTGAAAATGCAAAAAAGAGTGTGATCAAAGATTATCTTCATCTGAAAAAAATGACGGATGATGAAGATGTTGCCGCGATTATCGAAGCGCAGATTCAAACCCTGAAAGACCCGGAATTAAACAGCTTAATAGAGGCAAAAATTCACGGGAAAAAGTATGGAGTGATCTATGCTGTCTTCAGCACATTTAATGAATATATCCAATTGATGGAAACTTCGGATGCCAGATGGCTGAATGACCGAAGCATTGATGTGATCTCGATCCGTGATCAGCTGATCCATTTTTTACAGGATAGAAGAAAAAAACAGCCGATCCCCAAAAAAGCAGTGGTACTGGCACGGGAAGTGTCCCCGACTGTTCTTATTCAGTTGAGCAGAATGGAAATTTCAGGGATTGTGATGGAAAAAGGAGGTCTGACTTCCCACGCGGTAATTTTGTCTCAATCTCTGGGTATTCCCTGTGTAGTTGGAGCTCCCTGGAAAAAATATCAGATCCATAACGGAACCGAGGCAATTCTGGATGGGGTTACGGGTGAAGTAATTTTTAAGCCCTTTGATTCTCAGAGAGAGGAGTTCAAGCAGAGAGAAGCTTCTCAGAAACACAAACTCGAAGAGAATCTTAAATGGACCCGGAAACCTCATGAAGCTCTGTGTGGTACAAAATTTACACTGCGGGCCAACATCGAATTTTTAGAGGAACTTTCAAGGCTTGCACCTTTTGGAGCAAAAGGGGTAGGTCTGTTACGAACAGAAACTATCCTGTTTCAGACTGAAAAATTTGATGTAAATGAGCAGGTAGATTTCTATTCAAAAGTTGCAGAGGCAAGTAATCATGAGCCGGTAACCATTCGTCTTTTTGACGCAGGGGGGGATAAGCTTTTGGATAATGTGGCTTCCGATGCGAATCCTTTCCTGGGGTGGCGGGGTGTGCGAATGCTGCTGGATGAAAAGGTATTGCTGGAAAAGCAACTGGAAGCCATATACAGGGTTTCAGGGCTGCATAAAGGTAAACTGAAAATTTTAATTCCTATGATTTCCAGCCTGGAGGAAGTTATAGCAATAAAAAAACATATCGAAGAAGTAAAAACAAAGCTCTTGAATGATTCTGTGGAAATCGATCCTGACGTACCGATAGGCATTATGGTTGAAGTGCCCAGTACAGCCTTAATGGCTAAAGAAATTGGCAGACATGCAGATTTTTTCAGTATCGGAACCAACGATCTCACACAATATACTCTTGCAGTTGACCGTGTGAATGAAAAAATATCCCATCTTTTTCAGCCCAATCATCCATCTGTCTGGAAACTTATAAAGATGATTAAAGAAGGTGCTGATCACAATAATATCCCGGTAGCCGTTTGCGGCGAAATGGCATCAGATCCCAAAGCTGCGGCCTGTTTTTTGGGTTTGGGGATTAATGACCTGAGTATGAATACAGGTGCAATTCCTGGCGTAAAAGCGGTGCTTTGCAAACACACGATAACACAGATGCAGGAATTTGCCGCTCTTGTTCTGGAGGCTGAACAAACAGCTCAAATCATTGAGTTATTCAAACATTGGGGAAATGAAAACCCTGATTAGTATGTAGGGTCGTTTTTTCCGGTGCATTTATTGAAATAAATTGTTTACCATGAATGTTCTAAGTTTAAACACCAAAGCAACATCATGCCTTCAGCATTTAATGCAGAATTATTTCAAAACCAGCTCAATACCACCTGGCTGGGAAGTGAATTTCTCTATAAAGAGAGGGTTGATTCTACCAATACCTGCCTGAAAAAGGTTCCTTCTCCGGAACTTGTACATGGTACTGTGCTGATTGCTGACCATCAAACCAAAGGAAGGGGACAATACGAAAAAAAATGGAATTCAGAACCAGGCGAGAATCTTACGTTCTCAATCGCTTTACGTCCGCCTGCCCCTGAACGGCTTACTCTTTTAACCCTCTCCTGTGCCAATGCAATTACAATGGTTCTGGAAGAACTGGTAAACCGGGAAGTACGTATAAAATGGCCGAATGATATTTACATTGAAGGCAAGAAAATAGGAGGGCTGTTAACCGAGTGTTGCTTTAATGGAAAAAATCTGGATCGTGTTCTCATTGGAATTGGATTAAATATTGGCCAGACATATTTTGAGGGAGATTTACTGCATAAAGCCACATCAGTTGCCGGGTTAACCGGCAAACAATATTCCCGTGAGGAAATTTTATGTAACCTGCTGACAGCCATAGAATCTTTCTATATGAAATGGCATAAATTTGATGATGAATTGCAGAAGGAAATCAGCAGGAAAATGATTGGATACGGGGAATGGGTTTCTTTGCAGATAAATAAAATCCTTCAGCCGGAAAAGTATAAATTTTTAGGTGTGAACCGGCAGGGTGAGTTAATCGTCCTGGACGAACAGTTAGATATAAATACGTTTTCTTATGAGCAAATTCGAATCATCACCCATCGTAAAGGAGTTTCGGAAACAGAAAGCGAATAATCTGCAAAAAGAAAATATTTTTGTAATTACCGGAGTAAGTGGCGGGCCGGATTCGATGGCACTTCTGTATCTTCTGCACCGTTTTGAAATTAAGACAGTAGCTGTTCATTGTAACTACCAGTTGCGTGGAGAGAATTCTGAAAAAGATCAGGAACTGGTTGAGAAAATGTGTGGGTTATGGGGCATAGAATGTGTGGCGGTTCGGCTGGATGTAAAAGAAGCGGGAAATCAAAATTTCCAGGCCTGGGCCCGGAGTCGCAGGTACCAGGTATTCAATGATTTACGCAATGAATACGGTGCTGACCTGGTTGCAACCGCCCATCATGAAGACGACCAGCTTGAAACCATATTTCAGAAAATATTAAGGGGAGCGGGAATGCCTGCCTGGAAAGGAATGAGCGTCATTGATCAGGATATATTCCGCCCGCTGCTAAGGGTGCAAAAGTCCGATATCATGATGTTTGTGGAGGATAATAATATTCCTTACCGGATTGACAGCAGTAATGAAGAATCTACTTACTCACGAAATTTTTTGAGACATAACTGGTTTCCGTTGCTTAACAAGCTGTTCCCCGGCTGGAGAGAAAATCTGCTTAAAATTCCCATCCGTGCAGCAGAATTTGAAGGCATGGCTGATGAAATTTTGTCCTCATTAAAAAAGAATCGGACAACCCTGAGACGGGAAAACTTTTTAGCCTTATCGCCCGGAATCCGGGAACCCCTGCTTCACAGGTTTTATGAGACAAGCGGGATGAACGGGCCGATAAGCACAGGTGCTATTTCTGAAATCAGCCGGCTGGATACTCTTCAAACCGGTAAAACCATACAGCTGAACAATACAACTTATCTTACACGAAACCGTGATTATTTTGTGCTGGAAGTAAAAGAAACAAAAACAGAGGAGCCGGTAACCATTCATCAGGATCAGTTGAACAAAGAAACCAGGAAGGATGATTTCATTTTTAAAATTAAACCGGTTCAAACATCCTTTGAAGAAGGCACATTACATCTCGACGCAGATAAAATCTGCTTTCCGGTGAAACTCCGGCAATGGGAAAACGGTGATCGTTTTTCACCTCTTGGAATGGAAGGAAATCAGCTGGTATCAGATCATTTAACCAACCGGAAAATCAGGTCTACCGAGAAAAGCAGGGCAAAAATTATTGAATCTTTTGATGGGATTATTTGTGCCGTTATATTTCCGCACAAATTGAAGGACGGACAGATTGGTACCCTGGCTGATCCGTTCAGGTGTACATCTGAAACCAGACAAATTTTCACGATTCGAAAACAGTAAAACGGATGGATCTGTATCAACCGGAATATATTAATGTGAAAGGTGAAGAATTTCGCATTTACCTTACCCATGAGGAAATTCAGCAGCGGATAAAAAAACTGGGGCAACAACTAAGTAAAGATTTTAAGGACAAAAAACCCATCTTTATTGGTGTTTTGAACGGGGCCTATATATTTCTGGCAGATTTGATGAGATATGTAAGCATACCCTGTGAAGTGGACTTTATGAAATTGAGCAGTTACGGTGATGAAAAAGTATCATCAGGTGAGATACGTGATCTTAAAGAAATTAATGCTGAGCTGAAAGGAAGACATGTGATCCTGGTTGAGGATATTATTGATACCGGGTTATCTATGAAGTACATGGTTGAAAAATTAAAACAATTTCAGCCTGCATCATTATCAGTGGTTACCATGCTTCATAAGGCAGAAGCAACCCGCCACGATGTGCAGATAGATTATACCGGATTTAAAATACCGGATCTGTTTGTGTTAGGTTACGGACTTGATTACGCTCAGGAGGGGAGAAACCTGGCGCAGATCTATATTTTGGATTCTGATAAATCAGATACTTCTGAAGATCAGCCTTAAGTTCAACTCTGGATTTCCGTCAGCGGATGTACTAAAAATAATTTAAATCTGTGTTGCATAGGCGTTAGAAAGGTTCCTATATTTGATGCCTTGAAACAATTTCGACTTGCCAGGAGAGATGGCTGAGTGGTCGAAAGCGCTCCCCTGCTAAGGGAGTATACCCCGAAAGGGGTATCGAGGGTTCGAATCCCTCTCTCTCCGCATGTAAGCCCGTTTCTCGAAAGAGAAGCGGGCTTTTTTTATAGGAATTATTCAAAATCGCTGACTGTGAGGTTACTATTCAAGACAATAGAGAGGGGTACGGTACAGTCGGTTACTATTCACTGACTATCTGATTAAAAATATTTCCGAAACAGAAATATTTTTATGTCTGCCTGTTCAAAACTCAGAAGATATTTTCAAATTTAGTTGATTAGTGAAAAAAAAGATTGTTCATTTTAGAAAGTGCTTTTCT
>JBBEBD010000071.1:35369-53089 GCA_040882525.1 Balneolaceae bacterium | reverse complement strand
GAGCAAATATTCTGTCCTGTTTGGATTTTCCTTTTCAACTAACATACCTGTAAAATATAAAAATAATGAAAGTTATCTGTCTGCGATCTGACATCTGAAATTCTGAAATTCTGAAAGGCAAACTTTGTAAGGATGCTTTTGGAAAAACGCTTTATCGGTGTTGTTCTTGATTCATTCAACTGAAAGTGATTTTTGCCTCAGAATCATTTCCGCCTGGTATAAATTATTCTCCCGCAGCAGCTCTATGTTCATTTTATCTCCTTCATCATAATCCCGTAAAAGAGCCCATGCATGCATTTCTCCCACTACACGTTCTTTCCCGATCCGTAAGATGACATCTCCCGGCATGATGCCGCTTTCAAAAGCCGGGCCGCCTTTGTTAACACTGGTTACCAGAAGCCCCTGAACATACGGCAGATTGTAGCGATACACCAGTTGATCGGTCATGGATGTAAACTCCATTCCCGGATCATAATCAAGCACAACCGTACCACCGGTTAACAACTGGGTAACAATTTTTTCAATTCGATTGCTGGGTATGGCAAATCCGAGCCCGACAAAACCTGCACTGGTTCCGCCGGTATAAATAAATGTGTTAATACCTATTACCTCTCCATCGCTATTAAGCAGCGGCCCGCCCGAGTTGCCGCGGTTAATGGCAGCATCGGTCTGAACCATATCGAGATAAACCCTGGGATTATTCGGGTCGGGGCGAAAATCCCTGTTTTTTGCACTGATTACACCTACGGTTACAGTAGGTTTTCCATCTTCAAAGAGTCCAAAAGGGTTTCCCAGGGCAATTGCCCATTCACCCACAATAATTTCATCCGAGTCGCTGATGGTTACAAATGGAAATACCTGGTCTGACTGGTCTGAATTGATCCGGAGCAGGGCGATATCGGTCAGTTCATCACTTCCTATCAGAGTGGCATCATAAGAGGATCCGTCGGTCATAGAAACAACCAGTTCTGACGGAGAATTTCCGACCACATGCTGATTTGTCACCACCAGGCCATCTTCACTAATAATAAACCCGGAACCAATATTTGTATTCTCGCGGGGCAGGCGGAAAAAGTGTCTGAAAAATTCATCCCTTGGAGACTGATATCTCTGAATGGTTTCGGTTGCCATTATGCTTACCACCGCATTGCTGGCTTTTTCAACCGACCGGGTAATGGCGTTTGTCCGGCTGACATTTAGAGATTCTGTGGTAGATTCTTCATTTCCCCCGGTTGAAGATTCCCCGGTCACTGGCATATTTTCAAAATAGGCCGCGGAAAATGGCTGCTCAGAGTTGTCGGCGGTATTATCCGGGGATTTTTCACACCCTGAATAGATAACAGCCGCAATTAAAAATAAACTAAAGCGCGGTAGTTTCACTATTTTTCAGTTGTTTGGCACCAATATATACAGTTTCACGAATCGCTTCTTCAAGAGGGCCTTTATGCCAGGCTCCAGCTGCTTTTTTATGGCCGCCGCCGCCCAGTTCGCGGGCCCATTCATTAACATTAATATCACTGCGGGAACGTAAACTCATTTTGATACCATCTTCATCGAGATCTTTGATCAGAATGGCGGCTTTTACACCAGAGATACTCAACGGGTAGTTCACGAGTCCTTCCGTATCGGCATTCGTTGTACCTGTTTCGTTTAACATGCTCTGAGTAACGCTCATTACTGCAATTTGATTGTTTTCAAAAAGTTTAATGCGATCCAGGGAGAGGCTCAATAAACGCAACTGCGGCAATGTCCGGTTTGAGAATACTTTCTCGGCCACTTCGTTCGGTGTAAAGTTTCCTCTTCTTAAAATGTCGGCCGCGGCTTCCATTGTTTTCGGTGTAACACTATCGTACTGGAAGGATCCGGTATCCGTAATCATACCTGTATAAAGTGCTTTCGCGATATCAGGATCTATCTGCTCAATATTATGCTCTTTATAAAGCTGGTAAATTAATTCGCAGGTAGAGGAAGCCTTATCAACCGAAACTGCAACTGTAAAAGCATCCTCAGGATCGGGATGATGATCAACCATTAACACAGGCGTGGGATGTGCCTTCTGCCATGCCTCATAACTTCCAAACCTGCCTGGAGCGTTCCCATCTACTACTATAAATAAATCACACAGATCCAGCATCTCTTCCGCAGGTTTCTGAACAGGAAAAACATCACACAGCCATGTCAGGTTTTCGGATACATCATCATCATTAAACGCAAAAGCTTCAAACCCGTTTTTTTGAAGCCAGCGGCATAATGCCACCTGGGCGCCGATACAGTCTCCATCCGGCCGGACATGGGAAAACACTCCGATTCGTTTATGATGATCTAACGCTTTGACAAACTCTTTAAACATAAATTCTTTATTCTGTGGTGATTTTAATAATTTTTGAAAAATGCTGGTTCCTGTAAAAGATAACAAACATTTCAGGTAACCAGCGATAAATCAATAAATCTTCTGTTACTATTATGAATGTGGTGATTCTTTGTGACGGAGCTCCTCCTCCTGAAAAAATTTTTAAAGAGGAGCTCGCCAAATGCGGGTTATTTATTGCTGCCGATGGCGGGGCTGTTTACGCTCAGCACCTGGAAGCCGATCCTGATGTTATCATTGGTGATTTAGACAGCTACACCGTAACGGGTAATGAACCGGGCCGGGTAATAAAAGATCCCGACCAGGAAACAAACGACCTTGAAAAAGCTCTTCAATATGCCAAACAAAAAGGTGCCGGTGATATAGTCGTATTCGGAGCCACGGGAAAAAGGCTGGATCAGACCCTGAAAAACCTTTCGGTTCTGAAACAATTTAATGATCATTTCAACTCACTCATTTTCCGCGATTTATACTCAGATATTTTCCTGATAAAATCTCCGTACAAAAGCAGTTTTCCCACAGGAACCACTCTTTCTCTTTTTCCCCTTTCAGGCCGTGTTGAAGGAATCACCACCAGCGGATTGAAATATCCGCTATATGACGAAACTCTTGAAAATGGCATCCGGGACGGCAGTTCTAACGAAACCATCGAAAATAATATTGAAATTACATTCGATCGTGGCGACCTTTTGCTTTTTGTAATTACAGACACTCCTGCTTCATGACTGCATCTTTTTTCTGGATTGACTGGTTTCTCATCTTCTCCTACTTCTTTTTTCTCATCTGGCTGAGCTGGACTAAAGACTGGGAAACTGAGAATGAAGAAGATTTTTTACTGAGCGGACGTAAAGTAACTCTGCCTGCTTTTGTCGCCACACTGGTATCAACCTGGTATGGCGGTATTTTAGGAGTGGGCGAATACAGCTTTCAGTATGGAATATCACAGTGGCTGATCCTGGGAGTTCCGTTTTATATTTTTTCCGCTCTTTTTGCAATTTTAATAGCGGGAAAAATCCGGCTGAACCGGGCTTTGACTCTGCCGGAAGCAATGGCACGGCGGTATGGAGAAGGCGCCGGACGCCTCAGTGCCCTGCCTATTTTCATTTTGGTAAGTCCTGCTCCTTATATTCTGATGCTAGGTCTTCTTTTTCAATATATCTCGGGTGGAACCGCACCTTTCATCCTGTATGCATCTCTGGTGGCTCTTTTTTCCGTACTCTACATTTCCATCGGGGGGTTTGGAGCTGTTCTGCGAACCGATTTTCTGCAGGTTCTCCTGATGTTTATCGGATTCATCATTCTGATGGGCTATGCCATGGCACATTTTGGAGGGCTTTCCGTGCTATGGAACGAGCTGCCAGAATTGCATCGTGATTTTACAGGCGGGGCGGACTGGCAATATATCCTTGTCTGGTTTTTTATTGCCCTCTGGACTTTTGTTGATCCCAGTTTTCATCAGCGGGCGGCGGCGGCGGAATCCCCGAAAACTGCACGCCGGGGAATTTTTATATCCATCGGCTTCTGGACTGTTTTTGACTTTCTGACCTGTTTCACCGGACTGTATGCTTTTGCGATCCTTGGATCCGGACTGGAAGAACCCATCCTGGCTTATCCAGTGCTGGCCGACCAACTGCTGCCTTTTGGGTTGAAAGGCCTCTTTTTTGTAACCCTGCTGGCCACCATTATGTCCACCCTGGACAGCTACCTGTTTATTTCCGGTCAAACCCTCGGGCGCGATTTTCTTTACCTGTATTTTCCGAACTACAACCCCAATAAACTGACCCGGATCAGCATTCTGATTTCCGCACTGCTGGGTATTTTATTAATTATTATTTATCCAAGTGTAATTGATCTCTGGTATGTAATCGGTTCTGTCTGCATTCCGGGTATTTTAATTCCTGTGCTTGGAATCTATCTGAACGTATTCCGGCTCAAACCGCTGTATGTTTACCTGTCTATTATCGGCTGTACATTGATTTCAGCGGGATGGCTTCTGATGGGAACCCTGAACCCGGAGTCTGAACAAGGGTATCTCTATTTAGGTATAGAACCTTTCTATCCCGGACTGTTTATGGCTGTTCTGTTATGGGTTGCGGGAAGAAAACGTTAGAATACAGTAGAAAGTAGACGGCACGCGGAGGCGCGGAGAAGCAGTTTTGGTTTAGAAATTTTATAACGCTCGTCTCCTATATCAAAATTCAGATACTCGGTTGACTCAAAGCCTGTGAATCATTCCTCCGCGGCTCTGCGACTCTGCGTGCACTTACACCGATTTCAGAATATGGCTCAAATTTAATTTATGAATAGGAATCAGGTATTTCGTTGAAAACACATCTTTCTGAATACCAAGAAGGCCGGTACCGCGGAAATCAACCACACAATATTTATCCTCCGAACGTACCACTTCTCCAATGCCATAGTACTCCGGCGAAGGGCCGTAATATACCAGGTCACCAAGCTGAACGGCATTTACAGCCCGTCTGTGGTAAGGGTAAATTACCGGCAAAAGATCTAACCTGTACGAAAGTCGCCGTTTTTTTGCTTCCATTTCTATACTTCGTTGTGGAAAATAAATTCCCGTTCTTCCTGTCCAATTATGTTAATAGTTATTTGTTTCATCCGGGGTGGTAAAATTTCTGAAATCCGATCCGGCCATTCGACAATGCAAACGCCATCTCCATAAAAATATTCTTCCGCACCAATTTCAAGGGCTTCCTCAACATCTTCCAGCCTGTAGCAATCAAAATGATAAACAGGCACGGTTCCGGAATACTCGTTGATAATGGTAAATGTGGGAGAATTCACCTCCTCACCTGAAATACCAAAGGCTTCAACAAACCCTTTTACAAAATGCGTTTTACCGGCACCAAGATTACCTTTCAAACCGATCACATCCCCCGGCTGAATACTCTTCGCGTATTTTCCGGCAATATCGAAGGTTTCTTTTACACTGTGGCTTATCACTTTATCCATTTACCGGCGCGATTTCAAAGTGGCCACAGGCAAAATCATTTCTTCCATAGATGCCCCGCCATGCTGGAACGTATCTTTATAGCGGTTTAGAAATTTATTGTAATTATTGGGATACACAAAAAAATAATCCTCTTTTGCGAAAATATAACTATTCGCAGGTGGTGTTACCGGAAGCTGGTATTCTTCGGGCCTGTCAATAAAAATAGCTGCATTCTCCTCGGCCTTTAAATTACGCCCGTATTTGTAACGCAGGTTCGTCGCCGCATCCCGGTTACCGAATACTTTGGTATCTCTCATGGATCGTACCGATCCGTGATCGGTTGAAACCACTACAGTCACATCTTCATCTGCCAGTTCTTTAAACATTCTGAGCAGTGATGAGTGCTGAAACCAGGTTTCCGTAAGCGACCTGAAGGCCGGCACATCCGGGGCCAGCTGTTTCAATACTTCAGAATCTGAACGGCTGTGCACCAGTGTATCCACAAAGTTATAAACTATAGCTGTAAGCGGAGTTTGCAAATAATTGGAAAGTTTATCAACAATTTTATTTCCATCTTCAGGCTGAATAATTTTTTCATACTTCACCTGGTCTGGCAAATGATGCCGCTTCAGATATTTTTTTAACAATGCTTCTTCATGCCGGTTTAGTGAAGCTTCATCCTGACCCATTTCCCAAAGCTGGGGAAATTTGGTTTTAATTTCCAGCGGCATTAATCCTGAAAAAATGGAATTCCGGGAAAAAGGTGTGGCTGTCGGAAGAATGGAATAATAAAAGCTGGTATCGATTGTATAATATTCCGTGAGAATATTTTGAAACAACAGCCATTGATCATAACGCATGCAATCAATCAGGAAAAAGACAACGGTTTCACCTTCGGCTATTCCCGGGAACACTTTTTCCTTCAGCAGATCCGGGCTCAGAAGCGGAGAATCTTCACTTTTTTTATTTACCCAGCTTTTATATTCAAGGCTGATAAATTTGCCGAACGCCTGGTTTGCCTGCCGGAACTGATCCTCCAGTACCTGCTTCAGCCCTTCATCCCCCGAATCCAGGTTCATCTCCCAGTGGGTCAGCGTCCGGTAGATATCAATCCATTCACTCCAGCCGGTTTGCTCATTAAATTTGGCCGAGAGCTCATTAAATCCTTTTAAATAGGATTGAGCTGCTTTTTCGTTTTGAATTCTTCTTTTGTCGAGAATCCGTTTTACAGTAAGTAAAATCTGGTTTGGGTTGACTGGTTTAATCAGGTAATCGGCAATTTTGTTGCCGATAGCATCTTCCATAATCGACTCTTCCTCGCTTTTGGTAATCATAATCACAGGAAGAGAAGGCTGAACAGACTGAATCTGGTCGAGAGTAGCCAGTCCATCCATACCCGGCATCTGTTCATCAAGAAATACGATATCAAATGGCTGGCTCCTGATAAGCGAAACGGCATCTTCTCCATTAGTAACCGGAGTAATCTCAAATCCCTTGTTTTGCAGAAAAATGATATGTGCTTTCAGCTGATCGATTTCATCATCAGCCCACAATATTCGGTTTGGCATATCTGTAAAATTTTTAAAGTTCCTTTAAAATACAGAAAGCCGCGGGCTATAGAAACCACAATACAACAGAATCCCGTTACAGCTCTATAACCGGAATCAAATTCTCCAGACGTTTCTCCCCGATTCCCCGAATTTCAAGCAACTGATCTTTTGAAGTGAAAGCTCCGTGTTCTTCTCTCCATTCAATAATGCGTTCAGCATAGGCCGGACCGATTCCCGGTAATTCTGTCAGTTCTTCCGCGGTTGCCTCGTTAATATTAATCATTCCGGAACTTTCCTCCTGATTTGTACTTTCTGTAGAATCAGGCGGTATGGTATCTGCTGCTGCAGGAATAAAATCTGTTTCGGAAGCTTCAGATTGTAACTGCGGTTCATACCGGGATAAAATTATTTCATCTTCCTGCTGCTGGAGCCGGCTTCTTTCTCTGAAAACTTTTTCAAGTTCAGCATATGCAACAGGATCATAATCAGGTTCTGGTTCATGAATGGCATAAATACTGCTTGTAATCACTAAACACACCAGCAAAATTCCAATTGAAATTCGTTCACTTCGTTTGATTTCCAGCTTTTCAAGAAAAAAAAAGAGTCTTCGCTTCATTTGATTGTCCTTTTATATAGGCCGGGCAGATGGTTTTATACCTTTTTAATCACCCTGAATGCCAGCTATATTGTATAGATGTTCTTATATTTTCTTTTTTTAAATAATACCCCTGCTATTATGAACCGGAAAAACACAAATCCTTACAGTTTAATTAAAGAATGACCCCGCTTTTTTTTGAATACGGTGATGTCAAAGCCGCATGGTATAAAACAGGTAAGGGAAAACCGCTGGTAATTCTGCATGGCTGGGGAAGCAGTTCAGATGTTATGATGCCGGTGGCAAGGCAGCTGCAGGATATACGTACCTGCTGTCTGATTGACTTTCCGGGGTTTGGAAAGTCTCATGAACCACCGGCAGCCTGGGGGGTGGATAATTATACAGATCTGGTTGAGAATTTCATCACAAAAACGTTTCCTGATGAAAAGGTGGACCTTCTGGCACACTCCTACGGTGCACGGGTAACTCTGAAACTGCTGGCAAAGAAAAGTTTTGCCTCCAGATTAGATAAAGTTGTCATCACGGGCGGAGCAGGACTAAAGCCAAAACGAAAACCTGTTTATTTTTTAAAAAAATACACAGCTAAAATTTTAAAGATGCCATTTTACCTGCTGCCCCAGCCCCTTCGCAGTAAAGGTTTAGACCGTCTTAGAAAAACCGGGATATGGAAAAAACTTGGATCATCCGATTACCAGAAATTATCGGGTGTGATGAGAGAGACCTTTGTGAAATCTGTAAATGAATACCTGGATTCGCTTCTTCAGGATATCCAGCATGAACTCCTTCTCATCTGGGGAGAAAATGATACAGCCACCCCGCTGGAACAGGGCAGACGAATGGAAAAAGGCCTTAAAAACGGCGTACTGATTGTTGCAGAAAATGCCGGGCATTATGCATTTCTGGATCAGCCTGCACAATTTGCAGCCATTATAAAAGCTTATCTGGAGCCGGAAAAGTAAAGTTAAAGAGCAAGTTTATAGCTTGTACAGCTCCCTTCTTCCTTCCCATTCTTTTCGCAATCTTCTTTTTTTTCGAATCCCTGCTTGGAAAATTCAAGGATTTCACCTTTTTTTGTGACCCTTCTCCATCTCCATTCGCCTTTTACGTCTTCATATATTTCGCATTTTGGCATAAAATTCCTGGGATTATTTCATTATTTAGATTACATCTTGTTACACTATCTTCCATTGTTAATATGTAATTTTAAGGTTGTAAAAAGCAAAAAATCAATTTTTGCAGAAACGGTTGTTTTACACTACATATGAACCTGGGTTAATTCAGGTACTGAAATGAATGGATATCTGCTGCGTAAGCAGAAACCAAAATATTATTTGCCCCTTGTAACCGAAAGTCTTTAACAGTTCGGATGAGTATTATGGAACCGGAATCTACACGCAAGCTTGCAATTCTTATAGATGCTGATAATGCCCAGCCCTCTATCGTGGAAAACCTGCTGGCAGAAATAGCCAAATATGGTACTGCCAATGTAAAAAGAATTTACGGTGACTGGACACTTCCCCAGCTCAGAGGCTGGAAAGAACTGCTCCTTCAACATTCGATTCAGCCAATCCAGCAGTTTGGATACACCAAAGGAAAAAATTCAACAGATAGTGCTCTTATTATTGATGCCATGGACCTTCTTTATACCAAAAGATTTGATGGATTTTGCCTGGTTTCCAGCGACAGTGATTTTACAAAACTTGCAGCACGCATCCGGGAATCCGGGCTTGTGGTTTACGGCTTTGGAGAGAAAAAAACACCAGAACCCTTCGTTGCCGCATGCGATAAATTTATCTACACCGAAGTTTTAAAAGAAGATGAAAGTGAAAAAGATACTGAAAAGAAAAAATCTGCACAGGCCCTGAAACAGGATACCAAACTGGTCAGCCTTGTGCGAAATGCAGTTGAAGCTTCATCAGATGAAAGCGACTGGGCTCACCTGGCTCCGGTGGGTAGTTATATTGCAAAACAATCTCCCGGATTCGACCCACGGAATTACGGGTACAGAAAACTTGGAGAACTTCTTCAGGCAATGAAATTATTTGAAATGGAAGAACGCCCGGTTGGCGAAGGACAATCCAAAGCCATTTATGTTAAAGACAAAAGAAAGTAACAACTTTTCAGGGACTTGAATTTTCATAAAGCGGACATCTCTATGCGAACTCATTTTGTATATGTTATTTTTTCACTTCTTTTTTTAACGGCCTGTACTGCTCAAAGTTCAGTAGAGAAGTACGATCTGCTCATCACCAATGCGAGAGTTATTGACGGAACAGGAAGTAAAGCGTTTGACGCTGATATCATGATTCACAATGGTATCATAGAACAAATCGGTGATATTGATCATGATCAGACCAAAATCAATGAAACTGTTGATGCAGGCGGGCGGGTTGTTTCTCCTGGATTCATCGATATGCATTCACATGGAAATCCTTTAAATACACCTTTATTTCAAAACTTTTTGTCTATGGGGGTAACCACGCTCAGCTTAGGACAGGATGGGCGCAGTGTAAGAACCTCAGATGTTGCCGAATGGATGAATGAAATTGCCGAAAACGGACTGGGCCCAAATATTCTACATTTCCAGGGCCATGGAACACTTCGAAACCTGGTGGATGCTCCCCTGGAAAAACTGGATGAAGAATACATCCGGCAAATGCAGCAGCTGATGGATAAAGCTCTGCAGGCAGGTTCTTTTGGAATGACTACCGGGCTTGAATATCAGCCGGGAAGTTTTGCAGACCTGACCGAACTGGTTGAAGTGGCAAAACCGATTGCAAGCCGGGGGGGACTGGTAATGAGCCATATACGAAATGAAGACAATGATAAAGTCAAAGAATCCATTCAGGAACTGCTTGAACAGGGCCGTCTTTCCGGAGCGGATGTACATGTCTCTCATATTAAAATTGTTTTTGGAAATGATATTTCACATGCAGAAGATATTTTAGCGCTCATGGAAGAAGCCCGTTCCGATGGAATCCGAATTACGGCTGATATTTATCCATATCATGCCAGTTATACGGGAATCGGTATTGTATTTCCCGACTGGGCAAAACCGCCTCACAAATATAATGAAGTAGTGGAAACAAGGCGTGAAGAACTTGAAGAATATATCAGAAACCGGGTTGAGGCACGGAATGGCCCTGAAGCTACCCTGTTTGGCACCTCGCCATGGACCGGTAAAACCCTGGCAGAAGTTGCAGATTCTCTTAACAAACCCTTCGAAAAGGTTTTAGTTGACGATATAGGGCCGCGCGGAGCCGGAGCCGCTTATTTTGTAATGAACGAAGAGGTGGTACGCCGGTTTTTGCAGGATCCCCATGTGATGATCAGTTCTGATGGCAGCCCCACCATGCAGCACCCGAGAAGCTATGGAAGTTTTGCTAAAATTATCGACACCTATGTAAATAATGAACAGCTTTTCCCGATTGAAGAAGCCATCCGGAAAATGACCGGGCTCCCCGCCGCTACACTCGGTTTAGACAATACTGATCATGTAATCACTCCCAGGGGAATCATTCGTGAGGGATTTGCCGCGGATCTTCTCATCTTTGAGCCGGAAAATATTAAAGCGATGTCCACTTTTGATAATCCCCACCAGCTTGCTGAAGGATTCGACTGGGTATTTGTAAACGGAAAAACAGCGATCCGTGAAGGAAGTTTAGACGGACGCCATGGAATAGTGATAAAAAAGTTGTATTGATTATACGGCGATAAACACATCTTCAGCTTTACTTCAAAGTTTCAAAGTATATTTACGCATGAAGTTACTCATTGTTGAAGATAACCAGGACCTTATGGAAAATATCCTTACCTATCTGAAACGGGAAGGATATATTTGTGAAACTGCGATCAACTATGATCAGGGATTCGATAAAATTATGTCGTACACATATGACGTGGTTCTGATCGACATCATGATACCCAATGGAAACGGATTACAACTTCTGAGAGAGTTAAAATCGGTAAACCCTGAAACCGGCACCATTATTATATCAGCAAAAAATTCACTTGATGATAAAGTCTCGGGGCTGGAACTTGGCGCGGACGATTACCTGACCAAGCCATTTCAGCTGCCCGAGCTCCAGGCACGTATAAAAGCAGTAAACCGCCGCAATAATCTTGGAGGTATGGATATTGTAAAAGTCAATGAAATCTCTATCAATACAAAAAACAGAGAGGTTATCGTTGGTAAAAACAGGGTCGATGTAACCCCTAAAGAGTATGACCTGCTGCTTTATTTCGCATCCAACAAAAATCATGTTCTCTCCAAACAAACCATTGCCGAACATTTGTGGGGCGATTATGTAGACCATCTTGATAACCTGGATTTTGTTTATCAGCATATCAAAAACCTTCGCAAAAAATTAATGGAAGCCGGATCTGAAAATTATATCGAGAGTGTGTACAGCATCGGCTACAAGTTCAACATCCCATAAGATTATCATGAAACTCATTACCCGATTTATTCTCATTTACCTTGTGGTAACCATTATTGTACTGGGAATTGGTGGATTCCTTTCTTACTTCATTATCAAAGATGAAATTAACAATGAGCTGAGATGGGAGTTCCAGGAACGTATTGACAGGGTTACATACCTTCTGGAAAAGGGACGCAAATTCCACCGGAGACAAAATCTTGACGGCGATGAAAACCTGGTTGTCAGAGAACTGGACCGGGCTGCCCGGGAACGGACAGAAGTAACCGATACTCTTATCTGGGATGACCGGCTTGAGCAGAATGAGCAGCATGTAAAAGTATCCTCTTACCGGAATATTAACGGTAGCTCTTACTATATCTCCACATACGGTACCATGATTGATTCGGACGATATCACAGAGGCTGTGATTAAAACCCTTTTGTGGATACTGGGGATGCAGGTAATTGGCGCCATCGGCATCGGCTTTTTCGTTTCAGGGCGGCTGTTCAAACCATTCCGGGAAACTCTGGACCGCATCCGCAATTTTAATCTTTATGAAAAAGAATATCTGCCTGCACAAAAAACCAGTGTAAAGGAGTTTTCAGACCTGAACCGGTTCGTGGAAGAGATGACAAAGAAAGCTGTTTCTGATTATAAAAACCTGAAAGAATTTGCTGAAAATGCCTCTCATGAGCTGCAAACACCACTCGCTGCCGCAAAAGGAAAACTCGAACTTCTCACCGAAACACCACTCTCAGAAGAGCAATACCGATACGTGGAATCGCTCGAAAAAACTGTAAGTAAATTATCACGTTTGAGTGAGTCCCTGGCACTCTTAACGAAGATAGAGAATCATGAATTCACGAATAACCACCAGGTAAATTTGAGTAACCTGGTCCGTGAAGGGATTGATTCATTCCGGGAGTTTACAGAACTGAATAACTTAAAAGTTCAAACCTGTATTGAAGATGATGTAACCATTCATATGCACCCGGCACTGGCTGATATTTTATGGTCTAATCTGTTCCAGAACGCAATTCGCCACAATATAAAAAACGGAGAAATCAGGATTGAACTTACCCCCACCCGCCTGATTGTATCCAATACCGGGGAGAATCTTGAAATTAACCCCACTGAGTTATTTGAACGTTTCCGAAAAGGAAAGCAAAACTCACCTTCCATTGGCCTCGGGTTATCCATCATCAAGCGAATTGCCGATCAAAGCCAACTGCACGTTTCTTACACACTCAAAGACGGATGGCATACTATTGAAATTATTTTAAATCCTGTAAAAGCTGAAACAACTTCAAAATAACTTCAGATTCCATATGGGCGAGTTCTATAACAGCGATTCAAACTCCTTCACCAGCCGAATCCGTGCAAGGTGGAGTTTTCTGGATAAATGGCGTTTCCAGTCTTATTTGTTTTACAGGGGTGCCCGGCAGACCACACAGGGAAGAAGAGCAGATCTGTTTTTGCAGGATCTGCCCTGGCCCAAAAGTTTTCCTGAATGGCCGCGGCACCCTGTCACTGATTGAGTCCAGGCAGTCAGACAGGGTAAGTATAAACAGCCGGTCTGGCCGAACCTTCCGGCTGAATTTTCGATACAATTTTAACAGCAGGAGTTAACCTGTTTTTATTATTGTTACAATCCCCTTAACCTGAGTTCAATTATGAATTGTAAGTAATAATTGGGCATAGTCTCCCCTATCAAGGGGAGATATAGAGGCCTGCCTTCCGAAGCTTCAGCGCTGGCAGGGGTGTTCATCGGATTTTCATGTTTTGATAAACATCCCCCTAAATCCCCCTTTGATAAGGGGGACTTTTAGGTTCAACGCTATAAATCGACTCAGTACCTTAAAGCACCCGTTAATTCATCGACATAAAAATAGGCTCGTTCAGAAATTCGAGCTGTTTTAATTCCGTATCAGAATAATCATCATAATTATAGACAGCTTTTACAAGAGGGTCGTACTCAATAGTATGGAGATCCATGTAAGAAAGGCGGTCGTTATTACGGACCTGGATTTTTTTTACAAGATAAATTTTTCTCAGAGCCAGAGTCATCTGGTTGATATCTTTCATGTAGTCGCGTACAAAGTTCATAGAGAGAGATTTATAAGTTTTGAAGTATAGCCGAATACCGATACCGGACAAATCAGAAAACCCGGACAAGGTTCTTTATCTTTCTGAGAGGAATAAAAAACGATGTAAGTTATTGAGAGAGCAGGCTTCTGATGCCACTGTATAGTACAATATCGGTATTTGTTACCATATACAGAAGAAAATGTTTCATAATGCACCTATAGAATTACGCCACCGGTGTGCCTGTAGCATGCATTGGAAGAGATATGGCCGGTCACAGCCAAATGTGCAATATGAAAATAGAAGTTCACATGGTACAGCTTATTTTATTCGAGGCTGTCCCATCTGTAATACTTGCTCTTCATCTGGTAAATAAGCCGTCTTTTCAGTGTAAGACGGTCTGATGCAGAATTTGCATGAGGAAAGCTTCCGAATGGTTTACTGCAGCTCAGGAAATTGCACAATACTTCCCAGTTAAAATCCTCAGGCATATTCATAACCAGAAGATCCTTGTTTTCTTTTTTAAAATATTCCGTTACTTCACGATTATGCCGGGTATATTTTTCCAGGAAAAGTTCCCTGTTCCCCGTGGGGTCCCCTTCCCCGTCATAAATCCAGTGAAAACTGTGCCGGTTGTATCCACCAAAATGTTTAACAGCACTTTTATACCACTTTTCCGGCGGACGAACGGTTAAGATAAATTTGGCATCCGGATACAATTCAGCAAGTTCTTTATAAAAAATAAACCAGGGGGTATCCTCGAATACATCATATTCATTCAAAAGTGGTTTATAGGTCGATTCAAATAGTTCTTCCTTTGTATGGGATGAGGGGCTCATACCCGGTTTCGGGTTTACAAAACCACATACTCTGTATCCCAACACCAGTAAGGCTTTAGCAAGGGAAGTTGTGCCCGTTTTGTGAAATCCAAGGACAAATATTTTTTTTCGATCTCTCTTTGTTATCCGGCGGTATAACCCTCTTAAAAAATAGGATGACGGAGCCATACCATGGGTATTGTCTCTGCTTAACTCGGGTAATAGCATATTATAGTCTGAAGTGCCTTTTGATAAATGATGTCTCTGATTTTTTCTCTTTTGGACCGGCAGATGCCGGAGGTTTTAAGTTGAAACGGGATGAACCGTAAAAAATTACCTGACCTGGAAAATCAGGAATGTAGAATAATAACCATCTTTTCCAACTAATCATTTCGGAATAAAAAAAATGATAAACTGGTAATACCGGATCATGTTTACATATATAACAGCATATAAAAAATAATTCATCAAAAGAAGAAACAGGAATTTTCCAGCTATTTCAATATCTTACATACAGGTTTTTAACTGGGTAATGGTTTACATCAGAAGCATAACATATGGTTGTAATAGAAAAGCAGGAAAACATTCATCTTATCGGGCTGGCTTTAGAACATAAAACCATCAATGAAAACGGACAGTCCGGCATCGACTGCGGTAACTTGTGGACTAAATTCACCACCGAAAGTTGTGCGGAGAAGATTCCGGAAAAATTGAGTGATAATATTTTTGCCGTTTATCATGAATATGAAGGAGATCATACTCAGCCGTTCTCCTATTTTATAGGCTGTAAGGTACCTGCCGGGACCACTGCACCATCCGGAATGGACAGCCTCATCATACCCGGGGGTTCGTACCAGAAACTGACAGCCAAAGGGAAAATGCCGGATTGTATCGCTACTACCTGGAAAGAAATCTGGAAGTCGGATCTTCCAAGAGCTTACAGAGCAGATTTTGAAATTTATGATGAACGCAGCCACGACTGGAGTAATGCTGAAGTTGATATTTACCTCTCGGTGAAATAAGAGCGGGTTATTTCCTGACCCGGATATCTTACAAGTATTTAGAATACCCATAACTTTCTTCTACACAATAAGTTACATTCATGTAAGGAGTTGGAAAAATTAAACAGGGTATAGATTGCTGCGAAATTAGGGCTGACAGCAGAAAAGATTCAGCCTGGTTAGAAGTAGAAGGCTGAGAGAATTTTTTCAACATTCGTGCTGTTACAGCAGAAACTGCCTATTATAATTACGGCAAGCACCCGGTAATCTATTTATCCAGGATCTTGAAAACTCGCTCGAACCAGTCATACACTTTTTACTACAGCACACTAAAAGGTATGCTGTACATGAGCCTGATCATTTTTTTGGCGGCATCTTTGCTGAACTATTTCTTACAGCTTTTTACCTATAGTTATGATGAGTACCTGTTTTCTGTTTCCGGCGACTACCTGTCTAACGGGCTGATTGCAGGAGCTGTTTTTTTCCTGTTTACGGGTTTGACCAATATTTTTGTACCTGGAAATTTCCTTGAAAACAAATGGACAGTGGAAAAAGAGCTGGTATTTTGGGTTCTTTTTTTTGTTCTGATCGGGACAGCCAACTTTTACCTGTGCGAATGGGTTTACAACAATCCTGAAAATCATGATCCGGGATTTTTTATAACTGAAGTTTTCCAAGCCTATGGTGCCGGTTTACTTGTTGTGGTTCTGATTGTCATAGCAAACTATCTCTTCCTTCTTAACAGAACCTCCAGGAAAGCAGATGCGTGGAACGAATTGGTCCACAGCTTTCGGGAAAAAAAACGGGATGACCCCGAAATTACCCTTACTTCCCGAAACAACCTGCAGGATTCGGTTACTTTCAGGTTATCTGATTTTATTTTTGCCCGGGGGGATAGAAAGCGGGTAAAAATCTGCCTCCGGGAGAAGGATGGAGATGTGTCAATCCGGATCATTCAAAGCTCATTAGCAGATGTTGAGACTCAGACAGCCATTTACCACGAAATCAAGAGGGTCCACCCATCGTATATTGTAAATGTAAAAAAGATTAATTCACTCAGCGGCAATGCGCAGGGGTACAAACTGGCACTTCCGGGTAAAGAAGAACCTGTTCCTGTTGCGCGTAAATACATCCGTAATTTCGAAAAGTCCGTAAACCTGCATGCACTGAACTGAACCCACATCACCGAAGGGATACCTTTAGGGAACTCAGTTTGTAACCTTTTACCCTTTGGAGAGATCTAACAGATGAAATCCAAATAAATTATAAAATTATGCTGATTACCACAGTACTGCTTTTTGCCCTTGCCGCCATCTTAGGTGCCATTTTACTTTCAAAAGTTTTTCAGGATAAGGAAACACCAAAACCGGTTGTTTATGCCCATGGGCTGGCAGCTGCTTCGGCCCTTGTTTTGTTATTTTTTGCCTGGTACAACAACGGAGATTCACTGCTTCTGACAAGCCTTTTAATTTTTGTTATCGCTGCCACAGGCGGATTTATCCTGTTTGGCAAAGATGTGACGGGAAAACCTTTGCCTAACTGGCTTGCAGCCGTTCATGCACTGGCTGCTGTTACAGGCTTTGTGATTCTTTTAATTGTCGTATTCCTGTAAAGGCCATCCTGATGTTTAAAGAATTATTCCGGGGCCGGATTCAAGGCCATCCCATCCATGTAATGTTTGTTCATTTTCCAGTTGGGCTCTTTTCAGCCGGATTTTGTTTTGATATTGCCGCCTTTTGGATAGATGAAGCTCACCTTCCGTTAGTCTCTTTTTACTGTATGGCCGGAGGAGTTGCAGGCGGGCTTGCAGCAATTCTTTTTGGCTTGATGGATTATATTAAACTGGCTGAAAATGAGCAGCTTTTTAAAAAAGCCGGTAAGCACGCGGTACTTCAGCTTACTTCGGTT
>JBBEBD010000071.1:0-35269 GCA_040882525.1 Balneolaceae bacterium | reverse complement strand
TGAGCAGCTTTTTAAAAAAGCCGGTAAGCACGCGGTACTTCAGCTTACTTCGGTTATTCTATTTGGCACTGTAGCCGGTTTAAAAATGCCGGAATTTCCTGATGTATCAGACCCCACAGTTATGTTGCTTATTGTGGAAGCCGTTGCTTTTTCACTAATGATTGCCGGTAACTTTATCGGAGGAGATCTGGTTTATTCGGATGGCGTGGGAACAAGGAAGAGTACGATATAAAAATTCGCTAAGAAGTGTCCCACTTCGAAGCTACACAAATATGAGAATCATCCCGTAGAGTCTGGATAGCTAATCTCTGTTCTTAATTAACGTGAGATCGGGATAAGGATGGTTATAAATGGTTGAATACGAGCGCCCCAAAGGGATCCCTTGCGGGGCAAATTTAAGGTGCTTTTCCCTTGAAATGAAGTCGAAATATGAGTTTTCGACTCCGTCCCGACCAAAAAGCGGTCGGAACTGCGCTCAAACTGACGTTATTTTGAATATTTACATCGAACTCAAGTTAATTAAACTTCTTCGGTTTTTCAGTTCTTCTGTTCGTCAGTTTCATCTTCAGAAACCGCTTAATCCTGATTGAGGATGTTCATCACCCGGTACACAATTTGATCGCATTCTTTGCCCAAAAAGTTGAATATTTCCGTATCGGCAACACTTTTTTCCAAATCTTCCCGAACCATATTTTTTGCACGATGAAGCCTTACCTTTACGTTCGCCTGTGAAATTTTCAGACAGCCTGCTGTTTCTTCGGTACTCATCTGCTCTACTTCTCTCATCATATATACTGAACGATACTTCACCGGCAGCCGGTTTATTGTTTTCTCCAGGATATTTTTTAAATCATCCTGAATTGCAATCTCTTCAGGAGTATTTTTCTCCTTCATCGTCTGTTCCTGTTTTTGTTTATCCTCATCTACGATATGCAGCTCCGTATAGCGTTTCTCCCTGTCGATATATTTCAGGGCTTCATTAATGGCTATCCGTGTTATCCAGGTCGAAAAACGCGACTCACCTCTGAACTTGTGCAGGTTTTCGAAAACCTTTATATAGGTTATCTGCATGGTATCTTTTATGGCATCTTCATCCAAAAGATAAGAACGCTGAATTCGGTACAGCCTTTGGTTATACCTGCGCATAATAACTTCAAACAGAGGGGTTGAGCCTTCAATGACTTTTTTGATGATTTCTTCATCAGAAAAGTGTTTGAAATTATCAAACGGTACAAAATAATGTTCTCCGGGTGGGTTCGTATTTTTAAAGGAATGCAGCATGATAACAAGGGTTTTACTTATTAGATCAATATACAGACTACAGGTTACAAACTAATTTCAGCATCAGAATAAATTTGCAGGTTTTGATGATCTATTCCCAAAAGTACTCCGGGTTAAATTCGATCACATCATATTTCCGCATAAATCTCTCTTTCTCTTCTTTATAATTCATCTCTTTATGATGTTCCTCCTGTTTTGCAATGTATCGTCTTATATTGTCTACCTTAGAACTGCTTACGGAAAAGGCACCATAACCTATCTGCCACGAAAATGTAAAACCATTTTTAGTCCACAATTTTTTCTTCATCCATTTGGATGATCCTTTCTTTACCTCCTCCACAACTCTGGCAAGAGCATAATTTTTAGGTAACCGAAACCATAGCTGTCCAAAATGTTTTGGCGTTTTGATAATAAATACGTTTCTACCTGTTTAGGACAGATTATATCATTTCTCCAGAATCAATCCCCCCCGTCTGCTGACCAACCCCGAACACCGGAGGTGTTCAACATGAATAGCCCCCGGAGCAACCGGGGGAATAGATGGAAAGGAAAACAGGCAACCCCGAAGTGGGTTGAATCAGCAGTCAATATGGGATGCAGAATCCAGGTTTGAAAAGGATATGCTGCCTTTAAATAAATTAGGTTAGTCAACCCCATCCGGGGTTGAGGGGGTTTGGAGGCTTTCATATTCCTTCAAGGCTCCGGCCATATAGGCGTGAAGATCATCTTTAATTTCAGGAACGATATATGGCTTGCGCCCTTTTGTGGAGAAGGTTAAATGGACGTAAAGTTGTGAAAGTGATTGACCCATGGATTCCTCTTTGTTTAGTTAGATTCTCTATTGGTATGAACTAAAACCGGAGGATTCCTTACAAGATTGAAGAATAAATCAAGACATCTTCTGTCGCAGACTTTCAGTCTGCATCTCTGACTAACCTCTTCATCCCGGTGCGGTGCACCGGGCTTTGATGTCGCAGGCCGCCAGCCTGCGGTTCTGATTCGAAATTCATTACCTGAGGCATTTATCCATTCTTCAATCTTGCCACTCTGAATTTCACGCAATCACAGATTTTCTCCAACAGGACTGTGGAGAATCTACATTGATCAATTTGAATCATTACCCGGGAGGGCGGAGTATGATTGCCTTCTGTTGAAGTTTCAGGTCACAGGCTGAAAGCCTGCGACAGTCAGAATCAGGCACTCTCCATATTTCATTTCTTGATACCACCTTTGAACTACTTACAGAAAAAAGAGCCATTCCAAAAAATGCTCTTTGATTAAAACAAAAAACCGGATTTTTAATTTTATCCTGCAAGCTCTGCTGAATACCGGCCTGTTCAACCGCAGATAGACTGTTTCAGGACCGGCATCGTCTCAATTGACCATGAGGATCTTCTCCGAATTCCGGATATAAGCCATGTGTATTTTTTCCTGAATGATTTATATAAAAGAGACTAAATGGTATATCAAAACTTTAAAAAATGTCCTGGCCAGGTTTTTTAAACCCCTGGTAAAACTTCACCCGTATTATTAATTTTGATGTTTTTATTTACAGTAAAAACTCAAGAACTTTCTCCGGAATTCTTCGTACCATCTGCCCTTCATTTTATGGCAAAAACAGAATCAACATACAGGGCGGATATACAACGGGAAACCAAAACACTATTCAGAGTGGGACTTCCTGTGATTGCGGCACAGCTTTTGCAAATGAGCATGAGCTTTGTGGATACCGTTATGGCCGGGCGTATTTCCGCGGTTGATCTGGGGGCCATTGCTGTTGGTGCAAGCACGATGCTTCCCTTTATAGTATTATGTATGGGGTGTATGATGGCGGTAAATCCTATAGTAGCCCAGAATATCGGGGGGAGGCGATTCCTGCAAATTGGCAAAAATGCGAGGCAGGTTCTCTGGTTAAGCCAGATCCTGGCCCTTATAAGTTTTTTCATCTTACGTAACCTGGAAACGGTAATGGTACTGATGGATGTGACCGCAGAAATTATCCCGATTGCATCCGGGTATCTGAAAGCCATCTCCTGGGGAATTTTTCCTTTTTATGCTTTTATTGCTTTACGATACTTTAATGAGGGTTTAAGCGTAACCCGCCCCGCTATGTACGTTGCATTGATCGGAACGCTGGTTAATATTCCCGCAAATTATATTCTCATGTTTGGCAAGCTTGGATTTCCCCAGCTAGGCGCAATCGGTACCGGCTATGCTTCATCCATAGTTTTTACCGTAATGTTTTTGGTTATGTTCTGGTTTACGTACGGTTTCAAACCTTACAAGCGGTTTGACATTTTCGGGAAATTCCGCTGGCCAGAAAAAAAATACTTAAAGGAATTGCTGCAGATAGGTGTACCTATTGGTATCAGCAGTACGATGGAAGTCACCATGTTTGCGGGGGTCAGTTTGCTGATCAGCACCATCAGTGCCGTTGCCGTTGCGGGGCACCAGGTTGCCATTAACTTTGCCGCCATGACTTTTATGGTTCCCTTCGGCCTCTCTATTGCCATTACTGCGCGTGTGGGCCAATCCATTGGCAGGCAAAAAGTTGCCGAAGCCCGCTTCCGTGGGTATATAGGTGTAATTATTTCTACCCTGCTGATGGCCTGTACAGCTCTTTTTATCTTCCTTTTTCCGGAACTGATTACTTCCATTTATACTCATGATACAGAAGTAACCGAGATTGCCGTTCAGCTTCTTTATATGGCTGCCATTTTCCAGATTTCCGACGGTCTGCAGGTAAGTGGTTTCGGTGCACTTCGCGGGTTGAAGGACACAAAAGTTCCGATGTTTGTAAACCTGTTTGCGTACTGGATAATCGGCCTCCCGCTTGCCTACTACCTGGGGTTTATTGCAGGATATGGTGCACCGGGGCTTTGGGTGGGGCTTATCGCGGGGTTATCCATAGCAGGTGTTTTGCATAATATCCGGTTTTATATACAAACAAGAACACCCGGGGCCGGTGTAATGAGTGGCTAAAACTGTACCATTGGCACCGGCCGGTCTTTAAAAAGCTGAAATCCGATTGTGAATTGTGGCCCACCGAAAAAGCCTGCTTCATCGAGCGTGGGCAGCCATCCCGCTTTACCGCCAATTTCCATATAAAACCCTCCGGTATTTCCAACCGGCGAGAGAAACCCGGCCGCCACATTTGCGTGAATCAGCGGGTGAAATTCCGTTGAACCATTTATTTTACCAATACCGCCCACTCCGATTCCGGGCCCAAACCGGGCATAAAACTGCGTCCCTTCCGCTTCAGGCCATACCATCTTTCCTTTACGTCCGGGTAGCAATGGTTTAGTGTCATGCAGTAATATTTCGCGACCGATGCTCAAACCTGCCGTAAACATACGACTGGCATTGGGAATCCTGCGTGTTGCCCGAAACATACTGCTGATATATAAACTTCCATAGTACCGTTCATAAGCCGGGCGATAGGTAATTTCAACCCCTCCCTCCGCGGGGTTTACAAACGCTCCGCTTAATACCAGCGGCAGAGGACCCTCTGTTACAGAGCCTGAATAGATATCAGGTACCGGTATCAGAACCACAGAAGGGTCATCCGTTTCCTGCTGATCTGGTTCACTTTTCTGACCTGATATTCCCTGGGCCGGCAACAGTATCGGTAACAGAGATAGTATGAGAACAGCTGTGAAAAATTTCATAACTCATCTTAGTCGGTTCTCTATCACTTCTTTTGATCAAAATAATTTTTAACAAATTATAAATCAATCATTTTAACTAAATGATGCTGAAAGCATTTCAGTTTTTTCCAAATGAACGATTGCCCTTCAATAGGTATTCTTTTATGGAAGATTCCTCATTCTTTTTCGGTCCAGCTTCTTACAGGGTACCGGGTTTAAAACGTCCCGGGAAAATCAGAGGATACTGTTAACAACACACATCATAACTAGTAACTATGCCTTCATATATCCATCAAATTGAAACCACCGTTCCTGAATTTTCCTACCAGCAGCAGGAACTTCGCGAACGGATGAAGGAAATTGTAAAAGGGGGAGAAAGAGAAAAACGTATTATACATACTCTCTATTCCAGGTCGGGAATAGAAACCCGCCATTCGGTGATAGATGATTTCCGGGTTACCGGATCACATAAGCTTTTCTTTAACGGACAGGGTGCGTCGCCGGGTACCAAAAGCCGTAATGATACCTATGTTGCCGAAGGAAGAAAACTTTTTGTTGAAACCGCACAAAAACTGGTTTCAGGTTCAGAGTTTACTCCGCAGGATATTTCCCACCTGATTACAGTTTCCTGTACAGGTTTCTACGCTCCGGGACCTGATTACGATATCATAAATTCCCTGAAACTGAATCCCGGAACTGAAAGATATCATCTTGGATTTATGGGTTGCTATGCTGCTCTCCCGGCGCTGAAACTTGCAGACCGCATTTGCCGTTCTGATGCGAAGGCTAATGTGATGATCATTTCCGCTGAGCTTTGTACACTTCATTTCCAGGCCAGCCCCGCTGTGGATGATATTCTTTCGGCTTCTGTCTTTGCCGATGGAGCCGCAGGCGTCATAGTTAGTAACCGGCACCCTGCCGCTTCCTCCTTCCGGATTGAAGGATTCGCCTCTTCCATCACCGAAAAAGGCTCAAAAGATATGGCATGGTCTGTCGGGGATACCGGTTTTGATATGATTTTATCGGCCTACATTCCGGAAATTCTCAGTAAAAACCTGGAGAATTTTCTGTACCCGGTGCTACGCCGTTTTAACCTGGAAATGGAAGATATTGATTTATGGGGAATCCATCCCGGGGGACGTGCTATACTTGATAAAGTGGAAGCCACATTATCACTCCCGGGAGAAACACTGTCCGCTTCCCGTGAGATACTTGCGGACTACGGGAATATGAGCAGTGCCACTATTCTTTTTGTGCTGAAAAAATTGCTTGAAAAAGAATCTCATCAAACCGAAAACCGGACATTTGCCATGGCTTTCGGGCCCGGTATTACACTCGAATCGGCACTGCTGACCAGAACCAAATCCTGAAAAATGCCTGTTGTTTTATCTCAGCGAAACACGCAGATCGAGGAAAAAATGGATAGTCCCGACTGCGATCCCCGGATGCTGGCTAATACATACCGTCAGTTCAAAACCATCAATAAACTTCTTACAGGGTGGACAGGTATCTATAAAAAATGGATACGCCCTGTAGTTGCCTCTCAAAACGGAAAAGCCTCCCTGCTGGATATCGGCTCCGGCGGGGGAGATATCCTTCATTTTTTATCGCAGCTTACCCGGCGCGATGGATTTAATGTACAATTTACAGGTATTGATCCTGATCCCCGTGCCACCGGTTTTGCCCGGAATAATTTTTCCGCAACAAATTTAAATTTTTATAAAAAAACCTCTATTGACCTGGTTAAAAAAGGTGAAAGGTTTGATATCGTAATCTCCAATCACCTGATTCATCATCTTTCGGAACCCGGGCTTGTGAATCTCTGCGGGGAAGCTTCAAAACTTGCAAACCGGCTGGTACTTTTTAGTGATATAGAACGCAGCGACACCGGCTATGCTTCTTTCCGGATACTGGCTCCATTATTGTTCAGCAACAGTTTTATTGTTGAAGACGGGCTCACCTCCATCAGGCGCAGTTACACAAAAAATGAACTGAAACGGCATCTGCCTGAAAACTGGGATGTGAAAAAAAAATTTCCATTTCGGCTGATTGCCATTCACCGGAAAACCTGACATGCCTGCACCCGTTCTTCATACTGATGTAATTATTGCAGGCGGGGGGCCGGTAGGACTTTACCTGGCCGGAATTTTACTTCAGAAAAATATTTCTGTGATGATTCTGGAGCAGAAAACCGAAATTGATCGGCACTCAAAATCACTTGGTATACATCCTGTTTCCCTTGAGTTATTCAATGAAGCAGGTATTGCTGACGGTTTCATAAACCGGGGTTTAAAAATTGAAAAGGGAATGGCCTTTGTTGATGATCAAATGAAAGGTGAACTTTCATTTATGGACGGCCCGGGGCCCTTTAATTTTATATTAGCGCTCCCTCAATACCTGACAGAAGATATACTGGAAGCATGGGTCCAATCTCTGAGCCCCGGTGCACTGATAAGAGGTGCAACGGTTAACGAAATTCATCAGACCGAAAAGAAAGTTACAGTACGCTGGAAAAAAGATGGTGAGGATTTTACAGCCGATTGTAATTTTCTTGCGGGATGCGACGGGAAAAACAGTTTTGTACGGCAGCGGATCGGTATCCGGACAAAAGGAGCGGCCTATCCGGATACTTATATTATGGGAGATTTTTCCGATAATACTGAATTTGGCAGTAAAGCAGCTATTTACCTTCACCGGGAAGGACTGATCGAATCATTCCCCCTGCCGGATTCATACAGAAGATGGGTTGCTAAAACAGATCAGTATATAGAAAACCCCCGGCGCGAAATGTTACAGGAACTGATTGAGTCGAGAATTGGTCATTCACTGCATCAGCAAAAAAATAATATGTTAAGCAGTTTTGGAGTGCAGCATCAACTTGCGGAGAATTTTTATACCGGCAGGGTTTTATTGGCGGGAGACGCAGCTCATGTGGTGAGCCCTATCGGCGGACAGGGAATGAACCTGGGCTGGATCAATGCACATTTACTGGCTGAATCTCTTCTGAAAGCAACGGTTCATCCCCGGAAAAGGAATACTATTTTTCGGGAATATTCAAAAAGAGGAAGCCGGATTGCACGTAAAGCAGCAAGGAGGGCAGAAATGAATATGTGGATGGGAAGAAAGCAAAATTTACCATTTTTCAAATCAGCCCTGGTTCACCTGATGGTAAACACACCTTTTTCAAAAATTGCTTTACGCAGATTTACCATGCGGGGATTAATATAAGAGCCGGGTAACCGGGGAGTTTCATCGTGATAAGGTGCTTCAAAATCTCCCCTCGAGGGGAGATAATCGACTTCACCGGTTCTGAAGTCGATTTGAGGGGTGTTCCCGGGCCTTACCAACGCATGAGCACCTCCCGTCCGTCCTGAAAACCACAGGACAGACACCCTCCTCTCCCAAAGGGATCCCTTCGGGGAAGGAGGGGTTTCTTCTGCCCTTTATCTAGTCCTTATATCGAAATCACGTTATTATTAACGAATAAAAGCCCTTGTTACAGGGAATTATTTTGAAGGACTGTTTGCAGAGATGGTAACAGTCATTACCGTATGGGCTGAACCGGCATTTTCCATTGCCTGAAGTACACTTTGTAAACCCCTGAATACATTTTGAGCAGGGCCATCCAGCATGGTTTCGTAATGAGTCAGGTTTACATCCACTCCATGAGTTTTCATGGCTTCAATCTGCTCATAAATAGGATCCATATAATTACCACCACCCATGGGGTAGAGAGCAAATTTAGCGGAAACCTCCTGGTTAATATCCTTAACCTTTTCAAAATTCATTGGGTTATCATCTTCAGCCATATAAGTATGGCCTTCCGTATCACCCGGGCAACCGACAGAGAATGTGGAGCTGTAAACCACATGAACTCCTGTTTTGGCTATCTCCAGGAAAGAGGCCTGGGTAACATCAAAAATATGAGGAATCCGGCCCCGTACAATCGTACTGACCCGGTCTGTCTTCATCCAGACTTTTGAGGAGTCAATTTTTTTTATTGCCGAGAGAATCAGGTCAGCAAAATTATCACTCATGGGATAGAGTGAAAAACTGCACCCCGCTATTCTTGGTTGATCTTTTTCCTTTTCAGTCATTTTTTTCGATTTATTTAAAAGAAGTATTAAAACTGAACCTGTAGTTCTAAAAACAGGTGGCGCGGCGGTTGTACAATATAACCGGGAGTATCCATTATACCATCAAAGGTTGTATCAACAGGAGCTCCGTTTGTAAAATAAAGTTCATCAAACAGGTTGTGGATTTTCATTGATGCGGTAATATTATTTCTGAGAATAACATCAGCCCCAAGATCGGCTGCAAAAAAGGATGGTAAAATCATATCATCTCTGTTGGTAAGCTCCAGAAATGCCTCACCCATATAGCGCCCGGTAAATGAGAGATCCAGCCGGTTGTGCGGGGAATAGGTAATGGTTCCGTTAGCAAGCCAGTCAGGGCTTAGAATCGATTCCACATCCGTAAATATTTCATCAGACCCGCCCGGAGAAAATTCCCGGATATTGGTTTTCATCCAGGTTGCATTGCCTGAAAAAGTAACTTTCTGCACAGGCAGCCATTGCCATTGAGCCTCAATCCCCGATCGGTTACTTTCTTCGATATTTTCCCGAAGCTGAATGAATCCTTCGGGAATAAAATCCCCTGTTGGTGAGATTTCATTTTTAAATTGCATAAAAAAACCGTTCAGGCTGGCTGTAAAAGAGGGAGACTGAAAACGTAAACCGGCTTCATAATCATTTACATACTCAGCTTTTACTGAATTTCTGTCACTCACAACAGCCAGATTTGCTGCGTTGATATTGGTAGAGCCTAAAATATCGTGGCGGGTTGGCTCCCGTCCGCTTCGCCCGAAAGAGCCGTAAACATTAAAATGATCGTTCAGAAAATATGCGGCACCGATTTTCGGGCTCAGAAAGGTCCACTGTCTTACAGGTACATTCACTTCTGAAGGCTGAACATCCTGGCCCGATAAAAAATCTGTGTCAGGATTAAGGGCAAGCCATACTGATCTCAGTTGCAGGTCGCCATACAATTCAAAATCACCAGTCTGAAAAGAAGCTTTAATAAATGTGCTGACTTCTTCTTTATAAGAATCATCCTGATAAATCAGGTTATCAGTTTCCGGTGCAAATGACTCACTGTTGATTCTGTCGAACCGGTAGATGTGTAATCCTGCTGACAGGTTCAGATGGTTACCGCCTTTATACTGTATGGCAGATTGAAGACCGTAATGATCATTCTCAATTCCGAATATCTGCTGGACAAAGGCACCATTCTCGTCAGAAAACCCAACAGGAAAATCCCCGCCGGCCCCGCCGTAGTACAGTGATGTTGTCATGGATAGTTGATTGGAAAAGCTTCGGCCGTACTGCATCTGTAAAAATTGCTGACCAAACAGATCTTCATCATGTCCGGAAATATTATTTGATCTCGGTTCTTCTCTGATCTGATCAATTGGAACAGGTGTATAGGCAAGTTCATTTTGAGTTTGGCCGCTGAAAGCGGTCACTTTAAAAATATCTCTGCTGCCAAAATACCCGCCGGATAAGAAGAATGAGGTGGATTCAGTACCTGAATTGAAGCGATAACCATCTGACCCGGTTTTGCTGAACCGGCTGTAGAGCCCAAAATTGTTAATAGAACCTGTGTTCACTTCACTGCTGATGCGATAGGAGTTGAATGCACCGCCGGTGAGCTTTACTCCTGCAGAAGCATCATCCATATTTATATTAAGGGATTCAAAATTAATGGAACCGGCATATGAAGCTGTTCCGTGTGTACTGGTGCCAACGCCTCGCTGAACCTGAACCGACTGCACGCTGTTTCCAAAATCATTGAAATTGGAAAAAAATACTCCCTGGTCTATCATATCGTTCAATGGAATTCCATTCAGGGTCATATTAATCCTGGTTTGATCCATTCCTCTCAATCTCATATACCCATAATTGGCAAAGCGGGTACCGGAATCCGAGTGAGTTAAAATGGAGGGGGTTAGTTTTTCGAGAGTATATATCGGGTCCTGGCCGATATTATCCTGTTCGATTTTAACACGTTCGATGGTAGACTGAGTAACAGGTGCGGTTTCATCAACCCGTACATCTTCCACAAAAATTTCATTACCCCGGAACAAAGATGGTTCAAGCAGAATGGAAACTTCACTATCTCCATCAACAGAAATGGTTTTTTGTGCATAACCAAGATACCGAATGATTAACTGCTGTTCGGCGCGGGGAAGAAGCTGCAGGCGGAAATTCCCCGAGTGATCAGTTACCGTTCCGTTTTGTGTATCTTTTTGCAGAACAGTAGCTCCGTTTAATGGATCGCCTGTGGTGGAATCCTGAACGATACCTTCAACAGTTTGTGCATTCAGCCGGGCTGCCGAAAAAATCAGCAGAAAAAGAAAGGTAATTGTTTTATACATGATGCCTCCATCAATTATATTGAAGGAGGGGGCAAAACGTCAGCAGTTATTTGAAGAATGACTGCTTGTTTAGCAGATCGGTTTCCCTACGCCGGTATGACCCGGTTCAGGTTCACAGGGTATGATCTCAGTCCCGTTTATCCAGGACACCCCCAACCTATGATTGGTTTGAAGTTTAAAAATAAGGCGGAATGCCGTATGCTTCAACCCGAATAATATTAAAATTAAACGCACTGATTGCTCAATGAAACATTTGCCTTACCAAGCGTGGTTTGCAGCTTTAAGCCTGTTTTTAATCCCGGTTTTTTTTACAGCCGGCTGCCAGAAAGATGATGTATCTCAGTCTCAGCCGGATTTTCTGAGAGAAAATATAGGGTGGCTTGCTGCCGATGAGCGGGAGGGCCGTCTTGCCGGAACCATTCACGAAGCTGATGCAGCCAATTATATAGCAGACCGGTTTTTACAATTTGGAGTCATTCCAGCGGGAGATGACGAAACCTATTTTCAGGAGTTTCTGCTTTCGGGCCCCGTGGTTCAGGCTATGAGTATGGAAAATCATATTTCAAGAAATGTTGTGGGAATGGTTCATGGAAGTCAAAACCCGGAACAGTTTATCATTCTCGGCGCTCATTACGACAGCCAGGGTATGGGCGGGGTTATATCAATGAACGGCAGCATAGAACCCTCTATCCATAATGGAGCCGATGACAACGCCTCCGGTACAACCGGGGTCCTTTACCTCGCAAAACAGCTTGCCGAAAATCCTGCTGAAAAAAGTATCCTGCTGATTGCTTTTTCAGGTGAAGAAATGGGTTTGATCGGTTCAAGATATTTTGCTGAAAATATGGAAATGAGCCGGGATTCCATTCTGGCAATGATCAACCTGGATATGATCGGCAGGCTGGTTGAACAGGAACTGACTATATTTGGGACCGGCACAGCGAATATCTGGAGTGAAATTTTAGAATCAGTGGAATCTGATTCACTTGCTATTTCCACCGTTCCTTCGGGCACCGGTTCAAGTGATCACGCCGCCTTTTATGAAATTGGAATTCCTTCCCTGCACTATTTTACCGGCATTCATGAAGATTACCACAGGGATACGGATATACCGGAAAAAATAAACTATGACGGAATGGCTGCTGTTTTAAGTCATGCGGAGCAGACAGTTCGTGAGATAAGCCGGTACACACCCGGCGGGATAGAATTTACTGAAACAACGGATCCCCGCGAAAGTGTAATGCAAAGAGATGGCGTAACACTGGGTGTTCTGCCGGATTACTCATACTCCGGGGAAGGATTTCGTATTGAAGGCATCCGGGAAGGCCAGCCCGCAGATAATGCGGGGATAGAGGAAGGGGATATTATTATTCGTATGGGAGAGAATGAAGTGGAGGATATTTATGATTACATGGAGCTCCTCGGAGAATACAGAGCGGGAGATTCTGAAAGGCTGGTCATCCGCCGCGGTGAAGAAGAGATTGAACTGGACGTAATTTTCTAACTAAACAGGAGAAGAATGAAGAGAGTAAACAAAGTTGTAGAGATTTCAGCCATTGCGTTACTTTTTCTGGCCGGGTGTGAAGAATCAGCTGATCTTCCTCCCGTTCCGGAAAATGTACAGGCGTTTTCTCTGCTTGGAGATAAACTTTATGTACCCGAACCGGACCCTGAAACGGAAAGCACGTACAATCAAAATCTTCAGGCTGCCCTGGATGAGTACCAGGATAATCCTGATGATCCCGATGCTTTAATCTGGCTTGGCCGCCGGACAGCATACCTGGGTGAGTATCGTGAAGCAGTTGAAATCTTTACAGACGGAATCCGAAAGCATCCTGATGATCCGCGCATGTACCGCCACAGGGGCCATCGTTATATCACTCTGCGAATGTTTGAGGAAGCAATTCTTGATTTTGAAACGGCAGCGGTAATCATGAGGGATATGGAAGATCAGGCAGAACCGGACGGACTGCCGAATGAACTGAATCAGCCAACAAGTACATTAAAATCCAACGTGTGGTATCACCTGGGCCTGGCTCAATACCTGCAAGAGGATTACGATGGTGCTGTGGAAGCATATGAAAATACACTCGATCTTGACCTGACCGATGATATGCGTATCGCAACGATTTATTGGTACTATATGGCGCTGAGACGGGCGGGGCTGGATGATCCGGCCGGAGATGTCATTGAAGATATTTCGCCTGATATTGAACTGATCGAAAACGATGCTTACCTGAACCTGATCCTGGTATTCAATGGCGTATTCAGTGCAGACCGGCTGATGGAATCCTCAGGAGACGCACTCACAAATTCTACCCTGGGATATGGTATCGGGAACTGGCATTACATGAACGGAAGAGAAGACAGGGCTTTTGAGATATGGCAGCAGGTTTATGATTCGGGCAACTGGCCTGCTTTTGGATTTATCGCTTCTGAGGTGGAGATTATGAGACGGAGTGACTAAGAGACGAAATGACTGAGGGAGGGGTTTCTATAAAAAAGTCATGCTGAATTATTTCAGCATCTCCGGGTTCCTCAACGACTGGAGATTCTGAAATAAATTCAGAATGACTCCTTATATGAATCGTCTCTTATGAACAGCAGTTTTATTTGAAAACAGACTTCTCTCTGCCCGTCCCTCTTTTCAAGTCCCTGAAGTCACCGATTACGCCGTTGCCACTTCATCAAGTTTTACACCCACCAGTCGGCTGACACCGGTTTCGGGCATGGTAACACCGTACATCATTTCCGCCTTTGACATGGTTTTTTTGTTATGCGTGATAATGATGAACTGCGTTTCATTACTGAATTCCCTGATCATTTTTGAAAATCGTTCAATGTTGGCATCATCCAGCGGAGCATCCACTTCATCAAGAACACAGAAAGGCGATGGTTTTACCAGGTAAATTGCAAAAAGAAGAGCGATAGCCGTTAATGTTTTTTCCCCGCCCGAAAGCTGGTTGATGCTCGAAGGCCTTTTCCCTTTAGGGTTAGCTTTGATCTCAATTTTGGCATTCAGCGGATCTTCAGCCTCTTCTTCAATCAGCAGATCGCAATAATCATCTTCATGAAAAAGGGTATTGAAAACCGTTTTAAAGTTTACCCGGATCTCTTCAAAGGTTTTACTAAACCGTTCCGTTGCCGTTTGATTGATTTCATCAATCGTTTCCCTCATCTCCTTTTCAGCCTGGTGAAGATCTTCGATCTGTTCTTCATAAAAATCGAGACGTTCCTTTTCTTCTTTGAATTCTTCTATGGCGAGCGGGTTTACCTCCCCGATTGAATTCAGCTTTTGCCGAAGCCATGCAATTCTTTCTTTGGCTGCTTCAGGTGTTGTATCATCAGGCAGTTTTTCCTCAAGCTGATCCATTAAAACACCATACGTCTCCCAGATGTGATCCGACAGGGCCTGGGCCTGCATATCAAATTTTTCACGGGCCATGCTCAGATGGTGTACCAGTTCCAGGTTTACTTCTTTTCGCCGGCGCAGTTCTTTCAGTTCTTTTTCAATTTCATTGATAGCTCCGCGCTGTTTGGCACTGGCCTCTTCTGTTTCAGCCAGTTTCAGGTCGGCTTCGGATTTTAGTTCCCGTGTGGAAACCAGTTTTTGATCGGTTTGTTCAATTCCGGTTGTATAGGAGGATATTTTCCTTTTGCTTTCTTCCAGCAGCTCTTTTCGTGAATCAAGACGGTTTTTAATCCCGGAGATCCCGCTTTCAGCCCGCTGAACATCCCGTTCAAGGTTTTCGGCTTTATTTTTAATATCCTGGTGTTTCAGCTGTGCGTCATTATACCGGTTTTGGGCAATGGCACGTTCTTCCTCGAGTTTCTGCAGAACCTCTTTTTTCTCATCCTGTTTTTCACTTAACCCGGCAATCAGCTGCTGAAATTCTTTCTGTTTTGGATGAAGAAGGTCGAGCTCCTCACGTGCCGAGCCTTCATTATGCAGAAGTGTTTCTTTCCGGTTTTTCAGTTCATTGATATTCTTTTCATACACCTGTATCCCTGACTGGTAACGGCTTGCCTTCTGTTCCTCACCGCGAAGGATTTGCTGATGCTCCCGTATTTTCTGCCGTACCTGATCAGGCTGAAGGGAATTCAGTTCTTCATTTAGCTCTTCAAGTGCAGTTTCTTCTTCTGAAAGCTGGACATTAATTTCTGTATGTTTTCCTGAAAGTTTTTCCAGTTTATCCTTAAGCCCGAGGCGAACACCAGCCTGTTTATTCTTACTGCCGCTTTTTAAAAACCGGTTGGCTGTAATCAGGTCTCCGTCCGGGGTAACTGCCGCACTGCCCGAATTTTTTAACAGGGCAGAAGCTTCATCAATAGTATCAGCCAGTAAAACAGAACCCAGCAAAAGCTCGGCAACCGGCCGGCAGTCTCTGTCACTGTTTACATAATTCAGAATTGAGTTTTGTTCAGAGGAGTAACTCTTCTGAAGTTCACCTAGAGGAATAAATGTTGCCCGCCCTTTATTTTGCTCTTTTAAAATGGCTGATGCGCGAACAGCTTCTTCCATAGATCCGACAATCACGTAATTGATGGCTTCTCCCAGGGCGGCTTCCAGGGCAGGTGCAAACTCTTCATTCGTATGCAAAACATCCCCGACAGGACTGATGAAAGAGAAAGATTCTTTATGTTCCTCCAGGAGATAGGCTGCCGAACCCGGAATGGCGTCATTTGATTCTGCGATATTCTCCATCAGTGAGATTTCCGAACGAACGGCATCCCCCTTGCTTTTCAGAGAACGGATACCTTCACGAAGTTTTTCTCTCTTTTCTTCGAGTGCAGCTTTTTTGCCTAAAGTATTTTTCAATAACTCTTCATCTGCCTGAAGTTGTTCATTAATTTTCTGAATGGCCCCACGGGCGATATTCAGTTCACCTTTGGCATTCAGAATTTCATCTTCAAAATCTTCAATATCACGCCTGATCCGCAGCTGGTCGTCTTCGCTGTTTTCAAGTTTTGATTCCAGTTTTATACGATCTGACTGCAGGTCGTTAAGTTTTTTATTCGTGTCACTTACAGAAATTTCAAGTTCATAAAGCTCATGCCGGATTTTTGTGTATTGTTGCTGAACCTCGGCAAAGCGCTCTTTCGATTTTTTAAGGCTTTCTTCGGATTTCTCTTTCTCATCCGAAAAATTTTCGAGCTTTTCAATACTGATTTTTCTTAGCTCTTCCAGCTCGGCAAGGTCTTTTCCGCTCTGTTCGATATCCTTTTGGTGCTGTGTAATGACCCCTTCTTCATTGGAAATTTTCTCTTTGGTGATTTGGAGATTTGTTTCCATCTCACGGACTGAAGCGTGCAGCTGGTTTACCCGTCGCTGGGCTTCGGATTGATTTCTCTCTTTTTCTATCAGCAGGGTTCGTGCGTTCTCCTCATGAGATTCCAGCTCCTCAACGCGCCCGCCGATATCTTTTTTTTCTTTATCGGCATTCGAAATCCTGGTTTTCAGCGGCTCCAGCTCTGTCTGTATGGTTTCGAATTCATGAAGAGTATAGGCCTTATCAAGCTGATGAAGTTCATCTCTGTGTAACCTGGCTTTGGTTGCCTTTTCGGCCTGAAGTTCAAGAGAGCGTGCCTTTTTACGGACTTCTACCAGTATATCCTCGAGACGCTGAAGGTCTTTAAGTGTTTCATCCAGTTTGCGGAGCGTTTGTTTTCGCTTTTCCTTATAGCGTGTAACACCGGCTGCTTCCTCAAAAAGGCGTCTCCTGTCGTTGTTTCTGTCATTCAGTATTTCTTCAACCATTTTCAGCTCAATAACAGAATAGGCATCCGAACTCATCCCTGTATCCATGAACAGTTCCATAATATCTTTCAGCCGGCACGGTGTGCCATTGATAAGATATTCACTGTCGCCGGACCGGTAGAGGCGCCGGGTGATGGTAAGTTCGCTGTATTCTATAGGCAGGATTCCCTTGTCGTTTACAAATGTAAGGGATACATCCGCCATACCCAGGGCTTTCTTCTTTGCCGTTCCGTTGAAAATCACATTGCTCATGGCACTGGATCGCAGCAGGGATGGGCGCTGCTCGCCAAGAACCCACCGGAGGGCGTCCACTATATTGGATTTACCGCATCCATTCGGCCCCACAATGGCAGTAATGCCGCTGTCGAATTTTACGTGAGTTTTATGGGCGAAGCTTTTAAAGCCGTGTAATTCAAGATCAGATATATACATATTCCTTAGCTGTAACTCCTCAGACCCAAATCTTTCTCATACAGGAAACAGGTTGCACAGAATTTTTCCATTTACAGTCAGCTTTTTGTTTTGTTACTCACGTCTCAATACTCACTACACCGTCATGATTTCCTGTTCTTTAACAGACAGCAGGTCATCCACTTTTTGTGTGTACTTATCCGTCAGCTTTTGGATCTCATCTTCAGCTTCAAAGCGGCTGTCTTCAGGCAGTGATTCACTTTCCACAGTTTTTTTAATTTCATCATTTGCATCCCGGCGGATGTTGCGGATGCTGATACGCGCTTTTTCTGTTATATCTTTGGCGTGTTTCACAAGATCTTTCCGGCGTTCTTCGGAAAGCATGGGTAACGGAATGCGTATAAGATTTCCATCATTATTGGGATTTAGTCCCATTCCGGAAGCCATAATGGCTTTTTCGATATCTTCCATAACGGATTTGTCGTACGGCTGAACCAAAAGCATTCTGGGTTCGGGTGCCGAAACTGTGGCAAGCTGGTTTAAAGGGGTTTGAGAACCGTAATAAACAACTTTTATATTATCGAGAAGTGAGGGTGTTGCTTTTCCCGCGCGGATATGAGAAAACTCTTTTTTACAGAAAGTGGCAGCTTCAATCATGCTTTCTTCGGCTGTATCAATGATGAGTTGCAGTTCTTCAGGGATCATAGAAAAAGATTAAGAGTTTTAATAAGGTGGTAATAACTTCTGTTTCTCAAAGGAGCTCTGGATCATTCATCAGTCCGTTCCTTTTTTTGCCTGTCTTCCGAATCCCGAAAGCATTCGGGAACAGGCAGGCTCAGCATGACGGCTTTGCCATGTTAATACCTGCTCCTCTAAAACAGAAGTAAATTCAAAATCAGATAAGCCTGAATTTAATAAAACTACTCCTCATCCCAAACAACCGTGGTGCCAACAGACTCTTCCGAACAAACTACTTTTTTCAGGTTCTCAGGAATATTCATATTGAAAACAATAATGGGTGTTTTATTGTCTCTGCACAGTGTAAAGGCAGTTAAATCCATCACATCAAGACGTTTGTCCAGGATTTCATCCCCTGTAATGGTATCATATTTGACAGCGCCTGCATTTTTTTCAGGATCAGAATCATAAATACCATCCACACGGGTTCCTTTCAGGATTACATCCGCTTCAATTTCAATAGCTCTCAGGGATGCGGCTGTATCTGTTGTGAAGTAAGGATTTCCGGTACCAGCACCAAAAATAACCACTCTGCCTTTTTCAAGGTGCCGTATAGCTCTCCGGCGGATGTAAGGTTCGGCAATTTCTTCCATACGAATGGCACTCATCAGCCGGGTATGCACCCCTTTTCTTTCCAGGGCATCCTGCAGGGCCATACTGTTAATCATGGTGGCCAGCATTCCCATATAATCTCCCTGCACGCGATCCATGCCGGCGGTAGCGCCTTTTACTCCCCTGAAAATATTTCCACCGCCAATGACAACGGAAACTTCCACATCTTCAGCCTGTACGGCTTTTATTTCATCCGCATAAAGGGAAAGAATTTTAGCGTCAATGCCATGTCCCTGTTCTCCGAGAAGGGCTTCACCGCTTAGTTTTAATAAAATTCTTTTGTATTGATTAGCCACAATGAATGAATTACAGGTTATCAGATAAAAAAAAGGCTACCGGTTAAGGCAGCCTTTTTGAAAAATAATATTATGACTCACCAAGCTGAAGCCGGTGGAAAGATTTCACCAGTGGAACATTGTTTTGCTCCAGGTGCTCTTTTACAGTAACACCGTTATCTTTTACAAACTTCTGCTCAAGCAGAACCCGTTCTTCGTAAAAACGGCGAAGCTTACCCTTGGCAGCTTTCTCTGCTATTTCGGCGGGTTTTCCTTCGTTAATCAACTGCTCTTTTGCAATTTCAAGCTCTTTGTCAATTACAGAAGCATCAACCCCATCTCTGGTAACGGAAAGTGGATTCATGGCTGCAATTTGCATGGCAACATCTTTGCCTGTGTCTTCATCATTTATATCACCCTCAAATTCTACAAGCACGCCAAGCTGATTTCCGGGATGAATGTAATCTACCAGGCTCCCGGATGTTTTGACAAAAACCACACGGCTGATTTCAATCTTTTCGCCGATTTTTCCGACCATTCCTTCAAGATGCTTTTCAATCGTCAGTCCATCGATCTTTTTTTCAAGGAGTTCCTCGACCGAGCCTGTTTCTTCTTTAAAAGCTACATCAAGAAAACTTCGTGCTTGTGCCTGGAAATCGTCATTTCTGGCAACAAAATCTGTTTCACAGTTTATTTCCAGGGCGGAAGCTTTGGTTTTGTCATCACTCAGTTTGGTAAGAATAAGCCCCTGATTGGCATCTCTGTCTGCTCTTTTTTCGGAAACTTTCTGGCCTTTCTTACGGAGAATTTCAATCGCCTTCTCCATATCCCCTCCGGCTTCCGTGAGGGCTTTTTTACAATCCATCATTCCTGCGCCGGTAGCTTCACGCAGTTTCATTACTTCTTTAGCACTAATGCTCATGAGTATAATTATTTATCAATTAGTGGTTAACCTGTTACTCCTTTTCCGTTGTCTCTTCGGTTTCTTTTTCCTCAGTTTCAGGCTCTTCCTTTGCATCAGCCTTTTCTGCCGGCTTCTCTTCAGTTTCAGAGGTTTTTCTGCGTCTTTTACGGCGTTTGGTTTTTTCACCAGCCGGCTCCAGATCGGGTTGATCTATTTCTTTGGCAGGTTTTTTCGCTTCTTCAGCCGCCTGTTCCATCAGTTCTTCTTCTTTCATTGCTTCGCGTTCGGCATTACCTTCTATAATAGCATCTGCAACCTGGGAAGCAACCAGCTGAATGGTACGTGCTGAATCGTCATTGGCCGGTACAATATAATCGGGAATATCAGGGTCGCTGTTGGTATCAACCATCGCGATAATAGGGATATTCAATTTTACAGCTTCATTTACAGAAATGTGCTCTTTAATTGTGTCTACTACAAAAATGGCACCGGGCAGGCGGTTCATGTTTGCAATACCACCCAGTGTCTGCTCAAGCTTCTCCTGCTCGCGTGTCAGCATCAGGCCTTCTTTTTTGGTGAGCTCTTCGAATGTCCCGTCTTTTCTCATACGGTCAATCTCTTCCATACGGGAAATACTTTTGCGTACAGTACTGAAGTTTGTAAGCATTCCACCGAGCCACCGATGGGTGATATAAGGCATGCCGCAACGGACAGATTCCGTTTTTACGATATCCTGGGCTTGTTTTTTTGTACCTACAAAAAGAATGGTTTTACCGGCTCTGGCTAATTTTGTAACCTCGTCCAAAGCCTCCTGAAGGTATTTTTGTGATTTCTTGAGGTCAATGATATGAATCCCGTTTCGTTGCATAAAGATGAATTCTTTCATCTTGGGATTCCATCGGCGGGTAAGGTGCCCGAAATGGGCACCTGATTTAAGTAGTTCTTCTACGGATGCTGCTTTAGGCATTGTTTTTTTATATGTGATTTGAGTTAGTCCTCTACACAGGTCATTCCCATGCGCCCATCCCGATCACTCGGGACACCCGGCGAAGGGTCACTGTGTATGTGTGATTCAATAAGTCCCCCTTGGCAAAGGGGGATTCAGGGGGATGTCAAGAAAACACCCCTCCAACTCCCCTTGACAGGGGAGAGTATAATGTTTACCGCTTGGAAAACTGGAATTTCTTCCGGGCTTTCGGCTGGCCGTATTTCTTTCGTTCAACCATCCGGTCATCCCGGGTTAAAAGGCCGTTCTCTTTCAGGGTGTTATGAACGTCTTCATTCAGATCGTCTAATGCCCGGGCAAGAGCCAGCGAAACTGCGCCGGCTTGTCCGGTAACGCCGCCGCCTCTCACGGTAACTTTAATATCATACTTACCGTCGAGCTCGGTAACATCCAGCGGAAGCTTGGCAACGTTTATTCTGGCCTGGGTTTTAAAATATTCATCAATAGGTTTGCTGTTGATGACCAGGCTGCCTTTTCCTTCCTTTATATATAAACGGGCAGTGGAGGTTTTTCTTCGTCCGATATAATTTTCTTGTGCCATGTCAGACTGTTAAATGTCTTTAATTTCTGGTTTCTGTGCGGTGTGCGGATGAACCGGGCCCGCATATACACGCAGGTTGGTAAGAAGTTTACGTCCCAGTTTGTTCTTAGGGAGCATACCTTTCACCGCGATCTTTATCAGGGAGGTTGGATCTTTTTCCATCATGTCCTGGGCTGAAGTAAACTTTTCACCGCCGGGATAACCTGTGTGCCGGAAATATTTTTTACCGGTCATTTTTTTACCGGTTAAAACTACTTTTTCTGCATTAATTACAACAACATTATCGCCTGTGTCGATATGGGGAGTAAATTCCGGTTTGTGCTTACCGCGTAAAATGGATGCAACACGTGTGCTGAGCCTGCCAAGAGACTGATCTTCAGCGTCTATAATTACCCACTTTTTATCTACAGTGGAAGGTGTTGCGGAATATGTTTTATTGCTTATCGTATTCACGAGTTCTCTTACGTTTTTTTAAAAAATTGAGAAGTTGAAAAAAATAAGGGGAATTCCTGTTGATTGCAATACAAAATTGCCAGAAACTTTTTTTCATTGATGGAACATCACTTATTAATTTGCAGTAACGGTAATCACATGTATATGTTATTAATTATGATAAAAATATATTCTACAATAAGAGAGTCGAAAAAAAAACAGACGTTACTACGTTTTAATAACTGCCGGCGGATCCATATGATTCATCATTTTAATAATCCTTTTCCATGGGTATAAAAACTGCATTAAGAATTCCCTTCATAATGTTGTTTCTGTGTGTACACACCCTGTCTGCACAGAACAGTGTTCTCCGGGGAATTATCAGTGACCGGCAGTCGGGAGAAGCACTTGAACTCGCTAATATTACACTCGAAAGAGTTCCGGATGGAGAGCTGAAAGGCACCACTACAGACCGAAACGGTCTGTACGAATTTAACCGGCTTTCATCCGGGGAGTATATCTTTACAGTTCGGTACGTGGGTTACCAGCCATATACTGATACACTGGAAATCAGCTGGAGTACACGGAACATTGTGAGAAATGTTGAAATGAGGCTCACAGAAGAGAGTTTGGATGAACTAACAGTTTCAGATTCAGGCCCTGAAGACCTGAGGCCGGGGCAGACAAGAATATCAGGAGAAGATTTAAGGCGTATTCCGACCCCGGCTGGCAGCGGAGACCTGGCCAGTTACCTGCAAACACAAACGGGTGTGGTGGCCGCCGGCGACAGGGGCGGACAGCTGTTTATCCGCGGCGGTACGCCATCGGAAAATCTGATACTAATGGATGGCCTGTTGATTTATCAGCCATTTCACATTATTGGTTTTTTCTCGGTTTTTCCGGAGGAAGTGATCTCTTCTGCAGATTTATATGCAGGCGGTTTTGGCCCCAGATTTAGCAGCCGCACTTCATCGGTAATGGATGTAAAACTCAGAAACGGAAACAAGTATAACCGGAACTGGTCGGTTTCCGTCAGCCCTTTTGTTTCCGATCTGTTTTTTGAAAGCCCGCTAAGAGAAGGTAAAAGTTCAGTGATGGTTTCGGCACGGGGCTCTTTGATAGAAAAAACAAGCGATCTCTACCTTGATGAGCAGCAACCGCTCCGGTTCAACAGCCAGCTGGTTAAATACAGCCACTCCGGAGACCAGGGCTTTAACTGTTCGGCACTTGTAATGAGAACCTACGACAGGGGTAAATTGGATTTTGATGGGGAAGAAAGATTCAAATGGAATAATGTAGTCACCGGGGGGCGGTGTGCGGGTGTTTCAGAACATATGGATGTTTCGTTTGTAGATATGAACGTTGGCCTCTCCTATTTTTCAAACAGGGTTGGCGGTACCGGCTCAGACGATCGTTTTGCGGAAGTATATAAATCTCATGTGGAAGTAAACCTGATTCAGCATGTAGGAGACTGGCGGCTTGATTATGGATTTTTTTCCAATTTCAGAAGAGTTGAACATGATATCTCAGAACGGTTTTTATCTATTCAGTCAGGCGGCCACTCATTTTTAAGTTCAGGAGGGTACCTGAATGCAAATATTCCCCTGGGAAATACATTTTCTGTGGATCCCGGCCTTGTATTTACCTCCTATATTTCAAGAATGAAAGCAAGCGTGGAGCCGCGCCTGCAGTTTTCCTGGCAGCCGCGGGGAAAAGTGGATGAAGAAATTCATGCCGCACTGGGAATCTACCGGCAGCCTCTTACCGGTATTACTGACTTCCGGGATGCAGGATCAGCTTTTACCGCATGGATGCTGATGCCCGACCGGGAACGGGTGATGGAATCACGGCATGCACTTCTGGGCTGGCGGCAGCCTGTGGGACGTTTTTTGAAATTTTCCGCTGAAGGGTATTATAAAACCCTTCGGAATACTCCTGTGGCAGTTTGGAGTGCAATTGCACAATTCACAACAGATCTTGCTTATGCCGATGGAACGGTGTACGGGGCAGATATTCGCATGGATTTCAACCGCCGGTATTTTTACGGGGGAGTTGGTTATGGCTATTCCGTAACGGAATATGAAACGGCACAGGATCATTTTGGTATGTGGTTCGGAGAGGCTGTGCAAAGTTACCATCCGCCACACGATCGCCGGCACCAGGTGAGTGCTCAGGCCGGCCTGGAATTCGGAAATTTCTCCCTGAATGCAAACTGGATATACGGCTCAGGTACTCCCTTTACAAAGCCAATGGGTTTTGATAGTTTTTTCCGGTTTGAGGAACACATTCCGGATGTAGTTGACGACTACGGCTCACCCCGTGTTATCCTGGAAAAACCTTACCAGGCCCGGCTGCCTGATTTTCACCGTCTGGATGTATCTGTGGAACAGGCTTTTAATATAACTCTGGCCAGAATACGCCTGCAGGCGGGGGCAATCAATGTGTATAACCGGGAAAACCTGTTTTATTATGATGTTTTCACCCAGAGAACGATTTATCAGTTGCCGGTAATGCCTTATCTCTCATTGAAGCTGGAGTCTCGCTGATGCATAAAACAGATAAATTATTAATCCCGGCATTTGTTTTCATCGCATTTCTGTTTTTTTACGGAACAGGCTGCGAAACCGCTTTTGATCCGTTACAGGAAAATGATCAATACAAATTTTCCATGTACGGGGTTCTGGATCTTCATGCTGATACCCAGTGGATTCGGGTTACACCCATTCAGGATACTCTGCTCAGCCGGAGTACGGAGCCCATTGATGCACAGGTTACGCTAACCCGCGAGCGGACAAATGAAACAGTTGTACTTGAAGATTCACTGTTTCTCTACAGTTCCTTTGCATACGCCCGGAATTACTGGACTCCGGAACGTTTACATCCTGAAGAAGAATATACAGTGCAGGCCCGTGGGCAGGATAACCAGTATAGCAGTGTTCTGGTTACCATGCCGGCGTCGCTTCCTCTGCCCGTTGTTGAATATACGTTTGTAGAAGAAAAAGGAATGGTATACGGAGAGGGAGTGGAAAACCTGGTTGTAGCTGAAACAAATTATTTGATTCAGGTTATTGCATTTGGACGTCCTTCCCCACCGTTTACTGTTGTGTTTTCTCATCTTTCCGATGCTTTTGTGGAACCAAACGGAGATTATCGCTTTCCGGTGGATTTCTGGCCGCGGATCAGGGAGATTGTAGCTCCATCAGATAGTGTCATTATACTCGAAAGAGAGGTTGTAGTAGCTTCTTCCAGGAAAGACTGGCCGGACCTTTCTGGCCTTGATAAACAAGAGATTTTTATTCCGGAAGGAGATTCAAATGTTGAAAACGGTACGGGCATGATTGCAGGTATCGCCAGCAGGAAAATGCCTCTTGAAAGCTGTTTTGATGAGGAGGGGAAATTGACAGCTTGTCCTGAACTGAAGTGATATTGTAAGATTTAACTAAATTTTGATCAGTCAGAAAGATAGAGTAATGTTTACCTGAAAATAGTTTACAAATCCCGGAAACTATTCTTTACACGATTGTCCGTGCAATCCCTCTGCTAAAAATCATTTATCAAACAATTTTCTAATATAACGGATTGATAATGACAAAATACCTATTCCTTCTTTTGTTTATGGCCGGCTTTATCAATCCTGCTGCACAGGCACAAGACACCATCCTGCGGGGTGTTGTAAACGACCAGGAGACCGGCCGTCCGCTTGAAGTAGCAAATGTTATACTACAGTCAATACCGGGTGATGAGGCAAGGGGAACGACCACAGACAGCAACGGCCTCTACCAGTTTAACCGGCTGGAGGAAGGAGAGTACGTTTTTATCGTGCGATATGTTGGTTATGTAACCTATACTGATACTCTGGTGCTGGAAGGAACAGGGCAAAATATTGTGAAGCGTGTTATTCTGGAGCGGTCGGAAGAAATCCTGGAAGAGTTGACAGTTTCCGGAGACAGGGAGCAGGACCTGGTGCCCGGACAAATCCAGATCCGGGGGGAAGATTTTGGCCGTGCGCCTACACCGGCCGGCAGTGCAGACCTGGCCACGTACCTGCAGATACAACCCGGGGTGGTTGCCACAGGCGACCGCGGCGGACAGCTTTTTGTCCGTGGAGGCACCCCTTCCGAAAACCTGGTGCTGATGGACGGTACCATGATCTTTCAGCCGTTTCACATCGTCGGCTTTTTCTCAGTTTTTCCTGAAGATGTTATTTCCACGGTTGATTTCTATGCCGGGGGATTTGGCCCGAGATACAGCAGCCGCACATCATCGGTAATGGACGTGAGGCTGAAAAACGGAAACCTCTATAACCGGAGCTGGTCGGCTTCCGTAAGTCCTTTTGTGTCGGACCTGTTTTTTGAAAGTCCCGTCAGCGAAGGGAAAAGCTCCGTACTGGTTTCGCTGCGGGGCTCCCTCATCGAAGAGTCCAGCAAAAGATACCTTGAGGAGCAGCAGCCGCTCCGGTTTAACAGCCAGCTTGTGAAATACAGCAGTATTAATGGTGAAGGGATGAGCTGTTCGGCACTTTTTATGAGAACCTACGACCGCGGGCAGATCGATTTTGAAGAAGGCGATTTCTTTAAATGGACCAACATCGTAACAGGCGGGCGATGCGCAGGAGTTTCCGAGGAAACAGGCGTTGCGTTTATGGATGTGAATTTCGGGCTCTCCTATTTTACCAATGAAGCCGGTGGAGAGAATTCACCCGGACGTTTTTCGGACATATTCAGATCGCACCTGGATGTAAACCTGGCTCAGTATCTTGGGGATTTCAGGCTTGATTATGGCTTTTTCACAAACTTCAACAACGTAACTTACGATATCTCCGATAAATTTATATCTGTGCGCAGCGGCAGAGAATCCTTTTTGGGCACCGGCGGATATGTAAGCCTGAATATTCCGCTTGGACGAACTTTTTCTGTGGATTCAGGCGTTTCATATACATCTTATCTGAGGAAGTTTGATTCCAGTTTAGAACCCAGAATAAGCATATCATGGCAGCCGCGGGGGAAAGTGGATGAAGAGATTCACGCAGCAGCGGGAATTTACCGGCAGCCCCTTGTTGGCCTGACCGACTACCGGGACGCCGGGAGCGCCTTTACCGCATGGCTGCCCCTGCGTGACCCGGACCGAAAAATGGAAGCGCGCCACCTGTTGCTGGGCTGGCGTCAGCCGCTCGGCAGGTTTTTGAGATTTTCTGTTGAGGGATATTATAAAGAAATCCGGGATACTCCTGTCTCTACATGGAGCACCATTGCGCAATTTACAACAGATCTCGCCTATGCCGATGGAAATGTGCAGGGAGTGGATGTTCGGCTGGATTTTAATCACCGGAATTTTTACTGGGGACTCGGTTACGGGTATTCCCTGACGGAGTATGAAACGGCACAGGACCATTTTGGCACCTGGTTCGGTGAACCCATCCAGAGATATAACCCTCCGCATGACCGCCGGCACCAGTTAAACGTTCAGGCCGGCCTGGAAATCAGAAATTTTACGGCCAATGTCAGCTGGATGTATGGTTCGGGCCTGCCGTATACCCGGCCGATGGGCTTCGACAGCTATTTCGGGTTTGAAGAACGTCCGCCTGATGTAACGGGTAGTTACGGTACGCCAAGGGTACTTCTCGACAAACCTTTCCAGGGAAAATTGCCGGACTTTCACCGGCTTGATGTATCTGTGGAGCAGGCTTTTGAACTGCCATTTGTAAATCTAAAAATTCAGGCCGGCGGTATAAATACATACAATTGGGATAACCTGTTCTACTATGATGTATTCAATCAAAAAGGAATTTATCAGCTTCCGCTGATGCCGTATGTGTCGCTGAAAATGGAGTCGATCTGATGAAGAACCTGAACCAATATCGTTACAGTAAACTGATGTTCATTATAATCGGCATTACTATAATCAATAGTTCCGGCTGCGAAACTGCATTTGAGCCGCTGCAGGAAAGTGACCAGCATATTTTTTCGATGTATGGTGCAGTGGATCTTCATGGGGAGTTTACAAAAGTACGGGTGATGCCTGTTGGTAAAAAACTGATTCCAACCGATCCCGAGCCCAACGGCACGGAGGTAACGCTGATTCGCAACGACACCGGCGAAGAAATGATTTTGCGTGATTCGCTGGCCAGGTTTGGCGGCAATGCCTATGTATGGAACTACTTTACGGGAGAAACGCTGCATGCAAATGAGAAATACACTTTACTGGCTTCAACACCTGATGAGAAACAAAGCACGGCGTCAATAAACCTGCCGTCTGCGCTGCCGGTACCTGAAGTTGAAGATTATTCGACTGCATTAGAAGAGGGAACCTTTACCGGATCAAGTATTGAGCCCGTGGTTTCAATACAAACACGATATTATGTCCAGGGAATTAATGAGTTCGGTTGTGATCCGGAAAGGGAACTGGTGTTTTCGCACCTGGATAACCTGGTGGTTTATGCAAACGGGGAATATCGTTTAGAAGTGCGTAACAGGTCGGCAATAGGCAGTACTTTTCCGCCTTCTGCTACGGGTTTTGTAGTTAATGGCAGGGAATTGTTGGTTATTGCTTCGGGGGAAGACTGGCCTGATCCCTCAGGTTTAAGCGAAGAGGAAATGACACTGCCGGATCTGATCACAAATGTAGAAAATGGTACCGGGCTGGTCGCCGGGATTGCAGGGCGGCGGGTGGAAATTACTCCGAGAAAAGAACCCTGTTAACTTATTGAAAAATGTGATTACGAATGTTAATTGACCGGAATTCCCTTCGTATTCCCGGCGGGGCGGGAGTTTTGCAGACTCGGTGTTCAGGCCGTGAATAAGTTTTCTTACCGGAGAGAAATTGAGGGCAGGTGATTCCCTGAAACCTGGAACTTTAAACTCTTGCTCCAAAGGGAATGCATGGCACAGAAATCCAAAAAAACGCGGAGACTCTGTCAGGATTGCTAATCCACCTGCTTTATTTTTGTTCCAAGAACTGACTCCAGCTCCCTGACTGAAGCTGCCTGCTGAACTTTTTGCATATTGTTTTCCGAAACCAGTCCTGCCGGTACATGAACTGCACGGATGAGCAGATCTTCGAATTCATCAGCTTGACCCAATGCATAATCAGCATCCAGGAAAACCCGGATATCTGTAACCGTATGATCAAAACTCATAACCCGTGTACCGTTTTCGGTAAAATCGGTGAGCGGCAGCTGCCTCCATACCTCCAGGTCATCTTCTTCAATATAATCTTCCAGCACATAAGCCAGCATCACATCTGAACCGAACACTTCAATCTGGCCCGGTATTTCCCGGAAAAATTCAAAATCGTTATCCTGAAGCAGGTCGGCTTCAAATTCAAAAGAAACCGGTATCACTTCCGGTCCGGGAGGCCCTTCGGGTCCGGCGGGCCCTTCACATGCGGTTATAAAAAATGCAGCCAGTAAAGGGAAAAAAAAGATGCGGTGCTTCAGGGAATTCAGTTTCATGGTTCCGGGGTTTAAATGACAATTTCATACCTCTTCTAATAAATACGGCACAACTACAATCTAAGTTCCATTGCGTCTTGCTGAAATCACATCTTCATGTTAAGGCGGGCAAGTACCCAAAAGGCAAAAGTGAAAAAATTTTGAACTTTGAACTCCAATCCCACCATTCCTCTGCGTCGCTGCGACCCTGCGGTTAACTCTTATACCATTCATCAAAAATATCAATCCGCTCCCGGAAGCAATAATATTTTAAAGTTCGTATCTTCATCTGAAGAAATCAGAAGGAAAATTAACATTGTAAACACAGAACATGAGTGAAAAACTGAAGCAAACCCGGGTACAATTTAACACCGGTTCAGGCGACGCACATCTTTACAGCTTAAAAAAACTGGAAGAGCTTGGATACGGCAATATCAGCAGACTCCCTTTTACCATAAAAATTCTCCTGGAGGCCGTATTGCGTGAATACGACGGATATGCCATCACAGAAGATGATATAAAGGTACTTGCTGATTATAATGCTAAAAATCCCGCCGGAGAGGTTCCTTTTAAACCATCCAGAGTGGTGCTTCAGGATTTTACGGGGGTTCCGGCTGTTGTTGATCTTGCCGCACTCCGTTCTGCAATGAAAAAAATGGGAGGAAATCCCCAGTCTATTAATCCTCAGGTACCGGTTGACCTGGTGATTGACCACTCCGTTCAGGTTGATCAGTTCGGGCAGGAGTATGCATTCATGTTCAATGTGGAAAAAGAGATGGAGCGGAACCGTGAGCGCTATGAATTTTTGAAATGGGGCCAGAAAGCGTTTGATAACTTCCGCGTGGTTCCTCCGGGACGCGGGATTGTTCACCAGGTAAACCTTGAATACCTGGCGAAAGGAATTTTCACACGAAAAGAAAAAGACGGGTCCACCGTAGCCTACCCCGATACACTGGTGGGAACAGATTCTCACACCACCATGATTAACGGCCTGGGCATCCTGGGCTGGGGCGTGGGCGGAATCGAAGCGGAAGCCGCTATGCTGGGCCAGCCGATTTATATGCTGATACCTGAAGTGGTGGGCGTGAAACTGACCGGAAAACTCCGGGAAGGTATTACGGCTACTGATTTAACTTTAACAGTTACCGAGATGCTTCGCCGTCATGGAGTGGTAGGTAAGTTTGTTGAATTTTTCGGACCTGGCCTGAGTAATATGAGTCTGCCTGATCGTGCTACGATTGCAAATATGTCTCCCGAGTACGGAGCTACTATGGGTTTCTTCCCGATCGACAGCGAAGCACTGCGCTACATGCTTCGAACCGGCCGCTCCGAAGAACAGGTAAAACTGGTGGAGAATTATACAAAAGAGCAGGGACTGTTCCGGACGGATGATACTCCCGACCCTGAATTCACAGAAGTTCTGGAGCTCGATCTGGGAGACGTGGAAACTTCACTTGCCGGACCTAAGCGTCCGCAGGATCGCATTACCCTTCCGAATATGAAGAAAACCTTTGAAAGTTCGCTGACCAGCAACGATCAGACCATGGGTTTTAACCTTGCACAGGAAAAACTGGCGAATAAAGGAATTTTCAAAAACGGGCAGACCATTGAAATGAAACATGGTGATGTGGTGATTGCCGCGATTACAAGTTGTACCAATACCTCCAATCCAAGTGTGATGCTGGGAGCCGGAATTATCGCTAAAAAAGCGGTCGAAAAAGGCATGAAGGTTCCCGCTTATGTGAAAACATCTCTTGCGCCCGGTTCACGGGTTGTAACAGAGTATCTGAACGAGGCAGGATTAACGGACTACATGAATCAGCTTGGGTTTAACCTGGTTGGATATGGCTGTACCACCTGTATCGGGAACTCCGGTCCGCTGCCTGAAGCGGTGGAAAATGCCGTGAAGGAGGGTGATCTTGTGGTTGCAGGTGTACTTTCCGGAAACCGGAACTTTGAAGGGCGGATTCATCCCTATGTGAAGGCGAATTACCTGGCATCGCCGCCATTAGTTGTGGCTTATGCGCTTGCAGGTACCGTGAATATTGACCTGGAGAATGAGCCTCTTGGTAAAGATAAAGACGGAAATGATGTATACCTGAAGGATGTATGGCCAACCAGCGACGAAATTGCAGAATTTCTCGATAGTGCCATTCGTCCCGAGCTGTTTCACAAAATGTACGGCGATATTTTTGAGTCAGAAACCTGGGATAAAATACCCGTGGGCGGCGGAGAACTGTACGAGTGGAAAGACGAATCGACATATATCCAGGAGCCGCCTTTCTTTATGAACATGGGTGAAACTCCGGAGCCGATCAGGCCGATCCAGGGAGCCAAAACGCTCGTTAAAGTAGGTGATTCGATTACAACCGATCATATTTCACCGGCCGGAAATATAAAAACAGACAGCCCCGCCGGAGAATACCTGATTGAAAACGGTATCAAACCGGCAGATTTTAATTCCTATGGATCACGGCGCGGAAATGACCGTGTAATGACGCGCGGAACATTTGGCAATGTTCGCTTCAAAAATCAGCTTGCCCCCGGAACAGAAGGTGGTTTTACAAAATACCATCCAACCGGTGAGATCACAACGATTTTTGATGCCGCTGAACGTTATCATAAAGAAGGTACTCCGCTTGTAGCTCTTGCAGGGAAAGAATACGGAACGGGCTCTTCACGTGACTGGGCCGCCAAAGGAACCATTTTACTTGGCGTGAAAGCAGTTATTGCTGCATCCTATGAAAGAATTCACCGCTCAAACCTGGTTGGAATGGGTGTCCTCCCGCTTCAGTTTGCTGATGGAGAATCTCATGATTCTTTAGGTCTTGATGGGTCAGAGTCATTCAACATTCACATTGCTGATGAACTGAAACCGCGCCAGAAAGTGAAGGTTGAAGCGAAGAAAGCTGATGGAACGGTCATTAAATTTGATACCATCTGCCGGATTGATACCCCTGTTGAGATCGACTATTTCCGAAATGGCGGCATCCTGCACAAAGTTCTGCGTGACTATATAGAAGAGGACAAAAAGCAGCGGAGTTAACAGGTGGCCAAAAAAAACACCCTGGTTTCAGCTCTTTATGGAAAAGCCCGGATCATAAATCCGGGCTTTTTTATAAAATAGTCCCCTCTTGAGAGACTGTGAAATAATGCCACTGAAACACTGAAAAACACAGAATATTCCATTTTTTTATGTTTCCGTGGTAATAAAGCATGCTACGAGAACTTAAATTAATGTTGATAGTTAATTTTCTCACAGCCTCTTGAGAGGGGATATAGGGGTGTGTAAAAAAGATGCTGATGATTAAGAATTCACAAAGAGTGTTGGATTCTCAAGTCATCGGATGAACAGGAATTTGGAATGCTGCGGTTGAAATATTTGTCATCAGAGAGTAAATAAGGGGAACAAGACACATCAGGGGAGATCAGAGATATGAATTTTTATGGTTTCGTATCATCTGATTTTTTATCGTGTCTGAAAACAAAAATGGGGAATAATGGCTCATCGTATTTTAATGATTGATTGTCCTGATGAAAAAGGACTTGTTTACAGAATTACCAGGGAATTATATGACCGCGGTTTAAATATTATCAGTAATCATGAATTTGTAGATTCAACAACCGGTTATTTTTTTATGAGAACGGTCGTTGATAACGGCCAGGACCTGAATCATGAAATAGAAGAAAAATTAACGTCTCTTCTGCCGGAACCGGCTAATATTCGTCTCACTTCTATCACAAACCGGCCGGTTGTGGTGATGGCAACCAAAGAATCTCACTGTCTTGGAGATCTGCTGCTTCGAAATGCTTACGGAGAACTCCCTTCAGATATCCGGGCGGTGGTGAGCAACTACGATTTTCTGGAACCCCTGGTACGATCGTTCAATATTCCTTTTCACTACGTACCGCATAAAGGCCTCGAACGAAAAGAGCACGAGGAAAAAATTTTACAGGTGCTGGAACCTTATGAACCGGAATACCTGGTCCTCGCCAAATATATGCGAATTTTTTCACCGGAGTTCGTTGCTCATTTTCCCAGCCGGATGGTGAATATTCACCACTCTTTTTTACCTGCTTTTGCAGGAGCCTCTCCCTATAAACAGGCTTTTGACAGGGGGGTGAAAATTATTGGTGCGACCGCGCATTTTGTAACAGAAGATCTGGATGAAGGTCCTATCATTGCCCAGGGGGTGTTACCTGTAAATCATTCGTATACAGCGGAAGGGATGTCACAGGCAGGCCGTGATGTGGAAAAAAATGTTCTGGCACGGGCTCTGAAGATGGTACTCGAGGAAAGAGTTTTTATTTATAAAGATAAAACTATTTTGTTTGACTGAGGTTTTAAGTCACTGCCTGAATTCAGCAGGTTTCCCGTTTCTCATTACTGCAAGTAAAAAATCCAGGCACACTGGAACCGGATAAGCCAAAAGAGCTTACTTCTCTATTTTTAACATTATCTGTGGTGTTTCCTCTTTATTTTATAGATTGTTCCGAAACGGAAACGTCTTGTGGAGAAATAATGGCAGTGGAATCAAACATAGAAAACAGCAAGTACAACCTGGAAGATCTTCCAAAGGAAAACCTGCAGCTTCTGCTTGATACTGTAGAAGGAATAAATCAAACCATTGAATTTAAAACGGTTTTAGCTGAAAGTATGGAAGCAATCCGGCTGGTGATGAAATCTGAAGCCAGTACACTGATGCTGATCGATAAAGAAAGCGGAGAGCTTTATCTCAGTATGCCTACAGGGCCGGCTAAACAGGACGTTGTGGGGAAAAGTATTCCCAAAAATAAAGGTATTGCCGGATGGGTGGCGGAAAACAGAAGGCCTTATCTGACGAACGATGCAGAAAAATCTGAATATTTTTATGGAGAATTAACAGAAGGCTTTAAAACTAAATCTATCATTTGTGTGCCGCTGATTAACCGTAAAAATGAAGTAATCGGGGTAATGCAGGCCCTGAACCGGAGAAGTAATGGAGGGTTTAATCCGCATGATATTCCCGTTTTCCAAGCGCTTGCCTCCCATGTAACGATTGCAATTGAACGTACCCGGCAGATTGATTTGCTGCACGACCGGCTGAAGCATAAAGACACAATGATTGTTGAAATTCATCACCGCATCAAAAACAATCTTCAAACCATTATGGCAATGATTGATGATGAAATGCCTGATGTTGTGGATGAACATGCAAAAAATATCCTGCAGGTAATGACATTGAGAATTCATTCAATGTCGCAATTACATGATCTGCTCAGTGAAAAAAACCTCAGTAACACCATTGAGTTGAGTTTTTACCTGGAACAACTCTCCGAAAAAATTGAAGAGACAATGCGTTCCCTGTTATATGATATAAACATTCATCTGAATTGCGAGAAGGTGGAAATTAAGCAGGAGCGTGCTCTGCTGTGCGGATTAATATTAAATGAACTGCTCGTAAATATTTACAAACATGCTTTCCGGGATGATGAGGAAAACGGAAGGATTGAAATTCACCTGATTCGTCATGGAGATGAGATTGAATTAAAGGTATCAGATAATGGTGTGGGATTACCCGAAGATTTTAAATTGAGTAAAAAACATTCCATCGGAATGTGGATTGTAAATGAACTGCTGAAAAAACTTGAAGGAAGACTGGATGTTTCCAGTGATGATGGAACCCGTTTTTCGGTAAAATTCCCTGCATCTTAACGTGAGTTCGATATAAGGGCTTGATAAAAGGGCCAGAAGAAATCCCTCCTTCCCCGAAGTTATACCGTTAATTTTCAAGTTATTTTAAGTCAAATTTTATATGT
>JBBEBD010000070.1:0-54118 GCA_040882525.1 Balneolaceae bacterium | reverse complement strand
TTTAGGTTGATACACATTTTTAATCCCTCCTAACTACCAGGAACCCAAAGCATCTTGAAAAGCACCCTCCTGAATCATTCTTATTATCAATCTCAGAAAATATATCCGCAAATCCAAGTTTCTTTGTGATGACCTCCCAACTTTTTTGGTTCTATGTTAAACGGTGGGTAATCGAGAGTCAACTATTTTTGGGATTAAAGCGCGTACAATGTGTCGCGTGTCGCAGGCCTGCCTGCACTGAAGTTTCGGAAGGCAGGCCTGCAGCCTGCTACAGATTTAGCCAGAGTATGGCGGGTGATTGATGGAGGAAAACCAATATACTTCATCGAGATGAACTCCCCTCACAAATTATAGAACTAAAAAGTATTTCATCCTGAACTGGTTGCAGTCTCCGGACGTGGTTAAAGACTTGAGATGCTGAAATGAATTCAGCATGACGTGGATGTGAAGAGTCATCCACCGACTGATCAGGAACTCCAGTCCGGGGCAAATGAAGGGTTCGTCAATCTTTTATTTTTTTCGAGTTCATCAATTTGTTCGAAATGTTCATCCGTAAGCTGAAAATCAAAAATATCAATATTGTGTTTCAGATGTTCGGCTGATGATGCTTTGGGTATCGCGATTACATTTTCCTGTTCAATAAGCCATCGCAGTGCTACCTGGGCGGGATTTTTCCCATAGTGTTCCCCTAATTCCTGTAACAGCGGATTTTCCAATACCTTTCCTTTTGCTAACGGACTATATGCTGTAACCAGAAAATCATTTTCGTAGGAGTAATCCAGTAAATCGAACTGGCCAAGGAAAGGATGGAATTCAACCTGGTTGGTAAACAATGGAATCCGAAGTTCGTCAATTACCTTTCTCAGCAAGCCGAGCGGAAAATTACTTACCCCGATATTCATTGCTTTTCCCTGGTCTTTTAAAACCAGCATGGCTTCAAGGGTCTGCTCAAGAGAATACTGGTGATTAGGCCAGTGAATCAGCAGGAGGTCAACATAATGCGACCTTAATGCTGCAAGGCTGTCTTCAACCGTTTGTAAAACATCATCGTGTTCCAGATTGGTATGCCAGATTTTGGTGGTGATAAACAGCTCTTCCCGATCTGTTGAGGAGGTATGAATGGCTTCACCAATCTCTCTTTCATTTTTATACATTTGTGCAGTATCAATATGTCTGTACCCCAGGTCAATCGCCTCTGAAATTACTTTTTTGCACTCTCTGCCGTATAACTGATAAGTACCTAATCCGATTTCCGGTACACGGCTTCCCTGAACTGATTTGTATTGCATGAAATTAAAAAAATCCTTGTTTTTTGATTTGTGTTGAATGCCTGAAAGGTTAAATAATCTGCTTATTTAATCAATGTTATTTTCCGGGTTAGCATTCGGTTCCCCATTTCAAGCTGTACAATATAGATACCACTCGGCATTTCAGATGCATTCCAGGGTACAGAATGTTCTCCGGATGTAACAGTATCATCTATAAGAAGGGCTACCTGCTGCCCTACTACATTATAAATCCCCAGCCTGACGGATCTCTCTTCCGGCAAATAAAAGGAAATGGTTGTGGCAGGATTGAATGGATTCGGATAATTCTGATGAAGTTCTACATCATCCGGCTGCGATACTTCCTCACTGTTTGAAAACAGATCTTCGTAAGGTTCAAGAGTGATCAAAAATCGTTCGTTTTGCACAGGTTTAAATGGAATGAACGCGGAATTGCTTTCATTTAGCTCGATTCTGTTTCCCCCTGAAGCTCTGAAATTATATGACGTTTGTTCTTTCATATCCACAACCCGACCTGTATATGTATCCTCCAGTGTAAATATCCATTCCTCGGGTATTTCTTTAAACTGCGACCAGTCCAGGGTAAAATTACCCGGCGGACCCGCTGCAAAATGCCCCAGCCGGACTTTATACACCTGATCCAGTTCAAAAGGAAGATGTGAAAAACTCGTAGAGATCTGGTTGTTTTCAGGAGATGTCAGGTATATAAGGGAGCGCAGTTCGGTTTCATCTTCTTCAGTCCATACGGGAAGCAGTTTTGGTAAATCATACCTTAGTTCCTCCTGCCGGTTTGATTGTCGTAAAAAACCTAACAAGGCACCATCATCAAGCATAGTTCTTGAATTACCTTTTTCTTCATAAAGGCGGAACCGAAGATATCTGCTCAGTCCGGATCCTGAAGCCTGCCTGCCGGTAGTATCTACGTGTAAAGATTGAGAAACTGATTTATTGAGAATAACCGGATCCCAGCCGCTTATTTTGTCTTCTTCATCAAAAAGAAGTTTAAACCTCTGCTCTGACGGACTCCACACCTTTAAAGCAGGAGCCGCCCGCTCATCATTACCATTTATGATGTTACTGATCCTGAAAGTTTCCGGAGAGGTAAACCCTGCAACAACGGCATCTTCATTCAATGAAGAGGTAAAAGATAATGCCTCCCTTTCAGGAACGGCTTCTGTATAGATTGTAGCTGGATCCTGTCCTTCCTTATACATAAAAAATGGTTCGGAAACAGATAAATCCCGTGCCAGGACAGGAGCTTTATCCATTCCTGAAAAACTGATGGAGGAATTTCTATTCAGTTCTTCAATAAGATGGCCAGGGGGAGATACTAAATACCAGCCCGGTTCCTGAATTTCTTTGGTAAACATTCTCACTGTTGTACCACTTAGTCCGGGCGAACCTCTGAGGCCGGAAGTGATTTGCTGTACAGAGGGTTCCAGATATTCCATACTGCTGTACCCATCGAACGAGTGTTTGGCCTGGTTCAGTTCAAGTGCCATGCCCTGTTCAGGAGTTCTGTATGAAATATTTGCAATCTCCGTATCCTGTGATCGTATAGCAACCGCGCCCTGTACTTCCGGATTTATCACACCCGTATAGGTATAATCTGCCCTTATTTCACTCTTTAGGGTAGCAGCCTCATTAGCTACAACAAAAAAGGAATATGGGGCGATAATGGCATTTTTTTGAATGACAGTTTCACCCAGTTCTCCCTGTATGGTAAGCCCTTTTACAGGTACAGGTTCTTCTGTAGGATTATAAATTTCAATATACTCTATAGATTCATCATCCTGTAAAGTCTGGGGGAGAATTTCAGTAACGATCAGAGAGCCTTTTTTTATTGGGTCGCGGGTTACTGCATAAGGAGAAACTTCTACTCTCTGCAATGCAAGAGGAAGCCATAACCGGCCGGGACTATCCGTGTTACTAATCCATCTGAGATCGATCTGATCATTTTTGCGGAGATAGATATCATTCATATGCAGCTGAACAGAAAAAGAGTTCCAGTCTTCACTGCCTGAGGATAAAGATGAAGCACGTATCTCACCGCCATCAACCCTTTTCCAGGCCGAACCATTTACACGGGATAGCAGAGTATATAAATGTTCATCCGCGAACTCGCCGTGTATAAAATCGAAAGCTATGTTCAGGCTTTCAAAATCATGAGCTGACTCATTTTTGTATGATACTGAAAAAGATGAACCTGAATCAGCTGAAAACTGACCTACGGATAACTCTCCATTTCCGGTTTCTATATAAAAATTTCCGGCTTCTGTCGTACCGTTGTCAGCTTCAAACCATTCTTCAGTTTCCCCGGTGTAACCCGGAGATACCATACTTATATCCGACAGAGATATTCTCGCCAGCGAATTATTTATCGTGGAATTCTCAGAAGTGAAAACAACCTCGTGCGGATATGTACCTGTTATGGAAATCTGAGCTTCTGCACTTTTTATGTGCATGCAAAGAAAAAAAAACAGGAAACCGATATGTAAAATGTACGAACAGCTCAGTAGCTTTTTTCCCATAGGCTTTAAATACTTCAATTCTTCTCTATTTTAGATTTAATCAATTTCATCTAAAATCTGAACTCACATTTGTGGATTCTAATGTTAATGAGTCAGTTTTTTTAACTGAAGTATATTCTCTCGCTTTCTTAGTCACCTCAGTCAAATCAGGATGGTTGATATTTATTATTTTTCTAAACAAAGCAAAGGCCTCTTTCGTTTTGCCAATTCGATCTAAAATCTGAGCTTTTTTATAATAAATAATTACATTCCGGGGAAACTGTTCAATTAATCTGTCAGCATACAGAAGTGCTTCATCAAATCTCTCTTCTTTACTGTAGAGATACATCAGGATCATTTTTGAATCATTACTGACCAGGCTGTTGCTTTCCGCGGCTTTTTTAAGTTCCGCTAATCCGTATTCCACATCTCCCCTGACTCCAAACATATTTGCAGCCCATTTTACCTCACCCGGTATACTGCCTGTCATGTAATAATACATGCCCTTACCAATTTTTGCTTCGGGGCGGTCAGACTGAACAGAGAGCAATTTTCGAGTGAATTTATAGCCTGTAATACCATCTTGTACAGCTTCAGAATACCTGTTCTCCCCTGCAGCAACCAGGCTTCTGTATCCATAGAGGCCGCTCAGGAACAGAACCATCGTGGTATCATCCGGAGAATTTTTTAACCTGATTTCACTCAGCCGGATGGCTTCTTCTGACAGACTGAAAAATGCATCTGCTGTTTCTTCATTCTGATCAACAAAAAAATATTTCCAAAATGGCATCATTGATTCAAAAAAATAAGGAGCGGGATCTTCCGGGCGTTCTTCTTTCAGTTCATTAAATATACTCCTTGCCTGACGCCAGTCGGCCTTGTAAAACGCCTCTATCCCCCTTTCAAGTTTTATCTCATAGGTGTCGGGGGCACTTTCAATAACTGAACCTGAGAAAACTAAACCGTAAAATATGATCACAAATGAAATATAGCTCATAACTAATTAATGCAAACACCGGCAGATCAACATTCGTTGCCTTCACGTCAGATTAATCTTCATCAAAATGAAGGCTGCCTAATTTACCCTCTGTATGAGCCACAGCGACAGAAACAGCCGCATCTCCGGTTATATTCACAGCGGTTCTCACCATATCCAGGATACGGTCCACACCCAGGATCAGTGCAATACCTTCAACCGGGACCTGTATGGCCTGAAGAACAATCACAAGCATGATAATTCCGGCACCGGGTACTCCGGCGGCCCCAATAGAAGCCAGTGTGGCTGTCAGAACGATTGTTAATTGCTGCGCAATGGAAAGATCAAGACCCAAAGCCTGTGCAATAAATACTGCGGCAATAGCCTGGTATAAACTTGTTCCATCCATATTAATGGTTGCACCAACCGGAAGCACAAAACTGGCAACTTCTTCTTCCACCCCGAGATTTTTTTCCACTCTCTCTATGGTTACAGGTAGTGTAGCAGCGCTGGAACTTGTACTGAACCCCAATAAAACAGCCGGCTGAATGGCTTTAAAAAAGTCGCGCAACTTCATTTTACTGAAGATTTTAAACAGGCTTGAGTATACGATGATAACATGAAGCAGTAACCCGATTATCACAGCAATGCAGTACCAGGCAAGTGCACTTAAAAGATTCAAAGCTTCTCCCAGGTCGTCTCCCGCAAGATCAATGATGACCACCGCCATCAATGCAAAAACTCCATAAGGAGCTGTTTTCATAATCAGGTCAACAATTTTTATGATCACGTCATTAAACGACTCGAAGACATTGATAAGCACCTGCCCTTTTTGAAGTGGAATATTTACAATTCCGATTCCAATAAGAACCGCAAGAAAAACTACCTGCAGCATGTTTGCATTATCAGACATGGCTTCAACAACATTCTCAGGTACAATATCTACAAAAAACTGGAGCGGGCTGCGGTCGAGTAGTTCCCTGGCAACATCATCTCTTCCTTCCACTCCGGAACTGTAACTCTCCATCAGGCTGGTCCGGGTTTCTTCCGGCAACGTTTTACCCGGCTGCATTACGTTGACTACCGTAAGGCCAATGGTTATAGCCAATACAGTGGTAATGATATAGATCAGAATTGTTTTACCACCCATTTTAGAAAGTTTGGCAGTATCATTCAGGTTCGAAACACCCACTACCAGAGAAGCCAGTACCAGCGGCACGGCAATCAGCTTCAGCATGGTAATAAAAATATCTCCGAACGGCCGGATATAATCAGAGGTAAATTCATTCCAGCCGGCAGCGCTTGATACCAATCCCCATAACAAACCTAAAACCAACCCGACGATAATTTGCCAGTGGAGTTTCTTATACCATTTCATAAATGAAAAAATTGAGTGAAAATAAATGCTGTAATCCCGCCAATCCCGGTTGACAACCAATTGACAACACTGTTTTTAAAAGAATCGGGGTTTTCAGAAAAGTTGGCTGGTGTTGAGCCGTCGAGCTTTTTATTTAATAAAAAAGCACCCAGATACGAATCTGCAATGCAGCCCAGAAAGCCGCTCACCATCACGATTAAAAACAGGAAGGAAGTAAATTCAACATTCAAAAACAACATAAACGCCCCGATCACTGCACTTCCGGATGCTGCAGCTGCTGTACCTTTAAAACTGATTCCTCCATCCGTTCCGGGATTCACAGGCTGATAGTTTGTAATTTTAAGGGTTTTTCCGGGATTTATTGAACCCAGTTCTGTGGCCCAGGTGTCGGCAGTGGCTGTAGCTACTACAGCAAAAGCGGCAATGAAGAAAGCATCCACTTCAAAAAGAAACCAGCCGGTTATAAAGATTGCCATCCAAAAACCATTTGCCCATACCTGGTACCCGTCTCTCCTTTTTTGCAGGTCGTGATGAATATGACGTTTTTCGGGATCTATAAAACCTTTTTCCCTTCTTCTTTTTGTTAAAAGGCTGCTGCTGACAAAAAAGAAGATAATTGCAAAAGCAAAAATCCATCCGCCGAAACCAAATGTAATTGTTCCGAGAACAATTACAGACCGGGTTGCATCCAGGGTCAGCCAGTTTGCCAGAAAGGATAAATAAGCAAGCATAACAGAAAGGAAAAAACCTGTAAGTATTTGAATGTGGTCATCTGCTTTACCTTCTATTATGAAGAGATAGATAATTAAAAGGCCAAAAACATAGTTAGCTAATCTGTCCAAAATAAATCAGGATGAAGCTTCTGGTGAAGATTCGTCCACTTTATGATCTCTTTTCAGAATTGCGAAGATAATTGTGATATATCCACCCATAATAACTATTGGTGAAACATACAGCGAAACAAATCCATACACTTCGTTTTCGAGCCGCATAGCCGTGAATCCAATGATGATTAATAACAGCCCAAGCCCCATCAGCTTGTAATTGAGAGGCGTAAAAAACATAGGTTTTGTTTCTTTATTGTTCCTTCTCCGTTTTGCAGTCATACCAAATAATTCTGAATTTTAAGTTTCCATAAGGATAATGAATCTTTAAGTTATTTAAATATTTGAAACAGGAAAAATAACAGCGGCTCTGAAATTTATGAAAATTATACTGGCCTCAGCCAGCCCCCGGAGAAAAAAACTCCTGGAGCAAATTAACCTGACTTTTGAAGTATGCCCCTCTCCCATCCATGAGCACATAGATGAACAACTTTCCCCGGCAGAACTGGTTCAGTCACTTGCCATACAGAAAGGAGAAGATGTCGCTTCAAAACATCCAAATGCTTTTATTATCGCGGCCGATACAATGGTATATTTTAAAAACACATTTTTAGGAAAACCTTCCGATGCGGAGGAAGCCGAAAAGATGCTTTCTCAGATCAGCGGTAAAACTCACAAGGTTTACAGCGGGGTGTACCTTGCCGAAACGGGGCAGGATGCAAGGGTAAAAAAGTCTTTTTCTTTCTCTGAAAGAACAAATGTAACTTTTTCACCGTTAACCGAACAGGAAATCAAACGGTATATAAAAACAGGCAGCCCTTTTGATAAAGCCGGTGCATATGGAATTCAGGATGATATGGGAGCTTTGTTTGTGAAAAGAATAAACGGAGATTATAATAATGTTGTAGGATTTCCTTTACATTCGTTTTATCAGAATTTAAAATCAGAATTTCCGGATTTGATTAAACATTTTTTTCCACCTGTATAATGAAACTGAAAATTCTTTTATTCATAATAATTATAATCGGATGCCTTCCTGCAGAAAACATTTATGCGCAGCAAAATGATTACAATTCTGCGGCCGGGCTGCTCCAGCAACAGCGTTTTGAGGAGGCTTTACCTATTCTGCAGGGCCTTTATGAGGAGAATCCTGAAGCGCACATTTTCTTTGATAAGTATGTAGAAACTCTCATCAATCTGAAAAGGCTTGATAAAGCAAAAGAAGTTACAGAAAATCAGGTTCGGAATAATCCGGAGTCTCCGCGTGCGGTGCTCAAACTTGCCGAGGTTCTTCACCTGAACGGAGAACGCGATCAGGCACTTGAGACGTGGGAAAATGTGATCGATCAGCATGATGAAAATATGCAGATGTATTATTCAGTTGCTTCTTCCATGATGAACAGAAGGGAATATGAAGCAGCTATCGGATTATACAGGCAGGCCCAGGAGGTATTTAATAATAACACGCTTTTTCTGAGTGAACTGGCAAATACCTATATGCAGGCCGGAGAGTTTGGGAAAGCTGTAAATGAATTTTTCAGCCTGGTTATTCACTCCCCGGAACAGATGGGTGTGGTACAACAGCATTTTTTACAGATGAGAGATGAGAATCTTTATGAGACAGCCTCCATTGAACTTGAAGACAGGCTGATGGATCTGGATCATAATCATGCAGCCTATTCTCAGCTCTACCAGCTGCTGGCATGGCTTCTGCTTGAAACCGAAGAGTATCAGCGGGCTTTTAATATTGCCAGGCATTATGAAAACAGAACCAGCCATACGGTCTATTCCTTATTATCTCTGGGCAGCCAGTTCAAATCTGCGGGGCAGTATAACCTTGCAGCCGAATCTTTCAAGTATTACCTGGAATCTTCAGGTTCGGCCAGGTTCAGAGCAATGGAAGAACTTGCAACTGCCTACAGAGACTGGGCACAGCACCTTCAGCAAAATAATCTAGAAACACCTCTGAGACAGAACCAGCTGCTTGAAGATTCCTATTCACTTTATTCGGATTTACTGGATAAAGCTCCCGGTTACCAGCGGGCAGAACTGGTTTATACCGCCGTAATTGACCTTTCATTAGATCATTTTAAAGATTCTGAAAGAGCGGAAACCTGGTACAGAAGGTTATCAAACCAGGAATCCGATGATAAAAGTTACATGCTGTACGCAGAGGGAAGAATCGCGATATTTAACAGGGATTTTACCGCCGCGCGACAGGCACTGACAAGGGCCGATCGTGCAACCGATGATTCAAACCTTTCTGAAAAAGCACGCTATTATCTCAGCCTTTCAGACTTCTACACGGGAGACTATGAATTCGCCGGGATTCAGCTGCGTTCTCTTGAACGAAGGAATACATCATTCTACGCGAACGATGCCATCAAAAAAAGAATGTGGATAAAAAAGGGACTGCGGGCAGACAGCACCGGGAGTCTTTTAGAAACTCTTGGTGAAGGTTTACACGCGGCACACACAGGTCGTTATGAAGAAGCTCTCGAAATTTTTGAACCTGTTTTGGCCAATACATCCAATCCTTTTGCCGATATATTAACCATTGAGTTCTCAGTGCTGTTTCCCCCATCCTACAGCCGGATGAATCTGAAGCTTCTGGAACGTCACCTTGCTGAACAGCCGCATTCTCCGCACCGGGAAAAAATGTTATGGAATCGTGCCGTACTTGCCGAGCAGCTGATTGACCGGGACGAGATATCCGGGGAAAACCCTTCAGAAGGGTACGAATTTTTAAATCAGAGCGAGGATATTTACACAAAAGATGACCTCGCTGATCTTTATGAGGAAGTCATTATAGAATTCCCCAATGGTTTTTATGCGACTTACTCACGGGATAAACTTCAATCTCTTCAATTAACATCCTATCTGCCATGAACAAACAGATACTCGCTGGCTTAATCTGTTTTATATTCGTCCCTGCACTTGCCCTGCAGGCACAGCAGCGTGTGCTTATTCCGATGGACGACTCTCAGACGAATCATTTAAAAGCGTACGGAATTATTTTTAATCAGCTGATTGAAGGTGAAACGGGGCAGTGGCTTTTAAACTACCGGGGCGGCAGCTTTCTTACCACAACAGAAAACGATCTGGTAAGACGAAGCAGAATCCGGAACGTTCATGTGGAAGTGATATCCGAAGCTGATGCTGCGCAAATTGTTCGTGAGGTAGAACAGCCAAATGTAAATATGGCTGCCATAAACCTGGAAACCGTTCCGTCCATCGCGGTATATACACCACCACAGGCCTTGCCCTGGGATGATGCCGTGACGCTTGCACTCGATTATGCTGAAATTCCCTATGATAAAATTTATGATACAGAAGTTCTTTCGGGTGAACTGTCAGAATACGACTGGCTGCACCTTCACCATGAAGACTTTACGGGCCAGTTCGGAAAATTCTGGGCGATGTACAGAAATACGCCCTGGTACATCGCCGATGTGCAAAACCTTGAAGATGTGAAAAACAAGCTGGGTTACAACAAGGTCAGCGAGCTCAAACTGGATGTTGTAAATAACATCAAGGATTTTGTGGGCAACGGCGGGTTCCTCTTTGCGATGTGTTCGGGTACGGAAACCTTCGACATTGCTCTCTCAGCTGAAGGCCTGGATATTGTTCCCTCACAAATGGACGGCGATCCTGTAGACCCAAATGTTAATGAACGGCTGAATTTTAATAATACGTTTGCTTTCGAAAATTTCGAAGTGAATACCGAAGCGTCTGTTTATCAACATTCAAGCATTGATGTTGAGGTAGACCTGAACAGTATCAGTGAAAGCCTGGATTATTTTACCCTTTTTGATTTTTCCGCCAAATGGGATCCGGTTCCCACAATGCTTACTCAAAATCACCTGAACAGTATCCCCGGTTTTTATGGCCAGGCAACGGCGTTTCAGAGTGATAAAATAAAAAGCAGTGTTGTACAACTGGCTGAATCCCCCGGAAGAAACCAGGTGAAATACCTGCATGGTAATTACGGAGAGGGAACCTTTACTTTTTATGCCGGCCATGATCCTGAAGATTACACTCACCATGTTGGCGATCCGCCCACCGACCTTAAACTTCACACCAATAGCCCGGGCTATCGGATCATTTTAAACAACATCCTGTTCCCTGCTGCAGAAAAGAAAAAGAAACAAACCTGAATTCTCCCCTATCAAGGGGAGACACAGAGGGGTGTTTGTGATGGGTTCAGAAGCATAATCCAAATCCCGAATTTATTCACAAGTCATGGTGAACATCCCCCTGCCCCCTTTTTTAAGGGGAATTTTTTTCCTGATAACTGTTTACTGACACACTGATATGAAGCCATCCAATAAATTTGAAGATCTCGTTAAACTGATTTCCATCCTGAGAATAGAGTGTCCGTGGGACCGGAAGCAGACCCATCACTCCATTAAAGACAACCTGATTGAAGAGGCATATGAAGCCGTTGAGGCGATTGACAAAGAAGATTATGAAGAACTTTCAAAGGAACTGGGTGATCTGCTCCTGCATGTGCTGTTTCACAGTAAAATGGCAGCCGAAAACCGTCATTTTACCATTGACGATGTCATATACAGGATTTCTGAGAAACTGATCCGCCGGCACCCTCATGTTTTTGAAACCACAAAAGCGGAATCCGATAAAGAGGTCGCGGAAAACTGGGAGGCCATTAAACTGAAAGAAGGCAAAATGTCAATTCTGGATGGAGTTCCAAAACACCTGCCGGGGCTGATTAAAGCCCAGCGTATGCAGGAAAAAGCAGCCAACGTGGGTTTCGACTGGGCGGAATGGCAGCTTGCCTGGGAAAAACTGAACGAAGAGATCGATGAGTGGCGGGAAGCCGTGGAAGATCAAAACAAGGAAGCCCAGAAAGAGGAGTTCGGGGACCTTCTGTTCAGTATGGTGAATGTGGGCCGCCTGCTTGGGCTCCAGGCTGAAGATTCCCTGCGCAATGCGAACCGGAAATTCGATTACAGGTTTCGATATATAGAACAAAAACTGGCCGAAAAGAATCGATCCATTGTAGATTCAGACCTGGAAGAGATGGATAAGTTATGGGATGAAGCCAAAAACAAGTAGGACGGGATGCTTTCCCGCCTATTCCTATCCGTTCGTTCCTTTCTCTCCTCCAGTTTTCAAAAAGGGCTGTAATAGAAAAAGATGAGTCATCAGGCCCGGTTACTGCCCTGATTTTGCACAACTGTTTTCTTTCTATTATTATATTAGTAATTCTACAATAGAAAACCACGTTATGAAAAATCTAATCATTGCCCTCACTTCAATGTTTCTGTTGGCAGGTTGTTCAATGCAGGAGTCTGTCGAACTACCAGAACATATTCAAGAACTTGAAAACCTGACGATCTATTCAGCAGATGCTGAACCGGCTTATCAATTACACCTGGAAAGAGAACAGGCTTTTGGCGACACCGATGAAAATCTGATTGGAAATCCCGGGCCACTTGCGGTTGATCATTACGGAAGAGTTTATATCGGAGATAATCAACAAAAAACGGTTCATATTTTTCAGCCTGACGGCAGTTATCTCACAAATATTGGCAGGGAAGGCGAAGGCCCGGGAGAATTTCAGTGGATCGGGAATATGAACATCCTTTCAAACCAGCTTTTTATTTATGATCCCAACGGCCGGAGAGTGAATGTATACAGACTGGCAGCGGAGCCTGATCAGGACCCCTATTCAGATCCTGAATTTTCCCATACAATCAACCTTTCGCGGGAAACCTGGGATGAGGTTCCCGGGCAGAACTTTCTGAATATCGGGTTACATTCTGTTCGCAGTGACCACTCCCTGTTACTGTCCTCACAAAATTCACCCCTGCTGTATCGGGATGATCCGGATTTCAAGGGATTTACCCGGTACTACCTGACAGACCCTGAAGGAAAAGACGAGCCCGAAATGATTTTTGAGCAGGAGATGCCGAAACCCATTGTAACGGAATGGTTTGTTCTTCCCCCTCCTTTTTTGGGGCGTGAATTAATGGCACGGTCTGTGGATGACAGAATTTTCTCGACCCAAACCGACGATCTGCTGATTAAAATCCACGGGCCCGATGGAATCTACCGGCGTGCATTTTATTATCCTTTCACAAAAGTTGCACTTACCCGTGAAGATGCTATAAACAGCATGGACGAGCACGAACAACTGCAAAATGCCGTACGCAATATGGACCTTCCGGATACCTGGCCTGCATTGAACCAACTGTTTACCGATGACAGCAACCAGGTCTGGGCAGCCACGATTGTGGATGATCAGGAGATTTATGACTGGTGGATAATGAAAGAAGATGGTGAATTGCTGGCCCGGTTATCCTGGCCGCGAAACCAGGACATCCGTCTTGTCAGAAATGACTTTCTCTACACCCGTGAAACGGATGAAGAAACCGGCCTACAGCAAATCGTAAGATATAGTATGGATCTGGCTGAGATGTAAATCGAAAGTAAGACGGGATGCTTTCCCATCCACTACTTAACAGATCTGAGACTACACTCTCTCTGCTACACATTTCAGAAACACATAACCTTTAATTGAGAAACCACCTGTAGATATTGGTTGAATGTGCCTGTTCAATCAGACAGGCGTCTCCTGCTGAGAATCATTCAGAATACCCACATCCCCTCTTCAACAACCAACCACCAGAATAATAACCTCCGAAAACGCTTCTAAAATCCTTCTCTGTTTTGTATTTTAGTGCGAATAAAAAAAATTCTGCGTTACAAGATTATATCGCTGCAAAAAGAAAGACCTTTAGTTTCTGACTACCTTTTCTATCCCCGCAGCGTAATCTTTTGAAAAAGATTATTCGAACCGATAGCGCAGTGATAAACTATAAAATTAAATATTTGAAACGAATGGCGGAGCAAAACCTGGAACAAATCGACCTGAATGAATATCCACATATCAATAAAGGACTGGATGGTATTGTGGCATTCTCTACCTCCAAAAGTTTTATTGACGGACAAAAAGGCGAGCTGATCTATTCAGGTTATAATATTGATACTCTTGCTGAAAAAGCCACTTTCGAAGAAGTTTGTTTCCTGCTGTGGAATGATCGCCTGCCGGATAAAGAAGAGCTTGATGCTTTAAAAGAAGCTCTTATAAAAGAGCGAAAACTTCCGGCCCCTGTTTTGGATTACGTAAAAAATACCAATAAGGAAGCCGAACCCATGTCGGTTCTCAGAACAGCGGTTTCCATGCTTGCGGATTTCGAAAATGTATCTGTAGATAACACCCCGGAAGAAAACAGGGAGCACGCGATTTCAATGACAGCACAGATTCCGGCCATAATAGCGGCTTTCGATCGCGCCCGGAATGGCAAGGATATTATAGAACCCCTGGATGAAGGCAGTATCGCGTTTAATTTTCTGTATATGCTGAACGGTGAGAAACCCGGAAAAGCCGCCGAACGTACAATGGACCTCTGCCTGGTTCTACACGCCGAACATGGAATGAATGCCTCAACGTTTACTGCCCGTACGATCTGTGCTACCAAATCTGATATGTTTTCTGCCATCACCGGGGCTATTGGCGCATTAAAGGGTCCTCTGCATGGCGGGGCTAATACTGCTGTTATGAATACCCTCCTGGAGCTGGATAAACAAGGGAACTCAGCGGATGCCGCTTCATTTACAAAAGATAAACTGTCCAGAAAAGAAAAAATAATGGGTTTCGGGCACCGGGTTTATAAAACCATGGACCCCCGGGCGGTTCATCTTCGTAAAATGTCGAAATCATTATCAGAAGAAACCGGGTACACCAAACTCTATCAGTGGTCCGAAGATATAATGAAAATCATGAAGAATGAGAAGAATATAGATCCTAATGTGGACTTTTTCTCCGCCACAGTCTATTACTCCATTGGTATTCAACCCGATCTTTACACCTGCATCTTTACCATGAGCCGAATTTCCGGCTGGACCGCCCACTACCTGGAACAGGCAGCTAATAACCGCCTGATTCGCCCCCGTGCTCTGTATGTTGGGGAAAAAAATCTTGAATGGGTACCGCTTGAGGAGAGATAGGATAGTTTTAGCAAGTAGTATTATTTTTTTGATTTCGCCTTATTAACTAACAGCTCTTGCTTTCAGTGGGTTGTCTGTTGTTGGTTGACAGTTGTGTTTCAAGGACTTTTTCCTTTGAAAGATGTGCTTTCGTTTCCCGGGGAAAAGATGAGTGACTCTTCCCGACCAAAATCGGAACTGTGCCCAAATCATTTTAACCTCCACATTTCCACATATTCTTACTACCTGAACCGGGTGCAGTACAACGTTCCGCTTTCTTTTCCTACAAATCTGCACAAGGAATATAACCGCATTCTCCCTGAAGTTTACCCACAAATTCAGAGAACAGAATCAGCCTACCTACTGTTTTGCCGGAAGAATAAGTACACACAAGGAAAAACAGAGAGAACAATGGCTATGAATCAGCGCCTGTACAGGTTCATCCGGGAATCAAAAACCATCATTTCCCCGCCACAGACTGTGCTCCTTTCACATTATTGGTAATACAATTCATAACTAAACATGCAGAGCTATGAAACATTTTAAGCCACTACTTTCCATATTATTAACAATATTATTCATCCCACTCACGGCTGTGCCGGCTGTTGCACAAGTCGCCGGCGATCCCTGGTTTGCAGACGGATTCGGACACTTTTTCCTGGCTGTAATTGCCGGAATTTTGCTGGCTTTTGCCTTTCAGTTTATTCTCACCAACCTGGCCGTTGCTTCGGGAATAACTGCAATGGGTGATGTACGTGAGATGGGCAGACACGACCGTTCATCATCCTCATCAAAAAACAAAGATCGTGATCGTGATGATCCGGATGCCACTCCAATGGGTGTTAAAATTTCTTCGGGTTTTGGAATATTTCTTACGGCAACCATGGCCATTTCCCTGTTCTTTGCCAGCCTGATTGCGATAAAACTGACTCTTACTTCCAGTAACCTGGTTGGAATCACCCTGGGTTTGGTCATCTGGGCAGGCTATCTGCTGCTCGGATTGTACATTGATTCAAAAATGGTAAGCAGCCTTACCGGCTCTGTGTTCTCTGCTGTAAAAGAAATGCTGAATGCAGGGTCTTCGGCTGTGGGTAATATGTTCAGTTCCAGTGAACGAAGCCAAGCCAAAGATACTGCCCGTGATACGGTTAAAGAGATTCATGATGAGATCAGACAGGAATATGACTTGTCTGGTATTGAAAAAAAGCTGGATGAATATATGGGAAAACTTGAACCACAAAGGCTGAATATGGATAAAGTTCAGAATCAGCTGGTTGACCTCATCCAGGATATCCAGGTCAGAGAAGAGTATTCACCTGAAGATCCTGAAACCGTACGACATCTGTTCCTTGAAGTAGCAGGGGAACAGCCAAACCTTTCAAGGCAGGATAAACAGAAGCTTAAAAATGCTTTTGAAAAGGCTAGTGAAATCGCGCAACAGGAAGGTTCAAAAGCAGATAAAGCAATTTCTGCTGTCAATAAATTTACTCCGGGTGGTGAAGAGCAGGGTAAAAAATACTGGGAAAAGGTGAAGCAGTACCTCCAAAATACACACGAAGAGGAATTGCAGCCGGAAAAACTGAAAGAAGACCTTAATGAAATCCTCAACCATCCGGAAGCAGCACCCGATGTTGTGCGGGCAAGAGCGGAAAATATGGACCGGTCCACGCTGAAATCAATGCTCAGCAGTGTGGAAGGAATGACAGATCAAAAAGCGGAGCAATACCTCAGCCAGGCCGAGGAAGTGCTGGAAGGAATTAAATCGAGAGCGGATGATGTCCAGGAGAAATCAGGCGAGGCCCGCCAGAGAGCCGGTGATGTTCAGGAAGAATCAAAACACCGCGCGTCAGAAACGAGAGAACGTGCAGAAAGATCCATTCGGGATTGGTTTAACCGTATGGACCAGCCGGAACTCCAGTACGATCGCCTGAAGCATGATGCGAGACGAATTTTCGATGATCCGAAAACAGCCCCTTCTGTTTTGAGAAACCGGCTTCAGCGTATGGACCGGGAATCCCTGATTGCCCTGGTGAGCAATAATCAGAGAATCAGTCGTGAACAGGCGGAACGGGTGGTCGATAAGATTGAAGAGGGACGGGACGAGGTTCTCCAAAAAGTAGATGAAATAGAACGAACAGTGAAAGAGAAAGCCGAAAAAGCCAGACAGGAGACGATCTGGCAGGCTGAACACGCAAGGAAAACAGCTGCTTCAGCTGCCTGGTGGATGTTTATTGCCACTGTTGTTTCGGGAGGAGCCTCTGCCCTGGGCGGGATGCTTGCCCTGACAACCTGAAGTGAGAGAATATTTCAACCCCTGTCCGGGCATCCTGTGGGATCTTCTTCGGAAGGGGGAGAATCAAAAGTCTTCCCGGTAATCACCATCCATCCTATTAGAAAATGAACTGTCTGCTAAATTAATCGTTCTGAATAGTGAATAAAAAAGAAAAAACAAAGGGTCAGAAAGGCCGCAAAGCTGAAAAACCTTCCCGGATTCCGAAGGCGGGCTGGAAAGAGATCATCTTTCGCATAAAGGATGAACTGACTAACGATCATATCTCAATTGTATCTGCCGGGGTGGCGTACTATTTTTTCGTTGCCCTGTTCCCCACCCTCATTGCAGCCATTTCAATTTACGGCCTGGTTGTGGATCCGGTACAGGTTGAGCAGCAAATGAACCAGGTAGCCGGTATTTTACCGGAACAGGCCTCACAAATGATCTCAACCATTCTTGAAAATGTAGCAAGTCAGACCGAAGAGACTCTGAGCTGGGGCTTTGGACTGAGCATGTTTCTCAGTCTTTGGTTTGCCCACAATGGCACAAGTGCTGTGTTTGAAGGGATTAACATTGCATATAATGAAACAGATGAAAGAGGCTTTTTCAAACAAAATGGCATAACGCTTCTTTTTACGATTGGAGGAATTATTGCAGGTATAATATGCACCGCCCTGGTTGTGGTTTTCCCGGCACTGGTTAAAAGTATAAACCTGCCCGCTTTTTTAGAGACGCTTATTAACTGGCTGCGATGGCCGCTGTTAGCATTTCTGATTATCGGAGCACTTGGGCTGACCTATAAAATAGCACCCGACCGGAGCAATCCGGAATTCAGATGGTTAAGCACAGGGGCTGTTACAGCAACTGCTCTGTGGCTGGCAGGTTCCCTTCTGTTCAGTCTTTATATTGATAATTTCGGCAACTATGATGAGATGTACGGAAGCTTTGCAGCCGTGATTATTCTACTGCTTTGGTTTTTTATTACAGCGTTTATCATCCTTCTCGGAGCCGAGATCAATTCTGAATTGGAGCACCAGACCCAAAAAGATACCACCACAGGTGAAGACAAACCGATGGGAGAACGGGGTGCTTACCATGCAGACAGGGTAGCCGGAATGGATAAAAAAGAATCCGAAGAGGAAAGCTGAACCTAAAACCGTGCTGTTACATTTTTCCTGGTTGGCTCATCCTGATATATAGTCTGTATAATAACTTTTAAAATCTTTTTAAAGTTTTATACTTGTCCAATAAAAATTATCGATCTATTCTACAATCAGAAATTGTTGTTTCCAAGGATAATAATTGATATAGATTATCCGGAATGATTTCTCTTTCGGTTTTTTTATATAAAATAAAATCAGGGAATTTTATTTAGATATTACCCATCGTAACGTTTGATTTATAAATATTCGCCATGTCTAACACTGTTCCAAAAGTTAAAGAGTTCATAAAAATTTTTTCTGACAAAATTCTTTCTCCCGATACTTTTTATGTTTTCCCTGTAATCCTGTTGCTGGCTCTGCTTTTTGTAGCGACTCCATACCTTTTTGTACCTGATAATGATTCCGAAACTATTAACAGCCCAAATCCATCAGAAATAAGTGCCCTGGTTCCCATTCCTATACCTGAAGAAACTGCCCCCCCTATGGCTTTAGAAGAAATTGTTAAGCCAATGGAAACACTCGGGCCGGTCAGCAGTATCCTGATCAGCCAGCATGGGCAAGTTATTTCGGAAGAATACTTCGGAAGTATGCATGCAGAGCGGGCGCATAATATTAAATCAGCTTCCAAGAGCATCCTGTCCATTTTAACGGGAATAGCAATTGATCAGGGTTTCCTTGACGGGGTGGACCAGAAAATAGCAGATTTTTTCCCTGAATATTTTAGTGAGAATACAGATTCAGTTAAAGCCTCCATTACCATCGGAGATCTGCTGACCATGCGCAGCGGCCTGGCTTCTACAAGCCGGAGTAACTATGGGGCCTGGGTAACCAGTAATAACTGGATTCAATACGCCCTCAGCCGTCCAATGAGGGGCACACCTGGAAAGGATCGTATTTACAGTACCGGGAATACCCATCTTCTGTCTGTAATTCTGGCTCGCGCTTCAGGAATGAGTACTCTTGAATTTGCCAACCGTTACCTGTTTCGTCCAATGGATATTCAGGTGGGCGGATGGGATCGCGACCCGCAGGGATATTTTCTTGGTGGCAATAATATGGCATTACGTCCGCGTGATTTGATTAAATTAGGCCGGCTTATGATGAATACTGGTACATATAATGATGAACAGCTTGTACCCTCAGACTGGATCATCCACTCTGTTGAACCTGTAACGGGGCGTAACGGAAGAATCAATTATGGCTATTTATGGTTCACCCGATCCGCCGGTGATTATCATATGGTGTATGCGTTTGGCCATGGCGGACAATACCTGATGATGCTGCCGGAACTGGATGCAGTTATTACTGTAACCACAAGAAACGGCGGCAATGAATCCACACGAAATTACAGAAGAAATCTTTTTTCTTCGATCGACAGAGAAATTATCCCACACCTGGAATACAGTTATACACCTGATTAAATTATACCACTTCCCCATCTTCAAACCTGAGAAAAAGCTAATTTGATTTGCAGGTATCTTAACTGTTCAAGTACCTCAACAAATTTTTCCTTTTCATTTAATTGCCAGGACGCTAAGAACTACCCAGGTTTTCTCCTTTGCGCTCCTTCGCGGCCTTTGCGGTTTCTATTCGGTTTTAGAAAAAGCTATATCTGATTTGCAGATATCTTAATTGCTTCAGGTACCACAACAAATCTTCCCTTTTCATTAAACATCATGAACGATAAGAACCGCTAAGTTCTCTCTATGCGTTCTTCGTGCACTCCGTGGTTTCCCCGAAAACTACATGACTTCTTCAATGGGAGTATATTCCATATCAAAAGCATCGGCAACATATTCATATACGATTTCACCGTTGGCTATATTCAAACCTTTTTTCAATTCAGGATCATCTGAAAGTGCCTGCTTCCAGCCCTTATTCGCTATTTGCACCGCGTAAGGCAGAGTCACATTTGTCAGGCCCAGTGTTGAGGTGTAAGGTACAGCTCCCGGCATATTTGCCACACAGTAATGAACCACATCATCAATTGTATAAATCGGGTCATCATGAGTGGTGGCTCTGGACGTCTCAAAACAGCCGCCCTGGTCAATGGCCACATCCACCATAACCGTTCCGGGCCGCATCAGCTGCAGCATATCTTCACGAATCAAGCTTGGAGCTTTTGCTCCGGGAATTAACACCGCGCCAATTACCAGATCGGTCTCAGGCAGCAGGTTCCGTATATTACCCTCCGTGGAAAATAGCGTGCGAACATTTTTGGGCATTACATCATCAAGATACCGTAACCGGGGGATGTTAATATCCAGAATGGTAGTATTTGCACCCATTCCAGCTGCAATTTTTGCGGCGTTCACCCCAACAATTCCGCCACCTAATACCATGACATTTGCAGGAGGCACACCGGGAATTCCACCCATTAACACGCCCCTGCCACCAAATGCCTTCTCAAGATATTTAGCCCCCTCCTGCGATGCCATACGGCCGGCAACTTCACTCATCGGGGTTAAGAGCGGCAGCGAATGATCTGCTTTCTCCACTGTTTCATATGCAATCGCAATACATTTAGATTTCTGCACCGCTTTTGTAAGTACTTCACTTGCAGCAAAATGCAGGTAGGTAAACAAGATCTGCCCTTCACGTATGCGGCCGTACTCTTCTGCAATCGGCTCTTTTACTTTCATTATCATGTCTGCTTTTTCCCAGACTTCTTCCACATCATCAACAATTTTTGCACCGGCATCAACATACATCTCATCTGTGAAACCGCTTCCCGTACCCGCACTTTTTTCAATCAAAACCTCATGTCCGTTACGGATAAACTGAAGGACCCCGCCCGGCAGCAATGAAACTCTGTTTTCGTGTATTTTAATCTCTTTTGGAACTCCAATAATCATATCTGTCAGTATATTTTGTTATGGTAGATTTTTCGGGTGTAAAGGTACCAAACTTTACAGACATAATTCGATTGAGGATGAAGAATAAATTGAAAATCTGCTGCAAGTAAGCAGGAAAGGAAATGAGTTATAAGAGTTATAAACAGCTGCCTGAGAGTAAAGCAGAAAGCTATTTCTGGAACTCCTCAAGTTTATAAAGCCCTCTCTTTGTCAGAGATATGTGTCCGTATAAAAAAGGTCCGCCAATTGTGGTCAGGCTGATGTACCCCTGGTCACTCAAATGTTCCAGGTAACCGCGTAGCTCTGTACGATCAAACTCTAAATTTTTATTAAGGTCCTGAACAGAAATATTTTTACCAGGTTCCATTCCGGAAAGCAGCCCCGTTTCAACAAGCAGTTTTTTACATTTGTTATTAAAATTTCCGCCGATCAGCATAAATGTTTGGGTTTTTTGAATTACCCAAACATTCTGAAATCACCTTATCGAATCATTATGATACCATTAACCTATTATTAACTTTACTCATAAAATAATTTTTGCCTGATTCCGGGAAAGGCTGTAAAATCTGTATCTTTAAAATAACCGGGCTCTTCCGGCAGTGCATTGTATATTTTCAGAATAATATTTTTCCCAATAACGAACGATCAGAATGATATCTAAAGAAATATTATCCAAAATCAGGAAACTTGAAATCCGGACCAAAGGACTGGTAAATAATATTTTCGGAGGGGAGTATCAATCTGCTTTTAAAGGGCGTGGAATGGAATTTTCCGAAGTAAGAGCATATACATTCGGAGATGATGTACGCCAGATAGACTGGAATGTGACCGCAAGAAGTGATGAACCATTTATTAAAGTGTTTGAAGAAGAACGCGAACAAACTCTTATGCTTTGTGTGGATATTTCTCCAAGCGGCCTCTTCGGAAGTAAATCGCAAACAAAAATGGAACTTGCCATTGAAATTTGCGCTGTTCTTGCATTCAGTGCGATAAAAAATGGAGACAAAGTCGGTTTGGTTCTGTTTACCGATAAGATTGAAAAAGTTGTTCCGCCTAAAAAAGGCCGGACCCATGTTCTGCGCCTCATCCGGGAATTGTATACTACAGAACCCGGGGGAACAAAGACATCCATCGGAGATACCCTCTCCTACGTGAACCGGTTACTGAACCGGCGTGCCATTGTGGTTCTGGCTTCAGATTTTCAGGATCAGAATTTTCAGAAACAGCATAAAATCACCACCCAAAAACACGATTTGGTAAACCTGGTGATTCATGATGCACTTGAAGAAGAGTTGCCGGATGTCGGTGTTTTACCCTATACTGACGCAGAAACCGGTGAGCACCAGCTTGTAGACACTTCCAGCCGGAAAGTACGAAATGCATATAAAGCCCGGATACTTAAAGAGCAGTCCCGCCGCAGGGAATATTTTGTTAAAAACAGAATGGACGCCATTGATGTATATACCAATGAGTCGTACATAAAACCCTTAATCAACTTTTTCCAGCGGCGGATTAACCGCTATTAACTGAGTTCCACACATAATATTCAGAGTCTTTCCGGAACCTACCTCAACCCCTCCCTATTTCGCCAAAAGGCGCGAAACAAGGAGGGGCTTTTTAGACTGAAATTTAATTCATGAGTCCTCCTTCCCCCGAAGAGGTCGGGGTTTCGAAATGCGCTCAACTTGTCCGTTCTTCTGCGGAATAGGGAAGGAGAAAGAGGATGGGTCCCGGTTTACTCAGTTAAAAGCCAGGCTTTCAGATAAAGACAAACTTTCAAGCTGTTCGTCAAGTTGTTCAGCAATGTTTAGAAACTGATCCATATACTCTTCATCCAGCGATTCCGAAGCGGGCATATCAACCGTCAGTGAATTCACAGGACGTTCATTCACATAAAGCCGGTAGCATAAATGCGGCCCGGTAGCCAGCCCTGTAGATCCGACGTAACCAATGATCTGGCCCTGTTTAACCGTTGCTCCTTTTCGAACGCCTGAAGCAAAACCATTCAGGTGCAGGTAGGCGGTTTTGTAAGTACCGTTGTGGCGTATCTGAACAATATTTCCGTTTCCGCCCCGACGCTGGGCTTCGGTTACAACTCCGTCACCCACAGCAAGAATAGGGGTTCCTGTAGGTGCTGCATAATCGGTTCCGTGATGCGGTCTTCTTTCCCGTAAGATGGGATGAAACCTGCTTTGGGAAAAGCCGGAACTGATTCGTTGGTTGTACTGGAAAGGAGCTTTCAGGAGTGCCTTTTGCATGCTGTTCCCATCTTTATCAAAGTATCCCCGGCGGCTGCCGTTATCAAAATAATATGCCCTGTGTGTTGTGCCTCTGTGTTGAAATTCAGCTGCTTTAATATCGCCGAGTCCCACATAAACGTCATTGGCATATAGTTCTTCGTGGATTACTTTAAAATGATCTCCTCTTCTCAGGCTGAAAAAATCAATTTCCCAGGCGAAAATTTCAGCCAGTTCAGCGCCAAGAAATTGCGAACCACCTTCATTAAGCACCGTTTCATATAAAGAATTGGCAATGATGCCCGAGACCTTATTGATTTTTGTTATAACAGGTATTTCATCAAGGCTGAGTGTTATTTCATCATCCAGTATAATGGTGACAAACCTGGTTGGGGTTTGATGCCAGACAAAAGAAAAAAGACCATCATCGTCCTTATACATCCTGTATTTTTGCCCCGGAAGCATCCTGTGCAGGTTCATTCCATCTTCGGCTTTTTGCTGAATCTCATATATCGTCTGTGATGAAATACCGTGGCGGTTCAGCAGTATGTAAAGGTTTTCATTTCTCTTGATTGTTTCTTCAAGGATCTCATATTCTCCATCTATAAAACCATATGTATCTCGGGCTGGTATAGGAGGGATTTCATTCAGGTTCTTTAGTGATATCAGTTCTTTGTCCATTTCTGTTGCGACTTCTTCATTTTCGGGACCGAAAAAAAAGATCGAAACAGAAAAAAACAATATACCGACAGACAGGTATTTTGTCATAGAGATGATAAGTTTTGGTAGTTAGTATTTATCCTTTTCTACTAAAGCAGGGTGAATGTAAAAAGAATCCTGGTTAATTAGCATTAATAATGTGGAAAACCTATTAATGGCGTTCATTTTTCGTTCTCTTGTTTCTTATCTTGAATTCCTTTTACAAATATATAACACGCAACTTTAACTTTAAGTATATAAAAAGTGAGAACTTCTTTCCTCACCACTGGTTTAATTGCTCTGGCCTCTTTTTTTAATATATTAAGTGCCCAACAAATAAATACTTATGTAAATACTGATTCTCTCGAAGCGGGTGCTGTTTTTAACTATATTATTGTAGTTGAGGGTCAATATGACACCCTGGAATACCCGGGAGAAAATGATTTCGGAGAGCACATAGAAGTAATCTCGCGTCAAAGATTTCAGGCAGGTGCAAACAGAGACAGCCTGGTATATGAATTGCAATTTTTTGGTGTTGAGGATGTGGTAATAGATAGAAAGGCGATTCTGCTTCATCAGGGAGACGCAGATACAACGCTATTCACAAACCGTGTGCCGCTTGCTTTTAAATCGAGCCTGGAAGAAGGTGATGAAGAGTTCAGACCGTTAAAACCCATCTTCGATTTTGCTGTTAATTACTGGCCATACATTCTGGGCATACTTCTGCTGGCGCTCGCTGCATGGTACTTATACAGAAGATATTCGAACGCAGAGCCGAAGCCAAAACCGGTTGCAGCAGCGAGGCCGCAGCCATTTGTTAATCCGTTGTTCCAGTTAAAAAAGAAGCTGTCTGAGCTTCAGATAACAGAAAAGTTAAAAGAGGAAGAAGATTTTGAAACCTTTTACGTTGAACTGGGGAATGCAATCCGCCTCTATCTGAAACGGGTATATCAAATACCGGCGCTGGAAATGACCACACGTGAAATCATTCAGGCTCTTCAAAAAGAAATGGCATCATCCAAAATTATTTCTATTACCCGAAAAATGCTTAATGAAGCCGATATTGTGAAATTCGCCAATTTCAGGCCCGGACAGGAACAGTCTGAAAATGCTTTAAAAACAGCCGATGAATTTGCCAAAACAGTATCTGTAATAGACAGCGAACGCATTGAATACCTCAGGTATCAGTATGATGAGGAACATGGCCTGCTGGAAGATACCCCATCAGAAAAATCAGGGGAGGAAGTTTGATGAGCTGGGCAAACCCTGAATATCTGTGGCTGTTTTTGCTGATCCCCATCCTGCTGGGTTTGCAGGTATGGAGATTGTATTTCAAAAAAAATCCTTCCCTTACTTTTTCTTCAGTTTCGCCTTTAAAAGGCCTTCCGGGTAACTACCGGGCGTGGCTGGTGTACCTTACCCCCCTGCTGTACCTTGCTGCCTGTTCCTTTATTATACTTGCCCTGGCGCGTCCGCAACTGCAGAATACAACCGTTGAAAGAAATGCTGAGGGCATAGATATTGTACTCAGTATAGATATATCCACCTCAATGCGCGCAGAAGATATTGAACCTAACCGGCTGGAAGGCGCAAAAGCCGTAGCCGCAGATTTTATATCCAAAAGAATATCAGACAGGATCGGAATAAATGTCTTTGCACGTCAAAGCTTTACCGTTGTGCCGCCAACAATGGATTATCCGCTGGTAAATGAACTACTGGCTACAATTGACATGGGTATGGTTCAGGATGGAACTGCAATCGGAATGGGCATTGCAACTGCCGTGAACCGCCTGAAAGACAGCCAGGCTGAAAGTAAAGTGATTCTGCTTCTTACCGACGGAATGAATAATGCTGGAGAAATTGATCCTGTAACAGCGGCTGAACTTGCTTCTACCTTTGATATCAGGATTTATACGCTGGGAATCGGCAGCCGGGGAACGGCTCCATACCCAGTGGATGATCCAATATTTGGCCGGAGATATCAGAATGTGCAGGTAAATATTGATGAAGATATGCTCCGTCAGATTGCCGATCTGACCGGCGGCAAATATTACAGGGCTACGGATCTCGGGGAGTTAATTGAAATTTATGATGAAATCGATCAGCTGGAACAAACTGAAATTGAAGAAATTATATATACAGACTACGAAGACCAGTATGCCTTCTACCTGATCTCCGGTTTGATGGCATTGCTTCTCGGTTTTGCCAATGAACGATTTTTTACACGATCATCTTTATTTCACCCCTGATTACAGAACATGTCTGTTTAAGGTAACCAACTATATTCTTTTGATTTTTTATGCTTGACCTGATTCGATCTTCAGTTCTTAAAATGATAACCGTTCAGCAGATATATGACAGTCTGAACAAAAACAAAACATTACAGTTCAAGGGATTCACAGGATCATCTTTACTTTTTGTATTATCAGATCTTCATCGGAATAACGGCACTCTTCTTCATATCACAAAAGATTTTGAAAGAGCCGCGGCAGTAGCATCCGACTTTGAGCAAATCGGAACAGAAAGAGTATACCTGTTTCCGCCGGCAAGAAGAAAACCTTATGACGATGAAAAAGTACTGGATACATCCATTATGGTCCAGAGATCGGAAGTTCTTGAAAACATCAGCAGTGAAAAACCCTCTGTAATTGTTGCATCGGCTGATTCCATTTCAGACAAGTTGGTTCCCCCCGGTGTATTTCATGCCGCTTCCATCCATCTCTCAAAGGGAGATGTTATCCCGCCTGAGGAACTTTCTGCGAAACTGACCGACCAGGGCTACCAGGCCACCCGTTTTGTGGATGCACCCGGAGAATTTGCCATCCGCGGCGGTATATTTGATGTATTTCCTTTTTCGGGTGAATATCCGGTCCGTTTTGAATTTTTTGGGGATGAAATTGATACAATCCGTGAGTTTGATCCCGATTCGCAGCGCTCTGTTGCCTTTCTGAATGAAACCAGGCTGGTTCCAAGTGCCGGTTTTTCGGAAGATGGTAAAAAAGAAAGCCTGTTTTCCTACCTGCCGGAAGATACCATTCTAATTGTTGAGGACAGGGATGTAGTGGAATCTGAAGTAATCGATTTCTTCACACTGGCGGAGGAAACATACACAGAAAACAGTAAAAAGAAGTTAGCAGCACCGGGAAATCTTTTCCTTTCGCCTGAAGAATGGAATGAAGCACTCAGCAACCGCGGCCTGATAGTTCAGGGCAGTTTTAACAAGTCAGAAAAACCGGATGAAGAGATTACCCTTTCTTCCTTACCTCACCCCTCCTTTAACGGTAGTTTTAAACTTCTGCGGGAATTCATCACACGGCAGAGTGAGAACGGGATCCGCACTCTTATTTTATGTGATCATCAAAATCAGAAAGAACGGTTTGAAGAATTATTGGGTGAACCCTCTAACCTATTTGAGTACAATGTTTTTGTTCATACACTTCATGAAGGTTTTATCCTTCCTGATGCCGGGCTGGCAGTTCTGACAGACCACCAGATATTTAACCGTTATCACCGCCCGAAGATCAAACGAAAAAGGGTCCGGGGAGGCATTTCTTTCAAAGAACTGAAAGACCTGAATATCGGTGATTATGTGGTACATGTTGATTATGGAATCGGCAAATTCGCGGGATTTAAGAAAATAGAAGTCCGGAATACCATCCAGGAAGCAGCTGTACTGCGTTATAAAGAAGACTCCATTCTGTATGTGAATGTATCAAGCCTTCACAAACTGCAGAAATATTCCGGGAAAGAAGGAAAAGAACCTCGCATTACAAAGCTCGGATCGGGAGAATGGGCGCGAAAGAAAGCCAGCACCCGGAAAAAAGTTAAAGATATTGCCCGCGACCTGATTGAGCTTTATGCCAGGAGAAAAGCTCAGCAAGCTTTCCGGTTTGATCCCGATAATGCCTGGCAAACAGAAATGGAAGCGCGTTTTGAATTTGAGGAAACACCCGATCAAATGGCTGCAATAGAAGCTGTAAAGACAGATATGGAGTCGGAACAGCCGATGGACCGCCTGATTTGCGGTGACGTGGGTTTTGGTAAAACAGAAGTGGCTGTCAGGTCAGCTTTTAAAGCTGTAATGAATCAAAAACAGGTTGCAGTTCTTGTTCCAACCACCATCCTTGCTGATCAGCACTTCAAAACCTTCTCCGAACGAATGAAAGAGTTCCCTATTGAGGTGGAATCTATTTCCCGGTTCAAAACAGCAGCCGAACAGAAAGAGATCATCAAAAAGCTTGAAGCCGGTAAAATTGACATACTGATCGGAACCCACCGCATCGTATCGAAAGATGTAAAGTTCAAAGAGCTGGGGCTTCTGGTTATAGACGAGGAACAGAGATTCGGGGTTTCCGTAAAAGAGAAACTAAAAGCTTTCCGGGCAACTGTTGATGTAATGACACTGACAGCGACTCCCATTCCAAGAACTCTTCAGTTTTCACTGATGGGCGCACGTGACCTGAGCGTGATCAATACTCCGCCTCCCAACCGGCAGCCGGTTTATACTGAAATTCACAGTTTTGATGAATCCTTAATCCGTGATGCCGTTATTGAAGAAGTATCGCGGGGAGGACAGGTATTCTTTATTCATAACAGGGTTAAAAACATTGAAGAAGTAGCCGGTATGATCCGCTCGCTCGCTCCCGACACACGGGTTCGTTTTGCACACGGACAGATGCCTCCCTCCCGCCTGGAAAAGATTATCAGGGATTTTTACCAGCATAAATTTGATGTCCTGGTATCCACCAACATTGTAGAAAATGGAATTGATATTTCCAATGCCAACACCATCATCATTAATAATGCCAATAATTTTGGTCTTTCTGAGCTGCACCAGCTTCGGGGACGTGTTGGCCGTTCAAACCGGAAAGCATTTTGTTACCTGATTACACCGCCAGTTCAGACTCTTTCGGCTGATGCACGCAAGCGGCTTACCGCACTTGAAGAATTTTCTGACCTGGGTGCGGGATTCAATATCGCCATGAGAGACCTTGATATACGGGGAGCCGGTGACATACTGGGAGCAGAGCAAAGCGGCTATATTTCGGATATCGGCTTTGAAATGTACACCAAAATACTGGATGATGCGGTTCGGGAACTGAAAGAAACCGAATACTCCGGTATGTTTAAAAGTGAACCCAAACCCGTTGATTACCCTGAAACCCAGGTGGAATTCGATCATTCCGCTTATCTCGAAAACAGCTATATCCAGGATAACGTAGAGCGTCTGAATCTATACCGAAAACTGTCTGAAGCATCAGATTCCGGACAAATTCAGGAGTGGTACGAAGAAATCACAGACAGGTTCGGCGAACTGCCCGAAAGCGGCATGAATCTGCTTAAAGCTTCAACAATAAAAGTGTTTGCTTCAAAACTTTTATTGAAGAAAGTGACAATCCGTTCAGGACGTATGTGGCTGGTATGTCCCAAAAATGAAAGTGATACTGGTAAATCTTTCTATGGCAATGGCTTCTTCCAAAGTCTTCTTGAAGAAATCCAATCCCGTAAAGAGCATCCATATAATGTGGTGCAGAAAAAAGATACAGTAACCCTGGTGATTCAGAATATCAAAGGAATTGATGAAGCAGCCGGTTATCTGGGTAATTTAACTCCTTTTGAGAAAGCCGGTGCACCCGCATGATGATTTCGGTACAAAAAGCTGCGGAGATAATTAAAAACGGAGATGTTGCAGCCTTCCCTACTGAAACGGTATATGGGCTCGGGGCGGATGCTCAAAATATATCTGCTGTAAAAAAAACCTTTATCGTGAAGGGGCGGCCTTCCGATAATCCGCTTATTGTACATATCAGCCGGGTGGAACAGGTACATTCACTTGCAGTGGAAATTCCTCCGGAATTTTTTATGCTTGCTGAAGCTTTCTGGCCCGGACCGCTCACAATTGTTCTGAAAAAGCAGCGAAGGGTTCCTGATATTGTAACGGGCGGACTCAAAACAGTAGCCATTCGAATGCCCGATCATCCGCTTGCTTTAGAGCTGATTGAGCTGACAGGCCCTCTGACAGCTCCCAGCGCCAACCCATCGGGTAAACCCAGCCCCACACAAGCTGAACATGCAGATCTCGACTACAGTGGTAAAATTGGGGTTCTGGATGGCGGGCCCACCCAAATCGGAATCGAATCCACAGTACTTGATTTATCTTCCGGCCGGCCGGAGATTCTCAGGCCGGGGGCAGTTACTGCCGGTATGATTGAAAACATCATCAACAAAAAAGTTACAGAAGCCACCGGGCGTAATTCTACCCATTTAAAAAGCCCCGGAACCCGCTATACCCATTATAAACCGGATGCGTCTGTACAGTGGCTTGATAAAGTGCCGGTACGGTATGATCCCGAAATCTACTATATCCTTCATTCGGGGCCATCTCCCGGGAAAGAACGGAATATCCACTCCTACCATAATAATTTTGAAGGACTGGCACGCGACCTCTACGATCACTTTCGAACCGCAGACCATCTTGGATACCAAATAATTCAGATCCAGGTTCTACCCGATGAAAGTCATCATCCGCTGATTAAGGCTCTTCAAAACCGGATCAGTAAGGCTCTTCATAAACAGTGATAATAAATTCCGCAGTAACAACTTAGCCTGAAAAAAGCAGTCTGTGTATTGTTTACACTACAAGATCAGAACAAAAAACTCCACAGAAGTACCATTACTGGAAGGAACTCAGGGTACAAAAAGTGAATTCAATCAAGAAAGAATACAAAATCAATTAAGAGAGAATTTGTGTTTGTAATTCGTATCAAAAATATCCCAATATCTTATGAGGAATTTCAATAAATATATTCAAAGCATAGGTCTGCTTGCTATTATTACTATCGGGTTCACGGCATGTGGAGACGACAACAACGGATCAACCCCTGATGATTCCGACTTCAACATTGTTGAACGGGTAGAAAACAATGAAAGCTACAGTACCTTATCGCAAATTATTGCAGATCTTGGGTTGGAAAGTGAATTATCGGATGGACAGCTAACCTTGTTTGCACCTACCAATGATGCCTTTGACGGTCTTCCCGAAGGGTTACTGGATGACCTGAGTGATGAACAGTTGACCCAGATCATTACTTATCATGCCTCTGAAGGGGAATACCTTTCGGCCAACCTTGACTCCACTCAGGATCTTACCATGTTACAGGGTGAGCGGGTTCTTGTTCAGGAAGATGAAGGCAGTGTAACCGTAAACGGCAGCGTAAATGTTGTTGATGCAGATTTAGAAGCAACCAATGGAGTGGTTCATGGAATTGATGAAGTACTTCTTCCGGCAGAATTCCGGGATCCCAGTCTGATAGAGACAGCAGAGGAAGCCGGCAATTTTGAAACACTTCTTGCAATAGTTGAAGATCTTGGCTTGACGACCACTCTGCAGTTTTTAGGCCCTTATACAACCTTTGCTCCAACCGATGAAGCCTTCGATACATTATTTGAAACCATAAACCCCGATGAATTGAGTAATGAACAGCTTCGATCTGTGGTGACTTATCACGTGCTTGACGGAGAGTACCCCTCTGATGCACTGGAAGCGGAACAAACCGTTACCTCGCTTGGAGAGGAAGACCTTTACATAACCTCCAACGGCGGAGTAACCGTCAACGGCTCTTCAACTGTAGTATCAGCGGATGTCACTGCTTCCAATGGTATCATTCATGCCGTGGACCAGGTATTGCTTCCGAATGAGTTTATCCCTGTTGCGGATATTGTCGCAAAAAATTACAATCTCACGACACTGAATGATTTGCTTGAACAGTACAACCTGGTGGAAACCCTTTCAGGGGATGGAGCTTATACGGTGTTTGCTCCAACCAATCAGGCCTTTGAAGACGCGAGCGAATTGATTGCAACCCTTTCCGATGATGAAATCGAGGAAGTCCTGTTGTATCATGCAGCAGCCGTTGAAGCTCTTTCAGGTGATCTTGAAGACGGACAAACCATCGAAACGCTTCAAGGCGAGGAGATTACAGTTACCATAAGTGATGAAACCGTGACGTTAAACAATTCTGTTAGCGTTGAAACCGCTGATCTTGATGGTACAAACGGTGTGGTTCATATTGTTGATGGAGTACTTGTCCCGCCAAGTTTTGAATAAAACCTTGGCTAAGTGATAATGTTTATGATCAAGGGGCAACTCTATAACAGGGTTGCTCTTTTTTTTTGATTATTATATTTACCAGGTCCATCTGTACAACCTCCGGCTTTTTTGTACCCAGTGTTCTTTTCCGGGATAGCGGATTCTCATGTTTACCAGCGGCCAAAAAAGTTTATTATAAATGCGGTGCGGGCAAAGGTACTCTGATATACCCTTTGCCTGTTTCATTTCCTTCCCTTCCTCTAAAATCATCCGCCCCTCAAAACGCTGATAGAACGGGCCGTTATCAAGCAGAACATTTTTTTGAAGGAAAGCCCGAAATTTTTCTCCTGCAAAATCCATTTTTTTGGATGACCGCAACCCAAAAATTGTCAGTGTACTATCCTGTGAATGGATATGACTACACTCAGAAACCATCCCCTCATCATAAATAAGCCACGCTTTCTTTTCCCATTCATCATCTGTGCGAATCAGGTAGTAAATCATCGTCAAATCATCAAAATGATACCTGCCCCAATACCATTCATCAAAGGATTCTTTCAGGGGTTCTGTGCCGCTATTGTGGTCATGATAACCGGTTCCGTTCACCCTAACCTCTTTTTCGACCGTTCCGGAGATTTTAATTTTGCCGCTGACTATAGATTTAGGCTGAACAAGATTCCATGTGTGACCCGAATCTGCAGGCATAGTATCAAAAACAACATTTTCGGGTGATTCAAAAATCAATTTTCCGGAAATTGAATCACCATTGATCAAGGTTTGATTCAATTCTAACGTATATATCAGCCGCCCACCCTGTCGTGAACCATGAAAACTACTGTTGCCTGTATTGCCTTTGGGTTCAGAAGCGGAAAAAAAAGCTTGTTCTGGCAGTACTTCCACAAAACCATAGTAAAGGGGCTTTCCTTCTGTATAAACCGCAATACTAATTGCCGGAAAATTTCCGGCTGTTTCTCCACTGTCATTATTCAGGGATTGAATGTATCGACTTGAAAAAGGGTTACCTTCATAAAAAATTACCACCAGGTTTACACCGTTTGCAGACATCACATCAAAATACCACCATTCGTAGCTTCCCGGTACAGGTTTGGAAGTTTGTATATCCTGGGCAAAATCGGAGATAATGTTCATTCGTATAGATACCTTTATCTGAACAGTTTCTTTATCATGATGATAATTACAAGCTTACTTAAATCATAATGACACTGCTGTACTGGCTTCTTTCCTCTGCCTTATTATATCTTCTGGGTACATCTCTGATATTGGCCAGAAACCGTTATGAGTTAACTTCATTACCCAAAAAGTCAGAATCCGGCAGCCATAAGATATCGGTTTGTATTCCTGCCCGCAATGAAGAGAAAAATATTGGCCAGCTGCTGGACGCTGTTTGCACTCAAAGTTACAACCATTTTGACGTTCATGTGCTGGATGATCAATCCACAGATTCCACACCTTCGATACTAAATGAGTACAGCCAGAAATTTCCCGGGCTACTGAATGTGTATAAAGGCAAAGATAAACCGGATGACTGGGTTGGAAAACCCTGGGCATGTTCACAGCTGGCTGAGAAAAGTGACGGCGATATCCTTCTGTTTCTGGATGCCGATACCATTCCGGAGCCGGGGTTTCTCAGCAGAACAGAACAGGCTTTCAGTGAATACCAGCTTGATATGCTTACGGTATGGCCCCGGCAGATTATGAAAAGCTTTTGGGAGCAAGCGGTGCTTCCGATTGTGTATTACTCGTTCTTAACCATTCTGCCTACTATCTATGTGTACCGGAAACCACGCTGGATGCCTGCGTCTTTATATCGGCGGATGGCTTCTGTTTTTGCCGCAGCATGCGGGCAGTGTATCGCTTTTACACGAACTGCGTACCAGTGTATAGGAGGCCACCAGTCAGTGAAATCAAAAGTATTAGAAGATGTTGAAATAGCACGACAGGCCAGACGAAAAGGATTGCACCTGAGAATGTTTGAGGGAGTGGATTCAATATCCTGCCGGATGTACCGTTCTGAATCCGAAATTTTTGAGGGTTTGCGAAAAAACCTGCTTGCGGGATTTAATCATTCAATTCCGCGTTTATCAGCCGGTTTATTATTCCACTTAATCGTTTTTGTTCTTCCTTTTTTCACACTCATCACCTCACTGTTGCTGCCTGATGCATTTCTTTTTTTTCTTTCTGTTGGAATTGTTTCAATAATCCTACTTCAGCGTCTGATTATTTCTACCTGGTTCAGGTGGAATCCTGCCTATGCATTTTCTCATCCCATTGGTATACTTTGGTTTGAAAGGCTGGGAGCTGTAAAAATTTCAGATCATCTTACAGGCCGTAAAACAAGGTGGAAAGATCGAGAAGTATAGATAAAACATAACTGAAACAACCCAGGTGCCGGCATTGCAGTTTATTTTATGTCCCCTCTGATTTGTATTTATTTTTAAGTGCAGACTATGCATATTACAACAGATGAAAGAACTGACAGAGAAATACTTCCGTTACCTTAAAATCGAAAGAAATTCGTCTGAGCACACACTTATTTCCTATAAAACCGACCTGACTCAATTTCTGTCTTTTGCCGCAAGTCATCTCGGTAAAAACCCGGAAGAAGTTGACATCTCCAGTATAGACCGTCTTTTAATCCGCCTCTGGCTGGGCGAGTTAACCCAAAATGGGATGGCAAGAAGCACGATTGCAAGAAAAGTAGCCTCTATTCGTTCTTTTTTTAAATACTGTTTCAAACGAGGTGCTGTATCTGTAAATCCCGCACACCTACTTATTATTCCGAAAACTGAAAAGAAACTTCCGAAAACCATTCAGCCTGAAGAGATTCGCAGAATGATGGAACTTGCAAATGGAGAAGATCCTCATCAGAAGCAAAATAAGGCTATTCTTGAACTCTTTTATTCCACAGGAATGCGTTTAAGTGAACTTGTCCAATTAAATATAAGTGATCTTGATTTTCTGAAAAAGCAGGTAATGGTCACTGGTAAAGGTAATAAACAGCGGGTGATACCCCTGGGTAAACCCGCAATTGATGCCTGCCAGGCTCATCTGAATACCCGAACTGAACTTTATAATGCCAGAACAGATAAAGATGCCCATGAAGCCCTTTTTCTTGCTCCGGGCGGCCAGCGAATTTATGCACGTAAAATCCAGGAGATGGTAAAAAAAGTGTTATTGCAGACCAGTGAAGTTGCACAGAAAAGCCCCCACGTGCTGCGGCACAGTTTTGCCACACATATGCTTGATGCCGGGGCTGATATCCGGATTATAAAAGAATTTTTAGGCCATGCAAGCCTTTCAGCGACCCAGGTTTATACACATACCAGTGTGGAACGACTTAAAAAAATATATAATCAGGCCCACCCAAGGGCAGAAAAATAATAAAATCCTTAAAGGAGGAAATATGAAAACAACATTCACAGCGAGACATTTCCAGGCAAGTCCTGATTTAAAAGAATTCAGTTTAAGCTCTGTCGAAAAACTCGACCAGTTTTTTGATAAAATAATTGTGTGTGATATTATTCTGAAGCCGGGACAGGATGATGATAATCCGAATATTGCTGAACTGAATGTTAAGGTACCAAAGACCTTAATTAATGTTACAGAAGAAGCTCCCTCCTATGAACAGGCAATCGGAGCTGCTGTGGATACTGCTGTTCGTCAGATCAGAAAATATAAAACCAAACATTTCGAAAATTATTAAACAGAACAGCCATGCCTCTAAGTAATCAGGAAGTAATACCTATACGGGAAAAAGTTCAGGTTTCTTCACTAGTTGAAAGACTTAAACAACGAATCCAGATTAACCTGGAGGCATGCGCTTCAACTTCTCACAGCGAAGATAAATTTGTTGTTGAAGCAGAACTACACCGGCCGGGACTTGCCCTTGCCGGTTATGTAGAGCTGTTTACCTACCAGCGCATTCAGATTCTTGGAAATACAGAGTGCCGTTTTTTATATAATCTCTCGGATCAGGAAAGAAAAAAAGCCTTTGATACATTAGTATCGTTTGATATTCCGGTAATGTTTATAACAAATAATAATAAGCTGCCGGGGAATCTTTTAAAACTTGCAGAGGAAAAAAAGGTGCCTGTTTACCGGACAGATATGGAAACCACCAAATTCATGTATATGCTTCGGGATTTCCTTGAAGATTTCTTTGCCGTTCAGACCATGCTTCACGGTACAATGGTTGACGTGTATGGCATTGGCATACTCATCAGCGGGAAGTCGGGCTTAGGTAAAAGCGAAGTAGCCCTGGACCTCATTGAAAGAGGCCATCGTCTGGTTTCTGATGATGTTGTTATGCTCACTAAGAAAAGCAGTGTGCTGATGGCTTCTGCTACAGAAATGAACAAACACTTCATGGAAATACGCGGACTCGGCGTAGTGGATGTAATGTCGATGTTCGGTATTCGTGCCATTCGTTATCAAAAGAGACTTGAAGTGGTTCTGGAACTGTCCCTTTGGGAAGATACTGAAAAAATTAACCGTACCGGGCTCGATCATGACACGGTTGAAATACTTGGTACAAACATCCCTCTGATTCATCTGCCAATCACCCCCGGAAAAAATATTACTGTAATTGCAGAGGTAATTGCCATGAATTATCTGCTGAAACATTATGGTTATGATGCCGCAGAGGCCTTTCAGAAAAAAATAAAACAGCACATCGCAGAGAAAAAAAGCCGCAATGAGATGCCCAGGAGAGCGATTGAGTACTTCGAAGGAGATTTTGAGTAACAAACTGCCTTAAAAACTCTCTTTTAATTAAGGTTAGGAATATTTAATATATGCTCGTTCTCAACCGATAATCTCTTGTATGAATAACAATCAATACTTTTACGATAAAGAACGGTGCGAATTTGTACCCATTAATTATGATCGCAAAAAGCGGTTGTTGCACACTCTCTCTTTTTGGATTATCAATGGCATTGTATTGGCCAGCGTGGGTATAGCTGTACTCTCACAGAATATTGGAACACCTGCTGAAATTGCTTTACGTGCAGAAAATCAGGCTTTGATTCATCAGCTTGAGACTACTAAAGTGACCATTTCCGATCTCGAAAACCAGATGGGGACACTTTCCGAGATGGATAATGAAATGTACAGATCTGTTTTAGGGCTGGAACCTATTTCATACGAAGAACGGCAGGCAGGAACCGGTGGAGCTGATATTTATTCTGAGTTTGATTTTTACAGCCAGGAGACATCAGACATATTACGCTGGACCTCTTCCCGGCTGGATAACCTGGAAAGAAGAATCGGTATTCAGAAGATGTCTTTCGAGGAAATCAAAAATTATTACAATAACAATCAGGAGCGAATGAGCAATATTCCTGCCATCCGGCCTATTAACGGAATTATGCTAAGCGGATACGGAATCCGGGTACATCCGGTTCTGAAATATCGGAGAATGCACGATGGTATTGACTTCCGGGCTGATGTGGGCACAGAAATATTTGCTACAGGAGATGGTGTTGTAAAATATGCGAGCCGCCGGGGCACATATGGTAACCTCCTGATTATTGATCACGGCTTTGGTTACACTACACATTATGCTCACCTTTCCGGGTTTGCTGGAGATATCAGGCCGGGCAAAACAATACAACGCGGAGAACTTGTTGCTTACAGTGGTAATACAGGTTTAACCGAGGGTCCGCATCTTCATTATGAAATCCATATGAACGGCAATTCTGTTGATCCTCTCAACTACCTGTTTGCCGAAATATCACCTGAAGAATATCTGATGTATAAGGATATTGCAGAAAATAACCCCTTATCACTTGATTAGTCTTTTTTTTAAAAGGTATTTCATTTTAACGGAGTGATTAATCGCAGGATAGATTTTCTCCTGCCAGCTATATCATACAAGGCTCTTAATTCACACTCGCCAGCAATATGTCTCGACTCCGGCAATAAATGGCAGAGTAATAGATACCACGCATTTTCTTTAGCAAGATTGGAACAGATCTTTTCATTCAGGGGTCTGTTGTCTGTCACCAGCTCATTTTATTCAGAAACGACACAGGATTATAAGCTCTCCCCGCCTGTACCCTCTCCTTTGTTTACTTTTTGCAAAATGAAGTGAATACTCCCTGATTATTTAACTGCACTGAAAAACAAATCCTTTCTTTCGTACTGTTTCAATGTAATCGATTTCAGTATGAGCTCTTATCTTTTTTCTTAAATAGCTGATATACACATTGATATAATTTGTTTGAGTATCAAAGTGAATATCCCAGACATTTTTTGCCAATTCTTCCTGAGAGATAATTCTACCTTTATTTTTCATGAAATAAACCAGCAGGTTAAACTCATTATTTGTAAGATTTATCTCCGCCTCATTCAAAATCATTTTTCTTGTCATCAGGTCTATTTTAAGCTGTCCGCATATCAGCTCCTTTTCTTCTTTTTTGCCGGCACTCCTTCTGGCAATTGCTTCAATTCTTGCCATTAATTCATCACTGTTAAACGGCTTTGTCAGATAATCATCTGCCCCTACATTTAACACCTTAATTTTGACATCTGTCTCGTGCTCGGCTGAGAGAACAAGTACGGGAGTTGTAATTTTTTTCCCGCGGATGTTAGCACAAACATCATATCCGTTACCATCTGGAAGACGTAGATCCAGAATAATCATATTAAATGAATTCTCTACTGCCAGATGTTCCCCTTCAGATGCTGTTTTAGCTAAAGTTACCCTGTTTCCACGGTGTTCGAGTACTGCTTTTACAAGAGTTCTAACAGTCGGATCATCTTCGATAACCAGAATATTCATTCCATTTTTTTGGTCTGCAGATGGTGCCATAACTTATTCTTCTTTGTTACTTTTATATAAATAGGTAAATAAACCGATTTGAGAAATTATCAAAGTCATTTTTTCGCTTCTTTATACTGATGTGATACCAGCCATTTATAAATTTCTGCTATGTAAACTTCTGTAAAAGAATGACTTTCATTTAATAATATCAACTCTGCGTTGATACCATTTTCTTTCATTGCTCTGATTTCTTTTTCCTGGGGTCCGGGTTTAACATTTTTGTCACTGTTTCCATGAACTGCCAGCACATTAAGATGACGAATATTCGCCCATTCATCATTTAATATTTCGGTTTTGATTCTTCCACCGGCAACCACAAGATCATTCACATGTTTCCAGCGGGTTAATGAAAAATAACCGGCAAGATACCCGCCCATAGAATATCCCAAAATGCAGAGCCGGTTAACGTTAATGAATTTCAGGAGATTATCCACTACTTCCTGAATAAATTCCGAAGTCAGTTCCAGAGATTTTATAAACTGTCCAGGGTTGCCATCATATAAATACCAGGCACAACCCCAATCCGACACATTCTTTTTCCGGGTACGATCGTAAATTGGATATGGGCCCTGAATGAACAAATGATACGCTTCAATACTCAGAATCTGATTACAAATTTTTTTAAAAGAACTGATATTCTGCCCGTATCCATGCAGGTAAATAATCAAAGGTTTTTTATTTTTTTTCGTACCTGTTTCAATTAATTTGTAAGGAACTTCAATTTTAAAAGAAGTTTTTCCGGAAACCAAAACATCGGTATTGGATATTGCCATAAATTTATCGGCTGGGTTGCATTCCGGTTGAAATTCTTCGATTATTCATGCCGGCATCTTTTCCTAAAGAAGCATACTGCAATCTTAAATTCATTCAAAATAAAAATGGCGGAAATCCGAACTGATTGGTCACTTTCTGAAATTGAAGACATTTATCACACTCCCCTTCTTGAACTGATGTATCGTGCAGCTACAGTTCACCGTGACCACCATGACACGGGTGAAGTGCAAATTTGCACCTTGCTCTCCATCAAGACCGGCGGATGCCCTGAAGATTGCTCTTACTGTCCTCAATCAGCCAGGTATCAAACAGATGTTGAACCTGAAGCCATGCTTGATTCCGATGTTATTTTAAATGCAGCAAAGAAAGCCAAAAATGCTGGAAGTACGCGCTTCTGTATGGGAGCAGCCTGGAGAAATGCGCGGAAGAATAAAGATTTTGACCGTGTTATTGATATGGTACGTGAAATTACAGATATGGATATGGAAGTTTGCTGCACCCTGGGAATGTTAACAGACGAGCAGGCTGCCAAGTTAAAAGAAGCAGGTCTGTACGCTTATAACCATAACCTGGACAGCAGTGAAGACTTTTACAACCGGATCATTTCCACCCGTACGTACGAAGACCGTCTTGAAACACTGGATACAGTCAGAAAAAATGAAATCTCAGTTTGCTGCGGAGGTATTATTGGGATGGGAGAAACCGACCGTGACAGAATTGAACTTATTCACAACCTGGCAACGATGCCGGAACATCCGGGTTCCGTACCGATCAATGCGCTGATTGCTGTAAAAGGAACCCCTATGGAAAATCAACCCAAAGTACCCTGGTATGATATGGCCCGGATGATTGCCACCGCACGTATTACCATGCCGAATGCAATGGTTCGTCTCTCTGCCGGGCGGGTGGATATGTCGCTCGAAGAACAGGCGCATTGTTTTATGGCCGGGGCAAATTCCATATTTACAGGAGAAAAACTTCTCACAACCTGTAACAATGATCTTGACGATGATAAACGAATGTTTGAAATTCTGGGACTAAAAGCCCGTGAAGCATTTAAAAATGAGGAAATACAAAATAAAGAGCTGTCTGTGCAGTAAGAAAAGAAACCTCAATTGCAATAATGTCTTTAGGTAATGAACGCTCAGATCCATAAAATAAATCAGTCATTTTCCTCTGCGCATAATGATGTCAGAATTGCTCACATCCTGAACAAGTACAGGGAAAATGTGCTGGTTACCACCTCCTTTGGTACGACTTCGGCACTTCTAATTCACATGATCAGCCGGATTCGGCCGGAGCACCCCATTCACTTTATTAACACAGGATACCTGTTCCCGGAAACCCTGGAGTACAAAAACCTGCTCATAAAAAAATATGGAGTCAATGTAATTGATCACACTCCGGATGAGCAGAAGCATCGGCTCACAGAAGAAAAAAAAATGTGGGAAATCAATCCCGATCGCTGCTGCCATTACAACAAGGTTGAACCGCTTGAGAAGATAAAGGGAGACTATAAAGTCTGGATTTCAGGATTAATCGGCTATCAGAACAGGTACCGGAGCGGCCTAAATTATGTCCAGGTAAAAGAAGATACCTGGCGTTTCTATCCGCTTATCGACTGGACGCCGGAAATGGTGGAAGAGTATTTTGATCAGTGTGAATTGCCAAGGCACCCTCTCGAACGTTTAGGATTTGATTCTGTCGGCTGTACCCATTGTACATCAAAAGGAAAACAACGGAAAGGCCGCTGGAATGATTCGGGAAAGACGGAATGCGGGTTACATCTTTGATCTTTAAGCTCTGCTCCTATTATATTCTACGATGTAATTCCATGATTTCGCTTCGCGGTTCTCCTTCGCTTCGAATCACAGTTCCAAAAAAAGAAGTTGAGTGCTCACTGCGTTCGCGTTGAACTGCGCCAAAGGCATCCCATTGGGGTTGAACCGTTAGAGGGCTTTTTCTACGCTATGCATACAGTTCCACGATTCCACAGTTCCACAAGGGTGTTGAGTGCGCTGACGCGCGTGGAATTGTTTAACTGTTGAGAGCTTTTTTATAAGCTTTCGTATACAGTTCAACGATTCCACAGTTCCACAATGATTGTTGAGTACTTGCTGAATTTTGCGTTAAATCAATGAACTGTTATGGATTATTACGTCTCTTCTACTAAACATAATCCACCTTTTCCAGGATTAAGCCATGTGCAGGTGCGGCATGTCCTTTCCTTTGCACCGGAACTGCAGATAACAATTTTTTGAAGGTTTCCATTGTCACAGAACCGTCAGCAACTTTTACCATCGTACCTACCAGCCGGCGGACCATATGCCGCAGAAACCGGTTCGCCTCAACCCTGTAGATCCACAACTCTTCTTCCCTTTTCCACTCACTCCTGCTTACTGAACAGATTGTAGTAGCATGTTCCTCTTCCGGCGGAATACAGAAATTCATAAAATTGTGTTCTCCGGTGATAAGCCCGGCAGAGGTATTCAATAACTGTTCGTCAAAAGCAGCTCCGTAAACCCAAACAGAATGCCTGTTCAATGGCATTTGCCTTCCGGAAACCCGGTAACAATAACTGCGGCTTATGGCATCAAACCGGGCATGAAAATCCGGGGCTGTCTTTTCAGCGCGCAGTAAAGCCACATCCTGCGGCAGGAGCCCCCGCATTGCATGAAGTATGCGATGTTCCTCAAAACCGCCGGGCAGGTCTGTATGTGCAGTCTGGGCTCTTGCATGCACACCGGCATCGGTCCGTCCCTGGCCGATGATATCAATTTCGGTTTGATATAAAGTTGAAAAAGCTTCCTCAATCACGCCTTCAACAGTTCTCCCCTCCGGCTGTTTCTGCCATCCGCTGAAATGTGTGCCGTCGTACTCAAAAATTAGTTTCCATCGATCCATGTCTTCTCTAAAATCTCCATTGCAGGTTTGCCACAACACCCCGGTGCCCGTTAACCGGTGTAAGGGTTACTTCAGGAATCTCTGCTCCCCTGCGAACTCTGTTCAGCGCACTGATCCCGCTCACTATACGGTTAACTACCATCAATCCTGCTATAGCCGGTAACTGATTTCGCATGCGGTCTGAATCAGATCGCAGTTCCCGGTATTTTCGCCGGTCATCTGAATTCTTCCACTCCCACCTGTTGCGGGGTATGTCATCAAACAGCCGGTGCCAGTTCCGGCTGCGGAGCTGAAAATCATTATACTCCCCAAGGCTGGCAAACTCACCCACGGCAAGACGAAAGGCACGGTTACGATCAGACAGGTCAATTCCGGCTCTCAGGTTTGTGAATGTAATATACTTCTCTTCAAGATTTGCGGCCCTGACACTCATTCCAAAATAGGAAGCAACCATTGCTATTTCCGCAGCGATATGAACCTGTCCTCTTGCACGATGATCTTTCCCCGCATAGTAATGCCCCCAGCCCGGAACCACTAATGATCGTAAAAAAGCGCCCCGGGAATTGGGATCTTTTTCCTGGGCATTCAAGTTGTCTGCCGGAATTACCAGGAATAAAATCAGAAATAAAAAAACAACTGGAATTTGCTGCATGAAATGAATATTGGTTACATGCCTGCAAAAGTAGTGAAAAAAAAAATCATACGTGAAGGGTGAACTATCGGAATGAATAGAGATTTCATATACATTTGCAAAGCTTTTTTAAACCGAAGCGCAGAGATGCGCAAAGGTTTTGGTCAGAATTTCTTTGCATAACCACTAACATTTCGACTTCGTGCGGCGGTTATGCAGAAGCAGCATAACCTTCTTACTGCGCCTGTCTGCCGACAAAGGCAGGCTCAATGTGACGAAAAATAATAACACAGGATTCCTCCAATAAGACGATTTACTGCAGGAGTTTATGCACCTGCCTGCGCCAGGGGGAATCCCATTTGGGTTCTGACGTTTCGTAAGGCAGGCTCTGCCAGGTTCTCGCTACTCAGGAGGACTCAAGACGATCCTTCTTTCCCCATTTCTTTTTCACGGCTCCAGTGTCTCAATATGGAAATACTGAATCCGGCCATCAGTAAAAAGGTTCCAAGCCAGACTACGGATACAAATGGTTTCTTTTCCGCCACAACTAAAACCCAGTCTTCCTCGAACTGCTCATCAAGCCCGTGCACAGTCAGTTCAATAGAGTCTGATTCTGGAAGTACTCTTGTAAATTGTATCGCCATATCCCATCGTTCAACTTCCAGGGGCGGTGAATAGGTATAACTCTGTCCGTTTTCAGTATAAACTGCGAAAAGCGGTTCTACATCAAAAGCATTTCCGGATTCGTGCTGAATTCGTATTAATGAACGTATCCCTATCTGTGTGCTGTCGGGAAGTTCTTCGGTTTCGGCGGGATTAAAATTCCTGAATGTAAATGAAAATGCCCCCGCTTCAACTGTTTCCCCTTCTTTGAGCTCTATAGTCTGAATCTCATCATCAACAGGTTCATTCTGGCTGCCATCATCTGATGCAAGCTGATTCTGCCGGGCACGTGCTGAAATTTCTTCATTCTGGTTTTCGACATATTTACTGCCGGCCACGTACAGGTAGATATCGCTTAACAGCCCGGTACGGACATGCGGGTCTACCGACCAGTCCACATTAGCGGAACTGGCTGTTGTTAGCATTGGATAGACTTCGGGAGACATAAAAAATTGTTTACCGCCGTCAATCGGTTCAAACCTGAGACGATAATTCTGCTGCCCCGGGCGCGGAGTATCTGAAACCTCAAATCCTTCGTAGGTCACCATATATTTGTTGTTAACCAGTTTCGGCTGATTCAATTCCAGTTCAAACATTTCTACTTTATCAGTAACAGGAAACCCTTCCTCATCAAATACGTCACCCGCCATAATTCGGTTATTATAATCTGCCGTTCGCTGATCAAGCAGCGGCTCGGTGTACATGGATGAAGCAATAATTCCCAACAGCAGGGTTCCGAAACCAATATGAGTGACTGTTCCCCCAATCAATTTTGGCTTCTTTCTGATCAGACCATACAGAATACCGGCATTTCCTATCACAGTAAACCATGCTGCAAAAATATAAATCATATAATAAAGGCTGCTGACATCACCCCAAACAATTGAAATCACTGTTATGGTGGATGTTAATAAAAGAGGTGTAATCAGTGCTCCTGCCAGGCTCTCCCAGGTATGTTTTTGCCAGAACAGGGACTGCCCGATAACGGTTGCCAGTGCCATTATAATGGCGATCGGCATACTCCAGCTGTTATAAAATGAGATTTCAGGGGGTGTGGGATTATCAACAAAAAAGCGGCCGATGATGGGTGAACTGGTTCCTAAAATTATTACCAGGCCCAGAATCAGCAGGAGCATTGAACCGGTGAAGGTCATAAACTCCCTGCTCAGAAACTTTGATTCCTCCTCAGGACTGGGAAGTTCACGATATCGATACAGGTAAAATCCTATTCCCATGAATGTAATGACCAGGATAAAAAGAAGTAACTGACCATACAGTCCAAGATCTACAAAACTGTGAACAGAAGATTCAGCCAGAACCCCTGAACGGGTTAAAAAGGTCTGGTAAATAATAGCCATATAGGATAGTATCGCCAGGAAAAGAGACGCTTTATGAGCCCGGCTGCTTTTCCGCTGAATAATCATTGCATGGATTCCGGCGGTTCCGATCAGCCATGGAACAAGTGAGGCGTTTTCTACCGGATCCCAGGCCCAGTAACCACCAAAAGAAAGAGTTTCGTATGCCCAGTAACCACCCAGAAAAATGGCAGTCAGCAGCGAAAGGTTTGCACCAAGTGTCCATGGCAGTGCGGGACGTATCCATTCGTGATAGGTTTTGGTCCATAGCGAGGCGATTGCAAACGCAAATGGAACGGTCATCATGGCAAAACCAAGAAATATAATAGGCGGGTGAATCATCATCCAGGGACTTTTCAGCAGGTCATTCAGCCCTGAACCATCAGCGGGAACAAAATCAGGGTTTGCCTGGATAAAAGGTGCATTCGACATTTCCTGGGCAATAGTCCGAAATGGGGATGCCCCTATTTTTATACCAAACAGATCCCAGCCGGCAATCATGGAGAGCAGAAAAACCTGGGTGAGTGCCATCACAAACATGACAGGAGCACGGTAAGGTTTGCGTGTCCACCGGATTAGCCCCAAACCAACGACAAAAGAGAATAAAATCCAGAGCATAAAACTGCCTTCTTGTCCGCCATAAAAAGCGGAAAACAGGTACCGTGACTCCAGGTCGAGACTGGTATAGTTCCATACGTAATAGTACTGGAACTGGTGGGTCATGATCAGGTAGATGAGGATACCTGAAGAGACCAAAAGAAAAAGGCCTTTTACTCTCCACAACCAGTTGGAAACCACTTCCAGTTTTTTATTATCGCGTGCGGCAGATAAAGCATAGAAAACCATCGCAGCCAGCGAGGCAATGAATGCGCCACTTATAAAAACATGGCCAATTGTTCCAGGCATATAAAATCAGCTCTCCTCGGCGTTTGCTACTTCAAAATCGGGATTTTCATTATACTTAGAAGGACATTTCATCAGCATTTCATTGGCATGAAATACACCATTGCGCATCTCCCCGATCACAACAAGCTGGGTAGCCTGTTCAAAATTATTCGGTTTCGGTTTGGAATAAACAACCCGGCGTACATTGCCTTCCTGGTCTTCCATATGAAATGAAAAACGCATCGTTTCGCGGGAAAAAGAGTGCTCCTGTGAGCTGTCCCACGTTCCCACAACATGTGCGGAAGAGCGGCTTTCAGCCTGCTCAAAATTCACGTAGGTACTGATGCTGTTCCCAAAATTATACATCAGAAGAGATGTAAAAAAAACAATTGAGACGATTCCTATAATTAATTTTGGCTTCATGAGTGTTTCTCTTCCAGTGATTTTTCAATTTCAGAAATATTCCTGTCTACCTTTATGATAAAAAACAAAAGGATAAACCAGATTATTAAACTTACACCAAGTACAACAAAAATAAGATCGTTTGAAGCCATCATTTGTATAAATGCCGAAGATTGTTCAATACCCTCAAGAGCCTGCCAGCTGTCCGAATAACTGTTTGTCAGGGTATCAACGGTTGTATCCGCAGGTTCTTGTATGATTCTGTTTGTCATAGACGCTGTTCGATCAGATCTTTAATACGTTTGTACCGGTTTGTTATATCCATCAGCCATATAGACAGACCAATAAAGCCGATGATAGCCGGATAAAATATGTACCGGAGTTCAGGCGCGGTTATTTCACTGAATGCCGGATTGCCTTCCGCACCGGGATGCAAACTGGGCAGCTGCCGGGGGATGATATATAGTAAAAACGGAATCGTTGTCACTCCGAATATGTTGTAAACCGCGGAAATTTTTGCTCGTTTCACCGGATCATTAAATGCAGATCTGAGAACAAAATAAGCCACAAAAATCATCATAGCCAGTGCCGACAAATTCATACGCGGTTCTGCGAATGTCCACCATGTTCCCCAGGTAAAACGGGCCCATAATGAACCCGTTAATAATCCGCAGATTCCAAACAAAAGTCCAATGGCTGTTGCCGTCTCCGCTTTCCGGTCCCAATCAATTTCTTCATTATTGAGATAGCGGATACTGTAATAAAATGCCATTGAAAAGGCCACCATCATGGTAAACCACATAGGCACATGCAAAAACAGGTTCCGTGCAGACTCTTCAAGAATATCGATCTGAGGTATAGGGATAAGAAAACCAATGGTGATTACCATGGTCATCCAGACAGCTACAATGTACTTCCAAAGTTTCAAATGAATCGGAACAAGCGGTTTCTGTTTGTTTGACAAGGTACAAATATAGGAATAAAGAATGAGATTAATGTGAACGGGATGTGAACTATTCTGGTCCATTTGACAAGTTATAACAAGTCATCGGATGAACTTTACAAAAAACTAATCTACATGATTAATTCCTCTGGGTTTTGAAGAACTCATCCGATGACTCCTTCTATTCCTATTCCTTAGGGAGATGAATGTTTTCATTTTGAACAAAGAATGGAACACCAACTCGATTAATATGATCGATAAATTCCTGCTTTTCTATATGGGTAAAATCAACAAGATCTATTTTATAGGGTAAACTGCTCTCTTCAAAATCGCTCCGGAGCCGGGAAAGACGTTTAATTGAGATGCCTTCATTCATAATCGCCAGATCCACATCACTGCCGGTTCGATAATTTCCTTTTGCGCGGCTGCCAAAAACATATACGGTCTTAACTTCCGGGTATGACTCAAATATCGTCTGGATCGCCTTCATATCACGCCCGGTAAGTCCAAACCGATTTCTTTTTTTTTGTTCAGGCATTAAACAATATTGTTTGATTGCTTCCACCTTCTGAAACATAAAAACGATAAAGTTTTTCAAGCGCGGGAAATGTCTCTTCTCGTAACTGCTGCTCAGAATCTTCAAATTTCTCCCCGTCATAATCGTGAGACAACTCATTCCGCATATTCAATCCATCTATAAGTTCCTGAGCGTAGTCAATAAATTCACTTTCTTGTGCCAGGCGGAAAGTATCTTTTGGTGAGGGGTTAAAATCAAACCCTTTATATTCCAGATAATCTTTCATGACCTTCCATGCCAGGTCAATAGTAAATTCAAAACGCTGAATCAGGCCATTTCTTTCCAGTTCATTCAATTTTTTCATCTCCATTGCTTCCTTTAATCGGAGAAATACTTTCTCGAAATTCTGAGCCCTCTGTTTCCAGCGGATATCATCAATGGTCATTAGTATTTGTGCCAAAATTTTTAAAAAAAATCATCCGATCAATTCGAAGTGATCGGATGATATCACAAACCGAATCTTAATCAATCCCCAGGATTTTGCGGTTCAGTTCCTTATCACTTCCCGCCCCGGCAAAGTCATCAAAAGCTTTGTCGGTAACCCGGATGATATGATCCTGAATAATTTCCGCACCTTCTTTGGCACCCTGTTCAGGATGCTTAATGCAGCACTCCCATTCCAGAACTGCCCAGCAGTCGATATCATATTGAGACAGTTTTGTGAAAATTCCCACAAAATCGATCTGTCCGTCACCCAGTGAACGGAATCGTCCGGGGCGGTCAATCCATCCCTGATACCCGCCGTACACACCGCTTCTTCCGGTGGGGTTAAATTCCGCATCTTTCACGTGAAAAGCTTCTATATAATCCTTGTAAATGTCTATGAACTCAAGGTAATCCAGCTGCTGGAGAATGAAATGGCTGGGATCATACAGGATGCGTGCTCTTGGATGATTTCCTGTCGCTTCCAGGAATTTTTCATAGGTAATTCCATCATGGAGATCCTCACCAGGATGCAGTTCGTAACACACATCCACACCCTGCTTGTCAAACTCATTCAGAATTGGCTTCCAGAGGCGTGCCAGTTCAGCAAATCCATCTTCCACCAGTCCGGCGGGACGCTGCGGCCACGGGTAAACTGTATGCCACATTAATGCACCCGAAAATGATGCATGAGCATCCAGCCCCAGATTGGCACTCGCTTTCGCAGCCATCATCAGCTGGTTGACAGCCCACTTCTGACGCTCTTTAGGGTTATTATGCACCTCTTCGGGGGCAAAACCATCAAACATAATATCGTAAGCCGGATGCACTGCCACCAGCTGTCCCTGAAGGTGAGTGGAAAGTTCAGTGATTTCCACACCGGTTTCTTCAATTTTGCCTTTGTATTCTTCCGCATAGGTTTTGCTTTCCGCGACCTTTTGAAGGTCAATCAGGCGAGGTTCCCATGTCGGAATCTGCACACCTTTATATCCAAGAGATGCCGCCCACTTACATATGGATTCGATATCATTAAACGGTGCTTCATCACCTACAAACTGTGCTAAAAATAATGCGGGTCCTTTTATTGATTTCATGATTTTGTGTTTAGTTTTAAATTTCTACCTGGATTAAAAATCCCTCTTCCGCTAAAGATGTTCTTTCAGAAGAAGGGATATGAAAACTCGTTTGCCAATGGCATCCCAGTACTTGAACAGAGGGACGTTTCGTAAAAACTTTATATTAAATCAACTGAAAAGTAAATGACACTACGTGACACCCCTCCGGCCTAAAGGCCGACTCCCCTTCCCGAAGGGATCCCTTTGGGGCAAGGGGAGATTATTTTAAATACTCCGTCCATTTTTTATCCGAGTTGCTGGATTTGATCATTGTATCTACAAAAGCCATTCCCCGGATACCATCGTTCACATCCGGAAAGTCGTACTCTTCTATGGATTTCAGTGAACCTTCCTGGTGGTCTTTCACAGCCTTGTAAAAGGCTACATAAAGATTTGCAAATGCTTCGAGATATCCTTCCGGATGGCCGGCAGGTGTACGGGTATTTGACGTGGCTGCTTCAGAAAGATAACCGGTACCGGCTCTGAGTATCTGAGCGGGTTCATTCAAAGGTTTGTAGAGCAATGTATTCGGATTCGTATGAGTCCATTCAAGCCCGGCTTCCTCGCCATAAACTCTCAGTTTCAGGTCATTTTCCTCACCCGCGGCTATCTGGGTCGCCATCAGGACACCGGTTGCATCTTTTTCAAACTTCAGAAGTGCAGCGGAGTCATCATCCAGCCTGCGGTTTTTCACGGTGATTTGAAGATCTGCACTAATATGAGTGATGTTCAACCCGCTTACATATTCTGCAAGATTAGCCGCATGTGTGCCGATATCACCAATGGCACCACCTGCACCTGATTTTTCGGGATCAGTTCTCCAGGAAGCCTGCTTGTTACCTTCCTGTTCCAGAGGAGTTGCCAGCCAGCCCTGGGGATATTCAACATAAATTTTGGTGACCTTTCCAATTTTACCGGTTCGTACGTATTCCTTTGCTTCTTTAACCATCGGATACCCGGTATATGTATGTGTCAGCGCAAGAACATTGCCGGTTTTATCCACAATTTTCTTTAACTCTTTTGCTTCATCAAGAGAAAAAGCAAGCGGCTTATCAATAATGACATGAAAGCCATGTTCCAGTGCAAGTTTTGCCGGTTCGAAATGAACATGATTAGGAGTTACAATGGATACTGCTTCCATTTTTTCATCGTCCGGCAGTTTACTCTCTGCTTCAAACATTTCTTTGTATGATCCGTAAACCCGGGAAGATTCCAGGCCCAGTGCGTCACCTGTTTTTTTTGATTTATCAGGGTTGCTGCTGAAAGCCCCGCAGATCAGTTCATAATTCCCGTCCAGAGCGGCCGCTTTTCTGTGCACATCTCCAATGAATGCATCCAGGCTTCCGCCCACCATACCTAATTTAAGTTTTTTACTCATTTTTGATTTCAAGATTTTGGTTAGCTATTTGGCTCATTACAGAGATAAAGAAGTTTTCTAAATTCTGCAAACGATTAGCATCGTTTTACTTGCACTTATCGGGGATAAAATCAATATTCACTGAGTTTCAAAATAAGCCGCGTTCATCCGGTTGCCTTTTGAATGTTTTAGCCACTTGATTTACAATTCCAGCCGGAAGCGTTTCCAGTTTTTATTTTAAACACTAATAATAAGGAGTAAAAAATGATGAAATTTGTCAAAGCCCGGCTCAGTGCCATGATGTTCCTGGAATTTTTTATCTGGGGGGCCTGGTATACAGCAATAGCTGTTTATATGTCGGCCAATGGAATGGGCGATTTAACACACTGGCCTTTTACGGTGAATCCAATTGCTGCTATTTTTGCACCTTTCTTTGTCGGGCTGATTGCCGACCGTTACTTTGCAACTGAAAAAGTACTCGGTACGCTTCATATTATCGGTGCGGTTTTTATGTTTCTTACACCCCTGGCTGTTGAATCACCATTGGTTTTTATTTTAATGCTTCTCGGCTATAACCTCTGCTATATGCCGACAATGAGTCTTGCAAATACACTGGCTTTTCATAATATAAACGATCAGGAAAAAGAGTTTCCTGTGATCCGGGTATTCGGCACAATCGGCTGGATTGCAGCGGGTCTTACCGTAAGTTTTGTTCTTGTCTCTTTTGTAGCTGAAGGTGTTGTTCCGGAAGCCACTGCCCTGCCACTTTATCTTACAGCTGCTGCAAGTATTGTACTGGGAATTTATAGCTTTACACTGCCTCATACTCCACCGGCAGCAAAAGGTGATATTGTATCGGTACGAAGTATTTTAGGTCTTGATGCTTTGAAGCAACTGGGTAGTAAATCTTTCTATATTTTCCTTGCCAGTTCACTTTTAATCTCTATTCCGCTTGCTGCATACTATAATTTTACACAGATATTTTTAGAAGCAACCGGCTTTCAGAATATTGCGGCAACACAAACCATCGGACAGGTTTCTGAAGTTCTTTTTATGGTTCTGATGCCGTTCTTTTTTATCCGGCTTGGAGTTAAATGGATGCTTGGTATCGGAATGCTGGCCTGGTTTGCCCGGTACGCACTTTTTGCTTTGGGTGCCCCCGATGCCGTAACCTGGATGATTTTAGGTGGTATAGCCCTGCACGGTATCTGTTACGATTTCTTCTTTGTAACCGGACAAATATATGTGGATTTAAAATCGAATGATAAGATCCGCGGCCAGGCACAGGGATTAATCGTATTAATTACCTACGGTGTGGGTATGTTAATTGGCGCGCAGCTTGCGGGACAAACCTACAACTTGTTTTTGGGCGATCAGGCCGCTCTCTCACTTAACCAGTGGTATCAATTCTGGTGGGTGCCAGCCATTTTTGCAGCGGTCATTATGATATTCTTTATGATATCATTTAATGATAAAGAAGCAGAAGAAAAGGTTTTAAAAGAGGATATTACAATCTAAGTGAACTGGGAATATTTATAGAAGAACCCCGAAACAATAAAGTTGCCGGGGTTTTTTATTGCAGTATTGAAGTGAGGCCTCTGAAATCACCGATTCCATCACCTGTTTCATCGGCAAATGCATGAACAAACACTTCATAGGTTACAGCCTGAGGCCATTCAAAAGAATCTGTTATATTATCTCTGTTTTCTTCATTTACGGTATCTGAACACCTTATGAAACCAAAACAGAATGTGGTGATTATAAGAAATACAGATCTGAGAGAAGCGGTTGTTAATGCCAGCAATCCCGGCTTTAAGACTATTCATATTTTTCATGCTGTTCCTTCCTGTTTTGTCAATGAAAAACTGATTATTTAAGTTAAATAGTTACTGGTATCAATGATACCAATTGTTACCTTAACCAAATAGTTAACTGAGATGTATTACTTCCAGAGAATTCATACTACAGGAATTTGCATTTCTCTCCTGTTCCTTCTTCCGTTACTGGCATTATCAGCGTGTACGGATCTTGGTCCGGATGTTGAAAGAACCCAGAGCGTTATTCCCGAAAACTGGCCAAGGGAAGGACTTAACGGAATATGGGCTACTTCAGGAAACAACGTTTTTGTGGCGGGTACTGCAGGCACTATTCTTCATTACAATGGCTCCGATTGGAAACAGATGAATAGTAATACTTCAACAGATTTAAATGATATATGGGGAAGCTCATCCGACAACATATTTGCTGTAGGAAAGGATGCTGTAATACTGCATTACAATGGATCGGATTGGTCTGAAGTGGAAAATCCTGCTTCGGGAAATTTGAATAGTATTTGGGGTATTTCAGCTGAAATTATTTATGCCGCAGGTTCAGATGGAGAAATTCTTCAATTCAATGGCAGTGAATGGCGGATGATGGAAACTCCTTCGGATGACAGGCTCAACAGTATATGGGGAACTTCCGGTGTGAATATTTTCTCTGTGAGTGCAGCCGGAACCATTCTTCATTACAGCGGCACGGAATGGAAGGAAATTGCTTCCGGGAAACCACCACTTTATACAGTGTGGGGCAGTTCGCCATCAGACGTTTTTGCTGCAGGTTCTGCGGGAACGATCCTGTTTTATGATGGTGAAGAATGGCTGCCAATGTTTAGCCCGAACAATAAAGGACTGTATGGAATTTGGGGTTCCTCAAAAAACAATGTTTATGCAGTAGGAACAAATGGAACCATTCTTCATTTTGACGGATCAGACTGGAGACAAAAAAAATCACCGGTCACGCAGAACCTGAATGCCATATGGGGGCTCCGGGATGATATTTTGATTGTCGGTGAATTCAGCACTATTTTTCAGCCTTAATTTGAATTGATTACCCGAAACCATTTTGGAGAGTCATTATTGCGTGCGATAAGCAGGATGGTGCTTCCATCGGCCGCTGTCACGG
>JBBEBD010000069.1:0-1691 GCA_040882525.1 Balneolaceae bacterium | reverse complement strand
ACCCCGGGCGGCACCCGCTGTCGCGGATTTGCCCGGGGCTATGTTCTTTCGCCCTTACAGGGCTGTCCTTTGTTTTCCTGAATCCAGATAGCTGACGACTGACAGCTGAAACCTATACTTCGCGTTCTCCGCGCCTCTGCGGTTACCCCTTTTACCACGACAAAAACATCCGGGTAAACCCTCCGTCAAATCGGGATACCACGCCTTCACCACGCTGCTGGTCAAATCCGTTGATCACATCCCCGTCTATATCAATTGAGGCTCCTAATAAAAAATAAAAGTTTTCAGAGAAGCGATACCCAAGGCTGAACGTAAATTTTTCATTACGGGATTCTATGTGATTGTCATAATATATGCGGTAATTATACGCCTTAAATTCATCTGCAAGATCTCTTCCGGGGGCAAGATCCCGCCAGTCCCCGTTATGTTCAAGATAAGCTGTGAGGCCTTTATCTCCCGGGTCAAAATAGAGCCGCGTTTTATTCCACCGGTGCACTTCATTAAAATCAAACGGGTACCGGCTGCCCGCATAAGGGTCCTGCTGCCGGTAAGCTGCCGGATTATGATCAATCTGCTGATCGCGGTTCCGTTCGATCCAGAACCATTGTTCTAATCCCAGTTTTTTCCACTGGTAAGCTGCATAAAAACCCCACCGGGTCTGGAGCTGCCGGTTACCGTAGTCCGGTTCGTACTCAGAGTTTTCTGCAGGTTCACGTTTCATTCTCGCAAATATCCGCTGGTAAATGGCTCCCCCTGTCACTCCTTGAAACTCAAACTCAAGCAGGGCGCCCTGGTAATTCACCCAGTCATGCAAAATAAAATCTTCTTCAGCGGCGTCTTTTCGGTTCACACGGGCAGTTGACTGCGGCTGGATGGATGCCACTGCTTCTCCCCGGAAGATCCCGATACGCGGACTCTCGAGCTGCAGGGAGTAGAGATATGGCTGCTTTGAATAAACGTGCCGCACTTCATAGTCACTTTTCCGGTGCAGGGCCAGGTCGCTGGCAATGTTATTAAACCAGTCGAGAAATGTAAATTCTGCCGTTATCGTACCCCGGTTCCGGTTTCCATAGCGGTAAAATAGTGTCGCGTCAATATCCGTTTTTCTCTGGCTGAGGGTATGCTTAAATCCGGCCCGGTGAAGGTTATTAAACCGGTGAGTATATCCCAGGTTGAAAAGAACCCGCTGTGCCCGCCGGTCTTCCTGCTGGGTTGCTTCGATCGTGAAAAATCCTTTATTACTGACATCCACCTGGTTTTTTAATGATCCGATTACGGAGAAATCAGGTGTATTGATACTTCCAAAAGCTGTCCGGTAGCCGTTTTCTGTTTGAGCCCATTTGTAATCATCAAACAGTGTAAACCGCATGGCAAAAATATCTCCATCATACTCAGGCCCCATTTCGTGCGTGTACCACCGGAACAGGCCCCTGTCGTAATAGTAACCCCCGGTGTTATGTGCCCGGTCTTTGATAAAAAGATTATTGTAATCTGCCCAGCCTTTCAGAGTGGCCCGCGGCGGATCCGTTTGCGCTTTTGCTCCCGGGGAGAACCAAAGAAGCGGAATGAGAATCAGGACAAAGCAACAGCCAATCTGACTATATCTGAATGAGTGCACGTATGAGTTTCATTTTAGTATGGATGATGAACGGGAGTCAATTTATTAAATCCCCGGCAAAGGATAGAGTTTA
>JBBEBD010000068.1:0-55133 GCA_040882525.1 Balneolaceae bacterium | reverse complement strand
CAAGTAAAACCGAAGCCATAAAAGCTGAAAACTGGTTGAAGAGGATGAAGAGCCGCAGGGTTATGGAACAAGTTATTGATGGAGAGATAGACATGAAAAAAATCATTATCGGTTAGAACGCCTGTCCCTGATGCTAATGTATCACGCCTTAAAATTATAGAACTTCCAACTGTAAGCTTCTTTTACCAAATTTGACGGCAGGGAAGGAGTATCTTTGCAATAATGAATGAATTATGCTAAAGTCTTAGCTTACATTAAATGAATAATGCAATGGATTCACCAAATGAAACCGGAAGGGAGAAAACGTACCTTTTGATATTGAGCTTCTTGATTATTGCAAGCTCTTTTGTTGATGTAACGATTACAGAAGTAAATATTCTTGGGAATATTGCTGAAGTGAAGATTGGTTTATAAACTTGAGCGTTGTCTTAATTTGGACATATTTTGTATGGATATTTTATCAAAAAACACGTTTGAAATATAATACAAGACTTACATCAGAAGTATACCTACAGGTGTTGCAAAAACATTCTTCAAATCTCATTGATAAGCATGCAATAAAAATTGGACTATATAAAGAGGGTTTAAAACACCAGGAGAAGAAAAGACCTGAATCATTTTTAGATGCTACACCTGTAAAAGAGGGATTTTTAATACCAGTTGAACGTTTCGATGGTTCAGGAGACAGACTACATTTTGATAAATTAATTATTCCTTACTCAGAAATAAAAATGAGTAGGTTGAAAGCAAATATAGCTTATATCATTAAAGATGTTTCTTTCACCGAATTCACCTTTCCGTATATCATGGCAATTGCAGCGGGTATTTCAATTATTCTACAGATACTGAGAATCATGGAGTAGGAGTTTCTCAATATAAAAACTCAACTTACCAAACAGACGCAAATTAAATTGCTTGGTTTCATCATCACTTCAAAACAACTGAATACTTTATATAGTGACTGAACCATTTAAATTGATTCAGCCTGTCTGTTCATGAATTCTGGATAGTATAAATCTGACTACAATTTACAGGCCGGATCAAAGACATGGTATTTCTCGAAACGGTAAGAAATGCAGGAGCTGTTCTGAATTTTTTTGCATTATCAAGCCTGGATATAGTGTCAAGAAATACCATGTCTGAGAAGATTTGAGCCAGAGCAAAGACATGGCATTTCCCGAAACGGTAAGAAATGCAGGAGCTGCTCTGAAGTTTTTTACAATATTCAGGTTTTGACACAGTATTAAAAAATACCATGTCTGAATAAGATTACAGAACTGCATTTTAGTTAATCAAAACACAATTTGATGCCGTTTATATATTCAGAATAAAGCGATATCTTTTAGTTTTCTGTTAGCAAATTCATTAATAAGTAGGTTAATTAAATAAAATCAATATTTTATGAAAAGTTTATACCCCTCATATGATGTAATTGTTGTAGGGGCAGGTCACGCTGGCAGCGAAGCTGCAGGCGCGGCTGCAAATATGGGAGCGAAAACCCTGTTAATAACCATGAATCTTGACGCGGTTGCTAAAATGTCCTGCAATCCGGCTATGGGTGGTGTTGCTAAAGGACAACTGGTTAGAGAGATCGATGCACTTGGCGGGCTAAGTGGAATTGTCAGCGACCAAAGTGGTGTACAGTTTCGCATGCTGAACAGAAGTAAAGGCCCGGCTATGTGGAGCCCCAGATGCCAAAGCGACCGCTCTCTCTATTCACAGAAAATGCGTGAACAGCTTGAAGCAATTCCAAACCTTCACTTTCGGCAGGATAATGTTACGGATATTCTTACCGATGAAGATGGTAAAATAATTACGGGTGTAAAAACCCAGACCGGTCAGACCTTTCAATGCAAATCTGTTGTTTTAACCAGTGGTACATTTCTGAACGGAACCATTCATATCGGGGAAAGCCAGTTTGGAGGAGGGCGGTCCGGAGAACGTGCTTCGGTTGGGGTTTCTGCTTCCCTGGAAAAACTGGGTTTTGAAATCGGCCGATTGAAAACAGGAACACCTCCGAGAATCGATGGGCGTTCTGTTGATTATTCTAAGTTAGAAGTTCAATATGGTGATGAGAATCCTGGTCCTTTTTCTTTCATGACCGATCGGCTTCCAACAGTGGATGAACAATTAACCTGCTGGATAGGATACACGAATGAAGAAGTTCATGAAATGCTAAAAACAGGTTTCGACCGAAGTCCGATGTTCAACGGCCGGATTAAATCTATTGGCCCGCGCTATTGCCCGAGCATTGAGGACAAAATTAATCGTTTCGCAGATAAAGACCGGCACCAGCTTTTCCTGGAACCGGAAGGGTGGAATACCTATGAAATGTACCTGAATGGATTTTCAACTTCTCTGCCTGAAGATGTTCAGTATAATGCATTGCGAACCATTCGCGGTTTTGAGGAAGCCGTTATGCTGCGTCCCGGTTATGCTATTGAGTATGATTATTTTCCTCCATACCAGGTGAAGCGAAGTCTCGAAACCAAGAGGGTAAAGGGCCTCTTTTTTGCGGGTCAGATAAATGGTACAACCGGGTATGAAGAAGCTGCCTGTCAGGGTCTGATTGCCGGAATCAATTCAGCACTTTTTTACCAGGAGAAAGCAGCGTTTACCGTAAAGCGATCCGAAGGGTATATAGGAGTTTTGATCGATGATCTTATCAATAAAGGGACTGAAGAACCTTACAGGATGTTTACATCCAGGGCCGAACATCGAATTTTACTCCGCCAGGATAATGCCGATTTGCGTCTGACTGAACTGGGAAGAAGGATTGGTCTTGTTGGAGACATTCGCTATGAACAATTCGTTCAAAAGAAAAAAGAAATTGATCAGCTTTATGATTTGATCAGCTCTTATGCCGTCCAGCCTGAAAGGATGGATCCCATGCTCGAATCACGTGGAACAACTCCGCTATCACAACCGGTAAAAGCAAAAACACTAATACCGCGCCCTGAAATCCACCTTCAGAATTTACTGGATGCAGACCCTGAACTGGCTGCGAAAATCCGGGAGATCACAACGAATAAATATGTAATCGAACAGGTGGAAATTCAGATTAAATATGATGGATATATAAAGCGTGAATTTGAAATGGTTGAGGAGCTGAATCAAAAAGAAAATTCAGCTATCCCACTTAAAATTGATTATGCCAAAATCAAAAGCCTTTCAGCGGAAGGGCGTCAAAAGCTGGAAAAAATTAAACCGGAAACCATCGGTCAGGCATCCAGAATCAGTGGTGTGTCAGCCAGTGATGTGGCTGTACTCATGGTTTATTTAAAAAACTAAATTGTTTCACGTGAAACATCAGGTTCAGCAAATTCAAGTAAACCGGGAAATTTTGCTCAAAGGAAGAGAGGTATTCCGGGAAAATGAAAATGAACTGGAGGCCTATATTGATGAACTATTGGGCTGGAATAAAAAAATTAATCTGATCAGCCGTACTGTTTCACGTGAAACACTTCGCGAACATGTGGTGCATTCTCTTCTTCCCTTACCTCTTGATTTAGTTTCAAAACATAGCAAATGGATTGATTCTGGGTCCGGCGGCGGACTTCCCGGCATCCCTCTGGCGATCTGCCGGAAGAACATTTCCTGGTTGTTGAATGATAATGTTAAGAAAAAGATGACTGCTGCTTCGCAGATCATCAATACACTTGGCTTGAAAAATGTGGGGGTGATTTCGAAAAGTATTTCGCTCGCGGAGATTGAAAAGGGCACGGGTATTGTGACAAAACATGCTTTTAAAATCCCTGATCTGTTACGGCTTCTGGGAAGCAAGCCCTGGAAAACAATTATCATGTGGAAGGGGGTGGATGGTGCCCTGGAGGAGATTAAAAAATCCGGAAAAGGGCTGAATGCCACGATTTATGAATTTAATTTCGGGGATGAAGAACCCTTTTATGAAGGAAAGGGTTTGGTGAAAATTGAGAGATAATAAGAAACGAGTGCAAGCAGAACCCGCTGTGATAAATAAAGTGAGTTCGAGATATAAGGTTTAGGAAGTAAAAAGCCCCCCTTTCCCCAATGGGATCCCCTGGGAGAAGGGGGGAAGCGAACAAATGAGCAGGTGGTGTCATTTGCGACATTCCGATACTTCGGAAGGGATGACCCTATGAGTGTTTCGACCCGTATTCAATTTATTGATTCTAAGGCACTACAAACACCCCTCCCCGCCTAAAGGCGGTACTCCCCTCAAGGGGAGAATCTCCCATTTCTTCCGTAACGATGGAGGGACACTCTCCATATAAATATAATTTCGCCCTCGAAGATATCCGTATGCGGGGAAAAGAGGGTATTTATCATGGCCGGTGATTTTTTGAAGAAGTGTAGCGAATTCATTTCGGCTCATACAAAACATGAGATCTTTTCCCGGCCTTCAATGAAATCTATCTCGGAAAATCAGCAAAATTCCATCCTTTTCTTTATTGTACCAGATGTATATCATTGGGATATAACTATAAAAATATCCGTATATGAGCCGTCTGAAAAGTTCTGAACGAAGAATGAAAATGATCCTGATGCTCCAGGATTCTAAAAAAAAACTGACTGTAGATCAGCTTGCTGAAATGTTTGGTGTGAGCCGCCGTACCATCTTCCGGGATTTTAATGTCCTTTCTGATTTGAATGTACCGGTGACGTGGGATCAATACAGCGGCTATGGAATTATGGAAGGTTATAAAGTGCCGCCGTTAATGTTTTCATCGAGAGAACTTGCAACGATTATGGTGGGCCTGAATTTTGTGAAGTCCCAGGTAGATAAAATGCTTGTGGATGACGCGAAAGGAGTTGAGCTGAAAATAAAAAATGTTCTGCCTGTTGAACTGAAAGAGTTCATGGAATCTTTGGATAATCGCACCATTGTAGATCCCTTTCTTCATTTCGGTTCCGAAAAAAAAGAGGGTGGAAACTGGTACCTGGTCAGCAGTGCAATTTCACAAAAAAAAGCGATAACATTTTCATACCAAAGTAAAAGCGATCAAAAAATTACCATCAGAAAAGTGGATCCATACTTGCTGGTTTTTTACCGGGATCACTGGAACCTGATTGGATATTCACATAAAAGAAAAGACATTCGCAATTTTGTACTCGATAGAGTGAGTGATTTGAAGATTGAGGAGCAATTTTTTGAAGAAAATGAAAAATTGAACGTAGAGGGGTTAATTTTCCGTTCTGACGAGTCCGGGCATTTAATTGAGGTGCAGGTTGAAGAAACAGCAGTTCGCGCGTTTAAAGCCAATCTCCCAACGAAAATATTTAAGCAAACACCTTTAACGGATAAAAAAATTAAGGTGTCCTTTTATTTTGATAATCTGGATTATATCAATCAATGGCTGCTTCAGTTTGGGAATAAAATTAAAATAAACTCGCCTCAGGAATTAAAAACCAAAAGGGAAAAAATTCTGCAGGAAATGTTAACAGAAATTAAAGAAGAAGGTGTGAACTGATCCATGATAATTTCTGTGGTATACCAGTCAAGTGAAAGTTTTTTAAACCTCGGAAGTCAGATATTGTGCGGCAGTCAGCAGTGCAGGAATTCCGGATCCAGGGGATAGTCACTGAGTTTCTTTTTTTGATATCAAGTATCCTGTCCAGAGAATCATTGGAGAAAGATCAGGAATAGTAAAAGAAGACAGGCAAAAGCTGATAGATGTTTTATTTATTGTAGCTAACCTACAATGTCTATATGAATTTGTAAATCTTTTCTGATTTCAAAAGAAAGTACCCAACGGGTTCCAGTAATCTTTTATAAGATCAGAAAAAAAGAGATGAATGGTTTTACCATTGGAAGGAAACTTTTGTAAAAGAAAAAATAAACCGACGAATTGTTAGGTATAGTTTTTGCAAATTTGGATTAGAAGATGAAAATTTATGAAAACAGAAGCAGGATATTTAAGATCTGTTTTATAATTCAGGTATTTATTTTGTATCCCTCATACAATAAAAAATAAAAAAGTAAACTAATCAGTGAGCAATAATCTTTTTCAAACTTTCTACTGTAGAAAGTGAATATTTAAAAATGTCAGTCCTATTATTCAACAGGCATGTATTATTTGAGATCTTAAAAAAATGGTTCATGGAAGAAACCGATTAATAAACCCGGTAAATGAATAGCTATTAAAACACTCTAACAAGAAAAAAAGATCAGGTTCAAAAAAAAGTGTAAGGAATTTTAATTGTAGCGTTCATACAAGTAAAAGCAAAGATTAGATTATGGATAAAGAAGAGTTCCTCAGATTTTTTGAAGAAAATGAAGACCGTTTTATTCCCGGAATCTATAACTACTGCGACCGCTGGTGCGAAAGGTGTCCCTTTACATCAAAATGCAGTGTCTTTGCAATGGAGGAAAAAGATGAAAAAGGGAACAATGTTGAGAATGATCTCAGAAGTAATGAGTTCTGGAATAAAATGGGGGATGTGATGACCCTGACCATGGAGCTTATCATGGACATGGCGGAAGAACACGAAATAGATTTAAATGAATTAGATAAGGAAGATTTTAAGAAAGAAAGAGTGAAGTTAGAACAGAAAGCTGATAGTCATATCCTTGCAAAACTAAGCCGGAAATATATTGATGTGAACCGGTTGTGGTTTGAAAACAATGAAAAAGCTATTGAAGAAAAACAGAAAGAATTTCAAAAAAAGGCTGAACTGAATATTACTCCCGAAAAAACAGAGAAAGAATTTTTGAAGATGTCCGACTACATGGAAGTGATACAGTGGTATACATTCCAGATTCATATAAAAATAAAAAGGGCTTTAATGAATGGCGATCCGAATCCTGAGTATGAGGATTTCATTCAGAATGATATGAACGGTTCAGCGAAGGTAGCACTGGTTGGTGTGGAAAGATCGATATCGGGCTGGAGCGGGATATTCCAAAATTTTCCGGAACAGGAAGATGAAATTCTGAACCTTCTGGTTATGCTTGAAAAAATAAGGAATGGAATTCAAAAGACATTTCCGGATGTACATAAATTTATAAGGCCGGGTTTTGATGAATAGGGGTATAAAAAATGGCTCTTGCTCCGGAGCTTTTTTGTACACCAGTATTTAGTAGGGCTTTTGGTTGGGGAGAAATGACCTGAGAGCGAACAGGGATTTTACACCCCTCCCTCCCGAAAAAGCATCGGGAGGACTCCCCTCAAGGGGAGATTTTTTACCCAAACTTATAATTAGTTTTACTCTACAACCGGAACGTCAGATTCATCCTCATCTTCATTGACAACCCTGGTTACCGCTCCGATTTTTCCATCTTCATCAAGTCTCATAATCCGAACGCCCTGGGTGTTTCTTCCCATGGTACGAATACCTTTCACCTGCATGCGGATAACTTTGCCACGCTCTGTAATCACCATCAGGTCATCTTTATCAGAGACTTCTTTCAGGGCAATTAAGTTTCCGGTTTTTGGGGTAATTTTAAGAGTGATCACACCTTTACCTCCGCGGCTCTGTTCACGGTAATCATCTACCATTGACCGTTTTCCATACCCGTTTTCAGATATAGCAAGAACTGTGGCTTCATGGGTATTTTTAATAACAACCATATCCACAAGCTCGTCATCTTTACCGAGAGTCATACCACGCACTCCCGAAGTATTCCGACCCATCTCACGGGCATCACTTTCATGGAATCGTATAGCGCGTCCTTTTTTATTGGCAAGAATAATACTGCTGTCGCCATCGGTAAGTGCAGCGCCTAGTAACCGGTCGCTATCTTTAATGTTGATAGCTATAATTCCGTCACGCCGCGGACGGCTGTAAGCTTCCAGTGATGTTTTCTTGACCTGACCTTTTTGAGTGGACATCAAAATAGAATGTTTTTTGATGTATTCTTCATCATCCAGAGTTTTAACGGGAACAAAAGTAACGATCCGGTCCTCTTTCTGGATGTCAATCATATTGACAATCGCCCGGCCGCGTGAAAGCCTGGAGCCTTCCGGAATTTCATATACCTTCAGCCAGTAACAATTTCCCTTTTCAGTAAAGAAGAGAATATAGTTATGATTGGTAGCTACAAAAAGATGTTCTACATATTCATCATCTTTGGTGGTTGTGCCTTTCATACCTTTTCCGCCCCGCCGCTGTCTGCGGTAACCACTGACGGGCATTCGTTTGATAAACCCTTTATTTGATATAGTAACCACTACATCCTCATCGGCAATCATATCTTCAATGCTGAAATCCTCGGCAGAGTAAACAATTTGAGTTCGCCGCTCATCGCCGTACCGATCTTTTAGTTCCAGCAATTCCTGTTTAATAATTTCATTCTGTATTGATCTGTCAGAAAGGATATTCCTGTATTCAGCAATCTTATCAACGATATCACGATATTCCTGGTCTATTTTTTCTCTTTCCAGACCGGTCAGTTTCTGGAGGCGCATATCCAGGATGGCTTTGGCCTGAAGATCCGTAAGCGCGAATTTCTTACGTAACTGTTCATTTGCTTCCTGTGGATTGTTTGCCGCCCGAATGGTTTTAATAACTTCATCAAGGTTATCAAGAGCGATTTTTAATCCTTCTAATATATGTGCCCGGGATTCTGCCTGGTCAAGATCATAAATCGTACGGCGAATGATCACCTCAACCCGGTGTTCAATAAACCTCTGAATCAGTTCTTTCAGGGCCATAACTTTCGGACGTCCTTTTACAAGAGCCAGGTTAATCACCCCGAAAGTTTGCTGCATCTGGGTATATTTATAAAGCTGGTTCAGAACAATCCCGGTATTGGCGCCACGTTTCAGGATAATTACAATTCGCATTCCGTCGCGATCCGATTCATCACGAATTTCTGAGATATCGGTAATTTTTTCGTTATGAACGAGGTCGGCAACTTTTTCAATAAGGGTTGCCTTATTTACCTGGTAGGGAATTTCGGTAACCACAATTTGTTCGCGTGCATTGCGGAGCTCTTCAACATTGGCACGGGCACGCATGGTTATTTTGCCCCGCCCGGTTTCATAAGCTTCTTTCACACCTTCATAACCATAGATAATACCGCCGGTTGGGAAATCAGGCGCGGTAATATGCTTCATAAGTTCTTTTACTTCTATATCAGGATTATCGATATAGGCAACAGTGCCATCTACCACCTCGGTGAGATTATGCGGCGGCATATTAGTAGCCATTCCCACGGCAATCCCGGAGGCTCCGTTCAGCAAAAGGTTGGGCAGCATCGATGGCAGAACGGTTGGTTCCATCAGTGTATCATCAAAGTTGGTTTGGTAATCAACCGTTTCTTTGTTGATATCTGTAAGAAGCTCTTCTGCAATACGCTGCATCCGGACCTCAGTATAACGCATGGCCGCTGCTGAGTCACCATCAACAGAACCGAAATTTCCCTGGCCGTCAACCAGCGGGTATCGCAGTGAAAACTCCTGGACCATCCGGACAATAGAATCATATACAGCCGTGTCTCCATGCGGATGGTACTTACCTAATACTTCACCAACAATTCTGGCACTCTTTTTATAATTACGGTTATGAAGCATTCCCAGGTCACTCATTCCATAGAGAGCTCTTCTGTGTACCGGTTTTAATCCGTCACGAACATCAGGGAGTGCACGGGATACAATAACAGACATCGAGTAATCGATGTATGATGACTGCATCTCATTTTCAATTGTAATCGGTATAATTTTTTCTCTGGCCATTCCTTAGAGTTGTTGAGTAATGAGTCTGGTAGTGAGATCGTGAAAAGGCAGTGTTCAGGTAAAAAGTTTTTAATTTGCCCTTTTCACTGTCGTTCGGTTATTAAATATCGAGTTGTGCGTATTTCGAATTTTTCTCAATGAAAGCCCGGCGGGGTTCAACATCGTCACCCATCAGGGTTGAAAACATTTTATCGGCTGCAGCGGCATTTTCTACAGTTACCTGTTGCAGAGTACGGGTTTCCGGATCCATAGTGGTTTCCCAAAGTTGCTCAGGATTCATCTCGCCCAGTCCTTTGTAACGGGAAACATCAAATTTCTTTTTTGATTTCCGAAGTTCACGGATGATTTTATCGCGGGTGTCATCATCCCACGCATATTGCAGTTGTCCGCGGGTGGATGTAATTCTGTACAGTGGAGGTGTTGCAATAAAAATATGCCCGTGTTCTACAAGCGGGTGCATATACCTGAAAAAGAAAGTGAGTAACAGTGTCCGGATATGAGATCCATCCACATCGGCATCCGTCATAATAATGATCTTATGATACCGTAATTTCTCTATTTCGAATTCTTCTTCATGTCCCACGCCGGTACCCAGTGCAGTAATCATTGCCTGAATTTCCTTATTCTCCAGGATCTTGTTAATCTTGGCTTTTTCCACATTCAGGATTTTTCCGCGAAGAGGGAGAATAGCCTGGAAACTCCGGTTCCGTCCCATCTTGGCAGAACCACCGGCAGAATCTCCCTCCACCAGGTATACCTCAGAATGTTCAGGATCTTTGATGGAGCAATCAGCCAGTTTTCCGGGAAGGCCGCCTCCGCTCATAACACTTTTGCGCTGGATGAGCTGCCGCGCTTTACGGGCTGCTTCACGGGCCTCAGCGGCGACTACAACCTTATCAAGTATTTTCCTGGCTATTTTCGGATTCTGCTCCAGGAAATCATTGAGTTTTTCATAAACAATAACTTCAACAGCACTTTGAACTTCAGAATTACCAAGTTTCGTTTTGGTTTGTCCTTCAAACTGGGGCTCGGCAACTTTCACACTTAGAACGCAGGTCATCCCTTCGCGGAAATCTTCCCCTGAAATCTGAATTTTGCTGTTCGCTTTTATGATCTTATTTTTTTCAGCGTAGTTTTTAAAGCAGCGGGTAAGTGCCCTGCGGAAACCGGATATATGGGTTCCGCCTTCACGCGTATTAATATTGTTTACATAAGAATGCACATTTTCGGTATAGGTACTATTGTATTGCATGGCAAGTTCAACCGGCACATTCTCAATTTCCCCCTCCACATAAATAGGCTCGGCCATAAAAGATTCACGGCTTTCATCCAGGTACCGTACAAAGTCTTTAACGCCGCCGGCAAAATGGAAGGTAACTTTTTTATCCTCTTCGTCTTCCTCATCAACCCTTTCATCAATAATTTCAACCGTGATCTGGGGATTCAGAAAGGCAAGTTCGCGCATGCGGTCGGCAATAATATCGAACTTAAAATCGGTAGTCTGGGTAAAAATCTCCTTATCAGGCTTAAAGCGTATGGTTGTTCCGGTCTCTTTTGATTTTCCGGTTTCTTTCAGGGGAACTTTTGTAGCCCCCCTTTCAAATTCCATCACATATATTTTTCCGTCACGATGAATTTCGGCTTTGAATTCTATAGACAGGGCGTTTACACAACTTACACCCACACCGTGCAAACCGCCGGATACTTTATAGGAATCTTTATCAAACTTTCCACCGGCATGCAGTTTGGTAAGAACAACTTCAACAGCAGGCAAATTTAACTTAGAATGCATATCAACGGGAATGCCGCGGCCGTTGTCTGAGATGGTAATAGCTCCGTCATCATGAATAAGGACTTTAATATAATCGCAGTACCCCGCAAGGGCCTCGTCAATGGAATTATCAACAACTTCGTTAATCAGGTGATGGAGTCCGCGCTGTGCAGTATCTCCAATATACATGGAGGGGCGTTTTCGGACGGCCTCAAGTCCTTCTAAAACCTGAATATTTGATGCTTTGTAGTCTGAGGATTTTTTCTGAGCCATATAATAGGGTTGAGTAATAATTTTAATAGCCACTTAGACGCTGGAAAATAGGGCTTGTAAAGGCAAAATCAAAAAAAGGAATGGTTTTTATTGCCGAATTTGGAGATAGCTTAGCATGGCTGATTCTGGTAATTTTTAAGAAAGGCATTTTTTGTTATCAGCGACTGATAAGAACATAAGAAAATGATTATTTAAAAGAGGATTGAATTTAAAAAGTTTTAGCGGTAATTTTGGAGTCTATCAAAAATATCAGCAAAAAAGTAAGATCATGGCACGTAAAGACGATATCACTGGTAAAAAGCCGCTAAATGGTTATCGATCGTCTAAATCGAATAACAAAACAAAACACCGTTTTCAATTGAATCTTAAAAAACGGCGGTTTTATATCCCCGAAGAAGACCGGTGGGTTACGTTGAAAGTAACTGCTAAAACTCTTCGCACAATCAACAAGAAAGGAATTTCTGCTGTTTTGAAAGATGCCAGGAAAAAAGGCACAATGTTAAAAGAGGTATAAATTATGGCAAAAGGCAATCGCATACAGGTCATTCTTGAATGTACCGAAAAACCCGGAAGCTCCCGGTATGTTACGATGAAAAATCGCAGAAACACTACTGACCGGCTGGAGTTGAAAAAATATAACCCGGTACTTCGCAAACATACCGTTCATAAGGAAATCAAATAACAGGTAATTTATCATGGCTAAAAAACAAGCATTTGGTGATGAAGCGCAGGCGCTGAAAGCATCGCACCGGAAGATGGCAAAGGTTATTATCTCCACAAAGAACGCGCGTGGAAAATTTGCCTTCAAAGAAACAATGATGGACCAGGAAGGAGTTAAAGACTTTATTCAGAAAAATAAGTCGTAACTTATTCAGTATCTTTATATAAGGTTGCATCTATAACAGATGGAACCTTTTTTTTTGCTTACATTTTGAACAGGTACCCACGCATTCCGCTTGATTTAAATAATTTCAGGAAAAAAGGATATAATATGAGTATTAAAGAGAAAATATTAAACGATTTAAAATCGGCTATGAAAGCAAGAGAAGCCGACCGTCTTCGGGTGCTCCGGTCTATGAAAGCCAAAATTCTTGAGAAAGAAATTAGTGAAAGAACCGGTGGAGAAGCCGATATAACTGACGAACAGGTTGTTGAAGTGCTGATGAAAGCCGCCAAGCAGCGAAAAGAATCTATTGAACAATTTGAAACCGGGGGCCGGCAGGATCTGGCAGAAAAAGAAGAAAATGAGCTAAAGGTTATTGAGTCATACCTTCCTGAAATGCTCAGTGAAGAAGAGGTAAGAGAAGCTGCCCGGGAACAGATCGAAAAAACAGGTGCTTCCACAATGGCCGATATGGGAAAAGTGATGGGCGCATTAATGGAACAGCTCAAAGGAAAAGCGGATGGATCTGTGGTAAGCAGAGTAGTGAAAGAAGAACTATCCAGCTAACGGCATGAACCTGCTCGACTTCTTTATCATTCTTCCCATTGGGTATTTTGCCTACCGTGGTTTTGTAAATGGCATTATTAAAGAAGTATTGAGTATTGTCGGTATTATCCTTGCCGTATTCATCACCTTTGAATATATGCATGCTGTTTCTCCACTCTTTGCAGCCTTTTTTGACAATCCTGATTATGCAACCGTAGCCGCAGGAATTTTCCTGTTTGTGGTAACTGTTGCTGCAGTGCAATTTATCGCCTATGCGGCCAAAAAGTTTCTTGAGATTATTAAAATAAATTTTGTAAACCGTATAGCAGGATTGTCTTTCGGGGTTTTAAAGTCAGGAATTATTATCAGTACTCTGCTGCTTTTACTGGCCGGTTTTAATCTGCCTGGTGAAGAGGCAAGGTCAGAATCCATTTCATATTCGTATGTGATATACCTGGCGCCGGCCGTTTTTGATGCAGTGGCCATTGTTTACCCGGGAGCTGAAGATTTTATTTCTACGATAGAAAAAACGATTGAAGAAAATAATCCAATTAAAAACCTTCCAATTTTTGAAAATTCTGAACCATGAGCTTTCCTTCGGTTAAAGAACAATTAGCTGTTATAAAAAGAGGCACAATTGAAATTGTACCTGAGCAGGAGCTTATTGATAAGCTTAAAAAATCAAAAAAAGATAATCGTCCCCTGAGGATTAAACTCGGCTGTGATCCAACCCGACCGGATCTTCACCTGGGCCATTCAGTTATTCTTCGGAAACTGAGACAGTTCCAGGACCTGGGCCATCATATTATTTTAATTATTGGGGATTTTACCGCGCTGATCGGAGATCCTACCGGCCAAAATAAAACCCGCCCGGCCTTAACAATGGATGAAATAAAAGAAAATGCACGAACCTATCTTGATCAGGCGGGTAAAATTTTAGACCGGGAGAAAACGGAAATCGTTTATAATTCTGACTGGCTTGGCAAGATGAGTTTTGAAGATGTAATCCGCCTCAGTTCTAAACTGACCATTGCCCGTATGATTGAACGGGATGATTTTTCTAAACGCTATCAGAACAATGAGCCGATTTCCTTGCATGAATTTTTATATCCGCTGGCGCAGGGACAGGATTCGGTTTACCTGAAATCGGATGTAGAGCTCGGGGGTACGGATCAAAAATTCAATTTATTGGTAGGCAGAGACCTGCAGCGCGATGACGGTCAGGACCCCCAGGTTTGCCTGATGATGCCTCTTCTTGTGGGAACAGATGGAACCATGAAAATGAGTAAGTCTTACGAAAACTACATTGGGATTGATGAGCCTGCCAGTGAAATGTACGGGAAGGCATTGTCGATACCAGATGAAATGATATACCCATATTTTGAACTGGTAACTGATGTGCCAACTGATGAACTAAAAGAATTGAGTGAGAGAGTTAAAACGGATCCCAGAAATACCAAGCATCAGCTGGCATTTACAATTGCAAGAATGTACCATGGAGAAGAAGCTGCAAAAAATGCCCGAAAACATTTTGAGAAGACGGTTATAAATAAAGACATTCCTGAAGACGCGCCTGTTTTAGAGTATAAAGCCGGCTCAACACACAGGCTTCTGGATATTATTTCTGAAGCAAACATGACAGCCAGTAATGGTGAAACCAAACGAATGATGAAACAGGGTGGTGTAACTCTTGATGATGAGAAAATAAACGATCCCAATTTTGAAGTATCTTTCGGGGGCGGCGAAGAGCTGACACTAAAAGTAGGAAAGCGAAAATTCGCACGTTTAACAGCTAACTAAGATATCTGACAGGTTTTTTATAATTTGGTATCAACAAGCATGACAACCTAACAAACCACCATGGGAACTCATTTTGAGGGAAACCCTTCTGAAAAGAATACTCTGAATGCTTTTATTAAATTAATGAGAGCTACAGAATCGCTCAATAATCGTTTAAACAAGCACCTTTCTGATGCGGGATTAACCGTAAGCCAGTTCGGCACACTTGAAACGCTGCTGCATCTCGGGCCGCTGAACCAGAGGGCCATTGGAGAAAAACTGTTAAAAAGCGGTGGAAACGTAACTATGGTGGTTGATAATCTTGAACGCTGCGGTTATGTAAAAAGAGAAAAAGATCCGAATGACCGCCGGGCAGTTCTTATTCATCTGACCGGGAAAGGCGAAACCTTTATTAAAGATTTTTTTCCAAAGCACCTCGAAAAAATAAAAGCGGAATTCAGTGTATTATCAGAATCAGAGAAAAAAGAGCTTTCAGAACTCTGTAAAAAAATCGGGCTGAATAAAGAAGAAATTTAATTTTTCTGACAGAATTAGCCTGCAACTGTAAGTAATCCGGCGTTTTCGGTTCTTACATATATGCGGCAGCTACAATCATATCGGTTTCCCTTCGCTTCGTTTCCGGCTGTAAGAATACTAACAGTGTTTGCTGCAGGTATTTCCGCGGCACATTTTTTTGAGCCGGAGCTTTCTTCACTGTTCCCCCTGTTTGCAGGTTTCGTTGTTCTTTGGATTATCTCTGAGTTTCCATTTAGGAGAAAGTATCCATTAGCAGCCAGCCGTATGGCAATTGTATGTTACCATCTTCTGATTTTCAGTTCAGGGATGGCACTGCTTGTCCTGGGAGAATACAGCCAAAACAGATTTATAGAAAAAACTTCACCCATACATCTCTATGCCTGGGAAAGCATTAAAATTTCAGGCGAAACAGAAAGTGCAGGCACAAGCAGTTCCGGGCGTTCGGTTTATATTGTAAATGTAGATGAAACAGAGTTCCCGGAAGGCGGTATATGGAAACAATCTTATAAATTGAGATTGTATGGTAATAGACAGGAAGACATACAAACCGGGCAAAAAATAGCAGCCCATATCAGGCTTTACGAATTTCCTGAACGGCGGAATCCGCATGAGTTTGATTATGGCGGATGGCTGCATCAGCAACAGATTGCTTCACATGGCGAACTGGATTCACTTCTTTCCACTGAAAATAAATTCCGGTTTGGCTGGCAAACAGTGAGGACTGCCATATATAAAAATACTGAGAAAGTTTTCAGCAGGGAACATGCTTCTCTTGTTAAAGCACTTGTATTAGGTGATAAAGAAGAGCTAACCCCGGAAACGAAGCAACATTTTTCGCGCGCCGGGTTATCTCATATTATGGCTGTTTCAGGTCTGCATGTGGGTTTTATTGTGGCGCCTTTCTGGCTTTTGATACCTTATTTATGGCACTCAAAAAAAGGAAAATGGCTCGGCCTGCTGCTGCTGACTCTTATATTAACAGGATATGCCGGTCTCACAGGATTCAGTGCTTCGGTAAGCAGGGCGTCATTAATGGCATGGCTGTTAACTTATGGAAGGCTGTTTCATAAGGTAAGAAACTCTGTGAACCTGACCGCAATAGCGGCTATTCTGTTGTTGCTAATGAACCCACGGCAGTTTTTTGATGTGGGTTTTCAGCTCTCCTTCTCAGCAGTGTTTATCATTCTGTTGGTTATGCCTGAAGCGCAGCGTCTTATACCTGCAAAGTACCGGTTTGGAAAAGCAGGCGGGCTTTTGACCATCATTATCGTATCTGTTGTCGTACAGGCCGGTTTGTTTCCGTTGCTGATTTATTACTTTGGTGAGTTTTCAATCATCGGACCTGTTGCAAATGCGCTGGTTGTTCCCCTGCTATCAGTGACTGTTCCGGCTGCACTTGTTTATTCACTGGGGGGTACTTTTGAGCTGCCGGTAGTGGATGCAGCCGTCATCCCCATACAATTTTCTCTTGACTGGATTCAAACAACCGCTGAATTTTTGGGCTCTCTTGAAGCAAGTTACATTACTTTGAATCACCAGCCGGTATCCCTTTTTTTTATTTGGACTGTGGCAATCACAGGAATTGCGGCATTACGGCTTCCGAATATTAGATGGAAAATACTGGCTGTATTATTACTGGCTATGAACCTGTACTGGGTAGAATTATCCATCAGAAAAGGATTTCACCAAAATATGGAGATTACTTTTCTCGATGTTGGGCAGGGAGATGCTGCTCATATAAAGACTCCAAACGGCAGGCATATACTGGTTGATGCCGGCCGGTGGTCACCGATGGGCAACAGCGGAGACCAGGTGCTCATTCCTTACCTGAAATCGGAAAGGGTAAAAAAAATTGATGCATTAATTTTGTCCCATCCTCATGCGGATCACATCGGGGGAGTGGCATCGCTTATCAAAAATGTTCAGATTGATCATATTTACCAGAGCAGCTATGAATACGATTCAGAGCTTTATAAACAATACATGCAACTGGCCAAAAGTAAACAAATTCCCGTCTCAGAACCGGTGGAGGGGGAAATGATAAGTGCAGACCCAGCCGTGAAAATTTTTGTTTTGGGACCGGAATCCGGCGGGGCGATTCCTTCAAACCCGAATAATCATTCACTGGTTTTTAAGATTGTTTACGGTAACACATCTCTGCTTTTCAGCGGTGATGCGGAAAAAGAACAGGAAGCCAAGATTGCGCAAAAGTATGGTGATTTTTTGAGGTCAGAAATTTATAAAGTGGGCCATCACGCAAGCAATACAAGTTCAACAGAAAGGTTTATAGACAATATACAACCGGATATTACAGTAGCTTCCCTGGCTTACCGGAACTATTTTGGTCATCCCGGTATAGAAACTGTAGAAAGGTTGAACAAATATGGCAACAGGCAAAACTATACAAGCTTAACGGGGGCAATCAGATATCATACCAATGGAAGTGGCTTTGAGAAACTGGATTGGTAAGTTTTTAAAGATTTTTTGACGGTCGTGATAAGTTCACGTAAATTTGGGAGTTGAATACCTAAATACTTTTTAAAATGAGCAATAAAGAACGTCCGGGTTTTGAAGAAGCTTTAAAAAAGCTGGAAACGATTGTTGAAAAATTGAATAACAAGGAAATTACACTTGAAGAGTCTGTTGATCTTTATGAAGAAGGATTAAAGCTTTCAAAAATTTGTACGCATACACTGGAAAATGCGGCATTGAAAATCGAACAGATTGACCAGGAAAGCAACATCAACTTGGAAGAAAATTAAGAATATGGATAGCTATAAGCCCAAACCCGGTCCTCTTCTTCAGAACATTAATTCTCCAGCGGATCTTAAAAAGTTAAAGCCCTCACAGCTGCAGGAAGTTTGTGATGAGTTAAGAGAATATATTATAGATACGGTTTCAGTACATGGCGGACATTTTGGTGCCAGCCTTGGTGTTGTGGAACTTACAGTTGCTCTGCACTACACGTACAATACTCCTGATGATATGCTGATCTGGGATGTGGGTCACCAGGCATACGGGCATAAGATTTTAACCGGCCGGAGAGAACAATTCCATACAAACCGAAAATATAAAGGCTTGTCCGGCTTCCCGAAACGCAGTGAAAGTGAATACGATACATTCGGAGTGGGCCATTCAAGCACATCAATTTCTGCGGGACTGGGAATGGCAATCGCCCGGGATCTGAATAAAACAGATAAGAAAATTGTATCGGTTATTGGCGATGGTGCAATGACAGGCGGAATGGCATTCGAAGCTATGAATAATGCTGGTGCCCTTAATTCGGATATCCTGGTTGTGCTGAACGATAATAATATGTCGATTGATCCTAATGTAGGCGCTCTGAAAGAATATCTTGCCGAGATTACAACCAGTAAAACCTACAATAAGGTTCGGGATGAAATTTACGATCTGCTCGGACACTTTAAATCGGCAGGCGACAAAATGCGCAAAGTTGCATCCAAACTGGAGCGGGCGGTGACAGCTGCCATAACACCGGGAGCACTTTTTCAGGCACTTGGTTTTAAATACTACGGCCCGGTAGACGGGCATAATGTGGATGCTCTTCGCCGCCACCTGGAAGATTTGAGAACTGTTTCCGGCCCGAAAATACTTCATATAGTTACAGTAAAAGGAAAAGGATTCGCCCCGGCCGAACGGGAACAAACTAAATGGCACGCTCAAAACAGTCCTTTTGATAAAATTACCGGAAAATCTTTAATACCGGTTTCAAACGGGAAAAAACCGGCACCAAAGTACCAGGATGTGTTTGGAGAAGCGCTTGTAGAACTTGCTGCCAAAAATGAAAATATTGTTGGTATTACGCCGGCTATGCCAAGCGGTTCCAGCCTGTGGCCGATGATGAACACCTTCCCTGAGCGTTCTTTTGATGTGGGCATTGCAGAACAGCATGCGGTTACCTTTGCAGCAGGTTTAGCCGCTGAAGGGAAAAAACCTTTTGCAGCTCTCTATTCTACATTTTTACAACGCGCCTATGACCAGGTGATTCATGATGTGGCCATTCAGAAATTCCCGGTTGTCTTCTGTATTGACCGGGCGGGAATTGCCGGTGCCGATGGACCAACACATCATGGGCTGTACGATATTTCCTACCTTCGTGCGGTACCGAATATGGTAATATCTTCTCCGTTACATGAACAGGATCTGAGGGATATGATGTACACCGCTGCCGAATACAACGAATCGTCATGGGCTATTCGTTACCCCCGGGGGAGAAGCACCGGGATGGAAGTTCGTGAAGGATTTGAGAAGATGGAAATCGGGAAAGGAAAAATTCTTTCAGAAGGAGAAAAGATCGCCGTTTTAAGCTTTGGCCCGATCGGAAATTATGTGACAGAAGCTGCAATGCATCTTGAAGAAGAGGGTATTTCCATCGGCCATTTTGATATGCGTTTTGCGAAACCCATTGATACAGAGCTGATTGATTATGCCCTTGCGGGTTATGATCATATCATCACGATTGAAGATGGAACCAAGCTTGGCGGCTTTGGCTCTGCCGTGGCTGAATATGCAGCCGGCAAAGGCGCAGGAATTCCAGTTAAAATTATGGGTGTTCCCGACCGGATTATAGAGCACGGAACCCAGAGAGAACTTCATGATGAGGTGGGAATCGGGCCGGATGGAATAGTTGCGGAAGTGAAAAAAACCCTTGGCGTATTTGCAGATAATTAACAAGAGTAGATCAGCCTCATGAGGATTTACTGCTACTGATCTACAAGCGCAATAATCAATAAGAATCCATTGCAGTACACTCTCAACGATTTTGATTATCATCTCCCGGAAACGCTTATTGCTCAAAAACCGGCTACTCCGCGTGACCATTCCCGCCTGCTGGTTTATGACCGGTCCCGCCAGGCCATATCAGATGACTATTTTTACAACATAGGCCATTACCTGCCGAAAGAAACCTCATTAGTAGTGAATAACAGTAAAGTTGAGAAGTGCCGGCTGTTGTTTGATGGCGGAGCGAAAGAAATATTTGTAACCAAAGCCGTAAACAACCGGACAGTGGAAGCGATGGTACGTCCCGGTAAAAAATTCAAACCGGGGAAAACCATTCAACTTACAGATCAACTTTCAGCGAAAGTACTTTCTGCAGCGGATGATGGAATACGAACCATTGAATTAAGCCATTCCCTGGATGATCCGGTTATGGAGCCTTATAAACACACACCTTTTCCGCCATATATAGAAAGGGATGAGTCTCTTTCAGACCGGTATCAAACCGTGTTTGCAAAAGATTTGGGAAGTAAAGCTGCTCCCACCGCAGGATTACACTTCACCCCCGAACTGCTGGCAAAACTGGGGAAGGAAGGAATTCAAAAAAAAGAAGTAACACTGCATGTAGGACTTGGCACATTCGCACCTGTGAAAACCGAGAGAATTGAGGATCATATTATGCACAGCGAGTGGTTTCAGATCACAAGAGAACAGGCAGAACTGCTGAATACATCAAAAAATCTGACCGCCGTAGGAACCACCAGTGTAAGGGTGCTGGAATCAGTCCCGAAAGAAAATGGAAAGTTTATTCCGTCAACCGGTGAAACGAATATTTTTATTACTCCGGGGTATAAATTTAAAACTGTGGATCATCTGATTACAAACTTTCATCTGCCCAAAAGCACCTTGCTGATGCTGATTGCCGCCTTTATGGGGTTTGATGAGATGCACCGGGTTTACGAACATGCCATTCGGAAGAAATACAGGTTTTATTCTTTTGGCGATGCAATGCTGATTTTGTAGTTAGCCCGTTATATTTAAATACTATGGTAAACATTAATTAGCCAAGTGATAATTGCCACTGAGGCACAGATTTTCACAGAGAAAGCCATTCTCTGTTTTTCAGTTTTTCTGTGGCAAAAAAAATAAAATTGTTTACAGTATATGGGCTTCGAGCTCGAAAAATCCGTATCAGCCATCAGGGGAGGGTACTACAGAACTTCCTGAAAGGTTCGTGGTGTTTTTGTTGCCATTGGGTACAGGTTTTCTCCTGCTCCCGGGAACTTCTTGTTCTGAAACATTTACAACCTACACAAATCAACTATTCGTACTGCTTTTTATAAGCCAGGGTAATTTTTTGGTTCATGTGGCGCTTGTAGTTATCATATTCGTACCTTCGTACGCTAAATTCGGAATGATAACTGCCATCATTACAATCCACCTGAAGCCGGTTTGGGTCTTCTGATTCTGTTATGGTAACCTGTATTTTTCCGAGCTTATAAGACTCTACTTCCTTCGGCATTTTGGCTGATTATAGATTCAGAAATTTGAATAAGAAAGATACACTTTTTGAATTAAACGGCTGAATGATCATTTTATCTGAAATTAAATCTCATCTGGATTACCAAATAAGTTGTCACCTGCCCGGACACTCATCAAACTCAAAAATGAAAAAAATATACTCCGTTATTCCGTTGCTTATTTTTTCAGCCTGTTCAGAGACAGAATCATTCACCACAGAAAATACAAAAGATGCTTTTTTTGAGGCTCTGACTACACTATGTGGTGAATCTTATGAAGGAGATTCGGTTTATCCGGATGATCCTGACCATGAGATGTACGGGGCTGAATTATTTATGAATGTGGCGGAATGTGAAGAGAATGAAATCAGAATACCTTTCCGGGTAAATGAGGATGAATCCAGGACCTGGATCATTACTTATTATGGGGATGATCTTCTGTTAAAACACGATCACCGCTATCCTGATGGTACTCCTCACTCTTTAACAAATTATGGTGGTATAGCACATGATGATGGAACAGCTTCAGCACAATATTTTGTAGCCAACGCCGAAACGGCAGAGATGCTTCCCGAAGCGTCAACAAATGTTTGGATGATGAAGATAAATGAAGAGGAAGGGGTTTTTGTTTATTATCTTGAGCGACACAATGAACCGCGCTATCGTGCAGAATTCCGGATGGAGTAGGGAATAAACATGGTACTTTTCAAAAAAGCAATGAGTGAGAAACGTTATCTTGTTCATTGGCGGAGCTGGTTTTGATATAATCTCAAGAAATACCATGTTTCCCGAAATTCGTCAGGCGAAAAAAAACCCTCAGACGAAGGTATTGCGCCGGAACATATAAAGCAGTAAATAGATATACAACAACGAATGACCTTTCTTTCTACTGAAAACCTTTCCAAAAATTATGGCATGAAAGTGCTGTTTCAGGATCTCACGTTTGGGATCTCTCAAGGGGATAAAACCGCCCTTATAGCACAAAACGGTACCGGTAAATCCACACTTCTACAAATTCTTGCAGGTAATGAAACTCCCGATGAAGGCCAGGTTATGATCCGTAATGGAATACGGATCGGCTATCTTGAACAGGAGCCCCGCCTGGATGAAACAATGAGTATCTATGAGTTTATTACACATGGAAATTCAGAAACCGTTCAGGTTATTAAACAATATGAACAGGCGGTAAACGAACAGGCTGCGGATTTTAATGAGCAGACACAGGAAGCATTTATGAAAGCCAGCGCTGCGATGGATGCCACCCAGGCCTGGGATTATGAGCAGCGAATGGAGCAGGTGCTTGGAAAATTAAATATCTACAACCTTGAGCAGTCCATTCATTCTCTTTCAGGTGGGGAACGAAAGCGTGTGGCTCTTGCCTTTGTGCTGATCGATAATCCCGATCTACTCATTCTGGATGAACCCACCAACCACCTGGATGTCGAAATGATTGAGTGGCTGGAAAGTTACCTTATGCAAAGCAATATCACGCTGCTGATGGTAACTCATGACAGGTACTTTCTTGACCGGGTGTGTAACCATATTATAGAACTGGAGGGCGGAAACCTGTACCACCACAAAGGCAACTATTCTTATTTCCTGGAAAAGCGTGCTGAGCGCGAAGAGGTTGAACGAACAGAGACAGCCAAGGCCGGACAACTGCTGAAAAAAGAGCTGGAATGGATGAGGCGTTCACCAAAGGCGCGGACCACAAAATCAAAATCCCGCATTCAGGCTTTTCATAAAACAAAGGAAAAAGCGACGGCCAAAAAAGCAGATCAGGAACTGAAACTTGTAGCCAGTATGAGCCGGATCGGCGGGCAGGTTCTGGAACTGAAAAATGTGTCAAAACATTTTGATGACCTGGTGATCCTGGACAACCTTTCCTATTCGTTTAATAAAGGAGAGCGAATTGGCATCATCGGAAAAAACGGGGTTGGCAAAAGCACCTTTCTGAATATCATAACCGGTACAGAACCGGCGGATTCCGGCGGGGTTGATACCGGGGCTACTATAGTATTTGGACATTACCGCCAGCAGGGAATTGATTTTGATGAAGAGATGCGCGTGATAGATATTATAAAAGAAGTTGCAGAGGTGATAGAGCTTGCTGACGGAAGCCGTATCTCAGCCTCTCAGTTTCTGGAGCATTTTATGTTTACGCCCAATATGCAATATACACCGGTTGCCAAATTAAGCGGCGGGGAAAAGCGACGGCTGGGTTTGATGAAGGTGCTGATGAAAAATCCTAACTTTTTAATTCTTGATGAGCCCACAAACGATCTGGATCTTCTGACGCTGAACAAACTTGAAGATTTTTTGCTGAATTTTAGCGGCTGCCTGATCCTTGTATCCCACGACAGGTTTTTTATGGATAAGCTGGTGGACCATTATTTTGTATTTGAAGGGGGTGGTGAGATAACCGATCACCATGGTACTTATCATGAATACAGAGAACAGGTTGAATTGGCAGAAACAGAACAGAAAAAAGCAGATCGTAAAAGCTCAAAACCGTTTATTAAAGAGAAACAATCATCCAACCGGGAAAAAAAGCAAACCCTTAGTTTTTCCGAAAAAAAAGAGTATAAAAAACTGGAGAAAGAGATTGCACAGCTGGAAGAAGAAAAGGCAAAGCTGGAAAGACTGATTGGCAGCGGAGAACTTGCTTACGGGGAGCTTACGGAACAATCAAACCGTTATGGAGAAGTGGAAGAAGAACTTGAGGAAAAAACTAATCGCTGGTTTGAAATGGCAGAACGGGTATAATTTGAAAAATCAGCAAAAAATATCATATTTATCCACCTTCTTTCTCAAACCTGTTTTATGAATTATCTTTACCGGCAGGATGAAAAAAGATCTGATAATGAAACAGGCTGGAACCTGACAAGGGTTTTTCAGTAGAAAAGGATGGTATCGAACAGCTGAAGGGACTGTCCAACCGGCAGCTATGATTTAAATGCCACCATTCAACCGGACACATGAATGTCTGATTTGATGGGTGATGAGATGCCTTTTATATACATCATTGCCTGATTTCCTGCCCTCAGCGAAGTAGGTGGCCCCAGAATTCACTGAACTTTCGTGGCGTTTTTTTGGTAATAGTTTTACAGAATTCTTTTTTCTCCTTACAGAGTTTATCTGTATTGAGAAACCTAAGTATTTTTTTGATACTTTCTCTCTTTATTATTTCTCTCTACACTCTCTCAATATGTCTCTTAATATTATACGTAATAATGCAGACCTTTCGTCATGCATATCACTGCTGAATAAAACACAGGAATTTGCCATAGACCTGGAATTCGATAAAAACTATTATCGGTATGGTTTTAATCTCTGTCTTGTGCAGATTGCTGCAGAGGGAAACTGTTACCTGATTGATCCGCTTAGTAAGGAAATGGATATAGAAAAACTATTTCCTCTCCTTGAGGATCAGGATATTCAAAAAGTGGTGTTTGCTTTTGGCGAAGACCTGCGTCTTTTACACTCTCTCGGATGTTTTCCAAAAAACCTGTACGATATAAGTACAGCCACCAGTCTGTTAAACTATCCGCCCTCATCTCTTACGAATCTGATCGCCGGAATTTTGGATGTGGATACCGGGAAATCATCACAAAAAAGTAACTGGTACCAACGGCCGTTATCAGAAGAACAGGTAAACTATGCCGCTCAGGATGTTCTTCACCTGGTCACACTTAAGGATATATTCTGCAAAGAAGCTGAAGAAAATGGTGTTTCAGAATGGATAACAGAGGAAAACTCTTCAATGGATGAGCTGAATTTTGCGGAGCAGGAAAACAACAGTATCATTAAAGAGAAGGATAAGCAGGGTTTAACAGAACATGAATGGCATTTATTTAAAAAACTGGTAATTTTCAGAGATGAAGTAGCGAAAGAATGTAACAAACCGGGTTTTAAAATTATCAAAAAAGAAGACTTAAAAGATCTGGCTAAAGATTCCCGGCACCTGATGCACTGGAATAAGAAAAAAGGTATTTACAGGTCATTGAAGTCTGAAGAGTATAAAAAAAGGATTCTTGAACTTTTGAAAGAGAGTGCAAAAGAAGCGGCTGATCTTGGCTTTTCAAAAACGGAACCCGCTGACAAGCCTCTTGATAAAGAGTCATATGCAGCCTACTGCCGGGAAAAAGCCCGTGTAAACAAAATAAAATCCACCTATTTTGATCCAATCAAACAAAAAATAACAGAACAATACGGGAAAGAAACAGCTTCTTTTATTTTTAGTAATCGAATTATTACTGATTTGATTTCCAATGACGAACGAAAACTTGAACGTTACAAGCGAGATATTATACTTGAATTTGCCGGGGAGCTGAAACTTAACCCGGATGATATTTTCAACTCGCTGAATTAATATTAACATGAGTTCTTCAAAGGGATCCCTAAGCGAGATAAGAAAAAGGATAAGATTTTAGATGTTTAATATCGTCATTCCGGCCCCCGTGCCGGAATGACCGAATTCAGTTATCTATCCTTTATTCCGCGCCAAAGGTATTCCTTCGGGAAACTCACGTTATTAGTTTTCATGATTTACAATCCCCCCCGGCTTCAATCACACAGATGCAGCTGAATCCGGAGGGGATTGTATAGTTTATCAATCTTTTATATATAAACTGTGTTCAAAACCAACTGTTATCTCACTCACCCTTGAGTTTTCGATCTGAACCGGACTGTTTTTGTTGTCGGTTGTTCCATCTCCTAACTGGCCTTCATTATTTCGCCCCATTGCATATAATCCCCCGCCGGATGTTGTAAATAAACTATGTCTGTTGCCGGCTGCAACAGCAGTGACGGCCCCATCAGTTGTAACTTCAACAGGTTCAAATTGATTATCTGTGGTGCCAATTCCCAATTGGCCTTCATCGTTATAGCCCATAGTCCACAGGGAACCATCCGTCTTAATGAGCAGGCTGTGCCGGCCGGCTGAAACTGACTCAACATCACCAGTTATATGTATGGGTTCAAGCTGGTTTTCTGGAGGGCTTGAATCAGAACCCCCGATTCCTAACTTACCGCCGGAGCTGCGTCCCATTCCATAGAGGTCGTTGTTGTTATCAATAAATAGACTGTATCTGTCGCCGGCTGCTATTGCGATTACATTTTCAGCGATAAGAATCGGTGATGGCTGATCTGTTGTGGTTCCATCCCCAAGCTGTCCATCGGAGTTGCTTCCCATACCCCAGAGCCTGTTGTCTGATGTAAGATATAAATTATGGTTGTATCCAGCCGATATTGCAATAACGTCGCCTTCGGCAGGGACTTGTTCAGGTACGGTAAAATCTGTGGTTGATCCATTCCCCAGCTGGCCGGATTCATTTCTCCCCATTGCCCATAAGGTGCCGTCTGTTTTAAGATATAAACTATGCCGTTCCCGAGCGGATACTGTTTCAACACCATTATCAATTTCAACCGGATCATGCTGATCTGATGTACTGTTGTTTCCAAGCTGGCCATTACTGTTAAAACCCATAGCCCAAAGACTGCCATCTTTTTTAACAAATAAACTATGATAAGCCCCGGCAGAAATCCGTTCTACTTCATAGATATTCCGGCTGGGTTCAGAATAGCTTGTGGTAGTGCCGTCGCCTAACTGTCCCACATGATTCAGTCCAGTGCCAAAAAGTGCCCCTTCAATAACAGTGAAGGCTGCGGTAATTTCTTTGTCCTCATCTATACCTTCAATAGTGACAGACTGTTCCGTTCCGGAAAGATCACCTGACCATTCAAGGAATCTCCAGCCTTCGTTGGGTTCTGCAGTAAGTAAAATATCTTCTCCATACTGATAACTGCTTTTATCCGGATCTGCGGTAACACTACCTTCACCTTCAATTTGAATATTCATTGATAATTCAATGATTTCAAAGACAGCGGTAACATTTTTTTCGTCCTCTATAATGAGTGTTTCGGGATTATTACTTCCGGTGAGGTCACCCTCCCACTCCACAAATCTCCAGCCTTCGTCGGGTTCTGCTGTTAGCTGTACATGTGTTCCGTGTTCATAATCTGTTTTGGAAGCCTCTTCTACAATTTCCTCTCTTACATTCCCCTCTCCGGTAACATCAATGGTCAGTTCGTATTCTTTACGCACAAAAACAGCTGTAATATTTTTGTCGCTATTAAAAGTAATAAAAGCAGGATTAATAGAACCGGAATGATCACCTTCCCACCGGACAAATAAATATCCTTCCTCGGGTTCAGCATTTACTTCAAGAACTGTTTCTTTATCATATTCTCCATCGGCCGGGGTAATTGTGCCGCTTTCGGCAGGGGAGATACTGGTAGTAAGAGTATAAACAGGTGTTGTATTGGTTGCCTCACAACCTGTTTTCACCAAAGCAATCAGGGGAAATAGTAGTATGAAAGATAATTTTCTCATCTTGTCTCTCCTTGTATGTTGTATTAAGTTATTTTAGAATTCCGGGATTTTTTAAAAAAGTCTTTTCTCACCGGATAAAAGGAAATACAACAAACGTGCCTGTTTTTAAACAGTACTATGATCATGCTTTATTACCCTGCAAAGCATGCAGAAGAAAGAAAGCTCTGTCCATTTTGTTGAACACCAGTTAAAAAAAAGGAAAAAATCTGTGCGTATTTTTTACACACAACAGAAGGCATTTCGTGTAAAAATAGATCATCTTAACCATGTGGCACCTGTGGTAAAAATACTATTGATGTTGAAGGGGAGGCGGATACTCATGGAATGGTATCTGTAATGGCAGGCAGAGTATCATTATTGATGGTCCTGATCAGCGTATCGGAATTGTTATTTAAAAATATTGAATCTGGACCGGACTGGATATTTACTGAATCGGTTCGGGAAACCGACTGCGAGGCTTCCTCCAGAAGAATGGATAAACTGTCTCCGGTGAAAGGATCGATTTCATCAATTTGTTCTAACGTATCAGCAGGAAGATATGCTATTCCGCTCAGTTGTGTCATTTGACGAAGCACCCAGCGGCTTCGTTCCAGGGCAAAAGGGGACGGCGGTTCCACTCTCATTCGTCGCGGACTTGGTAAAACAGCAGCCAAACGGGCCGACATTTCCGGTTCAAGCTGCGAAGGGTTAACAGAAAACAGAACATCTGATGCTTTTCCGGCGCCAAACAAACCCGGTCCAAACTCTGCAATATTCAGATAAACTTCCAGAATGCGGTCTTTGGTCCAGAAAAATTCGATCAGCAGGGTGATAAATGCTTCAATTCCTTTTCTGAAAAAAGAGGGTTCCGGCCACAGGTATAAATTTTTGGCCGTTTGTTGAGTAATTGTACTCGCACCCCGATTTCGCCGGCCTTCCCGTCTTTCTTCCAGAGCTTCTTTAATGGCTTCTATATCAAACCCATGGTGTTCATAAAAAAGCTGATCTTCAGATGCAATAACTGCCCATTTTAAATGATCCGGTAACTCACTATCAGGAACCCACCAGTCTCTCAGGTTATATCTCTCTGTCTCTAATTCCACCCATTTTTCCTGTAGAATGAATGATGTGGTAAAAGGATCCGTCCAGCGTAAAGTAAGAACAGACAGCACCAGTAAAGAAACGAATCCGGTAAGAACTGCAAGGACTGTAACTGTTATGTATTTCAGATAGCGGAAGATTTTTTTCTGTTCCATTCAAATTAAAGTTTGTTCACTTTACAACAGAAAATTTGCGAATAAAATGCGCGAAACTTCTCCCGGTAAGTGCTGAGAAGGATCAACAGAAAAAATCCTTTTATAAATCCATAAGCGTGGTTTACTGATCATTCTTTTGCGGGAACAGGTGCATCCCAGTGTGGGAGTTCTGCGGAAGCATCTCCGGTCATCAGGTAAGTATCAAACCACTGAAGCATGCGGTGGGAATAGTCGTACCGGGATGAAGCGCGGGTATTGCCATGTCCTTCGCCCGGATACCATACAAGGCGAACGGGAAGGTCGGGTTTTCTGACTTTCAGATGCCGGTATAGTTCCAGGGATTGTGCCGGATGAACACGGGTATCGTCTGCACCATGCATAATCAGGATAGGTGTTTCAGCCCGGTCCACATAGTAAACAGGGCTTCGCTCAAGCATTTTCTGCCAATCCTCCCAGATTCTGGTCCGGGAATGCACATGATAAAGTTCTTCAGGGATATCACTGGTACCCCATTTAGAAAGATTGTTACTAATCCCGACAAACATAACAGAAGCTGCAAAGCGATCGGAATAATAGGTGCTCATCCAGGCCGAGGCATATCCGCCGTAGGAACCACCTGTAACACCGATCCTTTCCTCATCGGCAATTCCCTGATCTATCAGGTAGTCGATGCCATCCACTATATCATCAAATTCACTGCCGGCAAGATCTGCCTGACTGCTGAAGGCAAATTCTATGCCCCGGCCGGTGCTCCCGCGGTAGTTGGGATAAAAAACAGCATATCCTTTTGCCGCGCCCATCTGGCCTGGGGAAGAATAATTGGTAAGCCATCCGTTCGTGTAGTGTGATTCGGGTCCGCCATGAACCACTGTGATGACCGGAACAGGCTCGCCCTGGTTATAACCGGTTGGATAAATCAAGATACCTTCTATATCAAAAGTTCCATCTCGTGTGGTATAACTGACCACTTCCTGCCGGCCCAGCTCAACTTCATCCAGCCAGGGGTTTGATGAAGTTATCCGTTCCGGCTGAGCATTCATTCCATTTAGATCTAGAAGAAAAAGTTCATTCGGATGTTCAGGGGTACTTGCCACAATAGAGAGAACTCCATTACCAGAACGGGAAAAAGTAGAAATGGCGTGATTATCTGATTCAAAGATACTTTGTTTTCCCGATCCATCCGCGCTGATGGTTCCTAACAAAGAAGATGTCCCGCGGCTTGCAAGAAACAGGATTTCGTTGCTATCTGTCCAGGAGATATGCTCATACTTACCCTCAAATTCCCGGTCTATTATTTCAGGTGTTCCGCCTTCAGCGGAGACGATCAGAATACGCCCGTCAATAGGATCATTGATGTTTGAAGCGGCACGAATCGCAATGCGGCTTCCATCCGGGCTCCATTCTATCTGCCCGATTTTTCCCTCGTTATTGATTTCGGCAACCACTTCCCGGGTCTGATAATCCACAACAAACACCTGCTGAGACATATAAAAATCATCAACTTCGGGGGTTGGAGCGGCAGAGACGGCTACCCGGCTGCCGTCAGGGCTCCACTTCATCATATAAACCGTTCCATCGATTTGAATCTGGTGAGGTGTGTGGTTGCCGCCGGTATGCATTACATTCGTGATATATGCCGGGCGGTTGGGCCGGTTTTCTTCGTATACTTCCGCTTGGTATGGAAGCTCAGAGCCGGAAGTATCAGCTTCTTCAAAAGAAGTAAAGACAATATGATTTCCATCATGATGCCATTCGTAACCGGATATATCTCTTTCGAATTCAAACAGTTTTATGGCCTCGCCGCCATCCAGCGGAAGTTCGTATAAAGATTGAACTTCGTCACCTGCACGCTGGGCAAGGAAAGAAATACTACTGTTTGCCGGCCGGAATTTGATAGAAGAGAGAGATCCGGATGTGTAGTAGGGTTTGGTGCTCCCGCTTTCAACATCCAGTACATAAAGATGGGTACTGTTTTGGGCATTTTCCTCGTATGGATCGGCCGGAACACTTAATGTGTAAGCTACATAGATGCCATCATCAGAAACAACAGATTGAGTAACGGCTCCCATTTTTGCAATATGATCAGGTGTTACTCCCTGAGAAAAAAGAACTGTTGTAACACTGAATAACAACAGGAAAAAAGGTATAACTGACAGTGTGAATCGATTTTGGCAGACTCTCAAATTCATAATGTATAAGATTAATTAGAGTGACAAACGTCTGATACTTAATGTTTAATGTTACATAATTTAGTGAATGCCTGAAAATCTGATATATCAAAACTCCGGTTGTTCATGATTTCAGGTTGTGAACCGAATATCTATCTTCTTAACAGTCTATTCAGGCAGGTATTAATCTGGTTTATTAACGGAAAACTGTATCAGCACATTATGAAAAAGGGACGATTACTTATTTTTGCATTTATTTTGGCTGGTTGCCAGACGGCTGAAATGGCAACCAACTATTCAAACAATACTCTCTATTCTACTCTTTGGATACAGACAGCGGCTGAATATGAGGCCCTTACACTTCAGGCATACCATGTTGCGGAGCGGTTGCTTCCGGTGGCCATAGCCGACTCCGGCTGGACAGCTGCCCTTGAACAGGGAGATCATTACGAAGAATTACCTCCGGCCATAATCCTCGACCTGGACGAAACGGCTCTTGATAATTCTTTTTATGAGGCACGGCTGATTTTAGAAGGAGAGTCATTCTCAGAAGAATCATGGAATATATGGGTTGAGGAAAAAGCCGCAGAAGCCATTCAGGGTGCAGTTGAACTGACAAATCTGGCAAATGATTTGGGAATCGCTGTGTTCTACATTACAAACAGGGAAGCCATGGTTCAGCAGGCAACTGAGGAGAACCTTCAGGTTCTCGGTTTTCCTGTGGATGAAGGTTCTGTTTTGAGCAGCGGGGGAGAACCGGATTGGACATCTGCTAAAACAGAACGGAGAAATCTAATTGCTTCAGAATATCGTGTATTAATGCTTTTCGGAGATGATTTGAATGATTTTTTGCCTGCCAGAGGGATGTCCATTGAAGAACGGGCACAGCTTGTGAAAACTCATTCCGGCAAATGGGGAGTCCGGTGGTTTATATTGCCAAATCCGAATTACGGATCATGGGAGAGAGCTCTTTTTACAGGAGATGAGCAAACGGATGAAGAGCTTCAGCAAAGCCGCCTGAACCGGTTAGAGCCCGGCTATAATTAGTGTTGTGTCAATAATAGGCTACCGGTCAGCATTTTTTTGCCAGCTATAGGAATATAGAATTCTGGCTCCTGAATTCTCGTTTTCATGAAAAAGTATAGTTGACAGACCATTCGTTTAAAATAAAAAAGAAATTTTTGAAAATATACCGAACTACCCGCGAGTTTCTACGGCACTTCTGAGGAACCGGGTAAGGCCTGTTACATCCATATAACCCCTGCGGCGGTCTATCACATTTCCCTCTGCATCTAAAACCACAGTAAAAGGAAATGCGGTAACACCCATCATGGAAGCAAAATCTTTTTCGGTAATTTCTTCACCCCGGAAACGGATTAAATTTTCTGAATTACCATTAATTTTCACAGGATGATAATCACGATCCAGAACGGCCCGGACCGGTGGAGATGGATAAACTTCACGTTCCATAGCACGACAAAATTTGCATCCCACTTCATACACATCAACAAGAATTAATTTGTCATCGGCAGAGGCATCTTCAGTCGCTTTTTCAATGGTCATCCAATCCGGCGCGTTTTCAATCTCTTTTGGTGAAATCTGATCAAAAGCAAAGAATAAAAATATGGCCAGAAAAAGAACAATAATACCGGTAATTATCAGAGGTCGCTTCATGTTATTAGAAATAAGATTTTCGTTGTCTAAATAAAAGGTAATTGAGAGTTTCCCTTCGGGAAAGAGAGGGCTTTTACTTCCAAATCCTTTTTCGAACACACAGTAATATAAGAATATTTATTTTCCGCTGATACGTTTCTGGAAACGATGGAAAATTTCAGATCTTGTACTAAACGGAGGGAAGGTTTGTTCAATTGCAGCTGCTTTTCCCTGCTCATCAAAAACGATTTCATTCACCCAGATATATTCGCCTTCATCCTGAAGCCAGAAATCATTTCTGCCAAATCGTAAATCATAGAAAAACAACTTTCCATCTTCACTTTTTACAGAATAATATCCGCGTGAAAACCATAACAGAACTTCAGCAGCACGATCATTATGGTGGGCTGATATCAAACGTGTTCTGCGTGGAATGGAATCAAAGTTAAGGTCTCCTGAATCATCAAACAGTGAATAAACAGAATGATACACTGTATCATTTTTTACAATATAACCGCTCCACAAGAAAGTGGTGGGGCCATTAGGTGTGGTTTTCATCTTTTCATATTGGCCGTATTGATGTTGAAAGGACGATTCAAAAACACTATTAACGTGAGGCTTTATCCCCAGCCCCCAGAGCAGGTAGAAGGAGCTGACAGTTAAGCCCAAAAAATTAACCACCCGTCTTGCAGCTGAAGTACGGTTTAGAAATAAAGCTGTTAATAATCCGGCCATCAGGGGCAGTGTATATAAAGGATCAATTATAAAAACAGAATCCGTGGTTACCGGCAGGTCTGAAAACGGGTAAAATATCTGTGTTCCGTAAGTGGTAAACACATCAATTGTGATATGAGTGACAAAAACCATGAAGGCAGTTATTGTCCAGTGTTTCCAGCCCGTGTTAAGCTGTTGATGAAACCGGTTTATGGCCCAGCCAAAAATCGGAGATGCGAGAAAACAAAAAAATATGGAATGAGTGAAGCCCCGGTGAAATTGCAACTCAGCTACGGAATCAAGAAATGGGCCTGCTAAAACATCAAGATCGGGCACTGTGCCGAGAACTGCACCCCATGCAGCGGCCCGGCCGCCAATTTTTTTACCTAATATCGCCTCGCCTACGGCTGCGCCAAGTGTTACCTGAGTGATCGAATCCATTGAACCGGTTTATATATAAAATGATAGAACAACAGTTTTTTCCTTTTGATTCTGTTTAACCGAAGTATCCGGGTCAGGTATTTTCAAAATACTTTCATCATTTTATAATATTTAACATTGAACAAGGAATGAAAACAATGAAATATCGTTACTATTGCTGTATCATTTTAATTGTTTATCAGATGAAAAAAACTACCTTTTTATTATCAATCTTAGCGGGAACCTTCTTTTTAATTGGATGCAATGGTGAGCAGTCTAATGAAGGCCGACAGGAAAACAGAGTAATCCCAGCTGTTGAAGCAGTACAGGCACAATTCGGAGGACTTCCGCTTGAAGAAAGATTAAGCGGAATTGTGCAGGCAAGAAATCAGGTGGATATTTATCCCCGGATAAGCGCCCCTGTTGAAGAAGTAACCGCTGAAAATGGTGAACAGGTAAATAAGGGGGATGTACTGGTTCGGCTTCGTAATAACCAATACAGGGAACAGTTACGGCAGGCTGAAGCAAATCTGAGAATAACAAAAGCACAGGAAAGGCAGGCACAGGCCGCATTGGGAGAATTGAATTCACGGATGAGAAGGATGCGGGTACTTGCCGAAAGAGATTTAAGCAGTGATCTTGAAATGGAGCAGCTCCAGGCAGAGCTTGAATCGGCCGAAGCAAACTATGAACTGGCACAAGCCCGTGTTGAGCAGGCTGAATCAAGTGTAGACGAAGCGGAAGAGGCTTTAAGCCAAACAGTAATCAGGGCACCAATTACCGGAACGGTAGGCCAGCGTTCAGCAGAAGTTGGAATGCAGGTGGATTCAAATACAAGGCTTTATACCATTGGAGATCTGGGCGATTCCAAAATCACTATTAATCTCACTGAAAGAATGCTTGGTTACATAGAAAAAGGGCAATCTGTACGGATTTTTTCTGAAAACCTTGGTGATACGGTTTTAACCGGCGAAATATCCCGAATCTCTCCTTTTTTGGGGGCGGGGAATTTCAGTACAGAGGCGGAGATTGATGTAAATAATACCGGAAGATTGCTTTTGCCCGGAATGTTCGTATCTGTAGATGTATTGTATGGCGAGAGTGAACAAGCAACAATTGTTCCACTGAGCGCTCTATACAGGCATCCTCAAACAGGGGAAACAGGAATATATGTAGCTACGGGGTTTGATCTGGAGTCGGAGATGCTTGAGGAGTTGAATCCCGGAGATAACAGATCATTAAGTAATCCCACCGATGTTGAGTTTGTCCCGGTAAATATTATAGCCGAGGGACGCGAAGCGGCCGGCGTAACAGGTGTAAGAAGCGGGCAGTGGGTGGTAACTATAGGCCAGAACCTGCTGATGCAAGATCGTGAAGGAGGTAATGCACGTGTAAGAGCTGTAACCTGGAATCAGGTTCTTGAAAAACAAGATATGCAGCCACAGGATCTGCTCAGAACTATTTTAAATTCAGAAGTTGTTGAAAATACAGGTTCTGATACCGCTACTTCAAACCAGTTATAGGGGGACATCATGCCTTTAACACAAACATCTATTAACCGCCCCATTGCAACCACCATGGTGTACCTCATTGTGATTGTTCTGGGCATTACAGGCTTTAGATATCTGCCGGTGGATCTGCTCCCGCCGATAGAATTTCCGCGATTAACAGTGGCGGTAAGTTATTCGAATGTTGGGCCCGAGGAGATGGAAACCATTGTTACAGACCGGGTTGAGAATGCTCTGGCTGGAGTTGCCAACGTGGAGGAAATTAATTCAAGCTCATCAGAAGGCCAAAGCCGCGTTACATTAAATTTTTCACAGGGTATTAACCTGGATGAAGCCTCAAATGATGTGCGCGCAGCTTTAGACAGAATCAGGAATGATCTGCCGGAAGAAGCAGATCCTCCCCGTCTTTGGAAATTTGATCCCAATGACTTCCCAATTATAATTTTGGGAGCTCAATCTACACGGGGGATTGACGAACTAACTGTACTTCTTGAACGTGACATATCAAAAAGATTTGAACAAATTCCTGGAGTAGGAACCATTGATGTCTGGGGAGGCGTAAACCGGGAAATTCGGGTAAATCTGAAAAGGGACAGATTAATATCCAGTGGGCTTACTGCTACAGAGGTGCAAAACGCTTTGTCTGCAGAAAATAATACTCTGCCTGGCGGAAATGTGCGCAGGGGAGTTACAGACCTTTATGTGCGATCCCTGGGGGAATTTACTTCTATTAACCAGATTTCAGAGACAATCATTACCAGAATTGATGGTAAGCCGGTTCGTGTACGGGATATAGCTGATGTTGAAGATGGTTTTGCAGATATTGGGCGGCTGGTAAATATCAATGAAAAGCCGATGATCCGGATGGCCATCCGGAAACAGACGGGAGCTAATACAGTTGCCGTTTCTCATCAGGTTCATCGTGAAATTGAACGGATAAACAGCGAACGGGATGATGTTAATCTGATGGTTGTAACAGACCAGAGCGAGTTTATTCAAAATTCAATTGATAATGTACAGGAATCTGCGGTTTGGGGTGCTTTACTGGCTATTGTAGTGCTCTACCTGTTTTTGAGAAATGGGTCCACCACGTTTATTATTTCTCTTGCTATTCCTGTATCTATCATCGCCACATTCGGTTTACTCTACTTCACCGGTTTAACGCTTAATCAAATGAGCTTCGGGGGGCTTGCACTGGGAGTCGGCCTCATTGTAGATAACGCCATCGTGGTGCTCGAAAATATTGTAAGGCTCAGGAGTAACGGAAAATCACTCGCAGAAAGTGCTCTGGTAGGCACAAAGGAGGTAGGAGGGGCTATAGTCGCATCCACCCTTACAACTTCTGTGATATTTCTTCCTGTAGTGTTCATGCAAACCGTTACCGGAACTTTGTTCCAGGAGCTGGCCCTTGTTGTGGTTTTTGCCCTGATGTGTTCTCTGCTGATAGCATTAACACTTGTGCCCATGCTGGCAAGTAAATTTATGACCATTAAGCCGGATGCCGAACTCACTGAAAAAGATAAAGGATGGTTCCAGCGCTTTTTTGTGCGGGTTGAAAACAGATACAGCACTTTTCTGAAAACGGCAATTCGAAGAAAGGGCATAGTATTTGGTGTTACTGTTTTGCTTCTGGGAGTGTCTGTATATGGTTTCGGATTCATCCCAAGCGAACTGGCACCACAAACAGAGGCAGACGAAATTGATATCGATTTTATTCTGGCAGACGGGATGAATATTGCTGTGGCCGATCAGTATGTAGATGAGTTGGTCGAAAAAATTGAAGCTGTTGTACCCATGGACCAGGTGGAATATTTAACCACAGAGGTGCGAAACGGGCGGGCTACAGTAGAACTTACTTTAATTGATGCCGATAAGCGAAAGGTTAATACATATGATCTGGCTGATGCAATACGAACTGACCTGGAAGGCAGCATACCCGGCGGATTTTTCAGGGTTCGGGCACAAAGCGGCCTTTGGATATTAAACCGCATATTTGGATCAGGCGGTGACGAAGCTGTACAATTAGAACTCCGCGGGTATGATTTAGATACAGCTGCAGAAGTAGCTGATGATATCCGTATAAGAATGGAACGAATACCTGAGGTACGGGGAGTACGTTCCGGAAGCCAGGAAGGACGTCCGGAGCAAAATGTGGTGTTCGACCGCGAACGTATAGCAGAGCTGGGCCTGACAACACGCGAAGTGGCACAGGCTATCCAGGCAAATGTAGGCGGTGTGGTTGCCGGGCAATTCCGGGACCGGGGCGATGAATTCCCTATAAGGGTTCGCCTCCAGGAATCGGACCGGATGAGTACACTGGACTTGGATAATATATCAGTGCGAACTCCCGAAGGAGAAACCGTTCCTGTATCCACAGTAATTCGGCAGGAAACAGCCCAGGGGCCCGAAACAATTAATAAAATCAATGGACAAAGGGTAACATATATTACCGCTGATCTACAGGGTGGAGTGGCATTGAGCGACGCTGTTGGTAAGATTCAGGCTCAGTTGTCGGATTATCAGTTGCCACCGGGTTTTTCTATTGTATATGGCGGGGAATATGAAGAACAGCAAAAAGCACAAAGAGATTTTATCATCTCTATTTTAATGGCAATTATCCTTATTTATATGGTAATGGCAGCCCAGTTTGAGCGATTTTTAGATCCTGTTATTGTCATGTTTTCAGTACCGTTAGCCATTGTGGGTGTTGTTCCTACATTACTGTTAACTGGTACAACAGTGAATATGCAGAGTGTAATGGGTGTTATCATGCTGGTAGGAATTGTTGTAAATAACGCCATTGTACTGGTTGACTATATCAACCTGATGAGAAGAGAAAAAAATCTGAGCGTATATGATGCTGTAGTGGAATCCGGTAAACTGCGTCTCCGGCCTATCTTAATGACAACCCTTACAACCGTACTGGGCCTGCTTCCGCTTTCGTTTGGAATTGGTGCCGGCGGAGAAATCCAGGCAGCGCTTGCAAGAGTGGTAATCGGTGGCCTGACTGCTTCAACTCTGATTACCCTGCTGCTGATACCCGTTGTATATATCACAGCCGATCAGATAAAAGTTTATATACAAGAAAAAAAAGCGGCACTTTCAGATTCAGGAGAATCGGTTGTACCAGCACAGACATAAAAATAGGGAATATCGAATCCCGGAACACGGAATAACGTAGTAATTGGGAATCCCTTCATTATTTAGTGTTCGTCATTCCTCGTTCGGTATTCTGTTTACTTACTACATATCTCTCCAGGGCCGTTTGTCTCATTGAAACGGTGTGATGACGATTTTGTCTCTGAATGACTACATCTATATTTACTCTAGAATTTCTATTAATACAAAGGGGTGTGGTTAAAAATCAGCCTCACCTTAATCTTGAGGTATATTCAATGTAGCAGTTGAGTTGTGCTCCTGAGGAATATATTCTTACAGATGATTTCTCTATACATAAAAGAAAGTTCAGTGTGTTTGATTGATAGAGAAGTGCCTTTTGTTTCAATCAATTACTACCAATATATCACTGTTTACCCCAGACGGCCAAACTAAATTTGCTTTGTATAACTAATGTATGATAATCTATGTATAACTTCATATCTTATATAAGTAATTACTGTTTGTGTTTGAGTAAAATTTAGAAAAATGCCAAGGAAAATAGGTTCACTTACACTTTATTCGGTTGATGATCTGCATGAAATACTGGGAATAAGCAAAATGACCCTTCGTGCATACCTTAGAGAAGGCCGCCTTCAGGGAAAAAAACTGGGTGTTCAATGGTATGTTACCGAAGAAGCAATCAAAAGGTATTTCGAAGTGCCCCTGGAAAATCAGCGAAAACCGGAAAAGGACAAAAAAAAGCTGAAATACATTATACAGGGGGTGAATGATCTGGTAAGTGAAACCGAAGAGTGTGAAAGTCTGGAAGATGCAATTCAGACATTAAACAGTCAGGCTATTATTAGTCTCTTTCAGGTTAAAATTATAGATAAGAAAACAGATGAAGTTCTGGAACTTGTAAAAGCAAGAGACTTTATTGAACGTCATTCTTAGGTCCCGGAACGGGAAGTTCATACAAACCTGAGTTCGATTTGTAATTGATAATTGGGCAAAAGTCTCCCCTATCAAGGGGCTCATTTTTTGAACGCGCAAGCGAAATTTAGAGGGGTGTTCATCGGGATTTTTCCACGTTTGGATAAACATCCCCCTTTGATAAGAGGAACTTTTAGGTTCAACATTTATAAATCGGAACTCAAGTTAAAAAAAATTTAAAAAATGAAGTCAAAAGAAACCAAACTACAGCATTTTGAATTCGGTGATCAGCCCGACGACCACTTTTACTGTCTGATTGACCTGAATATCACCCCGGTGGGAATAAATATTGAAGAACTGAAGCTGACTGATCCGCGAAGGCTCGATCTGGAATTTCGTGAGAACGGATGCCTGATGTTAATCACCGGAAGTGAAATAAAAGAACTTGTGCAGCGCGGCGAGCTGGATGAAAGTAACCTGCATCAGTCTCTCTACAATCTGGCTGTAAAAGAGGGTGTTATCAGGAAAACTGAACCTTAAACGGAGTGTTTGTTTTCCACCAGAGATGAGTTTTGATTAGCGAACAGATGGTTTTTCCATCTGAAATCTCCCCGGTCTGAATCATAAGTAAAGCCTGGGAAAACGGAATCCGGCTGGTGATTACGAATTCATCATCATCAACATTCTGCTGTTCAGTGGTTAAACCCCAGGCAGCATAAACATGAATAATTTCATCCGCATAACCAATAGCCGGATAAAAGGAGCCGACATTTGCAAGGTGAGTACAGCTTAGCCCGCTCTCTTCTGCCAGTTCCCTGCGGGCCGTACTTATGGGATCTTCTCCCGGATCTACTTTTCCGGCGGGTACTTCTAAAAAGATTTTCCGGGATGGATATCGAAACTGTTTAAGAAGCATTATGGTTCCGTCTTCAAAGACTGGGACTACAGCGCTGGCTCCGGGATGTTTGATCCACTCACGGGTTGATGTGGTGCCATCCGGTAGTTTTACTTCATCAAGATAAACCTGAAGCAGTTTTCCATCAAAAATGTGAGAAGAATGTAAGGGATATTCTGTAAGTTCTTTTTCAGGCCCGGGGTTACTGTTCGATTTCTTTTTTTCCATGATAATTCAGATGCTTAAAAAGCTTATTTTTTAATTCATTCAATTCTTAAACGTTACAGGTCTTCCATGAGAGAAGCTGCAAATGTTGACGGTAAAAAGGTATTGGTTAGAGATGATATATTCACATGGTCTAATCTTGTATCGTTCACCAGGGTTCTGGTAGCTTTTCCTGTGATTTACCTTCACATTCAAAATGATTACCAGATAAATACCACCATTTCGATTCTGGTGGTTTACGGGGCTTTCTCTGATTATCTGGATGGACTGGTGGCAAGATGGAGAAATGAAATATCGGAAATGGGAAAAGTACTTGATCCGGTAGCCGATAAACTGATGGCTTTTTTCCTGTTTATATATACTGTATGGCTGGGGTGGATTCCTGTATGGTACTTTGCCCTGGGAGTAACCAGAGATTTATTGATAATGGCAGGCTCGGCACACATTAAAAAAAAACGGGGCAAGGTAGCAATGTCCATTATGTCTGGTAAAGTATCGGTGAATGCAATGGCTCTTTACTGGATAGCCGTTTTCTTTTTTCCTGAAATGGTGAGGATACACCAATTTTTACTGGTGGTTTCAGTAATCCTTATGATTGTCTCATTTATTGAGTATAAACAGCGTTATTATAAAATTATTAACGGGGCTGATTTTAACTGATTCTTCCGGAGAGAATCAGACGAACACACAAAAAATAAAACCACAGAAGATTTACAGAAAATGGGATTGTTAGATAAACTCGGACTTAAGAAAAAAGAAAAACTTGAAAAAGGTGTGGAAAAAAGCCGGGAAGGTTTCCTGAATAAAATCGGGAAAAGTATTGCAGGGAAAGATACCGTTGATGCCGCTACCCTGGATGACCTGGAAAACGCCCTGATATCATCAGATGTTGGTGTTAAAACCACTATTGAAATAATCAACCGGATTGAGGCAAGGGTGGCACGGGATAAATTTGTAACTCAAAATGAGTTTCAGGAAATGCTCCGGGAAGAAATAGTAGCCTTGTTAAGTGAGAGTAAACCGGATCAGCCTGCCGAATTCGAAGCAGAGTTTGTGCATAAACCGCATGTAATTATGGTGGTGGGTGTGAATGGTGTTGGAAAAACCACTACCATTGGTAAGCTTGCACATCTCTATAAAAAGGCTGGGAGAAAAGTGGTTCTTGGGGCAGCAGATACTTTTCGCGCCGCAGCTGTGGATCAGTTAAAAATCTGGAGCGAACGTGCCGGTGTGCCGATCATCCAACAGGGACAAAATGCCGATCCCGCTGCCGTTGCTTTCGATACGGTATCATCGGCTAAATCAAAAGGAGCAGACGTAGCTTTGGTAGATACTGCCGGAAGATTGCACAACAAAAAATCTTTAATGGAAGAGCTTGGTAAAATAAAACGGGTAATGGGTAAGGTAACGAATGAAGCCCCTCATGAAATTCTACTTGTACTTGATGCATCTACAGGGCAGAATGCAATGCAGCAGGCAAAAGCTTTTACAGATGTGGTGGATGTAACAGGACTGGTACTTACCAAACTCGATGGAACAGCTAAAGGGGGTATTGTAATTGGTATTTCTAATGAACTGAATGTGCCGGTAAAATATATAGGGGTTGGAGAACAGATTGAAGACCTCCAGGTATTTCACCGGACTGAATTTGTGAATGCTTTATTCGGAAATAGGTAAATAACTTTACAATTTCTTTTGGGTTCATTAACATGCTTTTCAATAAATCGTTTGGCATGTTCATAAAAGTACGTTGTGCTCTCTCTTTAAATAAGCTCAAAAAGCATTTTTTCAAAACCAGTATACTAATGGTATGCACGGTATTTGCTTTTCAGTTACCTTTGCAGGCTCAGCCCGGGCTTACTGCAAAGGAAAAATTTGAAGAAGGAAAAAGGCTATATCATCAGAATGAGAGCAGGCAGGCGGAAGATCTTTTTTCAGAGATTATAGAAAATTTGTGCGGCAGCAGGTTACTCGTTGAAGAGTGTGTTGAGGCACAGTTGTTTCTTTCTGTTATCAAACGAAATGAAAGAGATTTTGAGTCAACAGAAAAAATTCTTCGATCTGCCGAAAGTGTTATAAATGACAGGCTCCATGAAGAACATGTCTTAAATATAGATTTATATGTACAGTTTGCCTTCCTCTATGAAGAAACCGGTGCTTTTGAAGATGCGGGATTATGGCTGGAAAAAGCTTTTGAATTAGTTGAAAAACCTGGAGTGCCAGGACTGCCCAGGGCACGCGCTTATCTGGCACTGGGTTTTGTTGAAGATACGAAAGGGAACTATAAGGCGGCTGTGGATGCTTATAACCAGGCTTTATTTGCAGTAGAAAATGAACCAAGAGGCCTGGAACTGCTGAAAATCCTGTCCCAGGCATATAATAATATCGGCATTGCTTATCGCCGCCTCGGAATGGTAAATCAGGCAATGAGCCATTATCAACTGGCTTTGCAGGTAGCTAATGAGGCCTACGGAAGTGATCATGTTGAGCTGGCTTTTGCTTATAACAGTATTGGCACCATTTATTACACAAAGGGGGATTTTGGAACTGCAGGAGATTATTTTTTACAGGCTGCAGCCATTTTTGAAGTGAACTATGGTGAAAATAATCAACGTGTGGCCGGGGCTTTTAATAATGCGGGGCTTTCTTTTTTTCAGCTGGAGGATTATGAACAAGCAGCGGAATATCTTGAGCATGCACAAAAAATAAAAGTAAGTGTTCTTGGTGAAGAACATCTTGAAACCGCCATCGGTTACTCAAACCTGGGTTCCATTCACCTGCAGAATAACAATATTTCTGCCGCCCGGAGTAATTATGAACTGTCACTGGAAGTAAGGGATAAAATATATGGAGGTAATCACCCGAACCTTGTAGATCCATTGCTGCAGTTAGGCCGGGTGCATATAAAAAATGGTGACAGATCAACAGGGCGGGATTATTTAGACAATGCAATTCAAATAGCGCTTGAAAGGCTGGGTGAAAACCATCCGGTGGTGGCAGAAGCATATTTTGAGATTGGAAATTCATACCGGGAAGACGAAAATATTGAACGGGCAGAGGATTATTATAACCAGGTTCTGAGGCTGATGACTGGCAATTCATTTAATCCTTCGGAAAATAGTTATGAAACAGGAAGTGTTTCCGAACCTTTACTCTTTGTGAGTACGTTAAAAGCACTGGCAGAACTTCATTTAGACAGGTATAAAAATGGTGGTAATTTATCAGGAGTGCATGAAGCAATATCCTATTACCAGTATGCTTCTGATGTTATGGATAAACTGCAAACAAGCTATCAGAGCGAAGCTTCAAAACTGAACCTGATTGAACAAAATTATTCAGTCTATACCGGCACGATCAGAGCTTTACATATTCTGTACAGGCAAACAAATGATATCGACTGGCTGGATGAAATCTTCGTGATTGCCGAAAAAAGCAAGTCAAGAATAGCTCTTGAACTGTTTCAGAATGTTGAAGCGAAAAATGTGGGCGGGGTACCGGAACATATACTTGATGAAGAAAGAGAGTTAAATACTTTGGTTACAAATTACTATCAGCAGTTGCATGTAGAAAAAGAAAAAGGGCTGGAAGCGGATGAAGGAATCATAAAAACGTACCAGGATTCCCTGTTTTATGCACAGCAGCGAATTAATCGTTTTACAGAAAGCCTTGAAAAAAATTATCCGTCGTACTACATCCTGAAATATGATAAGAAAGTGGCAGGGAAGAGAGAAGCGGCCGAACTTCTCAGCAGCAATGAAACCCTTATAACCTACATCATGGGGGAAAATAGTCTCTATGCGATGGTATTATGTAACGGTGATATTTCCATGCATAATCTTGGGGAGAGTGCCGGGCTTACGGAACAAATCAATGAAATAAAAAGGGCGGTAGTGGGTGGGAACACACAACTGTACAGGGAAAAGGCCCGGTCATTATATTCAAAACTGTTAGAGCCTTTGGAAACTTCAATTCACACAAAAGAGCTGGTTATTATACCCGACCAGATATTGCACTACCTGCCATTTGAGATGCTTTTGACAAATTCAGTTGAAGAAGCAGCTTATCATGAATTACCATACCTGATTAAAAAGTACCAGGTAAAATATGCTCCATCTGTTGCGATGCTTGAAATCATGAATAACCAGAAGCCGGAAACCCCGCGGAATTTACTTGCAATGGCGCCTTTTTACCGGGGTGCGGTTCAGGGAAAAGATGAAATGGGAATCGAACGGTACCTGATGAATCTTTCCCCGCTGGCATTAACACGCTACGAGACGAACGAAATTGGCAGAATGTTTACTGAAAAAAGATCATTAAGAGATTATATTTTCCCTGAAAAAGCAGAGTTACTGATGGACAATCAGGCTACAAGAAGCCGGTTGATGAATACTCCTCTTGATGAGTATGGTTTTATTCATTTTGCAACACATGCCTTCGTACATGAATCAAATCCGGATCTTTCAGGTATTGCTCTTAGTGGCGATACACAATCCAGCGGTATTGTCTATGTTAGTGATATTTACAACCTGCAAATGAATGCAGACCTGGTTGTACTTGGCGCTTGTGAAACAGGACTTGGTTCGATCTACCGGGGCGAAGGCCTGATTGGGTTTACACGGGCTTTTATCTATGCCGGCGCGGCAAACCTTGTGGTATCCATGTGGAGAGTAAATGATCAGCCTACATCCCGCCTGATGATTAATTTTTATAAAAACATCCGGGAAGGCATGAGTTATGCTGAATCCCTTCAACAGGCAAAGCTGGAGTTAATAAATAATCCCGAAATGGCCGCCCCGAGAAACTGGGCAGCATTTATTCTGAACGGGCGATAAACCTCGTCTGACCGCTGTCTTTGCGGTCTGACGAATCGAAAGCCCGGGGAGCGTTGAGCAACAAAAAACATGGTATTTCTTGAGATTGCATCAAAGTAAACTCTACTGATGAACACTCGTAAAGTATTCGTGTTCATAATTTTTTCGAGAAATCCATGTTTGTCCGGAAGCGGTCAGCCGGTAAAATCTAAATTACCTCGGCTGCTGCCCTGTAATTTCAATGAACATCTGGTTATCAACCTCAGGTCTGCCATCATAATTGGCAACTTCAAGAGTTGATGTATAAATAAGCCGTGCAACTCTGCTCAGTTTTTCAAAATCGATTTTATCAACTTCATCAGAAGGACTGTGATAATCTTCATGAACACCGGTAAAAAAGAAAACAAAAGGAACACCCAGCCGGCCGAAATTCCAGTGGTCGCTTCTTCTGTAGAACTGGTTAGGATCCTGCAGGTCGTTATATCCATAATCTAACCTCATCTCTACAGATTTATCATTAGCGGAATGTACCAGGCTGTCCAGTTCGGATGAAATAATTTCACCCCCGATTAAATACACGTAATCCGTATCACCTCGTTCAATATTTTCAGGGTCACTCCGGCCAATCATATCTGCATTAAAGTTTGCCACTGTATTTTCGATAGGAATAACGGGGTGATCTGAATAGTAGCGTGAGCCGAGCAAACCGACTTCTTCGGCGGAAACATGCAAAAATAAAATACTCCGCCGCGGTTTGTAGCCATCCTGCTGGGCCTGGTGTAAAGCATGTGCGATTGCCATAAGTGCAGTTGTACCACTGCCGTCATCATCCGCCCCGTTGTTAATGGCATCTCCCGATTCATCAGGTTGTGTAATACCGATATGGTCATAATGCGCCATCAAAACCAGGACCTCGTCATTTAATTCCGGATCTGCTCCTTCCAGATAAGCAAGTACATTTTCAGTTTCTATGGTTCCCGGTCCGTCATATGGCTGATAATCCAGGTAATATGGGGTTTCTTCTGCCCGGAAATCCTGGATGGATTCAGTTAAAAAATTTTTGTAATCCATAAGTTCCTGTTCATTATCCAGCCCCAGTAAAGAAGATGCCATTGCGGGGCTGACCTGCAAAATTCCTTTTGGAACCCCTGATGGAGTGGAGCTGTCATCCAGGTAAGCCAGCCTCATATTCGCCGGATTTCCCATCAGATTTGAAGCCATGGCAGCGATCTCCCGGTATTCCTGTTGGGTATAATCAGAAATAATTAATATACCCTGCGCATCATGATTTCCCAGTATTGTGCCAATACGGCTGTTACTTGTAATATCCGGATTCACCAGGGTATCACCATCAACGATATATGGAATATCTTCAAAAATCATCACCCATTTATCCTGTAGATCCGTTCCGCCAAGGTTACTTACAGACCGATCGGGATCATTAACACCGAAACCTGCAAAAACCACCCGGCTCTCAAGAGGTATATTCCCGCCAAACATTCTCACAAATTCTCCGGTTGAGTTTCCTGATTCCACAGAGTGATCTGTCAGTACAGTATCCCCATCAACCCTGTAGGTTCGATACACAAGGCTGTCGGTGAACTCTGCGTTCAGGCCGAATTTCTGAAAATAAGTATCTTCATCTCCCATAGGAGTAAAACCGATTTCCTCATAAAACCCTGCAAGATATTCGGCTGCTTTTTTTTGTCCCTCCCTTCCGGTGGCGCGGCCTTCAAATTCATCGCTTGCAATCTTTTCCAGATGCTGTCGCAGAAAACCCGGCGTAATATTCTCGGCATATGGCTGCAGGTTGTCGGTTGAGGTGGTATCGGTTAATGATTCCTGAGTGGCGCAGCCGCTCAAAATCAGCACGGCTATTAAAACTATATTTTTCATGATTTCAGATTTGAATGTTATTGGCAGAACCGATGATTTCATCAACGGGTTTTAAGTCTATAAAAAAACTGGTTGGATCATCTTCCTCAACAAAAAGGTTAATTTGCTGCTCTTTCAGCATCTCCAGGATGGCCAGGAAAGTAACTACAATAGCTGTTTTTGTTTTTAATTGCATGCAGAAATCATGAAAAGACATCCTGCCCCTGGCCTGAAGCACCGTAAGCACATACTCTTCCTGCTGCTCTACCGTCATTTCCACTTTCTCTACTTTATGATATACATGCTGACGCTTAATGTCAGCCAGTACTTTCTGAAAAGCAGCCATCAAATCAAAAAGAGTCACATCTTTTAATGCTTCACCTGAAGCCTGTTTTTCTACTTCGTCGGCCTGCGGGTAACCGCGAAAATATTTTTTCTGTGTCTCTTCATCGATAATGGTCAATTTCGCGGCCATCTCTTTATACCGCTTATACTCAAGTAGTTTTTGTACCAGTTCGTAACGGGGATCATCTTCATCCAGTTCCTCATCTTCCTCATCTCTTGGAAGCATCATTCTTGCCTTGATAGACATCAGCAGGCTGGCCATATAAATAAATTCACTGGCTACATCCAGGTCCAGTTCCTCCATCAGGCGAATATAGTCAAGAAATTCGTGGGTGATGTGAGAGACAGGGATATCGTAGATGTTCAGCTCATCTCTTTTAATAAAGAAGAGGAGCAGGTCGAGAGGGCCTTCAAAATTTTTAAGTTGAACTCTGTACATGGTTCAGAAGATCGGTATTCAGTTCATAAAAATGAAATCCGATACTTGGAATCGGTCAGAAAATTATTCAGATTATATTGTACGTGCAAGCAGAAGGAAAGAGATCCTGTTATAGGAATCAGAATCTTTGAGAGAAAGAACAGAATAACAGATTGGAACCATCTTAAGCCGCCACCTGTGACGCTTTCAGCCATAAGCCGGACAGCTCTTTCACAATAAAGGAACATAGCCTGAACCATATCCGAATTCATCCAAAGCAAAAATATCATGGGAACATTTCACCACAGTATAAACACATTTTCCAGAATAATTTCAGCGTTTTTTGATGAGCGTTTTAAAGAATCGAGCCTGGCCACATCATATGTTGAATTACTACTGCTGATTCAGAAAAACGAGAAACTTTCCCAAAAAGAGATATCCGCTGCCATGGACCTTGCACCATCCACTATTACCCGATTTCTTGCCAAACTGGAAAAAAAGGGGCTGGTGGAAAAAACACGTGAGGCGCGGGAAGTAGTAGTAAAACTGACCGGGGAGGGTAAAACCCTGTCTTTAAAACTGCAGAAAAAATATACCCGGGCCGAGAAAGAACTGAATGGAATTCTTGGTGAAAAATATATCGAAACCACCGGAAAGCTGCTGGATCATGGGGCAGAGTTGATGAAGGGGTAGTTGAGAAATCTTCGTCTGACGGTTGCTTTTTCCGTCTGACGAATTGAACAGGCCGGTAGCGCTGATTTAAACATGGTATTTCTTGAGATTATATCAAAGCCAACCCTACTGATGAACACTTGTTTGGTATCTGTGTTCATTGCTTTTTCGAGAAATACCATGTTTGTGATGAATCGTTGTTCACTCCTCCATCTCCCGGGGCACCCGTATCCGTTCAATCATCGTTTGAATATATTCCGGCGGATGATCGGTAAACCGGCTTACTGTGATGGCTGTAACAAGGTTAATGACCATTCCCAATGTACCAATTCCTTCCGGTGAAATACCAAACCACCAGTTATCTGAATTATTTAGCTCAGGAAACAGAAACGCGAAATAAATAATGTATGCCGCTGTGAAAACGATTCCCGCGATCATTCCGCAAATGGCTCCCTGTTTGTTCATGGTTTTGGAAAAAATACCAAGTAAAATGGCCGGGAAAAAGGAAGCCGCGGCCAGTCCGAACGCGAAGGCCACAGTCTGGGCAACAAACCCGGGCGGATTCACACCGAAGTAGCCGGCAATGATGACCGCACCCCCGGCGGCGATTCGTGCAAATAACAGTTCCCGCTGATGAGTGATATCCGGAACGAATGTACGCCGTATCAGGTCGCGGGCAACAGAGGTGGAAATAACCAGGAGCAATCCGGCCGCAGTGGAGAGTGCGGCCGCCAGACCGCCCGCAGCAACAAGACCCACCACCCAGTTTGGAAGCTGTGCGATTTCGGGATTGGCAAGAACCATAATATCCTGGTCAATCCGCAGTTCGTTGGTGGCTTCATCGGGAGTAAATTGAACCAGCCCGTCTTCATTTTTATCATCAAAACCGATCAAACCGGTGTTTTCCCAGTTTCCAAACCATTCCGGTAGCTCTTCGTAAGGTGTTTCACTGACGGTTTCGAGAAGGTTGGTCCGGGCAAACCCGGCAACAGCCGGCGCAGTGGTGTATAATATGGCAATAAAAAGCAGGGCGTATCCTGCTGAAATACGGGCATCCCGAACCTTCGGCACAGTAAAAAACCGTACAATTACATGAGGCAGCCCCGCGGTTCCAACCATCAGTGCGGCGGTTATAAAAAAGACATCAATGGTGGATTTTGAGCCATCGGTGTAGGCGTCAAACCCAAGATCGGTGCTCAGTCCGTCGAGCCGGTCGAGCAGGTATATATTGGGATCGGAAGCCAGGGTACCTCCAAACCCTATTTGGGGGATAATATTGTTGGTCATCAACATGGAGATATAAATAGCCGGTACCAGGTAAGCAAAAATCAGCACACAATACTGGGCCACCTGTGTGTACGTAATTCCTTTCATACCACCCAAAACAGCATAAAAGAATACGATAATCATCCCGATAATCACACCCAGTTCAATATCAACATTCAGAAAGCGGGAAAAAACGATCCCGACACCGCGCATTTGTCCGGCCACATATGTGAAGGAGATAAAAACAGCACAGACCACAGCTACCATTCTTGCGGCACTTGAATAGTAGCGGTCGCCTACAAAATCCGGAACGGTAAACTTACCAAATTTGCGCAGGTAAGGTGCCAGCAGCAGGGCCAGCAGAACATAGCCGCCGGTCCACCCCATCAGGTACACAGAACCATCCCGTCCGATGAAGCTGATAAGTCCCGCCATAGAGATAAAAGAAGCGGCCGACATCCAGTCTGCCGCGGTAGCCATTCCGTTTGCAAGGGGTGAAACCCTTCCTCCCGCTATATAGAATTCTCCGGTGGTACCGGCGCGCGACCAGTAGGCGATGCCGATATAGAGGGCAAACGTGATTCCGACAATAAGAAATGTCCATGCCTGTATATCCATCACACCTCGTCAAAGCCAAATTTACGGTCGAGGCGGTTCATCAGGTACACATACACAAAAATGAGAACTACAAAGACATAGATAGATCCCTGCTGGGCAAACCAAAAGCCCAGTTTAAAGCCGCCGATCCGAAACTGATCCAGCCAGTCCACAAACAGAATTCCGGCACCATAGGATACGATAAACCAGATGGCCAGGAGCGAGGCCAGGTAGATGAGATTCTGCCGCCAGTATTGTTGAGCGTTTGTTTTCATGCAAAAAATGATTGACGGCTTATTATAGCTAATGATAAGTGATAAGGCAAAGGTGAAAAGTGAAAAGGCAAAAGTAGTAGGGTCATCTGACAGTATTCAATAAGCTGTGTTAGAAGTAAATCCGGGTTGGGTTGTGGGGGCTGAATATACAGGGATCTAAACGGATGTAATTTTTATCAGACCAGACCGAAGATGTCTTTGACACTGTTTTCCTACAACTTTTCACCTTTGCCTTTTCACTTTTTCTATACTCCTGATTTCGGTTTTCATAATAAGTTTGATTACACTATAATCCATTCTTAAAATCATCATTCATTTGAAAATGAGCATATTTATCTGGCTTTTACTTGTTGTGGCTGCCATTATCTGGATGACTGCAAAACTGAAGATTCATCCATTCCTGGCCCTGTTGTTTGGTACGATAGCAATGGGATTTCTGGCAGGACTGGAAACCTCTCTCTTGGTGGGGTCGGTAGCACAAGGCTTTGGCGGTACGCTGCAAAGTATCGGAATTGTAATTGCCGCGGGAACGATAATAGGTGAGTATCTGGACCGAAGCGGGGGTGCGATGGTTCTGGCAAATAAACTGCTGAGCCGTGTGGGTGAAAAACATTCGCCGCTGGCCATGAGCATGACCGGCTATATTGTTTCCATCCCTGTTTTTTGCGATTCCGGTTTTATCGTTCTCTCTTCGCTGATGAAAGCCGTAGGAAAACGAAGCGGGATTTCAATCGCTGTTCTGGCGGTGGCCCTGGCTTCAGGTTTGTATGCAACACACGTTTTTGTACCGCCAACGCCCGGTCCTCTTGCCGCTGCAGCCACACTGGGTGCAGATATCGGAAGAGTATTAATTTTCGGGCTGATGGTTTCTGTTCCCGTGATGATTGCTGCTCTTGCATGGGCTTATTTCTGGTGCGGACGTTATAAAATTGAAGCCCAAATACCGGATGAAGAGTCAGGGGCTTTAGAAAACCTGCCATCCTTTTCCATTGCGATTGCGCCTATTTTAATGCCGATCATATTAATTGCTGTGAAATCTGTTGCTGAATATCCCACTGCACCTTTTAGTGAAGGATTTGTTTATCAAACAGCTGTTTTTTTAGGTGACCCGATTATTGCACTGCTGGCTGGAGTTTTACTGGCTTTCGGGATGGTAGGCGGCGGAGAAAAACGAATTCAAAACCTTTGGCTGGAGGAAGCACTGAAGAAAGCGGGAATTATTATTCTTATTACCGGGGCGGGCGGGGCTTTTGGAGCCGTGCTGCGTGAAACTGACCTAGGAGATTTTGCCGCTCAGTTTGCCTCCGGCGGAGGCCTTGGCATATTGATTCCTTTCCTGATTGCCGCTTTTCTGAAGACTGCTCAGGGATCATCAACTGTAGCCATCATTACTGCTGCCGCTATCTGTGCTCCTCTGCTTGAACCGATGGGTTTGGAATCAGCCACAGGTAAAGCTCTTGTTGTTCTTGCCATTGGCGCAGGGTCTTTAACCGTTTCTCATGTAAACGACAGCTATTTCTGGGTAGTGGCAAAATTCTCTGACATGGATACTGCCACGGCTCTTAAAACACATACCACAACAACACTGGTGATGGGCATAACGGGCCTGGTCGTGATTCAGGTACTGGCGTGGGTATTGGTGTAAGAAAGAGCACGCAGAGACGCGGAGCCGCAGTGAATTTATGGGCTTTGTTATTTTTCTAAGCTTTCACTCAAAAGAAAGTGGCTTCGGGTGAATGTATCGAATCCATGCTAAAGTTTATTATACTCCGCGTCCCTGCGCCTCTGCGTGGCCCCTATCGGGCTTTATTATTGCCATTGAGTTTTCATTCAAAGAACTGTGGCTTCGGGTGAATGCATCGAATCCCTGCAAAAGCTTATATATAATTCCCGCGTCTCTGCGTGCCCCCCATCGGGCTTTATTATTGCCATTAAGCTTTCACTCAAAGAAAGTGGCTTCGGGTGAAGGCATCAAACCCCTGTTAAAGTTTTATTAACTCCGCGTCCCTGCGCCTCTGCGTGCCCCCTATCGGGCTTTATTATTGCCATTGAGTTTTCGATTCTAAGAACAGTGGCTTCGGGTGTATCGAATCCATGCTAAAGTTTATTATACTCCGCGTCCCTGCGCCTCTGCGTGCTATTCTCCCCGATCTCTTTTTCGATCTCCTGTAAGAATTTTTTCATGAAATCAACCCGTTTTTCCCCCTCCTTTCTGGCACTCCCTGTATTCATAGTACCCGGAAGTTTAAACAGCTTTTCATAAAAATGATCAATCGTCCACACGGTTTCATCAGGTTCTCTGTCCATACAAAAAGGATCATAAGGATTATAAATCAGTCTGCCGAGTTGACCTGAGACTGTAAAACATCGTGCAATCCCAATGGCGCCGAGAGCATCCAGGCGATCCGCGTCCTGTACAATTTTTGCCTCAACGGTTTCAGGTGTTATTCCTGCAGAAAAGCTGTGCGATTCAATGGCGTGAGCCACATCCTTTAATTTATGCTCCGGAAAAGTGGTATCCGACAGGTACTTCACAGCTTTCTCAGCGGCAAGTACAGACGCTTTATTTCTTTCCGGGTAATCTTTAGGCAAAATCACACAATCGTGCAGCCACGCGGCAGCTTCAATAATTTCTATATCAGCTTTCTCACCAACAGAGAGTTCAATAGCGGTTTTAACCACTCTTTCAATATGGCCAAGATCATGCGCCGAATCGTCGGCTGTCAGGCATTCATCTATTAAAAATTGTTTGAAGAGTTTTTGTTCACTCATATTTGAAATAATTTTTCAGATACTTATAAAATTTCAGATGCAACGAAACAGGTTCAATTGAAGTTTGATGATTATGTATTGAATTTATAACAAATGTCTGACCGGGGCTTTATATCTCCGGCTTTACAAAACGTCAGCCTGCATTTTGACGTTCAGTCGGGGAGAATCTGCTGAAATAATGAACCTGTTCCCTTTGCCAGACAGCCGCAACAATTATTTTATAACTAATAAATCAAACCATGAAAAAACAACTCATAATAATGCCATTGCTGATAATTGTACCTGCCTGTGCCGGCGGCGGAGATGATTATACTGAACGAATGGCAGGTGAGCATGATGGGGATGAACCGGTATCAAATGTATCATCAGAAAACCTGCAGGGAGCGAATATTTCAACAGAGAACGTTGAGTACACAGAAACAGACGGAGAAACCATTTCAGGATATTACGCGGAACCTGAAAATGCTTCAGAAGATATACCTGCTATCATTGTAATTCATGAGTGGTGGGGGCTGAATGAGAACATCCGGACAATGACAGATCAGCTGGCTGCGGAAGGATATAAAGCCCTGGCCGTTGATCTTTATTCAGGAGAGGTTACCGAAAGTTCCGAAGAAGCACAGCAGTTAATGCAGCAGGCAATGGAAGATCCTGAAACTGCTATCGAAAATCTTGACGCCGCGATTGATTATCTGAAAGGCGAAAGATCGGCAGACAGGCTTGGGGTGATTGGCTGGTGCTTTGGCGGGGCCTGGTCACTGAATATCTCCCTGGCTTCTGCTGATGAGATTGATGCGACCGTTATTTATTATGGCCACCTGGAAACAGATCCTGCTGCAATTTCTGATTTAAACCATCCCGTTTTAGGTATATTTGGTGAAGAAGACGAGGGAATACCTGTGGAAGATGCCCATGAGTTCGAAGCGGCACTGCAGGAAATAGGGGTAGAGCACGAAATTCATATTTATGAGGGTGCCGATCATGCTTTTGCCAACCCATCCGGGAATAATTACAATGCCGAAGCAGCTGAGGATGCCTGGGAGAAGACTACTTCTTTTCTGGACAGGACTCTAAAGGGAGAATAGCAAGGAAAAAGCGACCTGTCAGGTACTGTGTTAAAATTCAAGTTTTCTTTGTAGTTTTCTATTCAAAG
>JBBEBD010000067.1:0-10684 GCA_040882525.1 Balneolaceae bacterium | reverse complement strand
AGGTCGTTTCTTAAAAGCACTTGGGTATCATATATTTAAAAAAAATGTAACCACAGCGAACACAGCGGTTTTTTCACGGCGCTCACAGCGGATTATAAACATCATCCGGCAAATGTACTGGTTTTCGATTGTAGTCAACTTGTCGTGAGGGTTTTCTCCAGCAATTGTCGAATTCCAATGTAATGAACTCTAATCCAAAGGATAAATCGATTTTTTTGCCGCGAGAAGGGTGTTTTTCATCAGCATTGCTACTGTCATAGGCCCTACGCCGCCGGGTACGGGTGTAATCCAGCTGGCTTTTTCTTTCAGGCTCTCGAAGTCACAGTCGCCAACCAGTTTATATCCTTTTTCCGAGGTTTCATCGGCTACGCGGTTGATTCCCACATCAATTACCACAACCCCTTCTTTCACCATTTCCGCTTTAATCAACCCCGGCTGACCCGCAGCCACAATAATAATATCCGCGTCTATGGTATGCCGGGTAATATCTTTTGTGTATTTATGGCAAATTGTAGTGGTGGCTTTTCCTGATGCGTTTTCTCTGGAAAGCATGATAGCCATCGGTGAACCTACGATGTTACTGGCCCCCACCACAACCGCATGTTTACTTTTCACAGGGATGCTGTAGTAATTAAAAAGTTCAAAAATTCCGGCCGGAGTACAGGAACGGAATGTCGGTACATCCACGGTCAGCCGCCCCACATTCATCGGGTGAAATCCATCCACATCTTTCCTGTGATCGATACTTTCAATCACATCATGAGAAGAGAGGTGAGCCGGCAGCGGAAGCTGTACCAGGATACCATCCACAGAATTATCTTCATTAAATCCACGGATTACCTGTTTCAGCTCTTTGGCCGATATGGTGTCCGAAAGATGAGCCGTGGCGGTTTCAATTCCCACTTCCTCACAGGAGCGGGTTTTGGCCTTGATGTAAGAGGAGGATGCAGGGTCGGTGCCAACCTGAACCACCTGCAGAAATGGCCGCGGGTGTCCCGCCTGTACCCAGTTCTCCACATCTTCACGGATCTGGTTTTTTGTGATTGCAGCTACTTTTTTTCCATCTATAATTTGTGCGGGCATGTATTACCTTTCGATATCGTATTTTTTCATTTTATTGTAAATATGGCTCCGCTGAATATTAATGGCTTCAGCTGTAGCCGATACATTCCAGTCGTGTTTTTCAAGTTTTTTCAGTAAAAACAGGCGTTCCGCTTCTTCTTTATATTCATGGAAAGATTCAGTTTCATCAATGAGTTCATTCAGTTGTTTTTTGGGTTTTTTCCGCTGGATGACCAGTCCTGTAACATCTTTTTCTGTAATTTCATCATTGGGAGAAAGCAGGGCGAGGCGTTCAATCACATTCTGCAGTTCGCGAATGTTACCCGGCCAGTTCTGTTTTTGAAGAACTTCAAGAGCGCCTGCTGAAAATCGTTTACCCGAATAGTTAATATCTTCTTCCACAAGCTCACGGAGGAATTTTTCAGCAAGATCAGGAATATCCTCACAGCGCTTTCTCAGGGGCGGCAAATGGACAGGAATTACATTCAGCCTGTGGAACAGATCTTCCCTGAACTTTGATTGTTCAATCTCATCATGTAAATCTTTATTTGTTGCCGACAGAACCCGCACGTCCACTTTAATTCTTTCCGTTCCGCCGACTCTTGTGATGGTATTCTCCTGGAGTGCCCTGAGAACTTTTGCCTGTGCGTCAAGGCTCATATCTCCGATTTCATCCAGGAAGAGTGTTCCGCCGTCAGCCTGTTCAAACTTTCCGATACGCCGGTCGGATGCCCCGGTGAAGGCCCCTTTTTCATGGCCAAATAGCTCACTTTCAAGCAGTTCAGATGGTATTGCGGCGCAATTCACATCGATAAATTTTTTGGACGCCCGCTGGCTTTTGTCATGAATAGAGCGGGCTACAAGCTCTTTCCCGGTTCCGTTTTCACCGGTTATCAACACACGGCTGTTGCTGGGTGCTACTTTTTCAATAATTTGCTTAACCTGGTTAATCCCGGAGCTATGGCCTACAATTTCTTTAGCCCCATGCAATTCAGAGCGCATTTCCCGGTTTTCGCGGATCAGCTCACTGCTGCTGATGGCATTGCGCACACTGATGAGCAGCCGGTTCAAATCAGGTGGCTTTTCAAGGAAATCAAAAGCGCCTGTTTTCGTAGCCTCAACTGCTATTTTTATGGTACCATGCCCCGAAATCATAATAACAGGCAGTTCAGGTTTGATCTCTTTTATCTTCTTCAGAACCTCTAAGCCATCCATCCCCTTCATTTTGATATCCAGCATCACCAGGTCTACAGACGAATTCTGAATAGTTTGTAATGCCTGCTCTCCGTTTTCAGCTTCATGCACCTTATACTTTTCAAACTCAAGAATTTCCCTGAGGGTATTCCGGATACTCTTCTCGTCATCAGTAATCAGTATGGAAGGATTGTTGTTACTCATATATTAATACGATTCATATAAATGCTCCAGTATACTCTCATGAATCAAATCCACATGAGCTGTACGGGCTGTATAATTATTTGTAAAAATAGAAACCGCTAGTCTTTGTCCCGATTGTGTATCCAGGAAACCGGCTAAACTGCGAACACCGGAAACGAAACCGGTTTTGCCATAAAATTTTTCACGAACAATACTATTCCGGAACCGGTAGGATAAAGTTCCGTTTATTCCGCCGGTAGACAGAGAGTTATAATAATAATCAAAGTATTCTTCCTGTCCGATATTCACAAGAAACTGATTCAGATCACCCGCCTGGATTAGTGTTGCCGGTGCCATACCGGAACCATCCCTCAGATTCACATTCAGGGTATCAAAACCCATTTCATCCATATAGCCTTTCAGTATTTCGAGCCCGAGTTCAGTGCTGCCCTGTACTCCGTAAGATTCAGCGGCCATCGCTTTTAAAAGCATCTCTGTATAGAAGTTGTCGCTTTCACGGTTCAGCCATTCTACCATTTTGTAAAGAGGTTCGGATACATGCCTGTCCAAAAGCGTAAGATCTTCTTCCCTGCCGTTCCGGTAATCCTGTTCTACCAGGAGCTGGCCCAGAACAGGAATATTCCCCCTTTCCAGGTACCTGGAGAATGTATCAATAAAATACATGGCAGGGTTTGCAACACTCAACGGTTCCGTCTCATAATATCCCTGCGGCAGCGTACTTCTGAGGACGATGGTATTGGTTCCTAAAACCCTTCTGTAGGATTCATCATAGCGGCTGGTGGATGGAGTAATTAACTGCTCATTTACAAAATTGACATAAGGGGTATTGAAGGGAAACCACTGAATTCCAGGCACAGAACCCACCTCGCCTTCTGCAGTCACTTCCAGGTCCACAACGTTAAAATTAAAAGATAACGCACTGATTTCAGGTGCATAATAATAGGACAGGTCATCCCACTCCCATCCCTGTGGATAAGGGATATCATCAAAATAACCATTGACGGCTACCAGGTTTCCATCTATCTGCCGGATTCCATGGGATTCAAGTACCCGGTACCATTTTTCGAAAAGGAAAAGAGGATCATTGTTATAAAACTCCCCGTTAATGGATGGATCTCCGGTTCCGACAATAATCAGGTCGCCCCGCCAGCGCTCACCCTCCTGGTATCCTCTGCCGTAAAGTGAGGTTTCAAATGTATAGCCGGGCCCGAGTTTATCCAGGAATGCCCCGGAACTGATGAGTTTAAAAACAGACGCGGGACGCACCAGGTTACCGCTGTTCAGGTCTTCAATAATTTCACCGGAACTGTTGCGTACCTGAACCGACCAGAACGCATTTTTCGCGAGGCTGTTTTCAATGAGCAGCTGGATTTGTGATGAGGTCTGGGCCGTCAGTGCCGGTACCATTAACATCAAAAAGATAAGTACGCCCCCGCAGGCAAAAAAGATTCTGTTTTTCATCATCTGTCAGGATCAGTTAACTGAAATGCCGTTCCTCCTCACGGTGGAACGCTTCATGGATTTCCTTTGAGGTTTCGCATTCTGCAAGTACTTCGCGGAATGAACTGCTGTTCATTAACCTTGAAATTCTGCTGAGCAGCTTAATATGAGAACTATTTCCCGATTGCGGCCCCGCCAGCAAAAACACCATGGTTACCGGTTGATTGTCGATAGAATTGTAATCAATAGGATTCTTCAGCAGTGCAAAACTGGCATAATTTTTATCAATTGATTTTACCTTCCCGTGTGGAATGGCCAGGTTTTTTCCCACACCTGTACTCATAATATCTTCCCTCTCAAAAACCGCAGTACGAATTTCCTCCAGTTGGTTTTTATCCACCTGTTCATCAAAAACATCAATCATTTTATTTAAAAGTTCTTCTTTGTTGCTAACCTGAAGATTTACCAGAATAGTTGAATCGTCTAAAAGCATGTGAATATTCATAAATAACTTAATTCGGGATGGATAAGAGATTTTAAAACAAGCAACCCATATCTGTCATTCCAGATTTGATGCTCAGATTTTCCGCAGCAGCGAAACCTGAGCAGTGAGGCCGGATTGATAATAATAAAAGGTCTCACTCAGATTTTTTCATACATCAAATATAGGAAGCTCAGCGCAAATCTTTTAAAATAATTACCAAAATCCATTCCATGCATTGCTTCTATTTTTAGTACCTTCTATCTGTCTTTTAAACAGACTCATTTTAAGATGCTGAAACCGGCACGATCTATATTAAAAAAAGAAATTACCCAGGAATTACGCACCCGGTATGCCGTGAATACACTGCTGGCATTTACAGGTGCTGCCCTTCTGCTCATACTGTTTACTCTCCGGGCACAACAACTTGATCCCACACCCAAAAGCGGGCTGGTATGGATCATCATCCTTTTCGCGGCCATGACAGGTATGATGAGAACATTTGTTCAGGAAACTGAAAAAAAAACCTGGGCGCTCCTCCAGCTTCATGCGAACCCGGCGGATGTCTTTCTGGGTAAACTGGCATACAATTTCCTGTTCCTTCTTCTGCTGCATGTATTCACGTTCTTTTTCTACCTGCTGATGATGGACCTGCCCATCATCAACCTCCCAATTTTTGTACTATCCATCCTGCTGGGTGCGCTGGGCCTTTCTGCCGTCACAACACTGACCTCCGCCATGATTGCCCAGGCCGACCGTAAAGGAGCCGTTTTTTCTGTTTTATGCATTCCTCTGCTCGTACCACTGATGTTAATTTTAACACGTACCACAAAAATCGCCCTGGTTGACGGAACCGACGGCTCGGAGTGGAACGACATGGCCGCCCTCCTGGGGTATTGCGGTGCAACCATTACCACCGGAATTCTATTGTTTGATTATATTTGGGAAGATTGATGAACGGATTCAGTGACAACATATCATTCGGTGACCGCCGGCTTGTAGGTCAGAAAAATGCCAGAACCCGGGCTGAACGTATCTTACAGTCCGGCCGCTTAAGCCATGCCTACCTTCTTTCAGGCCCGGAAGGGTCCGGTAAAACAGCCTTCGCACTTGCCTTCGCGGAAGCCGTAAACGGTATCGATCATTTAACCGACCTGAAAGGCGGTGCCGTATCAAAAAAATCCAGCTGGTTTACACATCCCGATATTCATGTATTTCTTCCGATGCCTTCTACAGTGGGCAGCAGTGAACTGGTGTCTCGCCTGAAACTGCTGGCGGAAGATCCTTATGAAATTGTGGACTTCACCCTGCGGCCCGCCCTGTCGGACCCGGAGTCTTCTAAAAACCGGAGAGCTTTTTATTCGATTAAGTATTATCACGAAGAAATTCGTCCCAAAACAACGTATAAACCCAACGAAGGCCGCCGTGTGGTGATCGTGATCACTGGAATTGATACGATGCGGAAAGAGTCGGCCAACGCTTTCCTGAAGCTTCTGGAAGAGCCATCGGAAAATATTCTTTTTATTCTGACAGCTTCCAAAACAGATCAGCTTCTGCCAACCATTATATCCAGGTGCCAGCACATCCGCCTTCAGGGTATTTCAAAAGAAGATGTGGCGGAAGGCCTGGTCCGGTTTGACGGGGTTTCTGAAGAAGATGCCGCATTCCTGGCCCGGATGTCTGACGGAAATTATTCACTGACCCGTTTTCTTGATATCCGGACTCTACAGCAGGGCCGAAAAGAATCTGTTGAATTTCTTCGGTATTCCTACTCACAGGATGTGCCTGCCCTGCTGAAACTCATCAAAGACTGGAACAGTAAACTCAATACGGAAAACCAGATTGCCCTTTGCAATACGCTGGAACAGTTGCTGAGAGATATGCTGGTTTTCGGAGAAACCGGGAGTAAAGAGCTGGTTGTAAATATCGACCAGATTGATGTAATCAAAAAATTCTGTGAATCGATGGCAGAAGCAAGGCTGGATGAGATGATTGAGCATCTCCAGCACCTGAAATCACTGCTCTATCAAAATGTACAGTTTAAGTATATATTTACAGCACTCTCACTGAGATTTACATACCTGATGCGCGGACACGATCCTGCCATCACTCAACATGAAACTTGGCAGCATCTTCCTGCTTATTCCGAGCTTTAAGTTATGGATGAATCCACATTACCATTCACAAAAATGCAGGGAGCCGGAAATGATTTTATCCTGTTCGATAACCGGTTTCTGAAACTCAGTGAAGAAAAAATTGCCGGCCTGGCTCCCGTACTCTGCAACAGGAAATTTGGTGTAGGCGGAGATGGCATCATCGCGATGGAATTTGATGAAACTAAAAAAGCCGACCTGGTGATGCTCTACAAGAATCCCGATGGAAGCGACGCGGGGATGTGCGGGAATGGCGCCCGTTGTTTTGCGGCATTTGCCGTAACCATTGGCTCGCCTCAAAATTTCACCTTCCGGGTTCACGATAAAGTTTACACTGCTGACGTGAATGATAAAGATGTAATTATTCATTTCCCGCTTGAAACCCGTGTGAAAGAACACACGGTGGCCAAAGAAGCAGTGTTAAATGTATATACCAATACCGAACATATTGTGTGCCCGGTGCAGCCCCCCGATCTGGATAATGAACCAGCCCTGGTATCGAAAGGCCGGTTTTTACGGGAGCACCCCGAATTTCAGCCCGCAGGAACCAATGTGAATTTTATAGCAGGAACCTCTTCAAATCAGCTGAGCCTTCAAACGTATGAACGCGGAGTTGAAAACCTGACCCTGGCCTGCGGAACCGGTGCCATCGCATCTGCACTGGCCTGGCACTCCCTGCAGCAAGGGGCCGGCGGAGACCATCAGTATGAAATTAAGGTACGGGGCGGCACGCTATATGTTCTTTTTTCGTTTGATGAAGAGAAGAAAATCTATCAAAACATAAAACTCAGAGGTCCTGCAGCATTTGTATTTGAAGGCCAATTTTACCTGTAACAGCTATATATTAACTCTTCTTGTAATGCTGGCAGCAGCCGGGTGTAAACCTTTTGAACAGAACGATGACCGGGCTGCCATACAGGACAACGGCCCTTCAAATGCGTTCAATGTTCCGGGGCAGGTAGTGATGGCCGATTCTGTTTTCTCCATCCGCCTGGCACGAAAGGGTAATCCCGGTTCAGCACCTTTTCTGAACCTGAATGGCAGCGGGCAGCTTCACCTGCAATTTGAAATACTTGAATTCGACTCCCGGCAGCTCCGGATCAGTTTTACACATCACAACCCCGACTGGAGCCGCTCATCACTGCCGCCTGAATTTTACCAGGAAGGGTTTTATACACTTTACCTTGATGCCGGCCAGGTGAGCCAGAATCAGCGGCCTGATTACAGGCAGTATTCGTATGAGTTTCCCAATGATCAGGTATCATTTCGCCGCAGCGGAAATTACATGCTCAGAATAGAAGATACCCAAACAGGCCACCTGCTTTTTACCCTGCCTTTTTTTGTTTTTGAAAATGAAGGCTCGGTCACCTCATCCATAGAAACAAGGCAGGTGCCCCGGCAAAACCACAGGATTTCGCACCGGCCGGTGAGCCGGTATGAGCTGCCAGGCTTTGTGGAACAGCCCCTTTTTGATCTTGAATTTTATTATGTTCAGAACCAGTTCTGGGGACGTTCCAGGCAGGCCGGTGAACTCGATTTTTCGGATGAACATGACGTACAGTTTGAACTGAGTTCAGAGCAGTCGTTTACAGGGGATTATGAATTTTTACACCTGCCCCTGAACTCCCTGTCTCAGACAAACTCAAGGATTTATGAAGCGGACCCAACTCAGATCCCTCCTCTTGTCCACATTTATGATGATGCGGAGGGTTTTGCTGCAGGCCGGTCTTTAGACGGACGGTACGGCCGGCCCGATCCGGGCATCCGGTCTTCGTACGCAAATGTGATTTTTACGTTAGATCCTGAACAGGATTTTGCCCCGAAGACAGAGATTTATCTAACGGGAGACTTCAACAACTGGTCGATCCGTGCCGATAACCGGCTTCGATACAATTCCGGAAATGACCGGTGGCAAACCAGTGCCATCATCAAACAGGGGCAGTACAATTATAAATACGTTCTGCTGCAAAACGGGAAAATTGATGATCTTGCGTTTGATGATCTCTTCGCACGGGGGCGTCAGGAGTATCACGCGATGGTGTATATGCACGATTCACAGCAATTTTACTACAGGCTTTTACAGATTAATCACTTCTATGAGGATTTTTAAATAATGCGAATACTAAAGTTTATCTCTGTTTTTCTTCTGACTGCGCTGGTTATTTTCGGGCTGGTTCTGGGGCTGAACTGGAAAGCGTTCCAGACGTTCCTGGATAACCGCGAATCTATGATGGAGGGCAGCGAACTGGTTGAAAATACATCGTCCCTTGCAAATCTTGCGGATTTTATTGAAATGTATCCGCGGTATGTGTCGGTAGCAAGTAAAAGGATGGATCAGCCCGATTCCACGATGCTCTACCAGGAGGATGTTCCGCGTGTGATGGGAACATCCGCCAACTTTTTTATCCTGTTGGCAGGTGCCATGGAACTGGATGCGGGATCCATGTCCGGAGATGAAATGATTCCCTGGGATGACATCAGCCGGTACCAGCTTCCCGATGTGGAAGAGTCCGTACATTCACAGTCGTTTAACTTTGCGGCCGAACGCGGCTGGCTGCGGGATGAAGAGATCACAGTTTCAAAAGCGCTGAGACTGCTGGCAGAATATAACAGCCTCGCCCTGGCGGATTATCTCTGGTGGAAAATCAATCCCGGCACCTGGAATGAATTACGGCAGGAACTGGATCTGGAACAAACCGATCTTCCCCTGCCCTACTCCGGGCTTTACCAGGCTATCTCCACGGGGCTTCAACAGCAAAGTGTGGAGAAAATAACCGCACGGTGGCAGGATGCAGAGAGTGATGAGTGGCGTGATTATGTAGCGGGCCTGTCGCGGGAATATAGAAGTGAATCTGAAGAGCGGGAGCAGGTGAGGGAGTATATGTCATCCGAGCGGCTTGGAAATACTTTCATGGAAGAACGTGATGCCATGATTCTATTCCCGAAAACCACCGCTGGTGAAATGCTGAATATCCTGGAAGATTTGTGGAATGATGAGGCCGTAAACGAAGTCGTAAGCGGCAGGGTCAAAGACTGGATGAGATGGCCTATGGAAAGCCAGCCCCGCACCTCTCAGGATTTTGATGACTACGGCGCAATCTACGACAGCCGGATGGGCCTGCTGAACGGCTTCGACTTCGGCACCTCTGCCTACACCGGCAACACAGCCGTACAGGCTGTATTTTTTGACCGGCTTCCGATTGCATTCTGGTTCCATATGTCGGCCAATCATATGCACCAGGACTTCCAGCAGCGCCTGATCATCGACCCGGCCGTAATTGAACGAATGCAGGAGATTGCGGAGTGACTGGACCATTCTTGTGGAACTTGGAACTGTGGAATTGAGAACCTTCGAGAGTCCGGCAGGTCCTCGAAGAGTTCGGTTTTGTGGTCGGTGATTAGCTATCTGTGATTAGCTATCAGCTGTCAGCAATCAGGATCTTTAACCCTCAACAGTTCCACGCGAACGCAGTGAGCACTCCACTCTCTTGTGGAATCGTGGAATCGTGGAACTGTGGAACTGTGGAATTGTACGGCAGAGCTTAAAAAAAAGTTAATTACACGCGAGACCTTCAGCAAAATTCAGAATGACTTATTGCGTCATTCCCTCAAAATAACCCTATCTTCTTACCATCTTCATTTTTTCAGCCTACTATTAATAAATCGATGAACAAATATTACCTCATATTTCTGATCTGGCTGCTGCCGGTGTATTTTCTGCTCCAGGGTGGGTACCAGGTAGCTACCTACTACGCGCTGCAGCATACCTATGAGGAAGGCGACAGCTATGTTGCCACCGTTACCGATTTTGAGATTAAGCAGATTGCAGCCCAGACCAACGGGTATATTGTGCTGAGATTTACCCCGGCTGATGGAGAGGTTGTGGAACGGCAGTTAGCCCTGCCGGTTCAGATGGCCCATGTGGTTATGGATTCGGAAATGATACCCATCCGCTATAATGCCGGGTCTGCAAACCCAATCGTCATCATCTCCACCTACGGCCTGCAGCAGGATGTGATCAAAGTAAACCTTGGAGTGATGGCCATCGGCCTGGTGGTTACCCTCCTGATCTCACTTTTTGCCACCCGTTTCGCCCTCCGCAGAATACGCTACGGCGAAGAAACCCTGGAAATCGAGCGGATTGATGATT
>JBBEBD010000066.1:0-1754 GCA_040882525.1 Balneolaceae bacterium | reverse complement strand
GGGACTTGGATTTGGTTATTTATTTAGTGAATAAACCCACGCCTGAAATGCGGCAATCCTCCCTATCACCCTTGAGAGGTTTATGGGGAAAGTGATTGCCAAGGGCATCCCGTGGGCTGACATACTGTTCACTGCCCCAACCTGGCCTTGGAAGCATTTACGGGAAAAGTGAACAAGGCTGATCCGCGAAAGAAAGGCGGCATACCGGCCGGTAGTCCAAATTACAATCACAAAATCAGATGGACCATTGCCGGCTTTCAGCGGAACAGCCGTGAACGCCGTAAATGATTCCCAGCCTTGATCTTCCCCAACGGGATGCCTTTGGCATGGCTACTTTGTATCAAGACAAAGTAGCACCCGGATATTCGCTTTTGATAAAAAATTACGGTTAACCCCTTCGTATTTACTAATGCTTTTCCGGAAAACATAAGCATGAAATGATCAAAACATCCGCATGTTTTGAACAAAACATAAGCATGATTTTAAAAGCTTCTAAAAATGGCGTTTAGACGCTGTAGAGGGCGTTTTTTTGAAGGTCAATTTGAAGCAGGGGAGAGATGGCAATTTGCCATCTTAATGAACTGTTTTTACATGATATATTGCCTTTACCGGAGACATTTAGAATCGGTGCCTTGCATGAAGTCAGCTCAGATAAATAATACCTGCATTGTAGATTTTAGTGAAATAAAGTAAGTTCATCAAAGAAATAAGTTAGGTGTACAAGAAATTTCATGCTATGAAACAATCAAAATTTATTTTACTTCTACTTTTATTGTTGATAGGATGCGATCAATCCGCATTAAATTTTCCGGAGGAATTTGTACCTGGTGAAGTTGCCGTTAAATTCATTGAATCTGTTAAAAAATCCGAAGCTAAGGCTTTTATTGAAGATTTGGATCTCGACCCGGTTGATTTATCGAAATTAGATAATGAAAAACATCCGAATTGGACACTGATTGGTGTTCCCGAAGGGAAAGAAAAATTTTGGGTCAAACGTTTTAACAACTATTCCATAGTTGAAGTGGCTGAACTAAATGGAATAGATCATACGCATTAGATTTACACCTAACCTAATATCAGGCAAATCAAACGGACACGATTGTAGTTAGAATCTTACATTCAATGACTTAGCCGCGGCGCTTATTTGCCAAACCGTTATACCCACTTCACCAACTGAATTAATAATTGTCAGAATTGTACGTTTTTCAATAGATTAAAGAAACAATAAATCCCAGGCATCATGATTACAGATTTTAAAGAAATTCAGCATTCAGCTCTTGAGTTAGATGAAAAACATCGTGCAGAATTAGCCAAAAGTCTAATAAATAGTCTTGAGAAACATATTGATGAGGATATTGAACAAGCCTGGATCGATGAAATCAAACGAAGAAAAGCTGAAATAAAATCGGGCAAAGCAGTGCCAGTTTCAGGTCAGGAAGTTCATAAAACTGCTCGGGAACTTCTTAAGAAATGAGGTTTCAGTACCATCCTGAAGCTGCCAGAGAGTTAACAAGTTCTATTAAATACTATGAAGAAAAATCTGAAGGGCTTGGGGCTGATTTTCTTGATGAAATAGAAGATGCTATCGCTCAAGCATTGGCTCACCCTAAATCAGGATCGTTGCTTACGGACCAGGACCGACGAATTTTACTGGACCGATTTCCGTATGAAATTATCTATGAAGTTGATGGTAATGTAATATCAATTAATGCTGTAAAACATTTAAGACGTAAACCAGGTTATTGGAAATCAAG
>JBBEBD010000065.1:0-1773 GCA_040882525.1 Balneolaceae bacterium | reverse complement strand
AGCTGATAGCTGATAGCTGATAGCTGATAGCTGATAGCTGATAGCTGATAGCTGAATTCTGCCCCTTTCTTATAAGAACACTTAACACCAAATTCCTTACAAAACTTTATAAAAGCACTGATAACCAAACCAATCGACACCATGATCAAAACCAAAGACCTGAAAAAGATATATACAACCGAAGAGGTTGAAACGACCGCGCTGAATAATGTAAACCTGGAAATCCGGGATGGTGAGTTTGTGGCCATTATGGGGCCATCGGGATGTGGTAAGTCTACCCTTCTCAACATTATGGGATTGCTGGATAACCCGAGTGAAGGAGAATATCATTTTATGGAGCATGAAATTTCAAAACATTCAGAGCGGGAGCGCGCCCGGTTACGGAAAGGTAACATCGGGTTCATTTTTCAAAGTTTTAACCTGATAGACGAACTTACCGTGTTTGAAAATGTAGAACTGCCTTTACTTTATCTGGGGATAGATACTGCTGAACGCAAAGAAAAAGTGGAAGCTGCGCTGGAACGCATGGGTATGATGCACCGCCGCAATCATTTCCCGCAGCAGCTTTCAGGGGGACAGCAGCAGCGTGTGGCTATTGCCCGTGCAACGGTAGCGAATGCCAAACTGATTCTTGCCGATGAACCGACCGGAAACCTGGACTCCGACCGCGGTGATGAAGTCATGAAACTCCTGGCCGAACTTAACGAACAGGGAACCACCATTGTGATGGTAACTCACTCTCCCCACGATGCCGACTATGCACGCCGTGTGGTGCACCTGTTCGACGGCCATGTGGTGACTGAGAATATGCAGGAAGGGTTTCATGTTTAAAGGCTGGTAAGTTGTGTGTGGTCAGTAGTTAGTTGTAAAGCTCCTGCCATGCCACAGTCATCTCATCGGGGCAAACAAGACACAACTGACAACATACAACGAAACAAACCATGCTTAAAAACTACTTCAAAATTGCCTGGCGGAATTTCAAGAGGGACAAGTCCTATTCACTGATCAACACCGTGGGGCTTGCAATTGCGCTGGGTGTTTTCATTATTATCGGGTTGTTTATTCATGACGAGTTGAGCTACGACCGGTACCATCAGGGTGCGGATCAGATATACCGGGTTTACAATGCTGCAGAAGGAGAAGATGTCAGCTATAAAAGCTTAGCTACATCGAATTTGCTGGCCCCAACATTGAAGAGCGATATCTCAGGGATTAAAGAGGTGGCCCGCATCAGCAAGCGGTTTTCAGGTTCGCTGATGGAATCAGAAACACAGAAACGGTATGAAGATGGCCTGTTTCTGACCGATCCGTCCCTCTTCGATGTTTTTAGTTTTTCATTTATTCGCGGTAATCCGGAAACTGCACTGAATCGTGCTTTTACCGTAGTAGTAACAGAATCAGCGGCCAGAAGGTACTTCGGAGATGCGAACCCGATCGGTAAAACAGTTTGGATCACGAGCCTGTTCGGGGAAGAGGAGTATGAAGTCACTGGTGTGATAGAAGATGTTCCCGAAAACACTCATTTTACATTTGAGGTCTTGACTTCTCTTGAGACACTTCGGACAATATCACCAAGTCCGAAAGATGATTTTGACAGCTGGTTTCACGTGGGTACATATACCTATGTAAAACTTCAGGAAGGGGTACCTCTGAACAAGATCGAGGCTCAATTTCCGGAGTTTTTGACCACGCATCAGGGGGAGCGCGCTCAAAATTCAACAATGGTTCTTCAGCCTGTTGCCGACATTCATCTCTACTCAAATTTCACTAGTG
>JBBEBD010000064.1:0-231261 GCA_040882525.1 Balneolaceae bacterium | reverse complement strand
CCATTCATTTCCGCGGCAGATTTTCAATATAAGAACTATCTCAACCTAATGTCAATCCTGAATCTCATATTATTTCGAAAGAACTTAAATTCTATATACATAATAAACAGGAGGTTTCCCCTCCGCTATCGTTCTTTCGAAAGGATTATAAATATAGGGGTACCCACCTGTTTATGTCAACCTTTTTCAACAGGTTTTTTCACTAATTTCCAGGTTAAATCCGACTGCATTTTTTCTCTTACTAGTGTATTACTTTTAACGACTTACTTCGTTTAATAAAGCCCCTCCACTTCCGGATCTTCATTATAATCTTTAAAAAACCAGACGGCTGCATAAATAATCGGGGTATCAAACAGAGCGAAAAAGAATTTGAAGATGTAGGAGTTGGCAATCAAAATAATAAGTGCACCGACTGTTGTGATATTGTCACCAAGATTTCCCGTCAGAAATAAAATGCTCAATATTGCTGTACTGTCTATTAACTGACTGAACATGGTTGACCCATTGTTGCGAAGCCATAAATATCTGCCACCGGTAGATCGCTTTAAATAGTGAAAGAGTTTTACATCAACAGACTGTGCAATCAGGTAGGCAATCATACTGGAAATGGTATTGGCAATTACAAATTCATAAACCCCTTCAAAAAGATTTAAGCCGCCGCTTACCCCATAAGAATCAGGGAACCAGTGCCCGACCGACATCAAAAAAAGCATATACATGTTCAGGAAAAAACCTATCCAGACAACCATCTGTGCTTTTTTCCTCCCGAATAATTCGGAGATCAGATCTGTCGCCATAAATGTGAATGGGTATGCAAGCAGACCCACAGGAATGCTCATGGTATAGATACTCCCCTCACGTACCAGTTCTGGTGTAACGGATTGCAGCCAGCCGGGCAGGTTTATCGAAAAAAATGAAATAAATTTAGTGGTGCCTACCACATTTCCCAAAACCAGCGAAGTGATGAAAACACCTGTCAGAGAAAGAAAAAGAAGGTCTCTTTTATGGGGTGAGGGGGTTCGTAATTTTTCCAGGTTCATCAGGTTTTAAGCATATTATATGAACCCGTAAGCCTAATGAAATCCACCCGTTCTTTCAAGTTAAAAAAGATCAGCAATGTCTCTGCCAGACAACGCGAACCTAAAATACTGGCCAGTACACCAAGAGAAGCGACGGATTTAATTATCCCTATCCATCAGAAACAATCATGATGGTAATAAAATAAATATAGTTGAAGTAATCTGAGCAGCACTTTGAAACTTCCCCGTATGCTGTGTTTTGCCTAAGGCTGTTTGCCGGACCTTGTCTGCCGAAGCTTTAGCACAGATCAGTCAATACGTTGTGCCATAGGCTTCCATTGGCATGGCCATCCCTGTGGCGCAGATTCCACCTCCCGAGACACTTTTGTCCTTACCAATCAAAGTGTGTTCGGCACTTGTATTAAACTGCGTTATGCAGGGCCATAAAAAAAGGAGTGGATCTTAAATCCACTCCTCTTCAACTTAAGAACTGATAAATCTTATTGTATTAATCAATATTAGGATTCTCATTCCGCTCGCTTTGTGTAAGCGGGAAGTATCTCCAGGTTCCTTCTGGCAGGTGAAAGAAATCAAATCGTCTTTGATCTATCATTCGATTTCCTGTCAGGTACAACTCTTTGTCCCGCTCTTCCAGAAGAAGGTTACGGTCCACGGTTTCTCCAATACCTAATGGGTCAATGTCATGACTGTCGCGTACTTCATTAACTAAATTACGGGCAGTAATTCCACCAGTTAATCCGCCCTCTTCAATTTCAGCTTCAGCTAACATCAAGTGATTTTCCTGCCAGCTCATAATATTGATATTGGTATCGGGGCCATATTTGGTTTGGCGATAAATAACAACACCTGCATCTACACCGGCATCCGTCACTTCGTCTTCAGGAAGCACTTCAAGAAGAATTCTATTTGCTTCATCAGCATCATCTTCAATGTAATCATTGTAGCGACTACTAACAGTTAATTGATTTCTGCTTGCGCCAGCCTGAGAATCGAATGCATTTTGTGATTCCAGGCTATGCTGAGACTGGAATGGAGCGTCACCCGGCTCCATACCTGCTTCCAAAAAAGGAATGGCAGAAGCATAGTCACCTTCATACAGATAGGTTCTTCCCAACAATGAATTGGCAACTCGCTCATCATAATCTGTTGGAGCACTGGTAATTGCAGCCTGAAATTTTTCCCTTGCCTGATCATACATATCCGCAGACGGAATAAACGGCCCATTATCAATGGTTGCACCACCCTGTTCTTCAGTTAAACCAAAGTATGCAGCATATGCATATCGTGCTAATCCTCCATATAAATTGGCCGTGTATGTGGCTTCTGTTTGAAGATCTGAATCTTCAAAAGAAATCTCATTGACAACCCTTAACAGATCATCTGCAAGGTATCTTGCACGTCCCAAATTATTAAAGGGTCCGTCAACGCTATTATTATCTAATGTGATTTCACCGATATCAATATCTCTGAAAGTTGGAAATGTAGCATCTCGCACATTTCCACTGTCAAATTCTAATGCATCTGATAAACCACCTGCGATTACAGTTAAAGCATCGTGTGTGATATGATAACGACCTACAACCCCATCCATGAAAAAGGGGATTTGAGCTTCATCTGCAATAGCTTCCGCTTCAATAACATTGATAGGATCATCAACATTTTGAACATAATCTTCACAAGCAGAGAGACTTAATAGGACTCCCGCAAGGAATACTGTCGTTAATACTTTATATGTTTTCATAGTAAACAATACCTTTAATTTTTTTATTAAAACCCTATGTTCAGAGTAGCATAAAATACTCGTGGAGTCTGCAGGGTCAGGAAGTCTGCACCCTGTGTCAAACTTCGGGCTCCCGTGAAGTTCACCTCGGGATCAATTCCGGTATATTTTGTCCAGGTAACCAGATTTCGTCCGGAGAGTGAAATTTTCATATTCCGTACAGCATTACCAAGCCCCGCATTCCTTAATAATTCAGTAAAGTCATAAGCTACACTTACCTCACGGAGTTTAATAAAATCTGCGTCTTCAATAAAATTGCCATCATAGTTTGCATTGAGATTAGCAACTTCATCTGCTAAAGCATCATATTCTGCACTGCCGGGATCTGCATCAAGAAACGCTTCAGTTTTTTCGGAATACTTAACATCATTGCCAAAGAGGATCTGGAAAATACGGGTATTATTGTAAACACTTAATCCGGTAGCCCAATCTACTAATGAGTAAATCTCAAAATTTCTAAAGAGTCTCATGTTTAAGTTAATTGAACCGTTATGTTCAGGATAAGGAATACCTTTCAGAACCCTTTCATCACTCACATTAGGTGCTGGTAATCCAGTTCCAGACAGAATTACCTCACCGTTTGCATCTCTGGCTGCACCATCAACATCTAAAACATAAAAAGACGATTTGGGTAAACCTTCATCAATTACGTTCAGGTCAAATCCATCAAAGATAGGTTGTGCACCACCCAAATCTTTTACTTCATTCTCCTGGAAACTGTAAAGAACATTGAAGCTCAATTCAAAATTACGTTGACGGATGGGTGTCCCACCAAATGCAATTTCAACACCCTGACCTTCTACACCACCTACATTAAATGCAGGACTGTCGAAAGTAAGGCCGGTAGAAGGAGCCCGGTCAAATTCAAAAATAGAATCCTCTGCCCATTGTTTATAATAAGTGATTTCAGCTGTATAGGAATCCAGGAAATCTGTATCCACTCCAATTTCCAATTCACGAATCCTTTCAGGCTCGATTTCCGGGTTGCCGACCTCTTCAATTGTCAGACCCCGGCCCACAGCAAATGCCTCTGCCCCATAGAGAAGATCAACACCATCGAAAATAGCCGGTAACTGTCCGGTTTCACCATAAGCAGCACGTAATTTGAACAAATCAAATAACTCTGGTAAAAAGTCAAACTGATCTAAACGAACAGATGCCCTGGCCTGAGGATAAAAAATACTGGGCGCCTGGCTACCAATAGCACTTGCATAATCAAGCCGGCCACCCAATGATAGTGAATAGGTATCTCTGAACAGGAAATCATGTTGTGTAAAAATCCCGGCTTCTTTGGCATGTAGTGAGGTTTCATTTGAATCAATAAATTCTGCACCAGCACCTACATTACGAATTGCACTACTTGGGAAATCATTTTTCTGAACAAAAGTTGTATTCCTTCTTAATTCAAAGATTTGAGTACCTATAATAGATGTAGCCTGCAATTCCGGAGTAATATCATATGCATAAGTGGCATTTGCATCATATGTAAACTGTTCATTTTCTCTGTCAAAGACTGCACGTTCACCATTTATGATACCAGCATACCCAAAGTCAGGGCTGAAAAATTGCACTTGTCTCAGATTTGAACCATCTAATCCAATGGAACCCGATAAGCTAAAGTTTTCAATTGGTGTAAATACCGCACCCAATGAACCAACAAAACGATTGGTATTGGTTTCATCAGAAATAGCATCAATAGCTTCACGTGCAGTAAAGTTATACGTAGCTCCGCCAGGAGCAAGAACCAGGTTTCCTAAATAGCCAAAAATGTTGTTATCATTTTGTGGACGGGCTATTTGATTTTGAGTAAAACCGGTTGATGCACTAATTGTTAACATCTCATTCGGATAAGCTTCTATATTACCTCTGAAGCTTTGACGATCTAAATAGTTCTTTGGGCCAAGCCCTTCTTCATATCTCTGTCCTAATGAAGTGTAATATCGAACAGAATTAGATCCACCACTAATACTAATTGTATTTTCGTGGAGAGGGTTACTGTCAATCACTTCATTCGCTTCTTCATAGCTTATGATACTATCATCTGCATATTCCTGCTGCTTGGTATTCATGCCATAAACAGACCGGAAATCAACATGTACCTGACCAGGTGCAATACCTTGTCCATTTTTTGTTTCAATAAGTACAACACCATTAGAACCGCTTGTTCCGTACAAAGCGGCTGCTGCCGGGCCTTTCAAAATTTCAATGTTTGTGATTTGGTTAGGGTCTAAATCTGACAATACACCAATACCCTGACCACCAACTCCAAATCCTGTTACCTGAGAGTTATCAACCCGCACACCATCAATATAGATTACAGGCTGTCCGTCTCCACCCAAACCGGTACCGGATCGGACTCTGAATCTGACTCCTCCACCTGGATTTCCAGATGCAGGTTGTATAGTCACACCCGAAGCTTTACCCGCTAACAGTTGATCTATTCCCTGAAAAGAATTTGTTTCAGTCACAGTTTCTACATCAATCTTAGACACAGAAACCTGAGAAATTGCTCTTGATGTTCTTGAAGCAATACCTGACACAACAATTTCTTCCAAGCCTGTTGCATCCAACTCAAGTTCTATATCCTGAATATTTAATCCTTGCTGAATGCTGACATTACTTCTAATGGTTTGATATCCAACAAATGAATAACGGACTGTATATGTACCAACAGGAATATTCTGAATAGAGTATTCCCCGTTTGAATCACTGGATGCTCCACGTTCCAAATCTACAATTAAAACTGTAGCACCGGCAAGTTCTTCCCCGGTAGCAGCATCAGTTACGGTCCCAGTCAAACTTCCTGTTTGTGCAAATGCCGTTCCGGCGAAGGAGTTGAGCATAAACACCAACAAAAAAGCAGACACAGAGAGTAGTATCCTTATTTTCATAGATGACCTCTATTTGTTTTGGTTAAGTTCCTGTAATTATACTGCTTATTTACAGTATTATAATTACAGAGGCTTTAAAATGTAAAGAAACCCGCAACAAACTGATCTCTGTCGCAGATAATCCAAGGTAAATTTATCCTTTTAAAAAACAAAAAAAATCGACCATCGCCTTAATAAATAAGGAGCCGATAGATTTATTATTTTATTATAAGTATGTAAAATTCATAAAATTGGCGGTTTAAGTAGCTATGTTTAATATATTCTGAAGTGCCTGTCTCTGATGATTTCGCTAAATGCTCCGTAATTTTAAAAAAAGGTTTTTATTTCTCACTTGTTTTTGTGTCTGAATAAAAAAAAGGCCCCTTAAAAAGGGGCCTTTTTTAAATCAACTAACTAAGAAAATAAATCACATCTTAGTCCACATCCCACCAAACTTTGGTGTAAGGTGAATCCTCGCCCTGTTCATTAACGGCAGCTTCATAATTAGCTCCGTTAATTGTGGACTCGGAAGATGGATAAGTAAACCGCAGGGGAATTTCCGGGTTTGTGCTGGAAGCGAACGGATTCGGCTCCAGTGCAGGATACTCCAGTCGTCTCCACTCCGACCATGCTTCAAATCCAAGCGGAAAAAGGGCAATCCACTTCTGAGTACCGATTCTTTCTTCCCAGTCTGCTGTGCCATACAAAACTTCTGTATTAGCAATATAAGCTGCAAAATCTGCATCATCATACACGCCCCACTGATTCCAGGATGCTTCAATACCATCATAATAGTAATCTGCCGCAACTCCTGTTATCCAGCCACGTTCAATGGCTTCGGCCTGAGCAAAATTCAGTTCAGCCACAGTTATAATAGGAAGTGGTGCACTCTGAACTCCAACTGAAGGGCCGCCGGCACCGATTGCTGAGCCGGGGAATGATATAGCCGCATTTGGAAGCTCACCTGCATCCTCCAGGAATGGCATACCTACAATCTCATCGAAAGTAACTACGTCATCTCCGTTATCTTCATCCGGAGCGGCATTTGCATAAACTGTAATCCTGTAATCTTCAAGCCCTTTCATGTAATCTGCAATGGTTTCATGAATGGCGTAGTCAGTTCTGGTGCGAAAACGCGTGTACCACGGGTTTTCATTATCTGCGTCAGCCAGGTACGGGTACATTACATCTTCTTCGACCAGCCCGTCATCCACAGCATCTGCAAACTCAGCAGCGGCAAGAGTTGCGTTCGCGTCCGATAGACGAAGTGCCGCACGTGCGCGCAGACTGTTTGCAAACAGCGCCCACTGGGCCATATCTCCGCTAAAGAGGATATCGCCCCGTACTCCGGCACCGTCATCCATCTGGTCAACGGCAGCTTTCAGCTCACTGATGATATCTTCATAGATATCAGACTGAGTATCGTAAGAAGGAGCAAAGTTATCCTTCCCCTGAAGAGCCGCTGAATAGGGAATCATTCCCCACCGGTCGGTCATCATCTGGTAGAAGTAAGCCTTCAGAATACGTGCAACGGCAATTTGGTTGGCGTTGCTTCCCCCGGAAAGAACATCGCCCCGGGTTTCTTCATCGGAATTTAACCGGATGATGGTTTGAAGATTCTGCAGAGGCCCCGTATACCAGTCATTAAAGCTGGCATTCGGATTTCTGTACTCCTGGGCGTCGGTGTACTGAGTTTCTCCAATATATTGCACCCATAGAGTACCCATAACATGTCCAACGACATCACTCATGCTTTGCTGAGCATTAGTAAGTAACAGCTCGGTTCGAACCTGGGATGGATTATTCGGATCATCATTGATGTTGCCGAAATCATCACAACTTACCAGGAGCACCGTCATCATTGTAACAAAAGCTACTTTCTTAATCGGTGTCATAGTTTTGATTTTTAAAAAGTTCATAATTTTTTTGCTTAGAAGCTCAGGTTAATATTAAACCCTACGGAACGTGTGCCCGGCAGGCTGCCGCCTTCCCAGAATCCAAAACCATTGGCATTGTTTTGAATTGCTGAAGGATCTACGCCATCCGTGTTGGACCAGAGCAACAGTGGATTTTGAAGATCTAAAGCCACGCTGGCACGCGAAATAGGAAGCGTTTCAAGATAAGAAACCGGAATATTATAGGTCAGTTTCACCTCCCGGAGTTTGATATAACTTGCGTCTTCCATCCATGCTTCTTTGTTGAAGAACTGGTAAAGATGATAGAGTGAAGCTTCACGCAGGTAAGCTACTTCATTTCCATTTTCATCTACACCTTCTACCAATACACCACCGGAGGCAGCACCTGCATCTGAAAGTGCGACTGTTGAGCCTTCAACCCCGTCAGAATCAATTACAGGGTCACGTACTGGATTTCCAAGGGTATTGTTACCCACGGTGTTTTCACCCAGTCCGGAATAAGCATTAAACATTTTAGTAACGGAGTAGAACTTTCCACCTTTCTGGAACTCTATGAATGTACCAAGTGCAAAGTTTTTATAATCTATACCCAGGTTAAATCCACCGGTCCAATCAGGAAGGATGTTTCCGAGGTCTTTATTGTATTCAAGAGCGAAAGTACCATCTGAATTTACAATACGGTTTCCGTTTTCATCCAGGGAATATCCTCCGTAACCGCCGGTTGTAACCGCACGGCCCCACTCTTCACCTTCATTAGCATAAAGCTGAACACCAAAAAAGGCATTTTCAAGTAAACGTGAAGTGATTCCCTCGGCTAACTCATCCACCATTGAAGTACTTGCAGACCAGTTCAGATCAATATCTACATTCCAGTCCTGTGTTTGAACAGCTGTTCCGCCTACCGCTATTTCCCAGCCGGTGGTTGTGAATTTACCTGCATTTACAAGCGATGAACTATAACCGCTTGAACCGGGCACATCCAGCTGAAGGATTTCATTTTCACGAACTGAGTTATAGTAGTTAATGTCTGTTCGTACCCGTCCATCCATAAACCGTAAATCAATCCCGAATTCATAATCGGAGGAGATGGCCGGTTCGAGATCCGGATTATTCAGAGTACTTGGAATAGATTGTGTAGGATTACTTCCATAAGGAGTACTGCTGTTAAAGGTCTGGAATATACGATATGGATCCAGGTCATTTCCTACCTGTGCAACAGAAGCACGCAGCTTACCGAAACTCAGTATATTCTGAGAAGCAAATACATCGAGCTCCGTAAATACCAAACTACCGGATAAACCATAGTAGAGGTAGGAGTTGTTATCAGAAGGAAGAGCGGATGACCAGTCATTCCGTACAGATCCGTCAACATAAATCATATCCCGGAAACCAACCGTAGCCGTACCAAAAAGGCTGCGAACCTGTTTCTTTTCATTAAAATTGGAAACATCCGGACGATTAATAGATGCATCAATGTTAAAGAAATTCGGGGTGGAAAGCCCGCCTACTGTTTGCTGTTCTAATAAGCTGTAATTTTGGGAAAGAATATTACCACCCGCGTAACCGGAAAGGGAGAAATCAGAAAAGTCTTCCTGGTAACGTACTCCTGCTTCGTAATTTACTTCACGCCGGGATCTTTGAGCAACATAATACCAGTCTTCTTCCAGGCCTCCTGTTGCAATCCGATCCTGCACAGTAAAGCTGTACGTATCAAGGTGTAATTTACCAATCAGCTCAAAATTGTCATTCACATTGTAAGAAAGGTTGTAATTTCCATAAATGCGGTCTCTGTCATCTTCAGATACATTTTCATCCACACTGAAAAACGGGCTGTCCCAGTAGAGAGGACGCAAGTCATTATTTGACCGGATATTCCATGACATCAAAGTCCCGTCACTGGCACGATAATCACGAAGTTTATCCATATCCAGCTGTCGCTGGAACCACTGGTTCATCGACTGAACAGGGTTTCCCTGTGTAGCAGAGTACCCCGTAGCCGGCCGTCCTTCACTTTGAGTATTTACATAGTTAAAAGCAATACGTGAAGTAAATTTATCTGAATGACTTAATGCTCCATTGAAGCTCAGAGATGTTTTGTCCTGTCTGGAATTTGGAACCACACCACCCCGAGTGGAATTGTTTAACCCTGCACGGAAAGATGCATTACTGGATCCACCAGTAATGGCAAAACTATTTGATACACGTACACCGGTATTAAAGAAATCACGCACGTTGTCGGGCTGAGGTGTTAATGGAATTTCTGTTCCATAGTCGCTTTGTCCGTCACCTGTAAAATCATGATCGAACCAGGACCACCAGGGCCGGTACATTGTGCCGTCCATCCGCGGACCCCAGCTTTCATCCGCCGCATAATTTAACCCGAGATAGGTCTGACCGTCACGCGTGTCGGTATATTCCGCGAAATCCTGGACATACCCGCCGGCATATTCATTCTGATATTCCGGTAATATGTATACCCCTTCAAAATATGTACTGTTGGAGAAATCTACCTGAATCGGCTGATCAGCTCCAATTTGTCCATTTTTGGTTGTAATGACAATTACACCATTTGCCGCACGGTTCCCATAAAGAGCCGAAGCAGCAGCGCCTTTCAACACGGATACGTTTTCGACATTCTGCAGATTAATATCGGAAGCCAAATTTCCAAGATCTCTACCGCGGGCCTGCCCGCCGCCTGCATCAATTTCAAACGAGCTGTTGTCAACAGGTGTACCATCGACCACAAACAAAGGCTGCCCATCGGAAAACCCATTGGCACCGCGAATCCGAATTCGCTCGGAACCTCCGAAATTGGTACTTCCCACTACCTGTACACCGGCTATTTTGCCAGCAAGTGCGCCAACAATATTATCCTGATTAATTCGGTTGAGATTATCAGCTCCAACATCCTGTACCGAATAACCCAATGATCGTTCTTCCCGGGCTAATCCAAATGCAGTTACAACCACATCTTCAAGAACCTGAAGATCCGGCTGGAGGGAAATATTTAATGTTGTCTGTCCCGAATTGATGGTAATAGTTTGTTCGTATGTAGTATAACCGATTGAGCTGGCACGAAGCGTATAGGTGCCATATTCAACACTGTTGATTTCGAATTCGCCGTCGAAATCTGTCGCATCGCCTCGTTCAAGCTCGACGATAAACACATTTACCTGTGGAATAGCTTCGTTGGTTTCCGCGTCCGTAACCGTACCGGTTACTGTACTGTTTTGCGCAAAGGCAAAACCCGCAGAAACACTAAACAATACAAAGCTAAAAAGTAACTTTTTTAACATAGATGTCCTCGTATGTATGTTCTGGTTAAATTTTCTGCAATTTAAACCTGCTTATGCAGGTTGAATTACAGTAATTAAATTTTAATCCGTTTAGTAGACATTTACTATTTCGGATAGCTGGGACAAGGTAATTTTATCACTATAAAAAACCAAAATATTTAAATCTTCCCCTTTAAAATTATTTCAGCCTCGTCAGGATGCATATACGCAGGTTTAAAAAACAATATAAGTTTTTGAGGAATAGAAATTTACACAGTCGCTTCGACAGTATTCAATAACAGGATAGATTGAATCCTTTTGGAAAGACTGGAAGCGCTTTTGTTACAATGTTTTCAGAGGGGAGCGGTACTATCTGGTTATATGCAGGAAGCTCTGTTATTCTGGTATAAGTATCACATAAAAAAAGGCTCCTTTTTCTAAAAAAGGAGCCCTGGTTCTTTCTTTTACCACTAATAATAATTCATACTATTCCACATCCCACCACAGGTTGGTGTCGGGAGTATCAGGACCCTGCTCGGCAACAGCGGCTTCATAATTTGAAGTATTCAATTGAGCTTCTGTACTTGGATATACATGCCGTACGGGAATTTCACCGCTCGGATTCAGTGCGAACGGGTGCGGTTCTAGTTCGGGGTAGTCAAGCCGTCTCCATTCCGCCCATGCTTCATATCCCAGTGGAAATAAAGCTATCCATTTCTGATTTCCGATTCTTTCCTGCCAGTCTGCTGTACCATATTCAACTTCGGGGTTTGATATATAATCATTGAAATTATCTTCATTATATACATTCCACTGGTTCCAGGAGGCTTCAATGCCCGCAAGGTAAAATTCCTCGGCATCCCCGGGAATCCATCCCCGTTCGACAGCTTCCGCCTGGGAAAAATTCAGTTCAGCAAGAGTGATGATTGGAAGAGGTGAACCCTGTCCGCGAATGGCCTGGCCGGGGAAAGAAATAGAAGCATTGGTAATATCTCCTGCATTCTCAGCGCCATAAGGCATTCCGTTGATTTCATCGAAGGTAACCATTCCGTCACTTTCATCAAGATCGGGAGCAGGATCTGCATACTGTGTTATCCGGTAATCTTCCAATTCTATCATATAATCTGCCATAGCATCCGAAATGGCATAATCTGTACGCGTTCTGAATCTTGTAAACCACGGATTTTCGTTGGCCGCTTCTGCCAGGTACGGAAACATGACATCTTCGGTAATCAGCCCGCTTGCAACGGCATCCGCAAATTCAGATTCTGCAAGACCGGCATTTACATCCGACATCCTGAGGGCTACCCTTGCCCGCAGGCTGTTGGCAAATTCAGCCCAGCGCTCCATATCTCCATCAAAAAGAATATCTCCGTTTACTCCTTCACCGTCATCCATCTGGGCTACGGCTTCATTCAGCTCATTGATAAGGTCTGCGTAGATATCCTCCTGCTGGTCATATTCCGGGCTGAAATTCTCACGCCCCTGCAGGGCATCAGAATAGGGAATAGCTCCCCACCGGTCTGTCATCATATGAAAGAAGTAGGCCTGCAAAATACGGGCCACTGCAATCTGATTATCATTGCTTCCGCCTGCAAGGGCATCTTCCCGGGTCTCCTCATCTGTATTCAGATCGATTATTCGTTGAAGGTCCTGCAAGGGCCCTGTGTACCAGGGGTTAAAATCAAAACTGGTATTTGAATACTGTGATACATCTGTATATTGTGTTTCAGCGATATACTGTACCCAGATTACCGGAGTTGTAGCTGCCACTACATCACTCATATCCTGTTGCGCGCTTGTCAGCAGTAAATCGGTTCTGGCTTCGGATGGTCTGTTCTGATCTACGTTCAAATCACCAAAATCACCACATCCCAGCAAAAGTACAGTAGTCAGTAAAACAAGTGCTGTTTTCTTTATTGGTATCATTGTTCTGTTGTTTAAAAATTTCATAGGATTGCCAATTTTTTAGAAGCCGAGATTAATATTAAACCCGATAGAGCGTGTTCCCGGCAAACCGCCGCCTTCCCAGAAACCGAAACCGGCCGCATTATTCTGGATAGCAGAAGGATCCACACCACTTGTACTTGAATAGATCAATAGTGCATTCTGCATATCGAGAGCAACACTGGCTCTTTGTACAGGCAGGTTTTCCAGGATATCAGCAGGAATATTATAGGTCAGCTTCACTTCTCTGAGCTTCACATAACTGGCATCGAACAGCCATCTTTCCTTGTTATAAAATTGTTCAAAGAAATGCAGCTCGGCAGCTCTCAAATAGGCAACTTCATTACCGTCTTCATCCACCCCTTCAACAAGAGCACCACCTGAAGCGGGGTCTGCATCTGATAGAGAAACCGTACTTACCTGGTTACCGCCTGAATCGAGCACGGGGTTACGAACGGGGTTTCCAAGCGTATTGGAACCTACCGTATTTGAACCAAGTCCGGAGTATGTACCAAACATTTTTGTTATTGAGTAGAATTGCCCGCCTTTCTGAAATTCAAAGAAAGTACCCAGGTTAAAGTTTCTGTAGTTAATACCCAGGTTGAAGCCACCGGTCCAGTCTGGTAAAATAGATCCCAGTTCTTTGTTGGATTCCAGTGCATAGGTACCATCCGGATTCACTATCCGCCGGCCCTGGTCATCGAGAAGAAAGCCCCCATAACCACCTGTTGTAACAACAGTTCCCCACTCCTGGCCTTCTCTTGCATACAGGGCAACTCCAAAGAAGGCATTTTCCAGTAGCTCGGATGTGATGCCTTCAGCCAGCTCATTAACTTCGGAATAGCTGGTGGCAAAATTGAGATCCATATCCACATTCAGATTTGTGCTTTGGATAGGGGTGCCTCCCACCTGGAACTCCCAGCCGGTTGTTGTGAAATTTCCAGCATTAACAATTGTTTGATCGTATCCACTGGCGCCGGGAACAGAAAGTTCCAGGATTTCATCTTCACGAACAGACTGATAATAGTTTACATCGGTTCGCAATCTGCCATCCAGAAAGCGTAAATCCAGCCCAACCTCGTAATCTGATGATATGGCCGGCCGCAGATCAGGATTATTTAATGTATTGGGTACAGTCTGTGCCGGTGTACCACCAAACGGTGTGCCTGATTGCAGTGTCTGAAACACCTGATATGGATTCAGATCATTTCCCACCTGGGCAATAGACGCCCTGAGTTTACCAAAGCTAAGCGTTTGCTGGTTTGCAAAAACATCAAACTCAGTAAACACAACACTGGCTGACAAGCCATAATACAAGTATGAGTTATTGTCTTCCGGCAAAGATGAAGACCAGTCGTTACGCAGTGACCCATCCAGATAAATCAGATCCCGGAAACCAATGGTTGCAGTACCGAATACACTTCGTACTTGTTTTTCTTCATTGAAGTTCGAAACGTTAGGCCGGTCTATTGAAGCATCAATATTAAAAAAGTTGGGAGTTGAAAGTCCGCCCGCTGTTTCCTGGATAAGTGAACTGTAATCTTCGGTGCGGATATTTCCTCCGATATACCCATCCAGTGAAAAGTTCTGGAAACTTTCTTCATACCGTGCGCCGATTTCATAATTCACTTCTCTGCGCGATCTCTGGGCAACATAATACCAGTCTTCTTCCAGTCCGCCGGTTGCAATACGGTCTTCGGCTGTAAAGCCATAGGTGTCAAGGTGCAGCTTACCTATCAGTTCGATGTTCGGATTGAGATTGTACGACAGGTTAAAATTTCCGTAAATACGGTCACGGTCGTCATTTGATATATTTTCATTTACTGAAAAGAAGGGGCTGTCCCAATACAGGGGTGTTAAATTTGTGGGTGATTGAATATTCCAGGATGCCAGGGTACCATCTGATGTTCTGTAGTCCCGTAAATAATCCATATTTAACTGCCGCTGAAACCACTGGTTAAATGACTGTACGGCATTACCCTGTACAGCGGAATATCCCTGTGCCGGACGGCCATCCGCCTGTGTATTCACATAGTTAAAAGCAATTCTGGAGGTAAATTTATCTGAATGGCTTAATGCACCATTAAAACTGATTGCGGTTCTGTCCAGCGAAGAATTCGGGATTACTCCTGACTGGGCAGTATTATTTAACCCAACCCGGTAAGATGCGTTTTCGGCCCCGCCTGCAATAGACAGGTTATTTGAGAAACGAACTCCGGTATCAAAGAAATTCCTTACATTATCCGGTTGTGGAGTTAATGGTATTTCAGTGCCGTAATCGCTCTGTCCATCACCTGTAAAATCATGTTCAAACCAGGACCACCAGGGCCGGTACATGGTTCCATCCATTCTCGGGCCCCAGCTTTCATCGGCTGCGTAGTTTAAACCAAGATAATCCTGCCCATCCACAGGGTCCGTATATTCAATAAAATCTTGCGTATAACCGCCTGCATACTCATTCTGATAATCCGGCAGGATGTATACTCTTTCAAAATAGGTGTTATTTGAAAAATCAACCTGGATTGGCTGATCAGCACCCATTTCACCTCGTTTTGTGGTTACAACAATCACTCCGTTGGATGCCCTGTTACCATAAAGGGCAGCGGCGGCGGCACCTTTTAATACAGAAATAGATTCAACATTCTGAAGGTTCAGATCCGAAGCAAGATTTCCAAGGTCACGACCCAGTGCCTCGCTGGTGCCTTCCGGAGTCAAAGAAAATGAGGTATTATCCACGGGGGTTCCATCCACCACGAAAAGAGGCTGGCCTTCTGATAACCCGTTCACACCACGAATTCGAATTCTTTCTGATCCGCCAAGATTTGCTCCGGTACTGCCCACAACCTGTACACCGGAAACTTTACCGGCAAGCGCGCCAACCAGATTCCCCTGGTCGATCCGGGCTACCTGCTCACCACTCACTTCCTGTATTGAATAGCCCAGTGATCTTTCCTCTCTGGTTAATCCGAAAGCGGTTACAACTACATCATCCAGAACCTGCAGGTCAGGATCAAGTGTTATATTTATATTTGTTTCTTCAGAATCAACTGTTATAGATTCTTCATACGTTGTATAGCCGACTGAGCTGGCTCGAATGGTATATGTACCATATTCAACACCGGAAATTTCAAATGCTCCGTCTAAATCGGTAGCATCGCCGCGTTCAAGTTCAACTATAAAAACGTTTACCTGTGGGATTGGTTCATTTGTTTCCGCCTCTGTAATGACACCTGAAATCGTACTTGTTTGAGCAAAAGTGACTGTAGCAGAAACAAAAAACAAAACTAAATTGAATAGTATCGTTCTGTACATATTATACCTCTCGATTTTCTCTCTATGATAATATTGAAACGGCTTCTGTTACCTGAAATAACAAACAACCTTTATTTAAAGGATTTTTTCACCAGAGTGAAACAGACAGATTAGCTTTACCTTACTTGTCTCTGATTTCCGTTTTCTTAATTTTTAACCTTTCCTAAGCACTTGATGAATAATCTCCTTGATTACTATTAGTTAAGCATTTTTTTTAGAATTTGTCAAATATAAAATATCAGAACTACCTGGTTTTACCGGGGTATTGAGGAGTCAAATCGTGTAAGTTAATCGCATATAAGGTTATATATCCAAATGAAATTTTCATATCGTGAAATCGGCAATTGCATATCAAGTGAAACTGGATTTCTTCAGGCAGTTAACTAAAGGATCTGAACTATACAGATTCACTTGCAGGCAACAAGTGGCTTGAGCCACATATCAGGCCCCGGTGATTGCAGAGAATCTAGTTTGTGGGGCTAAAGCCCCATTTAGCTGGCACCTCACTGGACCAGTTGACTAAAGTCAACTGCAAGTGATATGTTAAAGTCTGGGTTTCGGATGGAAATTGAGCCGGATCAGAAATCAGACATCAACCGATTTGAGATATGAGATCTGCAAGGTTCCATCTGCGATTTTCAGAAGGGACAGATCGGAAATCAGATATCGTTAAATCGCCAATCGCATATCAAGTGAAAATGATTTTTGTCAGGCGACTAAAGAATCTAATCTGCTGCAGATTCATTCTTACCACTTGCAGAGACTCTTGTTTGTAGGGCTAAAGCCCCATTTAGCTGGCACTTCACTGTACCAGTTGACTAAAGCCAACTGCAAGTGATATGTTAAAGTCTGGGTTTCGGATGGAAATTGAGCCGGATCAGAAATCAGACATCAACCGATTTGAGATATGAGATCTGCAAGGTTCCATCTGCGATTTTCAGAAGGGACAGATCGGAAATCAGATATCGTTAAATCGCCAATCGCATATCAAGTGAAAATGATTTTTGTCAGGCGACTAAAGAATCTAATCTGCTGCAGATTCATTCTTATCACTTGCAGAGACTCTTGTTTGTAGGGCTAAAGCCTCATTTAGCTGGCACTTCACTGTACCAGTTGACTAAAGCCAACTGCAAGTGATAGAGGAGATAGTTAAGTCAAGTGGCTGGGTTCCGGATAGAAATTGAACAAGATCGGAAATCAGATATCAACCGATTCAGTTTCGATAAAAAAAATTCCTACCTAGCTTCTCTGGGTATTGAGGAAGGTAGCCGGGTAAGTACTTCGTAATTAAGGTTATTGGTCATTTCACCAAATGAAGCCACCGTTATTTCATCTGATCCCTGTTTTCCTATCAACACTACAGTATCCCCTTTTTGTGCATCTGTAATATTTGTTATATCAACAGTAATCATATTCATGTTCACCAATCCCACAACACCTGCGCGTTCACCATGAATAAGTACATAACCGGAATTGGTTAAATCTCTGCCGAATCCATGCGAGTATCCTATGGGAACCGTTGCGATACGCATTCTCCGCCCGGTCATATAAAAATTACCATAACCTATAAATTCTCCCTCATCTACCCATTTTGTACTCATCACTTCACTCTTCCATGTCATTACTCTCTTCAAAGGATCTGCGCCACGGTCAAACAGGTTCCGTTTCATCTGGTCCATATATGTTTCGCGGCTGGGCCAGAATCCGAACTGTGCTATCCCTATTCTCACCATGTCGTAATGCATATCCGGCAGGGTCAGAAAAGCAGCAGAACTGCAAGAATGCACAACCGGTATATTTCCGAAAACGGATCTTGCTTTTTTTACAGCTTTTTTGAAATTATAATTTTGATTCTGAATCCTGTAAAAATTGGCTACACTCTCGGCACCTGCGTAATGTGTGCAAATTCCCATCAGCTTAAGTTCCGATGAATGTGCTTTTATTTTAGTGAATATTTGATCCCACTGCTCCTCCTCGAATCCTGTTCTGTTCATACCGGTTTCAATCTCCAGATGAACTTTAGCTTTTTTCCCGGTTTTTTTTGAGCAGGAGATTGCCGCATCAAGCCTTTTGGTTTCAAATAAATAGAACTCAATTTCATTTTCTATAGCCCATTCCAATTCATCTTCCCGTATCATTCCCATAATCATCAGATCCGTTTCCGGATTTTGGCTGGATTCCAGGGCTATAACAGCTTCACTGGCACTGAATACAGAAAAATGATTAATTCCACAGCGTTCAGCCATTGGCAGGTAAGTAGAGATCCCATGCCCGTATGCATTTCCCTTTATCACTGAAGAAATTTTCACAGGTCCGGCTGCTATTCTTCTGAGATATTTAAAATTATCGGCCAGAGCTTCTTCGTCAAGTTCTATATAAGATGGCTGCAGAAATGTTTTGCTCATTTATTTTTTTGATCAAAAATTGGGGTGTAATAAGGCCGAACGCAAAAGAAATCCTGGTTCAGTACTTGTAATTGCTGATTATTTCTTGAAACATTGCTATTCCCGCCGGAATCAATTCATCATTAAAATCATACTTTTCGGAATGCAGCGGAAGAGATTTTTCACCGGCACCCAATCCAAACAGTGTGATCGGACATTTTTTTCTGAATTCACCAAAATCTTCACTCCAGGAAAAAGGTACATCCGGTTCCTCGAAATCAATTTCACTGCAATCAGCAGCTTTTTTTACGATCTCAACTCCTTCGGAACTATTAATTACTGCCGTAAACGGTTCCACTTTTTTGTAATGAATACTTCCGCCAAAGAACTGCCTTGCAAGTTCAACTGCCTTTAAAACTTCTTTTACGCCAACCTCCATTTCTTCATCAGTTGATGCACGTACAGTAACCCCGGCGCGCGCGGTTCCCGGACTGATACCAAACGCAGGTTCACCCATTTTTACAAAGGTTGCTGTCATTTTATTCATTTCACTTCTTTTTGTAAATCCATCACGTTTTTCCTTTAACTGCGTAAGAAAGTATCCTACTGTGTCAGCCGGATTGATACCCTGTTCCGGATAGGCTGCATGGCTGAATTTTCCTTCAAAAGTGATATCAAGTCCAACAGATGCCGAAGCGAAAGTTCCTTTTTTAACCACTACTGTGTTTAGTTTGTACCCCGGCAGGTTATGTAGTGCAAATGCATGGTCTATATTTAAATTCTGAAATTTTTCATCACTCAAAATCCGTTCAGCACCCTCCCCGGTTTCTTCAGCCGGCTGGAACAACAGGTAGATACTGAAGTTTTCGGGCCGGTTTTCTGCAAGATACCGGGCCAGCCCTGTAAGGATTGTCATGTGGCCGTCATGTCCGCAGGCATGCATTTTTCCAGGCTTTTCAGATTGATGAGGAAGGTTTGATTGCTCGTGTATCGACAACCCGTCGAGTTCTGCCCTGAAAAGTATGGCTTTTCCAGACTGATGATTTTTCGGCTTAAACAATGCCATGACCCCCGTACCCCCTACCTTTGTATGCAGCTCATCCGCTCCGCAGGTTTCCAGTTCTTTCGCTATTGTGGCTGCAGTTTCCGATTCCTCTCCTGATGTTTCAGGAAACCGGTGGAGCTTTTTTCTGAATTCAATAAGAGAATCGATGTCGGTTTCTTTTTTATTCATGCCGTAATATAACCAGCAGGTTTGCGTCGTTCTACTTTTTACTTTTAAACTCTGAGTTCCCCAAAGGGGTGCCTATGGCAAGGGATGTGTAAAGTAAGGTTGAGATATCGAAAAGAAAATCTGAGTTATTTCAACACTCGTCAACACACCCCTGATGGTTCCGCTATACGCTTCACCATCTGTCCCCTCTCAAGAGGGGATTATAAGCCCCATTCTTTTAGAGAACTCAGGTTTTTAAAACCGCCTCATAACACCTTCACAATGCTTCACATTCGTTCGGCTCCGTTAGGATTGTAGATGACAGATAATTAAGTTTTAAGCACCGCATTTTGGTATTCTTACCATTCTAATTAATACCTCAAGTGCATCAGGCGGGGCTCGCCGTTTTGCGGAATGGTAATAATGAGAATATTGCCAAAATCAGATTCATCAAATTTTTCGCTGAAATGCTCTCTTCCCAGTAAACCGTTTGCTGCTGTTGGGGTGGAATTGGAATGTCCGGTAATAAATACTGTCTGTCCTTTATGAGTTTCCAGCCAGCCGGGAATGAGGGTATCAAATTCACGATGGCTATACTCCTGAACAGGAAGACCGTTTTGCGCTGCAACCGGTGCAGCGGTTTTTTGAGTACGTATCAGAGAGGTTGAATAAACCGCATCAAACCTGAAATTTGACAGCATCTCTGCCAGTCGGTCAGCCCGCTCATAACCAGCTGCAGAAAGATCCGGATCTTCACTATTATCCGCTTTTTCAGCATGCCTCACTAAAATAAACGTTGATTCCGCTAATAAACCTGAATGTGATTCAGAAGGAGTACAGGAAGGTAATACCAGCAAACAAATGAAAAGTAGAAAAATAGGTTTCATGAAGCTGTATTTTTCGATTACTTTGAGATCCTGCAAATCAGGATACAAAATTTCTTTGACCTGAAGACATTTAAAAAGAGCAGTTCCCCTATTTCTTCACCTGATTACTTTTTTATGAAAAATCCCATACTTATTTCCATGATACTTATTTTCACCGCCTGTTCAGCAGATGAAGTGTTATTCGATCTGCAGGGGCATCGTGGTGCCCGCGGCCTCCTTCCTGAAAATACCGTCCCCGGTTTTCTAAAAGCTGTTGAATTGGGAGTGAATACAATAGAGCTTGACCTGGTGGTAACTCAGGACCGGGAAATTCTTGTCTCGCACGAACCCTGGTTTAACCATCAGGTCAGTACTCATCCGGATGGAAGACCTGTAACCGAAGAGGAGCAGCTGGATCTGAATATCTTCAAGATGAATCTGGAAGAGGTTCAAAGGTATGACGTAGGCAGCCGTGGAAATGAACTCTTCCCGAACCAGGAACCACTTCAGGTCGCAAAACCGGCTTTACGTGATGCAATAGAAGCCATAGAAAAATATGTGGAAGAGATGCAGTTACCGGCAGTCCGCTATAATATAGAAATAAAAAGTCAGCCCGAATGGTATGATGTAATGGTTCCGCAGCCGGCAGAATTCGCACGAATTTTATATAATGAGCTGCAGGCTCTGGACATCACCGGCCGTGTAAATATCCAGTCTTTTGACCCCGCCACACTGGTTGAATTCCGAAACCTTGCGCCGGATATTCCACAGGCCCTGCTGGTTGGTAATGACGATTCAATGGAAGAAAACCTGGAGCGTCTTGGTTATATACCTGAAATATACAGCCCGCATTTTCGTCTGGTAACACCTGAATTAATGGACCAGGCGCGGGAAAACGAAATGCTTGTGATACCCTGGACGGTGAATACCGTTGCAGAAATGCAAGCACTGCTGGATCTTGGAGTGGATGGAATTATTACCGACTATCCCGACAGTGCCGCGGTTTTGCGTTAACTCAGAGATCTGTAATTCTCTAGTCTATAAAGGTCTATTTTAAAAGTAATTATTGTGATGTAATAATATGACACTAAAAACCACGGCGAACGCGGCGGATTTCCACAACGAACACGGCGTTTCCGCATATCCAAACCTTTCACCGTGACCGCTGTGCCTCCATTGTGTCCGCTGTGGTTAACTTCATTGGTTAAAGGATATCTCTCAATCCACACTAGTTCATTTAGTGTCAATATTTTCTATCCCGAATTCGCCGGGAAAAATTTACAAGCCTTTAATCTGCCTAAACAGACCTACAATACTCCCGCGATGGAAGCCCATGAACCGTGAGCCTGAACATCCGCTTCCAGCCCTTCTTCTTTCAGTTTCTCTGCCACTCCTTTGCTGCCCGCTATCCGCTGAATGGACGAAAGGTCCAGTTCTGGAAAGGCTTTTCGTATACGCAAAATAGATGTCCTGTTGTGAAAAAGAACCGACTTCACGTCTGCTGAGATTACCCGTTTACGGTATTTTTCAAGTTTTACCGGAGGAACAGAGGTTTCCCTGCAAATCGTAAATTCATTCACAGGCATCTCAAGTTCCTGAAGCAGGCCGGGAATTTCCCCGGTTTTCTGATCTGTAGTTGGATAAAGGGTACTTCCATCACGCGATATACGCAGCAAAAATTCCAGGACATCGATAGGTTTGGCATCTTTACGGGGAAGAATTGCCGGGATTTCTTTGTCTTCCAGAAATACCGCAGTTGGTTCATCCGCAGCCAGATTTACTCTCTGCTGAACCTGCTTTAACAAATGACGTTCTTCAACCCATTGCAAAAAGTAACGGGCATTCCGAAGATTGGCATGAACTACAAAGGCAAAATCATCCAGTTTATCCTGAATAACAGCGCCCTCTTCCGGCTCAGGGTAATATTCATAGGTTTCAAGAGGCAGATGCAGTAAACCTGTTTTTTTTACAGCATCGAACTGAAAAAGAGGCGCCGCTAGATCTTCATTCGCTGTGAATAGTATTGACTCTGAACTCATTGAGAACTTTTTTGAACGGGTTATCCTTTATTTTCAAAATTAAACATATGAGTATTCAAAAAACATATCCCACCCCAATATAAATACGGGCAGATTCCTCAGAAAAACCGATGTCTCCCCGGAGAATAAAATCAGAATTAAACAGAGACATGGCTCCACCTGCCCCAAACGTATGCTTCCAGTTTTCAAAAAAACGGGCGGAATCAAAATTGGAAAAAACACGCCCCGTATCCCAGAACAACTGTCCGCCTAACCGGATATCCCCATCCCAAAGAGAAAACAACCAGGTTCGCAGTTCCAGCAAATGCAGGATGGAGCTATCCCCTAAAAACCGATCCTGGTGGAAGCCTCTTAATCCATCCTGGCTGCCCAGGGCTGCCATTTCCCAGAATGGCGGTGACCCCAGCCGGTGATCTGCCTGGATTTTTTGAGCAACTACAACATCCTTAAAAATCTCCTTGTAATGCCGGAAATCTCCTGTGAGTTCCGAAAAAGTGTAATCACTGCCTGCAAATGAAGGACTTGTTTTTATACCGGCCAGGTAACGAAATCCGCGGGTTGGGGCAAATTCGCTGTCGCGGCTGTCTGCAATTAAACCAATCCCAATCTTATTTACCCACCCGCTGCCGTTTTCTTCAGGCAAATCTTCATCAAATCTCGTCGGGCCATTTCCCGAAGAAGCATCCAGAAAGGTAAATGATACGGGCACAATAAGATCAATAATCCCATCCTCACTAAATTCTCCAACCTGTTTACGTCCGCTGTACATCAGCGAGAGCCTTCTGCTTTCAAAAAAGAAAAAATCATCTTCATACTGCCCGGAGGAATATTCTGTCCGGTTTCCGATCCCGAAATAGTGACTTTGCTGATCCCGTTCACCTCTGAAGGTAAACCGGCTCCGGATATCCGTACCGAAACTTCTTGTGCGTTCATAGTCAAATTCACCGATAATATTTCCTTTGGTAGAGATCGTAAAATCGAGTTTTGTATTACTTAAAAAAGGATCGTCTGATTCCCCGCCATAATTAAACCGCTGTAAGAGCAATCCACCGATCAGCCCCAGGTCAGAAATATATCCCGCAAAAGGCACAATAGAATATTGAATGTTATCTTCCCCCGCCTCATCGGAAGGGGGGATAACCTGCGCTTTAACAACTAAAAACGGCAGAAATAAGAGCAAAAAAAACGCAGTGGAAAATCTTTTCATTTCAGAGAATTCCTTCTTTTTCCAGAATCTCTATTGTTTCTATAGCATGCCGAAGATGTGGAATTACGATGCTTCCGCCTACCACAAGAGCAACATTCATTGCTTCAACAATTTCTTCTTTAGTGGATCCCGTCGCGGCACACTGTTCCAGATGATAATCTATGCAGTCATTACAACGCAATACAGCTGATGCCACAAGCCCCAGCAACTCTTTGGTTTGAGAAGATAGCGCACCGGATTTATAAGTGTTGGCATCCAGGTTAAAAAAGCGTTTAATTCCCAGATTCTCCAGATCCAGAATTTTTCTGTTCATGATTTCTCTTTGTTCACGAAATTCTTTTAACCGATTTGTTTTTGATGACATATTCTATTTGATTTGATGCAGAACTAAAACTGAATATCATCCATCTACCCGGGCCGGGATCAAAAAGATCTCTTCGTTTAGTTTACTGTCGATCAGGCGAACGATTAGTAAAACCGGAGAATGAATATTCAAACAGATTTTAAGATAACAATTAAAAAGCGTGTTTTTCAGAAGGAGTTCTTATAAGCATAAATTAGCGGCTATGGGCGACAGTATGGCCCAGGGGTTTAAAAATGGTGGCATTTACAGGACTGACCTCAGTTTTCCGGCACTTTTAGCACGGTCTATGGGAAATGAACCTATATTTGAGATGCCTTCTTTTACTGCTCAGGCAGGTATTCCCATTAACATGGAAATACTTGTACGCGGTTTGGAAGAAGAGTTTGGAGATGAAATTACATTCCGGAATTCCATTCGGACCGGCCGGGAAGTTTATACAACCCTGCGCCGCATCAAGTCGTATTGGGACGGACACCTCCGTTCCTTAAAAACAGAACGAAACAAACCTTTTCATAACCAGGCGGTTTGGGGATTTTCCATCAGTGATACGTGGCTGATGAACGAAAAGTATTGCAGAACCTTCATCAGTGAAAATAAAGCACGCTACTCGGTTTTTAATGTTTTGCCGGATAATGCCATGTACACTACCGCGCGCCTGGTATTGAATCCTTCTTTTACTCCCGCACGGGAGGAAAATAGTATGGTGGATAATATACTTGAGCTGGCTGAAGACGGAGGAATTGAAAACCTGATTGTTTGTATCGGCCATAACAATATTGTGGGAGCTGTTACCAAACTGGAGATTGTTTTTTCTGAAGAGACCGATGTAAATAAACATTATGCAGACCGAAAATGTACTGTTTTCAGGCCGGAACATTTTGAAAAAGAGTTAAGAATTCTGTACAAAAAATTTGCACGGAAAAATATAAAAAGGGTTTTTGTGCCTACCCTTCCCTATGTAACCATACCACCGGCCATCCGGGGAGTGAATGGCGACCGCTCGGAGCCCACGGAAGGCTACTATGATTATTATGCCCGGTTCTGGATCTGGGATGAAGATTTTAACCCGGAAAAGCACCCGCATCTTACAAGAGAAGATGCCATTTTACTGGATCAGATTGTAGATGAATACAATGAAATTATAAAAAAACTGGCCGGTGAATTCGGTTTTCATGTTGTACCAGTAGACAGGTACGTACGTGCTGCTGCCCGACGCCGCCGGGGAAAAGATCTTGTAAAACCTTTTCCTCCTGAATTTGTTTCCGCCCTTCAAAGGAATAAAAAAACGTCTTATCTGGTAGATGAAGAAGGTATGCCGCGTATCTCTACCGATTATATCCGCATCGGGGATGAAGATGGAAAAATCGAAAGGGGCGGAATTTTCAGTCTTGACGGACTCCATCCTTCCACTATAGGTTACGGGCTTATGGCTAATATCTACAGGTTATCCATGAAAAAACAAGGAGTAAAATTCGATCATCCGCTTGACTGGGATTTTATTATAAAAAATGAAACCCTGATAACCGATCCGCCTTTTCTGCTTCATGACTTAAGGCGATTGCTAAGATACCTGGCACTTGGCAGGCAGGAACGCCTGACCCTCTTCGGAAAAAATATGCTGCAGCAGGTTCTGGAGATGTTTTCAGCACGGCCCGAAACTGAGGTTAAAAACACCACCTCATGAACCTGGCTTGTTACGATCTTTTTGCCAGTCTTTCGCCAAGCTGAATACCATTTGAAATACAATCGGGAACCGAAATTCCGTTCCTGAAATTTCCGGCAAGGTAAAGCCCCGGGTTTTCTGATTCAATTTCATCCAGGACTGACAGGATTTTATCATACCCCATATGATACCCCGGAATGGATTTCGGCCAGAACACATGATCTTTAAAAACCGGTTCGGCAGTAACACCCAGGAGTTCACGTAACTCTTTCTGAACAATATGGAGTAACTTTTCGCTCTCCATCCGGGCGACATCAGGGCTCCTGCCGCCACCTGCAAAAACGGTTAGAAGATGGTGGCCTTCAGGCGTTCTCCCCTCAAACAATGTAGAAGAAAATAATGCTCCCAGTATACTCCTCTTTTCTTTTTCGGGAACCAGAAATCCAAAACCATCCAAAGGATGTTCAACATCCTCTTTCCTGTACCCGAGCAGCATTATTGACAGGGGCGGATATTCAATGGCTTGAAGCTGATCCAGCTGCTGCCCTGTAACCGGCAAAAAATCCCGATTCCACTTATATACCGGAACATTCACAACCACCTGTTTATATGGCCCGTGTACACCCATCTGACTTGTAATATACCAGCCGCCTTCTCCTTTCCCGATTTTTGCCACATCATGATTGAAATAGCAGGGACCCGTTTCTTTTGCAAGAGCAACCGGCAGCTGTTGAATTCCATTTTTAAAAGAAACTAAAGAAGAAGGAATCTTTCCCGGATTTTTTTTTCTGAAATATTTTGCAATAGCACCGCCAATCAGTGATCCATATTCCTGTTCCAGGCTGTCCATAACAGGGAAAGCATGCTGCAGAGACAGATCTTCAGGATTATTGGCAAATATTCCCGCAACAAACGGATTGATAGCATAGTCTAAAATTTCAGGCCCCAGCCGTCTTTTAACAAATTCTGCAACTGACTGATCCCGGTTCCGGCTTTTAAATATGAAAGGTTCCATTGCGATACGCAGCTTTCCTCCGGGAGAAAAAAGCGGGGTCTTCACCGCACTTAAAACCGAATAAGGCAGGGGTTCGGGTTTTCCATTTTTTATGATATACCGTTTTTTTGCACCCGGATTTGCCGTAAGCATATCGCCTTTCAGTCCCACTGCATCTATCATTTCTTTAACTTCTTTTTGCTTAAGAAGCAGTGTATTCGGGCCGTATTCAAGCTGCCACATACTATTTTGAACTGTTTTTATAGCTCCGCCGGGTTCACCTTTCCGTTCAAAGATATCTGCATGGCCGCCCGATTTTTTTAAAGCCCAGGCGGCTGACAAACCGGTAATCCCGGCTCCTACAATGGCTATACTTTTTTTTGACATGAAAGTTTTATTTTAAATTAGATTAAATCTAAATAACATTTGTTTCCAAAAAAGAACGATCTTAAATTAGATTCATTCTAAACTAAGGACGCTAACTATTAAATGAGTAAAAATGAATTTTATTCAATCAAAAAAATTACTCCTGTTTTTTTACTCTGTTTTGGCAGCAACTCCTCTGATTGCACAAACTACAGATACTGAAAAAGATTCTACTGATATTTATGATGAAATTATAATGGAACGTATCACTGTAACAGGCACCCCGGCCTGGATAAGCCAGATTCCGGGGTCCGCAAGTTACATAGGTTCCGAACAGTTAAAAAAACATAGTTACACGGATGTTAACAGGGTCTTACGAAATGTAAGTGGGGTTTACATTCAGGAGGAAGATGGATTTGGTCTCAGGCCCAATATCGGGCTTCGTGGAGCCGGGGCCGAAAGAAGTTCTAAAATAAACCTGATGGAAGACGGTGTTTTAATAGCACCGGCACCCTATTCCGCGCCTGCGGCCTATTACTTTCCGAACATAAGCCGAATGAGTTCTATGGAGGTACGCAAAGGCTCTTCTCAAATCAAATATGGTCCGAATACAACCGGCGGGGCTATAAATATGATTTCCACACGAATACCTTATGAATTTACAGTTAATTCGGAATTGAGTATTGGCCAAAATAGTGCGAATAAATTACACGCAAATGTTGGCAACAGCTATAAAAACTTCGGCTACCTTCTGGAAGGCCTGCAGTTAACCAACGACGGATTTAAAGAACTGGATGGCGGTGGAAGCACCGGATATGATATAATGGATCTTATGGGTAAGATAATGTTCCGGACCAATACCGATGCGGATGTATACCAGAGAGTGGATTTTAAACTCGGTTATTACGATGAAATTTCAGATGAAACCTACCTGGGACTGTCACGCGATGATTTTGAAGCAACTCCCTTTCGGCGTTACGCAGCGTCACAATCTGACCGGATGAATGCAGAACATTTCCAGTTTACCGCCCGTCATTTTGCACAGTTTAGTCCAAATGCCGACCTAACCACCACAGCTTATCATAATAAATTCAAAAGAGACTGGTACAAACTTCAGAGTGTCAACGGAATCGGGCCTGCCGGTGCATTAAATGATCCGGGTTCAAATCAGTCTGTCTATGATATATTACGCGGCGCAGATAGTGAAGATGATGCTCTCTCAATTCGTTCCAATAACAGGGAATACTATTCACAGGGTATTGAATCTATTTTCGCACTTACCTTTAACGCGGGAACTGTATCGAACCAGGTAGAACTGGGAATCCGCCTGCATCAGGATGAAGAAGACCGTTACCAGTATGAAGATGCTTATAAAATGGAAAACGGTTCACTGATTTTAACTACACCGGGAACTCCCGGAACACAGGCAAACCGTGTGGGCTCTGCAAAAGCCGTCTCTGTATTCCTTCAGGATAAAATTCTATATGAAAAGTTCACGTTTACTCCCGGCATCCGCTATGAGAATATCCGGTTTGAAAACCGAAACTACGGTAGTGATGATCTGCAGAGAACGGGTTCTGCCCTAAGCCTTAACAAATACTCGATTGATGTTTTTGTACCGGGTATGGGAATAACCTACCGGGCGGCTGATAATTTTACTCTGATTACAGGACTTCACAAAGGCTTTTCTCCTCCAAGCCCCGGTTCCAGTAGTGAAACCCGGTCGGAAAAAAGTATCAATTATGAACTGGGATTCCGATTCGATAATAACCTGATTCAAGCTGAAATTATTGGTTTCTACAATGATTTCAATAATCTTTTGGGATCTGATCTGGCAGCAAGTGGCGGAAGCGGAACAACAGCTCAGTTTAATGCCGGTGAAGTAGAAGTTATTGGCCTGGAAATAGCTGCAAATACTGATCTTGCACAATGGTTGAATGCTTCTCTGACTATTCCGCTGAATATAAACTACACATTCACAGAAGCAACCTTTAAAACTGATTTTGAAAGCAGTTTCGGTCCCTGGGCCACTGTACAGGAAGGAGATAAAATTCCTTTCATCCCTACTCATCAATTTAACGCGGCGCTGGGTGTAGAAGCCGGCCAGTTTAGTATCAACCTGAATGCAATGTCTTCGGCACCCATGCGAACCCGGGCCGGAGCAGGAAGTATTCCGCAAGAATACAGTACAGACGGATATTTTCTGATTGATGCCAACACCTCTTATAATGTCAGCAATTCGGTATCAATGTTTATGAACCTGCGAAACGCTTTTGATAAAACATACATTGTATCGGATAAACCACATGGTTTACGCCCCGGCTTACCCCGCACCTTTTTGGGAGGCATGAAAATTTCGCTGTAAACTTCCTCACTCACCAGATGATTTTTAATAAAATCATCTGGTATTCAATATGGTTTTATTTGTTCCAGGCAAGCGCCGGATCAGGTGATTGAGCTGCCTGTCAAACTGATTTAACGTGAACTGCCGTTGAATTAAAATCATCTGATGATTCGATTGAATTTTTTTAAAAAATGAAATTGAGTGGTTACCTTCCATCCCATTTAAAGAATTACCCTTATATGAATATTTCGATTTTAGGCTGCGGATGGTTAGGATTTCCTCTGGCACAACATTTCATCAAAGAAAATTTTACAGTAAACGGATCGACCACCACACCTGAAAAGTTAACCCTTCTCAAGCAGTCAGGGATTCATCCCCACTACATTCTGCTGCCCGATTCGCTTGATGATCCTGAAACAGATTCTTTCTGGAGAGCTGATACTCTGTTTCTGAATATACCACCGGGACGTAATTCCAAAGATGCGGTAAATCGTTTTCCGTCGTTGATAGAAAAAGTGGTTCACAGAGCGGCTGGAAATGCTGAACCCTGGATCATTTTTGCGAGTTCCACATCTGTGTACAGTGAAACCGGGGGGTTAACAAAAGAAAAAGATATTAACCGCGGAGAGCCCGCACGGTCTTCAGGCAAAGCATTGCGTAAAACAGAAACTCTGCTTCAGAACTCTTCTTTAGATGTAACAATACTTCGTTTTGGCGGTTTGTATGGTTACGACCGCCACCCGGTTCACTACCTGAGCGGGAAAAAAAATCTGGATAAAGCCTCGAAACCTGTAAACCTGGTCCACCAGACAGATTGTATTCACATTATCCGGGAAATTTTAAAAAAGGAGAGGAAAAATGAGGTATATAATGTAGTATCAGACGGGCACCCTCCCAGAAGAGAATTTTACAAATCAGCAGCAAAGCATTTTAACTTACCTCCGCCTTCGTTCAAAAAAAGCAGGGTGGAAAATTACAAAATTGTATCAAACGAAAAGCTAAAAAAAGATCTGGGGTATTCATTTATTTATCCGAATCCAATGGATCATACCCCGTAGCTATATCCGGTTCAACTACAAAAATATCTTCGGCTACACTGAACCCGATCGCCATTTTTTCGTTTTCCACTTTTAGCTGAACAGGCCCTTCAAACGGTTCACGTTGAGTTACTTCAATTTTCACCCCCGGTAAAAGGCCTTGTTTTTCAAGGTACCGCAGCAGTTCAGGGTTTTGATTTTTAACTCTCCGGATGATATATGGAACATTTAAAGGGATATTGATCAGAGACCTTGATTTAAATGCCGGCATTTTACCTTCTTTGTCTGGAATAGGATCTCCGTGAGGATCAAAATCGGGATGATCAAGAAGCTCGGCAATTTTATCTTCAAATTGTTCAGAGATATGATGCTCCAGCTTTTCCGCCTCTTCATGGACTTCATCCCAGGAATATCCCATAACTTCTTTCAGGTAAAGTTCCAGCAGGCGGTGATGCCGGATGATTTCAAGCGCAATTTTTTCGCCGGTTTCGGTCAATCTCGCCCCATAGTACGACTCGTATTCAACCATACCCATATCTGAAAGGCGCTTTACCATATTTGTAACTGATGCGCTTGCCACACCCATTTCGCTGGCCAGGCGGGATGTGGAAACTCCGCCTTCAATTTCATTTTCCAGTTTATATATTGCTTTTAAATAATCTTCTACAGATTGGCTTCGTGTCATGATGGTCATTTTTTCCAGGATCTCCGTTACCGGTTGCGGTATTCTTCAAAGGATTCGCCAAGGTAAGCATCACTTCCTACAAAATTAAGGAGGTCTGAAAAGGTATCCGGTGGTATAAACCCTGGCTGTGTTCCAATAATGGATCCTTCAGGATTTAAAAAGTATGTGGTAGGAACATTTTTATTTTGCAATGCCTGTGCAAACTCAGCTTCGGTCATTTCATTTCCGAGGTAATTTACAGTTTCTTCCGACTCTATATTAATTTTAACCCAGACAAAGTGATCCGAAATAGCCTCCAGAACCTCGTTACTGGGATAAACTTCAGTATGCATTCTTTCACAATACGGGCACCATTCAGCATATACATCCACCAGTATTTTTTTATCATTTGATGCAGCTTCTTCCAGAGCCTGCTTCAGGCTGACGGGGGCGGTTTCCACCTGTTGTGCCGAAAGTAAAGAAACCGCTGAAAGCATAGTAACAGTAAAAACAGCAAGGGGCTTTTTCATACAGGCAAAATAGAAAAGATATTTTTAAATAGCTGACGTGGCATACAGAATCTTTTTAGCTCCATGTTAGGTTGTGTGGCTTTTTCTTTTGTAAATCCTATAGGCAGAGTGGCATTTCACTTAATATACAATGTGTCCATTGTGCCTTCGGGTTGACGCGGCGGTTCTTACCTTTTTGCAGGTGATATCCACACCAATCCCTACAGAACAACCTCTTCTCTTTTAATCCATTCAGCAGGGAAAAATTATTTCTTTTTGATAATCAGCATAGTCATATCATCGTGTTGTTCAGAACCATCTCCAAAGGAATCAAGGTCTGCAAGAATCCTCTCAAGGAGTTCTTCCGCACTTAGCTTATGATGATTTTTTATCAGGTTTTGAAGCCTTTTGTCTCCATAGAATGTATTCGTTTTACTTGTAGCTTCAACCACTCCATCTGTAAAAAGAATCAGTATGTCATCTTTTTTAAAGCTGATACGTTGTTCGGAAATATTTTTCCTGAAAAGATTATCTGCCGCCATTCCAAGGCCGATACCCTGTGGTGTGTACTCCTGCAATTTGCCTTCGCTGCTGTTAAAATACAGCAGCGGATTATGACCAGCCCTTGAAAAACAAAAAATCTCTTCCTTAACATCCACCACACCAAATATCAGGGAGATAAATGTCCCCCTGTTTGCATTTCTCCGGAACATTTTATTGGTTTTGGTCAGTACATCAATGGTGGATTTAAAATCATCACACAAAGCATGAAGAACACCTTTGGTAAATGTCATAAAAAAGGCCGCCTGTATTCCTTTACCGCTTACATCTCCAATAACAACTGCCAGCTGATCTTCATTTAATGAAATAAAATCGTAGTAATCTCCACCGGTTTCATAAGCCGGCTTACAAACGGCAGCTATATCCAGCCCTGCAATATCCGGAGTGCTTTCCGGTAAAAATGACTGTTGTACTTTACGGGCAATTTGTAATTCCTGCTTGATTCTCTCTTCCTGGGCAAGTTCATTAATATAATCAGGTACAAACTTAGGCAAATCCCGGATGGATTTGCCTTTGTACAGTCCATAAAATCCGTAAATAAAACCGGCCCCGATAAGTATAAGCGTTGAATAAAATATGGATGCATCCGGTGATTGATCCATCACCCATCCTCCGGAAGAGGACAACAGATTTGCAAAAAAGAAACTTGCTATAAATGTTGTCAGAAAATCTTCACGCAGATAAATCCACCCGACAGCCAGTCCGATACTTCCAACAGTGACCAGTTCTGTAGTTAATGAACCAATTTCCACCGGCAGTGGATTCAACAGGATAAAAGCGAGTGCTACAAAAAAGACCAGTACAGCTGAAGCTGTAACTGAAGAGCGGAGTTTACTGAGAAAGATCAGGAAGATGGCCTGAACTGTAATAAACATCACTACCAGGTTCGACAGAAGTACATGAATGTTGGGCAGGTAACTTGAGTTTCCTGAAAAGTCATTTTCCAGTGAAAACCAGGACTCCGGCAGTACAAGCATCAGAAGAGCCATAAAAGCAGCAAGCATAAAAGAATAACTAATTCCTCTGATGAAGGTGAGGGCCAGTGGCTTGTTGATAAAGTGCCCGATTCTGATCAGGTCTACTGTCCGTAGTTTTTCAGCCCAGTGTTCGCGTGTCAAAGAATCAGCAATAGCACAAACTACAAAATAGCTGATAGATGTGAATGCAGCTACTATTCCTATATTCAGCAGCTGCCTGAACAAGAATTGTATATTTATTTCACCGAACGAATAGACATGGCTATGAAATATGTCCAGAATCATCAGAAATGGAAATATAAAGCCTGCCAGCACGGCTACCAGCACAGCCGGTTTTATATCAATAAGGCGAAGGCGAAAACGAATAAAAAGTAGAATTAATATCCAGAAGACTCCGAGCAGAATGACAATCATTCTGATTCCTGTCTTGATCTGATCGAGATTTAAAGACTGTGAGCCATTTACCGGATAATTTAATTCTATTGAATAGAGGGTCCCGGTGGGAAGCACTGTAAAATCAAGTTCTGTTACCTGTCGGACAGAAGATTCATTCAGCCGGTATGTAACTTTGGCTCCGTCTGTATCTCCAACTGATACCTCTTCAACTTCTGCCAGAGAAAACTGGTCCTGCGGCCAGCCGGTGGACCGAAAATAATATTCTGCAATTTTTTCAGCTATACGCTCCCCTAAGAAATTTCTCCCTTCCGGATTAATATCGGTATTTACGTCTGTATTCCTTTCTATTTCGTCGAACTGAAACTGAAGCCGCTGGTATATAAGGCTGTCGGTTCTGAGATTGGAAATACCCTCTACAGAATCTCCAAAGGCGTATGCCAGTACAGAGAGGTCTGCATTTTTAGAAGGGAGTATTTCATAACGGTTGTCAAGTGCCAGGAGCTCACCATTTTCAGATAAAGTAATCTCAATAGTTTTGGCCTGGTCTGATGAATAATCCCACATATTTTCAGGAGAAAGCTCCTCCATTTTAAATGATGATGACCAGTAAAAGACAGGGAATACTGACCGCGCACGTTCATCCTCATAAAAATCTCTGAAACTGGTTTGTTTCTGGAGCGAATCGGCAAGGCTGCCATTAATCTTAAAAAATGTAACGGGACGGGTATTTGAATAAAATCCCAAAGACTGCAGAATTTCCACAGAAGCTTCTGAAGCAGCGGTTTCCCCGTAACTGCTGTCTGCAGCTCCGAGGGGATGACTCTCGGAATAGAGCCAAAAGAATAGAGCAGCCGCCAGCAAACCTGCCACCACCAAACCCAGATCTTGTTTTAAAGTGTCCCTTTCAGATATCAAACCAGATTAACTACAAATTATTTATTACCATCATAGATATTTAATTTTACATCGAAAACGAAATGATAAAGTTTCAAAATTTTCTAATGTTTTGAAACGTATAACCTGTCATCATGTGCCTGATTGTATTTTCATACAAAACCCATCCTGTTTACTCCTTAATTCTGGCGGCAAACCGGGACGAACTTTACACCCGCCCCACCCGAAAAGCACAGTTTTGGGATGAAGACCCTTCCATATTGGCCGGCAAAGACTTAAAAGGAGGAGGCACCTGGCTTGGTGTTTCAAGAAGCGGGAAAATAGCGGCTCTTACCAATTACAGGGATTTGAAAACAATCAAAGAGAATGCCCCTACCCGGGGAAAGATTGTTAAAGACTTTTTAATAACCGGCGATTCCACCGAATCCTATCTTCAGGATTTATCAAGACGAGGGAGCCGCTATAATGGTTTTAATTTAATAGCCGGAACTCCGGAAAATCTTTTTTATTACAACAATCAGGATCATGTAATTGCCAGTATACAAAATGGTAATCATGCTATCAGCAATGCTTTTCTGGATACACCCTGGCCCAAAACAGAAACAGCTATACAAGAGTTTGAGCAAACAGTGGAAAGCTCCAGCCCCGGAGAAGAAGAGCTTTTTGAGATGCTGAGAAATACAAAACAATATCCGCTGGAAGAACTGCCCAAAACTGGCCTCCCGGAAAATATGGAGCAGGCGGTATCATCAATTTTTATTAAAACGCCGGGATACGGAACCCGCTGCTCAACATTGCTTTTTGTAGATAACCACAGGAAATTAACCTTTCTGGAACGCTCTTATCAGGCTGGAACAAATGAACCGGATTCTACTGTTCGATATTCTTTGCAGTTGTAATATTAGTTCGATTTAAGGACTTGATAAAGGGCTGAAGAAATCCCTCCTTGAGGAGGGTGTCTGTCCTGTGGTTTTCAGGACTGACGGGAGGTGTTCTTGTCTTGGCATGGCTTGGGAACACCCTTCAAATCGACTTCAGTACCAGTGAGGGAGTTATCTCTCCTTCCCCGAAGGCATCCTTTGGAGAATTCAGGTTTGTAGAATTCTTGTACCGGGTGTAAAGCAGAATTACAGATTTCGCAACCTGTCCCTGGCACTATCTCTTGCCCCGTTACCGTCGTTTTGATCCATAGCCTGCCGGTAATATCTTCTGGCATCGTCGGTTTGATTGAGTCCTTCGGAAGTTCGGCCTGCATAATAGGACGAAAGTGTACGGATCGTACGCTTTTTCCGGTTGGGAAGTACTTCTCCTGCATCAAGAGATTTTGCAAAAGAGACTTTGGCCCCTTCAAGATTTCCTCCATGGTACTGGGCTCTTCCCTTCCAGTAGTAAAGTTCTTCTTCCAGTACCGTTTCATTATTCAGGTTATTAGCTGCCCAGTATTTCAGAGTGCTTTCTGTTTCAAGAATTACACGGGCATATTGCCCTCTCTGGGCAAGCGTGCGAACCAGAAGCCTTCGATAATAATCATTGTCAGGATATTTTTTTATCAGATACTCGAAATGACGAGTTGCTTCTTCATACTCTCCCTCATAGTTAAGTAAAATATTCCCCAGGAAATAGGTTGCTTCAGCGCCGGAAAATACTCCTTCTTCTGAGGCTGTCTTTAAATGGTCTAAGCCGCCTTGTTTATCTCCCGAGGGTAAAAACCAGGATACTGCTTTCACAACCGGGTAAGCCTCAGGTAAATACGCTGCGTAATACAGTTTCAGCCCTTCGGCGAGTGAATTATCAGGAAGATGAGGAGCAATGGTTATAAGCCGCTGATGAGCCTGGAAGGCGCGCCGTGCAATGTTTAAGCTGGTTATCCAGTCTTCCCGGTTTGAATGATGACGGGCAATATATCCATTGGCTACAGACCTGATAATTAAAGCATCGGGATGATCAGGCTCTTTTCTGAGCAATTCTCCAGCCTCATAATCTGCTTTTTGCATGGTATAAATGAATTCTTTGTCTCTTGATTCATTGTTCAGATCTTCCAGTACCTCCCACCAAAGCTCCATTCCATCCCAAAGGCTCCAGATTGGATGATCAGGATAATTTTGTTTCCAGTTTCGTAAAACCAGTCCCGCCCCCTCATTATTCCGGTTGTATAGAGAGTCTATTGCAGAACGGGCTGCATCCTGAAACGCTTCATTCTCTATGAGAACAACGGTTTGAGATTTTGCGGGAACAGTATTAAAAGCCATACCTGTAAACAGTACAGCAGCGAGAGAGATAAAAAAATGCTTCATTCGTAAAACTTATTTTAAATGATCGAGAAACCAGCCTTCCGTGTGATCAAGCACTTCAGCAAATGGGGCGGGGAAGTCTTGTTCTTCAAACGGATGAGAAACGCCAAAGGTATGTCCTGTATTCTCAATCAGCCTGATTTCTTTTTCATCAGCCGGTGATTTTCTGAAAAGCTCCTGCGAATCCCGGAATGGAACGGATTCATCATTTTTGCCTGCAATAAATAAAGAAGGAATATACAACTCCTGCACTCTCTTTATAGCCATTAAACGGTCTGCATGTTCCCGTGCATCATCATAAACAACACGGTTAAGTTTCAGAATTTCTCCGGTTCTTGAATTTTTTACTTCCGTATATCCATTTTTCTCCCAGTCACTGATCATCTGTTTCGACCACCTGGCATTATAATCTGCCACCGCCGACCAGGTAACCAGGCATTGTATTTCAGAATATTCAGCGGCAGCTGCGATAGCTGTATGTCCGCCGCGGGAATGGCCTATGATGCCAATCCGGTCCGTATCCAGTGTTGCTTTTCCGGACTCTATGTCTTTTGTTTTCAATGCACTGATAACTCGTTCAACATCATCAAGATCCTGGCTGAGAGTTTCTTTCATAAACTGTTCGGGTTGGTCAAAGTTATACATATTTTCGCCAATACCGTTCAGTGAAAAATTAAATGCAACCACCGCAAAACCTACACGGGCCAGTTCTTCGCATGTATCGGGAAACGCTCCCCAGTCTTTAAAACCCTTGAAGCCATGTACAAACAGAATTACAGGCACAACGGAGTTTAATGAAGATGCCGGTGTATAGAGATCATAGTAAATCGGAAGATCTTCCGAAGATGGAACCGATCCTGAGACTTTTGAAATATTTTTCTGGCTCATGTTTCGTCTTTATTAAAATCCAGCGTGTCTAATTTTACCAATTTCCGGAGATCATTGATCTCCTTTTGTTTTAAATATCTCCAGCGCCCAACCCGTATGTCCCGGTCATTAAGCCCGGCATAGTGTGTTCGTTTTAACCGGTAAACATCCGCGCCAATATAGTTTATCATTCTGCGGATCAGGTGATTCCGCCCTTCAAAAACGGTAATCGTTACAACATCGGGCTGTACCGGGTTTTGTTTCACCTTATGAGGTTTAACGGGACCGTCTTCAAGATCAAATCCATTTCTTAATTTTGCAACTTCCTCTTCTGTAAGCGGCCTGTTAGCTGTTACTTCATAGGTTTTCTTCACTTTATAACTGGGGTGCATTAACCGGTGAGCAAGATCACCGTCATTCGTTAAAATCAGAAGTCCCATTGTATTTCTGTCGAGCCGGCCCACGGGATATACCCGGTAGCCAGTTGCTTCCTCAATTGCATCCATCACTGTGTTCCTGTTCTTTTCATCATCGGTGGTGCTGATGGTATCTTTGCCCTTGTTAAGCAACAGGTAAACAAAAGGTTCCAGGGAAAGAGTCTGCTTTTCAACCTCGACCTTATCACTCTGGTTGATTTTCGTACCCAGCTCAGTAACCACTTTTCCGTTAACTTTTACGCGCCCCTGCTCAATATACTCATCTGCCTCTCTCCGGGAGCATAATCCGGCATGAGCCATATATTTATTAAGCCTGATCTTTTCTTTCAGGTACTTTTTTTGAGATACTTTTCCCGAACTATCAGGAGAGGATGAAGATCTGTCAGCCTTTTTAGGATACGTTTTTCTTTTTTTCCGTTTGTCAGTATTGTCTCTTCTTTTCTTACCGGACATATATAATTTTAAAATTTAAAATGAATGAACAGAGAACTCCCTGAGCTCAAACCAGTCTGGAAGTTCAAAATCTGTGTTTATAATGATACCACCAACAAGTGCAACAGTGCAATTCTCAAAATTGCCGGAGGTTTCCTGTAATAACTTTTTTACCCTGGTATTAATTTGATTATACATCAGGTTAGTAGCAGCCACCAGGGGTTCTGCATGTGACTTAATGATTTCAGAATCAGAACGCAGCTCCTCTTCGAGTTTCCACTGCTGGTAATCCAGTTCCCGGTCTCTTCCATCAGCTTTGGTTCCTGAAAAGCTGTTCACCAGTGCACGCAATGCTCCGCAGCAGGTACTTTCCAAAGATTGGCCCGGCCGGGTTACCAACCCGATTTGCTCCTTTTTTGAGAAGCCGATATGCGGGCCATATTGAATAATTGCAAAGCCTTTATCGGGTATATGGCTGGCAAACGCGCTGAAACCGGTCACACCTGTAAATGGAAAACCGCCAAGACCCCCAAGCTGAAAAGGGTTTTTGATCCCAAGCCAGTCTCTGAAATTTGTTGCTGTACGAACAATTTCGTCACTGCAAACCGAGGTGCCCAGGATGGTTTTTTCGTTATCAAAACCATATTCATTCAAAAGTTGCTTCATGCACCTTTCTGTAAGAATTTTTCCATCCTCAGCTTCCGGATAAAATGATTTTATAAGTTTTTCCATAAATTGTTGTTGCAGGATTTTTTAAGGTTTTTTGTCTTTTTTGGGAACCGGGTCATAACCGGAACTTCCCCAGGGATGACATGATGAAATTCGTTTAATTCCCAGCCACCCGCCTTTAACCACTCCCCATTCCTGTATAGCTTCGATCGCATAATCCGAGCAAGTTGGAACATGCCTGCACGATGGCCCCAGAAACGGAGAAAGAATTGCCTGGTAAACTCTCACCAGAAAAATAACCAGCCATTTAATGGCCTTATGCAGGCTGTGAATCATAAATTTCAAACGAGGTTGACCCGCTTTTATCATCTTTAAGTTGTATACCAATTCTCTGCAAATCATCTCTGATTTTATCGGAGGTCGCAAAATCTTTTTGTTCCCGGGCCCGGGCACGTATTTCTATCAACAGGTTTACCAGTTCTTCGGTCCGGCTGTTATCTGAGGCTGACTCTGGTTTCAATCCCAAAACATCAAAAACAAAATCATGAATTGTTTCGGACATGGTGGTAAATGCCGCCCCGGAAATTTCATCTTTCCCGATCTGGCCGTTGTGCAATGCGTTTATTTTTGCCGCCAGGTCAAATAATGCAGCAAGAACCTGTGCGCTATTAAAATCATCGCTCATAGATTCATGGCAGCGTTCACAGGCTTTCAATATTTCTGCGTCCTTGTCACCGGATGATTCCTTCGCGGGCGTTTCCATATTTTTTAACAGATCTATCGCCGCCATTAACCTGTGGTATCCTTTTTCTGCTGCCACGAGTGCGTCATTCGAAAAATCGATCTTGCTCCGGTAGTGAGATTGCAGCATCAGAAACCGAACAGCCATCGGACTGAAGGGTTTTTCCAGCAACTCATGATCTCCTTCAAAAAGCTGCTGAAGATTAATAAAATTCCCGGCTGATTTACTCATTTTTGCACCGTCAATCGTCACCATATTGTTATGCAGCCAGTATTTCACAGGATCGTGGCCGTGGGCACTCCGGCATTGCGCAATTTCCGCTTCATGATGAGGAAACTGCAGATCGAGCCCTCCTCCGTGGATATCAAATTTACCCCCGAGATACTTCGTGCTCATAGTGGTACATTCCAGGTGCCAGCCGGGAAAACCCTCGCCCCAGGGGGAATTCCATCGCATGATATGTCCCGGATTGGCACGCTTCCACAGGGCAAAATCGTGGGGACCTCTTTTCTCATCCATACCCTCTGTCTGCCGGCTTCCCGCCTGAAGATCTTCGAGCACTTTTCCGGAAAGTTCTCCATAACTATTGGTTTTGCGATAAGCTTCCAGATCGAAATAAACATTTCCGTTTACTTCATAAGCAAAACCATTTTCCAGAATTTTTTTAACAAGTTCTATCTGTTCAATAATATGGCCGGATGCTGTCGGTTCAATACTCGGACGCAGGCAGTTCAGTGCATCCATTCCATTGTGGTAATGAATGGTATATGTCTGTACCACCTCCATTGGCTCAATCTGTTCGAGGCGGGCTTTTTTGGCAATCTTATCTTCCCCGTCTTCGCTAACCTCATTTTCCAAATGGCCTACATCGGTTATATTCCTCACATACCTCACATTATAACCCAAATATTTCAGGTAGCGGAAAATAACATCAAAGGTAACAGCTGCTCTTGCATGGCCTAAATGCGGGTCTCCATACACAGTTGGCCCGCAAACATATAAACCAACAAACGGCGGATTAAGCGGCTCAAAGACCTCTTTTTTTCGGGATATACTGTTATAAAGGTGAAGAGGAAAGGAATCCTGTTCTGGCATGAATTTTCAACTTTTTGAATCTGAAAGGAAATTACATTTCTGTTCTGGAATTGATGTAATCAATAAACCGCTGCTGGGTAATAACCTTTTTAAAATCGCCTCTGTATTCGGTAGTTACTGTACTGCTTTCCCGATCCTGGATGCCGCGGGTGGAAACGCAAAGATGTTTGCTTTCAAGAAAAACCGCAATGTCTTCCGATTCAAGAGAGTTTTGAAGTTCATCGGCAATCTGAAGAGTCAGCCGTTCCTGTACCTGTGGCCGGCGTGAAAAGTAATCTACAATGCGGTTTATCTTGGATAACCCGATCACATTGCCTGAACTGATGTATGCTACATGTGCCTGCCCTAAAAACGGCAGAAAATGATGTTCGCAAAAGGATGTGACATTAATATTTTTAACCACAATCATATCCCCGTACTGGTATTTATTGCCAAAATTCTTTGCAACAGGTTTTTTTTCAGGGTCGAGGCCATGGAATATTTCCTCAACATACATTTTCGCTACCCGGTATGGAGTACCGCTTAAACTTTCATCTGAAAGATCCAGTCCCAGTGTCTGCATAATCTGCCCGAAATGATTTTCGATGATCTTGATTTTCTCCTGGTTACTCAGGTCAAAAGCATCTTCACGCAGAGGGGTTTTTATTGAAGTGGAGAGGTGTTCTTCTCCAAGCTCTTCTGCTTTGGTATGATTTTTTAATGTATCCAGCACGTTTTTTTCTTTACTCATTGAACAAAAAGATGATTTATGGGGAAAAAGCAGATTTGAAAAATACGGGTTCTTAGTTCAATATCATAATTCAGCACGGAAGCCTTTATCGCTGTAAAGGAGCTTCCGGTGTGATATAAATGCACATTTTGCCACTTTTATTTTAACCTTTTTAGAAAGGTATTGATCACCCCGCCATCCAGCAGAACGTTTAGCTGACGGCCACTTAACGAATGTTTTGCTGTAAACTCGGTTCCTTTGGTAAGATTTTGAACCGTTACCTCTTTCTTATTCTCAAGCTGCTTACGTAAACCCACAACTTTCAGTATATCTCCCTGCTCTATGTTGTCATAGTCCTCCGGATTCACAAATTCAAGAGGAGCAATACCAAAATTAACCAGGTTCTGCCAGCCGATGCGTGCATAACTTTTTGCAATTACTGCATGCTGCCCGAGGTAGCGGGGAGATATAGCGGCATGTTCGCGGCTGGAGCCTTGTGCGTAATTTTCTCCGGCAATCACTACATGGCCTCCGTATTCCGCTTTTGCAGGTACAGCACGTTCATAAAATTTTTCATCGACCACAGAAAATGTAAACTTGCTGATTTCAGGAATATTACTTCTGAAAGGGAGTACTTCTGCACCGGCTTTCAGTATTTCATCGGTAGATATATTATCAGCCATTTTTAACAGCACCGGAACTTCAAAATCACTCAGCTCGTCAAAATCCGGCATACCAGAAATATTTGGGCCTTTCACCAGCTCTTTTTTCGCACCATTTTCAGGTGGAGCCAGAAGCATTTCCCGGTTTATTACATACTCATCCGGTTCCTGGTATTTGGGATAGCTCATCCCATAAACTTTTTCAAGGTTCCTGGGATCTGTTATTTTCCCTGTTAACGCCGATGCTGCTGCGGTTTGGGGGCTGCAGAGAAACACAGAATCTTCTTTGGTTCCGGACCTGTCCGGAAAATTCCGCGGTACCGTTCGCAGGCTGTTTCTTCCGGAAGCCGGTGCCTGACCCATTCCAATACACCCGTTACAGCCTGCCTGATGTATTCTTGCCCCCGATTGCACCAGATGAAGCATCACGCCATTCCTTACCATATTTTCAATAATCTGACGTGAAGTTGGATTCACATCCAGGCTGACATCGTCGTGTATACGGCGGTCTTTCACAATTTCCGAAGTAATCCAGAAGTCACGGTATCCGGGATTTGCCGATGACCCTATATAAGACTGGTAAATTTCTTTGCCTTCAACTTCACTAACCGGAACCACATTACCCGGGCTGCTTGGCAATGCAATCATAGGAACCACATCATCCAGTATAACTTCTTCATATTCATCATAAACAGCTCCTTCATCGGCAACCAGTTCAGTCCATTCTTCCTCACGGTTATTTTGTGCCATAAACCGTTTTACCTCTTCATCGGATGGGAAGACGGATGTTGTTGCCCCCATTTCGGTTCCCATATTGGCAATCACATGACGGTCCATGGTGTCCAGCTCTTTCAGGCCGGGACCATAATACTCTATAACAAATTCTCTGGCCCCTTTCACATCATATCTTCTGAGCATCTCCAGGACCACATCTTTGGCACTGACCCAGTCAGGCAGTTTGCCGGTCAGTTTCACTCCCAATACTTTCGGCATTTTCAGGTACATGGGTTCACCTGCAATGGCAAACGCAACGTCCAGCCCGCCTGCCCCAAGCGCAAACATACCCATGCATCCGGAGGCAGGAGTGTGGCTGTCTGAACCGGCCAGTGTTTTGCCCGGCTGTGCAAAGTGTTCTGTATGTACCGGGTGGCTCACCCCATTCCCAGGGCGGCTGTACCAGATACCGAAACGCTCAGCAGCAGATTTTAAAAAAAGGTGGTCATCAGGATTTTTATTATCGGTCTGGAGTAAGTTATGATCTACATACTGGCATGAAACTTCAGTTTTTGCACGATCGAGATTCATTGCTTCAAGCTCAAGCATTACCAGCGTTCCGGTGGCATCCTGGGTGAGTGTCTGGTCTATTTTAATGCCAATTTCATTTCCGGGTTCCATGGCACCATCTACCAGGTGAGATTTTATCAGTTTTTGAGAAACATTCAACGCGTTATCCATTAGCCTTTTTTTTATTATCTATCCGTTTTTAAAAAGGTTCAAAAAGCAGAAATCGTTCACTAATCAGATAATCAGGCCTGCTTTAGTAATGGGGAGTGAGCTTCACTGTTATAATTTATCTCTCCGTAGATTTTATGAATAAATATTAATTTATCTGGCAATTATGCATTAAACTATCTGTCAAATTCGATTCGTCAGCTAAAACTCAGTATTCAACATTAGATCATCTCTATAAAAAACAATTATATATTTAATTTTTCATTATTAAAATGATCTAATATTTCTTTCAGGATTTTAACCATGACTCTGCCTATTAATCCCATTACATGGGTTTATTAGGATTTTTCGACTTTTTTTTCTTTTATTTAGTTAAGAAATAATCAGTTATATGAATTATAAAGATCTGATAGACCAGCTTGCGGAAAAAACAGGGCTTCCAAAAGCAAAAGCAAAGGAACGCCTTGAAATAACTGTGTCTGTACTTTCAGAACGGTTAAGCGAGGGGGTGGGGGTATCTGTGCCCGGACTGGGAACATTCACAACCGAGGTGAAGGATGTACGGAAAACGTATAACCCCCATCATAAAAAGTATATGATGACTCCGCCAAAGCGATTGGTTCAGTTTTCCCCTTCAGCAGGATTAAAGGGCAAACTAAAATTTAAAGGTGAGAGCAATGAGTGAAAAAATCACTTTTAAAGAATTGGTTGAGCAGATTTCAAAGCAATCTGAACAAAGCCGGAACTCTGCGAACAGTTTCATACATGAACTGGTACAGATAATTGAGAGTGGTTTAAGTGCAAATGGTTCGGTAAGTATATCAGGATTCGGAAAATTTGAACTCCGGTGGATGAATGAACGGAGTGGGCGAAATCCTCAGACCGGAGAGGAAATTACAATCCCCGGACAAAACAAAGTAGTTTTTAAACCTTATAAAGCGTTACGTGAAAATGTAAACCGGCCTTATGCAAAAATGAAGGCGCAGATTTTAGGCGATGCTCAGCCGTCAACAAGCATTCCTGAACAGGATGAACCTGCAGATGAACCCTCTCCTTACCCGCTTGAGGAAGATATTTTCGGAGAGAATCTTTCTGAACATGACTCTAATGAAGAAAATCCGTTCATATTCGAGCGTTCCAAACCGGAACCTAAAAAACCTGAAGAACCACTATTCAGTGAACCTGAAGTCCCAAAAGCAAAAGAACTCCGGCCGGAACCACAACCTGTTAATGTATTATCTCCTGCCGATGAAGCTGAACTTGCTAAAGAAGTTGAAAAAAACGGGCAAATGAAATGGGCTTATGCCGCATCAACTATTGTCGTTGCGCTTGCATTGCTGATTGTATTTTATCTTATGCAGAATACGGGTGAGCCCGCTGATATGGCGTTTGAAAGTACCCCTGACGAACAGATTGAATCTGTTCAGCAGCCCCAGCTGGCTATGATGGAGAGAGTAAACCTCCCGGATGAGACAGGAGGCATTTCTGGTTCAGATTCTTATCACATTAACCAGGGTGAAACTCTGTGGAGTATTGCTGAAAAAGAGCTGGGGGATCCTTTCCTGTGGCCCTGGATATACCAGCTGAATAAAGATTCTCTGGAAAATCCCAATCGAATTCTGAATGATACAGATCTTACTATTCCCTCTCTTTCCAATCCCGAAAACCTGAGTTCTGATCAAAAAGAACAGATAGCCCTCGGATATTTATCTGTTTATGAATGGTCTCAGACGCATCAGCCGGATGAAGCTAAATTCTTCTTATGGGCTGTTGGTGAATTCTCACCCGACATCCTGGACCAGGCTGCTCAACAGGTGGATTCGGGAGACCTGGCTTTTGCCAAAATCCGATAGCATCCCCCAAAAAAATTAAAAGGAGTTCAAATGATACGGCATATTGTAATGTGGAAACTGAAAGAAAAAGCCGCCGGGGCATCAAAGGAAAAAAATGCGGAAAAACTAAAATTAATCCTGGAAGGTTTACGTACCAATATTGAAGAGATAAAAGCTGTAGAAGTAGGTATTCAGATAAACAGTGATAATAAAGAAAGCTTTGATGTGGTTCTGACCTGTGATTTTGAAACCGATCTCGATTTTCAGATGTACACACGAAATCCACACCATAAAAAAGCTGTGGAATTCATTAAAACTGTTACTGAAAAGAGATTCTTTGTAGATTACAAAGTGGACCTTTAATGTTGAGTGCGCTGACGCGTGTGTAACTGTTGAATTGTTGAGATTTCTTTAAAGCTTATCCATACAGTTCCACAATTACGCATTTACACAAGAATGTTGAGTGCTCGTTGGGCTCGCGTTGAATTGTGCCGAAGGCATCCCGTTGGGGTTGAACTGTGAAGGGCTTTTTTTTCGACTCTTCCATAGAATTCCACGAGATCATAATAACATCAAACTGATCCGCCCGTTGGAATATCTTCAATTTTCCCGATAAAACTCATTCAGCCAAAAATTGGATTCCAAACCACATAAAATACCCATTAACGGAGTGCTGGATCTTCATTTTTTTTCACCCAAAGATCTTTCGACATTAATTGATGAATATATCCATGCATGTATTCAGGAGAATATTTATCAGGTTCGGTTTATTCATGGAAAGGGAATTGGAAATATCCGAAGGAGTGTTCATTCACTTTTAGAACGAAATCCACATGTGGTTAACTATCAGCTTGCCGGTGAATCCGGCGGCGGCTGGGGAGCCACGATTGCCAATCTGAAACCGGATATATAAACCTGAGTTCGATTTATACCCATAGCATGGGCTGTGTCTGGTGTTGAATCTGCTTACCATATACTTTATAACCACAGTGAACACAGCGGTTTTTTACGGCGCTCGCAGCGGATGGTTTTTCATTTGATTTATTTACGTCAAACAGTAAATGTCAGATATCTTCTTTTTTTGGATTTTTAATCAACTCGTCGCTGTGTTCGTTGTGCCATTCACCGTGTGTGCTGTGTGAATAACCTCTCCAAGCAGGAATTCCAGTTCCTGAACAAAAAAAGAGGCCCGAAGGCCTCTTTTGATTTCATTCCGGATGTCTGTTCCGGTTTAATTCAAAAGCTGATCAAACGTGAATGATACATAGTAAATCGCGCCAAGATTTGGCCCGCCGTAGTTCAGAAAGTGGCGATTATTTGTAAGGTTACTTCCTCCAAGTTTAACCACAGAGTTCAGGTCTGGCAGGCGGTAGCTGATCTGCGCGTCAATGGTTGAAACCGCGGGAACTCTTCCGCTGGCAAACGATGAAGTCCACTCAAATTCATCCTGCCATCTCCATGTCAGATTAAATCCCAACACATCTGTAAGTCGTCTGTTGCCAAACGAGACATTTGTTTTATGCTTCGGTGTATTGAAATCAAAAATAAATTCATCTTCCCGCTCGGTAATCAGTTCATTCCAGTTGTAGTTAGCGGCCAGCAGGTAATTGCCGGGAAGGCTGAAATCAAAACCAAACACCGCTCCCTGAGATTTAACCGTTTCATCCACATTGGTGTACAACTGGTAGGTATTTGAAGCATCTCCGGAGAGAAGTGATGCGGCAATTTGCTGATCTACAACCGGATCCCCGGTAAAAGCGCCGGCGGCTCTTCTTACCCTGAACTGTGCGATAAAATCATCATATATATTATAGTAATAAGCCGCATCCACAAGAAAACGTCCGCCAAGTATTCCTTTGTATCCAACTTCCAAAGCCTGAATCTGCTCCGGCTTAACTGCATTAAATTCGGTAAAAGGAACCAATTCACCCGCAGCATTTGGGTTCCCTGCCAGCAGTTCATTGGTAAACCGCTCAACCGATTCTAATGTATATGCATTTTCAGTTACAGAGTACTTTTCAGCCAGATATGGCAAACCACCCAACAATCTTGCAGTCAATACATTCAGGTCGATATACTGGCCTTGTGTGGTGGGGTTCCGGAAACCGGTCTGATATGAAGCTCTTAAGTTATGTGTATCTGCCATGCGGATCACAGAAGAAATCCGGGGATTAAACTGTCCGTCAAAATTTTCATTCTTGTCATATCTTAAAGAACCGGTGAGCCGGACACGGTCTTCAAATACAGATTTTGATGCCTGTAAAAAGCCGCCGAATTCATTAATACTGATATCACCGTCACCATCATCAAAAATAGTTCCGTTGGAGCGAAGCTGGTATTGACGAAAGCTTAACCCTGCCTGAACATCTGCAAATTCAATGGCATCCTGAAAGTTATAGATCCCTTCTGTGTGAAAGAAACGGGATTTGTCGTTAAAGCGTGCACCTTCAGGAACCACACCTTCCAGCGCAGCATTTTTGGCATTTTCAAATTCCGTGCTGCCGGGAGTATACCGGTTAGCATCGGCATTTGCCCTGGAAGCCAGGTGAATCTGTGAAACAGCACTGTTATTAGATAAAATAGCATTCACAATGTCTTCATTATACTCAGGATTTCCTCCCTGGTTTTCCGCTACCTGCTGCACTAAAGCACCTGCAAATGTTGCACCATATGTACCAAACCACTGAGTGGTAGGCATATATTGATCATTTATTGAAAATCCTACAAAATCCGCGATATAAGAATCACCTGAGTCTTCAAAAGTTCCATAACCGCGTACCATGAAATTATCTCCTTCAAGTTGCAATTTATGCTGGGCTATACTGAAATTATTCAGGCTGTAGCGCTGTGCTCCGCTATATACAGAGGTACCATAACCATAGTTAAAGGTGTAGCTGGCTTCAAGGTTATCTGTCAGCCGGTAATGGAGAGACGAACCCAGCTTCAGGTTTTCGGCATCATGATCCACCAGGTACTCTTCCCTGTAGCCTGTACGGTTCACCGGCTGCGCTGGAATGGCATTTGCATAAAGCTGCGCCTGGTCTGCCGGTAATCCTGTTGCCTGGCTTAACGTTTGCACGAAACCCGGATTAAAACCAAGAAGACCAATGTTGAACGATCCGTCATCTCCATATAAATGAACTCCGTCATAAGCGGGATTATGATTCAGGCTTCCCTGTAACTGTGGATTTTTATCAGAATAGTTAATCCCCCGCCAGTCATCTGCACGCATATAAGAAAGATTAACTTTAAAAGCGAAACGATTGTTAAATACCTCCGCGTAACGTGCTGAAGTTTCAAATGTAGGCCTTGGATTATTTGGTTCACCGGCCGCGCCGTCGCTGTCCACGTGGTTTATCCCGCTTTTCAAAGAAACGCTGAGGCCTGGGTACTGAAACGGACTTTTACTGTTTACGAGTAATATTCCATTGAAGGCATTTGGGCCATATAAAGCAGAAGATGCGCCGGGAATAAATTCCACACTTTCCACATCCAGTTCTGAAGGCCCATTTAAATTTCCAATAGGAAAATTCAGAGCGGGAGCCTGAGTGTCCATTCCATCGGTTAACTGAACCATTCTTGTATTACCTGTGGAATTAAACCCTCTCGCATTCACAATCTGAAAATTAATACTGCTGGTAGAAACATCAACTCCTTTGAGGTTGGCAATACCCTTATAGTAATTATCCGCTGCAGTTTGATTTACAGCGATCACATCCATTTTTTCAATGGATACCGGCGCGTCTAATATACTTTGTTCCACTCTTGATGCTGATACCACAACATCAGAACCTAAAATTCTCTGTTCAGACAGTTCGATTTCAAGACCGGTAACGTCTGATTCTGTGATTTCCACTTCACGGGTGGTATATCCTACTATTGATACCACAAGTGTAATTGGCGGATCTTCATTTACACGCAAGCTGAAATCGCCATTTCCTCTTGTAGCCACACCTACTACCCTGCCTTTAACTGCAACGTTTACACCGGCAAGACCTTCACCTGTTTCTGCATCCACAACTGTGCCCGATATCGTTACCTGATATTCTTCATTAAATGATTCACCTTCAAAAGCAATGACAGATTCATGCCCCGCAAAAACAGCCAGGACCATACAGGTTAGCAAAAGAAATGTTTTCATTCGTATCCAGTCTTTCATAGTGATTTATTTTAGTTCATTGTTTAGAGAAGTGATTTCATCGAATATCATCAGATATAAATAGCTTTATTTTATATAACGGTAAATAAGTTCCTATTTACGACTTTTGCAAGCGCTTTCATGACAGTATTTAAATTTTTTATTTTTGAAACCTTACAGCCAAATTTGCGTTAATTTCTTATCAAATAAGCTTACATAACATTATTCATGAAAAAGTTATTACTTTTGCTATCTCTCTTCCCCTTTTTGGCATGCAGTACCAGCGGACAAGCGTTCGAAAACAAGGCAAACTCCCGCCCAACAATTTCCGTTGATGCAGTCGGTAAGGTTACCGTACCGGCAGATATCATTCAGTTTCAGATACAGCTTACGCGGTACAATGAATCTGCCCGGGCAGCTTTTCATGCACATAAAGAACTTGAGGAATTTTTAACGGAACTGCTGCTTGAAGAGGGCATCTCTTCTGAGAACATCAAAACAGAGCCGATTGGCATCCATTCAAGGTCCCGGGGAGAGCAGTATGGATTTCAAACAAGCCAATCCGTGATTCTGAATTTGGATAACATTGACAAGTTTGAAGTTATGCAACTAATTTTGATTGAAAATAATTTCGATACTTTTTCAGGGCAATTCAGTTCATCTAAAGTATCCGGGGCGGAAGATGAGGCCCTTGCCAAAGCAATGGCAGAAGCAGAACGGCAAGCAAAAATTTTAGCTGAAGCTGCCGGCAGAAGCCTTGGAGACATTCAGTCAATCTACCACAGCGGTTCTCCGTCTCCGTTTCCTGCCGCCAGAATGGAAATGTCTTACGATGCATCCGGTGGTTCCCTGCTGCAATTTGAGCAGTCTGTACCCGTTCAGAAAAACGTGCAGGTTGTTTTTGAATTAGAGTAACGGATCTAATACATCCCATATATTTTCAGCAAGAATTTGATGTCCATGTTCAGTAGGATGAATTCCATCAGGCAGATTCAAATTGGGATCACCTGCCACTCCTGCCAGTATAAAAGGTAAAAAATAAACATCATTTTCATCAGCCAGTTCAGTAAAAATCTGCCGGAAGCGGCTGGTATAATTTTCTCCCATATTGGGGGGAGCTTCCATCCCGGTTAAAATAATATCGGCCTGCGGGTACCGGTTTTTTACCTTGCCTATAATTCCCTGCAGGTTTTCTTTTGTATTTGCAGGATCAATGCCCCTGAGGCCATCATTTCCACCCAGTTCAAGAACAAAAATATCTACCGGCCGCTGAAGTACCCAGTCTACACGGCGAAGCCCTCCCGCAGACGTTTCTCCGCTCAGGCCTGCGTTATTGACCTGGTAAGGAAGCCCCAGAGAATCTATTTTACTCTGTATTATTGCTGGAAATGCCTGCTCCGTATCAAGTCCATATCCTGCAGTTATGCTGTCTCCAAAGAAAAGTATATTTTTTTTCTCCTGTGCAGAGGCGGTACTGGTAAGCAGAAAGACGGCAATTATTATTGAAACCTTTACAAACGTTAACCGTTTTATATTCATCATTAAAGTATTATAAGGAATGGATTACCTGTTCCCGGTTGTTATAAATTTGTTTCTAATTTAACATTGTCCGAATGAATAACAGTTCTATCTTATCTGTAGAAAACCTGACAAAGTCTTTTCCAAGTGGCGGCCGGTTATTAACGGTTCTGGATAATGTTTCATTTTCTATAAAAAAAGGAAATTCCTGTGCCGTTGTCGGGCCCTCCGGAAGTGGTAAAACCACTTTGCTCGGTCTTTGTGCCGGTCTCGACAAACCTACATCCGGCAAAGTAACCCTGAATAACCAGGATATTTCCGCCCTGCCTGAAGCCGACCTTTCTAAAGTACGAAATGAACAGATTGGATTTGTATTTCAATCTTTCCAGTTGATTTCAACCCTTACGGCAATTGAAAATGTAATGGTTCCTATCGAACTTCGCGGCATCCCTTATAAAAAAGTAGAAGCCCGTGCTAAGGAACTGCTGAAGCAGGTAGGACTTGGGGAGCGAACCCACCACTACCCCACACAACTTTCGGGGGGTGAACAACAGAGGGTTGGCCTGGCCCGGGCCTTTATCCATGAACCGGATGTTTTATTTGCCGATGAACCCACGGGTAATCTGGACGGAGAAACGGGAAATCAGATTGAAGAACTTCTGTTCAACCTGAACAGGGCAAGGGGTACTACACTCATCATTGTTACTCACGATCGTGAACTGGCAGAAAAGTGCGACCGGATTATAGAACTAAAGAATGGTTCTGTAGAATCAGATGAATACACTTCAAACCGTAAAGCAAAGAATACAGAAGTGGATGTGGCCTGATGAAATTGCTAAACGAATTTTTTTCTCCTTTTAACTGGAAGCTTGCTTTCAGGGATGCACGCCCCCAGTGGAAAAGCCTGCTGCTCTATACTTCCGCTGTTATTGCCGGAGTGGCCGCTCTTGTAGCTATTCTGTCTTTCCGGAGCGATGTGCTCCTTACAATTGATGAGCAGTCAAAAGAACTTCTCGGTGCTGACCTTGAATTCAGGTCATCTCAGCCATTTAATGACACTGTTGAAGCTTTTATAGATTCTATCGGAGGGAGTACAGCAGAAGCCGTTGAGTTTAACTCTATGGTGTTATTCAAAACCACCGGCCAAACCCGGCTCTCACAGATTCGTGCAATAGAAGGGCCTTTTCCGATGTATGGTACCCTGGAAACATATCCCGCTGAAGCTGCTCATTCCTACAAAGAAAATGTTTCGGCGTTGGTTGAACAATCCACAATGCAGCAGTTCGGTGTTCAGCCGGGAGACAGCATTCAGGTTGGAAATGTGGATCTGCCCATCAGCGGGGAATTAATAAGTGTTCCCGGTGAAGCAGCCGCATTCTCTTTAATCGGACCCCGTGTTTACATTCCCAAATCTGTTCTGGAAGATTCAGGCCTTTTAGAAAGGGGAAGCCGGGTTACCTACAAAAGATATTTTGAAATTGAACCTGTAGAAAAAGTATCTGAAATTACTGAAGCTTTCAGGCCCATTTCCAGGGAAAACAGTGTGCGGTATGAAACCGTGGAGTCTGAAAAGGAAGATTTCGACGAAGTTGTGGAAAATCTTAGTAAATTCTTAGGCTTGATTGCATTTATAGCTCTCCTTCTGGGTGGATTAGGTGTAGCCAGTGCAGTGTATGTATATATCAAGCGAAAAACGGCAACAGTAGCCACACTGCGCTGCCTGGGGATGCCTGCTGAAAAAATTCTTGTCTCCTTTGCAATACAAATTGCTGCTATCGGCTTTTTGGGAGCCGCGGCCGGTACATTGATTGGTATATTTATTCAGTCGTATCTGCCTATGCTTTTTACGGATTTTCTTCCGTTTGAAATTGTACAGGCAATATCTGTACCTGCCGTACTGCTGGGGCTTTTTACAGGTGTATTAATCAGTGTATCGTTTTCCCTGCTGCCTTTAGCCGGTATCAGCCGTATTTCTCCAATGCTCACACTCCGTGATTCAGAATTTTCTGCGATCCGGTCTCTTCCAAATTTGGTAAAAATTCTCTCAGCGGGGTTCACACTACTTGTGCTGATTTTGATTGTTGGTTTTCTAACGGAAAGTATTATGGTTTCACTGATGTTCACATTGTGTGTAGCTTTCTTTGTCTTGCTCCTCTGGTTCCTTGGTAATTTCCTGATGGCGGCACTCAAAGGATTGCGCCTTAAATCTTTTACATATGTATGGAGGCAGGGAACCGCCAATCTTTTCCGGCCCAATAATCAAACCGCCATGCTGATGACAACACTGGGAATGGGTATGATGCTGATTGGCACCCTATATCTTTCACAGGATATACTTTTGCAGCGCATTGACTTGCAGAGTAATGAGGAGGCTCCGGATCTTGTTTTTTATGATATTCAGACAGATCAAAATGAGGGAACTACACGTATTATTGAAGATTTGGGTGCAAATATTATTCAAAATGTACCCATTGTTTCCATGAGGCTTGAAAGCTGGAAGGAACGTCCTGTTGCTGAGGTAAGGGAGGATACAACTGTTTCTGTCAGAGGCTGGGCTTTACGGCGGGAGTACCGGGTTACATACCGTGACCATATAAACGATTCTGAAACTATTACAGAAGGGGAATGGATTGGTGAGGGTGATGGAATTCAGTCTGTTGTACCCATTTCTATTGCAGACCAAATTGCATATGATCTTGAAATTGAAGTCGGGGATTCACTCGGGTTTAACGTGCAGGGGGTGCCGGTAAAAACGGTTGTTGCCAGTATACGCGAAGTTAATTTTCAACGCCCTGAACCTAACTTTTTTATTCTTTTCCCTGTTGGTGTGTTAGAACCTGCACCCCAGTTTTTTGCAACCATGATCCGAACGGAAAACGTTGCTCAGACTGAAGCCATTCAGCAGGCTGTAGTCAGTGAATTTCCAAATATTTCGGCCATTGATGTAAGCCTCGCCCTGAAAAGTGTTCAGGAGTTTTTGGAAAAAATTTCAATGGCTATTCAATTCATGGCCCTGTTCAGCATTTTAACCGGTTTCATTGTGCTGGCAAGTTCTATTGCAATCAGCAGAAAACAGCGAACCAGAGAAGCCGTACTGCTTCGGACTCTTGGGGCTGAAAAATCCCAGATCAGTACAATCCAAACCATTGAATATGCACTGCTTGGTTTTTTAGCAAGTCTTACCGGGTTTATCCTTGCTATCGCCGCAAGCTGGGGACTTGCCCGTTATTATTTTGAACTGTCGTTTGTACCGGATATGTGGACTCTCGCTGCCATTTCACTACTCATCACTGTTGCAGCCATTCTCATTGGCTGGACCGGAAGCCGCCATATTTTTAAACATTCTCCACTTGAAATTCTGAGACTGGAAACCACGTAAGGATGACAACAAACCAAACCGTTTGGCTTATTTCATTGATTATCCTGCTGGTTTGCATTTTATTAGCACTGCTTATTTACATTTATACAGGCCAGATAGTTATCGTACTTTTTATCGCGCCTCCCATTATACACTGGATACTCAAAAAAAGAATGGGTAAATGAATTTCATCCGATGGATTTCACTCATCTGATGACTTCAGCTTTTGAATGGGACAGCAGAATGAATATTTAGTCATCGGATGAGTTCGTAATTCACAAAAACCTCAGAACCGGAATTTGAATCCATCTACTCATCGGATGAAGCGAATTCATCCAATGAGGCATGAACCTTGGCTTTGAGGAAATAATCTGAACGATCTCTTTTTGTTTACCCTTTTTTTCATCAAATTCAAGTAATAAGAATCAGCAATTCCGGGGTAACCCTTTACTGCTTTGGATTTCAAAACAAAAAATAAAAAAGGAAAGCATGAAAATCTTAGTTCCCATTGATTTTTCCAAACTTAGTGAAAAAGCACTTGAAGTGGCTGCTGTATTCGCAAAACTGTTTGATGGCAAAATAACCCCTTTTCACAGCCATATACCTATTTCTGAACTGGATGAACCCTATGGATTGGGGCTTAGCTCAAGAATCTATGAAGATTATGAATTGATTGAGTCGAATATGAGTGACAGAGTTGATTCAGCAGCGAAACAAAAAGTAGATCCGTCATTGTTGGATAAACCTCTGATCACAATGGGAAATCCCGCACAGGCTATTATTGATGCATCCGAAGATTTTGATTACATCATTTTGAGTACTCATGGGAGAACGGGTTTCTCAAGATTTATGCTGGGTTCTGTTACTGAAAAAGTACTTCGCCTTGCCCACACTCCTGTACTTGTGGTTGAAGATGAATCTGATGTAGGGGAATTTAAAAACATACTTGTTACAACTGATTTCTCTGACAATGCCGCCGCTTCCTATCCATATGCGATTCAAATTGCTCAAAAAACGGGAGCTTCTGTTGATCTGATTCATATTTTAAGCTTTGAGCAATTTGATGAAGATGAAACGGATATATCTCTTAAAAAGATAAGAGAAGACCGGCTGAAAATTATTGAAAAAGAGTATTTTCATAATATTCCGGGACCGGTTAAACGGCATGTAATTGTTTCACCTGATTCACCGCACGAAGCTATTTACAAACATGTAAAAGAGAACCCTTATAATTTAATCGTAATGGCTACAGTGGGAAGAACAGGAATCAACTACCTGATGATGGGCAGTACCACAACGAATGTGGTGAGGCATATAAAAACAGCTGTTTTAAGTGTAAATCCCAAAAAAACGTGAGAATCCTGAATGGCCTTCACAAAGTCATCGGATGATGTTTATGAAAAAAATACCCATTTCTCTGCTTCCTCCAGGTTCCGCAGAACTCATCCGATGACTTTAATAAAGATTCACCCGAATGGTTGCAAGTACCTGGAACCGGTCCACGGTTCGTGCCGCATCTTCAGATTGAAAAGAGACGGTCGGTGGATTTTCGTCAAGTGGAGAATAATCATATACACCATATTCATACACAGTAGATACTTCATCCCATCTGGTATATTGTGTAGCCACTTCAAAACGGATATCATTACTTAATCCAAAACCCATGCCAAGAGAATAAATGCTTTTGTCATCCGTACCACCTTCAAAACGGCTGGGTAAAAATCCATAACCGGCCCGCAGTGTAAAGTCGGGACCTACCTCCCAGGCCAATCCCGACCGAAAGCTCCATACCGGGCGGAATGTTTCCTCTATAAAATCATTTTCTATCTGCTCATCTTCAAAAAGAGAACTGTCATCAAAATCAATAGAGGTGTTTGAATAATCAACATAATCGGCTGAGAGTGAAACCGATACTCCTGCAAGGTCATTTAAAGAGAGGCCAAGAACGGTTCTTGAAGGGTTTGTAACATAATAAGTAAATACACTCTCAGTGAGATCTTCAAAAACATCACCATTATCAAATGTATTCTCAATTGCAGCGTTAAAAGTTTCCTCAATACTTATTCTGGTTGGCAGGGTATGGCTCGCGCCTATGTTTAAAAATGGAGTTACCCGATAAATAGCCCCCACTCTTGCCCGAAAGCCTGTGTACCTGCTGGTCAGGTCGTCATCAAGCAGGATATTATCGACATCTGTGTTCCCAAGGCCGTCATTGTTGCTGTCAATAAAATCGCTGTTATAATCATTAAACTCATCTATTTCCTGGAATATCCTGTCGTACCGGTAGCGCCCGTTCAATATTCCTACACTTGCCCCAATCATCAGGTTTTCCTGAAATTCTGTGCCGAAGAAAAGTGAATATTCTCCGGAAAACCCCCGCTGAAAAATCTCCCCCTGCTGTCTCATTCCGAGATATTCACCATACTCATCAAAACCAAGGCGCAGGATAGATTCATCCCAATCCTCAAATTCATCACCGTAATCCGTAGCATAGGTGCTATATGCAATATCTGCATAGCTTGAAGCCGGTGTTTTAAAATTATCCGTTATGGTGCTGTTATCATTTCTTGCATTAAAAGCTAATGCCCGGTTATGAATTGCATTCTGGGTGTAACCTCCTCCGATCACAAATCGTCCCTGCGTGGTGGGAAACCTATACACAAAGCCCAGATTTGAAACGGAGCCCTGCATATCATCGGCACTGCCGGATTGCCCAAGATAATCCGCATCTTCATTTACCATCTTATAGGATAATCCAAACTCACCAAAACTATCATCAAAAAGAGCCGCGCTGGCAGGATTATCCAGAAATGAACCAAACCCTGCAGCATAAGCAGTACCGGGCATAATAATTGTCACCGGATCGTCCGGACTTACCTGATCACCAAACATTACGGCCTGGTTGCTATATAGTAGCGGGTTATTAGTATTCTGCGCAGATGCCCGGCTGATTCCGAAAACGAATACAATAAGTAGTATAATTGTGTAGCATCTTTGCATACGTCTCCTGTGGTTTATTTTTGTTAGTTAGAAACGACTGAACCAGGTACAGATTATTATATTAATCCCTGTTTGAAGAACGGGACCGCGATGATGATGCAGAACTTCTGTTATTCGAACCTGAAGACCGGACAGCACTGCTTTTTGTCTGACTTCCTGATGAACGGCTCACAGCAGATGAAGAAGATCGGTTAGAACTGCTTCTGGTCACCGCTGAAGAAGACCGGCTTGATGAACCGGAGGATCTGTTTACTGCAGATCCTGATGAACGGTTCGAGGAACTTCTGCTAACCGCAGATGATGATGATCGGTTTGAACTGCTTCGGCTTACAGAGGAACCTGAAGAACGATTTGAAGAACTTCTGTTAACAGCGGCAGATGAAGACCGGTTTGAAGAGCTTCTGCTTACAGATGATGAAGATGAAGACCGGTTTGATGAACTTCGGTTCACAGATGATGACCTGTTATTCGAACCGGAAGATCTGTTCACAGAACCGGACGAACGATTAGTATTCGAACGGCTTCTTTGAACATTGCCACTGCTTCTGCTTGTTGAGGAAGAGCGGCTTCTGACTGAAGTTGAAGTACCCCGGGTCCTAACGTTAGATGACCGGCTGTTAACCCGCGACCGTGTATTTGCAGAGCGGTTAATCTGTGTAGATCTTGCTCTGGAACGAACAGCAGAGCGGGCATCAGACCGGCTGAGAGTAGAATTTGATCGAATGGTTGAACTGTTTCTGTTTCTTATTGATGTTGCAACTCCCCGGGATTGTAAACCATTGCTTCTGGGACGTACAGTACGTGACGAGCGGTTTTTATTGGATTGGTAATAAACGATGCCATAGTAACCCGGCCGGTGTCCATAGTATCCATAATACCCTGGGTAGTATGGCGGGTAAGCAAACGGTGAGTAATAAGCTGCATGAAATGCAGGGTACCAGTAGTAATCATGGTAATAATAGGGAGAATGCCATCCATGATAATATCCTGCATAAAAGCCAAACCGCCAGCGCGGATACTGATATCTTGTAAAATAGTAAGAAGACGGATAGTAGTTCTGTCCGTAATAATAATTGTTAACTACAGTTCCATCCTGAGTTTTATAGGATGTGGATAATGTAGCACCTGTATCTCTGTACCAGTTTTCGGTTTCATAATCTTTGAAATAGTAATCCTCAGCGTCTGTCCAGCCATCTTCATAGCCAATTTCATAATCTTCTTCATTAACCACCTCAGCTGATGGCTGTTCCCTTACCGGCCGCTGGTCTCTTTCAACTCTTTCCGGCTCATACCAGGCGGAACCCGCTTCAGATTCCACCGTTTGCAGTTGTGTATAGCAGCCAGATGTCAGTAATCCCGTAAGAACAAGTAATCCAGATAACGTATTAAATTTCATGACAGCCTCCCGGGCTTCATTAGTTTTTTAAGTCTTCACTCATAAAATAGTTATTGCAGAACAAAGTTGTTATCACATATTCATGTGATCTTTAAATTTCGCCTCTGAGAGATTTCGCGATAACTTCTGCTTTAGAGTTAACGTGAAGCTTCTTATAAATGTTTCGGATATGCGCACGAACAGTATCTATAGAAATATCATAACGATCTGCTATTAATTTGTAGCTCAGTCCATCCACCAGGCCATTTACAATATCCTGTTCGCGCGAGGTAAGATTACTTTCAGGTTTTTGCTGTGGTTCAGATTTTTTAAAGTACTGAATTACTTTTCTTGCTATCTGAGGAGACATAGGAGCTCCTCCTGTAACAAGATTTTCAATCGATTCTTTTATCTCTGGAAGGGAAGTATGTTTCAGCAGGTAGCCTGAAGCACCGGCTACCAGAGAATCAAAAATTTTATGGGAATCATGATAAACCGTAAGCATCAAAATTTCTATATCCGGGTATTCTTTTTTGATGATACCGATCCCCTCAATACCACTCATTCCCGGCAGCTGGATATCCATCAGAAGAACATCCGGGGCATCGAATTTTTTAAGGTGGTCAAGCATTTCCTCAACTGAATCCACAGCAACCGAACAGCTCATTTCTTTCTGCATATCCAGGTACCGCTGAATCAGGTTCCGGATTTTAACATTATCTTCAACTATTCCTATTTTTATCATAAACTTCCTCCTTATATAGACCCTTTTGCATGAACCGAAAATCCATCATCTGACTGGATTTCCAGCCTGCTTTGAATCCGATCTGCCCGCAATTGTATGTTTCGCAGCCCCTGCCCTGTCCTCCGGCTGCTCTTTTCAACCTTCACAGTACCATTATCCCGGACCAGCAGCTCGTATGTTTTTCCCTGGAAAGAGAAAAATATTTCAATCCGGGTAGCATCTGAATGTTTTACAATATTATTTATTGCTTCTTTAAAAATCAGATATACATTTTCTTTTATCTGAACAGGTAATTTTTCATCCATATTAAGCTTTTCAAAATGATATATCACCTCCACCTGCCCGTTTTTAAATATATGGTTCACATAATCCTGCATTCTGTCTGTCAAATCACCGGCCGTATCATTACGTGAATCGATAGACCAGACGATATCATCCAGGCTTGTGACAATTTTCCGGCTGTGCTCACCCAGTTCTTTTAATGTTTCTTTAATTTCCGGATTTAACTCCCCAGCCTGTAAAAAATCTGTTTGCAGAGCAAGTTCTGTCAGAGACGAACCGACATCATCATGTAAATCACTTGCAATCTGAACCCGCATTCGCTCAATATCTACCTGTTTCCGGACCTTAAAAAAGCGGTATGAAAACAATACCATGCCAACGCCGAGAAAAATAAGAAGACCAATAAACCACCACTGGTAATAAAAAGGAGGATGTATTATGAATGCATACCGAATTGTTTTATCACTTCTGATACCATCCGCATTATACGCCCTCAATTCAAACTCATATTCATTGGGAGAAAGAGACGGATACCTTATCACCTTATCCCTGGTAAGCTGCCACCCCTGGTCAAGCCCCCGCATCCTGTATTCGTACATCAATTGCCCCGGAGATGAAAAACTCAGTCCTGTATAACTCACCTCAAAAAGGTTTTGGTTATACGAAAGCACAACTCTCTCTTCGTTCGTCATGTCCATGCCGCTAATCAGTACCTGTTCAATTTCCAACCCTGGAGGCGTTGTATTAGCCTGGATTTTTTCAGGATAAAAACGGCTCAATCCTTCAATTGTACCCAGCCAGACAGAACGGTCACCGGCTATGAAAGACGCACCCGCATTCAGTTCATTGGCAACAAGCCCCTGATTTTTGTTGTACAGTTTAAATGACTTAATTCTTTCAAGGCGCGATTCTGCTTCAAAATACCGCTCTGGAATAAATTGAAACAAGCCCCTGTTTGTGCCCACCCAGTACCTGAGATCATAATCCTGGAACATAAAATAGGTGATTGTTTCTGTCTGTCCAGATGTAGAAAGTGATATTACTCTTTCACCATCCAGTTTGGACAGGCCATTAAATGTTGAAAACCATTTATCATCATTGTGATCAATATGAATGTTGATTACTCCATTACTAGGCAAACCGTCTGCAACTGTATAATGCCGGAAAACTTCACCATCATACCTGGCGACTCCACCGTATGTAGCGATCCAGAAATTGCCATCCTGATCCTGTTTAATATCCATTACCGTGTTATTCAGCAGACCGTTTTCATTATTAAACTGCTCAATTACTTCGCCGTTAAAAACAATCAGCCCGTCATTATATGTGCCGATCCAGAATTCGCCATCTGTTTCCATAATTTTTCTTACCGTCGGAGAAGGAAATTCCTGAAGTGGTTTAATTTCTCCATTTTCATAAAGGTTGATCCCACTGCGGGTGCCTATCCACATTCGGCCTTCGGAATCTTCAAGAAATGAGAAAACGATGTTATCTGCCAATCCATCGGATTCATTAAATACAGTCATTTCATTTCCATCGTATACCTGTATACCGCCCCCGTATGTGGCAACCCAAATGTTCCCTTCACTATCTTCTTCAAAACCTGTCACTACATTATTGGTGAGACCATTTTCAACAGTATAATTATGGAAAATTTCTCCTGTAAACAGGTTCACACCCCCACCCAGTGTACCAAGCCAGATATTCCCTTCCCGGTCCTGCATGGTTGAATAGATGATGGTTGAAGATAGACCCTGTTCGGTGGTATAACTGGTAAAACCGGCTCCATCAAATAAAGAAGCACCATTTTCTGTACCCAGCCATAGCCGGTTCTCATCTGTAACGGTAATAGACTGAATTCGTGTATCAATAAGTCCATGCTCTCTGGAAAATACTTCGAAATGTTCTTCACTTTTGACGGCAAGACCATTGTTCGTTGCAACCCACAGATCTCCATTCAGGTCAAATTTTACATCCCGGATTCTTACATCCGGTAACCCGTCTCTTTCCCTGAAAATGCGTACCTGATCTGCCAAAATACTCATCAGGCCCTCTTCTGTGGCAATCCAGATTGTACCATCGGGACTTTGAGTTATGGAATTGCCATGCACGGATCGGTATCCATACTGATCTGTAATGTTAAACAGTGTGCCTCCGGGTTCAGATTTCCAAATGCCGTTCCCATCTGTTGCAAACCAGAAATTTCCTTCTGCATCTTCAAAAACAGCCTTTACTGATGTGCTGGAAAGCACTGAATATTGTTCGGGTGTTATAAGAGTATCATTTTCAAGAACGGATACTCCTCTCTCCGTGCCAATCCAGAGTCTTTCCCGGCTATCCTCAAAAAGAGCATATAATTTATTGTCTGCAAGTCCCTGGTCTTCGTAATATGCACGGAAATGGCTACCGTCGAACCTGTTTAGTCCATACCCTGTGGCTACCCACACATACCCTTTGCTATCCTGCAGTAAATCATAGGCTACGGATTCGCTCAATCCCTGCTCAATTGAAAACGATTGAAAAGGCATTTTTTGAGATTTTGCCGTCGCAAACAGCAACAGGGAAAGGAAAAAAGAATATATGGATCTTCGTATCAGCTTCATCTTTATAATCTACTAAGATGGAACGAAGCTGCCAATCACATTATCATGTGAATAAAAAAAGCCTCCAGTAGGCCGGGGAGGCTTTAAAAATCAGCCAAGATAAGCTCGTAAAGCGGCGCTTCTGTTATGATGCCGCAGTTTCCGGAGAGCTTTTTCTTTAATCTGTCGAACACGTTCCCGTGTCAGGTCAAAACGTTCTCCGATTTCTTCAAGAGTAAGCGAATGTTCACGTCCGATGCCAAAATAGAGCCGGATGACTTCCGCTTCTCTTTTTGTAAGTTTTGAAAGAGCTCTTTCGATTTCCACTTTGAGAGATTCGCCCATTAATTCATTATCGGGATCGGGAATCTCTTCATTTTCAAGGACATCCAGCAGCCGGTTGTCTTCGCCCTGTGCAAAAGGTGCATCCATTGAGAGATGGCGTCCGGAAATTTTCAAAGTATCAGCCACTTCTGAAACCGTCATTTCAAGGCTTTCTGCCAATTCTGCGGCGGACGGTACCCTTTCGTATTCCTGCTCTAGTTTGGAAAGTTCTTTACCAATTTTGTTAAGTGCACCCACTCTGTTTAACGGAAGGCGGACAATTCTGCTCTGCTCAGCCAGGGCCTGCAGAATAGACTGTCGAATCCACCATACAGCATAGGAAATGAACTTGAAACCCCGGGTTTCATCGAAACGTTTTGCAGCTTTAATCAGGCCGAGGTTTCCTTCATTGATCAGATCGCCAAGAGAAAGCCCCTGATTCTGATATTGTTTTGCAACCGAAACCACAAAGCGGAGGTTTGCTTTTGTTAATTCTTCAAGAGCACGCTGAGAACCTTTCTGAATCTCTTTCGCCAGGCGAACCTCATCATCAGGTGTTATCAGTTTCTCTTTTCCTATTTCGTGAAGATAGCGATCCAGTGATTCAGATTCGCGTGTAGAAATTCCTGAGCTTTTTGCCACTTTATAAAGATTACTTTAAGGTGATTATGTCTCGTACCGAGCTGCTTTAATTACGTATTTATATGAAATTTGTTGTGCTAGGCTATCATTTCAACCTGTAAATATAACAATTGTATATCTTAATTAGTAATATGAATTACCTTCTACAAAGATTGTAAAAATGAGTTCCCCGGCAGAGTATTTTCTATTGCAAACCGATCAAGAACTGTGGCTGAAACATCAGAAAAGGTATTTCGCGTTCCCAAAGAAGATCCTGATGTCCCGGAGCCTTTTACCACAAGCAAAGGCACGTATTCGCGGGTATGATCTGTGCTGTTATCTGCCGGATCATTTCCGTGATCACCGGTCAGGATCAGCGAATCATCTTTCTGCAGTTTTTTAAGTATTGCAGGCAGCGACCTGTCAATTTCCTCAAGGCATTTACCAAAACCAACCGGATCCTGCCGGTGGCCATAAATCTGATCTGTATCAATAAGATTTGCAAAAACAAAACTGTTGCTGATGTCTGCACTCATCAGGCTCAGAAGCTGGGAAATTCCTTCTGCATTGCTTTTTGTACGCCGGTATTGTAAAAAACCCTGTCCTGCAAAAAGATCTATAATTTTACCTACAGAATATGTTTTTACATCATGACCCTGTAATAACGAAAGTAAATTGGGTTGCGGAGGCGTTCTTGAAAAATCGTGCCGCTGATCGGATAAGCGGTGAAAATTTCCCGGCTGACCGGCAAAAGGCCTTGCAATAACCCTGCCCACCCCGTAAAGGCCTGTCAAAACCTGCTGCCTTGCATATTCACACCACCGATATAAAGTATCGGCTGTGACTACCTCAGTATGGCAGGCAACCTGGAAAACACTGTCCGCCGATGTATAAACTATCGGGAAACCCGTTTTAATATGTTCTTCGCCGTAGTCTTTAATAACTTCGGTGCCGGAATACGGGGCATTGCAGAGAACCTTTTTTACATCAGCTCCGTTACAGAAAGCCTGAATAATCTCCTCCGGAAAGCCCTCAGGATACGTTGGAAAAGGCTGGTTCATGTGTATACCTGCCAGCTCCCAATGCCCGGTGGTGGAATCTTTTCCGGCTGAAAGTTCCCTCATCTTACCAAAAGCAGCTATTGGTTTCTGAACGGGTGGAACAGAAGACAGTTCCCTGATATTACCCAGGCCTAATGCCTGGAAATTCGGCAGCCTGCATTTTGAAATATCACATACACTTCCAAGAGTATCCGCATTTTCATCTCCGTATTTTTTTGCATCCTCCTGGGCACCAATACCTAATCCATCAATAACAACTAAAAAAATTCGTGCCATTTAATCCATGGTTGTATTTTCTTTAACTGTTTCTGAAAGGGCCTTTTTAGCCAGTGTGGTTACTTCATGCACCTCAGATTCCGGAGAATCCAGTAATACAGAACCGATCTGTATACCTGTTTTTACTTTTTGTCCGTCGCCGAGTTCAATTTCCTTTTCCATTATCTTTTCAACATTTTTTTTCCACTCTCCGTGGACATTTTCGGAGTGCCCTGTTAACAAATAGCTGAATACATAATCTGAATTAAAACCAATAAACCCTGTAAAACCCATTCTCGACGGGTTCAATATTCTCACCAACATCCGCTGAAGCTGCTTCAGGTCCTCCAGGCGAAGGCGGGAACGTAATTCGGGGAGATTATCAAGAGTAATAAAGCCAAACCAGGTTTTTTCTTTTGATGTACCGGCTTTTTGAATCTGCTTTTTAAGACTTTTCTCCCACAAATCAGGTATAAAACTGCCGTACTCACTGGTAAATAAATCCTGGTGCACCGACATTTTCCCAAGGTTTACCTGAATAGCCAGGCTGGCGGTTCTGACAAGATTTTTCAACTGATGCTTTGTAGATTCACTGAAAACAAGCGGGTTTTTATCATAAGCAAGGATCACAGCGTGCCGCCGGTCTGATATTAAAACCGGGACAGCCAGTGTTGCCCCTTCCGCTCCGTGTTCAGCAGTGGATAAACGCCTGGGATTCTGATTAAAATGAATCGAAAAAAGCGGCTCACCTTTCTGAAGTGCATCATAAGCCATCGACTTTTCTTCTACAGTTAATCCCAATACAGGTGTATCGGGTGCTTTGGAAGAACGCAGCACAGTAATCCAGCTTTCCATACCTCTTGCCACTACAGAGACTCCGCCACCCGGAAGTAACTTTTGCATTTCTTCTATCATGACGTCCAGAATTTCCACCCTGTGCAATTTAGGTGAAATAAGATTCAGTGAGTTCTCGTAATTTGTCCACTCCTGCTGGCTTTCATAAAGATCGGTAAGTTCCAGATAGGTATTAAGAACATTGAGAAGGGCATTCCGGTAAGCTGAAAAAATCTCCTCGCACTCCGGTATGGATAATTTTTCTTCCGTTTCAAGGACTGTGATGGCTACGGTTTCGCCATTATTTACAAATGGCAAAAGCGTAAGATATTTTACAGGTACAAAGTCATAATAATGGCGCAGCTCGCTTTCATCAAGATCCTCTCCAACCTTAAGCTGAGTTACCGTCCCCATTTCTTTAAACGAATCTAAGAAAGAATTGTCAAAGTTAATCCTGTCCTGGAACATTACATTCGACATGGTAGTGGAATTGGTTTCCAGTACAAACTGTTTTCTAACCCTGTTCACCCAGTAAAAACAAACTGTACCAGCCCCTGTAGACTTTCTCAAAAGATGCACCACATCATCCATTATGTGTTTGAATTCAAGCAGTGCTTTTTCTTCGCGCCGTATGTTCATATCAGGTAATTAGCATTTTTCACATAGAAGCTGCCAATTCTTCAGCTTCTTCCACCATCGATTCAAAAAGTTTTAGTCCCCTGTCCCAAAAACCGGGATCTTTAATATCAATACCCATTTTTGCAATGAGATTATGCGGCCAGTCAGATCCGCCGGCTTCCAAAAGTTTAAGATAACGATCTGAAAATCCATTTGTTTGCGATTTATATGCATCATATAGAGCCAAAACCAAAAGTTCGCCAAATGAATAGGCGTAAACATATCCCGGCGTATGCAAAAAATGTGGTATATAACACCACCACAACCTGTATTCATCGGTCAGCGTAATGGAATCGCCATATAACTCTTTTTGAGTTTCAAACCAAAATTTTGAAAATTGTTCAGTGGTTAATTCACCCTGTTCACGCCGCGTGGTATGAATCCTGTTTTCAAAACGATTCATGGATACCTGCCGGAAAACGGTGGCAATGGTATCATCGATTTTACTGATCAGAAGGGCAAGTTTTTCTTTTGGATCATCAAGGCGGCTCATCAGTTTATTAAATACAAGCATTTCGCCAAAAACGGAAGCCGTTTCCGCTGTTGTTAACGGTGTTGATGCCTGCAGCTCCCCTTGTTTGCGTGAAAGGTACTGGTGGACACCGTGCCCTAATTCATGTGCCAGTGTTTGTACATCACGCAACTGTCCGTCAAAATTCATAAAAACGTATGGGTGAACCGTTGTGACTGTACTCGCAGAATAAGCTCCGCCTCTTTTCCCCGGTTTTATGGCCGCGTCAATCCAGTTCCTGTCGAAAAATTCAGAGGTGATCTTTTCCATTTCCGGATGAAAATCTCCATAAGCTTCCAGAACCATTTCTTTCGCTTCATTCCAGGTAATTTTTTGGGTGGTTTTTGCAATAGGCGCATACCGGTCGTAGTCGAACAGCTCATCAATGCCGAGTAATCGTTTTTTTAACCGGTAGTACCGCTGCACAAGATGATAATGGCCGGTTACCGATTGGATCAGTGCATCCACCGTTTCATTGTCGGTTTGATTTGATAAATTTCTTGAGGTGATCCAGCTGTCGTATTTACGGAGCTTATCATTTGTAAATTTATCTGCCAGGATTGTATTAAATACAAAAGTCAGAGAGCGTGAATGCTCGCGAAATGTTTTTGTGAGTGAGTGATGAGCACGTTTACGAAGATCACGATCAGGGGCATGAAGCTTACTCAATACCTGCTGCTCTGTTAACTCCTCCCCATCCAGTTCAAAACGCGCAGCCCCGAGAGTTTCATCGAAATACCGGTTCCATGCAGCCCTTCCTGTCACAGATTTTGCACTCATTACTTTCTCGGCATCTTCTGACAGGATATGATCTTTATAGAGTCTGGAAATTTCCAGATAATGCTTCCATTTTTTTAATTCTTCGGATTCTATTATCTCTCGGGCTTTTTCTTCGGGAACTTTCAGCCATTCCACATCAAAGAAAACAAGCTTCTGGCTTAGCTCGGAGCCCAGTTCATTCGACTCCTGTAACAGCTTGCCCAGTGCGGGATCTTCCGTATTTGTACTCCAGATCAGGTGGGCATATGAACCTATTTTGTGAGCTTTTTGAATAAGCTGCTCGTAGGTATTCAGAGCATCCGCGTACTGTGCGGGTGTGAGTTCTGCAATTTGAGACCTGTACTTCTCACTGAATTGACCAGCTTCTTCAAGAAGTTGATTTTTATCGGATTTCAGAGCAGGATCGTCAGGTGAATTATACAGGTCGGAAAGGTCCCAGTTTACTTTCTCCGCACCGGTTTGCTCATTATTATTACTGCCTTTCATGAACATTCATTTTGAATTGAAATTTTATTTTGATTTGCCTGAATATAAACAAAGCTTATCCCGGTATAAATTCCATTTTTTGTAGTTTCAAATACATTTTCATGAATGAATAATCATCGTTTTTTAATTCAATAATAGTTAATTTAAAGTTTAAGAATAATACTTACAGAGGCGATAAAATTATTGTAACAACAGGTGCATAAGAGATAGTTTTGAATGGAACTACAATTTTTCATTTCTACATACATTATGTTAACATGCTTGTTAAAGCTTCCAAAATCTCATCAACATCTAAAACGCAGATCCATCCGTTTTGAAATCACTTGAAGCCGTTTTCGGCCCCAACTCAGCTCTTGTTGAAGAACTTTATAATCAATATTCAGAGAACCCGGATTCCGTACCGAATCACTGGAGAAGATATTTCGACGAAATTGAAGGCAGAGAAACCCCGGCACCCCCCCGCCATGAAGAAAATGGAGCAGGAATCACCCAAAAAGCACCTGCTCCGAAAAAAAAGAAACCGGCCCCATCTGAGCAGCCTTCCATACCCGAAAATGCTGAGATACAAAAAATTAAAGGAGTTGCTTCCAAAATTGTTGAAAACATGGATGAAAGCATTGAGGTGCCAACGGCAACTTCATTGCGGGTTCTTCCGGTTAAAATGCTTACGGAAGATCGGTCTATAATTAATACGCACCTTCTGCAACGGGGTGAACCAAAAGCTTCTTTCACACACATCATTGCCTGGGCTGTTATCCGTGCACTTAAAGAGTTCCCGAATATCAACTCTTACTATGCCCGGAAAGACGATGATCATTATAAAGTAAGCCCGGGCCAGGTAAACCTGGGGATTGCCGTTGACCTTGAGGCACGGGACGGATCCCGAAACCTGGTTGTACCCAATATAAAGGGTGTTGATAAAATGAACTTTAAGGAGTTTTTGTATGCTTATGCCGATCTGATTAGTAAGGCCAGAAACGGAAAACTTGAAGTACCCGATTTTCAGCAGACCACCATCAGTATTACCAATCCCGGTACCATTGGCACGGTTTCCTCTGTACCCCGTCTTATGAAAGGCCAGGGATCTATAATTGCCACAGGTGCAATCAATTATCCCGCCGAATACCAGTCTATGGCACAGGATGTTCTGAACCAGCTGGGTGTAAGCAAAGTGATGACGATTACCTGTACTTATGACCACCGGATTATTCAGGGTGCAGAATCAGGGATGTTTCTTCAAAAGGTTCATCAGCTGCTGAACGGTGAAGAGGATTTCTATGATATCATTTTCGCGGATCTTGAAATCCCATACGAGCCCCTTCCGTACGGTGAAGATAAATACGAAGGCCAGTTAAGCGGCAAAGCAAATACCCTTGAACAAGACCGGCGTGCGATAGCGGTTTGGCGTTTAATAGAAATGTACAGAATGCGCGGACATGTTCTGGCAGATCTTGATCCGCTGGGTTCAGAACCAGGGCAAAGCCCGGAACTGGACCTGGAATATTTCGGGCTGACTCTCTGGGATCTGGACCGGGAGTTTTACTGTGAAGGCCTGGGCGGCAAAAAAATAGCAAAACTTCGTGATATCATTAAGTTGCTGCGGAATACCTATTGTGGAAAAGTTGGGGCTGAATATATGCACCTGCTTGACCTGGGAGAGAGAAAATGGCTTCGGGAAAATATGGAATCCACCACAAACAGCCCGAATTTATCGAAAGATGAAAAGAAAGCCATTCTCCACAAACTAAACCAGGCAATGGCATTCGAACAATTTCTCCATAAAAAGTACATCGGCCATAAGAGATTTTCACTTGAAGGTGCGGAAACATTGATTCCAATGATGCACTTTTTAATGGAAAAAGCAGGAGAAAATAATATTGAGAAATTCTTCTTCGGAATGGCTCACCGCGGGCGCCTGAACATTCTCGTGAATATCATGAATAAACCTTATCAGAAAGTATTTGCTGATTTTGAGGGTAATATAGATCCCGGAACTATACAGGGATCAGGTGATGTAAAATATCATCTTGGTTCCAGGGGAATTTCTAAAACCAGGGACGGCCGGGAGATAGAACTTGAATTGTTACCGAACCCAAGTCACCTGGAAGCTGTAAACCCGGTTGTAGAAGGTGCAGCAAGGGCTACACAGGATCATCATGATTCAGATAATCCTGAAAAGAATATTGTTCCCGTTTTAATGCATGGTGATGCCGCATTTGCAGGGCAGGGAGTTGTTGCAGAAACACTCAACCTTTCTCAGTTAAGAGGCTATGAAACCGGCGGGACCATTCATGTGATTATCAATAATCAAATTGGCTTTACCACACTGCCCGAAGATGCACGATCAACCGAATATGCGTCTGATCTGGCAAAAATGATTCTCGCTCCCATCTTTCATGTAAATGGTGATGCCCCTGAAGCAGCAATACATGCCATGAAAACCGCCCTCGATTATCGTCAAAAATTTGGCAAAGATGTAGTAATCGACCTCATTTGCTATAGAAAACATGGCCATAATGAAGGAGATGAACCGGCATTCACCCAGCCGGGTTTGTATAAGGAGATAGAGAATCATCCGCCGGTACGTGATATCTACACCAAAGAACTTCTTCGCAAAAAAGAATTTACCGAAGAAGAAATGCAGTCTATTTTTGATGAGTTTGATGAACTATTGCAGGAAGCATTTGAAAATGCCAAAAGTTCACCGGCCCTTGAAGTCACCGAAAAAATGCTGGATCGTTCTGAAGAGACTCAAAAAGAACGCAATTCCTTCCCCGATACAACCTACCCGATAGAGGATTTAAAAGAGATAGCCGTTAAATTAAATACGGTTCCTAAGAATTTCGATGCTAACCCGAAGTTGCTTCGCCAGCTGGCTAAACGAGCAGAGGCAGCTCAGAAAAATGAGAAAAAAATAGATTGGGGGTTTGCAGAAGCCCTTGCTTTCGGTTCCCTGTTAAAATCCGGAAAAACTATCCGCCTGACAGGACAGGATGTTGAAAGAGGAACATTTTCACATCGTCATGCCGTATTGCATGGCACTAATACAAATCAGCGTTTTACGCCCTTAAATCACCTGGCTGAAGATCAGGGGCCGTTTTATCCCTTCAACAGTTTGTTGAGTGAATTTGCCGCTCTTGGATTTGAATTCGGATATTCAGCTATGAAGTCAGATGCCCTCGTGATATGGGAAGCACAGTTTGGTGATTTTGTAAACGGTGCCCAGATTATAATCGACCAGTTCATTTCAGCTTCTGAGGCAAAGTGGGGGCAAAAATCATCTATTGTAATGACACTCCCTCACGGTTACGAGGGGCAGGGACCTGAACACTCTTCCGCAAGACTGGAACGATTTCTTCAGCAGTGTGCCGAAGATAATATGCAGGTAGTAAACCTGACAACTCCAGCTCAGTATTTTCACCTTCTGAGGAAGCAAACACTTCAGGATAAGAAAAAGCCGCTGGTTATTATGTCGCCAAAAAGCTTACTTCGACATCCATTGGCAGTTTGTAATGTTGAAGAACTTGCTGAAGGGAGTTTTAAATCATTTATTCCTGACCCGGAAGTCAGTGATACGAAATCAACGGACCGGCTGGTTATCTGCTCAGGGAAAATATATTACGATCTTTATAAGGAAAAAGAAGAGCAAAGAAAGGAAAATGTGGCACTTGCCAGATTGGAACAGTTTTATCCATTTCCAGACAAAGATATCGCCGGCTGCTTTAAAGAGTTTAAGCACGTAAAAAATGTTGTCTGGTGCCAGGAAGAACCCAAAAATATGGGAGCCTGGACTTTTGTACAGCCAAGACTGAAGGACTTGCTGCAAAAAAATCAAACTTTGCATTACGCCGGAAGACAGGCTTCCGCATCACCTGCAGCAGGGCAAAAGAAAATCCATGAAGCTGAACAAAAAAGACTTATAGCCACTGCCTTAGGGGACGAGTAAGACAGGGTATTTCTCGAAAAAGCAACAGATTCAACCAACGGCAACAGCGTTAAATGGAATGAGCCCGGGGCTGTAGCAAGAAATAACATGTCTGGATCTGGGTTCTTTATCTCAACCCGTTTGGCAGGCCTTTGCAAATCCGGCTGACGGCATCATGGCTGTGAAGGCTTTCCAGGTGAGCGCATCTTACTACGAAATCATGAATCCGTTCATCTGCATTTAACTCATCATAAAGAAGGCGGGCTGCATCTTCTACAAATTTTTGGAAGGCACCATTCATTTCGGCAAAAGCCTGCTCATCTTCCCGTTTCACAATTACCTGGGTTTCGGTTTGAAGTGCTTCCCTGCAGAGGTGAACCAGGTCATCCATAAAAAGATTTTTGCGCAACTGTACCGTGAGACTGGCAACACTCCGCTGACTGTGTGGTATAGCTGCAATATCTCGTGTTTCACGTGCATGTTCAGAAAGCTCATATGAACAGGGGCATGCACTGCTGTATTCAAAATCGAGATGCAAAAATCTTGAAAAGCGATCATTTTCATCGATTTTTCCTTCTATGGATACCTTGTAATATTGGTAACCTTCATTCCCCGACCGTAAACTTTCTTTCAGCATCGGGTAGCTGAATGAAAGCTTCAGAAAAGCAGTATGGCTTTCCAGGTCCTCTTTATATGCCCGTAAAATTTCTTCGAGTTTGTCAGGGTGAAACACATCATGCTGAAACCTGTAAAAAGTTCTCATGATGCGGCCCATGTTAATTCCTTTTTTATCCGCTTCCAGGCCCACATATCCGTCCACCGATGTTTCAAGCGTAAGCAGCTCACCAGAAGGAGTGGGATATTTCAGAGGAAGCCTGAAATTTGATATACCTACCTGCTGTATAGGCACATTTGCCCCTTCAATCAGTGAAGAAGGACCATTTTGCAAATCAGGCAGGCTTTCTTTGTATTGTTCAGTAACTGTAAAAGTAGGGTCGTAAAATCGTTTCAGATTGGTAGTAATCATGTTTTTGATAGAGATTGTACTAATTTAAGCCACTCATTCTGGACAATATTCTGCCACATTTCGTTCGGTTTCAAAGAGCTTTACTGAGTAGAGCCTGGAATTTTTCCCTGACGCACTGTCAACATCTTCTTTCAATTGATGAAAAAAAGATTTCACAAGGTTCTCGGATGTTGGAATGAGGTCTTTCAAAAAAGGAACTTCCAGATTAAGGTTCTTATGATCACAGGGATCGAGAATTTTCTTTTTAATTATCTGCTGAAGTATTCCGAGGTCAATAACATAACCGGTTTCGGGGTCAGGCTCTCCGGCTACAGTCACTTCGAGAGTATAGTTATGGCCATGCCAGTTCTTGTTATTACACTTTCCGTACATCTTCTTGTTCCATTCGTCTGATTTAGATGGATTGTGAAGGCGGTGGGCTGCGTTAAAATGCGCTTTTCGGGTAACGTAAATCAATGACTGTTGATTTTTTTTAAATCTTCCGGAAACCTCAATTTAAGGGGCAGAATGCTAATCAACAATTTTAAATCAATAAAAGCCGTCTCTGAGTTAATTTTCAATTAAATTCGTATGAAAAAGAGAGTTTAAATGTCCGGCCGGGGTTGTATGAGCTGTTAATAAAATATTCCCCGTTATCTTCCTGGTATTGTACAACATTATAATCCATGATATTGCTAATCGAAAGGGATGTGGAAAATCCATTCCTGAAACTCTTCCCGAATCGCAGGTTTAAATCGGGATGAGGTGTTGTTGTTGTAAGCTCACGGTTTTCATTTAGTGACCCGTAAATTTCAAAAATATCCGGTGCAGCCCCGGACCCATTGGCTGTAAGACGGGGGGCTGATATATTTGCATATATTGAACCATCCCATCCTGAATTCGGATTTTCGTATATGAAATTCAAATTGGCAATATATGGAGATTGAAATGGAAATGGACGATACGGCTTGATCGAAGAGTCCAAATGCTGTCGCGTTTCATATTCCTGCTCACTCAGATCCACTCTTGAATTGATATATGTAAAATTGGTGGCAAATTTGAAATTCTTAAGCATTGGAGCGATAAAACCGAGCTCTTTGCGAAGTTCAAATTCAAATCCAAACAATTGTCCACTGCGGGTATTAATATATTCATATTGGGGCTGATCACTGGCAACGTCAAGTTCTAAAACAATTGGATTTTCGAAACTCTTGTAAAATGCACTGATCGCGATGAGTTCACTTGATTTCGGAAATAATTCATATCGGAAGTCAAGGTTAGTGATATTCGTCCGGTTCAAACCGGGATTTCCAACAACCGGAAAACCTCCCAGAAGATCGAAGGAAGCAAACGGTGCAAGCTCTCTCATATTGGGACGGGCAAGAGTTTGTGTTCCGCTCAATCTTACATTGGATCGATTGTTTAATGCATAAATTATATTCACAGAAGGCAAAATATCTACAACGTCAATTGTGCCTTCCTGTGCATTTGATGAACCATCCCTGACTGCAAAGTCTGTTTTCTCAACACGTGCACCTGCAAAAATTTTGAACTTTTCGGTAATGTCAAACACACCCACAGCATAAAGTGCCCCTACCTGTTCGGATCCCGTATAACTGTTTTGGGGACGAGTCTGATCTCTGTATGTGAGGCCTAAAATAGGAGTGCCATCACTATCTGTACCTACAATTCCTGTATTTTTCGCAGAAAAAAACGTATCGTAGTCACCAGATGCTTCACGGAAACTTACGAATTCTTCATCTTCAGAATTTGTGCCATTATCCTCTGCCTGAAACCTGAATTCATTAAACACACGTTCCTTACGAGAGTAAGAACTTCCGGTTTTTACAATAACCCGATTAAACAACTTATATTCGGCATCAACTTTAAAACTATATTGTGAATCGTTCAGATCCCGAAAGAAATGGAAAGGAAGCTGTACTTCACGCACAAAAAAATACTGGCCTGAATTGTCAACCGGAGAACCAATAAATCGGGTATCCGGCTCATATTGATTGGATAGTATATAATTTCCTGACCATTTTACACTCAGATCACCAAAGTAATGATTGCCTTTTAACTGTGAATTCACCAATTGACGCTGCTTGTATGAAATTACACGGTTATTATACGAACCGGATGATAATGCTCCAGGATAACTGCCTGATGGCATGTCGAGTACCGATTCAGTTGCACTGTGATTATACATTGACATAACCTTTAACTCGTGGTTTGAGTTAAACTGATAGGTCATTGTACCGATCACGCCATTTGTCACTTCATCACTGCTTTCCGTACCGGTATTCAACTGAAATGCCTGCATTCTGCTTTCGGATCCATCAGGGATTCGGGCAGAATAGCTGTTTATAACCCGTTCATCATACTGCAAATATTCTTTTGAGTAGTTAATGCCAATATTATACCCCAACCGGTGCGTCCCCAGCTCAACCCGGTTTCCAACCATCACATTCAAGCCGTGATTTAATCCCGGGGTTTCATTACGTGCGGTAAACGACCTGCCCGAAAATGATCGCATGGTATTATTAAAATCTGAAATTTGATTTTCAGATAGATTATTATTCTGAATATCAATCAGATAGCGATTCAATCGTGTTAAATATTTATTCTCACTCCACAGTAACTGCCTCTTTCTTGAACCGTCATCATAACCCAAACGGCTGTATTTACTACTTAAAGGATCACCTAAAAAATTATTATTGAAGGATGTTTGGTCATTGTAACTGACAGATGTACTCAATTTCAAAAATAAATTGTCAGGCATGGATATTGTTGTGATATCAACAGCCCCACCAGTAAAATTGCCCGGCAGTTCCGGTGAGAATGTTTTCTTAATAACAATATTATCAACCATGCTTGTGGGAATCAGATCTAATCCTGTACTGTTTTTATATGGATCTGTTGTGGGTAATGAAACCCCATCCATACTGGATACACTATAGCGGTCACCGAGGCCTCGCATTACAATAAATTTTCCACCTTCAACAGATGCACCTGTTACCTGCCTCATCGATTCCGCAGAGTTGCTGAATCCAATTCTGTTTATTTCCTGGGATGAAATTCCATCCTGAACCGGAAGTGATTTTTGACGAAGCCTTAAAAGAGATACTTCATTGTTATCAATCCTGGAAGCTGACACCATGACCTCATCCAGTTGCTCATTTTCTGATTCCAGTGAGATATTAATCTCTGTTACTTCATTTTCAATGATCTCCACGTCAGTCACAGTTTGTCTTTGATAACTCACATAGGAGTATTGGACTGTGTAAGTACCCGGTTCAATCCGAATATTGTAGTTGCCGGAAATATCAGTTATAGTTCCTTTTGAGATACTTCGAATGTAAACATTCACTCCGATCAGCTCGTCACTGGTTTTTTTATCAACGATGGTACCGGTTAAATTTCCTGTTTGTGCTAAACCCTGAGAAGTAATAACGGCTACAAATAAAAATGTAAATATTGATTTCATGTAAGAAAGGATTTGGTCTCAATTAAGTACCTAAAGTTAATCCTGGTGTAAATCCTTTTTGTTATCAATCTGTTACGGTTTTGTTAACAAAAAAGGGAAAGCCCAAAAGAACTTTCCCTGAAAAGAGATTAGGAATAACTGTAAAATTACTCGGCTAAAAATCCATATCTTGATAAAGATGTCCAACCTTTGATCCAGAGATCACCGGATGGATCAAAAGCACCTTTATAGGTAGTTTGATCTACATTATCATCTGCTACTGTTACAGCGCCTGCAACAGCATTTACTGATGAAGGCCGGGGATCTAATCCACCGCTGTTAACCGTTCTTGAAATTCCTGCAAGTTCGGGATCTTCAAAAAAGTTGTCCCGGCTGTTCAGCCAGTCAGCAAGACCGGCTCCATCGGGATCACGGGATTCGGAAGAAGTCACAGAAATCATTGTTTCGATGCTTGTCGCATTTCCGGTGTACCATACATTACCAGCAACGGATGCGTCATCGCCATTTACATTCAGTACGGTTTTGTCGTAAGAATCTTCACTTTCATTATTATCCTCAATTTGAATACCTAATCCATTAAAATCAGTAATAATAGAGTTGTAGAGTGAATAAGCTGAACCGTCTCGCATGATTAAAGAGGGTGCTTCCTCGTCTCTTTCGGTACTGTTCAAACCTTGCCCGATCAGTGTCATGTTGTATATACGAGCAGTAGAGTAAGAAACAGCATTGTTATCCGGTTTCGCACCGTCCCATTCTCCACCATGATCGGCTCCGTTGCCTCCCTGAAGAGCGAAGAGGTACTGGCCGGTACCGCTCCAGCCAAGGTCATAATCAAAAGCATCATCCTCAGCAAAGGCAGCAGAAATGTACTTGATATCTACTGTACCACCGAAAATCTCGATTCCGTCATCAGCTGATACAAAAATGTCAATATATTCAATCGTTGTTCCACTGCCGACCCCACCAAGGGTAAGACCCTGAATTTCATCACCGGGGCCAATTTCAGCACCAGAAAATCGAATAGATACATATTTTAGAATACCGGAATTATGCTGAGGATCATCACCGCCGTAAAGAGCCCTGGATTCACCATCGGGAATTCCTTCTATTTGTACTTCGTCTGCTCCTTCAGAATCAATTGGTGCCTGACCCAGTATAATCAAACCGGCCCATAACTTAGAGTTTGTTTGATTAAGTGTAATTGACTCTCCAAAAGGTTCACCATCCAACTCTGAAGTAAATATGATCGGATCATCAACGGTTCCTTCTGCACTAATACGGGCATTTCGTGTAATAATCAATGAAGATTCATTACCTTCAGCCACATCAGAAGGTTGTTCGAATGCCAGAATAACAGTTCCCGGCTCAATGGTCAGGGTTCCGCTTTCTACAAAGACATAGCCATCTATATAATAAACCGAATCGGCAGAAAGTGTCAGATTACCATCGATAGAACCAGGGAGAATCACGCCGTTTACCCGGATATCATCCGCATAGGGGTGCTCATTTTCATTTCCGTTACCGTTGCCGCCATTCACAGGATTATCATCGCCGCATGATATCATAACGGCTGCTGATAGTGCCATGATTGTAAATACTTTTAGTAGATTTTTGAAATCCATATAGATTGTTTGATTGATTTGAATTACAGTTTTACAACTGCTTCAAAACTATTTGTCAAACATTATGGACGCGTAAAATCAATGTTATGAAAATGAGAAGATTTTATCTTCAGGTGAGAATTTGTAATGATGAAACAGACAAGATTTTTTACTTGTCTGTTTCTTCTTTTTTACTATCCGGCTTTCCGTCATCTTTCCCTGTCGCAGGTTCACCGGTAAAAGAACCGTTATTTTTTATAGCTTTGGTATCTTCAAAAATACCTTCCGGATAATGGCCGCTCGGGCGGTCTCCAAGCATTTCTCTTAAATCAATATGATTCAGCACTTCTTTATCAAGAAGGGTTTCAGCCATAATCTCCAGCTTATCCTTATGCTTATTAAGCAACTCGAGAGTCCGTTTATGATTATCATGAATAATCATCCGGACAGCCTGATCGATTTTTTGGGCGGTATTTTCTGAATAACGTTTATTAAAGCCATAGCTGTTTTCCGGATTGCTGGAATCCTTCAGGGACAGATAGCCCAGGTCTTCACTCATGCCATATTCCGCAACCATTGCAAAAGCCATGTTCGTAATTCGCTCCAGGTCGTTTTGTGCACCTGTTGATACTCTTCCAAAGATAATTTCTTCCGCAACCCGGCCGCCTAACAAAGCGCAGATTTTATCATTCAGCTCTTCAGTTGTCATCAGAAACCGGTCTTCCAGAGGTGTCTGAAGGGTATAACCTAATGCTGCAAACCCACGGGGTACGATACTTACTTTTAAAACAGGATCGGTATGTTCGAGGAACCATCCCACAATAGCATGGCCTGATTCATGATATGCTACTATTTTCCGTTCATTCGGGTTAATCAGCTTATTTTTCTTTTCAAGCCCGGCAACTACCCGTTCAATGGCATCCTGGAAATCAACCATTTCAACGTGTTTTTTATCTCTTCGCGCCGCCATTAGGGCAGCTTCGTTACAGAGATTAGCAAGTTCAGCACCGGCAAAACCCGGAGTCTGTGAAGCCAGAACTTTCATATCAATATTATCAGCAAGTTTCAGCTTTTTAGAGTGAACCTCAAGCACCTGCATACGTCCATTCAGATCAGGTTTGTCAATCAGAATTTGCCTGTCAAAACGCCCAGGCCGTAAAAGAGCCGAATCCAGAATGTCGGGACGGTTCGTAGCCGCCATTATAATCACACCTTTATCTGAATTAAAGCCATCCATTTCACTCAACAGCTGATTCAGGGTATTTTCTCTTTCATCGTTAGAACTCATAGCCATTCCCCGGCCCCTTGTTCGCCCGATGGAGTCAATTTCATCTATAAATACTATACACGGCGCTTTTTCTTTTGCCTGTTTAAACAGGTCGCGAACGCGCGCTGCACCAACTCCTACAAACATTTCAACAAAATCAGAACCACTTAGTGAAAAGAATGGCACATCTGCTTCACCTGCGGTAGCTTTGGCAAGAAGAGTTTTTCCTGTTCCGGGAGGCCCCACCAGCAATACCCCTTTAGGTAAAGTACCGCCAAGTTTGGTAAATTTTTTGGGATTACTTAAAAATTCAACAACCTCTTCAACTTCGGCTTTTGCTTCCTGCAGCCCCGCAACATCTTTAAAAGACACTTTGCTTTCTGTCTGTTTATCATACAGGGAAGCTTTGTTTTTTCCGATATTCAATACCTGCTGTCCTGGATTCATCCGCCGGAAAATAAAAATCCAGAAAGCAATAATCAGAGCGATCGGTATCAGCCAGATAAATATACCACTGAACCAATCTTCTTCAATTCGTACATCATATACCACGTTATTTTCATCCAGTGTTGCACGGATGTCATCTCCTTCGAGCATCGTCGTGGTAAATTTATCGGTAGAACCATCAGAACGGTCCCATCTGTTTTCGGGTTCAGACGGTCTCTCTATCACACCTTCCTGAATTGCTTTTTCCGAATATGTCCCTTCAATATTATTGTTATTTGTAATGAGTATCTCCTGGACATACCCATCATCAACATGATTCAGAAACTCACTGTATTTTATTCGTTCTGAACTCTCACCGGGTACGAAATAGAAATTAAATCCTATTAAAATCAGAAAGAGAACTACATATATCCAGATAGGAAAACGGGGAGCCTTTTTAGCACCTTTGGAATCAGACTGGTTATTTTTTTTGGGGGAATTATTTTTTTGAGTCATTTATATACTTTAGATAACAAAAGAGCATTAAATATAACGCTTTTTAGAGAACTCTGCGTCAAAGTGGAGTAGTTTAAACAAGAATTTAATTTTTATCATTTGGATAACGTGCGAGTACATGTTTTATGTTAACAGAGTTTAGGTAACATTCCTCATCACATCTGCACTAATATATAGGCCGGGAAAACGTCTCCCCTAAAACGGGTTAATACAGAAGGTGTTTAATGGTTTTAAACTGAGTAAATACCCCTTGCCAAAGGATTCTCAGGGGAGCTCAGTTATATATCAATACGGATGGTTTCCTCTTCACCTGTGTTTATTGTTATTTCTTTCTCCTTGCCGGTAATTTTTCCGATAACAACAAAATCTTCTAATTCAGTTTTAAATTTCTCAACCTCATGTTCTTTAAGGGTAAACAGCATTTCAAAGTCTTCACCTCCATAGAAAGCGTATTTATCTGCATCCTCTTTCATTTCATCTGCAACACGGCGTGTTTCCAGTGCAATAGGAATCGCCGGGGAATAAATTTCAGCTCCAACACCGGACAATCCTGCTACCGCCCGAAGGTCGGAAACAAGCCCCTGGGTCAGGTCGATTAAACTTCCCGGTTTTACACCCGATTTTTTTATCGCCCGTATAAAATCTTTTTTTGCTTCAGGCACCAGCTGCCTCTGCACTACGTATTGATATTCCTCCAGGTCCGGCTGAAAATGATTTTCAGGATTTTCCTGCCATTCTTTTTTTTCTCTTAACAGGATGCGAAGACCTGCAAGTGCTGCCCCCAGATCACCTGTCACACAAATTATATCATCCTTTTTCGCTCCATTTCTGTAAATAAGATCTTCTTCCATGGCCATTCCGACAGCCGTTACGGAAACAGCTAATACCTGGTGTGAAGCGGTTGTATCACCGCCTGTTAACTGCACTTCATAATCCTTACAAGCCGCATCAAATCCCCGGTACAGTTGCTCCATCATCTGTACGGAACATCTATTTGGCACAGCTATACTAACAAGCAGCTGTGAAGGTTTTGCATTCATAGCATAGATATCACTGACGGCAGCCGTGGTCAGCTTGTAACCAAGATGATGAAAGGGTGTATATGTCAGATCGAAATGAACGCCTTCGATAAATATTTCAGAAGATACACAGGTACAATTTCCGTTTTTATCAACAGAAACCGATGCGTCATCTCCGATCCCTTTTATAATCTCCTGTCGTTTTTTCCCTGTAAACTCTTTAAATTTCTCAACCAGTGAAGGAAAACCTATTTGCTGTATTTCCTGAAATTCTTCTTTTGCCATAACAAATAAAAAAAAAGGCATTTACCCCGGGAGTTGCCGTGGCAGATGCCTTTACGAATTTTAAATTATAGACCCGGGTCAGATTTCGCGCTGAGTAGAGTAATTAATTCTCAATGTTCCGGCATGCCTTAACTCCTGCTGGACATCCGTAATGGTTCCAAACTCGGCATCTTCATCCACACGAAGTGAAACAATAAGCCGGGGCTCTTCCATGTATTTATCATACATAATATTTCTGATGGCATTGATATCATCAACAATGGCATCATCAATCTGCACTTTGGTTTCACCCTGCCTGTTTCCCGATAATCTTTCAGGGCCTATATAAATATAGCTTACAAGACGTTTTTGCTCAATCTTTTCGATATTCTCGGCTTGTGTATAGGTTATATGTACCTGTAGCTCCACTTCCCGGAGTACCGTTGTAACCATAAAGAAGATGAGCAGCATAAATACCACATCAGGCATCGCTGAAGTGGGTACGTTTTGTGAAGTTCTTGCTGATTTTTTCTTAAAATGCCCCATAGTAGTTATCCTTGGTCAGGCTCTGCGATTGAAATTTTCTTCGGATATACTTCCTGTATATCTTCACGTTGCTCACTGTTACTTTCAAGTTCAGTAAAAGGAATACCATACCTTTCCATAGATGCTGCATTACGCAATTCCAGATATGCACCCATTACCTCATCCAGCATATCAATATAAATATTATATGGAGTACGCCTGTCGGTCTTGATAGAAACAATAGCATCGTCAGGTGATTCTGACAAGTCTGGGCTATTTGTTGGATTATCCACAAACTCTTTAACCCGTTCTCTTACCATGGAAATATCAATTGGTTCCTCATCCATAAGAACCATTCCCTGTGCATTCACCAGGATTTTTAATAAGTTTCGTTCCCGGACCGGCGGCGGTTCAATATCTTCATCAGGCATAGGCGGCAGTACCAGACTTATACCCGTGTCCACGTCAATGGTAGTAACCACCAGAAAGAAGATCAGCAGCAAAAATGCGATATCAGCAAGTGATGAACCATCTATCTCACCACTTTCCCGGTTTCGTTTCTTATTCAGCATGCAATTAAAATTTAAAAGTTCCGCGTGTTCCGGTTACCATGATTGCAAGCAGCATTGCGCCAATCATAAAAACCATTGTTGCAACACCTGCCTGATTCAGAGTTCCCAATGCAGCATATGAGACACCGAAAATCACAATAGGTATCAACATAACGCTGATTTTTTTGAATTCTGATTTACCATTAGCAATATTTCGAATACCAGCTATTAATACCGCTACTACTCCAATGCCAATCAGGCCCAATGCCAACCCTATCGCTAAGCTATTAATCATAATAAATAATATTATTTAGGTTGAATGTTGGCAATTATGCTTCGTCAGTGTCTGCAGTATCCTGAGGAGGAACAATTTGTTTTCCTTCTTTCAGCAGAATGATTGAATCTATTAAAGTAATAGAACCTTCTTCCATATCAGAAATCAGCCTGTCGATTTTTGATACACAGTAGTTATATCCTACCTGAAGAATAATACCTGCAAGCAAACCACCGGCGGTGGTAAGAAGGGCAATTTTAATACCACGTGCTACAAGACTTGGCGAAATATCAGCGGCCGCTTCAATAGCATCGAACGCTTCAATCATACCTACTACAGTTCCAAGGAATCCGAGGAGAGGTGCAATAGAAATAAACAATGACAGCCATACAAGCCCTCTTTCAAGAAAACTCATTTCGATAGAGCCATAGGTGGTAATTGCCTTTTCTGCTGCCTCAACTCCTTCATCAGCACGCATCAGGCCTGCCTGAAAAACAGATGCAACCGGTCCTCTTGTTTGTGCACAAAGTTCCTGGGCCGCGGGGATACCGCCTTCCTGAAGAGCATGCTGCACATCCAGAATAAATTGCCGGGTATTGATATCAGCAAGGTTTAATGTAATAATGCGCTCCAGAAATATAGCCAATCCAAGGATCAGTGCTATAAGTACCGGCCACATGAATTCGCCACCTTCGTTAAATTTTTCTACGATTACATTGAAAAAGCCAGCATCAGCCCCAGCTTGAAGAAAAAAGAGAGCTAAAGATGAAGTCATACGATTACTCCGCGTTATGTTTTGGTTATGAGCTTAAATTTTGAAGAAAAAGAATAGATCATTTAATAGTAAATGTCAAAAGCGACACTATGATTTAATATATTTTAAATCAACAAATAACCTAAGCTGCTTCGTTTAAATTGTTACCCGGATAATATATTGGAACAGACCCTTAACTACCAAATAGAAAGTGAAATTTATTGATTTATTGCTTCTGATAGAATATATCCGACATCTCTGCTCAAAAAAATACCTTTTTTAAGCCTTTTTTCCATAATTATTCTTGTTGCCAGGCAGTTATTATGTGCTTTTTTGATGATCGTGTGCGATAACCTGATGCACATTTTTAACAGAATTTATCAAATAAGACTATTGTGTAAACCGGTTCAGACCCCGGTCAAGAAATTTTTCAAACTCATCAGCCCTTGTAAATCCTATTAACTGATCGAGCACCCTGCCGGAGTGAGGATCTACTATAACATAAGTTGGCAAGGCTACCGTTCCCGTCATTTCAAATTGAAAACGCTGATTCTCCGGCCCTTTTTCTCCTCCATCTGTATAAAGTTTTACCCGCTCCATCCGGTTGAAACGTTCTTCAATATTAGCAAGCGGAAAAACGGTTGACTCCATTGCCCGGCAGTTTGTACAGGTATATCCTGTAAAATCTACAAACACCGGTTTATTTTCAGCTTTTGCCGCTTCTATAGATGCATCATAATCTGAGGACCATACATCCGTTGTCTGGCCTGTCGGTCCGGCATTCATACTTATTGAGTTCACCACACTGACATCGGTAGCCTGGCGGGCCGGCAGCCATGCATCCCATATCCCCAAAGAGGCACCAAGTAATCCCGGAATCAGGTAAAAGCTGAACAGTAAGAAAGGTATTGCCAGTATTAAACGGCCGGCTGTTATTGATTTAGGTTTTTCATCACCATGCAGGGCAAACATGCCTAATATGTAAAGTCCCGCAAGAAAGAAAAATGTAATCCACATGGAAATTGCAAGTGGGCGCGAAAATATTCCCCACTCCCAGATGATGTCGGCATTGGCTAAAAATTTAATCGCCGCTGCAAGAATAATAAAGCCCAGGATTACTTTCACAACATTCATCCACGAGCCGCTTTTGGGCAGAGATTCCAGGTAGCCGGGAAACATGGCGAATAAAACAAATGGCGCTGCAAAAGCCGCTGAAAAACCAAGCATCCCCACAATCGGGTAAAACCATTCCCCTCCTGTTGTTGCGGCAAGAACAGCACCTACAAATGGTGCGGTGCATGAAAAAGACACGGCACTGATTGTCATACCCATAAACAGTGTGCCGGCAACCCCTCCGCTTTCATTACTTTTCCTGTTCAGCCAGTTGGTAAGCTGGTATGGAAGCCGGAGTTCAAACATCCCCAGAAGACTCAGGCCAAAAGCTATGAACATAACTCCAATCACCAGGTTCACCCACGGATTGGATGCAAACTGACTGACACCTGTTACTCCTAATATGAGTGCAAGCAAACCTCCAAGTGCCGTAAAGATTAATACAATTGAAATTCCAAATACCGCAGCTTGTCCCCAGCCTGTTGTTTTTTTCTGTTCTCCCTGGTTCGAAAAATAAGAAACCGTTAAAGGAATAAGTGGAAACACACAGGGTGTAAGCAGTGCTGCAAGTCCTGCGGTAACAGCCAGCCACAGAAAAGCCCAGATGCTGTCGGAAGGCAGGCCTGCTTCGCTTGTCAATGCATATACTTCTTCTGCCGGTTCAGCAGTTATTTCTTCAAAATCGCTGAAAGGAGTATCTGCAATCCCAGCCAGCAGCACAGATGATTCTACCTGCTTTGTTTTAGGTGGAAGGCAGGATTTATCGTCACAAACCTGGTATAATATCTCTATAGAAATTTGCTGTTCACCCTCCAGTTCTGCACGAAATGCAACCGGTATTGTAAATTGGGCCTGTTTCGAATGCCAGCCCAGTTCGGTATTAAAGTTTGGATCAAAAGCAATCACTGCCTCACTTTCTTCAACATCACCTGCAATTGCCATTTCAGAAGAAGCGGAAGAGAATGAAGTGGGAAAAGGGCCTGCGTCGGGATCATTATGTGCTGAATAAAGATGCCACTCTCCTTCAATAGAAGCTTCAATAACAACATCAAAAACCTCTCCTGCCTGAACAGTCTCCGGGTGGCTGACAGTATTATAATCAACAGGGTCGAGCAGTTGCCCATAAACAAAAAAAGGGGACAGCGCCCAAAGCACAATCCCCATAATGATACCCGTTTTATTCATTTTCGTAAACCATGTTAGAAACCAATCAGGGTTCGATCATTCAAACCCATTTTGATTATTCTTCTTTTACAACCCAGACTTTCACCTGAGGTTTAAGATCGCCCATCAAATCAATAGTGGCAGTGTATTCACCCAATGTTTTGATGTCCTGATCAAGAGAAATCTTTCTTCTGTCGATAAGAATTTCTCTTTCTTCCAGGGCTTCTGCAACCTGTATATTCGTGACGGTTCCGTGAATCTTTTCATCTTCACCAACCGTTACAGGAATGGTTACGGAAGTGGCTTCCAATTGCTGGGCAAGCTCTTTAGCCGCTTCAACAGTCAATTCTGCCCGCAGTGCCGCTTCCCTTTTCAGGTTTTCATACTGCCGGATCGCTCCATCTGTAGCCAGTACTGCTTTTGCCTGGGGAATCAGATAATTTCTGCCAAAACCGGGCTTTACATCTACAAGATCACCGGCTGATCCTAATTTGTCAACATCTTCTTTTAAAATAAGCTTCATAAATTCTATCCTTATCTCAGATTTTCTGTTACATATGGAATAAGAGCAAGAAAACGAGCTCTTTTTACAGCCGTTGAAAGCTGTCTTTGATGTTTAGCACTTGTTCCGGTAACACGGCGAGGCAGAATCCTGCCCTGGTCGTTCATGAACCGTTCCAGCAATTCTGTTTGCTTGTAGTCGATATATTCAACACCTGCTTTGGTAAATTTACACTCTTTACTTTTCAGGTGACCTTTTTTCGGATGCGATGGATTATTAATCATAGCTCAGCTCTTTTTTAATTATCGTCTTCTTCGGATTCTTCTTCTGTCTCATCAAATAAAACCGGCACTTCGCCTTTCTTTCTCAGTTCGTAGTATCGCTGCATCTTTGCATCGTATTTAAGAGTGAGGTATCTCATGATATCATCATGAATTCGCATATTTCGCTCAACTACATCGATTGCCGCACCGGGTGCCTTGAAATACAAATTCACGAAGTAACCGGTGCTTTTTTTATCCATGTCATAGGCAAGTTTTTTCACTCCCCATTCATCTACTTCCAGAAGTTCGCCACCGTTGTCTTCGATAAGCTTATTTACAAAACTTACAAGCTCTGAAAACTTCTCGTCATCGAGAACGGGATTCAGAATGTAAGTCATTTCATAAAAATCTTTCTTCATTGTGTTTTTCTTTGGTTGTTATCCATTAGTGGAAACAGTCATCGTGCATTATGCCGATAACAGAGCCTTCAAAGATAAGAATTGATACACCCATCTACAATGAAAATATCCGGAAACTGTTTTAGAAAAGTGTATCAGGAGAGAATACCGAATATCCAACACGGAATCTCTAATTCAGGCCTGACTGGACACTCGTAAACTTCTCCAAGCCGGTTCGTTTTTCGTCCTGATGGAGCTGCAGTTTTTAAACTGCGTAATAAGAGGTGATTAATTCAATTAACCCTGTGGTTGGCAGTACGGGCTCAATACCATAATAGATGGTGAGAAATGCCAGGAGTATCAGGGTTCCTTTAAACAGGAGGCCCGGAGTCTTGAGTTCATACTCTTTATGAGCTTCCCTGAAGTAGAGGTAAACCATCACGCGGAGATAATAATATACGCTTGCCGCACTTGCCAGAACTCCAATGATTGCAAGAGGAATGAGGCCTGCGTTTACAGCCGCTGCAAAAACGTAATATTTGCCGATGAAGCCCACAAAAGGTGGAATTCCCGCAAGCGAAAAAAGAAAAATGGAAAGCATAACTCCCATGACCGGCATTTTGAAACCAAGGCCGGCATAGCTGTCAATTTCAGTAAAGTTGAGGCCGTGATTTCTTTCATAATACGAAATCACACCAAAAGCACCGATATTCATAAGCGTATAGGCAAACAGATAGTAAAGCACTCCTGAATATCCCGCAGCCGTTCCCGCGGCCAGTCCTACAAGTAGGTATCCCGCATGTGCAATACTCGAATAAGCAAGCATTCTCTTCACGTTATCCTGTACAAGTGCTATGAGATTCCCTACAATCATGGTAAGAATTGAAACGGCCTGGAGCACACCTGTCCAGTCCCCTCCTCCTGTCTCGGGAAGCATCCTGGTTAAAACCAGAATGAAAGCAACAAAAGTGGCTGACTTTGCCGCTGTAGCCATAAAAGCAGTCAGTGTTGTAGGTGTTCCCTGGTAAACATCCGGTATCCACATATGGAAAGGAACAGCACCTATTTTAAAGAACAATCCGACCAGCAACAATGCTGACCCAGCCAGAAACAACAATGAAGGCTCCGCTGCAGCCGCTATCTCCGTTAAATTTGTATGCCCGGTTGCACCGTAAAGCAGTGCTATTCCATAAAGCAGAAAACCTGTAGAAAAAGCTCCCAGGAGAAAATACTTCAACGCAGCTTCGGCGCCGGTCTTTTCGCTTTTCACCAATCCCGCAAGTACATATAAACAGATCGACATGGTTTCCAGGCTGATAAACAGGGTAATCAGATCATTGGACACTGCCAGCCCCAGCATTCCGGTTGTCGCAAACAGAATCATGCCATAAACTTCACCAAAATGCAGGTTTGAATCTTCAAGATATTCTTTTGAAATAATCACACAGAAAAGAGCCCCAAACAGAACAACCGCTGTTCCAAAAGCTGCCGCACCGCCATAAACAATCATTCCTGAAAAAGCAGTACCTGTTTCTCCAAACATGGATTGAACTGCCAGTATCAGGGCTATGAGCAAACCACCCACCGTAAGCCAGTAAATAGCATTCACGCCTTTTCTGAAGGATTCAATAAGAAGAGTTATTAATCCGGCTACAGCTACAACAATACCGGGTAAAAAAGAAGATAAATCGTGCAGGTAATCCATTTATTTTAAAATGTTTTTGAAATCTTGTCTATCGCTTTTGCGAGCTCAAAATCTTTTGAAGTTACTTTATCACCCGCATCGTGAGTACTCAGACTGATGGATACGGTGTTATAAACATTTTTTATTTCGGGGTGGTGAACCAGTTTCTCGGCTTCGAAACCTATTCTGACCAGGAATGTGAGAGCCGTTTTAAAATCTGAGAAGGTAAATTCCCGATGGATTTTATCATCCCTAAAGGTCCAGTTATCCAGTTTTTGCAATTCGTTTTGTATGTTCTCTTCTGACAGTGGATCCATATTTAATTGTTTAAAGCAATTGGAATTTGAGATTCATCATCATTGATATCATAAAATCTGGCTGTCCAGTCGGGAAGGTCCAGGTCTCTGCTGTTCTCCAATACTGTAATGCTTTTTTCTTCAGAAGAGGTAATGAAACTTTCCACCCATTCTTCGGAGTATTGCATAAAATCAACCGGGCGTATTCCGATCCAGACAATGAACAGAATTAAAGGAACCAGAAGGCCAATTTCCCGGGCATTAAGGTCCACCAGTTTGTTATTCTCTTCGTTGGTTACCGGCCCGAACATGACTCTCTGATACATCCAGAGCATGTAAACGGCTGCTAAAATCACCCCTGTTGCCGCAAATATAGCATATCCTTTATTGGCGTACAGTTCAGACAAAAATGAGCCGTTCAATATCAAAAATTCACCTATAAAACCATTCAGCCCGGGCAGCCCGATGGACGCCAGGGTGGCAATCATAAATACCACTGCGAATACCGGCATTTTCTTTGCAACCCCTCCGAAATCTGCAATCATACGGGTGTGCCTTCTGTCGTAAATCATCCCTACAATCAGGAATAAAGCGCCGGTGGAAAGCCCGTGATTAATCATTTGTATGATGGCACCCTGCATGGCTATGGTATTGAATGCAAATATACCAAGCACTACAAATCCAAGGTGACTTACGGAGGAGTATGCAACCAGTTTTTTAACATCTTTCTGAACCATAGCTACCAGTGCCCCGTAAATAATTCCAATGATAGCAAGAACCGCCATCCACGGAGCAAATTCCATAAAGGCATTCGGAAAGGCCGTCAAACAGACCCGGATTAACCCGTACGTTCCCAGTTTCAGCATGATGGCAGCAAGAACCACAGAACCGGCTGTCGGCGCTTCGGTATGGGCATAAGGAAGCCAGGTATGAAAAGGGAACAGCGGAACTTTAATACAAAACGCCAGGGCAAAAGCCAGGAACAGGTAAGTTTGTTCCACCAGCCCGATAGTGTATTCAGGACCTGATATAAACCGCCAGTCTGCGGTAAAATCAAAAACGCCGGTTGCGGCTCCCGCATGATAACCGAGATATATCAGGGCAACCAGCATAATGAGAGAGCCCACCAGTGTATAGATAAAGAATTTAACTGTTGCCTGAATCCGGTCTTTGCCACCCCAGATCCCGATCAGGAAGTACATCGGGATGAGCGAAAGTTCGAAAAACACATAAAATACGATCAGATCAAGCGATGCAAATACCCCGAGAGAGGCTGTTTGCAGCAACAGCAACATGGAATAATATCCGGCCAGGCTTTTCTTAACAGAGGTCCACGATGAAAGAATAACGATAGGCCCCATCAGCGTGGTCAGCATAAAAAGGAGCAGGCTCAGGCCATCCAGGCCAACCAGGTATTTTATATCCATCCCCGGGAATATGGCTGATCCTTCCGTGAGATATTGAGGCACTGCCGAATTTGCCACATCAAAATTAAACAGAAGCGGCAGTGATAAAAAGAAAGTGAGAATGGTTACCACCAGGCTTGTCCATTTTATACCCTCATCATTTTTTATGAGTGCAAACGCGGCTATACCCAGAAGCGGTAAGTAGATGGTGATATTTAGAAGGGTCTCCATATAATGCAAATACCTTTTAAAAGAGTAACATTGTGAGTACCAGAATTACACCTAATATCAGGAAAAAGGCATAACTGCTGGCAATTCCGGTTTGAATATATCGCAGCAGGCTGCCGGCCAGGCGCACAATTCCCGCGATAGCATTGACTATTCCATCAACAATTTTCATATCGAAAACAGCAAGAACTTTATCCGAAAAGCGTACTACCGGGCGTACAATTACACCTTCGTAAACTTCATCAAGATTATATTTTTCCTGCCATACTTTATACAAACCTCCGAAACGGCCGGCCACTTCTGCATCCGACTCTGCCTGCTGGTTATTACCATACATCCGCCAGGCCGTATATACACCCGCTATGGCAATCACGATAGAAAGAATCATCAGTATCCATTCTGTTGCAGCGGATATATCAAGTGGGATATCCGAGGCGATAGGCAACAGCCAGTCGTGGAGCCAGTTGATGTGTCCCTCTCCGCCAAATGATTCCGATACAAAATTGGGTAACCCGATAAAGCCACCTATAACAGAAAGAATTGCAAGCGTCCAAAGCGGGATTGTCATTGTTGACGGGCTTTCATGTAAATATTTCTCTGAGCCTTCTGCGCCTTTTATTTTTTCGCCCAGCTTAAAAGAGCCGTGAAAAGTGGTCAATGTTAGTCTGAACATATAAAAGGCTGTGAGAAAGGCTGTGAGAATAGCCACGGCCCAGAGAATAAGGTACATCCCACCTGCAAATTCCCCGAAGCCCATATTAAACGTATGCATCAGAATTTCATCCTTTGAAAAGAACCCCGACAGTATGGGAACACCGGCAATAGCAATGGTCGCAATCAAAAACGTCATGTATGTTGATGGCATATATTTCTTCAGTCCGCCCATATTGCGGATATCCTGCGGATCAAAATGCACATCTTTGCCTTCTTCATGCAATTCGTGCTCCACATGCTCCATGGCGTGAATTACGGAACCGGAGCCAAGGAACAGGCATGCTTTGAAAAAAGCGTGAGTTACCACATGAAACAAGGCCGCGGTAAATGCGCCGGCACCCAATGCCAGAAACATAAAACCGAGCTGCGAAACGGTTGAGTAGGCAAGCACTCCTTTAATATCATTTTGCGTTATTGCAATGGTAGCGGCAATGATGGCTGTTAATCCGCCAATGACAGCAACTATCATCATTACTTCTGGCGACATCACATACATTGGCGACATTCGTGTGATCAAATAGATACCAGAGGTTACCATAGTTGCAGCGTGAATCAGTGCAGAGACAGATGTTGGCCCGGCCATCGCATCAGGCAGCCATACAAACAGCGGAATTTGTGCACTTTTACCCGTTGCCCCGATGAACATCAGGAAGGCTGCCCAGAAAAGTATATTATCAGAAAAAGCATCAAGGTTAGCGATTACTTCGGCGAAATTCAGGCTGCCTACAGTGTCAAAAATCAAAAAGATGGCGATCAGAAAGGCAAAATCTCCAACCCTGTTATATAAAAAAGCCTTTTTAGCAGCATCGGATTTCAGCATGTCGGTGTACCAGAACCCTATCAGAAGATAAGAACAGAGTCCCACACCTTCCCAGCCGAGAAACAGAAGCAGGAGGTTATCCGCCAGAACCAGGTTCAGCATTGCGAATATAAAAAGGTTCAGATAGGCAAAAAATTTCCAGTAGCCTGCATCATGCGTCATATACCCTATCGAATAATAGTGAATCAGGGAACCCACGCCTGTAACTACAAGAGTCATAATCAGGGAAAGCTGGTCTACAGCATATGCTATGTCTGCACTGAAAACACCCGCCTCAATCCAGGTAAAGAGTTTGACGGTTACCGCACCGGCTTCCACATCATAATTAATAAAAAGAAAAAGGGTAAACAGGAAAGGGATGAAGACAGCGAAATTGGCAATGGCGCCAATCAGGCTTTTCTTTAGCCGGTAGTTATTTGATACGAGCCCTGCAATTCCATTTATAAGAAAACCAAGAAGCGGTAACCCAACAATAAGACTTACGAGCGCTGTAGGTGATTCCATTCAACAGATTATTTTATTTATTGCGCTTTTAAAACAACAGTATTTGCCGTTGTTTTTTAACAGGTGGCAAAGATACAAAAAACTATCTCAAGATAAACTCAAAAAGAGAAGATATTCACCTGAATTCAGAGACGAAAGGCTCAAATGAGAAATAATTATTTAAAAAAACCCTTCGTCCAATACTATATAATAAGACATTTGTAAAATTGCATTAACCTAAAGAAAACCTGCAAGTTTTATTGCAGGTAAATGTACTTTTTTGATAAGTTCCATGCTAAATTATTCGGGCACTACTAAATTCTGAAATGAATAAGCTTTCTCTTTTTTCTATGGTCATGTCTTTTATCTCCCTGATGCTATTCTGGGTGATCATGAGCGGCTATCTTGATTTCATTCACCTTTCTATGGGAGTTGCCACTGTGGCGGGTGTTATCTTTTTTAATTACCACTTAAAAAATTACCGCTTTTTTGAGGATGATATCGAAGACCTGAACCAATTCAGGTTCGGCCAGGCATTTTCGTATGTGCCATGGATGATTTACCAGATTTTTGTTGCTGCTATTCATGTGGCCTGGGTTATTATCCGTCCACACCTCCGGGTGGAAACATCTATGATAACATTTAAAGTTGATTTGCCAAGTTCTCATGCAAAAATGATTTTAGGGAATTCAATCAGCCTGACCCCCGGAACTTTAACCATTACTATTGAAGGGGATGAATTTACAGTTCATTCTCTTACCCCTGGCTCTCACGAAGGAATCATAAATGACGCGATGCCCCGGCGGGTATTGAAACTTTTTTCAAAAGAAGAGCGGCAGGTTGTAAGTGACATCCGGATTACCACAGAAACAAAAACCAACTGATGGAATCTTTCTTTTTATACAGTGCGGTTGTATTAACAGTCATTATTGCAGTGCCGCTTATAAGAGTGGTAAATGGCAAAAATGTATTCGACCGGCTTCTTGCTGCAAATGCAATTGCCACAAAAACAATCGCCCTGATTTGCCTGATCGGTTTTATTTTCGGGCGCATCGATATGTTTATAGATATTACCCTGGCTTATGCCATACTTGGTTTTATCAGCTCATTAATTATAGCAAAGTTTGTTTCATCCTATAAAGTAAGGCAGCAGGAATGAGTGAAATTCAATCTGTATTCAGCATTATATTTGTTGTATTAGGCATAGCATCTATGTTGACAGGCAGTATCGGAATATTACGCCTCCCCGATTTTTATTCCAGAACCCATGCGGTAAGTAAAAGTGATACACTCGGAATCAGCCTGATTATTGTGGGTTTAATCATTTATGAAGGTTTCACTCAAAGCAGTCTTAAGTTGCTGTTCATTATTTTATTTATCGCTTTGTCGAATCCCATAGGAGTGCATGCACTAGCACATGCGGCTTTAAAAAAAGGGCTGAAGCCTCTTTTTTACAATAAATCCAGAAACGAAGGGGATACATGATCTGGGAATTAGAACTTATTATTTACATTTTTCTCGCCGTTTCTGCTGTGGTAGCTCTCGAAGTAAACGACCTGCTTGTTGCCGTGGTGATGATGTCTGTATTCAGTTTTCTTCTGGCCCTTCTGTTTATAGCAATGGGCGCTATTGATGTTGGTTTTACAGAAGCAGTAGTCGGGGCGGGAGTTACCGGAATATTATTTGTTGTAGCAATTTATAAAACTTCAAGAAAAACAAACGATTGAAAATTCTTAAAGTTCTCATATTAACGCTTTTTGCGGCTGTACTCATATACGCTTCTATGGACCTGCCCTACCGGGGAGATCCGGATAACCTGATGCACGCAGAATCGAGTGTGACCAATACTCCGGTTGCCGGTAATTATTACATCAAGGAAGCATACCATGATGCCCATACTCCGAATATTGTAACCGTTATACTTGGTGATTATCGAAGTATTGATACATTTGGTGAACAGATTGTAATATATACAGCCGGCTTCATCACTCTGCTTCTGCTGCGAAAAAACAGGAGAAGAAGATGAGAAATCAGTTTCAAAGTCCAATTGTATTACTGGGTGCAAGGCTATTAAGCCCCTATATTATGGTTTTTGGATGGTATGTGATTTTTCACGGACATTACAGCCCTGGCGGCGGGTTCCAGGGAGGCGCTTTACTGGCTGCTTCTATACTTCTGATTCGTGTTGCAGGAGGAAGAAGAATTTCACGGTTACAACTTCATGAGTTACTAACCACACCGCTGGCTTTGATAGGCGTGGTTATATATTTCGCTGTTGGTTTTATCGCCATAGTTACCGGCGGTTATTTTCTCGATTACGGCCACCTTCCCATTCCGGGCATGGAACCTATATGGCTGCGCTATACCGGCATTTTAATTATAGAGGTGGGAATCGGGCTGGCTGTAATGGCTATCCTGGTTATGATTTACGATAACATGGTTAAAGGGGAAGACAATGTTTGATTTTTTTACGGGGCATTATGCATACTGGTTCACGGTTTTCCTGCTTTGTGTAGGGCTTTATGGAATACTGTTTAAGAAAAACCTGGTCAAAAAAACGATCGGGCTTACCATAATTCAGGCATCTGTTGTTTTATTCTTTGTATCCATCGCATCCAAATGGGATGCCACCGTCCCGGTGCGGGATACCAATATACCGGTGGAACAGGTTGCCAATTACCTGAATCCGCTGCCGCACACCCTTATGCTTACCGCCATTGTTGTTGGGGTTGCAACACTTGGAGTGGCTTTTACTCTTTTGATTGCAATATACAACCGGTACGGTACACTTGACGAACAGGAACTGTTAGAAAAAATTCAATGATTGAGTCGCACCTGCCAGCATACATTGCGTTAACATTTGTACTGTTTTCTATTCTGATACCTCTGTTTGGTCTGTGGAAAGAAAAATTTATTCAGCCACTTGCTGTTCTGGGATCGGGTACAGCCGCTGTTCTGTCTCTGTATGGTTTTATCAACTATTTGCATAACGGAAGCATCCGCTATTTTTTTGGCGGCTGGGAGCCACCCATTGGAATTGAATTTGTGTATGATGGGCTTTCCGGGTTTTTCGTACTGGTTATAAATTCGGTTGTCTTTTTTGTATTGATTCACTCCCGTGAAATTGCCAGACTGGAATTCCGGGGCAAAGAACTCCCGTACTACACCATGGCCATGCTTGCCATGCTGGGTTTCAACGGGATGATTCTCACCGGAGATCTTTTTAACCTGTATGTATTTCTTGAAATTTCTTCTCTTGCCAGTTATGCCTTAATTGCAATTGGTTCTCGTCCGGCACCCTATGCAGCTTTTCGTTACCTCATTATCGGTACCACGGGCGGAACTTTATACCTGCTTGGTGTGGGTTTTCTGTACACAGAAACCGGAACGCTGAACCTTATTGATATGGCAGCCATGCTGCCCATGTTTGCAGAGAACACAGCCGTTACCGCCGCCCTGCTTTTGATGGTTGTGGGTATCGGAGTCAAAGCTGCACTTTTTCCCATGCACGGCTGGCTGCCAGATTCCTATACGTTTGCTTCATCCAGTTCATCAGCTATTATCGCCCCCGTGGGCACAAAAGTGGCGGCCTATGTTCTGTTCAGGGTTATCCTGTACCTGTTTGGAATTGAACTGACGGAAGCCGTTATGCCTTTGATGTATATCATCGGCGTTATGGCCTGTATCGGAATTTTATACGGCTCTGTTATGGCCATTGCTCAAACCGAACTAAAACGAATGCTTGCCTATAGCAGTATCTCACAGATCGGTTATATTATTATGGGCCTCAGCCTTGCGAATCCGCTGGGATTTGCGGGCGCGATACTTCATGTATTGAATCATGCAGTGATGAAAGCATGTCTTTTCCTGGTTGCGGGGAATTTAAGAAAGAAAGAAGGCCATACCGATATCCGGCGCTTCGACGACAGTTATCGCAAAAAATATCCCTGGACAATGGCCTCTTTCAGTATCGCAGCAATCTCTATGGTGGGCCTTCCCCCGCTGGCGGGATTTTTCAGCAAGTGGTACCTGGCACTGGGAACCATCGATAACGAAAACTGGCTGTTCCTGGCGGTTATTTTGATCAGCTCGCTGCTGAATGCAGTCTATTTCTTTAGAATTTTTGAAAAAGTTTATATGATGAACCCGGATACAGAGCAGAAAGAAGCCGCGGAAGCAACAAAAGACGAAGTACCGGCAAGTATGCTCGGGCCAACCGCTGTTTTAGCTGTCAGCCTGATCGTCATCGGACTTGCAAATGCTGTTATCGTTGGGGTACTGCTGGATATTTTTCCGGTGTAATCTCCCCTTAAGGGGAGTACGGCTTTAGCCGGGAGGGGTGTATTTTCCCTGTTTTGGCACAGTGTCATAACAGGGAACATCCCCCAGATCAATCGCTAATTGCGCTTGATCATACCCCCTTCTCCCAAAGGGATGCCTTTGGCAAAAGGGGGACTTTTTGATAATTGATATTAAAACATAAAAATAACCGATGGATCTTTCCCTCGTACCTTTATCAGCTATACTGGTCTCTCTTTTAGCAGTGCCCCTGATTATACTGAGCTCGGCGAAGCCGAATCTTCGTGAGACGTGGACTATCCTGGCCGCAGCAATCAAGTTTGGCCTTGTCTTGTTGCTTCTTCCTTCAGCATTAGAAGGAAACAGTGTGGAGCTTCATCTTTTTGATCTTGCACCGGGGCTGCCATTGCTGCTTAAAGCTGATCCACTGGGCGTCTTTTTTGCCATTATTGCATCCGGTTTATGGATTTTCACTTCATTCTACTCGATCGGGTATGTACGCGGAGCCGGTGAACATAAACAAACCCGCTACTTTGCCAGTTTTGCAGTCTGTTTATCAGCCACTATCGGAATAGCCTTCTCCGGCAACCTGCTCACATTTATTCTTTTTTATGAGATGCTGACCCTGGCTACGTACCCTCTCGTTATTCATAATGAAAAAAAAGAGGCTATAGCGGCCGGCCGGAAATACCTGTCATATACCCTTACAGCCGGACTGCTTTTAATCGCTGCAGCGGGAATGGTTTATTATTACACTGGCACTCTTGATTTTACCCCGGGCGGTGTTTTCGGGGATGTAAACCTCCCTTCCCATATTATGCTGGTGATGTTCATCCTCTTTCTGGGTGGAGTAGGGGTAAAAGCAGGTATCATGCCTATTCACAGCTGGCTGCCAGCCGCGATGGCTGCCCCCACACCGGTAAGTGCGCTGCTTCATGCCGTAGCCGTTGTTAAATCGGGAGTTTTTGCCGTAATCCGTGTGGTTGGATATGTATTTGGAGTAGATGTTATGGCAGGTTACGGGCTCAATGATATTATCATTGTACTGGCGGGAGCAACCATCATTCTTGCTTCATTAATTGCTTTTGCACAGGATAATCTGAAACGGAGGCTTGCGTATTCTACTGTGGGCCACCTTTCTTACATCGTTCTTGGGGCAGCTCTTCTTACACCGCTTGGCATGACAGGCGGCATCATGCATATTGCAGCTCATGCCACCATGAAAATCACTCTCTTTTTCTGTGCGGGTGCCATTTATGTTAATCTTCACCGAACGGAAATCAGTAACCTCAATGGTATAGCCAAAGTAATGCCCTGGACCATGGGGGCTTTTGTTGTCGGTTCTATGGGGCTGGCAGGAATTCCTCCAATTAATGGTTTTTTCAGCAAATGGCATCTTGCATTTGGCTCACTCGAAGGAGATATGATCATACCACTGATCATTTTGATTGTCAGCGGCCTTCTGAACGTTGGCTATTTCTTTCCAATTATTCACAGAGCCTATTTCAAAAAAGGAGAAGGCCTGGAGAACTACGGAGAAGCCTCCCTGTTTATGGTGGTTCCGCTTGTCTGCACGGCCATACTTTCGGTTTTATTCGGGCTGTTTCCAAATCTCTTTTTTAACTTCTTTGACCTGGCAAGTGCAATTGCGATCTCTTTATTCAGCGCCGGAGGCTGATGTATGAATTCTATCCAACTTAAATTTATCGAACTATGAAAACCTGGCAATGGATTGGCCTTGGAGTCCTTCTTATTATCAGTTTGATCCTGGAATTCACTTACCTGGCAGATTATGATTCGCACTGGTGGAATGCTATACCCGGTTTCTACGCGATATGGGGATTTCTCAGTTGTATTGTACTCATTTATGTATCCAGGTGGTTAGGTAAACTTTTCATCTTCAGACACGAACAGTATTATGATTGATTTCTTATTCATGCCTGCCATATTAATGATTCTCGGGGCATTTATTTTACCTGTACTGCCTCAGAAAATTCGTGCATCTGTTTTTTTAGTATTCCCGCTGGCGGCCCTGGCTGTACTGTGGCAGCTTCCTGATGAACACTCGTTAACCGTAACCTTCGGCAGTTATGAACTGGGTTTGATGTATGTCGATTCCCTGAGCAGAATCTTCGGGACTATCTTTGCCATGGTTGCTGTGATCGGTGGTATTTATGCTTTTCATATTGAGGATACAGGGCAGCAGTCCTCCGCTCTTTTGTATGCCGGCGGTGCTTTAGGTGTAGCTTTTGCGGGCGATTGGATCACTCTCTATATTTTCTGGGAGCTGATGGCCGTAAGTTCTACATATTTAATCTGGGCCCGGAAAACCGAAGAATCGGATAAAGCAGGAATGCGGTATCTGATTGTTCATATTTTTGGCGGAAGTCTTTTGCTTGGGGGAATTCTTTGGCATATAGCCGGTACAGGTTCCATTCTTATCACCAGCCTGCCTGATATCTATACCATTCCTTCTGTTTTGATTTTGCTTGGCGTAGCGGTGAATTCTGCAATTCCGCCTCTGCACGCATGGCTGACGGACGCCTATCCCAAAGCCACAGTCACCGGTGCGGTATTCATGTGCGCATTTACCACCAAATCTGCAGTATATGTATTGATACGGGTATTTCCCGGCTGGGACATTTTGATCTGGCTTGGAGCAGCAATGGCAATTTACGGAACCATTTACGCTCTGATGTCTAATGATATCCGGCAAATCCTTTCCTATTCCATTATTAGCCAGATAGGCTATATGGTCACCGGTATAGGTGTTGGAAGCGAATTGGCATTAAATGGTGCTACCGCCCATGCATTCGGACATATTTTATACAAGTCACTCCTTTTCATGGGGGCCGGTGCCGTTCTCTACTCTACAGGAAAAAGCAAGCTGACGGAACTGGGAGGATTAGCAAAAAAAATGAAGTGGACGGTATGCTTTTATATGATCGGGGCTTTCGCCATTTCCGGGTTTCCGCTGTTTAACGGTTTTATCAGCAAAACGATGGTGGTTAGTGCGGTGGGCGAAGCTCATTTGGAAATTGTAATGCTTCTGTTGCTCATGGCAACCGTGGGTACATTTCTTCATACCGGGCTGAAGCTGCCCTATTTTACCTGGTTCGGGGAGCGTAAAACTGAGATCGAAGTTGGGCCGATACCTTTTAATATGCTTCTCGCGATGGGTTTCGGTGCTTTCTTTTGCATACTCTTCGGGCTGTTTCCAGGCTTAATTTATCAAAATCTTCCTTATCCGGTTGATTATACCCCATTCTCTGTTTACAACCTTGTAGAAATGATACAGATCCTGGTACTCACATTTATCGGATTCTGGCTGTTACGCACAAAACTAAAAGGAGATGCTGTCATCGCAGTTGATACTGACTGGTTCTATCGGAAATCTGCCCCGGCTGTCCGGTGGGTCTTTGTAACAGGTGTTGACCGCTTTTACGGCCATGCAGAAGATGGTGTACTGGTTATTGCGGGATTTATGTTACGGATTTTCAAAAATCCTATGACGTGGCTTAATCCCTTTGGATCAGAAAATAATAAAGCGTCAACATACAGTCCCGGACTGGAAGTGGTTATGAGTTTTATACTGCTTGGATTCCTGGTGCTTTCCTTTTTCTATTTTATGTAAGGTATTGGGATCAAAAAAAAACCCCCGGGATCAACCGGGGGCGTTTTCTCTTATTAGTTCTATCTAACTAACTTGTGGCTCTCTCTTATTTTATCTCTCTCTCTTTTTTCTCTCTTGATGTGCTTGGTGGCGTATGGTCATTTCTTAAAAAGATTTTGTTTAAATTTTTATCAGATTCAATGGCTTCCCGATTACCATCGAACTATGAAATAACTTAAAAACGGGGCGGATAAGAATCCATAGAGATACGCTTGATATTGCTGTACCTGATTTATATTAGAGGCTTGTAATATTTTTCATTACGTACTGAGGCTCGGGTGGCTTTAAAAGACCTCCCAGGCATGAAAACCTGAATACAGGATTCTGATTTTACTAATCGATAAGGTTATGCTGAATTGCATACCGGGTGAGATCAACAACTGATGTGATGTTCATTTTTTGTTTCAGCCGGGCACGATAGGTATGGATTGTCTGAACACTCAGAGAAAGTTCTTCGGCTATTAAACTGCTTTTTTTTCCGGAAGCTATCATACATAAAATCTGATATTCCCTGTCGGACAGTGTTTCGTGTTTATTTTTGGCGAAATTTCTATCCATTTGTTCGGCAAGTTGTTCTGCCACATTTGAACTTATGTATCTTTTTTTCTGATTCACAATAATACGTATGGCTTTCACAAGTTCATCAGAAATGCTTGTTTTTGTAAGATAGCCCGAAGCGCCTGCTTTAATCGCCCTGATTGCGAACCTGTCTTCCGGGTGCATACTCAACACGAGTACCGGTAGTTTAGGATAAAACTCCTTGATATCTTTCAGTACATCCAGCCCTCCGCGGCCGGGCATAGCAATATCAAGTACCACAATATCCGGCAACTCTTTCGTGAGACAATTAAGCAGTTCAGCAGAATTTGAAGCCTCCTGAACTACCTTAATATCGTTCGTATCTTCATTCACGATACGTTTTAACCCTTCCCGAACCAACTGATGATCATCAGTAATCATTACTTTAATCATTGCCCTTTTTATTTATTTTAAATATCAGACTTGTTACTTAGCAAATGGAATTTTCAAGGTAACTTTTGTTCCATCCTCCCCTTCAAAATCTATACTTCCTCCAAGAAACTGGCTTCGTTCCCGCATGCTAATAATACCAAGGGAATTTTTATGCTCAATTTCTTCACGAGTTATTCCTTTTCCGTTATCGTGTACATTTAAAATAAAAAATTCTGAATCCTGTTTCATACGTACTGTAACCTGTGTTGCACCGGAATGCCTCAGAATATTGGTCAATGTTTCCTGAAAAATCCGAAAAACAGCGGTTGACTGTTCATCATTCATTTGATCTATGGAATTCACCCGGCTAATAATGTACAATTTTATTCCAGTTCTTTTTTCAAACTCAGACGCCTGCCACTCTATGGCTTCTTCAAGACCCAGGTCATCCAAAACCTCCGGGCGCAATTCTGTGGTTATACGCTGAACTGACTGAACAATAGTGTTTATTCGTTCCGTAATAATCTCCATCTCTTTTGATAATTTCAATGCTTTTTTTTCGTCTGTTGAATCGCTTGTTTTTTTCATCAGCATGGAAACATCCATTTTAAGAACAGTAAGCATCTGGCCAAGTTCATCATGTATTTCGCGTGCTATCCGAATTCTTTCTTCTTCACGTATTTTATCCTGTTTGGCTGAAAGATTTCTCAGTTGTTCACTATAAGCCCGGAGTTTGTCTTCTACTTTTTTTATACGGGTAATATCCTGTCCTGTGCCAAACATTTTTACCACCTCCTGATTCTCTGCCATTGTCACTTCCCCCATGCAATATAACGTTCTCTCCGTTCCGTCGGGCCGGATAATACGGTGCTCGAACTCATAGCTCTTTTTGGTCTTAAAGGCTTCAGATAAAATCTTTTCTACACGTTTGCGATCTGCAGAATGAACAAACTGCAGCCACTGTTCATAAGTATTGGGTGTTTTATCCTGGGAGACACCGTAAATATTGCATAATTCATCCGACCATTTCAGGTTATTTTCAACTGTATTCCATTCCCAGCTTCCGAGTTGAGCAATTTTTTGAGCGGCAGCAAGCTGGTTTTCACTCTCCTTTAACTTTTGATGGGCTTTAAAACGATCTGTTACATCCCTGGAGTTGACTATTATTCCAGGCCCCCCGCGAATATCCGGTACCTTTTTCGCTATACTTTCCAGGTATCGCCATGAACCATCTTTATGTGCAACCCTGAATACAGTTATATTTTTTGCACCGGGTAATCTTGTAAAACTTTTCAGCTCCTTTTTTATCTTTTTTAAATCATCCGGATGAATATAATCGAATAAAACAGTCTCCGTCATTTCGTCTGGCTTATAGCCAAGTATCCGTTCCAGAGAAGGACTTTCATATCGAATGGTACCATTATGATCCAGTACCGTAATAATATCCAGTGCATTTTCTATAAGGAGCTGAAAATGCTCTTTGCTCTGTTTTAATTCTTCCTCGGTTTCTCTCCGCCGTTCTACTTCTTCCTGTAATTTTTCATTTTGCTCATTGAGCCGTCTGATTAAATCTTTAAACCCCCTTTGTCTCAGCTCATATGGAGCCAGGCATTCAGAGAGAAAATTCAGGGCAAGTTTTAACTGCTTTTTCTGTTCTTCGCCATTTTCCCAGAAGTATAACTGCAGTAAGGCTTCATGATATAACCTCAAGAATTCCAGCTCTCCCATTCCCTGCTCTATCGCTCCGCGCCCTAACTCATACGCTTCAACAAGATTTTTTTCACTGCGATCGGAAAAAAAATATTCGAGCTGCTGGAAAAATTTCTGCTTTATTTTTTCTTGAGAATGTTTCATCACTACATACTAATGAGGTCTAATTAGGTATTCTAATGATTAACGTTTTTATAGCGTGCCGCCAGAATGAGGGAATCATCTGAACTGTCTATATAAGTGTTTACTATTTTTTTTATAATGGATTCGGGACTCCATCTTAAATTGACTTCTTCTTCATAACCGAAACGTACTCCATCTGTTGAAAAAAAAATCATATCTCCCGGAGTAATTGAAATCATAGAAGCTTTTAACAATGGGAGCTTGTAACCCAGAATACCTCTGCATGATAGAATGGTATCTGCTTTTTTGAATTTATTGTCTTTTCCTCTCAACAATATTCCTTCAACATTCCCAACCCCTAACCATGTAAGTGTATTCTCCTCACTGTCTAATACAGCCAGGCTCATAACTACCCCGCGGGTTGATTTAAGATCTTCATGGCACTTTTTTACAAGTGAAATTAAAGATTCATTTGTAAAGGAGTTAAGAGACTGTACTGCTTGTTTGCTTGCCTCATAAGCTTGTTCACCATGTCCGAGCCCATCCATTACCGCAATTAAAACTTTTTTACCGGAGTTTTTTATAAAAAAAAGATCTCCGGATATTTCTTCCCCGCCTTTTGGATACCGTGCAACACACCACTCCAAACATAAGTTGTCACCGGATTCAATTTTTCCGTTACTCATTACATTTTTTTTTACTGTTAAATCTAAAGCCATTTACACATTGTGATCTTTGTTCCGGAACCCGGAATTGATTCAATGTTGAAATCGTCCATAATTCGTTTTGAACCGGGCAGCCCAACCCCCATTCCGCGTCCTGTGGAATAACCATCCTGCATGGCCATTTTTAAATCTGCGATGCCCGGACCGTTATCTTTAGCGGTTATGCAAATTCCCTTTCCGGGATTTTTATGAATTGGTTTTATCGACATATTGCCTTTTTGGGCATATTCCAGAATATTCCTGCATATTTCCGAAACGACAGTTGTAATCAATGTTCTGTCGTTTGTAGAAAATCCGAGTTCAGCAGCTATTTCTCTCGCAAATTCGCGCACCTGAACAACGTCTTTATCTGAAGAGACCTGAAAAGTTTTGCTTTTCAAACTGTTCGGTTTTATAACATTGCTATCCGACATTCTATCTTTTTTCTTATAAATAGCATACTCCGGGAAAAAAAACTGCTTTTCCTTTCTGGCTGTAAAATTTTAAGCCTTCCAGCCCCGGTTTTTTTATGTTTAACTGCTTTTTTACCTGTACTGATTCAGTAAAATTTTTGAGAATGCATATGGCCCTTTTCTGACAGGCAAAAATTAACTGACAGGACTGTTTCTGTATATAAGTCTGGTTATTTATTTTTAACATATTCATCCAGGAGCAGTATTCCTTCTTCAAGATCAAGTGCAGTATTAATATTGCCCAGGCTCAACCCCATTTGTACCATAGCAAGGGCAACATCAGGCTGAATTCCAACCACAACGGTGGGCGCTCCCCTGAGTTTAATCATATGGGCCATATCCCTCAGAATTCGGGTAGCAAAAGAATCCATAATATCCAAAATGGTTACATCTACGATGACGCCCTTTGCCCGTACACTGGCTACTTTTACCACCAGGCTGTCGAGGAGTTTCATAAGTTGTTCATCGCTTAATGACGACTGTACCGAAGCAATCAGGTAGTCGCCATGCTTAAGAATAGGTACCGGCATAATTTATTGGTTCGGGAGCTCTACCGGAGCTGTAATCTGCACCTTGTATCCCAGTTTACGTTCAGCTTCTTCAATTCCACCCTGCAAATCACCAACTGTAATAATCTTTGTCAGATCTACTCCTATGGTAACAAGTGTTTGAGCAATCTCAGAAGAAAGGCCGGTTACAATAGCACTGGCTCCCAATAAACGGGCTGCATCAACCGTCTGAACCAGGTGATTTGCCACCTTGGAGTCCATCGCCGCTACCCCTGTAATATCAATCACCACTACCTTTGCCCGGTTTTTACGTATAGCCTGAAGCAGCTGTTCGGTTAACTGACGTGCACGCTGCGGATCAATAATACCGATCATCGGTAAAATCAATAGCCGTTCACGTACCTGTAATACGGGTGTGGAAAGCTCGCGAATAGCTTCCTGCTGATCACGAATTACCCTTTCTCTTTCCTGAACAAAACCTACAGCTACCGTATTTGCAATTCGGTTGGCAGCCGGTTCATATGCATCCAGAATCCTGTTTAATTTACTGAAGTCATCCCGGTATTTTGAGAAAAGTGAACGGGCCAATACATCACGGAGCAAAAGTACAATACCAATTACTTCGTGGGTCTCAACACCGCGGGGGATAATTCTTTCCGAAAGGTTACGCGCGTATGCCTGCAGTGCTTCATATGTTCCGGTTTCCAGCGCTTCAACATAGTTATCGTAAACAGAGGTAGCCTCCGCCAGAATTTCATCCTTGGTCATAGCCGTTAAAAGTTCGGCTTCCATAATTCGTTTTGCCCACTCTTCGCGCAATTCACTTCTTTTCTGCCTCAGATGGGCTACAAGTTCTCTTAATAATGAGACGGTAGTTTCATCAGAAGGCTGCCCCGGAATATGAGGCAGTTCCTTATTCTGTTTACCATCCGTTTTACTTTTATCTTCTTTTTTTGATTTTGCCATCGTTTAAGTAGTATTGTTTTATCCCAAAGTGAAGCCATGATATAAAACAACGGTTCAAAAATAAGTAGCTATAATTATCGAAATCCGTGTAGCAGTATTAACTACATAAATAGCTCTCTGTATTGTAATCAACAGAATCAAAAAACTGCCGATCCATTGGAATGATCAAAAGTGCCCGAAAAATATCAGATTCAGAAAGTACCGGAGGCAGTTATATTACAGGCCTGGATGTAAAGTCAGTTTTATGCGCCACAAGAAGTTCCATGGCCCGGATTCGACCGCTTTTGGTCAGAACAGCCTGAGAATTACAAATAAACCGCTCTGAATAGTCATCAGGAGCCGAACCAATAGCTTGCTTTTACAAGAAATACGTTTGTAGGTTCAGAACCAAATAATCCATCCAGATCTCTTCTCAAATCAAATCGGCCGCTTTCAAAAAAATCATCTCTCTGTTGCTGCCATACAAGAAAAAGAGTTGAACCGGGTATATACTCCCATCTGAATACAGCATTTCCCTGAATCGATCGAAAGTTGAAATCTGGGTTTTGAAAGCTGAAGGAATCGGCCGGACCATTGCCATCGGGATCAACAGTGTATTCACCATTGCCACTTGAAATAGTACCTGTTTCCTCACCATAAATATCAAAATCATAAGAAGCCGGAGCAGCAAGTTCTTTGAAACCTGTATATTTACCTGAAGAAATAAACGGACGCACATAGGTTTGCAGGCTCATTGTGGTTGAGAACGTCCAATCCAGCCTGAAACTTGCCATAAGGGTAGTCTGTTCTATATCCGAAAAAATATAGCGGTTTCCATAAGTGTTTACGGCATCAGCGTCATTAATAGTAGTAATATATTGAGCTCTGTCTTTTTGAAGAATGACTTCGGGAGAAAAACTCAGCTGAAGCCAGGGTGTAGGGCGCACATTATAAGCAGACCAGAAATCCCGAATATACCCTCCAAATTCATCTTTCCTTAGAAAAGTACCTGCGTTGAATGAAATTTTCTTATTCGGGTTAGAATTAATATTCATGTTAAAATTTCCATTTACCGGACGCACTATAACAGGCCCGCCGCGGGCTGTACGGTCTGCCACAGTATTGGGGCCGTTATAATTTGCATTGAAATTCAGGCGCCAAAGATTTTTTAACCGGACCATTCCTCCGGTACCATAATTATGGTTAATCCGGTCGCCATCATAATTCCAGGCATTGCCGGTAAACAGCCAAAACTCATAATATTGTAATATCCGGGGATCTGTATCACGATACACAATACCTCCATTCAGCGACCTGTAATCAGCCCTGTTTTGAAAACCCAGGTCGTTGGTTTCATAACCGGGACTTACTTCGCTATATGTCAGTGATCCCAGCCAGGGGTCGTCCCCTCCTCTTTTCTGAAGGCTGATTTCCGTAGCAAAACCTGCCAGGCTGGTTTTATTTTGATCTGTAGAAAGCTTCCCGGAGTCCACCCGATTATAATATCGTGCGGGAGAGACCTGGGCCCGGTAGATAGCCTGTTCTGATCCGTTGATAACACTGTAAGAGAGTGTGCCGCTTGTAACCCAGTTCCTGTCATTGAAATTATGTTCAAAATCCACACCTCCGAGGTAGGCAGATGACCTGAGAAAATCCTCAAAATATGTATTATTTATATTCCGGTTTACCGCGCTGGCAAATCCGCCGAAATAGGTGTTACCAGAATTGAGATCTTTCTTGACCCTGCCTACTGCGTAATTCGATGCCGGTTCTGCGGCAATGCTCTCCTCCACACCCGCAGCGGATCTGTACAGAGCATTTTCCTGAAGGGTATAAGCATCCAGAAATCCGACAGACCAGCCAGATTTGGTTTTCCCGCTCAGTTTCGCAGCTGTTGCAATCGTAGTGAAGTCAGGCTGATCAGAAAATTCAGCATTTACACCTGCAGATTGCGGGCCGCCTTGCGGGGAACGCCCTATTCGCCTGGAATAAAAAGTAGCAGGATTACCAAAACTGCTGTAGGTTTGGGTGTTTCCGAAAGAAAAAATATCATTTCCTTCAAGGAAAAACGGGCGGCGTTCAGAAAAGAAACTTTCGTTTGCCGTTAAATTTATCACCGCAGGATCTGCCTCAACCTGTCCGAAATCGGGATTAATTGTAGCTGTCAGGGTAAGATCCGATGTCAGTCCATATTTAATATCTCCGCCAACATTCCCATTCATCAGATTTGTGCTGTAGTATGGATTATCCGAAACGGGCCGGGGCAACCGAACCAGGCTGCCGGATACATAAGGAGTAATTTCCAGCCTCCGGGGTTCTTTCAGTTCACGAATTCCATTCAACCGCCCAAATTTTGAAACCACTCCGGTAGCATTTTCCGGGGTTGGAGCCCAAAATGAAATCTCACCGGTTCTCGATATTCTTCTTTGAAAATTGACTCCCCATAACTGCTCTTCATTTTTTGAGCTAAATCTCAGTTGAGAAAGCGGGATTTTTAATTCAGCTGACCAACCGTTAGCCAGAACCTGTGTTTTTGCTTCCCAAACAGCGTCCCAGAGAACATCTTCATTGTTATCATCATAATAAAGGACATCCTTTTGCACCCCGCGCGGGTTTACAGCAAATGAGAACGCAGTCCGTTTGTCATTATAACTGTCAAAACTCACATACACCCAGTCGCTTGATTGGTTTCCATCTCTCCGGAAAAGCGGAGCACTGATAGAATCCGGACTGGAATCGAAGGCCATGATCCCTACAAAAACAAATTCATCAGTAAACAAAAGCTTCACTTCGGTTTTTTGTGTTGCAGAACGTCCGTCATCCGGGAAGCGCTGGGTAAAATCTGTTGCTGCAGGAATATTTCGCCATATCTTTTCGTTCAGAAAACCATCAAAATCCAGGGGTTCATTCGTTATCCGGACAGCATCCATTACCGGAATCGGGGCGGTTCCCGAACGTATATTTTCCGGTACAGAGATCTGTTCGCGATAAGAATGTTGTGCCGAAACGATCTCATGATAACCAAACAGAATCAGTGCGGTGATCATTATTTTTTTCATAGTTCTTTCCTGTTTAAACCTGAGTTCGATTAATAAGCTGCTCATCTTTTCCCCACGTAGTGAAATCTTATATTCGTCATGCCGTGCCTGCCTGCGCTGAAGCTTCGGAAGACAGGCTCCGACACGGCATCTCCAAACTCTGGAAAAGCAGGAGATTTCGCTTCGCGCCTGTCTGCCGACAAGGCAGGTTCAAAAAATGAGCGGCTCGGAGGCCGGGATGACGGTTGCATAAATGGTTATTTCAGAATTTCATTAATGAATCACGCCAAAGGCATCCCTGTGGGGAACTCAGGTTTTGAATTTTTTTCGTTCCGGTTTATCCTTTGCGGATATAGATATCACCGCGCAGACTTTTGAAAAGATATTCCGGCCCGCCTCCGTTTATTTCTGCATTTATCCAGTTATTTACAGAAACTTTGTACGTTCCCGAACCGGAATTAACGCGGGAGCCTTCTTCCTGCCGCATTTCCATATCAAAGTCGGTATATACTTCACCCCATTCCGACCACATTTTTGCCGTGAGATTGGCATTTGAAGGAAGAGTGATGCTGATATCTCCGTTAACATTACTGAAAGCCATTGGTTTGTCTCTGGCAATACTTTGAAAAGAAGCTGTAATATTCCCGTTTACCGTATTCACAACTGCCGATCCGCTAACGTTGTTAAGAACTACATCACCATTTACATGATTAATTTCCATATCTCCCTCTACATTTTCGATCATCATATCATCACCGTTAACCAATGAGAGCTTCAGGGAAAAATTTCGGGGCACCAGAACATCAAACTTTATGTTTTTTGTTGGCGTAACGCTGCTTACTTCCACAGTGTTATTATTTTCCCATGCTTCAAATCCTGCTGCATTGTTGGTAATCCGCCGCAGTCCGTTCCGAACCTCATCCGGTTCCTCCCGCCTTTCTTCTCCGTTGTCATACCGGATAATGACCTCGTTTCCATCATGGCCCGACACATTGATGGCCCCTCTCACAACACTAATGTTGAACTGGCCCGGTTCTCCGGGGTTGCTCAGTGGAATAGCTATTTGCTCCTGGGCCGCAGCTGTTACAGTTAAACCAAGTAAGGTAAAAAACAGGATTACATATTTTGCTTTCATGATATTTATCAGTTTGTTTTATGATTTAATTCGTTTGATATAAACATCTCCATTCAGCACCTGGAAACTGAACTCCGGACCACCGCTGCCAATTCGCAGGGGTGAATAATTGTCCACACGGAAAGCCACTCCGCCGGCATTTCTTTTGCTGTTTCTTTCCACACGGGCACTGAGATATTCTATATTTTCAAAATCTGTATAAAGATCACCATGCAAGCTTTGAAACCGGATATCAGCAGATAGGTTTTCAGGATACATCACCTCAATGGTGCCATTTACCGTTTGATATTCTGAATCAGTTGTGGGGCTTTCGGAATAGTCAGCTGTGATATCTCCGTTTACCGTATTTACAGATGTTTTTCCTGATACATTCTTCAATACAACCGGGCCGTTAACATTGGATGCTTTGATCTCCCTGGCCAGAATATTTTCAACCAATACCATGCCATTATTTATTGTTGAAGCCTGAATGTTTACCTGCTCCGGTACTTTGATGGTGATCTGAAAAGTAAATTCATAATCTACATCCTGGCCGTCCACATGATAACTGATACCATCGCCGCGTTTTCTTACATTGATAAAAGGAGCATCCGGGTAAACAAATATTGAATTGTTTTCCTGTTCGACAACCAGCTTCATTTCCTCAATGCCTTTTTCAATATCGCTTTGGCGGCGGGCATCTATTATCTTTTCGGCGGTAACAATCACTTCCTCTCCTGCATGTCCCTCTATGATTACGTCGCCCTGAATGTTGTATACTTTCAGCGCGTTTTCCATACCGGCAGCGTTTTGAAACCTCACTGTCTCATGTATGGTTTCAGTGTACTGCATGGCAAATAGATCCGGCTGGAGTAAGCACGCGAGTATGAAAAAAAGTACCATACCAGGAGCACTTTTCTGCAGGGTAATTATAAGTCGCTGAACGTTGTTTGCTGCTATCATTTTTGGATCTCCTTCAGATTAAGGCTACAATTGTATTTTCAAGTTTACTGCGGACATTACTGTCCAGCCCGTTTTTTTCAAGCAATTTTCTGAATTCTTCTACAGACTGTTTTTCCTGCAACACAAGCATCGCATCAGCAAGTGCCACCTGAACCACCGGCGAATCCTGCGCCGTTATAGAGCGTACCATTCCACGCCGCACTTCCGGATTCGCGGCATGCCGGATCAGTGCATCCACTGCTGCAATCCGCACATTCACATTCGGATCACTGTTTAAGGTTTTCAGCAGTGCCTCAACTACCCTGTTATCAGCTGAATGGATTTCCGTACTGATATTTACAGCCCGGAGCCTTTCAGTGGGTGAAGAATTATTCAGCAGGCTGATCATCATCATTTCACGCATCTGAGATACTTCATCCGTCAGTCGTTCAATCTGCTCATCTTGTGTGCTCAAAGACGTATAGCTATAGCCGATAAGAAGCCCGATGCAAAAAACAGCGGTTGTAAAAACCATCCGGCGAAACTCAAAGCTATTTTGCAGGCGTATAATCCAGCTCTTCAACAGACTTGAAAATGATTTCTGCTGCTTGTTTATTTCCGATTCAAGCATTGTGTAAAAACGACTTTTCATGTTTTCGCCTGGTTCCGGTGTTTCTATATCCTCCAATTGCTCATATAGCATCTCCATCTCATTGATATCCTGTGCCTTTATAGTTCCCTCGTCAATCAAATTCTGAAAGTTTTGCTGATCTTCCGCATTCAGCGTGCCCTGCAAATGGCCGGTTATCAGATCGGTATATTTTTCATGGATCATAATTTTTCCTGTTTCCCGAGATCTGCTACAATCTCTTTTAGTTCCTGAATAGCTCTGAATACACGTACTTTAACTGCACCTTCGGAACATTTCATAATTTCAGCGATTTCGTTATACCTGAATCCCTGGTACCTGCTTAAAATCAATGCCTGTTTTTTATCGGGGTCCAGTTTTTCCAGTGCCCTCTGAAGCAGTATTTTTTGATAATCCTCTTCCGGTGCCATATCAGTATCATGTTCATTTTCAGGCAAAAACCATTCTGCATCATTTTCTTCTATGGTTTGTTTTTTCATCTGACGATAATGATCTGTATGCAAATTGCGGGCAATGCTGAATAACCAGGTAGAAAAATCTCCATCATCGGAATATGTTTTTCTGTACCTCAGAATGCGTTCAAATACGCCCTGTACTAAATCTTCACTTACATCATTTCGTAAAGTCAGCCTGTAAAAGAACCCGAACAGGCGACGGTTATACCGTTCAAACAGCACCCCGAGTTTGTCAAGGTCACCATTTTTCACTTTCATCATGAGTGCACTATCTGATGTAGAGTCCAAAATGCTTTTTGCTGTTATTTTGCCTGTTCAATCAGGTACACTTATAAAATCATATAAAGGTTACAGGCTGCAGCCTGTTTTTTTATGATTTTTTAGAAAAAGAGAGAGGTAAAAATGAATCTCCGGAAATATGTGAATCACTATTCGCGCGGGCGGGGGTGGGGTAAAACAAAAAATGGCCCTGCATTAGCTGCCGGGAACCTTCGGTAGTTCTATGAAAAAAGTGGTTCCTTTGCCTTCCCGGCTCTCAAACCGGATGGAACCGTTCATTTTTTTCATGAATTCTTTTGCGAGGCTGAGTCCAAAACCGGTTCCTTTTTCATTACCGGTTCCTTTTCGGGTCCAGGATTTACTGTCAAAAATTTTATCTGCAGCTTCGGCAGGAATACCTATCCCGGTATCTTTGACCATTATAGAGATCATTTGCCCGTTTGTTTTGCTTTCGACACGAATCAGACCCCGGCTGTTGGAAAATTTAATGCCATTATTTACCAGATTCCTCAGTACTAACTCAAGGGCATTTCTGTCTGCAAGAACATATTGGTTTTCTGCTATGTTGCTTTTTAAAGCGATTCCTTTTTTCGCCGCAATGAAAGATTGTCTGGAAAAAACTTCCTCTGTCAGTTCGTACACATTTACTTCATCAATTTCCACACTCACACCGGAAAGCTGCTCTTTTGCCCATGCAAGCAGATCCTCCATAGCATCCATATTTTCCTGAACTGTAGCTTCGAGCTCCTGTGCCAACTTTTTTATTTCTTCTTTTGAAAGTGCACTGTTTTTTATGAGGTAAAGAATCCCATGCATTGAGATAAGAGGTGAACGCAGGTCATGGGCAATAATAGCAAAAAGTTTGTCTTTATCTCTATTTATTTCCTCCAGTTCTTTCTTCTGCTTCTGAAGACGAGAATTAATTTTTTTTCTTTCATTTGCTGTTTTTTTCACCAGTACCAGGATTACCAACACCAGGATCAGAACGATTCCTGCAGTTATAATTAGAATCAGCTGAAATTGAAGCTTGCTCTCCTGCTGCACCTGTTTTTCCTGTAACAAGCGGTTAATTTCACTTTGGCGGTCTAAAGCCAGTTGGCTTTCAAGGTTAGCCAGCGCCTGTTCTTTTTCCTGGTCAAAAAGGCTGTCAGCGGTTTCTTTAAAATTTTCCAGATGATAAAATGCACTTTCAAATTGATTGGCTTCACGATAAGAGTGATATAATTCCTCTCTTGAAGTTTGTATAAATGGTATATTCTGCAACCCTACAGCAACCTTATAAGCTGTTTCCAGATAGCTTATGGCCTGTTCGTACTCTTGTTGTTCAGCGTATAATTTCCCCAGTCCCAGATTATTGTAGTATATCCCCTGCGGGATATTTCCTTCCTCAGCGAATTTTAAAGACTGTACAAAATAGTCCTCAGATTCCTCAAAATTCCCCATTTGGGTATTCAGCCTTCCAAGATTATAATATAATACAACCGGCGGTGAACCCGGACGTATCTCCCTTTCAATTTCAAGTGCTTTATTATAAAGTTCTGCAGCATCTTCAAATCTTTCCTGGTTACTTCGTGTGTTGGCAAGATTCAAATGAATTCGATACAATTCATTTTTCAGACTTTTATTTTCTGCTATACCCATAGCCTTTTCCAGGTAAAAAGCCGCTTCATCATAGCTTTCCACATCATTGTAAGCATTACCAATGTTATTCAGGGTGGTTACCCAGAAAAGCGTATCCCCGGTCGACTCTGAAAAACGGACCGCAGTGAGATAGTTTTCAAAAGCCTGCTTAGTGTTCCCTTGGTTCATATAAATACCAGCCATATTCATGCGGACACCCGCAGTCGTTCTCGCCTGCTCTTCTTCAGGCATATCTCCTGCCAACTCAATGGCTTTTTCATAATTTTCTAATGCTGGCCGGTTCTCATTCTTATACCCATATGCAGTACCTAAAAAGTTATGAAAAGTAATCCTGTCGGGGCTTTCCGGATAAGTCTGAATGGCTTCATTTAAAAGTACGATTACAGAGTCATTCTTCTGCTGATTCAGATATGCCTCAGCTTTTCGGGTTATAGCAAGTGTTTTGCCGCCGGTATATTGCAAAGAATCGGAAAGTTCTTCGGCTTTTTGGATTTTAGCATACGCTTCAGTGTACATACCCTCATTAATATCAGCCAGAGAACCTGTAAGCAGTTCTTGTACAAATAGTGTATCCTGTGGTGCTGCATCCTGATGGGATACATGGTGGTCATAAAATTCACCGGAATAAGAGAAAGCAGTTAAAAGTCCAATAAAGATAAAAGCCATACGCATGTCACATCAAATTTCATATCCATGATACAAAAAAAATACCCCTCTTGTGTAAATGGTTGTTATATGATCTATCAATATGGCATCTGAAAAATAAATGATCTGTACCGGTAAATTGTTATCTGGTGAAGTAGATTCTCAAAAAAGCACTTTCATTTAACACAAAAACCAAGAGAGAGGTTAGAATATGGCAACAGATGTAAATATCTATAACATATTTATCGGCCACAATTGGGAACATAATGAGCATATTCATAAGATAACGGAGCAACTGGACCGTATGAATGATATTGACCGGCAGTTTGATTACCTGAATCAGGCAGACTATAAAAAACCGGGGTATGAAAAACTGTCACCCGAAGATCTCAGAATTGCCTACAGAGAGCAGATCGAAAATTCTGATGTGGTATTGCTGCTTACGGATATGTTTGAAGATGCTGAAGAATGGATGGAATATGCACTGGATTGTGCAAAAGATCTGGACATTCCGGTGCTGGTAATTCGCTCCTTTAATAACAAACAAGTACCAGCCCGGCTTGCTGAAAATGCAGATGATGTTGTTTTTTACTTTACAGAAGAGGTTATGAAGGCAATCAAGAGCTATGTTTAGGTTAGGCTAAACTATTTACGATTTTTCAGGATGTACATACCGTAATGTTCATGCCTTCGAGGTGGGAATTAAATTTTCTACGCTGTTTTTTGCACGTGCTGCCAAATCAAGAGCATTTGATAGTTCCTTTACCTTCTTCTTATAATCTTCATCACCCGAAATAAGATAAGCTCGTTTTAAGTAGTCGATGGACAGAAGAGGATTATTTTCTAATTGTTCTGACATTTGAATAAAATATTCTTCCAGAGAAAAGAAAAAATTAAAATACTTATCCAACGAGGAGTCAAAATGTTGATCAAATGATATATACTCTGTTCTTACAAAATCTGATGGAATTTTTGTTTTCTTGGTTTTGATAATCAATGTTTCTTTACCATACGATTGTAATACTCCGATTTCGTAAAAAACATTCGCCATTGTTTGGGCATTCATAGTTTCATCTATAATGCAGATACCAGGAGGAACAGAAAGAATCTGTTTCCATATTTTCAATAAAAAATCTCTGCCTGTAACTTCAGATGAAGCATCAATCTCTTTAATTGATCTTTCATTCAGCTTTACAGAAAGTGCTTTTCTAATTTCTGTTATAATTGGTGGGATCGGCTTTCCAAGCTTGGTCATTATAAAACAGCTTCTTGGCGAATATTCAACCAATTTCACAAGTGCATCCCCGTTAATTGGACTGTAATAGATCATTTATTACGTTTTCTTGCGACGGGCACTCCCTTATATTTACCGGAGGATTTTTTATGGGCAACTATTTTACCGGCATTACGATCAATCTTAACATATTTTCCCGTTTTAGGATTTTTTACCTGAACAATATCTTTTTTTGCTGTAGCCATAAAGGATAGTAATATTTCCTATTTATTTATTCAACGGTAACGCTAAAAAATTATTAATAAAATAAAATTAACAAAGGACCTTTAGTTTAACCTGAAACGTTTTTTTTTGAAACGCCGTTCTTGAACCCAGGAATCAAGAGGGTAATATGTTAGACAATTAACCCATTTACCAGCGGGACCCGAACTAATTTCAATTACAGATTTTTCAGGCTGTTCCAGGCATTTTTATTTCCTGCTCTGCCTGTTATCGCATCAATTTCTTATAGTGAATTCGGGTGGGTTGTTCTTCACTGATACCCAGGCGCCGGCGGCGGTTTTCTTCATACTCCTGGTAATTTCCTTCAAACCAGTTTACCTGGCTGTTACCTTCAAAAGCAAGAATATGGGTTGCCACCCTGTCGAGAAACCAGCGATCATGGGAAATAACCACCACACATCCCGCGAATTCAAGCAAAGCTTCTTCAAGTGCACGCAAGGTATTCACATCCAGGTCATTGGTCGGCTCATCAAGTAAAAGAACATTCGCTCCCTCTTTCAGTATTTTTGCAAGATGCACCCTGTTTCTCTCGCCGCCTGATATTTCATTTACTTTCTTCTGCTGATCACTTCCGCTGAAGTTAAAACGTGCAACATATGCCCTCGAATTAACCTCCCTGTTACCAAGTTTCACAATATCCTGACTACCTGAAATTTCCTCCCAGATAGACTTCCCTGCATCAAGCGGACGTTTTTGATCCACATATCCAAGTTTCACCGTTTCACCAAGGGTGATGCTTCCGCTATCGGGTTCTTCCTCCCCGGTAATCATTTTAAAAAGTGTTGTTTTACCGGCGCCATTCGGTCCAATCACCCCAACAATTCCTCCGGGCGGAAGTTTAAACTCCATGTTTTCTACCAGAAGTTTATCATCGTAACCTTTTGAAACTTTGTCGGCAACAATAACTTTATCACCCAGCCGGGGGCCCGCCGGTATAAAAATTTCCATCTCATCACGCCGTTTCTGATGCTCTTCAGACAGCATCTCCTCGTAAGCACTAATTCTGGCTTTACTTTTCGCACGGCGTCCTTTCGGGTTCTGGCGAATCCATTCCAGCTCCTGCTGAAGAGTTTTCTGCCGTTTCGACTCCTGTTTTTCCTCCTGAGCAAGACGGTCTTTTTTCTGTTCAAGCCATGAACTGTAATTTCCTTCAAAAGGGATCCCCTCCCCCCGGTCCAGTTCCAGGATCCATCCTGCAACATTATCAAGGAAGTAGCGGTCATGAGTAACCGCAATGACGGTACCTTCATACCTGGCAAGATGCTGCTCCAGCCAGCCTACAGATTCTGCATCCAGGTGGTTTGTCGGCTCATCTAAAAGCAATACATCAGGCTTTTTCAGCAGTAACCTGCAAAGGGCCACTCTTCTTTTTTCACCTCCCGAAAGAACCTCAATTTTTGTATCGGCCGGCGGACACCGGAGTGCATCCATTGCCTGTTCCAGTTTCGAATCTATATCCCAGGCGTCAATACTGTCTATTTTTTCCTGAAGTTTGGCCTGTTTGGCTATCAAAGCATCGAAATCAGCATCAGGATTACTGAATTCGGCATTTACATTTTCATAGTCGCTGATCAGGTCCATGGTTTCCTGAACCCCTTCCTGTACAATATCGAGTACTGTTTTTTCAGGATCCAATTGTGGTTCCTGTGGCAGGTAATCAAACGTAATTCCTTTTTGGCGTGAGATTTCTCCCAGATAATCTTCATCTTCACCGGCAATAATCCTGAGAAGGGTACTTTTACCGGCTCCGTTCAGGCCGAGAACACCTATTTTAGCACCATAAAAAAAAGACAGATAGATATCTTTCAGAACTGTACGGTTGGGTTTATAAATTTTACTGACCCCAACCATGGAAAAGATAATTTTTTGATCGCTCAAGGGAATGGAATATTTTTTAATTTTTGATTTATAATTGTCTGAAAGGTAAGAAAGTAGTGACTGGTTTTTAAAAAGATTTTGAGAATGAGCACGCAGAGACGCGGAGACGCAGGGAAGTTATTTTGGGTTATAACAGGTATTGATACCTCCACTCAAAATCCCCAAATTGTGGATGAAAGCTTATGGGCGTTGCTAAGATATCTCAGCCAGTCCCTGCGCCTCTGCGCCTCCGCGTGCCATCTTTTTCTCGCAGACATGCGGAGACGCAGGGATATTATCCAGGGTTATAACAGGTTCGATATTCCCACTCGCCATTCCGGGCCTGTGGGTGTAAGGCTTTGAACGTTGTTACGATTTCTCAGTCAAACCCTGCGGCTCTGCGCCTCCGCGTGCCCCATCACATATTCACTGAGAACAACCTGAATGCATTTTCTGTTGTAGTTTTGGCAACCTCCTGAACTGATTTATCCTTTAATTCCGCCAGTTTTTCTGCGATTATGGGTATATATGAAGGTTCATTTCGCTTTCCGCGATGAGGAGCCGGAGTCAGATAAGGAGCGTCGGTTTCAAGGATTAGTTTATCCAGCGGCATCTTCGCAACCACTTTATCCACCCCGGCATTTTTGAAGGTTGACACCCCACCCACTCCAAGATAAAGCCCCAGATCGAGTGCTCGTTTTCCTTCATCTTCTGTGCCGGTAAAGCAGTGCCACACGCCGGTGAGATTGCCATTCTGTTCATCCTCAATCAGATCCAGGAGGTCTTTTGTACTTTCACGATTATGAAGTACCACAGGTTTTCCGGTATCCTTTGCCACCCGGCAGTGTGCCCGCAAACTCTTTTTCTGGTCTTCCACAAAATCAGTACTCCAGTAATAATCCAGGCCGGTTTCTCCAACGGCTACAAAATCTTTACGGCTGCAGTATTCGGCGAGCTTTGTCTCATCCACCGGCTGGTTTTTTTCTACATCAGAAGGGTGTATCCCGGCCATTTTATAGAAGGTGATTTCCGGGTGGCTGAGTGAGTCCATATCTTCAACAGATTGCCAGTTGATTGCCGGAAGAAAAATATGTTTCACACCTGAATCGGCAGACCGCTGTAAAACCTCGGGTAAATCTTCTGAGAACTGATCGAGATAAAGGTGACAATGTGTATCCGCTAAAATCATGCTAAAATGTTATTTCCGATGTAAGAATTTTTTCTCTGAAAGCTGAGATAACCGGGTAATGAACATCCGCATTGGGATATCCTTTTTCTTTCAGCAGGGAGAGTAATATTTTTTGATGAATATGAGCAACTTTACCCGTTGCAACAATTTTTTCAGTATGAGGAATTTTTAAAGCAGCTAATTGATGATCGATAAAATCACCAAAAGCTGTTTTTATTACTTGATCCAGCTCCTCAGGATATGGCTTTTGAAGAACTTCACCTGCAATAGAAGCCAGTTCCCGGTTTGGTTTGGCAGCAGTATAAATCCGGTTCATCATTGTTGAATAATCCATTCCATTCAGATGTTCTCTGATAAACTGATTAGTATCAGCAGAACATGTACCGCGATAATACATCTTCAATATCCGCCTTCCAAGATCTGCCGCACTTCCCTCATCGCCGATCGCATAACCCAAAGCTGCTGATTTTCGCACAACCTTTCCCTGTTCAATCTTTGCACTAACTGCCCCGGTTCCAAGTATGATTATGGTTCCGTCCGAATCATCAAAAAAAGCTTTGGCTGATCCCGCCAGGTCACTATCAATCCAGGCTTCAACACCAGGAAATATTTCGTTCAGCAATAACCTGATTTTTTCATCTGAGACCGGGTTTCCACAATTTGTGCCAAAAAAGTAAATCTTTGAAGGATCAAGATTACCCACACTCATCTTTAACTCCTCCAGGTCTGAAATCTCTTCAATCGTTGCAGGATGAAGCCCGTGTGTCCGGACCTGTGTGAATTCCTTTCCATTCACGAAGAGCCAGTCCGTTTTGGTGGCACCGCTGTCTGCTATTAAGATTTTCATTTTCCTGTCTTCATCTAATGATCCGAACACCCCTCAGAACCAATGGAGAACCAACTCCATTGGTTCATCTCCCTTTGAGGGGAGAATTATTCTCTATTTAACACACAAAGTCATTTTTTCTTCAGGTACCCAATCACATCCAGGGCGGGTTGTGGGTTTCCCATAATGTAATAGTGCAGGCCGGGTGCTCCATTTTCCATTAGTTCTAACGATTGTTTCTGTGCCCATTTCACGCCAATATTGGTAGCATTATCAGGGTCCGCATCCACTTCAGCTGTTAATTCATCGGGTATATTCAGGTGAAAAAATTTGGGAAGAGACTTCAGATGATTGGTCGTCGTTAAAATCTTCAGGCCCGGTACAATCGGTACATTAATTCCGTGATCCCGGCATCTTTCAACAAAACTGAAATAAGCGGAATTGTCGAAAAACATCTGGGTTACGATATATTCAGCACCTGCCTCTACTTTATCCTTTAGTCTTTTAATGTCCCAATCCAGATTAGGAGCTTCAAAATGTTTTTCAGGATAACCGGCCACACCAATGCAAAAATCCGTTGGTTCGGCATTGATGATATCTTCCAGATAATTGCCGTTATTCATGCTTTGAATCTGGTTAACAAGATCAATGGCATATTTATTTGCTGTACCATTCATATTCAGTGAAATCTGAGAACCGGTATTATCCCCGCGGATGGCCAGTACATTATGAATGCCAAGATAATTCAGCTCGATCAGAGCGTCTTCACTTTCTTCTTTCGTAAATCCCTCACAAATCAGATGGGGAACCGGATCAATACCGTAACGGTGCAGGATAGCCGCACATAATCCAATCGTTCCGGGGCGTTTTCGTTTTACAACCCGTTTCAATGACCCATCTGCCTGCTCCTCCACATACGATTCAGCCGCATGATAGGTCACATCAATAAAAGGAGGGTTTACTTCCTCAATGATTTTATCGAGGGATTCGAATACAGAATGTACCGCTCCTCCCCTTTTAGGAGGAATAATTTCGAACGAAATAAGTGGTTCAGTGGCTTTATTGTAATGTTCTATAACTTTCATAAAATTATTTTCGTGAACTCAATCTAAAAAGCCCGATTGCTTTTTAAAAAATTGAGTTATGTAATTGAGCAATAAAATGCAGATTTTAAGGCTCTTTATAAATCATCCTATTAATAAAGATTAATCTAAAATGCCGCGTTCCAACCACCCGCTTTATAATATCCTGCAAGAACGAATCCTCGTGCTGGATGGTGCAATGGGTACAATGATACAAGGATATCACCTTTCAGAAAAGGATTTCCGCGGAAAACAATTTGCGGATTTTCAGGATGACCTGAAGGGGAACAACGATCTCCTCTGCCTCACCCAGCCGGACATTATACGAAATATTCATTCCGATTTTTTAGCAGCCGGTGCAGATATTCTGGAAACGAATACATTTAACGCGAATCCAATTTCACAGGAAGATTATAATCTTCAGGATTCTGCTTATGACCTGAATGTAGCCGCAGCAAAAGTGGCGCGCGAAGCGGCTGATGAATACACAAAAAAAACACCTGGCAAACCACGATTTGTAGCCGGAGCTATCGGCCCTACCAATAAAACACTTTCCTTATCACCGGATGTTGAAGATCCCGGCTTCCGGTCTATAACCTTCGATTACCTTGTTGAAGCTTACACCGAACAAATACGCGGGCTGATGGACGGTGGCGTGGATACCCTCCTCATAGAAACCGTTTTTGATACATTAAATTGTAAGGCAGCGATTTACGCCATCCACCAATATACTCGAAAGATCGGAAAGCAGATTCCAGTCATGATCTCCGGCACAATTGTGGATCAAAGCGGACGAACACTTTCCGGGCAGACCACAGAAGCATTCTGGATCTCCATCCAGCATGCCAACCCGCTGTTAAGTGTAGGGCTGAATTGTTCACTGGGTTCCAAACAGATGAGACCTTATATCAAAGAACTATCGGATCATGCCACCTGTTTTACCAGTCTCTATCCCAACGCAGGATTACCGGATGAGATGGGCGAGTATGGCGAATCACCCGAATTTATGGCCGAACAATTCAAAGAATATGCTGAAGAGGGACTGGTTAATATTGTGGGCGGTTGCTGCGGAACCACCCCGGAACATATCAAAGCTATTGCGGATGAAGCTGCACGGCATAAGCCGAGAGAGCGTTCAAGCCCTAAACCCTACCTCCGGCTCAGCGGACTGGAACCCCTGGTGGTGCGGCCCGAAACCAATTTTGTAAATGTGGGTGAACGCACGAATGTAACCGGCTCTAAAAAATTCAAACGCCTTATCAAAAATGAAGAGTATGAAGAAGCTCTTTCCGTTGCCCGCGAACAGGTGGAAAATGGCGCGCAGGTTGTGGATGTAAATATGGACGAAGGACTCCTGGAATCTGAGAAAGTGATGAAAGATTTTTTGAACCTGATGGCCGCCGAGCCGGATATTTCGCGTGTTCCGTTTATGGTAGACAGTTCAAAATGGAGCGTGCTTCTGGAAGGATTAAAATCCATTCAGGGAAAAGGTATTGTGAATTCCATCAGTCTGAAAGAGGGCGAAGAAGCATTCAGAGAACAGGCACGGCATATTCTTGATTTTGGAGCCGCTGTCGTGGTAATGGCATTTGATGAACAGGGACAGGCTGACAGCCTGGAACGCCGAAAAGAAATTTGTAAACGCGCGTTTGATATACTAACCAATGAAGTGGGCTTTGCTCCGCAGGATATCATTCTGGATCCAAATATATTAACCGTTGCCACCGGAATTGATGAACACAATAATTACGCTGTAGATTTTATTGAAACCGTAAAATGGATCAAAGAAAAGCTGCCACTTGCAAAAGTAAGCGGAGGAGTAAGTAACATCTCTTTTTCCTTCCGGGGAAATAATGTAGTTCGCGAGGCCATTCACGCGGCCTTCCTGTATCATGCCATTAAAGCGGGCATGGATTTGGGTATCGTGAATGCCGGACAGCTTGAAGTATATGAAGAAATTGAACCCACATTACGCGAGCTGGTTGAAGATGTGCTGCTGAACCGCAGGGATGATGCCACCGAACGGCTGGTTGATTATGCCGAAAGGATTAAAGACCGGGACAGCGGAAAAACGGCTGTTAAAAAAGACGAATGGCGCAAAAAAAATGTGCGGGAGCGAATTAAACATGCTTTGGTAAAAGGAATCGTAGATTATATTGAAGACGATGTAGAAGAGGCCAGGCAGCAGTACGACCGCCCCATTGAAGTGATTGAAGGACCCATGATGGACGGGATGAATGTGGTTGGTGATCTGTTCGGAGCCGGTAAAATGTTTCTGCCCCAGGTGGTAAAAAGTGCCCGGGTAATGAAAAAGGGAGTGGCTATCCTGATTCCCTTTATCGAAGCGGAAAAGGAAAAGAATAAGTCTGCTGAACCGAAGGCAAAAGTTCTTTTGGCAACGGTGAAAGGTGATGTGCATGATATCGGAAAAAATATCGTAGCCGTGGTTCTTCGCTGTAACAACTATGATGTAATCGATCTCGGGGTTATGAACCCCTCTGATAAAATCCTGGCTGCGGCGAAAGAACATAATGTGGATGTTGTAGGCTTAAGCGGGTTGATTACTCCTTCTCTTGATGAAATGGTCCATGTAGCGAATGAGATGACCCGGGAAGGATTTAAGACACCTCTGCTGATTGGAGGTGCCACCACATCGCGTATGCATACGGCTGTAAAAATTGCTCCTTCTTATAACAACCCGGTTATTCATGTACTGGATGCCTCCCGGAGTGTAACCGTGGTAAACCGGCTTGTTTCTGACACATTGAAAACAGGCTTTCTTGATGAAATCTCAAAGGAATATGATGATCTGCGTGTTCAGTACAGCAAGCGAAGTGAGAAAAAAACTTATCTCCCTATTGAAAAAGCAAGAACAAACAAGACAGTTATTGACTGGAAAAAAGCACCCATCACTCCACCGGCCCATCCCGGAATTACAACTTTCCCGGAGATTTCACTTGAAAAGCTGCGCCGTTATATAGACTGGGGGCCTTTCTTTATGGCATGGGAGATGAAAGGAAAGTTTCCGGATGTTCTTCATGATGATCACGCCGGCGAAGAGGCCCGGAAACTCTTTGACGATGCCAACCGGCTGCTGGATTTAATCATAAGTAAGAAACTGCTCACAGCAAACGGTGTGGTTGGTTTATTTCCTGCCAACTCTGTGGGAGATGATATTGAACTCTATACAAATCAGAGCCGGAAAGAAGTGTTAACCGTCTTCCATACTCTTCGCCAGCAGGCGAAAAAACGAAGTGGTCAGCCAAATAAAGCCCTGGCTGATTATGTAGCTCCCAGAGACAGCGGCAGGGGCGATTATATGGGTGCATTTGCCGTCACCACCGGGCATGGCACCATAGACCTGGTAAAGAAATTTGAAGCCGATCATGATGATTACAATGCCATTATGGTAAAAGCCCTCTCTGATCGTTTTGCTGAAGCTTTCGCCGAAATGCTTCACCAGAAAGTGCGGCGGGAATTGTGGGGGTATGCTCCCTCTGAAGACCTGGATAATGATCAGTTAATCCGTGAAACATATGTCGGAATCCGGCCGGCCCCCGGTTATCCAGCACAGCCTGATCATACCGAAAAAAGGGTGTTATTTGATTTACTTTGTGTGGAAGAGGCAACCGGTATAACGCTGACCGAACACCTTGCTATGTCGCCTGCATCATCTGTAAGCGGTCTTTACTTTGCACATCCTGAGGCAAAATATTTTAACCTTGGAAATATTGAGCGGGATCAGCTCGAAGATTATGCAAAACGAAAAGGGATCTCTGTTGAAGAAATGGAACGCTGGCTGGGTCCAAACCTGGCGTACGAAAAAGGCGGTGTTGAGGAGTCGTAAATAAGCAACCTGGCAGAGTCTGATAAGACCTGCCCCAACGGGATCCCTACGGGGCAAGAGTTGCGGGGTAATGTTTCCCGGATCTTCCATATCTCAGCAGTTGACTGAACAACCTGACAGAGTTTGAGTGGAACGAAATCCTGTCAGAGTTGTGGATCACAAGCAAAATTTTTCATGCTGGATACTTTGCCACCACCCGCGACTCTGCCAGGAGCTCTCTGTCATTCGCACTCTGGCAGGTCGCTGATTAAACCTCCCCATGCCGGAAACAGCTTACCAGGTGATCGTTTACCATACCCGTTGCCTGCATATGGGCGTACATAATAGTGCTGCCCACAAATTTAAAACCTCGTTTTTTCAGATCTTTGCTCAGGTTGTCCGATTCACGGGATGTCGCCGGTACTTCTTCGGAACGTGTCCAGTGATTGAGAATGGGTTGTCCGCCGGTAAACTGCCAGATGTAGGTATCGAAACTTCCAAACTCTTCCTGGATATCAAGAAAGTGCCGTGCATTTGTCACTGCGCTCCGCACTTTTAATTTATTACGTATTATTCCATTGTACTGAAGCAGCTGCTGAATTTTTTCTTCACCAAAGCCGGCTACTTTTTCGGCATTAAAACCGGCAAAAGCTTCGCGGTAACCTTCCCTTCGTTTCAGGATGGTAGCCCAGCTGAGACCAGCCTGGGCTCCTTCCAGGATCAGGAATTCAAAATGTGTGGTATCATTATGCACCGGGACACCCCATTCTTCGTCATGATATTTTACATATTCGGCAAATTCACCCTCTGCCCAGGCACATCTATTCAAATTTTTCATAAAAAAATCAGATTTTTCGTCAGATATTGAAATTAGAAGCGCTTCCGAATGATAATAGATGTGAAATTGAACCATAGATTGTATATCTATGTTCTCATTCAACTTACTTTTTTATCAAAATAATGAAAATGAACTGGAAAGAAACGATACAACATTTTGCTGAAATTTCAGATATCAGTAAACCTCTTTCAAAAAAATTAATCTCACTGACAGGCCTTCTTGAGGATTTTCTTATACAGCGGGGAGAAACCTCTCTTCAAAAACTTTCTTCCGAGCTTCCGGCCCGATCTGCTGAGGCATTTAAGAATTCGGATGACAGAGCAAACCGGGATTTGTTTAACAGGATTCATCAGCTCGAGCTTAGTGAAATCAAAAGCCTTCTGAGGCTCACCACGATTTTCTTCCATCTTGTTAATTCACTGGAGCAGCATGAAATTATCCGGATTAATCGTGAGCGGGCAAAGAATATTGATACGGAAAACCCGCGCCCCGAAAGTATTGCCGATGCCCTGAAATTCTTCAAAAAAAATGGATACAGTTATGAAAAGGCAGTAGAACTGTTCAACAAACTGGATATCCAGCCAACTATTACAGCCCATCCAACGGAGGCCCGGCGCAGGAGTATTCTTCACAAACAGGAAAATATTACCTCTATAACAGGACTGCTTGAAGATGCAGAACTGACCCCCAATGAAAAAGAAGCTGCACTTCACCAGGTATTGAACGAAATAGCCCTGCTGATTTCTACTGATGAAGTTCGCTCCGAGCGTTTAACGGTTGAAGATGAAGTTGAAAACGGGCTTTTCTTTTTTACCAACACAATATGGGATACAATTCCGGGAATGTATGATGACATCCGCTCGGCATTTACCCAACAGTATGGTAAAACACCTGAACTGCCTATTGTACTTCGTTATCGCTCATGGATTGGCAGCGACCGCGACGGTAACCCGAATGTAACACGTGATGTTACATGGGATACCCTGCTTGAGCACCGCAGAAATGCTCTCCGTCTCTACCTGAAAGAACTGAACAGCATCCGCAGATACCTATCTGTTTCACAGAATTTTATACCCGTCCCGGAGCAGCTTGTGAAATCTCTTAAAAAAGATGAGCAGGAGGTCCCTCTGAACGAACGCTACCAGCGAAGGTACAGAAATGAACCCTATCGCCGGAAAATCACTCATATTATGCATCGGATTCAGAGACTTCTGGATGTTATTACGAAAGATGAGCAAACGATTTTGGATTCCGCGGCAGAGTATACAGCTGAAGATTTTTGTACAGAACTGGATCTCATATATAATTCGCTTAAACAGAGCGGCTTAAATGATATTGCTACCTTCGGGCCTTTTAACGATTTAAGAATCAGGGCAAAAACTTTTGGTTTTCACCTCGCTGCACTTGATATCCGCCAGCACAGCGGCCTTCATGAAAAAGCGGTAGCCGAACTTCTTTCAATCGCGAATGTAAGTAATGATTACCCTGTACTTTCCGAAGAAGAAAAAGTAAAGGTGCTGATGCAGGAGCTCCGCAATCCCCGACCGCTCGCGCCGGTAAAAGCCGAACTGCAGGATACCACGGAAGAAATTCTGCAAGTGTTCCGGCTGCTTGTAAATATTAACAAACTGGATAAAAATGCTTTCGGCAGTTACATCATAAGCATGACACACGGGGTCAGCGATCTGCTTGAAGTGGTTTTATTAGCAAAAGAAACCGGTCTCTGGAAACTTCAGAATAAAAAAGCAGAAAGCTCTCTTGATATTGTCCCTCTGTTTGAAACGATAGAAGATCTGGAGATGAGCGCAGAGCTGATGGAGCGAATTCTTACCAATGATCTTTATAAACTGCAGGTATCATCCCGGAATAATTTCCAGGAAATTATGCTTGGTTATTCAGACAGTAATAAAGACGGCGGCTACTGGATGGCCAACTGGGCATTGCAAAAAGCACAGCTTGAACTGGGTGATGTGATGAGAAAACGTGAAGTTGATTTTCGTCTATTCCACGGCCGCGGGGGAACTGTTGGCCGGGGCGGAGGACGGTCCAATCGTGCGATTCTGGCTCTTCCATCTATTAGTAATAACGGCAGAATACGTTTTACCGAACAGGGTGAAATTATTTCATTCCGTTATTCACTGCCTGATATTACCCGCCGCCATCTTGAGCAAATTGTAAACGCAGTTGCGAGAGTAACGGCCGGCGAAGGACAGAAAGCCATAGAAGATGAGGGAGGTGCACTGGAGATTATGAATCAAATTGCTGAAAAATCCATGCATGCTTACCGGAAACTCATCGATGATCCGGAATTCTGGGAATGGTTTAAAAAAATTACACCTGTTGAGCATATCGGAAATTTACCCATCGCTTCCAGACCGGTATCAAGAGGTGGAGATAAAGGACTTGAATTCAGTAACCTCAGGGCTATTCCCTGGGTATTTGGCTGGACCCAGGTACGTTACAATGTACCGGGATGGTATGGACTTGGAGCGGCTGTTGAGCCCATGCTAAAAGAAAATCCTGAAACTCTTGAAAAGATGAAAAAATGGTACAAAGAGTGGAGCTTTTTCTCAACCATTGTAGATAATGCACAGAGAGAACTGGCCAGAACTCATACTCTTACAAGTACCATGTACACTTCCCGTGATAACGACAGGCTGCATAAACTGATTATGGAAGATCATGATAAATCAAAGGAAATCATTCTGAAAATTACAGAGCAGGAAGAGATTCTTGACAGCCGTAAAGTTATTCAGAATTCTATCCGGTTTCGGAATGTATTCACTTATCCGCTGAACCTGATCCAGGTTGAATTGCTGAACCGGTGGGAAAAAGCTGAAACAGAAGAAGAAATCCGGGAACTGAAACATGCTTTATTTCTCAGTATAAATGGTGTGGCAGCGGCAATGCAGAGTACCGGTTGATATCCGGTTTCAGATCTACTTTTTTTGAAGGGTCCAGCAGATCGCAGTTCAAAAATCGAATATCGTATATCTGCAAGCCAACTGGTTTTACATATAAAAAACCCGCCGGTGATTAAACCGGCGGGTTTTTTTTAATCTTGTATAACTGTTTAAGTATTAAACCACTACAGGTGCCTCAGTCTGCACATCCCGAGACATATCCTCGAGGGTTCGTCCTTTGGTTTCCTGTACAAACTTTTTCACAAAGAAGTAGGCGATAAAACCAAATGCGGCATAGATTCCATATGAAAATCCAAGTCCGATAGAAGCCAGTAAAATCGGAAAAGTCATCGTGATGGTGAAATTAGATCCCCAGTGTATCAACCCGCAGACAGCAAGTGCCGCTCCGCGAAACTGGTTGGGAAACATTTCTCCCAGCATTACCCACATGATTGGCCCCCATGTAAAGGCAAAAAATGCGATATATCCGTTAGCAGTGAGCAGTGCATATAAACCCATGTTTCCTTCCAGCATAAGTGATCCGCCATCAGAAACCGCGGCGGTTCCGAATATCAGGGCAAGAATTCCAAGCATTACACCCTGGCCCAGGCCACCTATCATAAGCAGAGGTTTACGTCCCACTTTATCCACCAAAGCAATGGCCACAAAGGTAAAGACTATATTCACCGATCCACTGATCACATTCTGAAGCAGGGCATTATCTTCTGTAAAACCCGCTGCCTGCCAGAGAGTTGCTCCATAATAGAACACGACATTAATCCCTGTAAACTGCTGCAGTGTGGTTAAACCCAGCCCCACCCAGATAATCGGATGAACTTTACCGGTGTATTTGGAAATAATATCGGATAATCTTGGCCTGTGATCTTTTTCAAGGGTAGATTCTATATCTGCAATTTTTTCATTGGCATCTTCAAGATTTGTAAGGCTTGTAAGAACTTCCCTTGCTTGATCAAGCCGGCCTGCGGAAACCAGGTAACGGGGAGATTCCGGAATAAAGAACAGGCAAAAAAGAAAAATACCAGCCGGAATCATTTCCACCCAAAACATCCATTGCCATGCCTGGTGTCCGGCAAGAAATATTCCTGAAGCGCCGCCTGCGCTGCCTGCAATGGAGTAATTACTGAGAAAAGCCATAAAAAGACCGATTACAATCATGAGCTGCTGAAGCGTTGTGAGAGCGCCCCGGATTCGCGGGGGAGCAATTTCACTGATATAAGCCGGTGCCAGAATACTGGCTGCTCCTACTGCAAAACCACCTAAAATACGGGCTAAAACAAAAGAAAAGGAAGAGCCGGCTGCACCAGAACCCCATGCACTTATAATAAAGGCAACCGCCGTTGCAATCATTACGGGTTTACGGCCAAATTTATCAGCCAGGGTGCCGGCAAAAAATGCCCCGAAAGCACAACCAAGTAACATTGAAGCTACATTAAAGCCTGTGCCAACTGCATCAGAATTGAATGCAGACTGTAAAGCGCCCACTGTTCCATTTATTACACCACTGTCAAATCCAAATAGAAAACCTCCGATAGCTGCCACTGTAGAAAGGAATATAACCCTTCCCATATTATCAATACCCACTGCTACTGATTCATCCTGTTTATTCATGTCCATCCGGTTAGTTAGTACGTTTATTTGTTGCGCTCTATATTCCCAAAAATTTTGGAACAATCAAATCAGGATTAAGACAAATTTAAAAGCGCTTCCCCCTATCGTAGAAAAAGGGACATGAATTTTGTGCAGATAGTCGAACAAAATTTCTTTTATTTCAGGAAGAAAAATATTCTGTTATAAACCAAATACACGATTAATATTAAAGCCAAACCGAAAATCACCTTCCCAGAACCGATCGCGGTTATTGGCCATAATATATTGTTCGTTGTGCCATTGTGAGCTTGTTAAAAATACCTGGAAAACATGGCCGCCTGTATCAATATTTAATGCAATTCCCATTGCATTACTTGTCAATGGATTCCGTTCACCGATTACCGGCAGATATTCAGCACTGAGTGAAAAACGTTCATTCAGTTCATATGCTGCAATCAGCCCGATTCCGTAAAGCTGTTCCCGGGCCCCGGCCGGTCTTGTATTAAAAAAAGCTGCCATTGGGGAAACCTGTAAGCTCAGGCGTTCGAATTTACGGGCAACCATAAGGGAAGCAAAGTAACTCAGCCGGTCTGAAAACTCCAGCCCCAAACCCGACAGTGTTGTTATTCCAACCGAAGCTTTTGCCGCCAATTCAACCGGGGTACCGTTATCTCTTGATTGCCTCAGTATGTTGTACTTGGTGCGAAGATCAACCACCTTATTAAAAGTCATCCTGCCTATCCCAGCCGAGAATTTATCACTGAATCCATAATCCAGGCCAATCCGTGTGTTTGCTCCGTCGTCTAATCCCCAGAGATGTTCAATCCCCCGGCTGGTCAGTCCGAAGGTATGCATTACAGAGGTATTCAGATTATTAGCAGATATATTCCCTACCGTTGAAAGCCCGATATTTGTAGGTGCCCAAAAAACATTATCAACAGTAGTATTTGTTTGTACCCGTTCACGCTGAAGCTGACCATACAGAACATCAGGCAGAAGGATAATACCAGTCAATAAAATAATGATATAAAGTTGGGATTTTTTCAAGAGAAGCTTCTTTTTGGTTATTTGTCTCACGTGAATATTTATAAACTGTCCCGGTCCTGGGGCTGGAGTAAAGCTTCTATACGGACTTCCTGCTCTTCATTTACCCGGTAAAAAAGGATTCCGGGTGGCTCAATGTCATAATCTGTTATATTTATAACCCATTCAGCTTCAAGAAAAAGTCCGTCGTCCCGGTTCTGAAGGATTCCTTCGATTCTGATATCACGGGTAACCCCGTGAATCGTAAATTCCCCCGATACCGTTATAGTTTGTTCATCATCTGAGTTTTCATCGAACGAAGATTTAAGAGCACCGGTAAACTCCGCAAAAGGGTGTTCCTCTACATTCAGAGTGCGGTACATATCCCTGTCTCTCCGGCCGATACCGGTTTTCAGTGTATTCAGATCCAGGTAAAAGTCCACGATATTTTCCTCAAAATCAATCATGCCGGTGAGGTTTTCGGTCTCTCCCGTAAACGTATGCAGAGGCACATGGGAAGTAAACTCTGCGTATCCTGAATCAGTAAAATAAACACTCTCCTCCCCGGTCAGGGAAAGAGAATGTATGAATAAGGGCACAAGGCAGATTAGTATTTTAATCATAATGGCCCTGGTTCAAGAGAAACCTGTTAAATTTCATTTTACTACTCTTCAGAAGTCACAGTGATGGTTCCGGTCATTCCCTGCCCTACATGCGGCCGGCAGAAATATTCATAGGTACCGGCATCATTAAAGGTATAAGAATATTCTCCCCCGGCAGCTATATCTCCGCTGTCGAACTCACCGTCATGTGTTCCATCATCGCCGCTTGTCACCGTATGAACCAAACTGCTTTGATTGGTCCATGTAACGGTGGTCCCTTCTTCAACTTCAAGATTTGAGGGAGTGAAAGTAGTGCCTTCCATCCACACTTCATCAGGACCGGGTTCTTCGGATGGCGGCGGTTCATTCCCGCCACCGTTTTCATTCCCATTTCCATTGCTGTTTGTAGATGAATCACCACAGGCGGAAATGGTAAAAGCTAATACTAAAATCAAAAGCCCCAGGTATTTTGATACACACTGGCTATTTATAACGGATTGAATATTTGTAGTTCTCATATTCTGATATTTTGTTTATAGGTTAAATTATTAATCACAAAAAGTTATAATTGATGGAAATGAAACTCCCGATTGAGTAAAGCTTTACATTTCCCCAGCCTACTTCCTTTAAAGGCACTTTAATGAAAGGTTCGGCCCGAATACTCCAGTTAGAATGCAAATCATATTCGTACCCGATAGAAAAACCGGCGTTGCTCAGCCAATGGCGGGTGCCGGTATTACCGTTCCAGCTCTCTACCATTCCCGCCCCTCCGCTATCATAATTAAACCGGTAATCTTCGTTTAACATGATATAAGAGGAAATACCCGCTGTGGCAAAAAACCTTGACCGGTCGAAATTCAAAACGTTGTATTTTATTGTAACAGGTATATCTATCAACAGGCATACACCTGTTATCTCATCAGGAGTAACACCACCATTCCAGTACGGCGGCGGGTTGTATTGTCCCCCGGGGGCATTATATTGAACTTTCGATTGCAGAGCTCCCGCGGAAACAGATAGGTTTCGACTTATACGATATTCAGCTGAAAAACCAATTTTATAGCCAGGATCATAAAAATTTGAAATCGATCCGGCAGTACTCAAATCGGGTGATACAATAAAACTTATGGCTGCCCGCGCCGGTTCAGGTGGCCCGGAGTTCTCATTTACAGCCAATACAGGATAGTTCTCTGATCCCGCAGGTACATCAACACCAATCCCCCTGTTTTCAGATTGCAGTGCTTCAGGCGGCGGAAGGTTTTCTGCCTTCCGGAAATCTGTTATAGAGCGAATACGACCGGAATAATATTCTTCAGAAAGGATTGATTGACTCACAGCAGATATTATTCTGGTCTCTGTATAATCAACCCCTGGACTTTCAAGTCTGTCATATGGTTCAGATTGTTGTTGTTCCGGTTGGTCACCGGCAGGGTCCGGTTGAACCGCCTGTGGGTCAGCTTCAGCCAAATTTTCAGGTTCGGGTTCCCGATTTGTCTCTGATTCCGAATCAGCGGAATCTCCCGGAACAACGGCAATCTCTTCATCTGACGGAGATTGGCCGGTTCCGGCAACGGGTTCTTCCGGGAGCTGTCGGCTGAGCTGGTTAAGTCTGTTATGATTATCGTAAGTGAAGTACCCCAGCAGGGAAAAAATTAATACAGAGGCAGCAATCAGCCATATTTGCTTTCTTTTTCGGGCAATTACTGCATCTTGAATATCAAGCTTTTTTTCCAGTTTCAGCCAGTCTTCCTCATTGTACTGAATATTATACTCTCCGGCTTTTTTACGGAAAAGCTTTTCAAAAGGATCGTTATGATGTTTATTATCTGACATACTAAAGCATTAGATTTTTTTCCAATAAGACCCGGAGATTTCGTTTGGCTTTAGCCAGGTTTGATTTTGACGTACCAACAGAAATTCCAAGCTTTTCAGCAATTTCATGATGCTTAAAACCTTCAATTACATATAGATTAAATACCGTTCTGTATGAGGGGGTCAGCTGTTGTACCATGTCAATAATTTCCAGATATGAAATTCCGCTGAGTATCATTTCCCTATCAGCGAATTCTCTTTCAGCCGCATCATGAATTTCCCGCTCGCGGATTTTTTTATTCTTATGGAAATAGTTAATAGCCGTATTCACAATAATTTTCCGCAACCATGGCTTAAAAGGTCTGCCGGAATCATATTTTCTTATGTTGTCAAAAACTTTCATGAAAGCATCATTAAGAATCGTTACCGCTTCTTCCCTGGAGTCGGCATAGCGAAGTGTTATGCTCATACCATAGGCATAAAACATCTCATACAACTCTTTCTGACTTTCCCGGTGCCTCTTTCGGCATCCATTAATCGTTTCTGTGAACAATGGTTTCTATTTTTTCCAGCGGTCAATTTTTTACAATATATAGGAGTTTTTCCTGTCCTTCTATTAGCCAGTACAGAATTTTACGGGAAAGGGTTGCTTCCGTCCACACAATTTTTTTTGCCGGATAGAATTGGAAAGAGATAGGTTCTTGAATTGCTGAATCTCTGCTCTGTTTACAGGTTCAGCAAAAGCTCTTTAAATTCTTTGTATGTATTGCCAAGAGCAGTGGCTTTCTTTTCTTTGATAAGCGTCTCTTTTAAGCGCCCGGGTATGGCTATTTTCTTGCCGGTCTCTCCCTCAATAACATCACCAAACTTTACCGGATGAGCGGTTCCCGGAATAACAAAAGGGGTTTCTGATGAATTTTCTTTCCTGAAACTCTGAGCAGCCCTGTATCCGATTGCAGTATGCGGATCAAGTACATATCCGGTGCGATTATAAACAAGCCGAATGGTTTCACGGGTTTCATCATCCGAAAAAAAGAAACCTGTAACTGCACTCCGAAGTTTTTTATCAGAACCATTAAAAAGATACTTCATTCGTGCAAAATTACTTGGATTTCCCACATCCATAGCATTAGAAATGGTATGAACAGAATTTTTCGGGTTGAATTTTTTCCCTTCCAGGTAATCGGGAACAATATTATTAGCATTCGTTGCAGCCAGCATATGCCGGACGGGTAAACCCATTTTATTGGCAATAATTCCACCTGTTAGATTACCGAAATTCCCGCTTGGCACAGATAACACCGGGCTTCTTTTACCTGACTTCTGAAGCTCACCCACCGCAAAAGCATAGTAGAAAGATTGAGGCAGCAACCGGGCAATATTTATAGAATTGGCTGAGCTCAGCTGTAGTATCTGTGATAATTCACCGTCTGTAAATGCCTGTTTTACAAGCCGCTGGCAATCATCAAAAACACCATCAATTTCCAGGGCTGTTATATTTTTGCCCAGGGTAGTCATCTGTTTTTCCTGAAGCGGGCTTACTTTTCCTTTTGGATAAAGAAGACAAACCCGTACCCCTTCAACCTTATAAAATCCATTAGCTACCGCACTGCCTGTATCACCTGATGTGGCTGCAAGAATTGTGACTTCCTGTTCCGACTTTTGAGCCTGCTGGGCAAACATACGGGCCATAAAGCGTGCCCCGAAATCTTTAAATGCCAGTGTTGGACCATGAAACAACTCAAGAACAAACAGATTCTCTTCAATTTTTCTCAGTTCAACCGGAAAATTAAACGCCTCTTCAATAACATGTTGAAGTGCCTGCTCTGAAATTTCATCCTCCAGAAAGGGTTTTGCCATTTCAAAAGCAATTTCATGAAAATTTCGCTCCTGCAGTGATGACCAGAATTCCTGTGGCAAAACCGGTAAAACATCCGGCATATAAAGCCCGCCGTCGGGCGCCAGTCCCCGGCGCATAGCTTCCATAAAAGATACCGGGACAGCTTTTTTATTTGTGCTGATAAATTTCATTGGCTGTTACCGGTTACAAAAGCACCTTCTGTATTAATTTTAGATATGTGAAGGTTATAGTCCAGTTCTATGGATTGTAACACAGCACCCATTTTTTTACCGATATTTTCCGCAAGTGTTTTTGAAGTGCTCAGGGCAAACAGTGAGGGACCCGAACCGGAAATAGAACATCCAAGTGCACCGGCTTCCAAAGCCGCGGCTTTCATTTCATCATAACCGGGAATCAGAACAGAACGCACCGGTTCAATAATTTCATCATGCAAAGACCGTCCTATTAAATCATAATCACTGGTAAAAAGACCTGCTACCAAAGCTCCCAGGTTACCCCATTGAGTCACAGCTTTTTCAAGAGTTACATTTTTCCTCAGGATCAGCCGGCTGTTTTTTGTTTCAATTTCAATTTTAGGATGAATAATGGTGCAGTGAAGCTTTTCGGGTGTGGGAAGAGCGATAACATCCGGGGGCTGATGTGTTTTAACCAGTACAAATCCCCCAAACAATGATGCCGCTACATTATCCGCATGTGCCGAACCGCTTGCCGCCATCTCACCCTGAGCAGTAAAAGGAAGCAGCTCTTTTGTGGAAAACGGGTTCCCAAAAAGATGATTAACCGCTACAACGGAAGCCACAGAACTCGCCGCACTCGAGCCCAATCCGCTGCCAAGAGGCATATTTTTTTTAATTTTAAGCTCAACACCCGTCTCATTTTCTTTACCCAGGGCTTTCAAAAATGACAAAACGGAAAGTCCGGCCGTATTTTTTCCGGCTTCAAGCGGAAGCCGTCCATCATCACCGCTGATACTCTTTATCTTTACCCCTTTTTGGGGCGAAAGTGTGGCTGACACATGATCGCCCAGCCCGTGAATGGCAAAACCCAATACATCAAACCCACAGGCAACGTTTGCAACTGTAGCCGGAGCGAATGCAGTACATTTTTTTAAATTGTCGGACATGTATGTGGAGATTCACCGGTTTATGAACCGGCATTGCTGTAAACCTTCGTATTTGTTACTCTCAGAATATCGGCAATAATGCCACCTGCTGTTACACTGGCCCCGGCACCCGGACCTTTAATCACCATCGGGTTTTCACTATAGTGGCGGGTAAAAAGTGCAATAATATTATCGCTGCCTGAAAGATTATAAAAAGGGTGGTTTTCACTGATTTTTTCCATTTTAACCATTGCTCTGCCTTTTTCAAAACGTGCAATGTAGCAAAGTTTTTTTCCTTCCTCTTCTGCTTGTTTTCTCAGGTCTTCGAATTCTTTATCATAAGCTTTAAGCTGCTCCAAAAAATCATCTGCGTTTTTGGCATTTCCTGCTTTATGGGGTACCAGGCTCTGAATTTCTACATCGTTAAATTCCAGTTCAAAACCTGCCACACGTGCCAGTATTAACAGCTTTCGCCCCACGTCCTGTCCATTCAGATCCTCCCTTGGATCGGGTTCGGTATATCCTTTTTCACGTGCAGTTTTGACAATTTCACTAAATGAAGTTCCACCTTCAAAGCTGTTAAAAATGTAGCTTAATGTTCCCGACAGAACTCCCTCAATGCGTTCAACACTGTCGCCTGTGGTAACCAGTTCATGTATTGTGGCTATAATCGGCAAACCGGCCCCTACATTGGTTTCATATTGAAACGCACAGTTGTGCCGTTCTGCTGTACGATGAAGTGAATTAAAAAATTCCTGCCCCGAAGAATTCGCTTTTTTATTAGGAGTTACTATTGAAATACTTTGCGACAGGATGTCTTCATATACCTGCGGAAGATCACTGCTGGCCGTACAGTCAATAAATATGCAGTTGGGCAAGTTCATTTCCTTCATTTCTTCAACGAAATTCTCAAGCACCATTTCCTTTCCCTGTTTATTCAGCTCTTCTTCCCAACCCTGGAGTGAAACAGAATCTTCATTCAGTAACATCTGGCGGCTGTTAGCCACTCCTTTCAGGTTTACATCAATCTGATACTCTTTATATAAAACTTCCGCCTGTTCACTAATCAGCTTCAACAGAGTTCCTCCTATCAGGCCAACTCCCACAAGAAACAGGTTTACGGTTTTTACACCTGAGAGAAAAAAAGCGTCGTGCAGGGTGTTCATTGCCTTTCGTTCATTCTTTTTCTCTACTACAAACGAAATATTTCGTTCGGAAGAACCCTGTGCGATGGCAACGATATTAATTCCGTTCCTGCCAAGGGCATTAAACACTCTTCCCGCAATTCCCGGAATTTGCCGCATGTTATCACCCACCACCGCAATAATTGAAAGGTCCTTTTCAATTTTAATCTCATCTATTATATCATTCTTCAGTTCATAACTGAATTCCTCCTCAATGGATTTTCTTGCAATCCCCGCCTGGTCAGGTAATACCGCGAGTGAAACCGTATGCTCAGAGGAGGACTGGGTGATCAGAATAATATTGATTTTTTTACGGGCCAGTGCCGAGAAAATTCTGGACGCCACACCACTTACGCCAATCATTCCGCTGCCGCGAATAGTGATCAGGGAAACATCATCAATAGAAGAGATACCGCGAATCAGTCCCGGTTTCGCCTTGATTTCTTTTTTTATCATAGTACCGGGATGTTCCGGCCTGAAGGTGTTTTTGATAACAATGGGAATACCGGATTTCAATGCCGGCTGAATAGTTGGGGGATAAATTACCCTTGCCCCAAAATGTGAAAGTTCCATCGCTTCTTCGTAAGAAGCATTTTCAACAGAAAAAGCCCGTTTCACTTTCCGGGGGTCTGCTGTCATAAGCCCGTCAACATCCGTCCATATTTCAATAGCATCCGCACTTAATGCCGAACCAAAAATAGATGCTGTATAATCTGACCCGCCGCGGCCAAGAGTTGTGGATTCATTTTTTTCTGTAGAAGCAATAAACCCGGTCGCAACAATAACATTCTCAGAATTTTGCTTCAGATGATTTTTTATATTCTGGTACGTCTGGGCAACCAATACCCTGGCTGAGCCATAGTTATTGTCCGTTTTAATAAGCCGCCGGGTATCTGTAAACAAAGCCGGGATTTCTTTTTGCTCCAGGCAGGCTGCCAGCACAAGAGCCGAAAAGCGTTCTCCGAAGCCGACAATAAAGTCGAGTGTTTTCGGGGTGAGTTCATGAATAAGAGATACTCCCTGAAGAACATCTTCAAGCTCATTGAAAATAATTTTAAAGCGGGTTATGGTATCACTCTGACATTTTGGCGACAGAATACTTTTGATTGTATCAAAATGCCGCTGTTCAATTTCTCTCAAAATTTCAGTGTAACCCTCGTCCGCTCTGGCAGCGAGCTCAGCCATTTTTATAAGCTGGTCCGTAACTCCCCTGAACGCAGAGACAACAACAACCAGACGATCTTCTTTCTGTGAAGAAACGATTTCAACAACATTTTTTATAGCATCTGGGGTGCCTACTGAGCTGCCTCCAAACTTCAAAACCTTCATATACTATTTAATTATCTGAGAAATAACCGGGGCTCTATTTTAGGTATTCAACTTGCTGTGTACAACTAAAAATTCAACTTTTTTATAACTTTATTGGAAAAGCGCTTCCATTATTTTTGTTGATTATCTGTACCTGAAGTTTTGCAATACGAAGAGTATTTGATTAGTTATCATTTCGATACTAATTTTTATGCACGATTCTATGAATTTAAAAAATAAAAAAATTTCAATTCTTGGAGCCGGTAATATAGGCTGTGCTATAGCAGACGGTTTAACATCTTCAGGAATTTTTTCGCCAGGTCAGATTTATCTTACCCGCCGGAGAGCCGAAAAACTATCCGGGTTCTCTGATCTGGGGTTTATAACCACCAGTGATAACCGGAATGCAGTGGCATCATCTGATATTATCCTGATCTGTGTAGAGCCTCACCAGCTGGATGAACTTCTTATTGAAATTAAACCTTCTTTAGAGCCTGAAAAACACACGTTAATCTCCGTTGTATCGGGCGCTGTTATTCAGAAAATCACGGACAAACTGCCGGCAGATCTTCCGGTAGCCCGGGCCATGCCAAATACGGCAATTGCTATCCGGGAGTCTATGACCTGTATCTGTTCTAATTCAACAGATGCAAAAGCCATTGATATTACAAAATCCATTTTTGATACCGTCGGTGTTACGCAGGTGATCCGCGAAGAGCAGATGACATCGGCCACCGCATTATGTGCATGCGGAATAGCTTTCTTTCTGAGAGCCATACGTGCTGCATCTCAGGGTGGAATTGAAATCGGGTTTCATTCACACGAATCACTTGCCATGGCAACGCAAACAGCAAAAGGCGCGGCTTCTTTACTGGCGGCAATGAAGAATCATCCTGAATTCGAAATTGACAAAGTAACCACACCCAAAGGCTGTACGATCTCAGGGCTGAACCAGATGGAGCATGGTGGTTTCAGTTCAGCCATGATCAAAGGAATTCTGACCTCCGCTGAAAAAGCTGAAAAGTTATACCAGAAAGACTGATACTGCAATACAGCCTTGCCTTTCTGCAGACAAACCGGTTCACAATGTAACCGTATCTTTATCTGTTTTTTTCAGGCCGTCTGAAACCGGTGCGGACGCGCGCCCCCGCTCGTATTCTTCCAGTGTGTATTCATCCACCAGGATCGCATCATACCGTGCTTCTTCTGTAACTCTTACAACTTCAGCTTCTTCTTTGGTAATGATACCTTTTTCCAGTGCAGGCTGAAGTTGTTCCAGAACATGGGCTTTTTTGATTTCACGGGCTTTTGCAGCTTTATAGAGCTTCTTATAAACAGGGAAAGACTCTTCAACCTTTTGCATCGCGTATTCATATTTACCAAGAGCTTCTTTCCTGTCATTTGTCAGGTAAATATCTTTCGTAATACGATCTCTTTGTTCTCCGCGGGTTTGCATCGCCTGAGCCACCATATGCCCCAGTTTATCCGACGGCTTTCTGCCGATGCGGTTTATTCGCGACCATAATGCAACCGGTCCTCTGAAAATCCAGCTGAATCCCGGAACGGAAATTTCTGAATAAAGTTCGTCAAAAGCAGTCTGAATTCTGTAGAAAGCATGCTGCATTGCCCATTCAAAGTAAACCTGATCTTCTTTCTGTTTACCTTCGGCTTCATACCGGCGAAGAGTAGCTGTGGCAAGGAACATCCAGCTTAAAATATCCGCATAACGTCCCGAAAGTTTTTCTTTCATTTTCAAAGCGCCGCCGTAAGAACCCAGGGCAATATCAGCCATGAATGCAAATGATGCAGAAGCCCAGGCAAGTTTCCGGTAGTATTTGGCAGCAGGCCCTTTTACAGGAGAGCCGGCCAGATGTCCGCGTGTAACACTTAATAAGAACGATCTTATTTTATTTTGAACCACATGACCTATGTGCTTCCAGAATGCATCATCAAACTGTCTGACATTTTTATTCATCAGCGCTTCGATTTCTTTCAGAGCGTACGGGTGGCTCCGGATAGCACCCTGTCCAAAAATCATCAATGTACGGGTAAGGATATTTGCCCCTTCCACGGTGATGGCAATCGGCATGGCGATATAGCTGTGGGCAAATATGTTCCTTGGTCCTCGTGAAATCCCGGCGCCTCCAACAATATCCATGGCATCGTTAATCACTTCACGGCCGAGTTCGGTAAAATTGTACTTTGCGATGGCAGTAACAACAGCCGGTTTAGCTCCTTTATCCAAAGCGCCGCAAATGTAACCGCGGGCCGCATCCATCAAATAAGCATACCCGCCGATGCGTGCCATAGGCTCTTCAATACCTTCGAATTTTCCAATATTTAATCCGAACTGCTTACGAATAGCCGCATAAGCACCAATTGCCCGCGTCGCGGTTTTTGTGCCCCCAACAGCCTGGGCCGGAAGTGAAATACCGCGGCCTACGGCAAGAGATTCCATCAGCATTCGCCACCCGTTCCCGGCACCATCCAACCCGCCGATAATGGCATCAACAGGTACAATAACATCTTTTCCGCGGGTAGGGCAGTTATAAAAAGGTACCCCCAGCGGATCGTGACGCTTACCCAATTCAACACCTTCAGAATTACTTGGAATCAAAGCGGCCGTAATCCCGGGATTTTCTCCTTTACCCAAAAGGTTTTCCGGGTCCCGAAGCTTGAACGCCAGGCCAATCACAGTTGAAATAGCGGCAAGTGTGATGTAACGTTTATCCCAGTTTAGTTTCAGAAAAAGTTTGCCGTCTTCACCTTTAAATACCTCGCCATAGCTCTGCATGGCACCGGCATCTGAACCCGCATTGGGTTCCGTAAGTGCAAAGCAGGGAATTTCTTCTCCTGTGGCAAGTCCTGACAGGTAATGATTTTTTTGTTCTTCTGTTCCATAATGCATCAGCAGTTCAGCCGGGCCCAGGGAATTGGGCACCATAATAGTGGTGGCCAAAGGCCCGCACCTGGAAGCAAGTTTTGCCACAATCGCACTGTGGGCATTTGCCGAAAAACCATATCCTCCATATTTTTTGGGTATAATCAATCCGAAGAAACGTTTCTCTTTCATGTACGCCCAGGTTTTATCATCGAAACCTTTCCGTTGAAACACTTCCCAGTCTGATACCATTGAACAAAGTTCTTCGACAGGGCCGTCTATAAATGCTCTTTCTTCTTTGGTAAATTCCGGATAGGGTTCACTGCTCAGCCTGTCGAAGTCGGGTTTGCCGGAAAAAAGTTCTCCTTCCACCCAGACTGTACCGGCGTCGATGGCGGTTTGTTCTGTCTCAGAAATAACCGGCAGAATCTTCAGTGCATCCAGCAGTTTCATAAGGGGGCCGGAAAGCAGTGAACGCCGGATAGGTTTGATATTAAATATCAGCACAAGTACAGTAAAGGCCGTAATCAGCCAAACAGGGCTTCCAAATCCAATCAATGCAATAAAACCCGCTGCAGCCCACAGCCATAATGGCACACCTTTATAACCAAATACAAACAATACAAAAAGAACGCCTCCCCATGCTGCCCAGGCTGGTACATTTGTCAAAAAAGCCCATTGCTGAATAATTGTTTCCATATTGTCTCCTTTTTAAACTGGTGTTTTTTGTACTACAAATCCATGAATAATGTGTTCAATTGCCTGTTCTGTGAATTCTTCGACAGGTATTCGGGTATCCAGCCTTTTATTTAAAATTACAGCCGCAATACCATGCAGCTGTGCCCACAATGTGTAAGCGCTGATAAGCGAATCCTCAACATCAAACAGTTTCTTTTCTTTCCCTTTTTGAATAATTCCCGCTATAAGTTCATAGCTGCTTCTTACTTCCTGAAATTTTTCTTTGGGATATTTCGGCATTTCCTCCGGCCGTACCATATAGATAATTTCATACGCCTGCGGATGGCGAAGTGCATAGTTAAGATACTTCCGGGCCAGATCTTCAAGCTGCTCAACAGGGTCTCTGGTAGAATCCACCGCTTTACGAAGTACACGATTTAAATGCTCAATACTCTCTTCAATCAGTGCAAGCAGCAGATCATCTTTATTTCTGAAATGCAGATAAATACTGGTTGCGGAAACATCTGCCCGTTTTGCAATTTTCCGCATAGACATTTTGTTAAATCCGTCTTCCAGCAATAACTTTCTGCTGACCTTCAATATTTCTTCCCGCAGAGACATTGTACACCGAGGTTAACACTGTTAAGTACTCAGTGTAATTTAGTGAATTTGCGATGAATGTCAATAGCTGAAACGGAAATTCAGCTTAATCGGTGTTCTCAACATCCGCTAATTGAAAAGCCAGATAGTGGATGGTTTTATCCGATTCGAGATGTTTGTTTTCATAAAAAGTTTTGATCGAGAGAACAGGATCATCCGGCCTTTCCCTATAAACATTCTCTACATTTTCGACAATTCTGCAATTTTCAGAATCTGTTACATTGAGCGTAAAATCATAAAGCTCGTCTGAGTCTGTTTTGAGATGTATTACGGCTCCAGGCTTCAATATTTTTCGATAAATATTGAGGAATTTTGGCGAGGTGAGTCTTTTTCTCATGTTGTAACCCCTGAGATACGGATCAGGAAATGTAATCCAGATTTCATCTACCTCTCCGGTGGCAAAATATTCTTCAAGATGATCAATAAACATCCGGATAAAGTGAACATTTCGCAGCGATTCTTCGAGAGCTGTTTTAGCACCTCTCCACAGGCGGGAGCCTTTTTTGTCTATACCGATGTAATTTTTGCCGGGAAATTTACGAGCAAGATTTACAGTATATTCACCCTTTCCACAAGCCAGTTCCAGTACAAGAGGGTTTCTATTTTTAAAAACAGTTTCATGCCATTTTCCTTTTGGCTTTGGATAATCCGCAAAATCAGTGTATTCATACACATTCGGAAACCAGGCTACATCCTCAAAGCGCTTCAGTTTATCCTTACCCATAATTATGGAGCCAGTCTTTTCCGGGTCCAGGCTCCTTTTAAAAGCTGGTACACAATGCGGTCGTGCATCCGGCCCGGCCGTCCCTGCCAGAATTCAATTTCCATATAATTGAGATAATAACCGCCCCAGTATTCCGGTTTTGGAATTTCCTTCCCTTCAAACTCCTGTTCAAGCTCGTTAAAACGTTTCTCCAGTGCACTTCGGTTTTTTACGATATGGCTCTGATCGGATGCCCATGCTCCTATCTTGCTTTCACGCGGACGTGATCTGAAATACTCTTCACAATCTTTTTCAGGGATTTTTTCAACCGATCCTGTAAGTCTAACCTGCCGTTCCAGTTCAGGCCACCACAGCGCACAGGATGCCACCGGATGTACCTTTAATTCTTTCCCTTTTCTGCTCTCATAATTGGTAAAAAACCAGATCTTATTTTCTTTCATGCCCTTCAGAAGCACAACCCTTACATTAGGCTCATTATTTTCATTCACTGTGGCGAGAGACATCGCATTAGGCTCCATTACCTCAGAGCGGAGAGCTTCCTCAAACCATTGTTTAAAGAGGCTTACAGGTTCGTCAGGAAGATACTCTTCAGACAGCCCCCCTTTTGTATATTTTTTCCGAAGATCGGCAATATTCAGCTCTGTCATATTATCTATCCAAAATAGTCGGGTTCATTGCCTTTTTTCCATTTAATATTGCAGCCAATGCTGGGTATTTGTTCTTCAGGTACGGGATCACCTGCAAGAATCCGATCTGTTGCTTCACGCAAATCTTTTCCTGTTACCGGCTTATCATTTCCAGGGCGGCTGTCATCAAACTGTCCGCGGTAGGCCAGTTCAAGTTTTTCATCAAAAAGAAAAAAATCGGGAGTACATGCCGCACGATAAGCTTTGGCTGTCTCCTGGGTTTCATCATACAGGTACGGAAAAGGATACCCGAGATCAACAGCCTCTATTTTCATTTGTTCAGGGGAATCATCAGGATAATTTTCAGCATCATTAGAGCTGATGGCGACAACTCCAACATTTTCCGACATATAATCGGTAGCGTAATCCACCAGGCCCGGTTTAATTTTTTTCACGTAAGGACAGTGATTGCAGATAAACATTACCAATAAAGCCCTGTTACCTTTGAAGCCATCCAGCGTAAAATTAGCGCCTGTAATTGCATCTGGAAGTGAAAAATCCGGAGCTTTGGTTCCCAGTTCGAGCATTGTAGAATTTACTGCAGCCATAATCTTATTTATTTGATTTCTAATTCTCTGTTAGAACAGATTGATTATTAATCGCATTCATCTATGGCCGAATATAAGAATTTCCTGTGGTATAGATGGAATCAAATCCCGAAAGCCAAAAACATTACAATCAAAACAAATTCAGCTGGTCTGTTTGCGGTCTCTTGAAATGTGAAGTATTTAATGATTTATTTTCTTTGTTCAGGCCAAGGCGCCGGGCGTGAATTCCCACAAGCTGCTTAATTTGCTCTCCATATGGCCCTTCCCCTCTGAAACGCTCACCGAATTCCGACCGGTTCAGTTCCCCGTTCTTAAGGCTTTTTATCTTATTCAGCACCTTTTGTTTTCTGTCTGGGTGATGGTCTTCCAGCCATTTTACAAACAGGTCTTTCACACCATAAGGAAGGCGAAGGATCACAGTTGAAACGGATCCAGCCCCTGCTTCAGCGGCCGCTTCCATAATAGGCACAATTTCATCATCAGTGAGACCGGGAATCAGGGGTGCGATATTTACATGTACCGGTATTCCGGCCTCAGATAACTCTCGGACAGCCTGTAACCTTTTTGGGGGACGTGAGGTACGGGGCTCCATGGTTGAAGTCAGATTTTTATCAAGTGAGGTGATGGAAAGAACCACCTTTACCGCATTTATTTTTGCCAGTCTTGAAATCAGATCAATATCCCGGGTTACTCCGTAATTTTTTGTGATAATCACAAGGGGGTGATTCGATTCTGCAAGAACTTTTATGCAGCCACGTGTAATCCGTAACTTTTTTTCTATGGGCTGATAAGGATCCGTAACACCACTCATTACCAGTGTCTGAGGTTTCCACTTTTTATCCGCAAGAGCTTTTCGAAGCAGAACAGGTGCATCATATTTCACAATAATTTTGGATTCAAAGTCAAGCCCGGCCGACATCCCCAGGAATTCGTGAGTAGGTCTTGCATAGCAATACACGCAGCCATGCTCACAGCCCCTGTAAGGATTTATACTTACTTCAAATCCGATATCCGGACTTTTATTTGTGGAAATAATATTGACTGTATGATCCGGTATCAGTTTTGTATCCGGCCGGTTTAACTGCCCTGTTTCCTCGTCAACATCATATTCGAGGCTGGTTTCCAGGAATCTGTTTTTGGGGTTTTGGGCAGCTCCGCGCCCTCTGATGGGTTCACTCATTTTTGTACACATATTTTATACATACTAAATGTAATATCTGATCCGCCTCTTTTCAAATTTTTTTTGTCAACCTATTTCAGGACGGGACATGTCTAAACAAAAAAAGCCTCTTTATGAAATCATAAAGAGGCTTTTTTCGATTTATTAAAAAACAGTTAAAGCACAACAAATTTTGGCTGATAGTTTCTATTTACTTCTACAAGTTCACCGGTAGCTCTTCCACTGTCGTTTCGGTTGGTAATCTCATATTTCACAAGATGGCCGGGTACATCCTCAGAGACCCACCAACTGAAGTCAGTTTGCAGATCTTCTTCCTCTTCAGTACCTGAATAAGCAAGAACCCGGCTTTCATACGAACGGTTACCTACACGTACTGCTTCCGTGCCCTGCTGATATTCTTCATGGTCTTGTAAGAAGAAATAACTGGTATGATAACCCTGCTCTTCCAGCTCTTTTTCACTTTCCCATGCTTCTTCGCCATCGGCGTCAGCGGTATCAAAAATGTGATGGTCAATTTCACCTGTATTCACATTTCTCATATACATTTCAAGGGGTTCCAGGTTCTGGTTCATTTTTATTTCATACTCCAGGGTTTCATCACCTTCAGGCTGATAATTCAGATACCACCAGCTTGAACCATCTTCATTCCTCTTTAGAAGTGCCCGTTCTGTTGTATAGGAATTCATTTCATCATCATCTCCCGCATCAATCCTCCAGGTAGTACCCTCACCTTCAGAAAACAGCTCCGGATGGATACCGAATCCACCTACATGAAATGCCTGAGTATAAGCAAGCTGGTAGAGCATCATATTAGAATAACCTGAAAGCATGTTTGATACGCTTCTTTCGACCGCGTTTCCAACTGCCCTGTTTATGGCCCTGTTGGTTGCCTCCTGAACCGTCATGCAGGATGTGGTACCTGCTGCGATCAATAACAGTAAATACAGCCGCCAGCCTTTTAACTCAAATACACCCTGCTTTATAGATTTTCCCAGTTTCATTTTTTGCCCCGTTTTTATTCTTGATTATCAGAGAATGCTATCGGCCTAAGGGCCAGACACTCCTCCACTATTCTTTTATGCGTATAAATTATCTAAATTTTGGCATTTTAGATAATGGATCTTTTAAAGCAGGTGCATCAGTATCTTTTCTATTTTTCAGAACTGAAATTTTTTACCGCATCTAATATTGTAATAAAAGCGTTCTCAAGAACATCCTGTTCGATAACCAGCGGCGGTGCAATTCGGATAAGGGAATTGGAGTGCAGGGTCCAGCCGAGAATAATACCTTTTTCGAAACATTCCTGAACTACTTTTTGAGTAAGTTCAGCATCCTTTAGCTGTAACCCGAGCATGGCTCCGCAGCCGCGGAGTTCTACAATACCCTTCGCCTGAAATGTTTTTCGCGCTGCTTCGGAAACAGCCGCTGCTTTCTGTCCAAAATCATCTTTCAGCAGAGTTTTCAGATTGGCCAGGGCAGCCGCACAGCTTACAGGATGTCCTCCGAAAGTGGTAACATGGTTCAGGGGCGGATCATGTTTAAAAGCTTCAAAAATTTCTGTTGAAGCAACAAAAGCTCCTATCGGCATTCCTCCACCCATGGCTTTGGCCAGGCAGAGGATATCCGGCACCACCTGGTAATGCTCGAATGCGAATAAGGTACCTGTCCGGTAGAATCCGGTCTGAATTTCATCAAATATAAGGAGAGAGCCTGTTTCGTCGCAGCGATTCCGAACAGCTTTTATCCAATCCCGATCTGCCGGGATCACTCCCCCCTCACCCTGAACAGGTTCCAAAATTACAGCTGCTGTTTTTTTATCAATTATATCCAGGGAGGTTTTGTCGTTAAAATCAATGAAATGAACACCCGGTAAAAGCGGCTCGTATGGATCGCGGTACACATTGCGCCCTGTCACACTTAGCGAGCCGTGCGTATCTCCGTGATAGCTGTTGTTGAACGCCACAAGTTTCGATCGGCCTGTTGATTTTTTGGCCAATTTAAGTGCGCCTTCAGTGGCTTCGGTGCCGCTGTTTACAAAATAAACACGGTCGAGCTTTTTGGGAAGCTGATCGCACAAAAGCTTTGCAAACCTGCTTTGGGGCGATTGAATAAATTCGCCATATACCATCACATGAAGGTGTTTATCAAGCTGCTCCTGTATTGCGCTGATTACATCCGGATGCCGGTGACCCAGACTGCTTACGGCTATTCCGGATATCATGTCCAGGTATTTTCTGCCGTCTGTAGTATAGAGCCAGCACCCCTCCGCCCGTTCAATTTCAAGCCCCATTGGAGCATCGCTGGTTTGAGCAATATGATTGTAGAAGGAATCGGAATGAATGGACATATCCCCTGTCGGATTCTTAATTGAGCCTATAGTTTCGGGAGTAGCAGCGCCAACAGCAATTTCAGGATTTGAGTATTAAATTCCAATATACCTGGATCTGGCCACATTCATTTGCTTTTTTCCCATTGATCCAGAATAGGCAAAAATTCTTTTTGCATAGATACAGTTTTATCCTCTGCGTACCATTTATGAAGTCTTTCGGCTACTTCCTGGGAAGCGATACCTTTCGTATTGCTCAGAGACTCAAACAAAACCTGTGCTTCTTTTGGCCGTGCTCCCCAATCTCCCAATAATTCCAGAGTTTCGGCATCCATGCAAATCAATTTAGGAATTGAACGGCTTTTCCCATTTGTGAGAAAACGATCCATAAGCTCAAGATGTTCATCACGGAGTATATATTTGGCTTCAATTTTTCCTGAACTGTCTGCCATTTTTTGAATAACCGGTATAAGCTGAGCGGCATCTCCACACCATGCTTCCGTTAATATCAGCCAGACCATTGGCCGCTCAACCTGTTCAAGACGCTGCTTAAGGTTTTCACTCAAACTGACATTTTTATCCTGCCGGTTCATTCTGTGAATATTCATCCTGGTGTAATGTAACATTCCTTCAGAGTGATTCTCCCCTGTGGTTTTACCGGCTGATAAAAGCTTTTCTATCATTGCACGATATTCTTCGTAATTATATGCAGAATCCAGTAACTCCCTGGAAATTTCAATGGTCTTAACTTCACTCATAATCGTTTATAACTTCTAAAAATATTCTTTAAAAGATAAGGCTGTTATCCAGCCATATCGTATTGAAATTGCCATTATCAAAAAAAAGACGAAAGAGAAAGAAGCAAAAAATTTAATCCTCATAACACTTGAATATTCATTCTCTTCACCTTTCAGGCTGAAGATTAATCTCCATAAAATAAAACCCGAACATAAACCTGTAATGAAGAGTACGATAGCGGGAATAGAGTAGAGCTGAAACATGGCGCTGCAAAGCAAAATCAATCCCGGGAAAAATGTCATAACGAAAAAGCTCTTCACCCCTTTTATGTCATACCGTATAGCAAACGTTTGGTCTCCCCTTTTGGCGTCTTCCTCAACCTGGTAGATTTGTGATACCGGGTACAGGCTCAGCAAAATAAAAGCAGTACCGGTTGCACATAACAAAACTATTGATGAAATCACTCCGCCTGCAGCCAGAAAACCCAGCAGCACGGAGTTAAATCCTGTACTCATTCCAATAGCTACCAGGCTCAGGTAAGGATGCCCTTTCCACCTGGCATGGGGTGTTGAATAAAGCCAGAAAAAAAGTAAACTCAGCCCGTAAATAATAAAATATTCAGGTCCGGTAAATGCCGCGAAACCCCATCCCAAAAACATAAACAGTAAGGAGAATTTATGCATCCATGGTTTCATTTCGGGCGGGAATTTTAATCCGCCAATCGGACCGGTATCCTTATCCCAGAATGAATTGTAAGCTGTGGCGCCGCCAAAAAGCAAGATGTGAACATTCAAAAACTGCTCCCCGAACCGGACGGGATCCATTTGGTCTGCCATAAGCCCTCCCAGAAGATATCCTCCTGAAAGGATTAATACCTGGTAATGAAGACGCAAATGAATAATAAAATGCCAAAACTCCCTGAACATGTGGATGTAATCTTTTTCAAAGTTTACCTTTTTCTGTTTCACATGGCAACTTTTAGAATCTTATTTTAAGACCATGCCGAAGATACTTTATAAAAATATCAACAAACAGAATACTTCCGGGGTTTCTGAGTGGGAAAAACTCAAAAATAATCATGAGCAGGTAATCCGGGCCTTTCTGGATCCGTACTTAAAAAAGCGATCCATGCATCAAAAAAATCCGGTGCTGGATTTTCTTTTTGAATATTACCCTTTCAGGCCGTCTCAGCTGAAAAGATGGTCGCCCGGCTTCGGCGTGGAACTGGAAGTAAAAGGAAATACTGAACTCCCGGAAGTTTCGGAACTTACGTTCAGCGATGGGACCGCCCGGCTTGATGAACAGCTGTTTCCGGCCAGGCGTGAAAATTCACTGCGATGGATTCATAATCTGCTGGTAAAAACGTCTCAAAAAAAACCTTTTTTCGGCTGTTTCGGGATGCACGAATGGGCGATGGTTTATAAAGCCGGGCAGGTACGGCATCAGCAGATTCCTTTCCGGCTAACTGACAGCGAAATTGCGGAGTGTGTGGAATCGCGCCCGCTGCTTTGTACACACTTTGATGCTTTCCGGTTTTTTACAGAACCAGCCCAGCCACTCAACAAGCATGATTTAAGCCGGGATAATTTTTCTGATATGGAACAGCCGGGTTGCATCCATACCAATATGGATTTGTATAAATGGGCATTTAAGTTCTATCCGTGGATATCAAGCGAGATGATCAGGGAAGCTTTTTTCCTGGCCGTTGAGACACGAAAAATTGATATGCAGGCCAGTCCCTATGATCTTAGGGAATTCGGACTGGAACCTATTAAAATTGAAACTGAATCCGGCAGAAAGCAATACCTGGATAAACAGGTGATGATTTTTGAAAAATCAAAGCCGGTCCGGGCAAAATTAACCGAAGCATATTCAGGGCTTCTGAATCTTGTTGTACAGGATTGATTAATCCGGAAATGAAATCTTTCCCAAATGAATATTCTGCAGATTTTTATTGCCGGCCTTGAAACTAAATCCGCTGCCTGCCAGCATCTCATTGGCAAGAACTGCAAAAATAACGGCTTCTTTTGCATCAGGATCCAGCCCCAATTGCAAAAAATTTTTAACATTACTGCCCGGAAGAAGCTCTTTTAATCTTCCTGCAAGTACCGGGTTATGTGCGCCGCCCCCGCTGGTATATATAATAGGTTGACCCTGGTTGCCTATATTCCGGGTTATGCTTTCTGAGATTGTAACTGCAGATAACTCAGTCACAGTTGCCACCAGATCGGCAGGATCTATACCGGCAAGATCAATTCCGGCCTGTTTTGCTCTTTCAGATAACCAGGCAAGATTGAAATACTCCGGGCCTGTTGATTTGGATTGATTTTCTTTTAGCCATTCATCACTTGCCAGAGCATCCAACAGTTGGTGATGAACCATTCCAGAGGCTGCCGTCATACCATCTTCATCAAACGGTTTCTGATAATATTTTTGCATTACGTTATCGATTAGTGTATTTCCCGGTCCGCAATCGGTGGTAAACGATGTTTCATGCTTGTTTTGCCCGGCCGGTAAATAGGTGAAGTTCGCAATCCCCCCGATATTCAATAAAATTACAGATTCCGTCTCATTCACGAACAACAGGCGATCTACTAATGCCGCCAGGGGTGCCCCTTCACCTCCATAAGCTGTGTGTTTTTGACGAAAATCACTGATTGTCAGGATTCCTGTACGGGCTGCTATATGATCACCGTCCGCTATTTGCAGAGTTGAGTTTAGTTTTTCCGAAGTTTGCCACAGGTCGCGTGCCGGAAGATGATAAACTGACTGGCCGTGGCTGGCAATGCAATCAACTTCATCGGGTTTAATCTGCCATTCAGCTAACGTATTGAGAATCATTTGGGAATGAACAACAGACAGCCATGTGTGCTGGTAACACAACTCCCCGAGGGATACATTTTCTACAGATGATACTTTTTTCAGGCGGTTTTTTTGTTCCTCTTGATAAGGTGCTGTAAAAAACCGTTCTAATTCCACTTTTGTTGCGGCTCCGGAACCTGTAACTTTGCAAAGAGCTATATCCAGGCCATCGAGAGAAGTACCCGACATAAGCCCGATAATTCTCCGGGATCTTTTATTCGCAATTTCAGCTAATTTTTTGATGGATGGATTCATATTTTAAAAAATAAACAGAACCGCCGGAATGATTCTTTTTACTGTATACCGGCAGATATAAATAAATTATGTACTGAAGATGGCAGATAGTAACGAAACTGAATTAGAAGCCTGGCAACAAGATGTGGAATATCTGGTTAAGATTTTAAAAGAAAGTTTTGAATCAACCGATGCCAGGTATTCTATAGATGACATGAACGAAATACTTTATGTTGAACTTGAAGGATTGCAGGAGTATCCGGACGAGGAGATTATGGAAATTGCGGGACCTGTGCTCGAAGAGATTGAGCTGGATTTTGAAGATATTATTCTGCTGCCGTTATAAGATTTTCAAAATAATGTTACAAAAAAGCGCTACCATAAATATTTTAACCAACTCATTTTAGTTCGTATTTTTCAGAGAGATTATAATCAACAAAAGGAATTTAATGGATTCAATTCACACGGGATATACATTGCGCTGCATTATGTGCGGAGCCGAAAATGATGAGCGTAAAACCTCGACCTATTGCACAGTATGCGGAGGGGTTTTATCAATTGAATACAGTAAGAGCCGAAAAGAAATACAATATCCGCTCAAAAGCATCGTCCCGGATCCTTTAAAAAATCACAATACTGCTCTGCGGCACCTGCAGCGCCTTTCAAAAATGTATGAGGCTGATTTATATGCGAAACTGGAGTTTGAAAGCCCAACCGGGTGCTTCAAAGACAGGGGCAGTTACATTGAGGTACAAAAAGCCCTGGAGTTAGGAGCTGATGCAATTTGCCTTGCGTCCACCGGGAACATGGCAGCTTCCGTTGCTGCTTATGCATGCTACTTTAAAATTCCCTGTTTTGTTTTTGTACCGGAAGTAACATCTGAAGCCAAACTTGCCCAGGCTACTATCTATGATGCAAACATCATCCGGATTCAGGGGGACTTTACAAAATGTGAAGCATTATGCAGGGAATTTGCAAAATCCGGAAACTACTATCTCGCAGGAGATTACGTTTTCCGTGAGGAAGGCCAGAAACAGTTTTCCTATGAGCTGACAGAACAACAGGAAGAACCTTTTGATTATGTTTTTATACCAGTGGGTTGCGGGACGAACTTTGGTGCGATTTACAAGGGCTTTAAAGAACAAAAAGAAGCCGGTGTAATCGATAAAATCCCCTCTTTAGTAGCCGTTCAGCCCGAAGAAAGTTCACCTGTGGTTCAGGGAATTTTCAAGAAAAAGAAGATCGTTCTGGATAAAACGAACACAATGGCAACTTCGGTTGCCACATCAAATCCAATTGATTTTTATAAGGTATTAAAAGGAATTGAAGATACCCGGGGAAAAGCTTTTACCGTAACTGAAGATGAAATTCTGATTTCGTTACGCGAAATGGCAGAAGAAGAAGGTTTTTTTACAGAACCGGCCTGTGCTCTGCCATTAGCTTCATTTAAGAATAATCTTGAGAAATTTAAAGGAAAACGATGCCTGTTTGTTTTGACAGGCTCCGGGCTTAAAGATACCAAAGTAGTTGCCAAACACTCGTTGACTCCGCCGGTGCTGAAACCCGATCTTGAGCATATTCATAGTTACATAAATTCCGGATTTATCGAAATTCAGAAAAAATCGTGGGGGAAATCAAGGGATACCGTACTTGCAAACATGAAACTAGACGAAAACCATGAAAAATTATATACTGAACATGTTGAAAGAATGAGTAAAAGAGGTAAAACTCTTAAAAAAAATGAGATGGAATATCTTCATACCATGCTTCTGAATGAAGAAACAGATCTTGAATTCCCGGTAGAAGTGGTTGATTATAAAATTACCATGAGAAAAGAAGAACTGGTGAGTGCCAGTATAAAAATGAAAATAAGAGGAAGAGAAACAACATCAGGTGATAAAGGCGTAGGGCCGATTGATGCAGTGCTGGGAGCTATTAAGGCAGAAACAGATAATTTTATACCTATTGAGGTGATAAATCATGAAGTAGAAATTCTCAGTCCTGATACAGATTCTCTGGTGGTTGTAACCCTAACCTTCGAAAAAGACGGGCAGCAATGGAGTACAAAGGGTGCTTCAGCCGATACCCTTGAAGCTGTCATCAAAGCCTTTGAAAAAGGACTTGCCATTGCAGATAAAGCTGCTGTTGCGGAACATTGAAAAATGTCTTAAATTTAGGGACATAATTCCTGACACCCGTTACTGATGAGCGAAAAAAATCCACTTAAAGTTCATGAAGTAGCCGTTAAATACGGCACTTCATCCACGGATACCTATCAACTGGTTTCCAAAGCCCAGGATGGCATCTCCGTAAATGCTTTTTTTGATATTCTTACCATCTCCGGGCTTTCCAAAGAAGAACTCTCCGGCCTGCTTGATGTATCTTTTAAAACCATACAGCGATATCAGAAAGAAGAAAAAAAATTAAGTGCGCTTAACAGTGAACAGCTCTTAAAAATGATAGGCCTGTATCAAAAAGCAGAAAATATTTTCGGAACCATAGAATCGTTTAATAGCTGGCTTCGAAAACCGGCCATAGGTATTGGTGGTAAAGAACCCCTTAAATTCATGCAAACATCCGGCGGCATTGATCTGCTTCTTGAAGAACTTCACAGAATAGAATATGGCGCTTTAGCGTAATGCTGGTTTATAGAATTACCACAGCCAAATGGGCTAGACATCTTACAGGGTCGGGATACCCGGCAAGATGGAACTCCAGGGGAAAATTTGTGATCTATACTGCCGGCAGCCGTGCACTGGCATGTCTTGAAAACCTGGTTCACCGATCAGGTGAAGGGTTCAATGCACTCTTTAAAATTTCTGTAATAAATATTCCTGATTCAGTGTCCAGAGAAAATCTCTACACTAAGCAACTTCGTGATAACTGGAACCTTCACAGCAGTTACACCTATTGCCAGGAAATAGGCAACAGGTGGCTTGATGAAAAAAGATCCTGCATACTGCAGGTGCCATCTTCCATAATTGCAGAAGAACAAAATATTTTAATTAATCCGGTTCACCCTGAGTTCGGTGATATTTATATCCAGTCTACCGGGGAATTTCTGTTCGATAACAGGCTTATTAACAAATAATTCTTACTTCAGCAATTTTCCTGTCTTCTTGTATCCACAATAGAAAATATTTTCCAGCCTGTCCCTGTATTGAGCAGGTTCATACTGTTCACGCCGCAATGGCTGAATTCTCCCACGTAATAGAAATTATAATCCATCCAGGCTGTCGCCAGGTTCCCATCCACATGAATGGTCAGGGAAGTCAGCTGTTCATCAAGAGAGCCCGGTTCAGATTGCTCCACTGAATCAATAAACCGGTTCATATCTGAATCAACCCGTTCATTTCCCTGAACCGTTTGAAGGGTCACATCATCGGTTACAGCTGAACGCACCATGTCTCCGCCTGAAGTTCGCATCCCGTCAAAAAGAATTTCAATAACAGCTTCTATCTCCTGAACCGGGTCTGGTTCACTCCTTTCAAAATTTCCGCCTGAGATGGCAGTAATATTCACAAACAGAACAGCAATGATAAATAATTTCATAGTTCAAGATTTTGCTTAATTAACCATAAAAATAGAGAACTGTATTTTAAATTTCCTGTTCAAAAGAATGAAATTTAAAAATCCCATCTTAGCATGGCATTCAGATTTTGGCCCGGTATGGGGGCTTCCCTGTTCTCAACCCTGCTGAGATGATCGCGATACCTCTCGTTAAATAGATTATCTAACCGAAGACTAAGAATTAACCCGTATCCAATCCTATAACCTGCATCGGCTCCGGCAAGCAGATATCCATCTGTTGGCTCCTCGTTCGGTGCCACTTTTTGCTGGCTGTTTACTATTCGAAGCCTTGGCCCCAGCCAGAATGAACCATTATCGTATATCAGGCTGATATGCGTTCGGAAGGGGGGTATGAATGTAAGACTGTTGCGATCGCCGCTTCTTTCCCTTCCCCGGACATAATCAAATCCGGTACCGGCTGTCCATGTATCCGATTCCATATCAGCCGAGAATTCAAAACCATATAGCAGGGCGTCTTTGGAGCCGTATTCATAAAACGGAAAACCTGAAGGTGCGTGTTCTTCTCCCGTTGGTGAAAAGTCCACATAGTTATCAATCCGGCAGCAAATATACTTAATGACTTTCAACACAATTGGGACATTCCATCCACTCTTCGCTCGGAATATGCTGAATAGCAGAAGGACTGTTTCCGCGTTCAAACACCGGCCGGAATAATACATTTCCCTCCGCGTGTTCTTTTCCACAATGATGGCAGCTTGCGTCTTGATGAATACGCATCGGCGTGTATCCGGTTATCACCCAGCCATCATGCCCCTGGTGTACAGCAAGACTTTCCAGTGCAGCGCGTACCGTCTGCGACTTGTTTCCTTCATAATATTTTTCGGAAAGTTTGTTCAGAAGTTCTACGGTTGAGTCATCCAATGTGAAATTCAGTCGTTTCATATAAGTTTGTATTTAAGAATCTTCATCAGCAACAGGATGATGTTGATGACTATGATTTTTACAGGTTTGATGATGCCGGTAATTGAACCAGTGGCCTGCAATCAGAATACCGCTGCCAAGAAGAGTCAGAGAAGTTTCAAAAAGAATTCCGAGCCAGAAATGTCCAAGCAGCCATCCGGTTAAAACAACAAGAAAACCTGTTACCAAAAGCGATGTGATAGTACGGTCGAAATGACTTCGGCGTGAAGCAAAAAAAACAATAGGAACAAGAAATACTACAAATACAGGATGTGCCCAGTCATGCAGCAGTTCAGCAAAAGAAAAAAGAGGAAGGATTGAAATTAAAACAGGAAAAAACAGGCAGTGAATCGCGCAGATTCCTGATACGCCGATACCCAATCGATCCCACAAAAGTGAGGCGGTTATACTCTTGTTACTCAAAATAGAATGTTGTAAAATTAAAGTGTGTATTAATGTACACACTTTATATGTAGATTATCAACCCTTTTTATTTTTCTTACTCTTCATCAGGATCAGGCTGTTGTTTACCATTGCCGGTATTTTTTTGACGGATATCTGTTTCCTCCCCCTCAATACCGTGGCCGTTTTCTTCAAGGTAATGTTCAAACAGCTTTCCGGCATCATCTTCTTCCAGTTCCATCTGCCGTTCCATTAACAGCCGGCGGTGTTCCGCCATGTCATCATCTTTGAGAATTTCGTCAATTTCTCTTGGTTTCGGCAGTTCGTTTACAGAATTGATACCAAAATGCTTCAGAAAATAACTGGTGGTTTTATAAAGAAGGGGTTTTCCGGGCGAATCGGCACGTCCGGCGACTTTAACCAGCATTTTTTCGAGTAACTGGCGAAGAATATAGCCAGAGTCCACACCTCTTATCTGATCTATTTCCGGTTTGGTAACCGGCTGGCGGTAGGCAACAATAGCCAGTGATTCAATGGCCGATTGCGATAATTTCCGGTAAGCATTTTCATGCTGAAAAATACTGAGCCACGGATGAAAGCGCGGCTGGGTTGTGAATGTAAAACCACCGCCTGTTTCCTCAATTCTGAAAGAGAGATCGTTTTCTTCAAACCGCTGATTCAGCTGATCCACAATTTTCAAAATCACATTTCTGTCGGGATCCAGTTCTTCTTCACTTTCATGTATAATGGAGGATATTTTTTCCCACGGAATGGGTTCGGGGCTGGAAAATATAAGGGCCTCTATTACAGAAGATAAACGTGTACCATCCACAAATCGGTAATCTAGCATAAATACCAGGCATGAGATTCAGATTTCAGTCTTTCGCGGGTAAAAATACCGGATCCTGATCTGAACTGCTAATCTTCCGGGGGTTCTTTTTTGAGCGAAATTCAGAAGTCAGAAGTCAGAATGATTTTTTGCGTCATTCTGATGCAGATCAGAATCTCCGGGTTTTGCCTGAGCTGTAGCGCCTGATTTCCGCGACTCTGCCAGGAGCTCTCTGCCGTTCGCACTCTTGTCCGCAGGCATCCCATTGTTAGCGCCATATGGCACAGTAGTAGGGGCAGGTCGCGCTATTTCAGCCTGTCTTTATAGAAACCAAACTTTTTTTCTGATCCGAATTTTTCCCGGTTATATTCTTCGGTTTTGCCTTTAGGTATGGACAAGCTTTCCCATTTTTCACCCGTAAATAACCTGGCAATCAGCACAATTTGCCCCACATGATAGGCAATATGAGCTAACTGTCTGTCAATTCCGACACGCACTGTTGCCCCTTCATTGCGTATGTAAATGATGTTGTCCAATTCTTCTTCTTTAACAGAATGTAAAGCTTCAAAAAGCACCTTCCACCCTTCTTCCCAGAAATTCATCAGCTCTGTCATGGATCTAAAATCATCCACAAATTCAGTATCACGGTTTCGCCAGGGCTTTTCGCCGTCTTCGGTGCGGAAATGGGTCCACCTTGATTTCATATTTCCCGAAAGGTGTTTCATCAGAACAGCAATACTGTTTAAATCAGCGCCGGGATCTTTATGCAACTGATCATCCGATAGCTGAGTGATGGCTTTTTCCGTTAATTGCTTATAATACCGGAACAAGTTCAATGTGCCTGAGAGGGTGCTGGAATTCATAAGAATTTATTTAAAGCTGTTTTTCTACATCAAACCAAATATTTCTTTAAACGGTTTCTGTACTGTGGACCTGCAGCAAAAACATAATCATTATAAAGTAAAGACGTTTTTTATAAAAGATATTATCTGACAATTCCTGAATCGAAAATCATGATCACCCTTTTTCGCAAACCAGACGACCCGGCTTCCGATGAACTTGAAAAAAAGCTGAATGACCTGGTATTGGCATTCAAAACAGAAACAGCAGATCCCGAAATCCGTTCAGCTCCATATATTAAAGAAGATGGCAACATTATATCGGAAGATCAGGATATAGAAAAATGGCTTCTGGAACTGGAAAAAGAATTAATCATACAGCGATCCGTAAGCGGAGATGGCTGTTATATTAACCCCGACACCGGTAAAATCTGCTGAGAATCATTTTGGGTTTTACAAATGAAAAATAGCGTTTGATTAGTATAATGCCTATACTTCGAGTGTTAAATAGAACAACACCAAAGGAAGCCCTTCTCAGGAATGACGCGTTAACTCGAATCTACCTTAAGAAACTTTTCTCAGGTGATAATAATACCAATACAATACAATGACACAACAAGGTAAAGTAAAATGGTTTGATGCCGAAAAAGGTTTCGGTTTTATCGAGCCCGCAGATGGAACAAAAGATATTTTTGTTCACAGAAATAACGTAGAAAACTTAGGCCCAAATCAAGGGTTGGAAGACGGCGAAGAAGTTGAATTCTCCGTAGAAGAAACACCAAAAGGTCTGAGTGCAGTTGAAGTTAGAAGCTTAACGTACGAATAAAAAAGAGATCCTTTTTTAAAAGACTAAAAGTCCGTTTTCAATGAAAACGGGCTTTTTTTATGTCTTATATTTCTTCGGTTGAATTAGCCTTTATAAAGTATTTTGCGGTAACCTTCCTGTATCTTCCTTGTAACCGGCCCCGGTTTTCCGCTGCCAAGTTTCCTGCCATCTATCTCTGTAACAGGCTGGATGTCTGTGGTGGTTCCGGAGAAAAACAACTCATCCATCTCAAACAGTTCTTCCTGGCGAACCGGTGTAAATTCAACAGGAATGTTCATTTTCTCTGCAATAGAAAGAACAGCTTTCCGTGTAATTCCCTTCAGAATATAATTTGAAGCCGGCGTGGTATAAAGTTTCCCGTTTCGGGCACAGAAAATGTTGGCATTCGGGCTTTCGGTAATCACCCCATCGCGAATCATAACCGCACTGTTTACACCCGCCTCTTTTGCTTTTTGTTTTGCCAGTATATTCGGCAGCAGGTTTACCGTTTTCAGGTTACACCGGGCCCAGCGTACATCCGGTAAGGTAATGGCGTCCACTCCCTGTTCATGGAGTTTGGTATGAGGGGTGAATGCAGCGGCAGACATATATAAGGTTGGAGCCACTGATGGCTCAGGAAAAGTGTGGGTTCTGGGCCATGCCGCACCACGGGATACCTGCAAATAAACAGTGGCTTCTCCTTTAAGATGATCATTTTTCTCTAATAAAGTCCGGCTGATCTCAGGAATCGAATTCCGCTGATCTGATGAAAGTACAATCTTCAGGCCTTTCAGGCCTTCATCCAGCCGTTCCAGGTGTTCATTTTCCATAAAAAATCGTCCATCCACCACACGGATCACTTCATAGATCCCATCACCAAAAATAAATCCGCGGTCGGCAACCGGAATCATTGCTTCCTTTTGCTCCATATAAGAGCCATTTAAATAAACCTGCATATTATATTTTCGCTTGTTTTGAATTAGATTAACAGAAGATAGATGATATATCTTTTGAGATTAAATAGAAACGAAAGGATGAGCAGAGCTTCTTTGAAATTTTTTAAAAAAACGAAGTGTTCATATCAGCACATAAAATTTGATATTTTTCCTTAAATAAACCCGCTTATAAATTATGCGTCTCTTTTCTTTTCTTGATCCTCTGATCACCCGGTGGATGGCCGATCATGGCATTAAATTTTTGCGATACAGCATCGCCTTGATCTTTATCTGGTTTGGTGCGCTGAAATATTTTCCAGGATTAAGTCCTGCTGAAGATCTTGCCATCGCAACTGTAAACCTGATGACGTTCGATTTGATTCCTCCGCAGGTATCTATTTTTTTACTTGCCACACTGGAGGTATTAATCGGAGCTTTGATGTTATCCGGTAAATGGCTTCGTTTCACCATATTACTGCTTCTCTTTCAGATGGTCGGCACCATGTCGCCCATTGTGCTTTTTCCCGATCAGGTGTTTACACAGATCCCATTTGGGCTGACCCTGGAGGGACAGTACATTATCAAAAATTTTGTAGTGATCAGTGCCGCGATTGTTATCGGGGCCACAGTGCGCGGGGGACATTTAACGCCTGATCCAACGGGTTGAATAGAAACTAAAATCAGCATCTGCACTTCAGGAAAGTGTACAGGAAACAAAAAAGAAAAAAAAGCAGGCCAGTTAACTAACAAGTTGATTTAATTGTTGTAGTCTTAATAGCTTTTCTTGTATCAGCTTTGTAATGTTTCCAAAAAAAATCCGTTTAAACTTAAAAAGATTCTCAATGAAAGAAGACATTAAATCTAAATCATTTTCTGAACTTATCCGGGGCGAAACACCCGTCCTGGTTGATTTTTATGCAGACTGGTGTGCCCCCTGCAGGATGATGCCCCCGATTCTGAAAGAATTGAAAAAACGCATGGGTGATGAAATCAACATCATCAAAATTGATACGGAAAAAAATCCGGATGTTGCCATTCGATACCAGGTCAGAAGTATTCCAACACTTATTTTATTCAAAAAAGGTCAGGTTTTATGGCAACAGGCGGGAGTAGTACGTGCGGATCAGCTTCAATCTGTCATCCGGGATAAACTGGCAAAAAATGAAGCTATGTAGTATGAAAAACTCAGAATAAAAATAGTTGTTGATTTAAAATGGAGATGCTAAAATCCCATAAGGAATGCCTTTGGAAAAATTCAGCATGACCTATAGGGGGTGCAGGATTATTCGTAACTTATCTGGTAAACCAGAAATCAATTTTATTATATGCGATTTGAAACCAAAGCCATTCATACCGGGCTTGATATCGAACACTCTTCTACTAAAGCTATTATCCCCCCTATCTCTCCAAGCACGATTTATGAAATAGACAGTGAAGGCCGCAGGGAAGACGATCTTCATTATACACGGCTCGGCAACCCCAACCGGAACCAGTTCGAACATCTTATTGCAACGCTTGAAGGGGGTAGTGCCGCGGCGGCTTTTTCATCCGGTATTGCCGGGGCAATGACTGTTCTTCAGGCTTTGGATCCCGGTGATCATGTTCTGATACCAGATGATGTATATGCCGGTAATCGTAAAATGATTAACAGCCTGATGATACGATGGGGACTTGACGCCGAGTTTATCCGCATGACGGAAATACAAAAGATTGAAGAGCACATCAAAAAAAGTACGAAACTGATCTGGCTGGAAACGCCGTCAAACCCGATGATGCGTATTACGGATATAGCTGCCGTTTGCGATCTCGCTTCATCAAAAGACATTCGTACTCTTGTGGATAATACCTGGCCCACACCTGTGAACCAGCTTCCGCTGAAGCTGGGTGCCGACCTGGTACTTCACTCCACATCCAAATATTTTGGCGGGCACAGTGATATCCTGGGAGGGGCTGTCATCACAAAAAAAGAGGATGATTTTTTTGAACGAATACGTTTGATACAGAGGATGGGCGGTGCCGTACCCTCACCTCATGATTGCTGGATGCTGAGCAGAAGCACCCGCTCCCTCGCCTGCAGAATGCGTGGACATAATGAACATGCGGCGGATGTAGCCAATTATTTAACAGAACAGGCCCGGGTAGATGAAGTTTTTTATCCCGGACTGGATTCCCTCCCCGGCCATGAAACAGCTAAAAAACAGATGAGCGGGTATGGCGGAATGATATCTTTTCTGATTAACGGAAATGGCAGTGATGCGATCCGGATCGTTGGAAAATCCAGGCTCATTAAAAGAGCCACAAGTCTTGGCGGCGTGGAAACGACCTGGGAACATCGCCGGAGCAGCGAAGGGGATGACTCTGCGACACCGGAAAAGTTAATCCGGATCAGCATTGGCCTGGAACATCCGGAGGATATTATAGCCGACCTGGCACAGGCGCTGGGTTAAAAACATTATATTTTACCGGAAGAAAAGCCCACATCACATCAAATAGTTAATTTCCATACAGTTTACCGGTGAAGCCAGCCAGACATATAGAATATGTCGATATTATCTACATGAATTAGTTATATGTCGAAATATTGATTATTATTCGACATATTTTCCATCAAAATTACTGAAATGACCTTTGAACGAAACAAGCCCTTTAACAACCTTCCTTACCTGCCTCCTGAAGGAGATGTGGAAAGCATTGAGGTATTAAAGGCTGCAATCACGGCAAACCGGGTACTTGCCGAACTGAAGGGAAAATCTGAAAACCTGCCAAACCCGGCTATTTTACTCAATGCTATAATTCTGCAGGAGGCAAAAGCAAGTTCCGAAATTGAAAACATTGTAACGACCAACGATAAACTTTTTACAGCGCTCACTGCCGATGACGCCAAAGCAGATCCGCATACAAAAGAGGTTTTGCGATATCGGGAGGCCCTTCGGCAGGGCGTTGAAAAGCTGAATGAGCAGCCGCTTTCCACCACATTATTTATTGATTTAATGAGAATTATAAAACAAACGGGTGCGGGTTTACGCAATACGGATGGCACAGTAATAGCCAATCCCTACACCAAAAAAATTATTTACTGGCCGCCGGAGGGTGAGGATAAAATCCGTGACCTGTTAAAAAACCTGGAAGAGTATATTCAAAACGCACATGATGCGGATCCCCTGGTAAAGATGGCCATTATTCATTACCAGTTTGAAGCCATCCATCCGTTTGATGACGGTAACGGGCGGACCGGAAGAATTATTAATATCCTCTACCTGATTATGACGAAATTGCTTCATCAGCCGGTTCTTTACCTGAGTGATTACATCATCGGGAATAAATCGGAATATTACCGCCTGCTGAGAGGTGTAACTGAAAAGGGTGAATGGGAATCCTGGATTCTTTTTATGCTGAATGCGGTGAGGGATACTTCCAGGCAAACCATGCAACGGATTAATGATATTCGCTCGCTGATGGACGAAACAATTTTATACGCCAAAGAGAAGCTGCCTGCACGTGTTTATTCAAAAGAATTAATCGAGCTATTGTTTGAACAGCCATACTGTAAAACCGGAACGCTCGTTGACCGGGGAATTGCAAAACGTCAGACGGCAGCAGAATATCTCAGGGAACTGGAAAAAATTGACATCCTGAAGAGCAAACAGTCGGGCCGTGAAAATTTGTATCTGAACGTCAGGCTGTTTGAGCTTCTCTCCGGATAAAATAGTAAAGGCAGCGGAATGTGCACCTGGTGAAATTATGTCGATTTAATAAAAAAATATCGACGCATGAAACTTATATGTCGATGTTATCAACGATAGCAAGCCGGAAAACTGAACTGAGTTTAACCCGTTTCGGTTTACCCGCATTTCGGAGTGGAATTCAGCATCAGCTGCAGTTTTAAAATCATATCCGTTGCGTCTTTCCCGTCTTCCGGCGACACCCGTTCAGAATATTGTTTTAATATTTCGATTGCCTCTTCATATTTCTGTGCAGCGGCAAGGGTTAGTCCCAGGTTGAAATAGCTGTTCGTAAACTCCGGTTCAATTTTAATACAAACTTCGTAATGCAGCTTTCCGAGTTTTAGGTTTCCTGTTTCGGCGTAAAGGTTCGCCAGGTTGAAATGTGCTTCCAGGTGACGGGGGTTATGCTTAAGGCCCAGGGTAAGAAAGTGAACAGCCTCAGCCATTTTGCCCTCGCGGCATTTTAAGATACCAAGATTGCAATATGCGTCTGCGGCATGTTCTTCTTCTTTTGCTGCTTTATGATATAACCTGCAGGCTTCCTCAGTATTTCCTTTTTCATCCAGCATCAGGGCTTCCTCAAATACAGACTGTGAATGTAACTGCAATACTTTTCCTTCGGCAAAAAGATCGAGTTGCTGTTTATTTTGTTTCTTGTGCCCCACCCGGCGTGATCCAAACTTTTCCGGGTTCAGGGACTGTATGTTTATCACATTCATACTACTGGATATTCTATATTTATATTAACCGGTTTTACCTTTCGATGATTTTTTCGTTTTCTGTTTTTTCTCTTTACCCCTGGCTTTTTCCATGGGTTTTTTGGAAGATTCAATGCTCTCTTTCAGTGCAGTCATAATATCCCTGGTTTCAGGCACTTCTTCGGAAACACTTACCACTTCTTCGCCTTTCACTTTGGCTTCCACCATCTCTTTCATAGCATCATAATAATGATTCTCCATATCAATTTCGGAAAAATCCCGCGTCATGGAATCCACCAGTTTACTGGCCATCTCGAGCTGGTTTTTATCCACTTCTCCGTCACCAATGTTCGGCACATCTTTCATACTTCTCATCTGATTCGGGAATCGTAATTTATACATCAGGATTCCATTTTCATGAGGAGTTAAAAGGACGGGAGACTCTTTATTACGAAGCACTACAGAACCCACCCCAATTTTCCCGCTTTCTTCCAGGGTTTTTAAAAACAGGTTATATGTTTTTGCAGCGGATTCATTCTCAGGGCCTATAAAATATGGCTTTTCGAACAAAGAGGGGTGTATATCATCCTCATTTACAAATCCTTGTATTTCAATTACTTTCGACATTTTCGGTTCAATTTTTTTAAAATCTTCATCTTCAATAATCACATACCGGTCGGGTTCATATTCGTAGCCTTTTACAATGTCGTTTTTGTCGACCGGCTGTCCTGTAATTTTATCGGTTTTGGTGTAGCCTACCGGGTGATGTTCATCTTTTGTGAGTAAATCGAAATTAATGGATTTCCCTGAATCAACAGCTGTGAATAATCGTATGGGGATTGAAACAAGTGAAAATTGAATATGGCCTTTCCAGATGGTTCTCATAGTTGTTCTCTCTTTTTAATCAATTCTTTTTAACAATAAATGGGTTTTATTTTGATGATTGCTTACAGTACCTGCATAAATAACGGTTGTCTGTTTAAATTATCATAAGAATCCATCTTTTAAGAAGAATTTCTCCTTGTGGCAATTATTATCTGCACCCCCTCAAGACGAATTTTCTCTGTTCCGCAACCCGATCACGTGCCAGATAATACCTATTGCAATCAAAATCACACCGAATATCCATATCTGAGGCTCAATCCAGAATATCAGGGTCAGGCATCCAGTTAATCCTGCGGCCGGTATCCACCTTGGGTATAACCTGTTTTCAGGTGGAAGGCGCAGAGCGGACAAATTGGTGATCGCGTAATAAATTAAAACAGTAAAAGCACTGAATGACCAGGTAAACCGTACATCCCCGCTCAGAACCAACAGTCCAATTAGTAAACCGGTAATCCATACTGAAATAACAGGGCTCTGGTTTTTTGGATTCACCCGGCTTAATACAGTTGGAATATCCCTGCGCCGGGCCATACCAAGCATCACCCTCGAAAGGCCCAGTATCAGGTTCAGCAACACACCGACCATGGCCGTTATAGCAGCAACGGAAACGACGGTTGCCAGGCCGGGAATCCCAATCACAGCAGCTGCAATCATCAGAGGCGCGGCCTCACCATTTATTGTCTGCCCAAAACCTTCGGCCCCCATCGCGTAAACAGCAGTCATGGCCACAGCCAGGTAGAGCAGAACAATAAAAGTCATACTCAGAATAATCGCTCTCGGAATGGTTTGAGCAGGATTTACCACTTCTTCACCCAAGGTCGCGATCCGGCCGTAGCCGGTATAGGCTACAAACATCAGGGCAGATGCATACAGCACGGAATCCACGGAAAAATCGGTCAGGGAATCTGTAATTGTCTGAACCGGCAGACCTTTGGAAAAAATTCCACCTGCAACCAGTGCAACCAGGCCGAATATGGTTACAGATACAATAAGTGCATTAGCCGTATTGCTTCTCCTGATACCCCCTGACACAAGAGAAGTGACAACAGTCAGTATACCCAGTCCGGCGGCTACATTCACCCAGTCAGGGGTGTTGAATTCAAGCAGGTACAAAAGGTAACCCGCACATCCAAGAACAGCTGTGGCGGCTGAAGCGGATTTTGCTATCAGGAACATCCATCCGGCCGTAAAGCCCCAGTACGACCCCAGAACCCTGTATCCATATTCATACGTACCACCGCTGACCGGGTATGCAGCAGCAAGTTGTGCACTGCTTAAACCGTTGAATACAGCAACCACCGCACCGATTACAATAGCAATGAGAATCCCGTTTCCGGCAATCTGTGTCGCGATGGCAAGGCTCACAAAAAGCCCGGTTCCGATGATAGAACCCATTCCCATCAATACGGCTCCGGATGTTTTAATGGTACGTTTTAACTCAGTTTCCAATCTGTTCTGTGTTTATTTTTATGATCCCATCGGCTGAAATCGTATGACCAAAAACCACCCCAACCAAAAACCTGATCAGTATTGTCGTTTTATCTGAATCCGTAGTTAAATAGTTTTGGTATTTCATCCCGTCTTTCCTGAAAAATGATGAAATTGAAATTAGATGATTAGTCCCTGATACTCAAAATTTTACGAACTTATACCTCTCTGCGAATCTGAAACATATGAAACATCTCACAGGTTCGGGCAATGTCCATTTATTTTCTGGCGTTACTACATACCATCAAAAATAGAAAAAACGATCAAGAGGTTGTCATGGAGAAAATAGTTATTAAAGAAATGGAAACGGCGGACCCAGCAGAACATGCCCGCAATATCAGAAACGGTTTACAGGGGATGGCAGATCATCTGCGAAAAGATATTGAAAAAGTAAATGATCCACAGGCCAAAGCTCTTTTTGAAACCTCAGCTGAAGTGCTATTGGGTTTGACAAAGGCTTTTGCACACTATGAAGAGAAGAGTGAGGCCGCGTGGAGATAGCGGGATAAACATGTATGTCTCGGACCACAAAGTCGCTACTGCTCAACTGAAAGACATACCATGTTTACGCAGCCTCGTCTGACGGTTGCATTTTCCGTCTGGCGGATAGGTAATCCCGTGAGCCTTGATCACCCCCGGCAGACGAGGGAAATCGTCAGCCGGGAGTCCTTCGCCTGAATCGGGAAAAACCTGGCATTTCCTGAGGTTGTACCCTGGCTAATTCCAGCAAAAAAAAGGAGGAATTCTGCACAGAGCGATGGGTAAACTTGGTATGTCTCTCCATCCAGAGGCAAAGGCATTAAATAGCTATTGGGTAAAACCGGAAAAAGACATACCATGTTTTACAAAACCAGATCGGGTCGCAGGCGTACAAAAACAGCTTCTTTAAATAACCCATTAGCCGAAAGCCGCCCGTAACTCACTTCCACATGCAGCTCCGGTTCCACCCATGTGGTATTTTTATCATCCGGAATATTTTTCAAAGAGGGTTTTTTCGTCGTTTCCAGCTCTTGCAGTTCATTATAAATTTTTTTCATCGACTGCTCATTGAATCCTGTTCCCATCTTTCCGCGGTAGATCAGTTCGCCACCGTGTCCGCCTCCTGTCTGATCGGGGATTTCTGCCAGATGGAGAGCTCCGAATTGTCCTGACCGCCCACCTTTCCCCTTTGTATAGCCAATGATCAGGCAATCAACCGTATGACGTATCTTCACCTTCTGCCACAGGCTGGAACGTCTTCCGGTGAAATATTTGCTGTCTCTTTTTTTCGCCATAATTCCTTCCAGGTGATGTTGTTGTGCAGCTTTATACAAAGCTTCTCCATCCTCCATTACCTCACTTAACCGGTACCGGCTTCCTTTTTTGATCGAATCGGCCAGCCATTCATAGCGGCGGTAGAAAGGTTCGTTTACAAGAGAACGGCCATCAAGGTAGAGGCAATCAAAAACATAACAGTACACCGGGCGAGATTTCGAAAGTTTTTGTATAGTTGTCTCTCCGGAACTTTTCAGCCGGTTGATAACCCCTTCAAAAGAAGGTTTTCCCGATTCATCAAGAGATACGATTTCTCCATCGAACAGGCCGTTTGCTGCCCGAAAAGCATCCGGTATCTCCTGCAGCTCAGGAAATTTATCTGTGATATCATTTTGATTCCGGCTGTGCAGCCTGATATTTCCTTCTTCCAAGGTGATCAAAGCCCGTATTCCATCCCATTTCACCTCATACAGATAATCTCCTTTTGGAGGTACAATCACGCTTTCCCCCTGCATCGGCTCTACCGGATCGTTCAGCCAGTTTTTTTTAGGAGGGTCCACTTTTTCCAGCAGCCATTCACGGTCCCTGGTTCTATGCATCCTGTACTCACCTGTAAAACCGGTACTTTCAAGCCGAAAATAAAGTCCGTCCTTCTTTTTTTTTGTGATGGTATATTTCCCTGTTGCGTAGATCCACATTTCACCCCCGCCGTACTCATTTTTTGGGATGGATCCCTCGAATGTCAGGTATTTAAGGGGATGGTCTTCCGTCTGAACCGCCAGCCGCTTCACGCCTGGGCGATGAGGCATGCCTTTGGGCACTGCCCAGGATTTCAACACCCCATCTTCTTCCAGGCGCAGGTCGTAATGCAGGCGTGTGGCATGATGCCGGTGAACCACAAAGCGGTTACCTTCACCTGCACCTGTTTCATTTCCCGGTTCTCTGGTTTTCGAGAAGTCACGTTTCTTTTCATATTCAGCCAGCTGTGCCGGAGTTTTACGATATGGAGAGTCCGGCAGGGGTTTTTCATCCTCTTTGGCACGTATTGTGTGAAGATGTACGGCGTAGCCGCCGATACCTTCCCATGCATCTCCTTCAATTTCTATTTTTTCCCAAGCGTTTCTGAGATGATATTGCGATGAATGATCAATTTCAGGGAGTTCTTCCCAGCTAACCGGCATGGAAACAGGCGCACCCGCCCGTCCCCGGAGGCTGTATGGAGAGACAATTGTCTGGCTGCTGCGATTCCGGTAGATATCAATTAGCATCCGCCCCTTCCGGGCATCTTTTTTGATCTGCAGAGTCAGTTCATCCGGAAATTTTTGAACGAAAGATTGTGCAATTTCTTTAGCGGCCTCAAAAACCTCCTGAACCTCTTTTTCCGGAAGCAGCGGCGTAACCAGGTGCAGGCCTTTCCCTCCCGTGGTTTTCACAAATGTATGATATCCATACTGCTCCACGTGTTCCTTCAGGCGAAATGCAATATCCACCACATCTTTAAAATCACCATCTTCCGACGGATCAAGGTCAAAGACCATATAATCGGGCTGATCAAAATTCGGACTCCGGCGGTGCATCTGGTGCAGCTCCAGTGCCGCCAGATTAGCCAGCCAGATCAGAGAAGCCCGTTCTGTTGCAAGCACATAATCTTTTTTTTCTTCAGACCCCAGGGAAACAGATTCAATCCATTCGGGAGCCCATTCCGGAGTATTTTTTTGATAGAATTTCTGCCCTTTAATCCCATCGGGGTAACGGATCAGGGTAAGCGGGCGGCCTTTGATATGATCCAGCAGAACCGGGCTCACCTTCAGGTAATATTCTATAACTTCCGCTTTTGATATTTCATCATCGGGGAACAGTAATTTTTCAAGATTTGACAGTTCCAGGCTGCGTTTTCCAACTTCTACCCACTGGGATTTGGTGGCCATAGCTTTTTATTAATCTCCTGATTCTTTTTTCCAACGGAATAGAGGTCAAAGGAATTGCAATGATATCTTTCCTGTGTTTTCAAAACAAAAAGAAAGAATCCTGATAATTATGCGTTATGCAAAAAACGATCAAGAGAAAAACAGATCATGCAGAAAACAGTACTTATTACAGGAGCATCCAGCGGAATCGGAAAAGCATTAGCAAATGAATTTGCAAACAACAGCTATAATCTTGTTATAGTTGCCGAAAAAGCAAGGGAATTATCGCAGGCAGCGGACGAAATAAAAAACAACCGTTCTGTGGATATCACTGAAATTCCCGAAGATCTTACTCATGAACATGTACCACAGGAGATTTACGACCATCTGAAAAAAAATAATATCCAGGTTGATGTACTTGTAAATAATGCCGGTGTAGGGCAAAGAGAAAAATTCCATGAAAGCGATATTGAAAAAGACATCAAAATCATCAGGCTTAACATTGAGGCAACCACCCGGCTCACTAAATTGTTTGTGAAAGATATGGTTACCCGGGGCGATGGAAAGATTTTGAATGTAGGTTCTGTTGCAGGTTTTCAGCCAGGGCCGCTGCTGGCTGTATATCACGCGTCCAAAGCATTTGTTGTATCCTTTTCCGAAGCCATCAGTGATGAACTGGAAGGTACCGGTGTAACGGTAACGGCTTTATGTCCCGGCCCCACAGACACCCATTTTGCCGAACGCGCGGATATGGAGAACTCACGTATTTTCCAGGATGGTATGGTGATGAAACCATCGAAGGTTGCTGAAAGCGGCTATAAAGCTCTTATGGATGGTGAAAGAATCATTATTCCCGGTATGAGTAATAAAGCCCTTACATTCACGCGAAGATTGATTCCGAAATCCATGCAGGCCAGTCTCAATAAAAAATTTTACGAGGTTAAAGAAGAAGGATAACCCGGTTAAAACGGAATATCATCTTCATCCACGGGAGGCCCCATATCAATAATATTCTCATCCGGCTGCGGCGGGGCTGATGCGGCGCCACTGCCTTTTTCCACTTTCCATGCTTTTACATCAGTATACCAGCGCCCTTTGAACTCGCGGCTCTGAAGGTCGATATAAGCTGTCAAAGTTTCCCCTTCTGTGATATTATTTTTATCAATCTGGTCTCCCCATTGGGTTATACATACCATTTTCGGGTATTTTCCCGGAGTTTCAAGGATAAAATCCTGCTTGCGCCACGGCCCGTTTTTCCCCTCTCCTGACTGCTCTTCAAGTATTTCCTTAACTATTCCGCTGATCTGTAAATCCATTTCTTCTGTTTGGAGGTTTGCTCTGGTTTCCCTGATAGATAAGGAGGTTGCAAACCGTTATCAAGTACAACCAGTAATAGGACTTGCAAATGAGGTAAAAGTTCTAGACCTGAACCTTCTGCATATTCCATTTAATCCGATGAAAGCAAAACGGATACATGATTTTCGGTTCTGGGAATTTTACCGGATGATGAAACAGATTCATCTTTATTCTCATCTTCGCTGTTTACTACCTTTTTTACCTGAAACAGCCTGAAATCTTCATCATGCGGTAGTATATCTTCGTCTTCACTAAAACATAAAACTTCAAGCTCCGGGTCCTGCTGTTCAAGTTGTTTTATCAATTCTTTTACCTTCATTTCGGCTCTCCCTGACTATGAATGTTTATTTATTGCCAAACATTATGGCTTTTTATTTTCATTCCGGAAGAGTGGAAAAACTCTGGAGATGTTGGAGAAATAACTGAACACCCACTTTTTTTTACAAGCCTAATTCCCACCTGACGGCTCAGAACACTAAAGGACGGAGATGCCGGGCGGGTTGGGTATTTTCAATGCAGTTTAGTTTCAGTTACCGTCCGGGGCTGCCAACAAAAACGGCACCTCCGAGACTTGCCTGCATATTATTATCCAGTTTGCCCGGCCTGACGATCAGTACTACAGCAATAATTCCATCATCAGACGAACTTCTGTTTAATGCCTGCTGCGCGGCATTTACTCCGGCACGCCGGTATCCGTCCACAACGGTAATATATGTATCGGAGGGAAATAACGTATCGCCGGGAAAGAAGATATCTGACGGGAAAAAGCTGCCTCCCGGGAAAAACCGGTCCAGGGCACGTTCAATACCACCTGAGTTCATTACACGATTTAATGCAGACGGCCGTTCTGACACCCTTACCTGTTCACTGCTCTCGCCAATGATATTTCCGCTTTCATTTACAGCAAGTATAGTCAGTTCTGCCGTATCAGGGGATTTTCCGCCCTCTGTTTTAAAAAATACATCTCCGTTACCGCTCAGCCATCGCCCAAATTCTTCCGGAGTGATACCCCGTTCTGCTGTTCGCTGAAGGTTGTTATAGTCCGACTCGCTGTATTTAAGGCTATAAGTAATCTTTATCTCTTCGAAGTTTTCCTGCGCCTGCATCTCACTGACCATCATTACCAACAGGCCGGTCAGTAATACACTTACTGCTTTTAGCATTTTCATAACTTTTGTTTTTAATTAGAATAAGCGGGTTAAACAGAGACTTACTCCGCCCCCACTTTTACAGCGGCTTTTTTTTGTAGAAATGCTCAAAAGTTATTTAAGATAAGAACCTCTGCTCTGAAGCTGACTAATAGGAGTGCTATATCACGTTAGCAGGCGGAAATCAGAAATAGAACTAAAGCAAAATCCATGTTCAGAATGGCAAATAAACCTCAAAAACCTGCTTGAGACAGAACTTAATATATTCATATCAGGTTTCTAATTCGGGGCCGTCTGAAGAACCGCCTGCTCCATATCCAGCAAATGTTTTTTCCGCCATAATCCGCCGCCGTAGCCTGTCAGTTTTCCGTCTGCCCCGATCACCCTGTGGCAGGGAATGATGATGCAGATCCGGTTCATCCCATTTGCGTTAGCAACCGCACGTACAGCTTCCGGGTTACCGAGGGCAATTGCCTGCTCCTTATAAGACCTGGTTTCTCCATAAGGAATCGTTTTCAACTGCTCCCAAACCTGCTGCTGAAAGGGTGAACCGGGAGTATAAAGCGGGACTGTAAACTCTTTCCTTTTTCCTTCAAAATATTCCTTCAACTCCTCTTTCAGTGTTTTAAAATGTCTGTTCTCACCCAGCATAAGTGTCGCATTCAGCCGTTTTGCCAGATCTTTAAATTCGGTCTCCAGCATTCTTCGATCCGTAAACTCAAGCAGACAAATTCCTTTTTCATCAGCACAGGCAATCATTGGCCCCAGAGGAGTTTCAAGCCGGGTGATATCCACAACCTGCTGTTTTTTGCTGTTCGACGGAGAAACACCAAATACCGATTTAAACGAATCCTGAAAACCGCTCAGTGACTGATAGCCTGAGTCATATGCTGCGGCTGTAACCGATTCACCATTCTGAATTTTTTTAAAAGCAGTATTGATTCTGAACATTCTCTGGTATGCGTGAAAAGTCATACCGTGATGCTTCATAAACCAGCGCCTGATGGTATTCGGATCAATATTCCTGTCTCTCAGATCGCTGTCTTTTAATTTTAATGAAGGATCTCCTGAAATTTCATCCAGAATTTTTTTGATAAATCCAGGTGTCTTTTCCGGTTTTTCAAGGGGTTTGCAGATTTTACATGGCCTGTAACCGTGGGTAAGGGCTTCCCTCGTGGATTTAAAAAATTCAACATTCTCTCTTTTGGGTTTGCGGGCCCTGCAGGTAGGCCGGCAGAATATTCCGGTTGTTTTTACAGCGGTAAAAAACAGGCCTTCAAAAGTGGTGTCTTTTTCGAGAATAGCGTTATACATGATTTCTTCATCAAAAAGCTCCATACAAGTCCTGGATTATTTAGTTATACATGATTTTTTTATCACCCCTTCAATATTCGGGTTTTTTCTTATGATATTATTCTTATGATATTAAATGACTGGCGGAACCTGCAACCGAAAAGTTTACAAGTATTTTTTAAGCAACCAGCCTGAAGCAGATTATTCTATATAAATCGGTGACTGTTTAAATATGATGCGGATATTTTGGATTTTAGTTGCATTGAGGTATGTAGCCGGCGGTGTTATATGCCAGCTTTTTACATTATTTTTCTAAATTATTTCACTGTTTTTTTAATCCAAAAGAGAGTTATATAAAGAATACTAAAATGACGAAACATCGGATTTATTTAATGAGCTTCGCAAGTGTCTGTCCTCATTATTTCGCAAAGGCAGAGAAAAAAGGAACGCAGTGCCTGATTTTGTGTAGAAGAGCCACCTTTTGATCCGTTGCCGGATAATTGAGAAAATCAACAATTTCCGCGGTTCGTATTTGTCTTTGTGCCAGAGCTGGTACTCGCGGAGTTGCTCGTTGGTAATCTGATCCGTGATATTTGGAAATGATTCGTTTTTTTCCGGACAGCATAAGAGCCAGGTCTCCTTCGTGCATTTGGTATAGCCGAAGAATTTCATATCATCGATCAGACGGTTTTCGAGTGGTGTCATGGTGTGCCCAGTTTAACAAACTAAAACAGTGTTTTCTTTGCTATCTGAGTAGGCGAAGTGTATTTTTTTTTGCTGCCTATGAATGGAAAGTTTCATGCATACAATACACGTCATCCACAGCGACATCCCATACATTGAACCAAATTAATAAACCGTGACCTCCAAATCTTTTTTTTATTTCGTCGTTCTTTCAGTAATTGTGTGTATCTCTTGTACAACCGAAAAGAAAAACATTATTTTCTCATTGGAAGGAAAGTTACATAGCAACGATCAGGATTACGTCCGGTTGTACCAGGCAACAGGTTTGAATGCGAATGAGTTTGATATTGTGGATACCCTGCCGGTACATGCTGACAGTACGTTTTCAGCATCCTACAGTCTTGAGCCCCATTTTTATCTATTGAGAATAAACGATTCTCTGGACGTTCCATTTATCGCTGATTCCGGTCAACAAATAAATATTCATTTTTCCTCCGAGGGCAATTACGACATATCCGGCTCCCCGGACACGGATCTTTTTGAAGAGTATGAAGAGTACCGAACGAAGATTTTGAGAGAAACGGTCTACCCGATAAGAGGGCAATTAGATAAATTGCTGGAAAATGATGATCCGGAAGACAACGCACGGATTGAGAAGCTCGGTAAACAGGTCATACAAGCAGAAGCAAGTTACCGTGATACCCTGATACATGCGGTGAAAGAAATGGGAACATCGATCGCTATTTATCCTACCATGGTCCGGTGGAACGGCGATAAACACATGGATTACTATGAAGGCCTTGCCGCTGATTTCTCTGAACAACATGAAGGACTTAAGATAGCAGAATTAGTATCAGAGAAGGTCAGAATACTAAAACAGGTCTCCATTGGCGGCAAAGTTTCAGACATTGTTGCTGCAGATACGTCCGGCATGGAGAGGTCACTGTTTAATCTCGTTAATCCCGGTACATATACATTAATAGATTTTTTTGGTAGTTGGTGTGGTCCCTGCAGATCAGAAAGTGAACATTTGGCAAGAATGTACAACCAGTACAAGAGCTCCGGATTTGAGATTTTTGGCTTTGGAATTGAGTATGAAAAACAAAATTGGCTCCGAGCGATTGAACAAGACAACAGAAGCTGGATCAACGTTTCTACGGTTGATGGCTATTCAAATGACATCGCTGCGGAGTATTCCATAACAGCGCTTCCTAAAAATTTTCTTATCGATGAGAACGGAATCATTCTGGCGAAAGATATTCATGGTGAGGAACTTGAAGAAAAACTCGCCGATTTATTTTCAGATAGGTAGAATGGCTATCGATCTTCGCGGCACAAGAAGGATTAAACCTTATATGAATCTGTCGCATAAAAACGGGGTCAAGTGGTCAGCTTAATTCTTCTTCGTAAATAGCCTGCCACTACCGAATCGATTACTTTCAAAATCAGCCCGGGACAATCCCTGTTTCCATTGTATTCTCTTCTCAGGTAAAAATATATTGCACAAAATTAAGTATCCACCTTAAAAAAGATCCTTTTCTGGCATCATGCATATGATTTGGACGTTTCAGCCTGAAGAGGATCGAACGCTCGTGACAGTCCGGGCCTAAACTGTAGGATCATGCTGCAGGATTGAACTCAACCCTTGAAATCTGGGGGGATTTGCAGAGGCGCTTTGCTGAAAGAATAATTACTAAAGACCTGAATTTTTGGAATAAAAGCTCTTAAATTTAACAGAGCATCTTTGAATGTAGAATGATGGAATAAATCGAAACAAAATATAGACTATTATGAAAACAATGACATGTAAGCAACTGGGCGGTGCCTGTGAAAAAGAATTTCATGCGAACACTTTTGAAGAAATGGCAGAAATGAGCAAAAAACATGGAATGGAGATGTTTCAAAAGGGTGATGAGCCCCATATTAAAGCAATGAATGCAATGAAAAAAAGCATGAAATCCCCGGATGCTATGAACGAGTGGTTTGAAAGCAAAAAAACAGAATTCGAAAACCTGCCTGAGAACAAATAATCAGTAAAAAACAGGCATATTTCAAACTCACAGTTCATTTATAAAAATCCAGACTGAGTCTGCCAAAGGTGTCTTTTAAAAAAATGTCCGATTTTCGAAGTCTCAATCATTATTAAGTTGTATCACACACAATCATAACCGCATTTAATAAGATATAATGACAAAGACGAAGATAAAACCGCCTGCCGGACGGGCAGGTAAAATCATCTATTGGATTGCTACTGTCTGGCTTGCATTAGGAATGCTCTCCACTGCAATCGTACAACTAATTGAAATGGAAGAAGAAGTAGATGTTATAACAAATCTGGGCTATCCTGTCTATATCCTGACCATACTGGGTATTTGGAAAATATTAGGAGTTACGGCTGTGCTTATTCCTAAGTTTCCCTTAGTTAAAGAATGGGCTTATGCAGGCTTTTTCTTTATCATGTCCGGTGCTGTTATATCACATTTAGCCAGCGGTGATAATGCTATTACACTCTTTGGCCCGCTGTTACTACTAATCCTGACCGGAGTATCATGGTATTTCAGGCCTGCAGACAGAAAAATAGTTCCGGTTCATCAATAAATGAAAATGTCTAAGCCAGAAGCCGTTAGTGCTTACATTGCCAATTCAGCTCCTGAAGCTCGTCCGATTATGGAAGAACTTCGGAAAATAATAACATTGACGATTCCGGAGGCAGAGGAAGGGATAAGCTGGAACGTACCCATCTACAAATATCACGGTATACTTGCGGGGTTTGACGCGGCCAAACACCATGTCAGCTTTGTGGCGGATGATCTTCAAAGCGAAGACCGCGAAATCCTTAAAGAAAAAGGGCACAAAACCGGAAAAAAAACCATCCAGATCAGGTTTGACCAAAAAGTGCCGGCCGCAGTGTTAAAGAAATTTCTGAAAGAACAGGCAGAAATTAATGAAATCAAAAAGCTATAAAATGAACCCTAACGTTGACTGGTTTTTCAGTAAGGCTGAACAGTGGAAGGAAGAATTTGAGAAATTACGAACAATCTGTCTTAATTGTGGGCTGACCGAAGAATTGAAGTGGGGCCACCCCTGTTACACCTTTCAAAAAAGTAACGTCGTTTTAATCCATGGATTTAAAGAATATTGTGCACTCCTGTTTCATAAAGGTGCATTGCTGAAAGATCCTGATGATATACTCATCCAACAAACTGAGAATGTTCAGGCAGCGCGACAGATCCGGTTCACCAATGTTCAGGAAATAGTGGAAATGGAAGCTAACCTGAAAGGGTATATTTATGAAGCTATTAAGGTAGAAAAAGCCGGCCTGGAAGTAGAATTTAAAAAAACTGAAGAATTCAGTGTACCGGAAGAATTTCAACAGAAACTGGATGAAAACCCTGCCCTTAAAGATGCGTTTGAAGCTTTGACCCCCGGCCGGCAAAGAGGATACCTTCTTCATTTTTCCGGGGCCAAACAATCTAAAACACGAGAGCGGCGGGTTGAAAAATGCCTACCGAAAATTCTTAATGGGAAGGGGTTGAAAGATTAGCATATTCAGTAAGGAAAGAGTTTATCCGCACCTGAGATGTTTTTCCCGAAGTATATATATTCAAGAATATCCAGTTTCCGAAGCCTCACTCATCATTAAATTGTAACGCAAACACAACATCAAAAAAAGACGATGATGAAAGAATTCATGTTACTGTTCCGGCAGCCGAGTTATGACTATAGCGATGTGTCGAAGGAAGAAATGCAAGCACTCTCAAAGAAATGGAATGATTGGTGGAAAGGTATCGAAGAACAGGGAAAACTTGCCAGCCGCGGGCCGCGCCTGGCGATGGAGGGAAAAGTGCTAAAACCCGGTGGTGTGGTTACCGACGGACCGTTTGTTGAAATTAAAGAAAAGCTGGGCAGTTTCATTATTGTTAAGGCCGTAAACCTTGAGGAGGCTACAACTTTAGCTCACGGCTGCCCGGCACTGGATCAGGGCGGCAGTGTTGAAATCAGGCCACTCGGGAATCCGTGGTCAGGCACAAAAGGTTAAATTTGATACTGAAAGCAACTTGTCGGGATAGGGATATTCTGGAATCCAGGTTCATAAGTTATTGTAGCCAAAGCTGCCACACTACTTTCCACTTTTGATCTGTCCGGCGGATGGCTGAATGCTTAAAGGAAAACAGGGCGTTCATATGGAACAGCAGACTATAAAACAGTTATTTCACCAGGAATTTTCCAAAATGGTTGCTGTCATCAGCGGGCTGTATGGATTGTCTGATATTCAAGTTGCCGAAGATGTTGTAAGTGAAACATTTCTTCAGGCGGCAGAAACGTGGGGAATTGAAGGTGAGCCGGAAAATCCGACCGCATGGCTGTATGTAGTTGCTAAAAACAAAGCCTTGTATTATTTCCGCCGGACAAAACTATTTGACGACAAAATATCCCCTGAGCTCAGCTTAAGGCAGGAACAGGATCGGGGGTTACCGGAGCCTGATTTTTCGCTTCAAAACATCCGGGACAGTCAGCTGAAAATGTTATTTGCAATATGTCATCCTGCCATTGCCAGTGAAGCCCAGATAGGACTGGCTCTGCGTATCCTCTGCGGCTTTGGAATTAATGAAATAGCCGAGGCTTTCCTGACCAATAAAGAGACCATCAACAAGAGACTATTCAGGGCAAGGAAAAAGCTGCGTACGGAGAATATTATGATGGAGCTGCCGCCGGAAAATGAAATTAAGAGCCGAATTGATAATGTGCTTCAAATTATTTACCTCCTTTTTAATGAAGGATATTACTCTAAAACCCAAAATCAGGTCTTGCAGAAAGACCTCTGCCTGGAAGCTATGCGCCTGGCACTGATGCTTTCGCAGAATGAGCAGACGGATCTACCCAGGACAAATGCATTGATGGCACTCATGTGTTTCCATGCCTCCCGGTTTGATGCCCGGCAAACTGCCGGAGGCCGTACCATTTTGTATGACCGGCAAAATGATGAGTTATGGGATACGGCGTTGATCAAACAAGGTATGTATTTTTTAGAGCGTTCTGCGGAAGGAAACGAAATAAGCTCCTATCACCTGGAAGCACGCATTGCCTATTGGCATTGTATTAAAGAAGATACTCCCGCCAAATGGAAAGACATATTGCATCTTTATGATCAGCTTTTGAAGGTTAATTATTCTCCAAGTGTGGCTCTCAACAGGATCTATGCACTGTACAAGGTGAAAGGAGCACAAAGAGCACTGGCTGAAGCTGAAGAACTAAACGTGGAAAATAACCATTTCTATTTTGTGCTGATGGGTGAGCTTTATAGTAATACTGATCCGGATAAGGCGAAGAACTTTCTTAAGAAAGCCTGGAATCTGGCCAAAACCCAGTCGGAAAAACAAATCATTCAGGAGAAAATTGACTGCCAGATATCTACTTGATTACGCTATCAGACAACTCCGCCTGGACTGAACGTTTTCAATTTCATCTTCTGTTGTTTAGTGAGAGAGACTGATCAAGATAAAAGATATTGGTAAACCTGCTGCACTATGGAATCAACAGAGTTTTTTATCCTGCTTTTTTTTCACCTGAGTTTTCTGATCCTTGCTTTCGGATCGGTTATGGTTACAGATCTTTATGGATTGCTGTGGATGCTGGACCGGGTCCGTTTCAACCAGATAGTGGATGTAAGCGGTGTCACTGAAAAATTTATATATACCGGCTGGGCCGGGATGGTGGCAGTCGGAATTCCCATGATCATCCTGAAAGGTGAGGTAGACAACCTGATGATGATCAAGCTTGCCTTTGTTGGCCTGGTTGGACTTAATGGATATCCTCTGCACCTGCTTCAGAAAAAACTGCAGGAATTTAAAGATAAGGATGTAGTACCCGGTATATTCATTTTTCGGTTAACGTTATCCATCACATTATCACAAATCGGCTGGTGGGGAGCTGTTCTGATCGGATTTCTGCACCGGCATGTACAAACAATCATCGATTGGCCGGACCGGCCGTGGCTTTATATCGGATTATTCATTGCCGGCTTCATTATTATCTGGGCTATTGGTGAAGTTATTTTAAAGCAGAAAGAGGATGAAGCGTATGTTGAAACCTGATTTCCAGGATTAGCATATGACTTTCTGCCCGACAGATACATCGAAAATTTAATCCAGTTCCCTGATTTTAATCTCCCTGAATTCTACTCCCTGCCCTTCCGCCTGAAGCCCGATATAACCTTCTGTTAAAGGTTTCCCGTCAATCTTTATGTCCGGATCATAACCATTTGCCACCCCGCCGCCTATCTGTGGTTTGGTATATTCAAGTACATTTTCACCATTTACTTTATGGATTACAAGGGAATCACCATAAACGATCAGGTCAGCCTGAACCCATTCATCCCATTTGTAAGTATCCGATGAAGAATTGATGCAGTGCCGCGGATCCAGTTCCCCTTCATAAAACACATCGGTACCGGGAGAGCACATATTTCCCGTCGGCCGGGCCTCTCCTTCCGTTTCTTCGGCAAGCATCTGGTATTCTACAGAAATGGGCCAGTCCTGGTCCTTCAGAATGGTATTGGGGTCCTGGGAATGGAACATCACCCCGCTGTTTCTGTACGTGTAACCGGGTGCGTCTTCACGCCATTGATCGGTAAAGCGATACTCGAACTTCAGGTGGTAAGATGAAAAAGGATCTTTGTAGAACAGATGTCCGTACCGCTCGTTAAACTCTTCGTACTCATCATAATTCACCTGGATTATTCCGTCTTTTACACGAAAGGTATTGGCGTAATTATCCCCCGTTTCATGCCGGTGAATTTTGACAATCCAGTCATTCAGATCTTCCCCGTTAAAAAGTACCTGCCAATCGTCACCATCGTTAGAGGGAGTTTTTGAATTACAAAAAGTAAGGCCGAGAACAAGGGGAAGCAGAATAAAATACACTGGTTTCTTCATTACAGGAGATTTTGATAATTGTATAAAATGGTCGTTTCTATTAAAGAGTTCTTCCTGATCAAAATGTACCCAAAAGATATTTTTTGGTGAAATCCATTCCTATCTGGAGCTCAGGTTTTAATATGTGTTTCTGCTGTAATAACCATTCCGTCCTTAGCTTTCCGCTACAACCAAATATTCATTTTTTAATGATGCGATATTCTTCCTTTATTAAGTGAGAATAAATTTGCTGTGACTGATAAATTACATACCGACAATCTTTTCCTGAGCTGTGACTGGGGTACAACATCACTGCGGCTTCAGCTGGTTGATTTTAAATCGGGTGAAGTGCTGGCCGGTATTTCAGATGATGACGGTATCAAAAAAACATATTCCCAATGGAAAAGTTACTCCGGCACCCAAAACCGGGTAGCTTTTTATCTATCCGTTCTGGATCAAAAGATTTCCTTCCTGAGCAAAAAAGTTCAGCAAAATCTAAATCATGTGTCTGTTGTTGTATCGGGCATGGCCTCGGCAAGTATCGGTTTAAAAGAACTTCCCTATCAAACACTGCCGGTTTCACTGGATGATCCTGATCTCTATGTAGAATCATTTAAACCGACTGATCAATTGACACCTAACCTGTACCTGGTTTCCGGTATACGTACTTCCGGCGATGTGATACGTGGCGAAGAGACACAGCTCCTTGGTCTCTCGGAAAAAACCAACCTGCAGAATGGGGTTTATATAATGCCTGGAACTCACAGTAAACACGTTTTTATAAAAGATCGGACAATTACAGACTTCAAAACCTATTTAACCGGTGAACTCTTTGAAGTACTTGCCACACAAAGCACCCTTTCAGATTCAGTATCAGAACCCGAAAACCCTGAAGTGAGTGAAGCATTTAAAGCCGGCTGTGAAGCAAGCCGGAGGGAAAACCTTCTTCATTCACTTTTCACCATCCGCAGCCGGGACCTCTTGCAAAAAACCCCGGGTGATGAAAACTATGATTATCTCAGCGGCTTGCTGATCGGTTCAGAATTATCCGCTTTTGCCAATCAGCCGCCGGAACAAGTTGTGATTGCCGGGGAAAACCCTTTGCTAAACTACTATTCCGAAGCTTGTAGAGTACTGAAAATAAACTATACTGAAGCAAAAATGACTGCCGAAATTACAGCAGCAGCACATAGAAAAATTCTGATTAACCTTCAAAATCAAAATATAACAGATGATTGATCAATCTATTTACCTTCTTTTGATTACCGTGATCTCCGTTATTTTACTGCTTGCACTGGTTATGAGGTTTAAAATTCATGCATTTGTATCTCTTTTACTGGTAAGTGCTTTTGTAGGGCTTGCTGCCGGCATGTCATTTGATGATGTACTGGTTAGTATCCAGGAGGGAATGGGTGGCATTTTAGGTTTTATTGCTATCATCGTCGGCCTTGGCGCAATTGTGGGAAAACTGCTTGAAGTTTCAGGCGGAGCTGAAGCACTGGCCCGGAATATTGTCAATACATTTGGCACTGAACGGACGTCCTGGGGTTTAACCCTCACAGGATTTATCATCTCCATTCCCGTTTTTCTCGATGTCGGTTTTATTATCCTGGTCCCGATTGTGTACGCGCTGTCCCGAAAGGCAAAAAAATCCACCCTCTATTATGCTATTCCGCTGCTGGCAGGCCTTGCTGTTACACACGCTTTCATCCCTCCCACTCCGGGACCGACGGCAGTCGCGGAAATTATGGATGTATCACTGGGCTGGGTTATTATTTTCGGATTCATCGCCGGTATTCCGGCTGCAATACTGGCAGGCCCTGTCTTTGGAAAATATATAGGAAACAAAATTGATGTAGCACCGCCCGATTTTAGTGAAACCGGTAAAACAGAATATCCTGCAGAACAGAAATGGGACTTTTATATCATTCTTCTGGTAATTCTGATCTTCCTGTTCCTGATTGTCAACGCAACTATTTTTGATGTTTTAGAGAGTAAAGAGCTTGTATCACAGGAATCTTTCTGGATAAACCTGATACAGTTCATCGGCCATCCTTTCAGTGCACTGACCATAGCCACACTGATAGCCGCTTACTTCCTGGGATTTAATAAGGGATTTTCCGGTAAAGAAGTGCTGCAGTTTTCAGATAAAGCACTGGCCCCTGCCGGACTGATTATCCTGGTGACCGGTGCCGGGGGAGTCTTTAAAGAAATTCTGATTGACAGCGGTGTTGGTGAAGCTCTTGCTGAAATGATGCTGGCATACCAGGTGGCCCCTATAGTACTTGCTTATCTTCTTGCTGTTATTATACGCATAACACAGGGCTCAGCCACTGTTGCCATGATTACTTCAGCCGGAATGGTTGCACCCATGGTGGCGGGTTTTGACCTTTCATCTCCAGAAAAAGCACTCCTGGTTATTGCAATTGCCGCTGGATCCACCATATTATCGCACGTTAATGACAGCGGCTTCTGGCTTGTTAACAAATTCCTGGGATTAACAGAAAAACAAACGCTCCAGTCGTGGACCGTAATGGAGACTATCATCTCCGTCACAGGGTTCCTGGTTGCATTGCTTTTGTATTATACAGTGGTTTGAAAAACTTCTTTATTTATTATTCTTCTCCTCCCGCTGCCTCAGATACCAGCGAAACCCTGCCTGTTCGTTAAATTTTAGAACTACACGTTCACCTTTTTGAATGTGCAATTCCTTTTCATCACTCTGTTCCCAGGTAATTTCATCATCTACGACATCACCGAATTCAACCACCATGTTTAGGGTGCCTGCTTCCAGCGAAACTTCAATCAGTCCGCTGCTGTAGCCCCTGCGGAAAATTCCTTTTGGGCGGTACTGTTCTGCAAAAATTATTTTCCCGCCGGCGGTAATCCGTACGGCAACATCCGATCTGCGTTCTACCTGCTGAACATTGTCACGGCGCATGTGCCGGGGTGTATCCTCATTATTCTGATGTTCTGCATATACCGGGGCGCCTTCTTTTTTGAAGGAGATGAAAAGCCGGGAATCTCTTTCCGGCAGTGAAATACCGGCTGATGAAGGCAGGATCATAAGACCGGCTAAAATACCTGCAATCACCATTCCTGCAGCAGCTTGTCTCCCTAAACTTTTTCTGTTCTTTTTAATTCGAATTCTTTTTTTCCTGAATTGTTGTGCTTCCTTAAGAAACTTGCTGAATTCAGGTTTATCCAGTTTCAGAAACAGGATACTATCCACCTCATACCGGTCTTTTCTGAATTCAGGATGCCGTTCTCCCTCCATCCGGTCGTCCAGCCAGCCGGCTCCCAGTCTGAAATCAGGATCTGACTCACAACCCATCACCAGTATTCCTTTTGCACCTTTTTTAAGAGCTCTTTCTATTAGTGAGGGATGTATCCAGCCGGCACAGGGTAGAGTGCAAACCAGGTAACCCGGCATCTCCCTGCAAAGCCCCGAATCAGGATCGATGGTGAGCAGGCTTCCCGCACTGTTACCGCAAACAAAAGCAACGTGAAGGTCGTCAATAACCCGTTCTTCATCATCGAGCCAGTGATCCAATTTCCGGCGAATCTCCCAGGGAGAAAGCTCCGGGTAGTCGATGGCCACAGGGTCACACGAGCCCACGCAGATACCACACGAAACACAGATGGAATGATCAATTTCAGCTACAAATTCGCTCTTCTTAGGATTACCTTTTTCCCGGGGTATCATTGTGATAGCATTATACGGGCAGTCGTTAAAACACTGAACACAGCCGTTGCACTTCAGCTGGTTCACTACCGGCTGGGTGTCCTTCTTCCGCCTTTTTATAATCCAGGGAACAGCGGAGGCAGCCACAAATCCCGCCAGGAAAATCAGCCACAAGACTCCTCCCTGCAACCTTTCTGTTAAAATCAGCGGAAGCAGGTAGAACCAGTCGGCGGTTACATCCTCCGGTGCCGACATCAAATCCGCTTTTCCTTCGATATCTGCAGGAAACAGCAGGGATACAGCCACCAGTGAGACGAACAACAGCGCTGAGAACCGGAAATTTGTTATGAACAAAGGCTGATTCAGCCGCGAAACATGAAGCCAGATTGCAATACCAAAACCGACAGGGATCAGCATGTGCATAAAAAAGACAATAAGAAACAGAACGGAGTTAAAGCTATCGCCCGTCAGGAATGATGCTTTCAGGGGCTCAGCAAAAAATGGCAGTACATCCACCATTTTAGCGGTTGCAGTGGCAATCATAGCCGCACGTTCATCCCATACGAGCCAGTATCCAAGCCAGCCATCGAACCAGATCAATAACAGGCTGGTAATACCAGTGACCCAGGCCAGCCAGCGTGAACCGGTAAAACGTCCGCCGAAGAAAACTTTAAATGCATGAAAAATCACAAACAGGATAAACGCATCTGAGCTGTATCGATGCAGGCTGCGGACCAGTCCGGCTGTATAAGGTTTTTCCGTCATGGTTGTTACAGAATCATATGCTGCATGAACACTTGGGCTGTACCAGATCAGCAGAAGGAAACCGGTTAACAGAGCCACTGCAAACATAAAATTGGCTATGGCACCGGCCTGGATAAACGGATGGTACTCCTGAGAAATAAACCGGTGGGTGATTCCATCCAGTTTCCTGAACCAGTGATCCACTGCATCAAGAAACTTCCGGCCCCGCAGGTTTGAATCCGGACCGGCCTCCGATGCCTGGACAATATTGGTTTTAAACTCCTTCCATTTCCAGTCACTTTCGTCTGCTTCAAGGCGGGAGTCTCTGTCTGAGTAGTGATTCATGATAACTTATGAGAAGGCAAAAGGGGATTTTTTGAAGAACAATCTGCTTCCGTTTTTTGAAATTTAGTTTTGCTTCATCTAAGAATGCTGTAACTGAGTCTGCCTTTCATGATTCACTGATCTTTGCCAGTTTTTCCTCGTTAACTAAAAGTTTCAATGCCTGTGTCATCCAGTCCCGCTGAAGGTCGCCGAGCGTAAACCTGTAGGCAATAGTTCCTTCACGATCAATAACCAAAAAGAGATTGGCATGGCTGATGTCATCAGAGTTTTCCTGCTTAAACCGTGATACACGGAGTCTGTCCAGAATGGAGTTCACATAATCCACATCTCCTGTTAACAGGTGGCCATTGTAGTTTTCGAGTTTGTAGTATCCGGCTACCTTATTCAGAAGTTCGGGGCTGTCTTTTTCCGGCTGCATAGTAATCGCCATCAATACCACCTCTTCACGTTCGTCATCCGAAAGTTCATCTATCGTCTTTTTTACCTGGTCCAGGATCATGGGACAAGTATCCGTACAGGAGGCATAAACTGATGTCAATATGATTACTTTTCCCTGGTAATCTTGCAGGGTTACAGGTTCTTCCCTGTGATTGATCAGGTTAAATTCAGGCGGTGTTAATGAAACTCTGAGTGATTCCGGCCGGAATTCAAAGTCCTCCCCGGCGGGCACTTCGTACATTAGCAGAAATGAAGCAGATACGGCAACAACGAGCACCACTGCAAGTGAAGCCTGACTTTTTATCATCACGGGGGAACGATATACCTTCTTCAGGGGCTCATGCCATACGAACAGAATCACGACTGCCATTAAAAAAGGGTTAATGGTAAACATGAACAGGTAAATCCATTCAAGAGTGCCTGTTGCGGGATCGTAACCAAAACAAAGCACTTTGAAATCTTCCGCAAAAGCACCCCAAGCGGTTTCGCTGGCAGGTACAAATGCCATTATCATAATCAGGACCCAGGACAGGAACAGAGTAACCAGCATAAAAACGGGAAACCGCCATGTGATAAAATAGTTTTCGATTTTTTCGAACATGATTTACCAGTTCTTATTTTTTATTAATTAATTTATCAGTTGTAGCGAACAGTGACTTTTTTGTCACTGTTCATGTTCATAGTTAACTGATTCCGGAAATCCTGTTATCCAATATGCCACAGGTCTGTCAGAGCCGCCCAGTTCGCGAAGTAGTAAACCGCAAAACAGAGCAGAAATATGAGAACCAGGGCAATAGTTCCGGGAGTTTTAACGTGGTAATCTTTCCCTTCGGCTTCATACCCTTTGCTGATGAGTTCATCAGTCATCTTTTGCTCCTGGTCGCTCTGCCAGGACGGCATTCGTTTTCCTTTCAGTGAAGGTCCGAAGAATACCGCGGCAACAATAAGCCCGATAAAAAGCAGCAAGCCTATAAAGGCGATTGAACCACCAATGCCTAGCACACCCAGAAAAATATGGGCAACCGGATCAAATCCTGTCTCTAGTGTAGCCCCGCCGAAATCGCTGTCGTAGATCCGCCGCGGTACGCCATAGGTACCGGCAAACGACATTCCGAGCGACATCACCACAATACCACCGCCAAACAGCCAGGGCTGTATCCGCGCCAATTTTTTCATATAGAAATCTTTCTGAAAAATAAGCGGTACCAGGTAATAGCAGAGGCCCATAAATGCAAGGGAGGTACCTCCTACAACGGTTGCATGGAAATGACCGGGGATTCGTAAAGTATTATGCGCCATGATATTAATCTGTTCAGTCCCCAGAGTAACACCGGTTATTCCTCCGATAAAACCGAATATAATAGCAGAGAGAGCCACAGCAGAGAATCCGGGATCTTTCCACGGGAGTTTGGCAAACCACCCGAAAATTCCTTTGTTATACCCTTTACGTCGCATAGCCACTTCCATAGAGGCCGGAACCGTATAACCATGAATCATAGAAGCAAGTACGGCCAGATACATGGCGTACGAAGTATTCCAGATTTTCCACTCGGAGCTGAGACCCGGGTCAACCAGAAGGTGATGGGCGGCAGCCAGGTTAATGAACAGGATGTATAGAATAAACGCCCCCCGGCAGACGGTTTCGTTGAGTGGTTTTGCACCTGTACTCAAGGTTGCCACAAAATACCAGACAGAAACCATTGCGGCTACATTGATCTGTTGTGAGTGGTGGCCAAGTCCCCACCATAAAACCCGGTAGGTTCCGGGGTCCATCATCTCCATCCAGCCCATCAACCAGAGGTAGGTTGGGACAAGAGCGGCGGCACCATGAAGCAGTGCAACTACGGCAATAATTGCCGCTGTTGTGGCTCCAAATGTAACCAGGGGCATTGAACCTTCATAGGTTTTATTCTTTTTGGCGATATAAAGCGTTGCGAAAAAGTTAAAACAGACAACCAAAGCACCAACGGCAAACAGGATAATTCCCAGGTAGAATAGCGGATGGGCCTCCAGGGGAGGGTAGGAAGTTAACAGCACATCTGCCCGCCCGTCAAGGATGATATAGTTTGTCATAACTGCCCCGATAACCATCAGAACAAGAGAGACATACGCCAGGTTTTTCGAAAACATCTTTGTATTGAGCAAGGTTGTGCTCGCAAAATAGAGTATTCCCATTTCGAAAAAGATGATCCAGAAAACCAGCATATTCACACCGTGAAGTGTTAGCATACGGTAATACCAGATGTCATTTAACAGCATTACATTCGACCACCGCGTGAGGGCGAGGGATATCGCGGCAACTGCACCAATCAAAAGAAAAATGACAGCAAGAACAGCATTAATTTTTACAAAAAATTCCGCTTTTAGAAAGACGGAAAGTCCCGTTGTTTCACATACCCGGTAAGCCGCATCTTTTAAATTTTTGACATTTAATCCTTCATCAGGATCCGTACTAATTTTTTTTACAGTTTCAAGACTCATAGGTTCATTCCTGTTAATTTATTCTTCGACTATAATTTTTCCAGTCATCCTGTGATGACCGATTCCACAAAACTCGTTACAGACAATACTGAACTCTCCGGACGAGGTAGGGGTAATCGTCATCACGTAGTCGTAACCGGGCAGTACATGAACATTCATGTTAATCGGCAGGATGGAAAGCCCGTGCTGCAGATCTGCGGATGAGACATGAATCCGATAGGTCTGATCTTTCTTCAGTTTTAGTACCGGGTACCACTGCCACATCTGGGCAAGTAGATAAGCATCACCGCCCGGTTCAGGTTCCACAATGGGAATTCTGCTCATTTCTCCTACTTTGTTTGTTTCCACAAACTGGTTTACCCGCTGTATGAAGTCTGAAGGTTCAACTTTGTATGTTGTTTGAGGAGCGTTCTGCTTTCCCTGGAAATGCCACCAGGGCATGGTTATAGACATGATCAGACACCAGACTAGTGCCAGGCCAACCCAGAGGCGCTCCGCACCGGCTGGAAATTTGAACCAGTTTCCTTTTGGATGAAATATGCTCATTTCCTTTAATTTTTAGAGTTAATTAGGGTAAGGTTCCTTTTTCGATAGATAAAAGCTCTATAATACCCCATAAAGTGTATGACAGTATCGGTATGGCAAGTCCAAGGGCCAGCAACAGCCAGATATTATCCATGAATTTCTGCACAGGGTGAATTTTTTCTTCTTCCACAGGTTCATGATCCCCCAATTTCCGAACCGGCTGAATCTTTTTTTCTTCCATAGGTTATTTATTTTGTCCGTTGGTATAAGATTTAACTACGATATAGATAAAGAGGAATCCGCCGCTTATGGCCAGCAGCCCTCCTGTACTCATCAGCCCGAGGCCGATCATCGCTTCCACTGTGTGTATGCTTTGATCACTCCCGAACATTTTCCTGCCCATGCCCTGTAATCCTGCATAGGCAAAACCGATCACGAAAATTGTCTGGCCGATACCGAACAAAAGCGGCTGCCATCTCACCAGTTTTGAACTTTTCAGGCCTTTGAGACTATAACCGTACTCTTTCATTAGAATGATAACCATTACCATATAAGCCACGGTAACCGCACCCAGTGATGCATGGTAATGAGCCGGTGTCAGTGTAGAAGAACTGCGTATCATAGCCCCGATAACAAACCCGGTAAGTGCCAGCAGAACGCTGACAAACAACCCGTTGAAATAGAGATTCCGGAACAGCGGGCCTTTAATTTTGTTACTTTTCCGTGCAGACCAAATGGCGCGAATTGTAATTCCCGCATACACCAATACCACGGGAAAAATAAACCAGCGCATCAGCAGGGTAAACCCGCTGTAGTAGAGCTGACTTAGGGTGCCGTTCAATAAAAGAAGTGGTGAGACCGCGGCAGGCAGTACCAGTACCATCAGCAGGGTTCTGTTTACACTTTTTTTAATAGCATCGCTTCCAGTCAGCTTGTAGAGGAGGATAAGCCAGACAGTAAGCATTCCAAGTACATTAGCGAACTGCAGGATGTGTCCGCCTCCCCACATAACAAGTTCAAAGAATGTGGCCCGTTCTGCCATTTCGGGTGTAATGATCCATGAGGTGATTATCGTGATTATAGCTACAAGTACAAGAAGGCCGGCATACCGTATGGAATCACGGGCGCTTTCCACATAAAATGAGAGATTAGGCCGGCAGGTATCACCTGAGGGGCCTGCTGAAAATGTAAGGACCAGCCCGGCACCTAGTAAAAGAAGGCCCCCGAGAAACAGTGGATGATCGAGCACAGGTATATAATTGGCCAGAACAGGATCTGCATGTTTGAAAAAGATGCTTGTTATCATTGAAAAAACACCGAGAATGGCCAATTTCAAAGCTGCTGCAGTACGGAAACTGAATGTGATGTTCGACAGTGACATGTACAGCACGGCAAGAAAAGAGTAAAACCATACTACCAGGGCAAGGTCAACATGCAGTACCAGAGATTTTCGTGCAAAAAAGGGATCATTAATCAGTGCGGCCAGTCCCGGTGTTCGTGCCAGTACAATGACTGCTGAAAAAAGTCCTGATAACAGAAGGCTGAACAGCGCCAGCTTCAGCCAGTGCTTCGAAAAGTCTGTTGCGGCCAGCGAATGGGTCACAGACCAGATTTCTACAGGTAACCGAACTGCCTTTTTTAATATCAGGAGCATGGGCTAAACATTAGAGAGATTTTCAATAGATATCGTTATCTATTATACCGCTCTCTTAATAGATAGGCAAGTCTATTGAAACTTTTTTATCTTTCTCTTGCAAAAAGATCTGCGGAATCTGTATGATACTCCATCTGCTGTGAAAAAACGGCTGAATATAAAACCCCGAAATTTAAAGCCTGTATGTTTTTAAACCAGACATCCCATTACGCTCTGAGGGCTATGACCTGCCTGGTGAAGACGACCGGTTCTGCCCCTGTAAATTCAAAAGAGCTTGCTGATTTCACTGATGTGCCTTCTCATTACCTGTCGAAGATTATGCGGAAAATGGTTGAAGCCGGTTATGCCCGTTCGCAGAAAGGCCACGGGGGCGGGTTTATGATGAGTATTGAACCCCGAAAACTCCGGATCATGGACGTGCTTGTTGCTGCAGGGTTCGATATGGAAGAACAACCCTGTGTATTTGGATGGGAAAAGTGTGATAATAACAAACCCTGCCCGTTACACCCCGTATGGAAACGGTTAAAGGACTGTTTTAACGACTGGGCTCTCAATACCACATTTGAGGATATCCGCAAAGAGAGTACTCTTATTGAGGAGGTAAAATTTTACAGGTAACGCAGAGCCAGTAGCAAACCACCGAATCGCGGAATACTTTTATACCCCTTTAAAAACAACACTGCAAAAGAGCGGATACGACTGATGGATCTCGTAGTTCCGGGGCTAATCCTTCCAATGGAAAATCTTTCCCCGGCACAATGATATCCGGCTATATGATTTTGGCAGACTTCCTTACCTGTTCAGTAATCTCAGAAAAATTTTTATCTGCAATTGCCTTTTGTGAAGTCATCCATGAACCCCCGGCTGCTGCCACCATTTCATTTTCCAGGTACTGTTTCAGGTTTGATGGTTTAATTCCTCCCATAGCCAAAAACTTCACTCCCGTGTGATGGTAAGGTCCCTGAAGGCTATAGAGATAATCTGTGCCCCCGAGGGTTGAAACCGGAAACAGCTTCAGCATTTTACAGCCAAGTTCCAGTGCTGTTTCTATCTCCGAGGGAGTAGCCACCCCGGGAATAAAAGCAAATTCAAGCTCCTGCGCGGCACGAATCACACTAATATTCAATCCCGGCGCAAGCCCGAATTGAGCGCCGGCATCTTTCGCCGCTGATACCTGCTCCGGTGATAATATTGTACCGGCTCCGATCTTCATCTCCGGGAATTCTTTTGCCACAGCAGTCAATGCGGCTGTAGCTGCCGATGTTCTGAATGTAACTTCCATTACATTCAGCCCGCCCTCAAGTAATGCTTCAGCCACGCGGAGAGCCGAATCCGCATCAGGAAGTGTAACAGCCGGGAGTAATTTTTTTTTTAAAAGGGTTTGAAACATTTTAATTCGCTGTTTTAGCCGGTTAAAACCAGGTTTTATAAAATACAATTTATTGAAAGAGATCATGAAATCTCCTGTAAAATGACAATTAAACCAAATCAAGACAGAGGTGCCATGAACATTCACAAATGTCAAAGGAAAAATGTACATTATACCTGGTAAATCAATAAAATCAGGAACAAAACTAAGGGCATTATCATGTATAAATTAATATTCCTTTCAACTTTATTTTTCTCAGCCGCATATTTTACTTCATGTGCTCAGAACGAAGCCGGGGACTCTTCGACTCTCACCTGGGAAGCTGTTCAGGATTCCACCGATCGTGTTCACAGTATCACGGGTTTTTCCGGACCTGAAGCAGTTCGGTATGATCCGGCCCAGGATGTTTATTTTGTATCTAATTTTGCCGGCGGCGGTGGAGATCGTGACGAAAATGGTTTTATTTCAAAAGTAAATGCAGATGGTACCATTGAATCTCTTCAATTTATCACGGGAACTGAAAACCACCCGCTGCATGCACCGCGGGGAATGTACTTCACCGGCGACACTTTATGGGCAGCGGACATTGACGGAGTTCACGGCTTCAACAGTACAACGGGAGAGCAGGTACGATTCATTGATTTTACAGAATTTGAGCCCGGTTTTCTCAACGATATTGCAGCAGATTCCGAAGGCAACCTGTATGTAACTGACACCGGGACTGCGCGGCTTTATAAAGCAGAGGGCAGTTCAGTATCCATCATTGCAGATCCCCTGCCTCATTCTCCAAACGGAATTACCCTGGCCCCTTCGGGTGACCAGCTGGTTCTGGCGCCATGGAATGAAGAGTTGACTTTTCACGCGTGGAATATTTCGGATGAGTCTTTAACAGAATTTGATCGGGCAGCCGGCGGCGGAAATTTTGATGGCATCGAATTTGTAAACGGCCGTTTATTAGCTGCCAGCCAGGTCGATTCAAGCCTGCATGTAATCGCAAACGGGGAAGATCATCTACTCATCCATACACCGGGACGCCCCGCTGATATCGGGTTAGACACCCGGCGAAACCAGGTAGCGGTACCTTATATCGCCCTGAACCGGGTGGATATCTGGCAGCTTCCTGAAAATTAATATCAAGGCAAATTCAATTTAATAGTATAGAGTAATTACTTATGGAACTCAGAACATTAGGAAACTCAGATATTCGGGTAACTCCCATTGCTTTCGGAGCCTGGGCAATTGGCGGATGGATGTGGGGAGGTGCTGAAGAAAAAGCCGCAATAAAAGCTGTACAAACCGCTTTCGATCTTGGAATCACATCTGTTGATACCGCCCCGGTTTATGGAATGGGGAGAAGTGAAACATTAGTAGGAAAAGCTTTAAACGGTATCCCTCGTGATCAGTACCAGATTCTGACAAAGTATGGAATGAACTGGGAAAGCGATGACGGCCATTTTGCTTTCAATAGTGAAGATAATGACGGGAATCCCACAAAAATATATCGCTGGGCGGCCGCGGAAAGAGTAAAAAAAGAATGTGAAGACAGCCTGAGAAGGTTAAACACGGACTACATCGATCTCTACCAGATTCACTGGCCCGATCCCACCACACCGATAGCGGAAACAATGGGAGCTGTTGCAGAGCTTATAAAAGAGGGAAAAGTACGTGCAGCGGGTGTTTGTAATTATAGCGTCAGCCAGGTTGAAGAAGCTTTAGAAACTGTGTCTCTTGCTTCAAATCAGGTTCCTTACAGCATGCTCAAGCGAGATATTGAGCAGGATGTGGTTCCACAGGCCATAGAAAAAGGTATGCACATTCTGCCCTACAGCCCGCTCCAGCGGGGTCTGCTGACCGGCAAAATTAAGCCGGGACATACTTTTACCGGCTACGATACACGAAAAGACAGTGCTTTTTTTGAAGATGAAAATATCCGGCGGGCAAACAATCTGCTGGAAAAAATCCGGCCCATCGCAGAAAAATATGATGCTACATTAGCACAACTGGTCATTAACTGGACAGCTCATCAAAAAGGAATAGGCTGCGTGCTGGTTGGTGCCCGGAATGAACAGCAGGTAAAAGATAATGCACAAGCGATGAATTTTACCCTTACCAAAGAAGAGCTGGAGCAGATAACAAGCTATGCGGATGAATTTTCACTGGCGCCTTCTGTCTAAATAAACAGGTAATTGCAATTTCATCAACATGAAGCCCTTACCGGAAAACGATGCTTTGCATGTATTTAAAGATGTGCAATCGGAGCTTCTTTCTTTGCTGCGATCCATGTCCGCTGAAGAGTGGAATTATCCTGCCTCAAGCAGATCATGGAATGTAAAGGATATTGTTGCGCATCTTCTCGATGGTGATCTCCGGCGGTTGTCACTACATCGTGACGGGCACGTACTGCCTGAACCCTCTTCCCCGGTTAACAGCTATTCTTCTCTGGTTACTTATTTAAATGAACTGAATAATACCTGGGTGAGTGCTTCAAAAAGATTAAGTCCAACATTGCTCATTAAACTTATTGAGTTCATAACTCCAGAAGTAGTTAAGCACCTTAAAAGTTTAGATCCTAAAGGAACGGCTCTTTTCAGTGTAGGATGGGCGGACGAAGAAGAATCGGAAAACTGGTTTGATATTGCCCGCGAATACACTGAGAAATGGCATCACCAACAGCAAATTCGTGAAGCCACAGGGAAGCCTCTTCTTGTAGAAGGAAAGTGGTTGATTCCACTGATTGATACTCTGATAAGGGGAGTGCCGCCTGTTTACCAGCAGTTTGCCGCTCCAATCGAAAATGAAAGACTAAAAATCAATATTAATGGCGTTATAAGCGATAGCTGGATTCTGACCTGCAGAATAAACCGGTGGCAGCTTTTTAAAGCAGATACTGATCAAACGAATAATCAGGTTGAAATGGATGATGATACAGCCTGGCGCATGTTCACAAAAAACATAACAGAGCATGAGGCTTTAAACCGGATTGAGGTTACAGGAGATCAAAAATTGGGTAAGCTGATTGCAAAAACTGTCTCCTTTATGAAATAAACTCTGAATTTTATATTCTGCTTAACCCTTGCAGCACAAAGAGTCTTTCCAATAAACCTATTTATAGAATCATGAAATATACTGCACTCCCTGTTCTGTTTGTTTTATTCTTTGCCTCCACACTGTCCGCACAGTTCTCAGCTGAACCCGATGTACATTCCACAGAAAGTGGGGACCTGACGGTTTATGCTGTGAATCACGGTTCGATTGCCTTTACGTTTGACGGCAAAACAATTTTTGTTGATCCATTTGGGGATGCAGCCCTTTTTAAAAATTTCGATGCACCCGATATCATTTTTATAACCGATATACACGGGGATCATCACAGCCCTGAAACTCTGGCCGGACTGGATACAGAAAATACCCGGTTTGTCGTTCCGTCAGCCGTGGCAGATCAAATGGAAAATGTAAATGATGAGCATCTTATGATCATCGAAAACGAAGAGTCCGGTGAAGTGATGGGCCTGCAGGTTTTTGCGATTCCCATGTATAATATTCCGGGAGACGAAACAGTGCGCCATGTGAAAGGCAGGGGAAATGGTTATATCATCGGGTTTGGAGAAAAGAAAGTGTATATCTCAGGTGATACCGAAGATATCCCTGAAATGCGGGCTCTTGAAGATATAGACATCGCATTCGTCTGCATGAACCTGCCTTATACAATGGATATTCATCAGGCATCCGATGCAGTTATAGAATTTCAGCCGGTGGTTGTATATCCCTACCATCACCGCGGGCAGGATATTGAAGAGTTTAAACAACTTGTTGATAATGCCGGTGTGGAGGTGGATGTAAGACTTAAAAACTGGTATCCGGATTAATAGCGACAGCTCCGGATATAAAAAAAGCCCCGCTTTTCAAGACGGGGCCTTTATTCAAGAGAGTAGATAAGCGTAAGATCACTCCTCCAGATCTATTACTTCCAGATCTGTAGTTTCACCTACGGTTACTTCCACGCCATCAATATCAGTTCCTGTAAACCCTTCTTCTCTGGGATCAACAGATACACTGTATGAACCTTCCTCAAGTCCAACCAGCAGAAATTCACCATTTGATGTATCCGCAAAAGTTGTGGAAAGGGTATCTGTCCCGGAAATAGCAAATACCACCGCGCGTGCCTCAACCGGGCTCACTTCACCACCAATGTTTCCTGTGAGAGCTTCATTTGTAGCACGGATTACAGGTTTAAGGATATACCCCGGATTCTCCGCCTGCCCTGTTTTTACAACAGAACGCAGTGCATCAAAATCGAGAAGCAGTGTATACTGGATTCCGTCCCGGATTTCGGCATTTACATTTAGTTTGACACCTGTTTGAGCCCCGCTTGGGATTGTTAAGCTGTGCTCTTCACCGTCTATTACAAGGCTGTTGTTATCACTGCTTAAAATTAAGCGAATTTGAGGATACAGACCTGTTTCAAGCTCTGCAGAACCAATTACTTCAAAAACTCCGTTGGTAAGTTCTAAAAGATTGAAAGATTCATTGGGTTCACTGATCGTCTGCCAGCCTTCTTCCCCGGTAGTGTTGTTCACTTCTACCCGTTCAATGAATACATTCACGGCATCATAATCAGCCGGCGCATCATGCATTTTCACTTCAAGAGTTCCCATTCCCGCATCACTATCGGTTGAGCAACCCGTTACTGTTAACATGACCAGTAAAAGAGAAGGGACAAAGGTTTTAAATAAGAAATTAATTTTTTTCATTGTTCTACTTTTGATTAGAGATTAAATCAAGTTTTTAATTGCTTGTGGGAGGTAAGACGAACCAATTGGAAAAGGGTTACCCGATTTTTCAAAAAAGATTAAAAAAAATTAATATTTATAAAAAAAGGCGCTTGAAAGCGCCTGATGACGTGAATTAATCCATTCCTGAATTATTCCCCGGCCTGTTTCCACCAAGCCCCGGAGGCATATTTCCGGGAGGGCCTCCGCCGATATTACCATTAAACAGATTTTGCAAAATCTGAGCTGCCGGAACTCCTCCCTGTAACTGCTGAGAAACGCCTTCTACAACTGCCGCGGCCGGGAGCTGACTTCTGCGCTGTGCCATATTGATCGCTTCAGGCAGTTTTTGCAAGTCAGATGCACTAAATCCTGCACGAAGGGCACGAAGAACTACACCTGCCGTAGAACTCCTTTCACCGGATGAACCCGGAAGATCCGATAAAATATTAACAGCGGTCAATATTCCAGAAGGGTTTGTCCGTTCAAAGGCTTCATCGTCCGCAATAGTATTTAGAATTTCATTTAGCTGATCTCTGTCGTAACTCTGGCTTAACGCATTAGAACTTACTTTAACCATCTCATTTCGGAATGATTCCCGGTTCATATTTCCTCCCGAACGCGATACCATCTCTGCAACAGCAGGTTTTTCCACCCAGACATCCACAAATTCAGCAGCCCTTCCTGTATTAAGTACAATTTCATCTAATACAGGCTGCATTCTCTGTGCGGGCACACCCTTTGCCATCCCTTCAAATGCTTTTTGAAAAATCATTTCATACGGAAGATTTTGTTCAGCCATAGCTACTGCCTGGATTAACATTCCTGTTAATTCTTCAGCATTTATTCCACGTTGTTCAGCCCTGTTTACCAATGATTCTATCTGCGACTGTTCAATTCCGGCTGTGTGAGCCCGCTCAATCAGCTCGGGCATTTGCTGCGCCTGGCCCGGCCGCAGGTTCCCAACTGAGAGCAATATAATTAATAACAAGCCTGCTATTCTGATATATTGTTTTTTCCTGTTCATCATGTTTCTGGTTTTAATATTCATTCAATAAAAATCAGTCCGTTCTCCCCGTCAAAGCCATCCGGCACGGTGTAAGTATCATCTGACAATTCCATCCAGGTCTCTTCACCTGAACTATCTATTAGCAATATCTTGTATTCGTAAGCGCCCGGTTCCAGAGCAAGCTGCACTGCGTAACGATTCTGTTGTTGTCGTGACAGAGGAATTCCGGGGTGCTCCCAGTCATTAAAATCTCCGATAAGGTAAAGCTGCCCGTTTTCAGCACCTTTTATCCGGAGAAAAATGGTTTGACTTCCATTTTGTTTCCATTCGGCATGTGCCCGGCTTTTTGTACCCGGGCCCGGAGAAAATGAGTAGCGAAAACCTGCCGAAATATGAACATCCGTTGGTACTTCATCACTAACAGTAGAAAAATAGCTCAGATGGTCTGCATTCAAAGTGACTGCAAAAGATCGATTAACCTGGTAGGTGCTACTGATACCGATGCGGAAAAACCTGTCTGCTTCATCGGATATTTGCTCACCGGGAGGCCGGGGACCGCCCACGGGAGGCTGTCCGCCACCCCCTGTTTCTGTGGCAACCTGATACTGATAACTCTCCAGGCCCGCTCTTACTGAAAATCTTAGCGATGTTGTAAAGAGGTGATCAGCAGAAATAACCGTACTGAGACCGTTTGCCGGCTGATCCAGATTCCCATATATCCCGCCTTTCAGCTGCCAATTAAAACCCGGCCAGGTTTCGAGTTCAAATGAATAACTGTCAAAACGGGAGTACCCTTCCCTCTCTTCAACGCTGCTTTCTCTGAATGAAGATCCTGCTTTCAGCCTGAACTGTGTAAACAGTGAAGGGGAAAAAGTAATTACGGGAACCATCCAGAACAATTTTTGCTCACTTGCTCCTGAAAAATAACTGCCGCCGGCCTCCACCCCTCCAAACAGTTTTTCCGTAAGGCGGTATCTGCTACCGAGTACTCCAAATCCGCCTTTCCAGGAAGGTTGTCCATCAAACATGGGTTCATACACTATACCCCCTGTCATATCCGAAGAAAAATTATTTTTGTTCATAGAAACCCGGGCAACAGGTGCAAGAAATCCAAAACCGGTATTTACCGAAGGATCCCAGTCGGATATAAAAGGATTGAGATACGTATTTGTCGTATATCCAACCCTGGAATCGAGGTTAAAAGCGGCCTGCCAGTCCTGGCCAAATGCTGCTGAACCTGAAAATAAAATTGCTGAACATATCATAGCTGCTCGTCTTATCATAGATATAACACAGAATTTTTATTACCAAAACCATCATTACGCTGAACGGATGCCAGAGGATCCGCGACCCATTCTTCCCCATCTTTAACAAACATATAGCGATGCTCTCCCCTTGACAGGGGGATCAGTCCAGTCCATACCTGTTTGTCTTCTATCCATTCCTGCTCAAGCTCTACAGGTTCCCAGTCGCTGAAATCTCCGGCAATTTCAATTTTTTCAGCATTATCATCGAAATAGACAAAACGAATCCAGATCTCGCCTTCTGTTTCTGATACCTGTTGTGCGGAAGATTCAACTTCGGTGAATGCAAGATCCACCTGCTGCTGGTTTTGCAGTATATAACCAACTCCAAAAGAAAGAAGTACCAAAGCTGTAACAACATAAGCCGGATGTAAAACAACCGGCCGGGGCTTCAAAATTTCCCTCCACCAAGATGCAATTTGTTCAGTAAGGGGTGAAATTTCTTCCTCCCGACGGTTTTCCTGCGCAGACAACACTTCCATAACATCTCCTGAGAAATTTTCCGGAACCGTAAAAGAATCCGGATCGGGCTCTCCGCTGAATGTTCGAAAAAGAGTTCTTTCAAACCGAAGCAGGTTCCGCATTTCATCATTTTCTGCTGCCGTATGGAGAGCGCGTTTTTCATCTTCTTTACTTAGCTCACCATCTAAAAAGCGGCGGAACAGTTCATCGTTTGTTTGATCATTATCCATAGCTATACCTGTTTTTCTATAATCTCTTTAAGTTCTTTCCTTGCGCGGTGTACCCGTACTTTGAGTGCGCTGACGGATACATCCATCTGCTCTGACATAGCCTCATAGCTCATGCCATCCCGGTACTTCATTAGAAAAGGTTCGGAATATTCAATTGTCAGTTTTTCCAGTGCCTGTTTCAGGCGCCATTTCCATTCCCGCATCTCAAGTCTTAAATGAGGCGTTTTCTCATCAGTTGACAATTCTGCATAATGGGAATTCATTTCGCTGATCCTTTTATTTTTACGCCGGATATCCTTTGAATAGTCCCGGCAGTGATTTATTGCAATACTATATAACCATGAAGAAAATTTGGCATTCTTCCGGAATCCTGAAAGTTTTTCGTATGCTTTTACAAATATTTGTTGTGCAAGCTCCCGGACCTCTTCTTCGTCTTTTTCAAAGCCCCTTACAACATGAAATATCATCGGTGAATAGCGTTCAACCAGAATTTTGTATTGATCCTGCTTCCCGTTAAGTATCTCCGAAATAAGATTTTCTTCAACTTTTGTTTGTTCTGACGAACTCATTCTGATTGCCGCTTGTTTAGCATCGGTGGATATGACGACTGGATTTATAAAAAGTTACCGGAAAATATCCCGGTATAAGCAGGTGAAATTTAATTCTCTTTTTGTACGATTCATAACACCAAGAATCTATGTTTGAAATGGCGTTAGCCACAGACCAAAATAATGCTGTACGGTTTTAGTTTTTAATTTTAATAATAAAAATATATCTATATCTTTGATTTTTTAAGACAAATAGTTTTTATACCTTAATAAAAAATTCCTGACTCAAAAGAGGCAGTAACATATCAAAACACTGCTCCGGTCATTTTATTAATTCGGCCATACAGCAATAAAAATATTAAGCTGTTACCCATAATATCTGAATGATCTTTAGTTTTTTTTCATTATTAAGCATTATACAATGGGACGGGGCACTTCATATAAATCAACCCTAAAAAATGAGTTTGGACGAACTGACTAAGAAATTACCGGATGTAGCAGAGCAGCTGAAATCTCACCGGGAAGTTATATTAGCGAATCTGGTGATGATCGGTGAAATACCTGCGCCAACATTTGAAGAAAATTCCCGGCTGCAATTTCTGCTCAATCGGTTTAATGAAGCGGGCCTCACCGATTCCTCTATTGATGAAAGCGGGAATGGTATTGGAGTTCTTCGCGGATCAGAAGGAAAAAAGTCGATTTTAATTAATGCCCACGCGGATACTGTATTCCCATCAACAACCGATCATACCATGCAGGTTGCCGGTGGTAAAGTTACAGGCGCAGGGGTTGCTGATAACAGTCTGGGCCTTGCGGTTATGGCCTCCCTGCCTTACATCCTCCAGGATCTTGACATTTCCTTAAAGAGTGACCTGATTTTGCTTGGAGGAGTCAAAAGCCTGGGCCGTGGCGACCTGCAGGGTATCAGGTTTTTCCTGGATAATAATGAATTTAAAATAGGCGAAGCTATTTGCATTGAAGGTGTTGAACTGGGGCGCCTCAGTTACTCTTCAATAGGTATGCTTAGAGGAGAAATCACTTGCAGGGTGCCCGACAGTTACGACTGGTCGCGTTTTGGTGATGCCAGTGCCATCCTTACGCTGAATGAAGTGATTAATAAAATTAATGATATCCGGCTGCCAAAACGTCCGCGCACAAGTATTGTAATGGGTTCAATTGTAGGAGGAGGATCTTCATTCAATACAATTGCAAGAGACGCCACACTGGGATTTGAGGTTCGTTCGGAGTCTCAGGAAGTGGTTGAAGATGTTGGACAGACTATTGATGATATTGTGATGGAGGTTTCATCCAAAACGGGCGATCAGGTAGAACTCGATATTTTTGCAAGAAGGCGGCCCGGCGGAATACCTTATGGACATCCCATTACCCAGTGTGCAAAAACCGTAATGGAAACTCTCGATATTGAACCACGGCTTGCACCCAGTACATCTGAACTTTCTGCACTGATTGACAAAGATATTCCGGCGCTGACACTGGGGATTACCCGGGGCGACAGAATTCATAAATCAAACGAAACCGTACAGATTGAGCCCATATCTAAAGGAATTGCTCAGATTCTTGGTACGATAATAGCTATGGACGGAGAATATTTTGGTTGAACTACAAAAATGGATTGACAAAAATACGTATCATCATTCAAACTTCTGGGATTTACAGAAACTGGTAGATGCAAAGAAAAAACAAAAACTTAGCATTTCTCTATGTCTGCCAACCCTGAATGAAGAAAAAACAATCGGCAAGGAGATCATTATATTCAAATCTGAGTTAATGAAGCGATATCCGCTGATTGATGAAATAGCCGTGATTGATTCAGGCTCTGAAGATGATACTCTTAAAGTCGCAAAAAATTATGGGGCAGATACATATCTCGCTTCCGATATCCTGCCGGACCTGGAACCCAAAAAAGGGAAAGGAGAAAATCTTTGGAAAGCCATTTACCAGCTTAAGGGGGATATTATTGTTTATGTCGATGCAGATATCAGTAATATTCATCCCAGGTTTGTTTACGGGCTGGTAGCGCCATTGATTTATCGGGAGGAAGTAAAATATGTAAAAGCGTTTTACGACCGCCCCCTCGCTTTTTCAGGGAATGTACGGGCTTCAGGCGGCGGAAGGGTAACTGAAATACTGGTGCGGCCGCTTTTCTCACTTTTTTTCCCGGAACTTACAGCCATTATTCAGCCACTTTCAGGCGAATATGCCGTACGCCGGGATGTTCTTGAAAAAATAGCATTTCCAATCGGGTATGGTGTGGAAACATCCCATCTGATTGATGTGCATCACCGGTTCGGCCTTGAGGCGTTTGCTCAAACGGATCTCGATAAAAGAGTTCATGAAAATAAACCCACACAGGCGCTTGGTAAAATGGCATTTGGAATTCTTCAAACCTTTATCAAGCGGGCAAAAGCCCTGGGAATATTTGAGAAAGCCGAACATGAAACCATGCTGCGCCAGTTCCTGGTTAAAAAAGATCATTATGAACAAAAACAAATCCCAATACTTGAAGAAGAACGTCCGCCAATGATCGAGATTGAAGAGTACCGTAAAAAATTCGGAAAATAATTTTTCCCTTATGACGGACCAGCCATCTCTGCACAAGCGATTCATCGGCCTTTCATCGCCAATGCTGCCGGAAGAAACGAATGAAGAACCCGTACTAAAAGAACTACAGGGTATTCGGGCTCTTGTCTATGATTTTTACGGCACCCTTTTTATTTCCGGCGTAGGAGATATCGGCATTGATGACGCCCGGCCGGACACTAAAACATTTTCTGAAGCTCTCAAAAGCTCCGGCATTCAGATAACCGACAAACAAGCCGGGGCAGAAGGGTTCAAAATCTACAATGAAGTAATTGAGCAAAAAGTAAATGAGATGAAAAGCGACGGTAACCCTAACCCGGAACCCGACATCCGGATTATCTGGGAGAGGGTGCTCGATCGTATGTTTAAAAGTAACCTTATTGAGATTCCCCAAAAATCGTATCCGGCAGAACAAGTCGCGGTAGAATTTGAAGCCCGGATGAACGCCATCTGGCCAATGCCTGAAGCCGTAGAAACCCTTGCCTGGTTTAAAAACAGAAATATGCTGCAGGGAATTATTTCCAACTCCCAGTTTTACACGCCTGTTGCCCTGGAAGCCCTGGCAGGAAAATCTATTGAACAACTCGGTTTTGATATGCGGCTGCTGCACTGGTCGTACACTGAAAAAATAAAAAAACCCGGACTGGCCTTTTATAAAAGTTTTTTGAAAAAATTGCACCGCGTAGATCCATCCATAAAACCTACTGAGGTCTTATATATTGGTAATGATATGCTAAAGGATGTATTTCCGGCTGTCTCCACCGGTTTTAAAACAGCTCTTTTTGCAGGTGACAAGCGCTCGCTTAAATGGAGAAAAGATGATCCCCGCTGCGTAAATCTGGAACCTGATCTTGTTATTACTTCCTTCTCCCAGCTTATAAAATGTATTAAACTTTAATCCATACAACTGAATAAGGAGACAGTTCTGCTCTTCCGTTTATAATACATTCTTTGCCCGAAAGAATATCGTTATAACTCTTCTCCTCAGAGAGAGGAAGTTCATCAATATTCTCCAGAGGCCTGGAAACTTTTGTAACATTTGCAATTACCAGTATTTTCTCGGTCCTTCCGGGATCTGTTCGTTCAATACAAAACAAGTTCACGCTGATGTGATAAACTTTCTGTCTGCCAAATGGATGGAAGGCCGGGTGTTTTTTCCGCACAGATATAATATCCTTCATATGGTTAAAAATTCTGTAAGTAGTTGAATCCGGATCACTCAATTCTTCCATTAGTTCTTCATAATCCCATTTCTTCCGGTTGATAGTCCGGTATTTTCCTTTCACAGAAACGCCGGCCAGGTTATTTCTGGTGGCAGTAAGATTATGAAAATAAAGCCCCGGAACCCCCTTCAAACTCATACATAAAATCTGCGAGCAAAGATACTTTTTTTCCTGCAATGACTGAGAACCGTTCGCCCCGCCAAATGCGTCAAAATAAGTAATATTTAATTCGTACGGACTCTGGCTGCCGTCCGGATTTTTCTTTTCTGAAACAAACCCGCCTTTTCGCCGGATACTCTCAATAAGCTCATTAAACTCGCGTTCCGGTACCAATCCCTCCAGGGGCCGTACACCAATGCCATCATGTGAGGCTGTGAAATTAAAATAAGTACAATTCTTAGGGAGTGGTTTCAGGGAGGCTACCCAATTGGTCAAATAAGTGGAATTCTCCGTAACTAATGCATGTAAAAGCAGCGGCGGCAGGCTGAACTGGTACACCATGTGAGTTTCATCGCCATCCCCGAAATAACTGATGTTTTCTTTATGTGGTACATTGGTTTCGGTGATGATCGTGGCACCGGGCGCATATGTATCCACAAGAGTGCGAATCAGTTTTACAATTTCGTGTGTCTGCTTTAAATGAATACTGGTGGTTCCCAGTTTTTTCCATATGAAGGCCACAGCGTCCAGCCGGATCACACTTAATCCCTTACTCAGATAGTAAAAGAAGATGTCTATGTATTCAAACAGGACATCTATAGTAGCAAAATTTACGTCTATCTGGTCATCACTAAAGGTAGTCCACACAAATTTTTCCCCGGCTTTTGTGTGAACCGGGGTCAGCACGGGTGAGCTTCTCGGCCGCACGATCGCAGATACATCTGTTCCCGGTTCCACTTCTATAAAATAATCATCATAGGGACTAATATCGTCGAGGTAATTTTTAAACCAGTTGCTGTAACGTGATGTATGATTCATCACCAGGTCAGCCATAAGCCGGAAATTCTTACTGATATCTTCAATATCATCCCAGCCACCGTGTCTTTCATCAACCCTCTTATAATCTACCACAGAAAATCCATCATCAGACGAACTTGGGAAAAAAGGAAGTATGTGAATTGTACTAATTAATCCCTTTACTTTTTGTGTAAGAAATTCGTGCTGCTTGCAAAGCTTGGAAACGGGTTCTCCGGTTTTTGGCTGCACCATATCGGCGTATGTAATTAAAATTACATCCTCGTGCGTCCATACATCGTGAAATGAAACAGGATCCTGCGGAGTCAGGTTGTATTTTTTCAGCAGGTTTTTTGTTCTGTACAAACATTCTTCAACATCTTCTTCTCCATAAATAGTGGTAAAATGCTGAACCAGTTTTTCTTCTACAGGCCCGGACAAAACAGAATCTGACGTAAATGTTTCTTTTGGCATAATTGTTCGATATACCTCTCTTGGTTAATTAAGACCTTCAACCCTGTTGCTGCTGTTGATTTATTAAATTAAAAACTTAAGCGAGTAGCCATCTGATCAGAAAGGGTTTTCAAAGCTATCTTAAAAACAAATATATAACACCTGCACGGTTCATTCCATTCAATTTTCATTTTTTGAAAAGGTTTTATGCCAATAATCAGATGTTTCTTAACTTTAAGCTTCAAAGAAAAAAAATAATATGGATCGTCAAGCACTCCAGGAACGGTACGGAATCATAGGTGAGTCGAATGCCATTAAACAGGTAGTTGATAAGCTTATGCAGGTTTCCGGTACTGATATTACAGTACTTTTACAAGGAGAAAGCGGTGTAGGTAAGGATATCACTGCACGGGCTATTCATTCTCTCAGCAAGAGAAAAAGGAATAATCTGGTGATTGTAAATTGCGGAGCTATCCCGGAAGGAATTATTGAAAGTGAACTTTTTGGCCACGAAAAAGGATCTTTTACGGGAGCCCATGAAGCACGGAAAGGTTACTTCGAAAAAGCCGACGGGGGCACAATATTTCTGGATGAAATCGGAGACACCCCCAAGAATATCCAGGTTAAGTTACTCCGTGTGCTGGAAAATGGAGAGTTTTTCCGGGTAGGTTCCAGTAAAATGTATACGGCAAATGTACGTGTGATCGCAGCAACCAATAAAGACCTGTGGGACCTCGTACAGGAAGGAGCATTCCGTGAAGATCTTTACTACCGCCTGGACACTGTAAAAATTAAACTGCCTCCTCTCCGGGATCGAAAAGAAGACATTATTCCTATTTTCAGGAAGTTTGTTACTGAATTCTCCGCTAAATACGACTCGGTTTTCCAGGGATTTTCTGATGAAGCAAAAGAGCTTCTTACCTCATACCGGTGGCCCGGAAATGTTCGTGAACTGCGGAATGTTGCCGAACAGCTTGTGGTACTGGAGAAATCTCAGTTTATCGACAAAGATCGTCTTCAAAAATACCTGAAAGGAAGACAGCACCATGGCTCCACTGACAACCTTCCCGTTTTGTCACGCGGTGAGACATCAGGGAATTATTCTGCTGAAGGAGAATCAACCGACTCCGGTCTCATTTATCGTGCTCTTGTGGAAATGAGAACTGATATTACAGACCTGAAAAAAATGCTGGCCAAGTTTCTATATTCCACCATGGCAGATAAAGGAAGTGTGAAGGCACTGCCAGGCGCACTACCCCGGAATATAGATCCAAATGATATTTCCAGCCATATCCGGAAACAGATGGACGATACTTCCCTTGGAATACGTTCGGTAGATTCCGACAAAGAAGAACCACCGGAAGAGGAGGTTCAAAGTTTCTTTAACGGCAAGGAAATTCCTTCCATTGAAGAAGCTGAAAAATTTTTAATTCAGCAGGCTTTAAAACGGTATGAAGGAAACCGGCGAAAAGCATCTGAAGCACTTGGAGTAAGTGAAAGAACTTTGTATAGAAAACTGGACCAGTATGAACTTCAGTAAAAAAATGCTCCTTCTTTTCGGATCTCTTTTTTTGTTGGCCGGCTGCTTTAACTATAGTTTTACAGGAACTTCCATTCCCTCAAATGTCAGAACAATTCATATTCCTTTTTTTTCTGACAGGTCGCAAAGCGGTTTGGGTGATTTAAGTGACCGGCTGAACCGGGCTTTGATTGAGCGTTTTGTTAATCAAAGCAGGCTTTCTCTGACGAATGAACAGGAAACAGCTGATGCTTTTGTCGAAGGGGCTATTCAAAATTATACGAACCGGCCGTTTAGCGTTGGAGGAGATGAACAAGCCAATTTAAATGAAATCCAGATCACCGTACGTGCCACATTTCAATATGCAGATGATGAAGAGCCTTTGTGGGACAAAAGTTTTTCCGGAAATGCTACTTATGATGTAATTGCCAATCCCGTTGAAGGGGAAATTGAAGCGGCGGAAACAGCGCTTCAGCAGATAGCACGAAATATGTTTAATGATGCCGTAAGTAACTGGTAAGCGGCAAAAAAATATAAATATGAAATTAGAACCCTACCTGATCCCAAAATCTTTTCAAAGCTATTTCGAACAATTCGAGGAAGAACCTGATACAGCTATTCAGCGGCTTGAAAATCATGTTGAAAAAAGAAATACCGGAGCTGTAGGTTATTTTTTTCTGGCCTGGCTTCACCACAAACATGGCAATAATCAAAAAGCGATACAGGCCGCCTGGCAGGCTAAAGTGCAGGCGCCGGGAAGTAAGCTAATGGACCAGCTTCATTATTATCTGGTTCATCCCAAGTCGTTCGATGCCTGGAAACCTGAATTCCATAAAGAGACTTTTAAACGCGATTACCACAGTCAGGATCGCTCTCATCCCATTCAGGATCTGGATTCCCTGATTGCAAAGTTGTCGTCCGTGGAAACCAAACGAATTAAACCGGATAAGGCTGATGCAGATTCAGGACCCGATCTGAGTGAGCCGAGCCTCGAAGTAGATGATATTGTGACAGAAACCCTGGCCGTTATTTATGAAAAACAGAATAATTATCAGGATGCTATCGAAACATTTAAGAAGTTGAGGAAAACCAATTCCTCGAAAAAAGACTATTATGATGAAGAGATTTTCCGTTTACAGCAAAAAATAATGGAAGAGGATGGCAATGAAGATTGAGAAGCTAATCTTCTGCTTTTACAAAAGGATTTGACTTCTTTTCATGGCCAATGGTGGTTTCAGGCCCGTGGCCAGGGTAAACAGTAGTTTCATCAGGAAGCGGGTATAGTTGTCTGCGTATAGAATCTGCCAGCAAATCAAAATCACCCTTATACAGATCAGTTCTGCCAATGCTTTCCCTGAAAATAACATCTCCTGCAATAAGAACTCCCTCTCCGGGAAAATATAATGAGACATGATCCGGTGAATGACCAGGGGTAAAAAGCACATCAAACCGTAACGGCCCAACCTCAAATTCCTTTTGAACTGGAAGGTTTTCGGGTGTAAAATCAAAATTTGCTGCCGCCCGGAATCCAAACATGGCGGCCTGTCCCGGAAACTCATCCCACAGGTATAAATCTGAATGGTTCAGATACACCGGTACATCATACTCTTTGAGAACTTTTTCCAGCCCTAAAATATGATCAATATGTGCATGCGTCAGAAGTACCGCTGATAGTTCGCTGCCGGTTTCTTCCAGTTTATCTCTGAAGGAACGAAATTCAGCGGGATCATAAAAACCGGGGTCAACTAAAACGGACCGGCCGTTTTTAGTAAGCAGGTAAGTATTCTCTGCAAAAGGCCCTACTGTAAATGTCCGGATATCCATATCATGGGGATTAAAAAAAAAGGATGTAACGGTTCGGTTACATCCTTCAAAATAAAGTTAAAACAGAAGACGGCTTTACTTCTTTTTATATCGTTTGTTGAAACGATCGATTCTGTCGGCTTTTTTCTTAATTTTCTGGTCTTTATTGTAAAACGGATGGTTTTTTGAATCTATCTCGCTCTTATAAATACCATCTTTTACATCCATTGTACTGCGGGTTTTTACTTCCGAACCGTCACTAAGCACAACTGTAATTTCTTTGTAATCGGGATGAATTCCTTTTTTCATGACTTATAAAACTTGGTGTTGTTTCTTCGATAGACTTTCAAGATAAGGGTTCATCGTTCTTTTTGCAATGAATATTACAAAAGGCTTTTGCATAAAATGAGACTGTTCGTTTCGGCTTGATTGACTAAAAAATGAGTTCGACATAAGACCTGATAAAGGGCCAGAAGAAGTCTCCGCCAGCTGGCGGAAGGGTGTCTGTCCTGTGGTTTCCAGGACAGACGGGAGGTGTTCATGCCTTGGCATACCCGGGAATACTCCCTCAAATCGATTTCCGAACCGATCACGCGTTATCTCCTACCAGCTGGCGGGGAGACTTTATAAACCGCTTTCTTATTTCAAACTCAAACTTAAAAGATTACATCCTCAGGAAAAATCTTCTTCTTCAAAATCGCCCATTCCCCCAAGCATACTGCCAAGCATATCGCTGTAGGAATGAACCTCGTCCATATCATCTCTGCCAAGTCTTGAATTCTGATGCAGAGCCTCAATTACCAGGTCCATCATCGGGTAAGGGTTTGAAGCGTTTTTACCATAATGCTTATCCACTATTTTTTTAAGCCCGCGAACACTGTCCAGTAATTTCCGGTACTCCTTATCGCTGATGAGGTCGGCAATTTCAAGCGTATTCCCACTGGCAAACCAGTCTAAAATTTCCTTGTATTCATCATTGTCAGGTTTTTTTTCTGATCGTTTCTGCGGATCAGGAAAATACATTTTAAACGTTTTGTTGATAGCCCTGCCAATAATATGTTTGGCTACATTCACCGCTCCCTCCTGTTCACCCTCGTAAACCAGTTCCAGTTTTCCGGTGAGAGCGGGAACCATATAATAAAGATCGGTAATACGCAGGCTGGTTTCTTTTTCTTTATTCTGTACTGCCCTGCGCTCGGCGGCAGAGATAACCTGCTCCATTGCTGTGATTGTCAGCCGGGTGGAAACACCGCTTTTCTGATCTATGTATTCACTGTTTCTTGCTTCAAATGCAACATGTTCAAGAATGGTACGATAGCTTTCAGGTATAATTACATTCACTTCATCATCCCGGCCGGTCCAGGCTTCCTGCCTGGTAATGGCAACAGCGGTCTCCACTTCCCGCGGATAGTGGGTAATAATCTGCGAGTCAATCCGGTCTTTCAGCGGGGTTATAATATTGCCTCTGCTTGTATAATCTTCCGGGTTTGCCGAAAATGCCATGGAAACATCCAGGGGTATTCGCACATTAAACCCCCGGATCTGAATATCCCTTTCCTGCATAATATTCAGCAACGCCACCTGTATTCTCGGCTGCAGGTCGGGCAGCTCATTTATCACGAAAATACCCCTGTTAGTCCGGGGCACAAGTCCATAATTGATCACTTCCTCATCTGCCAGGGATAATCTCAGTGAAGCTGCTTTAACGGGATCAAGATCTCCTATCAGGTCAGCTACGGTGGTATCCGGTGTTGCCAGTTTTTCTCCATACCGGAAATCACGGTGCAGCCAGGATATGGGTGTATCATCTCCATGTTCCTCTATCTGTTTTCTGGCAAATTTCGAAACAGGGTGTAATGGATCATCATTGATTTCAGATCCTTCCACGATTGGTATTTCCTCATCAAGAAACTGAACCAGCATCCTCAGTATCCGGGTTTTCGCCTGGCCTCTGAGCCCCAGCAGTATAATATCATGCCGGGCAAGTATAGCATTCTGTATCTGTGGAATAACCGTTTTTTCATAACCGAGTATACCCGGGAAAAGTGGTTCTCCGGCTTTCATTTTCCGAAGGAGATTTCTTCTCATCTCCTCTTTTACAGAAACAGACTTCCATCCATTTTCCTTTAACCGGCCCAGTGTGGTAATTGTTTTACTCATGTGAGATAATCTTCATTGATCGTTTCGATTTTGATAACCTAAATAGACTCAACTTCATTTCGAAAACTACTGGTGGTTCTGAAAAACACCTGTAATATTCCTGGATTTAATTTCCGTTTCTTCCCACTCTTCTTCGGGGTCAGAATCACTTGTAATGGCACCGCCAACAGGATAAACCAATTTTTCACCCTGAATAATAGCCGATCGGATTACCACATTAAAATCAAAATCTCCATTGGGTTTAAAATATCCGATGGCACCGGAATAGATACCTCTTTTATAGTTTTCCAGTTCATCAATTGTTTCCATCACTTTTATTTTCGGTGCACCTGTCATCGATCCCATCGGAAAGCAGGCCCTGATAATATCCACCGAATCCACACCTTTCGATGCCCGTGCTTCAACGGTTGAAATAAGCTGATGAACGGTTCCGAAAGACTGAACATCATATAACTTAGGAACAGTGACGCTGCCGGGAGTTGCCACTTTGGAAAGATCGTGCCGGACCAGGTCGACAATCATTAAATTTTCCGCACGGTTTTTTTCGTTCATCAGTAAGTCTCTGAAATACCGGTCGTCATCAGGTCGTTCAGATCGTGCCGACGTTCCTTTTATTGGTTCTGAGACTATCCTGCGGCCTGATTTTTTCAGAAACCTTTCCGGTGAAGCACAGCAGACCGAAAATGAATCGTGCCGGAGAAACCCACCGAACGGCACCGGGTTAATATCTCTCATTTTCGAATAAAGCCAGTACGGATCACCCTGGTACTCCCCGACAAGTGGAAAGGTATAATTCAATTCATAAAAATCGCCTTCTTTTATTCTCTCTTTGATCTTTTTGATATTCCGAATGTATTCTTCCTTTTCTATCCCCGGACGGATATTTTTCAGTGTTCCGGCTGCCGGCTTCGGTTCATTTTCCGAATCCGGTGGAACATCCCCCAGGATTGTCTCAGCTTTTCCATCTTCAAATTGAACCAGAACCGACGGTTCCATGAAATAAAAGTCCGGGGTATTTACAAGGGCAGGGTTCACAGAATTCATTTTCTCCAGGTAGTTTTTCAGATCGTACCCCAGGTACCCAAACAACCAGTTTTTCTTATCCGACTGATAGTTTTTCAATGCCTCCCACGGATCCATCGTAAAAACTTTTTTCGTCCCGTTTTCTCTTATTATAATCTTTTTGCCATATGCGCAAACAGAGCTGACCGGCTTTGCTGCCAGGAAACTTTTACCCGAAGATGGGTGTCCCGGCAGCTGAGATTCCAGTACAATGAGCTCCCCCCGACCGAACCGGTCTGTAAAAAAATCTACTGAATTTTTCGAAGTCGTGCTTTTCATATAAAACGATAGAGTTTACCCGCGCAAGTATAACAAGTTTCGATCTTAACTGTACTCTGTTTAACTTGTTTGAAATTGCTGACAAAATTAAACAATGTACAAATCTGCAATACGTCCAATTTTATTCCGGCTTTCGGCTGATAATGTACACGAAGCCACCCTGCGTTTTGCCGGACAAATCAGCCGGCGAAAATGGCTTTTACGAACAGCCGGAAAACTCTATTCCTATTCTTCACCTGCCTTAAGACAAAAGATCTGGGGATTTAAATTTCCTAATCCGATTGGGCTTGCAGCGGGATTTGATAAAAACGGTACAATAGCCCCTGTAATGGAAAAAATCGGTTTCGGATTTGTTGAAATCGGAAGTGTAACGGCAAACCCATCAGCGGGCAATCCAAAACCCAGAAACTTTCGGTTACCAGAGGATCAATCACTGATTAACCGCCTGGGGCTGAATAATGACGGTGCAGCAACGATATCAAAAAGAGTCAGAAAATTATCCCTGGGAATTCCTATAGGCATTAATATTGCCAAAACGCATGATCCATCAATATTCGGTGAAAAAGCACGTAACGACTATAAAGAAAGTTTTAATCTCTTTTCGGATTTTGCCGATTATATAACCATTAATATCTCCTGTCCGAATACCGGAGAAGGCAAAACGTTTGAAGAACCTGAAGCCCTGAACTCGCTGCTGGATACGCTTCAGATTGAAAAAGATTCCAGTCTGCCACCTGTCCTTATAAAATTTTCTGTGGATCTTTCAGATGCTCATCTTGCCGAACTAATAACCATTTGTGAAAAACATGCTGTAAGCGGGTATGTAGCAACTAACACATCATCACTGCGGGAAAATCTCGTCACGAGTGCTCAAACTATTTCTTCAATTGGTAAAGGAGGATTGAGCGGAAGGGCCATAGCTCATAAAAGCACAGCAATGATAGAAAAGGTATATGCACAAACAAAAGGAGAAAAAACTATTATCGGAGTAGGCGGTATCAGCAGCGGACAAGACGCCATCGACAAATTAAAAGCCGGTGCAGACCTGCTTCAGATATACACTTCACTTATCTATGAAGGACCCGGAATTGTGAAGCGTATTAATAAAGAAATAGCGGAGTACCTTGAAGGAAAAGGGCTGAGTCATATTTACCAGATACATTCTGCTACAGATTAACCGGGAATGTAACCGAGCATTTAACTAACGTATCGCGCCGGGTGGGTTCAAAATTCAGATGATTTTCAATGGCACGTTCAAAACTTTGTGGTATGCCGGTTCTGTCCATACGACTTACCAGTTCATAGCTTTCAACTGATCCGTCAGGGAATATGGCGAATGAATAAATGATCTCTCCTCTCATTGCAATATCACGCGTCCAGTCAGGAAATGTAAGATTCTCCAAAAAAATACTCATCCCTCCTGAAATTTCCACAGGCGGTTCCATCTCTTCACATTGGGGAACTGCTGTCAGCGCTTCTTCCCTGTCTGTTTGGGCACTTATTTCCTCTTCTTGCTCATCCGGGTTAATATCATGTTGCTGAAGAGTTTCCTGTATTAAACGAACACGTGGCATAACACCGCTTGATGCGTATTGAGTTTCAATTTGCCCAAGCACCGAGCGGGTACTGTCCCAATAGGCTCCTTCAAAATTAGAACCGTCCGCATGTTGCAGGTTGGAATCTCCTTCTGCCTGCCGGGCAGCTTTCATATATTCTTTTGCGGCTTCAAAAAGGATATAGGCTTTCCGGGATTCTGAATGTTCCTCTTCCCCTGCCAGCTGCTGAAGTTCAGCTGCGTTATCTGCGGGATCTCCGGAAGATAAAATCTGAAGGTAACGTTCTTCAACAGACACAGCCTCATCAATCTGAACAGAGTGTGGTAGTTCAAGCCTTTCAGCAATACGTTGTGTATAATGCGACGCCGGATAATTTTCCATCAGAACTTCAGACCATTTCAGCGCCTCATTTCTGTTTCCTTCAGACAACTCTATTTCAGCCAGTGAGTACAATGAGCGGGTAACCAGATTACTTTGTGAAGAAGAATCCGCAACCTGCCGATAATAAACTTTTGCACTATCGGGCATACCAAGGGACAGGAAGAATATATTCGCAAGCCTGTAGTTCAATTCTTCAACACGGGCGGTCATATCATTTTTTTCATCTTCGTTGTACGGAATCTCATTAAGATTTACCTCTGCTTGCCATTCATCCTCTCCGGGAATTGCCAGAATCTCCTCACTGTTTCCATCCGTCAGTACAACAGGTTCACTATGCCTGCTTCCACTCAGTTCAGATCTTCTTCTCCAGTTATCGGCAAGGGGCCGGTCACCCCAGACAGCCTGAAACCGGAGGCTGGCATCATTTACCCGTTGCGGATTCCGTATGCTCAAAAAACCATCACCTGTATTTTCGGAGGCATCAATCATGCTGTCAGATGGTTCGTTCACTAATACCAACTGGTCTTCTATGTTCTGATTTCTTCTTCGCTCTTCACTTCTTTCCAGTGCTCTTTCCTTCTCCATTTCCACAAGTACGGAATCGAGTTCTTCTGAAGAAAGGCTGCCCAAATGAAGCAGGTTTTCGAGTCCGGATATCTCTTCTTTTACAGATGCATATTCACCAAATGAAACTGCGAGCTCCCGTGCATTAAAATTTTCGGGCAGCAGAGAAGGATCTGCCTGTACGTTTGCTGCTGAATCAAAATATGCTGCAGCCATAGAAAAATCATCAAAATGATCCCGGTAAATTTCAGCTATGCCAAAATAAGTTTTTGCACGGACGATGTTGGAAATCTGTTGAAATCTGCCGCTTAATATCTGGGTATAACGCGTCAGCGAATGACCGGCATCACCACGATCCTGGTAGGTCCGGGCAATTTCATAATTCAGATCATTCCGGTAATCGATATATTTATCATCCCGTGCCATTTGGCTGTACAGGGCCTGTGCACGGCTGTAATTTCCAAGTTTTCGTAAAACTTCCGCTTCTTTCCGGAGTGCATTAAATTCCAGGTTATAGCTGGTTTTTAATTCCTGGATCCTGCTGTATGAGTACAAAGCCTGTTCATATTTTTCAATTTCCTCAAACAGCTGACCCTGCAAAAAATAAGCCCTTGCAGCAATATTTCCATCTTCAGTATCTGAAATAGAATTGGAAAGATAATTTAAAGCCATGTCAGGATTTTGCTGTTCAACATAAAGCTGTGCGAGGATTATTTCCGCTTCAGCAAGAATATGAGGAACCCATTCATCTGTTTGTTCTATCTCTGTTTCTAAAAAACGGATTCCTTCAGAAATAGCATCCATCTCCATATATACCCGCCCCTGCCATAACACAGCCTGTTGTATTTCTTCACTGTTGCCAATAGCCTGCAGTTCCTGAAATTTTTCCAATGCTGCAAAAAATTCAGACCGGTAGTAATACGATTTTCCAATCAGGGCAAGGGCTTGTGTTACATACTTTGAATTTTCATGATTTCTTAAAATAGAAGCGCCGCGTTCAATAGCATTGGAAAAATCTTCAAGCCCTGCTCTTGTGGGTGAAACATGAACCCGGATCGGCACGAGGGGATTTATATCAGGAATCTGTGCTGTATTTTTCTCAAGACCAGCTGCATAAAACTGCCTGGCATTATAGAAGGTGTTATAGTAAGCCGTAAAATTCTGCCAGTTCTGTTTCAACGGGCCGGCACACCCCGCCAGCAATACTGAAATCAGGAATATGTAGAGGAGTTTATTCACATCACATCTAAGTAAACATTCAAAAATACGGCACCGGCTGTTACTGAATCGTACTCACTTTAATCATATTGGTTCTGCCTCTTTTTGCCAATGGCATTCCGGTAGCTATGATAACACGGTCTCCGGTATTAAGTAATCCGTTTTCCACGAGGTAATCTTCCATCAGTTTTACACTAATATCTGTATCAAAAATTTCATGAAGGCGCACTGATTGTACACCCCATACCAGGTTTAACTGTCTTCGCACAAGCCGGCTTTCGGTAAAAGCAATAATGGGTACATTTGGCCGGAATTTTGCAATTCGTCTTGCTGTGTTCCCTGAATGTGTAATCGTACTGATGGCTTTAGCCTCAATATTATCAGCAATCGTTACACACGAATAAGCAAGTGATTCTATAATTTGTTTTTCCTTCCAGTCTGGTTTTCTGTACTTCAGGCTGTAATAAATACTGCTGGCATTGTCTTCAATAGACTGGATAATCTTGCTCATAGTCCGGACTGCTTCAACAGGGTATTTTCCTGCAGCGGTTTCTCCGGAAAGCATCACCGCATCAGTGCCATCCAATACGGCATTTGCTACATCGGAACTTTCGGCCCTTGTGGCACGCGGATTCTGAATCATAGAATCGAGCATTTGTGTAGCAGTAATAACGGGTTTTCCGGCTATTCTGCACCGTTCAATTATTTTTTTCTGAACCAGGGGAACCCTTTCACTGGGTATTTCAATGCCAAGATCTCCTCTTGCAACCATAATTCCATCAGACTCTTCAATGATATCATCAATTACATCTACAGCTTCTGGTTTTTCAATTTTTGCAATTACTGCCGCATTGCTTCCCGCCGCACGAACCCTCGAGGTTACATCCTGCACATCTTTTGCGGATCTCACAAAAGACATGGCTACAAAATCCACTCCTATTTTAAGTCCGAAATCCAGGTCCCTGATATCTTTCTCAGTCAGAGAAGCCATTGAGATATCAACATCAGGCAAATTTACCCCTTTCCGCGATTTCAATATTCCCCCGACAACTACTTTCGCAGTTAATTCATCTCCTTCTTTTTTTACAATCCTCAGTTCCAGGAGTCCGTCATCAATTAAGATCTGGTTTCCTTCCTGTGCATCTCCCGCCAAATGTGGATAGTCAATCGGAACAACAGAACTGTTTCCGATTACATCCTCTGATGTTAGTGTTATCAGCGAGTTTTGCTCAATCAACTGCCCGCCGTCTTTCATGGTGCCGACTCTGATTTTCGGTCCCTGAAGATCCATCAATACAGGAAGGGAATACTGATGTTTTTTTGCTATTTCACGGACAAATTTGATCGTTTTTTCATGATCGGCGTGTGTGCCATGCGAAAAATTTATACGAACAACATTCATTCCCGCCCGGTATAACTTTTCAATATTTTCAAATGTGTTACTGCTTGGACCTAAAGTGCATACAATTTTTGTTCTACGAGCACCACTTAACATAAATATGTAATTGTAATTAAAAGATTTCTTTTATAAAGTTGAATTATATCCAACAAAGATAAGCAATTATCATGCGTTAATGCTGTTATATTATTTCATATTGATGTAAGATCTATACATATTAAGAGACCCTGTAAAATGTAAGCCTATGAGAGCACATGTTAAAAATTTACTATCCTTTGCTGCAATTCTTTATTTGATTGTTTTATCCGGGTGCGTCCGTTCCGCAAATCCCGATATCGAGAGAGGAACTATGTTTCGTTTTGAGGAAGGTTTTCCGGAAGTAAGAACGTCCTCTATAGGTTTGCTGAGTCCTGAAGATAAGGCTCTTATTAATGTTACAACAGATGTAGTTTTGGGCAGCCTTATCTATTCTACTGAAGATGACAGCAGATATGCAGAAATATCTATTGAAATACGTGTTATTGAAGAAGACGGAAATTTCACAGAAACTGTAAGAAGAGATTACCAGGTCAAGTCTGAATTTGATGGTACATATATAAGTCAGGATGTTTTTACAAATGAAGAAGTTATAGAAGTAATACCGGGAAATTTTGAGGTCACTGTTACAGTGCTCGACAAATCTTCGGGTAAACAAACATCCCAAACCAGTGAATCCAGTATTCCGGATCCTGAAAAACCGGAAATCAGCCTGACTACTGTTCGTCTTCTGGCAAAAAGTTTTTCTGAATCGGGAATTATTAACTTTTTCCCTATCACCACCTATACGGTTCCCTCAAGGCTCGATAGTATAAAGTTTGAGTTCCAGGTTACAAACAACGATATGCAGGACCCGCTCACTGTAAATACAAAACTGCTGAAATTTCCATCAGATACGGAGGCAGCACGTCCAATGAATTATAATAATTACAGTCCTTCTTCACTTCCTTACATGGGAGTAGATATGCGCCGTTCAGAAGAAATTGACTCAAATACCCGCCGGCTTGATGAAGCCGGTAGTGTGCTCATTGAATATAAATACGATTTATTGGAACGGGGAAACTACAGGTTTGAAGTGGAAACCACGGATGGAAATGGCGACAGGCTTTTCAAAGCCAGGGATTTTTCAGTGCAAAGTGAAAATTATCCGAATATTCAAACCCCAAGGGAACTGGCTGCTCCACTGATCTACCTGATGGACCGAAAAAACCATGAACGTATGATGGAAATTCAGGACCCGGATTCCCTGAAAGAAGCTATTGATCGTTTCTGGCTCTCCAACATCAGAAACACCAGCAAAGCACGGTCTGTCATCAACCTCTATTACGACAGAGTTGAGGAGGCCAATAAGCAGTTTTCAACGTTCAAGGAAGGATGGAAAACTGATTTGGGTATGATTTATATTCTTTTTGGCCCGCCCTGGTATATTGACCGTTACCTGAATACTCTTCATTGGTCGTATTCATACGACAGGACTGATCCGAGATATAATTTTATTTTTGAAAGGCCTACAATGAACAATGAGTTTTTCCCATTTGATAATTACCTGCTTCAGCGAAATCAGGGTTATTTCAATATTCAGTACAGGCAGATTCAATTGTGGTTGAGTGGGTCGATCCTGGAGAACCGCCTGTAAAAAAAGCCCGTTTCCTTCTGATGAGGAATACGGGCTTTTATCAAAAATTTCATAACAGCTTATATTAATCAGCTGCTTCTTCTTCCTTACCGGCAAATGCCTCAAAAACCATCAGAAGATCCTGTGAAACTTCATCTCGTGTTCTTCCCTCAATTCTGTGCCGCGGGATCATGGCTTTAATTTCGCCATCAACAAAAAACGCAAATGCAGGTGAAGAAGGAGGATATTCACTGAAATATTCCCGTGCTCTTTCTGTTGCTTCTTTATCCTGCCCGGCAAAAACAGTTACAAGATGATCGGGTTTTTTCCCTGCTTTCTCCAGCGCGATACCCAAACCCGGCCGTGCATTACCGGCAGCACAGCCACATACGGAATTTATAACCATAAGCATAGTGCCTTTGGTATTATTCTTCATGATGCGATCTACATCTTCAGGGGTTTTCAATTCTTCAACCCCTACATCGGTAAGCTCTTTTCTCATCCAGGAGGTATCCGGACCTACTCCAAATCCAAATTGCATAATATTATTTGTTTAATTTCTACGTTTCGTTTGATCAAATATAAAGATAATTCCACACATTCGTGAGGTTAACCTGTTTGATCTCTGTTTTTATACAACCTTAAAAAGTGATACGTTCCCTTTCAACAAAAAATACTGTTATATGAAGTTACAACACCTTTTCCGGATAACCGCCTGTCTTCTTTTTTTGGGTGCCTGTTCAAATACCCGAACGGCTACAGCTCCTGAAATTAACAATACACTGAGTATTGACGGAAACTTATCCGACTGGAATACCGGGGAGAGTATTGTTGAAAATACAGAAACAGTAAATTATTACGCAGCTCACGATAATGATTTTCTTTATCTGTTTATAGACATAAAGAGTCCTTTTAAAGAGAACTCCATACAGCGGTCAGGCCTGGTTATCTACCTTAACCATTCAAAAGAAACCCGAAAACGCATCGGCATTGGCTTTCCCTCAGGGTCGTTTAATCTGTTGCGTGAAGATCCGGGGGCTTTTAATTCCCTTCAAAATGATTCGGATTGGCTTGGCAAACCAGGAAATCAGGAACTTCTTTCTGAACTTGCAAAAGAAAACTTCGAAAGAGTGATTATTGTTGAACGGGCAGATGGCAAGAGTAATCCGGAATACGGTTTTGCAGATCGTTCTCAGATAGAAATAGATGGCTTTGCCATCTCAACCAATGAAGACAGCAGGCTGACCAGCATAGAAATGAGAATTCCCCTGGATGGATCATCTATTTTCGGTATCCGGAAAGAAAATGTATGGCTGGGTTTTTCGGTTGACCCTCCCGATTTCAGGATAAACGAGCAACAGTATGATGTTTCCGGCCGAAGCCAAAATAACAGGTATGGCAATCGGCGGCGTCCACCAAGTGCTTCGGAACAAAGACGGGCACTGAGCCGTAATCTTGGTGAATACGAACGCTGGTACAGGTTGAATCTGGATTAAAAAAAGGCGCTTTTCGTAAAAAGCGCCTTTTGTAACTTATTTGTGATTTTTACTTCGCAGCCTGATAATTTTTCTCTACCTGATCCCAGTTAACCACATTCCAGAACGCAGAAAGATAATCGGGACGTCTGTTCTGGTATTTCAGGTAATATGCATGTTCCCAGACATCCACTCCGAGAACAGGAGTTAATCCCTGCATGTATGGACTGTCTTGGTTAGCAGTAGAAAGAAGTTTTAAATTACCGGAACTGTCAACACACAGCCAGCCCCAGCCTGAACCAAAACGCCCGGCCGCAGCGGAACTGAATTCCTCTTTAAATTTATCGAAGCTTCCGAATTTTTCATTAATCGCTTCTGCAACATCCCCGACAGGATTACCTCCACCGTTTGGTGAAAGAATGGTCCAAAAAAGATTGTGGTTAGCATACCCACCGCCATTATTAATCACCGCCTGACGAATATCTTCGGGAACTTCATCGATTTTTCGCAACACTTCTTCTACCGGCTGGTTCGCAAAAGAATGCCCCTCCAGCGCTGCGTTCAATTTATTTGTATAACCCTGATGGTGCTTTCCATGGTGAATCTCCATGGTTTTTGCATCAATATGCGGCTCTAAAGCATCATGTTTATAGGGTAAATCGGGTAGTTCGTAAGACATAATTAATTTTTAATTTTATAATTTTGGTTTAAGTCTTTAACACACTACAGAGCAATGTGTTAAGTTTTCTATAACCTATGTAATTATAATGAATCTTTGTACTTAAAACGTTCCTTATCTTTTTCATAAAATTTCATCAGAACTTAAGCAGAATAGAAGCAGAATTTCTTCTATCTTATATAATTCTTAAACAAATTAAAGTATTATGAAATTTGATTACGATGTAATCATCATTGGCAGTGGCCCTGCCGGTTTTTCGTGTGCAATGCAAAGCACTAAGTTCGACAAAAAAGTATTAGTTGTAGAAGCAAACAGCGAGTACCTGGGAGGCACCTGGATAAACCGAGGCACTGTACCCAGCAAGGCATTTCGTGAAGCTGCAAAACTTATACAAAGTTTTCATTCCCAGTTTGATGATGAAGAAGAACGGAAGCCGTATGACCACTTTAAAATGGAAGATTTACTTCGGTACAAAAACAATATTCTCGAGAATAAAAATCGAAAAATAAAGAGCGATTTTATTAAAAATGAAGTGGAAACTGCCAGAGGGTGGGGACGTATTATCGACGGGAATACGGTTGAAGTAACCGATCAGCTGCAAAATAAAACTACATATTCTACGGAGAAAATTTTTATTGCAACAGGCAGCCGTCCTACAGATGCTGCAAGTTTTGATATAGACCATTCAAATATTCTTGATTATGATTCAATTCTAAATCTTACTCATATACCAAGAAGACTTTCAATCATCGGCAGCGGGAGCATCACATTTGAATATGCCACAATTTTTGCAGCCTTAGGAACCCGTGTTACTATTTTAAGTGAGGCTGAAGATATTCTTACTCATCTTGATCATGAAGTAAAAGAACATCTTCAGAAATTGATGAGAAGAAGAAAAATTCAGGCCTTTAAAAATACAAAAATACAGGATATTGAAGCCAACAGTTTAAGAACCTGCCTCGAAGTTCGCTTCAGAACACCTGAAGAAGATCGCCTGCAGGTTATCGAAACGGAATATGTACTTTATGTAGGCGGTAAAAAACCTAATATTGAAAATATTGGGGTAAAAGAAAATGGGATAAAAACGAATCAGGAGGGATTTATTGAAGTCAATGAATCTTATCAAACATCCTTAGAATCTGTTTATGCCGGCGGCGATGTAATTGGTTACCCCGCTTTAGCTTCCGCATCGTTCATTCAGGGCCGGCTGGCAGCGTGCAACATGTTTGACATACCCGCAGAGCATATTTCTGAAAACATTCCTCTTGCAGTATATTCCATTCCCGAAATTTCATCTGTTGGCATTACCGAAAATGAAGCAAGGCAGCAGGGAACAGATGTTACTGTTGGAAGAGCCTATTTCAGCAATTTAACAGAGGCTAACCTGCACCAGGAATCGGAAGGACTCTTAAAACTGGTTTTTAAAACAGATGACCTGAAGTTACTGGGTGTTCATATCATAGGTGACCAGGCATCCGACCTCATTCACCTCGGGCAATTTGTAATGGACAGCGGCGGAGACATAAAATATTTTATAGAACGCGTCATCAACTATCCCTCTTATACTGAAGCATATCGTGTGGCTGCTTTTAACGGAGTGAACCGCGTACACCAGGCAGGAGTGAAATACAAAAAAATCCTGGAGAAAAGCTGAAGATAAGACAGGGTATTTCTCGAACTTGGTAAAGACCAGTTACATAAAAATATTCGGTTAATTTCTGAACACAGAAGTAGCTTTAGAAATACCATGTCTGTTTCTCAATTTACACGTAATGAATAGCCATTTTAATTCCCTCTGAATCCACAGGAGCGTTCTCCGGCAGGGTTTTCAATCTCTTTTCAACTGAAGTTTTAGCCGCAAGAGCCAGAACCATTGCATCAATGATATCATCTTCGGCTACTTCATTCCGCCGGTACTCTTCTTTTATTTCCCTGAAAAAATCAACGGCTACGGGTTCATACCGGCTCACAAGGTCCAGGCGGTGGCGCAGCCCTTTTTTAGTTCTCTTTTTCTGATAAATCATCCCCCCGTTTAAATTCATAAACAATAATTCGGGATGGCTTTCCAGTACTTTTTCCCTGAGTTCAGTGTCTTCAGTTAAAAACCTGTCCAGTACTTTTATTTTGGGAGTAATATTCCAGGACTGAACACTCAGCTTCTTTTCGGTATAATCAAAACTCTGCATATTGGCTTCTACATATGATGGAGCATGCAAAGCAGGGCGTATAGGCGGGTCAAAGACACTGGCACTGTATTCCGGTCCAAGCTTATTTCGCAGTAACCTGTCACACTCGCGTGTATAACTGTCATCTTCAAGCCCTATTGGCATATCAATAAAGATCCTGTCGTAATGAGCCAGGGATTCTTTCAATTCTTCATTGCTGCGTAAAATGCGGTAAGATGGATTTTCATCAAAAGTAATAATAATCCAACCGGCTTTACAGCCGTCAATTCCTGCTGTTTTCAATGGTTTAGATTTAGTTACTGTTTATAGTTTAAGCTCAGGGGTAATCGATATTTCTGCCAGATTCTTTCTAACTTTGTTCTTTCACCGCTGATTTCCGCAGTGAAATATGAAGATCTTTCAACTGTTGCTCATCCACAGTTCCGGGTGAGTTATCCATCAGGCTCTGCGCTTTTTGATTTTTAGGGAATGCAATAACATCCCTGAGGCTGCCGGCACCGGCCATCAGCATAATGATCCGGTCCAGGCCAAATGCAATCCCTCCGTGAGGAGGAGCACCATATTTAAAAGCATCCAGTAAGAACCCAAACTTCTCCTCTGCTTCCTCTTCACCGATTCCCAAAATGTTGAACATTTTTTGCTGCATTTCGGGATCATGAATACGAATAGATCCCCCGCCAAGTTCATTTCCATTTAAAACCATATCATACGCCCTGGAGCGGACTTCTTCCGGGGCGTCATCCATTTTATCCACATCTTCCGGATTGGGTGCAGTAAACGGGTGATGCAGTGGGTGAAACCTCAGATCCTCTTTCGACCATTCCACAAGCGGAAAATCTGTTACCCATAAAAAACGGGTTTGATTCTTGTCAATCAGGTCAAATTCTTCACCAACAATCAGCCGGAGTGTCCCCATCTGGTGGAAAACACGCGGTGCGGGCCCTGCCAGAATCAAGACCAGGTCGCCATCTTTTGCCCCGGAAGTCTCAGCCATATTTTTCATGGTTACTTCATCCAGAAACTTTCCGACACTACAGGTAATCTCCCCATTCTCCAGTTTCATATAAATCATACCGGCGGCTCCGGTTTGGGAGGTAACCTTTTTAGTAAGCCTGTCCAGTGCGCCCCGGCCAAGGCTTCCCTGGCCCGGCACCGTAAGAGAAAGCACATGTCCGCCTTTTTCTACTGTAGATTTAAAGATTTTAAATCCACAATCAGCTACATCATCAGAAATATTCTTCAGCTCCACATCAAATCGCAGGTCGGGTTTGTCAGAACCGTAACGTTTCAAGGCCTGATCATAAGTCAGCCTTGAAAATGGAAGTGGAAGCTCAACCCCCAGGTGTTTTTTCCAGATTTCAGCCATTAACTCTTCATGGGTCTCGTAAATCACCTCTTCATCCACAAAAGAAAGTTCAACATCCACCTGTGTAAACTCGGGTTGCCTGTCGGCACGCAAATCTTCATCCCTGAAGCATTTTACAATCTGAAAGTAACGGTCCATCCCGGAAACCATCAGGATTTGTTTATAGGTTTGAGGGCTCTGCGGAAGGGCAAAAAACCGGCCGGGGTTCACACGGCTGGGCACCAGGTAATCACGTGCTCCTTCCGGGGTGGAACGCATTAAAACCGGGGTCTCAACTTCCGTGAATTTCCGGTTGTGATAGAAATTTCGAATAGTATGAGCCACTTCAGAACGGAGAATCAGGTTTTTTTGCATCTCCGGCCGCCTGAGATCGAGATACCTGTACCGAAGCCTGGTTTCTTCGTTGGTTGCAATTTTATCTTTAATCTCAAAGGGAGGTGTTTCAGATTTTGAATATACATTCAGATCAGAAACTTCCACCTCGATTTCACCAGTTAACATTTCAGGGTTTATCGTCTCCTTATCCCTGGCGATGATTTTTCCTTTTATGCCAATTGCATACTCCGTCCTCAGTTTTTCGGCCATGGAATGCAACTTTTCATTTTTCTCATCAAAAACAATCTGAGTAATACCATACCGGTCTCTCAAATCTATAAAAATTAATCCTCCCAAATCACGTCGTGTAGAGATCCATCCATTCAGTACAACCTCTTCTCCTTTTTGATTGATTGTAAGTTCACCACACGTATGGGTTCGTAACCAGCTCATAAATTTTATATTTTAAAAATGTCCTTTCTATTCAAGTCGGATAAAATAAACAATCTGATAACCATTCGCTTACTGTACCATGAAAGATTTTACGTCACTCCCCTCCTGGCGGAAAGAACGAATCAGCAACTCGATAGGAGTGGAAGGAACAATCTTTTGGGGCTTGCCCGTGCGGGACAGATTGTGGAAAGAAGTGAGTTTTGATGCTTACCCCTGAAATTTCGTGTACGATTATCTTTTAAAAAAAACGAAAATCGAACGTCGAATATCTCACATCTCAAATCGGTTGATATGCGATTGTCGATTTAGCAAAATCAGATTTTAGATGCAGATGTACCACGGGCAGCGCCGAAGGCAGGTTTAAAGCCCTTTACATTAATAAATAATGGGTTATATTCTCTATTGTTCTACATCTTTACGGGGATATTATGAGCTCAATACCAGTTCTCATAGCGGAAAGTTTTGACATTTTCGATCTGGGTTTGCAGAAAATTCTACATGAAACGCCAAACCTGATACATGCAGGTACGGCAAAAACCGGAAAAGAACTTGTAAAACAGTACAGAAAGGTTCCATATGCTGTTTGCCTCATCTCCTCTAATATGGCTGATTTGAATATTCATGAGGTTATGCAAAGCCTCCGGAAAATACAGGCCGCTCCGTCCGCCATCGTACTTACCAATTCAGCTGACCTGTCTCATCTGAACCAATCTCTTAAAGCAGGTGTAAAAGGATATTTAACCAAAAACACTCCTGCCGGTGAACTGATTGAAGCGATCTCTGCCGTAGCCTCCGGCGAACAGTTTTTCGGGTCCTTTATTTCACAACTGATGGCAGACAAATATGTGGATATCACCCAAAAGAAAAAACCATCCCCCCGTGTGCATATTACTAAGCGGGAAAAAGAAATCCTGAACTTTATTCTGGATGGTTACACCAGTCCTGAAATAGCGAAACGTCTGTACATTAGCCTCCGAACGGTAGAAACGCACCGCTCCAACCTGATGAATAAGCTCGGCGTGAAAAATACGGCGGCCCTTGTCCGGCTTGCATTGGAAGAAGGAGAATTTTCCTGATCCCTGCTACGTAGTTTCACGCACTTAAAATACGATCTTCTACTTATTGCGGTAGCGGCAGGATAAAAGTAAGTTGAATTTTACAAATGGGGTAATAGCCGTCTGTAGATGATATTTAGCAGTTTTCTTTGACCGGGAAACTGCTAATTTTTTATGGGGGTGATAAAAGCAACTTTGGAAACTCTCTACTTTTAAGTGATCCGAAAAATGGGGAAGCTAACAATAGATGTAATAACCAACACTCAAGAATCCTTACTCCAATTTTCCTCGATTTTTAGATTGAAAATTCCACAGCCCATGGACTGGAATAAGGATTAGCTAATGATATCAAGCAGGGCGTCAAAGGCATATACCTGATTTCTTTTCTGTCCCGTTATTTCCGTGATAATTCCTGCTGTTTGAAATTTCTTCGTCAAATTGTAGATCGTCTGAATACTTGGTTGTTCAAGCCTTTGCGGAATTTCCTTTGCAGATATAATAGGGCGTTCAAACAGTAAGTCCAGAAAGAATTGAGCATATTGAGAGTTCATGGTTACAAGGTCCTCTTTTACCCGTCCGTATAGTTCGTACATACTTACTACTTTTATCTGCATGTGTATGGCTGTTTCTTTTACTGCAATTAAAAAAAACTTCACCCACGCATCCCAATCCCGCTCACGGTCAACCAGTCGCAGGGCTTCGTAATATTCAGACCTGTGCTGCTCAAAATATTCACTGATGTAAAAATATGGGTATGGGATCATTTCCTGTTCAAACATGATGATGGGGATCATAAGCCTTCCTACACGGCCATTTCCATCCATAAAAGGGTGAATTGCCTCAAACTGATAATGGGCAATCGCTACTTTTACTAATATGTCGATGTCTGACTCATGGACAAACTCAACCCAATTTTTCATAAGTCCAGTGATGTCATCCGGTTTTGGAGGGATATATGCTGCCTCATCCACTTTACTTCCGGGTTTGCCAAGGTGAACCGCTGTTCTTCTGAAATTACCAGGATCTTTTTCTTTTCCCCGAACCGACGAAAGCAAGGTTCGATGGAGTTCTTTTACCAGGTTTTCGCCTGAAGGCTTTTGCTTTAAAAACTCTATGGATTCATAGATTGCCTGCCGGTAATTCAATACCTCCAAAATATCGGGGTCTTCTTTTTTCCGGTCTCCGGCTTCATATCTCAGGACCTCTACAACAGTTGTTTGTGTACCCTCAATTTTAGAACTGGCTACCGCTTCTTTATTCAGTAACGGTCCCACGATCAGGTTTGGGTTGATCACATCCCGATACATTCTCCCCTTTAATTCACCGATAGCATGATAGGCGGCGGTGATCAGCTTCAAAGGAGGCTGAACATCCTTCTCAGGAGGCAACAGAGGCAAATTATGGAATTTAATATTCTCCATATTCTAATGAGTTGGGTTATAAATTTTCTTATTCTAATTTATAGCGTTTTATTAGAATAAGAAAATTTATATTCTAATGGATTGGAATAAAGGTTGGTTGTACATGTCGAACAATCGAACTAATTGAATGCCCATTATGTGATGAGTCCTTTCGAGATAAAAGAGGATTAACATCACATGCAAGGAATAAGCATGACCTTGAAAGGAGTGAAGTCTTTGAAAAAATGACTGAAAAAGAACAGGAAAAGAAAGAGTGGAAAATTCTGAGTGGTATTGGTACAATTCTTATTACAGTAGTAAGATTGAAATAACTTAACCTAATCATCGTCTTTTGTTTCAGTAGGCTTTGAATTATTTTTTGATTGCAACCTTAGCGCCTCAAATGCTTCTTGTATTGAAGTATTTGGCGGAGTCCTGAGTGCCTCTAAAGCTTCTTGTAATGAAGAATCTTGCTGGGTTCTAATTGACTCTAAGGCATCTCGTGACCCTAGTGAGATTAAGTATGGGAAATCTGTAATTAAAGAGTGTATAGAAGCTTCGATAGAAGAAGCTGAGGATGATTTAAAAATTAAATTCTATAAATATTTACTAAACTCATCTACATTAGGTTCACTTCATCATGCTTATATAGCATGTTTCTGTGAAAGTGGAGAACTCTTAAGCCAATGGAGAGAATATTCAAACAGTGGTGGTGGCTATTGTTTAGGAACTGACTATAAAGTTAAAATGCATAATTAAGAATCTCATACAGGATAAATTGACAATCATCTTTGAGAATATGTTTTACCACTGTTGTACCTATTCAAAATAAAAAAGCCTTAAGAAACTAATAATTAGCAACTTAAGACTTTATTTATGTATCGTGGGGCGGATTTGAACCGCCGTCCGTCAGCCGACGGATAGGAATCCGACGCTCTGACTTTTTCATTCAAAATAAAAAGCCCTGAAATTTTCCACCTCAGGGCCCTGTAATTAGTATCGTGGGGCGGATTTGAACCGCCGACCTCCGGGTTATGAATCCGACGCTC
>JBBEBD010000063.1:0-12592 GCA_040882525.1 Balneolaceae bacterium | reverse complement strand
CCGATTCGCTGCTTTTCTTTCTGAAAAAGTTTTTGTTTTTCTTCAAGTGTAGGGTCTTCATATACATTTTTTCGAATCAGAGCCCCGCCATGAGTTCGGTGCAGAATACCTTTGTTTTCAAGAAAATCAAGATCATTTCGGATTGTGACACTTGACACATCAAACTTTTCGCTCAAATTGTCAACCCTGACTTTACCGTATTCATGGATTAACTGAATAATACTATCCCTTCGCTCAACTGTAGATCTCATTTAGAGTAATTTAATTAACGGATGATAAGCATATATTTTGCACCAGTTATTTTTTTAGAAAAAACCTTCAGATTTTAACCAAAAAATATTTGAGCAATGTAAAAAAAAAGCCCCACTCCAAAAAGTTGAAGCTGCGTTAATTTAAATTTACGGGTTATTCCACAGAATGCGATTTTAACGTAGTTTTTGCAATCTCCTCATCATCGGCATAACTGACGGACTCATATGCCATTTGCACTCCATTATTTTCACGCCAGTCACCGGCTACAACTTTTACAGAAACACGTCCTCCTGCCTGGGGGTTTACCTCCCGGTAGGTTGTAATGGCCGGCAAACTTGTTTCCTGGTCTAAATACAGGTTCAATGGCATTTCACCATTAATACGCAGATGAGCATATGTAACCCCATCAACCTCTGCCATACCGAGATATTCGACGTCAAGAGTTTCACGGTTTAAAGCCAGGTATATGTAGTTCCGGTGAAGTTCCGATCTAAGCTGCTGCATTTGCTGTGGCTGCATAGGCATTTCATTGCCGCCCATCAGCATTTTGCCCTCACCTTCCTCAATCTGCATTATTACCTGACCCATGGCCATACTTACTTCTGAAATCAATTTTTCATTTTGGAAATTATAGGTTTGTCTCAACCCTATGGCCATTTCACCCTGGGGTGTTTGCAGCAGGTTATCCGCTTCAAATATAAGATCTCCTTGGAACGGGCCATCAGGCAGAAGAGCATTGGCCATTTTACCAATCCACACTCTGCCCTCTTCCGCATCCCCTTCGGGTTGATCACCTTCTCCGGGTTCAGGTATAGAAATATCAATTTCGTTTACTTCACCATATTTTTCTAACTGGTCTCCGATCTCTGAAGCATTCCCAACCACCAGAATTTTCATTGCATCAGGTCTTAAATATTCCCGTGCCGCCTCGCTTACATCCTCAGGGGTCACTTCAATCACTTCTTCCACAAGCCGGTCGAAAATATCAGGGTCGAGCCCTGCATACTCATTTGCAAGCCGCTCATTTAAAATTTTCGCACGGCTGTCATAGCGGAATACCAATGAATTCAGAAACTGGTCTTTGGTATGCTGAAGCTCTTCTTCGCTGACCGGCTCCTCCTGCAGGCGTTCAATCTCAGCAAAAATCGCATCTATGGCTTCTGCAGTGGTTTCACTTTGTGTCATTACCCCGGCCGTAAAAGTACCCGGATAGAAATTATTACTTCCATAAGATCCGAAAACTGCGTAAGCCAGCCCTAAATCCGAACGGACCACCTGGAACAGACGGCTCGAGAAACCACCGCTCAGTACCTGGTTCATCACCTGCAATTTTGCATAATCGGGATTATCCCGCATTCCGCCAATATGGCCTAAAAGCACATAACTTTGATTCACATCCGATTTGTTGATGAAATTTATTCCCTGGGTAAAATCATAGTCTACTTCAGGGAAATTCAACTGTCTTTTCTCTCCTTCGGGAATGGAAGAAAAGGCTTCTTCAAGATTTTGTTTTATTTCATCGGAATCAAAATCGCCCACAATGCCAACCATCATATTAGGTGCTACAAACGATTGTTCATGAAAGTTCACAAGATCCTCGCGTGTAATATTTTGGATGGTTTCGTATTCGGTAAGGCGTCCGTATACAGAGTTGGGGCCATAAATCAGCCGCCTGAATTCCCGGTTGGCTATCGCACCCTGATCATCATTTCGTCTTGAAATAGAAGTTTCCGTCTGTGTTTTAGCCAGATCAATTTTATCCTCCGGAAAAGCAGGGTTAGAAAGAAGATCAACAAAAACAGGTAACAAATTTTCAAAATCTTCCCTCAGTACGTTCATGGATGCAGAGCCTGAAGTTAAGCCAATGTTGGTTTCCATATGTGCAGCCCGGTTTTCAAGCAGTTCATTCAGTTCGTCATCAGGATAGGTTTCAGAACCACCGCTGCGCATCACAGATCCGGTTACAGAGGCCAGACCTGTTTTATCTTCCGGTTCCAAAAAAGAGCCTGTTCTGACACGCACACTCATGTTGATCAGGGGAAGTTCATGATCTTCCATAAGATAAAATGTAATACCATTATCGATGGTAAACACTTCAACATCCGGCTGCTCAAAGTTATTGATCTCGGGATATTCAATGTTATCCCAGTTTTTATGAACCGAATCCGTGCTGGCACATCCTGCCAATAGCAGTAAAATGAATATTCTTAATTTCTTCATAGTTTTATCCCCTAATTTTCTAATGAAGCGTTCGCAACTTCCTGTTCATCCGAACGATTTTTAATCATCCCTACGGTTCGGTTTTCCTTCACAAAATAGGTTTCTGTCACCCGACGGAGGTCTTCAAGGGTTACCTTTTCCAGGTCATCCAGAAAGGTAAAGGTCCTTCTCCAGTTACCCTGTTGGGCATGCGCTTCTGCAAAATTTAAAGCTAATCCCATATTATTATTCAAACTTCGTACCTGTGAAGCACGTGCATTTGTCAAAGCTCTGTCGAGCTCTTCCTGTGTGATATCACCTTCTTTAACAAGATCAATTTCCTCGTTAATAGCAGCTTCAACTTCTTCCAGTGAAACTCCCTGGTTAGGTACCGCAAGAGTTAAAAACAGCCCCGGGTATTTCGTACCGGGGAACCCGTTGAATGCCTGTACTCCCAATGCCAGTTGTTCATCTTCAACAAGGCGTTTATAAAGTCTCGACGTTCTGCCGTCTGATATGATAGAACCAACCAGCTGGAGAGCTGCAAAATCAGGATGAGTTTCAGAAACCGTATGAAATCCCGCTAAAAAGAAAGGCTGGGATTCTTCTTCAATGATAAAACGCCGTTCTCCCCGCTGCTCCGGTTCAATAGTTGTCAGCTTCGGAGCAGGATTTCCTCTTTCCATGCGTCCAAAATACTCTTCAGCCAGTTCCTGCATTCTGCCGGCGTCCACATCGCCTGCAATGGCAATGGTAATGTTCTCCGGTGAATAAAAATTTTGAAAAAATCGCCGGGTATCTTCTATTGTTGTGGCTTCAATATCGGATGGCCAGCCCACCACCGGATTTCCATAGGGATGGGCGGAAAAAGAAACGCTCAAAAACTCTTCAACCAGGCGACCTACCGGACTTGAATCCGTACGCATTCGCCGTTCCTCATAGATCACATCTTTTTCAACATAAAATTCCCTGAATACCGGATTGATAAAACGATCTGATTCAAGGCTGAACCACAATTCTGCACGATTTTGTGGTAAACTGTAAAAATAGCCGGTGGCATCAGCACTTGTAAAAGCATTCAAGCCGGTACCACCATTCTGCTCTATAATTTGCGTGAATTCATTACCAACAACATATTCTTTTGATTCTTCCTGAAGCGTTTCGAACCGGTTACGAAGTTCCTGCATTCTCTCCTCGTCCGGCTCCGGGCTGTACATTTCATCCAGCCACGCCTTGTATGCTTCATCTACCTTTTCGATTGCTTCTTTTTCGTTTTCCCAGTCTGTTGTTCCGATTGTATGGGTGCCTTTAAATGCCATATGCTCAAAAATATGGGCAATCCCCGTATTTCCTACAGGTTCATTCGCTCCGCCTACGTTTACAAACGTAACAAAAGTGGCCACAGGTGCAACCGGCCGCTCGATGATAATAAAATGCAACCCGTTATCGAGAGTAAACTCACTGACTTTCTCTTCAAAAGTTTCAAGGTTCTGAGCTGTTCCCATGGCGGGTAATAAAAACAGCACAAATACAATCCTTAAAACGGATAGTTTATGTTTTTCCATTAGAATCAGATTTGATTTGTGATATATGATGAATAAATCCGGCGAGAAATAATCCGGATGCAATACAGTTCAACGTACTTTTGCTTCTCTAAAGTGCAGGGTTCTTTTTAAAGAAACAATTAAAAAAATCAAATATTTAACTGCTTTAACCTATTTTAATTCAGCCTGTTCGGGGCGAATTGTAATCACAGGTTTTTTTACATATTGGGCTACTTTTTCTGCGGTGGAGCCGAGAATGAGATGTGCAAAACCACTATGTCCGTGAGTAGCCATCACCACTAAATCTGCATGTTCCGAGGCATAATTTTCAATTTCATAATGTGCGGAAACTGCTTTTTCTATTTTTGTATACAGGGGCACAGTTCTGCTCTTATCACCGTCCGTAATAACCACTTCATCTTCGTACGTAACGCCGGTTCTCTGTATATGTATATGATCTAATCCCTGTTTACTGAGGTAACCATTCAGCCGTTCAATAATACCTTCGTAAATAGAAGTTACTTCCCCTTTTCCAGGGGTTGTGGGTATTTCTTCTGAAACACTTCCATACAGTTCTATTACATGATAAAGAGTTAAATCTGCGTTAAGAGCATCCGCGAGAGACGCAGCCATAGGAAATGCAACAAAAGACAATTCTGAAGTATCTGTGGGCATCAATATATTTTGGATGTTTTCAGTTTCCAGGCGGGCATCAACCGAAAATACCGGAATTTTGCTTTTCCTGATCACCCGCTCTGTAGTGCTTCCTCTGAAAAGCCTGGATTCATCTATACCACGGGCTCCCATAACAATCAGGTCATATCCATTTTTTGCTGCATGTTCAACGATTGTTTCGTATGGCCTGCGTTCTATTTTTATAAAATACTTCCCGTGGTTTTCATCTTTCAGATAACTATCCATGGCTTTTTTTAACTGATGCTCTGATTCATCAATTATCTTTGGGTAGACATCCTTGTTCATATCCAGCGGAACACCCAGTCGTTTCACACTTTCATTTACATATTTTAAGGTCGGAATAACATTGATGAAATCTATTGTTCCCCCAAAAATATCTGCTATTTTCTGAGCCACCGAATAAGCTTTTTCTGCTTCTTCAGAAAAATCTGTGGGAACTAATATTTTGTTGAACTTGACCATTTTAATATCCCTTTATTTAAAAATTACCTTTATGTATGATACAAAAAACAGGAATGTAAAGTTTATTTTAGGTATTAATCTATAATGCAATGTATGATAAAAATAACAGGTATCAGCTTTTTCTTCTAAGAAAAGAAATGCCTGAAATCATGATAAGACCCACAGCCATACCTGCCAGCCCGCCAGCTAAATTCACCTCCTCTCTGCCCTGCTGAGTATTTACTCCGGGCATAAACGGCTCCGAGGAAATTAGCTTTCTGGATACGGTTTCCACCTCTACCAGGGGTGTTGAACCAGGCTCTTCAGCAGCAGGAAGTTCCCGGCCAATCCTTTTATACCCCGGGGTATCCGGTATTTCTTCCCTGTTCATCAGGTTCTGTACCAGTGGGTCTGTTACAGGCAATATTTCCACGCTTCGCACACTCTCCTGGAATTCACGCTCCTGGTAAGGCCAGATAACGTATAGTGAACCTATCAAAAAGCCGATGAGAACCAACAGGGTAATTGCATGATAATTATTTAAAAGCCACGACAATAGTCTCGAAAAAAGAGCCAGGCCGACAATAGCTCCAGAAATGAAAGGCAAAAGATTCATCAGAGCCGGTATGGTTTCAGATGAACCAATACTTCCCAGTTGAGTTAAGATATAATCATATTTCTGAAAAATCAGAAGCAGGTACGAACCGGAGATGCCTGGAAGAATCATTGCGCAGATAGCTACAGATCCGCTCAGGAACACGTACCAGAACGTCTCAGGTGTATCAGCCGGAACCAGTGTTACAACCCAAAAACCAAATAAAGCTCCGGCTATCAAAGGGAGCAGGTTTTTCCAGCTTCTATCGGATGGTGATATTTCAACTATTAACAGGAATATTGAGCCTACTATTAATCCAAAAAACAATCCATATACAATTTCAGGGTGCGAAAACATGTAAACCTGTAAAGGCACTATTTTCGTAAAAAAGATGATCGCCAGAAAGATTCCTGTAAACAGAAGAAGCAAAAACTTCCAATGGAAATGATTCAGAACTGTTTTAAATCTGAACCGGAAAAAACTGCTGATTGTCCGGGAATCAACACTTTTTATGGCATGTATCAGACGATCGTATATTCCGGTAATCAGGGCCATTGTCCCCCCGCTAACACCGGGAACAATATCTGCGGATCCCATCAAAAAGCCTTTGATAATCAGAAAGGGAGTTTCTCTCCAGGTGGTTTGATCTTGGTTTGAAGATGTATTGGGTCGATTCGCTTCTGACAAAATATATTTTTTCTTTTTTGATTCTATTCAGCAGTAACTGCGTCTTTATGATAACTTTTCATAGCTTTTAAAAAGCTCAAAGCAGCACCCAGGCCGCAAAGAGAGATTACAAAAAATATAGAGTAAGAAACAGCATAACGACCTGTAAAAATACTGTCCATCAGCCAGCCGGTAACCGGCGGGCCAAATCCGAAGCCGGCAATACTGATAACAAACAGGTATAACCCGCCTGCAAGTGCCCGCTGGCCGGGTTCAACAAAATACTGTATCAATGCGGCAGCAACTCCATTATATGATGAAGAGATCAGAACACCCGTTCCGACACATAAAAAAGCAACCTCAGCGGTTGTGCTGAATAACCCCACCAGGTAAAAAGGAATTCCGCACAGTGCGGCAACAATACCCATAATGAATCTTCGTGAAGCATCTTTCCGGGCAAGCATGTCTGCAATGCGCCCGGATAGCATCACCGTAACGCCTACTCCAAACATGAACCATCCAAAATGAGGAGTGAGATCAGGCCGCTGAAATACATCATTAAATATACTTCCTGCAAAAGCAAGAATGGTATATCCTGTGCATGCAAGAAAGGAAAAACCCAGAAGATGCCAGCGGATACTCTCTTTCTTTAACAGAAAGAACATTTCTTTAAAAAGATTTGGTTCCGTAATCCTTCGGCTATGTTTATTCCCTGGCTCCCGTATAAACCAGAGTGCAACAGGTACTAATAATAAACCAGGTAAACCAACTGCTATCATTGCAGTGCGCCAGTCATACAGGTTTGCAATAGTTCCTCCTGCAAGGAAAGAAAGACCAATGCCGAGAAATATTCCGCTTGCATAAATTGAAAACACAGTGGCCCTTTTTTCCGGAGAAAACAGATCCGCGAGATAGGAATACACTGCAGGGCTCAGCATTGCCTGGCTCAGGCCCACAAAAATTCTTGCTGTTACCAGAAATGTAAAAGAAGCTGCAAAACCACTTATTACTGTCATCAGGCTCCAGATAAACAGCCCTGAACATATCAGGACTTTACGGGAATACTTATCGGCGATACGTCCCATAGGTATTCCGGCAAAGGCATATACAAAAGAAAAAGCCGGGCCATACAACAATCCAATCTGAAAGTTACTTAATGTCAGGCTGTCTCTGATCGGGACACCCAAAACCGCTACAATCTGCCGGTCAACAAAACTTACTATATAAATTAGAGTCAGCAGCAGGAGCGTTCCGTAAGCTGTTTTCTTATACATTGATCAATGAAATAAATTCCGGATAATCACGGAAGAAAATAAACGTTTCATTTCGATTTACTATCATTGAAATCAATAAAAGCAATTTGAAGGCAATGATATGATTTACGACCTTTGGTGAACTGAGATTTTAACACGAATAATAAAATGTATCTTTGTGACCGGACTTCCCAAAAAATCAAAAAAACAAAAAGAGTACGCAGAGGCATTGCTTGAAGATCTGTATGAATATTATCCTGATCCGCATTGCGAACTGAATCACAGGAATCCCTTCGAGCTGCTGATTGCCACCATTCTGAGTGCTCAGTGCACGGATGTAAGGGTAAATAAGGTAACTCCTGATCTTTTTGCAGCTTATCCTACGCCGGAGGCTATGGCAAAAGCTCCTCTTGAAGAACTTGAAGAGCTGATCAGAACCACAGGTTTTTTCAGAAACAAAGCTAAATCGTTAAAAGAAGCCTCAAAAACTCTTGTTGAAAATTTTGATGGTGAAGTACCGCAGACCATGAATGAATTACTCACTCTGCGCGGAGCGGCGCGTAAAACCGCAAATGTGGTTTTAGGAAATGCTTTTGGTATCAATGAGGGAATTGTTGTTGATACTCACATCAGGCGCCTTTCAAACCGGTTTGGCCTTACGAGGGAGAAAAAAAATACAGCAAAAATTGAGCGCGACCTGATGACTCTTTTTCCCAGGGAACACTGGACAAATCTGGCTCACCTTTTTATTCACCATGGCAGGAATGCCTGTAAAGCCAGAATATCAACTCCACCCGAACATCCCATTTGTATAAAGTATGGCAAAAAATGTGAATGCTGGAAAATGAGGGGGCAGAATGAATAGTGATTTTATTTTCAATTCTTTAACTGAACCCATTCCTCCTGTCCGCAGGGATTTGCAGTTCATTCCTGTCAAAAATAACGACCGTGATTTGCTTTTTTTTTATGATTCCATGGGTTATATGGCACCTGATTTTGCCTTAGACAGAAAGGTGGAACCGGTGTTAGCGTTAATTACCGGAGATCATAGTATTCAGCATATTATCAGGCAGATGAACGGGAACTTATCGGCTGATGATCTTCTCCAGTTTATTCAGTTACTGGACAGTCATAAAGCTCTGGAATCAGAACACTACCGCCTTTCTTCGGAACAGACAGAAAAAGAATTTGAGAATTCTGAAATCCGGGAAGCTGCCTTTGCAGGTGAAAGTTATCCGGCTGATCCGAATGAGCTTTCGGATTATATCAGCCAGCTGGTAGAAGAAAATAGTCATCCCTCAAAATACCCCGCAAAAGCTTTATATGCCCCTCATATTGATTTACGTGTTGGCGATGCTGCCTACGGTGCAGCCTTTTCAACCCTGAAAGATTTAAAACCGAAACGGGTAATAATTCTCGCCACTGCACATTATCCGGCTTACTATGGTAACTATTATGAAAATTTTCCATTTATAGGAACTTCAAAAAACTTTAAAATTCCCGGAAGAGAGCTTGAAACGGACCGGGAAATAATCAGGATGTTAGATAATCCGGATACGCCAAACGGTTTTACAGTTCGGGACCGGGCTCATCGCGTGGAACACAGTATAGAACTGCACCTCATATTTTTATCATATCTGTGGAAGCACGATTTCAAGATCATCCCTGTACTGGTTTCAGGATTCGAAGAGTTGTACTACCATGATCAGGGAGATCTGTCGGAAAAAATTGATTCCTTCGCATCGCAAATTAAATCGCTTGATGACGGAAATACATTCTTTTTGATTAGTGGTGATTTATCACATGTTGGGAAAAAATTTGGTGATATACTACCAGCTGAAGAACTCAGAGCTGATGTAGAAGCGATGGATCTCCGGTTTATTGAAAAAGCTGAACAGGGAAACCCCCAACAACTTCTGCAGCTTATTGGTGATGATTACGACTCTACCCGTATATGCGGTTTTCCACCCTTATATACTTTTTTAAAGGCTTTTCCAGAAACTGAAGGAAAGCAAATCAACTATTCCTGGTGGGATGAAAAAGAAAGAGAAAGTGCCGTTTCATTCGGAGCTGTCCGGTATTAGGTGGTTCACCGTCATTCTGAACCTGCCTGCGCTGACTCTCCGGAAGGCAGGTTTATTTCAGAATCCCCAATCGTTGATGAAGACTGGAGACGCTGAAATACCCTAATAGATGCCATTGGCAAAATTCAGCATGACGGTTAATGGAAATAGTTTTTTTGACACTCTTTTTTGAACAGTATCGTGTTGGTATTCGTCAGGCAAAAGTTTTCCCGCTATCGTAAATTACCATAACATTAGTCAGCAGATTCATTCTCTGCTAAATAGAGGGCAAATAAAACCACTCCAAAATAGATAAAAACATTTGCGGTTTCGCTTAACTGTTCAGTCAGCCGCAGGCCGTAACTCAATACAACAAAAATAAACAATGTGAGAATCAGCCCCAGTTTCAGATAGATTTTATTACTTATTGCAAGCCATTCCGTTTTTGATATGCTGATGATAAATAATACAAATGCTGTTGTTTCAAGTGTGGCTACTGCATAAAAGGGAAAAAATAATCCGCCCGGTAATAAATTCAACCATGTGTTTCCAAATTGTACAATAAAATCAGCGGGAATTTCACTTGCTGTCCATTTAAAAAGTGATGCCAGCCCAAACGTTACAATCAGCAAAAGCTGGATAGCTATAAATTTTAAATCTTTCAGCCTTGTTGCTTTTATTAGTTCCACTTGCATTATAAAACCGGGATTTTTGCAGGATTTAAAGTTTTCCGAATATGCTTCTGAATTTCAGGGACCAAACTTTCCAGATGGCTTCCCTGACGATAGATTTTGACATTTTTGACACACCTTCTTCTCTTTCCCTGAAAATGATAGATACTTCTTTAATGGTGAAGCCGGCCTTCCAGGCTCTGAAGTGAAGCTCTATCTGGAATGCATATCCATTCGAGCTGATTTTATCCAGATCCAGTTTCTCAAGGACTTTTCTGTGAATGCACTTAAAACCGGCGGTTGTATCTTTAATAGGTAAGCCGGTAACTTTTCGGGCATATACATTAGCACAGTATGAAAGAATCAAACGACTCAAAGGCCAGTTAACAATGCTGATACCTTTACAGTATCTTGAGCCGACTGCCAGGTCTGCCTCCCCCGATTTCACACACTCTATTAACCGGGGAATATCCTCCGGGCTGTGCGAAAAATCTGCGTCCATTTCACAGATATATTGATAATTATGCTGCAGAGCAAACTTAAAACCCTGAACATATGCTGTACCAAGACCAAGTTTGCCTTCTCTTTCTATCAGATAAATATGGTCTTTATGCTCCTGCATTTTTGCTTTCACTACAGAAGCTGTACCGTCCGGCGAACCATCATCCACAACCAGTATATCGAGTAAAATATCCAGGCCAATCAGCTTGTCGATCAGTTTCGAAATATTTGCCGCTTCGTTAAATGTGGGTATTATTATCAGAGAATTCATCATAACTCCGGCATCCGGACTTGAAAGCCGCGTAATATTTTATATATACAAAGGTTTATTAGTACTTGATTCAATCTTCACCTGCCACCGCAGTTAAATTCCCGGTTCTAAAATGCAAAATAAAATTTTTTCTTCGTGTTACCACAACACCCAATTCTGCTTTTATTCTGATAAAAGGTAGGTTACCTTCAATGAGCACAAAATATCATCAATATAACTTTAAAGAAACGTTAATTCATTGTTTGAAATCGTAAAACCTGCACAGGCTACAAAAGCAAGGCTCGGTACTCTTACGACAGATCACGGTAAAATCAATACTCCAATATTTATGCCTGTTGGCACATTGGGAACTGTAAAAGCCGTCAGCCAGGATGATTTAGTAAATAAAATTAAAGCCCGGGTTATTTTGGGCAACACCTATCATCTTTATCTCCGTCCCGGTAATACCATCATACGGGAAGCAGGAGGATTACACAAATTTATGGGCTGGGACAGACCCATTTTAACTGATTCAGGAGGATACCAGATCTTCTCTCTCTCCGATATCAGAGATTTAACAGAAAAAGGAGCCTATTTCAAAAGCCATCTTGATGGCTCCAAACACCTTTTTACCCCCGAAAATGTTGTAGATACTCAGCGAATATTTGGTTCTGATATCATGATGATCCTGGATGAATGCCCTCCATATCCCGCTGAATACAATTATGTGCAGAAATCAATGAAACTTACTCATCGGTGGGCAAAGAGAGGAAGAAAAGCCTTTTTAAATTCATCTTCGTTATACGATCATCAGCAATTCCAGTTTGGGATTGTCCAGGGGGGTACATATAAAGATTTAAGGAAAGAATCATCCGAAGTTATGGCTTCACTTGATTTTGAAGGTATTGCAATTGGTGGATTAAGTGTGGGCGAGCCTATCGATCTTATGTACGAAATCGCTGATTTTAATACAGATTATCTTCCAAAAGAAAAACCAAGATACCTGATGGGGGTTGGTACGCCAGGAAATCTGTTGCAGGCTGTTGCTTTTGGGGTTGATATGTTTGATTGCGTGATGCCAACCAGAAACGCCCGGAACGGAATGATATTTACTCAGTACGGGACAATAAATGTGCGGAATGCAAAATGGAAAAACCATCATAAACCTCTGGATACTGATTTTCCTTCCGAATTAAGCGGTCGGTATAACATGAGTTATATTCATCATCTTATCCGGACAAAAGAAATTTTGGGGCTGGAGCTTACTTCCAGACATAATTTGACCTTTTATCTTTGGCTGATGGAAATAATTCGTGAAAAAATAGCTGAAGATACATTTCACGAATGGTATCCGGAAATGATTGAGCAGGTGGAGAGAAAAATCTGAATCACCAGATCACGTCGGGATAAGCCAAAAAAAAGGCCCCTGAAGGGTAGCATCAGGGGCCGTTGGGAAAAATA
>JBBEBD010000062.1:0-64643 GCA_040882525.1 Balneolaceae bacterium | reverse complement strand
CTTCTTCTTAACACTAACTTCACACCCGGGAAACAATGACTTAACATAAACCTGCTTTTTTACAATTGAATTTAATACTCAGTTAATTTTAGATATTTCCACAACAGAAATGAATAAATATTTTTTTATAGTTTTCGCCATTGCTGCCGGTTTATTTTTTACCTCCTGTGGTTCAGGTGACGGCGCTGACGATCAACTGTCAGGTGAAGTGCGGATCGATGGATCCAGTACGGTTTATCCAATCACTGAAGCTGTAGCAGAAGAATTTCGTTTTCAGGCACCTGGTGTTCGGGTAACTGTAGGTGTATCGGGTTCAGGCGGTGGTTTTCAAAAGTTTCTACGGGGAGAAACGGATATTAACAACGCTTCACGGGAAATCAAAGACAGTGAAGTTGAACTGGCCGAAAGAAACGGAGTAGAGTATATCCAGCTATCCGTAGCCTACGACGGACTGGCCGTTTTAATTAATCCTGAAAATGACTGGGTTGATTATTTTACGGTTGAAGAACTTCAAAAGATCTGGGAACCTGAAGCACAGCAAAATATTACGAGATGGAATCAGGTTCGGGAAGAGTGGCCCGATGAAGAATTGCGTTTATTCGGCCCCGGTGTCGCTTCCGGAACGTACGATTATTTTACGGAAGCTATTGTTGGAGAGAGCGGGTCCAGCCGGGGAGATTTTACTGCCAGTGAAGATGATAATGTACTGGTGCAGGGGATAGCAACGGATCAATACGGCCTGGGATTTTTTGGCCTGGCATATTATGAAGAAAACCGGGACAGGCTGAAACTGGTGGGTGTGGATAACGGGGAAGGCCCGGTAGAGCCCTCCATGGAAACTGTATCGGATGGAACCTACGAACCGCTTTCACGGCCAATTTTTATTTACATATCCAAAGAAGCAGCCCAAAGGGAGGTGGTCAGGGAATTCGTAACCTTTTACCTGGAACATGCACCACAACTGGTGCAGGAAATCGGTTATGTACCTATGCCGGAATCTGCCTACGAGGAGGAGATAGAAAAATTCAACGCTTTTTCCGGTATATCATCTGATACGACCGCCACAACTCCTTAATAATTTTATATAGAAAGCATTCGGATCATTTCCATACATGAAGGAAAAAATCATTGAAAAGGTACTGGCAGGCTGCACACTGCTGACAGTTATTACTACTCTCGGAATCATCCTGGTTTTATTGGTGGAAGCCGTCAGTTTTTTTAAAGATGTTTCTATTGTTGAATTTTTAACGAGCACCGAATGGACACCTCTCTTTAGTCAGAAGAATTACGGCATTCTGCCTTTACTGGCCGGCACCTTCTTAACAACCGTTATCGCAATCATTGTAGCTTTACCTGTAGGATTAACCATTGCCGTTTACCTGAGTGAATACGCCCCGGACCGGTTCCGGAAAATCGTAAAACCCCTGCTGGAGGTACTGGCGGTTGTCCCTACTGTGGTTTACGGATTTTTTGCTTTAATGATCGTAACTCCTTTTCTGAAGAGTTTCATCCCGGAGTTGTCTGGGTTTAATGCCCTTTCCCCGGGGATTGTGATTGGAATCATGATTATTCCTTTTGTTTCTTCGCTGAGTGAAGATGCACTACGTTCTGTACCCAATTCTCTGCGGGAAGCTGCTTTTGGTATGGGCTCCACAAGACTTCAGACGGCTTTCCGTGTTATGATTCCGGCTGCTTCCTCAGGAATTATTGTTTCGATTATTCTTGCCTTTTCCCGTGCCATCGGAGAAACGATGATTGTTGCCATTGCTGCCGGTCAGCAGCCCCGGTTTACGTTCGATCCCACCGTGCCAATAGAAACCATTACAGCATATATTGTACAGGTGAGTATGGGCGATGTACCCTATGGAACCCTCGCCTATAAAACTATTTTTGCTGCAGGTATAACCCTGTTCGTATTCACTTTTGCTCTTAATACCCTCAGCTTTTGGGTAAGAACCAAATACCAGAATAAATATGAATAAGCAAAGATTAAACAGGAATAAGGACAAACTATTCCAGGGAATGGGAATTACCGCTACCGTCTTCTGCATGATCATCCTGGTGATATTTATCTCCTTTGTTCTTTACCAGGGGCTGGACCGGTTAAGCTGGGATTTTATTGTGGGATTACCCTCACGTTTTGCCGGAAATGCGGGAATTTATACGGCCTGGATCGGAACATTGTGGGTAATGGTTTTAACGACGCTGATCTCTTTTCCCATAGGAGTCGGGGCCGGAATATATCTTGAAGAATATGGTAAAAAGAGCAGATTAAACACATTACTTGAAATTAATATTACCAATCTGGCGGGTGTTCCCTCTATTATTTACGGATTATTGGGGCTGGAGGTTTTTGTAAGAATTATGAAAATGGGAAACAGTATTCTGGCTGGTGCCTCAACTCTTTCTCTGCTGATACTTCCCATTATCATCGTGTCGACAAGAGAGGCCATTCGTGCTGTCCCTAAAACCATTAAAGAAGCCTCCCTGGCATTGGGTGCCTCCAGGTGGCAAACGATACGGAGTCAGATCCTTCCCGCATCTTTCGGAGGTATTTTGACGGGAGTAATCCTTGCAATTTCCAGGGCTGTAGGCGAAACTGCGCCATTGATTGTAATTGGTGCTTTGGCTTATGTGCCTTTTGCACCGACCGGGCCGCTTGATGAATTCACAGTATTGCCTATACAGATATTCAACTGGGTAACCAGACCTCAACATGAGTTTGTAATAAATGCAGCCGCAGCCATCATAGTCCTTTTAGCTATCACTTTTATGTTAAATGGCATCGCGGTTTACCTGCGATATCGCTGGCAGAAAAAAATCAGATGGTGATGGGAAGACATCCGAGTATAGCCTACCTGAAAACTGTCGAACTTTTAATCATAAGAAATGCAGGTTAAAACGCAGAGGAACGATATTCAACCTAAGTCAACAAAAGACATGGCAAATATCCGGTATAAATTACAGACAAAAAATATTAATGTCTTTTACGGGCAATTTCAGGCGATTAATAATATCAGCCTTGATATTGCTCCAAATTCGGTAACGGCTTTTATCGGGCCTTCGGGATGTGGTAAATCTACTTTACTGCGGCTTTTTAACCGGATGAATGACTATATCGAAGAATTCCGACTTGAAGGAAAGGTGCTGATTGATGGAGAAGATATCTATACCCAGAACATAAAACTGGAAGAACTGCGAAAAACGGTTGGAATGGTTTTTCAGAAACCCAACCCTTTTCCAAAGTCCATTTTTGAAAATGTTGCATACGGGCTGAAGATCCAGGGAATTAAAGATAAAGAATTTATTGAAGAGCGTGTTATTGAGTCGCTGAAACAAGCTACACTGTATGATGAGGTAAAAGATAACCTGAACAAACAGGCTCTTGCACTTTCAGGAGGCCAGCAGCAGCGCCTGTGTATTGCCAGGGCGCTGGCCGTTAAACCTTCCATCATTTTGATGGATGAACCCACTTCGGCACTTGATCCTATTTCCAGTGATAAAATTGAGGATCTGATTTATGAGCTTAAAAACAAGTATACCATTGTTGTAGTTACACATAATATGCAGCAGGCAGGCCGTATTAGTGATCATACTGCCTTTCTTTACATGGGTAAACTTATTGAATACGATAAGACAAAGAAGATATTTACAAACCCGGAAAAAGATCGTACCCAAAATTACATAACCGGCCGTTTTGGTTAGTATTAGTGGCTTGATATAAAATCATTTAGATTGAAAGACAACTTGTACAACAGAGAAAATATAAATTCACCACACATGTCACATTTAGATACAGAACTCCAGCTGCTGAACGATGATATTCTGGAGATGATGCACCTGGTGAAAGGGCAATTGGAAAATGGCCGGGATGCATTTATGAATTTCGATGAAGAGCTGGCTCATGCCATTACGGTTAATGAACGGCGCGTGGATGCCCTGGAGCTGAAAATCGACCGTGATTGTGAAAATATTCTTGCCCTGTTTAACCCGGTAGCTGTTGATTTACGGTTTGTGATCGCCTCTTTTAAAATCAATACGGACCTGGAACGGCTTGGAGATCATGCTGACAGCATTGCCAAATACATACTGGATTTCGGAGGGCCTATTGATGAGACTGTAATTAAAACAATGCAAATTGATGAAATGTATGAAGTAGCCATTCAGATGCTGAATAATGTTTTTGACGCTTTTGCAACAGATGATACTCAGCTTGCACGCAAGGTTTTCCGGCAGGATCAAATCCTGAATGAAATTAACAGGAATGTTTCACAAACAGCTGCTGAATTGATTCAGAAGGACCCGGAGAATATCCAGCTGTATCTTTACCTGTTTTCCATTATCAGAAAACTGGAACGGGTTGGAGATCTGACCAAAAATACAGCAGAGGAAATAATTTTCTATATCGAAGCGAAAGTTCTTAAACATAAAAAAGATAAGTATAAGAACAACCGTGAGAATTCATAGCTGCTTCTCCCTTTATTTTTGTTGCAGCTAATCAAAAGTACCTTAATCAAAAATCCATTATTTTGATCTGTTTATGAAACCTGTAACAGGATTACTATGCCTTCTTTTTTTTATCACACCCCGGTTATCGGCACAGGTAGCTGTCGGTGAAAATGGAACGATAAGCGGCCTGGCATACAGTGATTATTACTACATCGCCTCTCACCACAATGAGTCTCTTGAAAAGAATAACGGATTCTGGTTTCGCCGTATTTACCTTACATACGATCAGAAGCATAGTAATGCATTTTCCAGCAGATTACGCTTTGAAATGAACAGTGCAGGAGATTTTCTGAGCGGGGGGAGTATGACTCCTTTTGTCAAGGATGCTTACCTCAAATGGGAAAATGATCAGCATGCACTTTATGCAGGAATATCATCTGTACCCACCTTTGGCCTGGTGGAAAGTACATGGAGCTATCGTTCTGTAGAAAAAACACCACTGGACCTGCACCGCATAGCCAGTTCCCGTGATTTTGGCCTTGCAGCCAAAGGATCTCTGGACCAGGATGGCCGATGGAATTACCACGCCATGTTCGGAAACGGCAACGGCACCGGGCCGGAGATGGGCGAAGGGAAAAAGATTATGCTGTCTGTTTCATACCAGCTAACAGACGAATGGACGATTGAAGCGTATGCTGACCGTCACTCCCGGGAGAACAGCCGCAGCTATATTCTACAGGGATTTGCGGGATATAAAACAGATACTTTCACTTTCGGAGCGCTTTATGCAGATCAGCTCTGGGATGATGCTGTGCCTGGCGGGCAAAGTACCCGCCTCCGTGTGGCCTCGGCATTTGCACATGCTGCTTTATCGGAATCAACAACCGGACTTTTACGTATCGATCACACATTCGATCCCAATCCGCAAGGCGAAAATATAGATTACCTGCCTGTTCATAATGAAACAGGGGCTACCTTGATCATCGCGGGAATAGATGTGGACCTCGATCACAATATTCACCTGATTCCGAATCTTGAGGCTGTTGTTTATGGTGAAACTCCACAGGGAACTGTACCTTCAACTGATATTATACCCCGGCTCACGCTGTCTTATAGCTTTTAGTTCGTAAGAATCAGATTTATCTTTTTAAAGTCTCCTGCCAAACTTTACCTAGTTATGTTTATGTCCTGCTATATAGTATAGAAAGCTGTTTAGTTTATACTACTGCCAGGCCCTTTCTTTTGAATGTTGTTAAACCGCAGTGAATACATACTTTTTCCCTGTTCCACACCTGTTTCCAGTTTTCCTTTCACCTGAGCAACCAGAGCTTGTATAATATCTGATGGAAAGGTTTTCTTATTCTGCAGTTCGCTCTGTTCCGGTTGTGTCCAATTATCAAAGATTCTGAAAGTTATTCTGCCAGATTCTTCCCCTAAAAAAACATTAAGAACCGGCTGACTGTCGTCTTCAAACTTATTCGGGGCAGAATTGATTACTAATTCAGTAAACAAAAGACTGGCGGGAATGGCCAAATTAATATTTAGCTGAACCGGTGAAATATTTTTTTCAATTTTAATGGCAGGTAACTTTGTTGAATAAAATGATTGAAAAAAATCAATTAGCTGATGCAGAAGTTTATCGAAATAAATACCGCCGGCATTGTTATCTGAAAAGGCATCATGAATCAGGCTAAGGCATTTAATGCGTACTTTATTTTTGCCCAAAACCCTCTCAACCTGTTTATTCTTTACATTTCTGCTTTCGAGGTCTAAAAAAGCAGAGATTAAAGCAAGATTGTTTCTCACCCTGTGATGCACCTCTGCAAGAAGAACTTCCTTTTCTTGTAATGATTTTTTTATCGTCTTTTCGTTCATTTTTTGCTTAGTGATATCTTCAAGTACCACAACCAGGTATAAAGGAACATTTTTCCCGTTGTAAACCGCGGATTTTCGCACCATTCCCTCAAACTGAGTACCATCTTTTCTTATATACCTTTTTTCAATCTCATAATTTTTTATATCACCTCTGATGAGCTCACTGTCTAACTGCCGGCCTTTTTGCAGGTCATCAGGGTGGACAAAATCTGAAAACTCACACTTCATTAATTCATCACGGCTATATCCCAGCAAGTCACAAAGCGTTTGATTGACTTCAATCCATTTTTCATCCGGTTTATGGTGGGCAATGCCAACCGGTGCGTGTTCAATTGTGGCTTTAAATTTATTGTTAGCTACTTGAAGATCTTCTATAACTCCGCCAAGTATACTGTTGCTTTTCCTAACCAATAGAAAAACCAAAAAAGAACTTGCAGCTACAAAAAAAAAACCTTTGTAGGATTGAACTTCAGTTAATGAGTCCGCATCGTCCCACAGGGTTAAAACAAATTGATCGGAAAAGGCTATCCACACAATTCCAATAATTAAATATATCAGAGCAATAACCCATGGGCTATTCTGAATAACAGCTTTAATTTTATCCATAATTAATCAATAGATGAACCAACTACTTTAGGAATAGGTACTGCTGTTTAAATAATAGTAATTAATTAATCTGGCAAATGATCTGGCTAAAAAAATTAATTTTTAGCCTTATTTTTTAAAAGGCTTATTCATTTCTGCTTGGTTTACTGAATTTTCTCCATCCTGCTTGCCATTCAACTGTCCTTTAAGTTCCTCAAGTTTATCTATGTAGAGTGGCTTTGTGATGAATTCCCGGACGTCATATTCTTTGGCCTTCTCTTCATCGACGGGATTAACAGAAGATGTAATAATATAAATCTGCGGCCTGGCAGATTCGGGCAGTGAAAGTTTATTAAATTCATACAGAAACCTCCAGCCGTCCATCACCGGCATGTTCAGGTCCAGAAAAATCACATCCGGGGGCGAAGTATCTTTCCCTTCAGATATACTTTTCATCAGGTCCTTATAATAGTTAATAGCTTCATCACCATTGTAAGAGGTAACTATTTCGCCGGCAAAGCCCACGGCCTCCATCATCCTCTTGTAAATATTCTGCATGCTTTGATTATCCTCGATACAGTGTACTTTAAGCATACTATTCCTTTTTAAAACGAATTAATATTGTCATTCCCTCTCCGCTATCACTTCTGGCTTCAATACTTCCGCCAAAAGCTTCCACCTGGGATTTCACCAAAAACAGTCCAAGCCCTTTTCCTGTCGCATTCGAATGAAATTTCTGGTAGAGCCCGAACAGCTTTTCCTGGTGCTGCTCCACATCAAGCCCCACTCCGTTATCCTGAAATGTCAAAAGAATATGATCATCTTCCTTCTCTGTTTTTACGGAGATTTTGAGTTTTTTTGAGCTGGACCGGAATTTCACAGAATTCGCCAGCAGATGTGAAAAAATACTTTCCATGTAAGATTTGTTAAAGATCACGGAAGGGACCTGAAAACCGGTCTCGATTTGCAGCTCGCTTTGTTCACTGAGATTTTTGGCCTTCTGACGTGCTTGCTCAAAAGAATCTTCAAAAAAAACCTCTTCCTGATCAGCATATGCCGGTTTATCTTTAATGATCAGGACTTTAACCAGGTCTTCAACCGTTGTGTTAATTTTTTCTACAGAAGCGGCAAAATCCCCTACCACTTCCCGGAATTCCCGGTCATCAGCCGGCTGATTCTCCATCAGGGAAATCAGGCTCTGCAGAGTGGTAACTGGTTCCCGCAGGTTATGTGAAGTAATATATGAGAATTGACGGAGCTCCCGGTTGCGGGTGATCAATTCCCTGATCAGACGCTCCCGTTCTGTTTCATATTTCTTTCGGTCAGAAATATCCTTTAGAAAAACGGAGATTCCATCGGCACAAGGGTAAACATTTACTTCCAGCCAGGCGCGGGCCGGATCATACCAGGATTCAAAAGAAACCGTATCTCTTTCATCCATAGCTTCATGAAAATTCTTATAGAATTCCTGATCCGCCGGAAAAATTTCCCACAGATTTTTTCCACGGGCTTTATCTTCGCTGATGCCGATTAATTTTTCCGTTTCTCTATTCCAGTAGGTTACATTCCATTTTTTATTAACCACATAGAGAGCATCATCCATACTTTCCAGGATTGATTTCAGATGATGCGCACTTTCATCGCGGTCTTTTTCTGCTTTCTTTTTTCGCTGCTCCGCTTTGGTTTGATTCGTGACATCCGTGACCGTATGCAGAATAAAATCAATTTCACCCTTATCATTAAAAACGGGAATATTTTTAGGCAGCCAGTACTTCTCTTCAAACCCTTCTCCATTTCTTAACGGGATATCATACCTCAGCCTTTTCAATTCATGAGCCTCTTTTTTTTCGAGCACTCTTTCCAGAGATGCCTTCAGGTCAGGGATCCCTACGGTATTCGGTTCTTCAGGATTTTCAGGAAAAGCATCAAAAATTCCATGATTGATCAAATCCTCCGGCTGCGACTTGGTAGCCATGGTATACGCCTCATTGGCTTCTTTAATGGTATAAACCGGCTTATCGGGCAGAAGCACAAGTGCAGGAGTAGGCGTGGCTTTAAACAGTTCCAGTACCCGGTTTGTGTTTATTTTTTTCATAAATAAAATTGCGAATGCTAAATGCTCTGTTATTTGTTTCGCGCTCTCTACTGGTTGCAATCCTTTGGCAGAAGTTTAACCGCACAACCTTTTTTCGGTAACTTTTCAGTACCTGTATGAAACACAACGTTCAGATTCAATCTGACAATATAAACCCAATCAGGAACACATTTGATTCATCTTCAGAAAATATGATGACAATCCTAAAGGATATATTACAAAAAGTAATATAAAAGCTTTACAGAATGCGAAATGCCACCACTGCCTCCCACCGGTGAGCCCCACTGTTCCAGAGATAAATACTTTTCTCAGCAGTGCCGGCAGGAACCTGACTCACCTCAGTCAGAACCTTTTTGCAAAAAACAACCTTTAGATATATTAACGTGGGTTCCCGGGTTTATATACCTTCAAATTCACATCATGCCAATACATTGATAAAAGGCGGAACGGTCTTGGTGACGTTTACGAGATAAAATTGCCGAATTTAAGAACAAAGATTAGCTGTAATCAGGTCCGGTAACCGGCCTTGGAAGCATTTACGGAAGAAGTGAACCAGGCAGATCCGCGAAAGACCCTTCTACCAAAGGGATCCCTTGGGGAGACTTCACTACGGCTCCCATACGGTCGCCTGCATTGCGCCTGTCTTCCGAAGCTTCAGCGCAGGCAGGCCTGTCTGCCGATCCAGGCAGGCTCAGGATAGCGTCATGTTGAGCGCCCCAAAGGGATGCTTTGGGCACAGTCCCGATGGTTTTTATCGGGACGAAGTCGAAACAGCCGGCTTTCAGCGGAACAGCCGTGAACGCCGTAAATGATTCCACAGCCTTGATTTCCCTTAAGGGATGCCTTGGGCAGGTGCCTTTGGCATTGGTTATTTTTTTCAAGAAAAAGTAACACCCGGAAATTCGATTTTGATAAAAATTATGGTTAACCCCTTCGTATTTACTAATGCCCTTTTACACATTCCCTTCCTTGGGGTGTGGTCTTTTGGACCTTCCTAACCCCGGGCGGCACCGCTGCCGCGGTTCTGCCCGGGGCTACATTCTGCCGTCCCTCGCGGGACTCGGATTCGGTCAATTCATTCGTGAATAAACCAACGCCTGATATGCAGCAATCCTCCCTATAGTTCTGGAGAAATTTACGAAGCAAGTGAACAAGGCAGAACCATGTTCACTGTTTACCAAGGGCATCCCGTTTGAATTCAGTCACAAGAAATATTCGGCCTATAAGAAATGGACGGGAATCAAGGCGGCTGACGAAAGACGGGGTGAAAAAGTTCAACTGCCAAAAATGCAGATCAAAAAAAAACTTCCGTTTGCCTCCCCATAATTAACCACAGAAACTAAACTCACAGGCCTGCCTGCGCTGAAGCTTCGGAAGACAGGCCTTTGAACTTTTTCCGTCTTGCGGCAGTGCCTTCCGGCCAGTTCTTATCAGCCTTGATCTTTGGCTACTTTGTATCAAGACAAAGTAGCGCCCAAATGGAATCGGGGACATAAGCCCTTTCAAATACCCGGAAACGAACCCCTCGATACTATCTAAAACCCCAACAAACCCATCGCCAGATGGACCATTGCCGGCTTTCAGCGGATATAACGTGAACGCCGTAAATGATTCCACAGCTTTGATTTCCCAACGGATGCCTTGGGCATTGGTTATCCCGATGGCCTCGGGAACAAAGTAACACCCAATACCACATTACTGGATGGCAATGCGAAAGGTACTGAATCCGTTCGGGCAGATTCTCAATTAGTTCTTAGAAGGGGAATTTTTTCAGGTTCAATTCTTTACATCAAACTCACGTTATGTTAAATATAGTAGAAGAAAAGAATCAACACACATCAGGAGTAGTATTATGAAAAGCAACAGAGGATTGATTAAACGAATCGCAAAAAATACAGCACTGGCAGCCGGGGCTTTGCTCATCTCAAAGGCTGTTTCCGGTGCGTACAACAAAAACCGGTTTCATCTGAATGGTAAGGTTGTTCTCATCACCGGCGGTTCACGGGGGCTGGGATTGATCCTGGCCCGGCAGCTGGCCGAAGAAGGTGCCCGGGTGGTTATTTGTGCACGCTCTGAAGAGTCGCTTCAGCGGGCTTCCGTGGACCTGGCATCCAGAACCACTAAATTCCTGGCCATCCCCTGCGATATCACCGATGAAGAACAGGTTCGATACATGATCCGGCAAATAAAGGAAGAAATGGGTCCCGTTGATGTACTCATCAACAACGCGGGAATCATACAGGTGGGCCCCATAGAAACAATGAGCAAAGCAGATTACGAATCTGCTCTGGGGGTTCACTTCCGGGGGCCGTTCAACCTGATCAGCGAAGTGCTGCCGGACATGAAAAAAAGGAGACGAGGCAGAATTGTAAACATTGTTTCTATCGGGGGTAAAGTCAGCTTTCCCCACCTTCTGCCTTATAACACCAGCAAGTTTGCATTATCGGGTTTTTCAGAAGGGCTGTCTGCAGAGTTATGGCGCTATAATATCAGGCTGACTACCGTCTATCCCGGCCTGATGAGAACGGGAAGCCCTGAAAACATAGATGTAAAAGGGCAGCATGAAAAAGAGTATGCCTGGTTTAAAATAATGGACTCCCTTCCCCTGCTCTCCATGAATGCCGATCGCGCTGCACGGCAAATTATCAATGCCATGAAAAAGGGAAGCAAAACAATCACTCTCTCTGTCCCTGCAAAACTTGCGATAGCTGTTCATGGTATCGCGCCGGGGCTTACCATTACTCTTTTTGGCCTGGTGAACCTGCTGCTTCCCGATCCGGCCGGGACAGATGATAAAAAAACCCAAAAAGGATATGAAAGCGAATCCCTCCTCACATCCTCTTTCCTGACAAAGAAAACCGATGAGGCAGCTGTAGAGAACCTGGAGCAGTACGCAGTTGAATACTGAACAAGCCCCATAGGGATCCCTTCGGGGGAATGACGAACACGGAATGACGAACAGACAGTCCCTCGACATTCGTAATTCCGTGTTGGATATTCAATATTCCCTCCTCACATCCTCTTTCCTGACAAAGAAAACCGATGAGGCAGCTGTGGAGAACCTGGAGAAATAGAAGATTCTGCAAAACTCCATACGTTTAACACGGTGAGTTTTTCAGCCGGTATTTTAACAGAAAAGTGTTATTTTTACCCTCCATTTATGGCGGCTGACAAAACCTGTTCCCATAAACCGGGCTGAAGGAGTTGCCACACAGTTCCCATTTCTCAAAATCAGGGCCCTGTTCTGTAAGTATCCTCACAGGCAATTTAAAGCTGCCATTACACACTCATTATCACCAGGTTAAATCAAGCATGTTTAATAGAACTGAAGCTGACGAACGGGAGTACCTGAAAGAGATCATAGAAAAACTGGAAGATGCTTACCATGCAGTGAATGAAAACGTTTCGCGGGCTTCCAGGGAGCTGAAAGAACAGAAAAGCTACCTGTATGAGAATAAAACAGGAATGGATGCCGCTGAGAAAGCTGCCGTTAAACAATCGGTGAATATGCAGGCCATTTCCGGAGAAGCGGCGGTTGCCTACAAACAGCGCCTGCTGAAATTGATTGCCACCCCCTATTTCGGGCGCATTGATTTTACGGATGATCAGCCAAAGAATGCCGAACCGATATATGTGGGGATCCACTCCTTTTTTGATGAAGAGGAAAATGAAAACCTGATCCACGACTGGCGGGCACCTGTATCGGGTATGTTTTATGATTTTGAGCCGGGTAAAGCCTCCTTTGAAACACCTTCGGGAACCAGAGAGGGAGAAATTGTCAGAAAGCGTCAGTACCGTATCAAAGATGGCGAGCTTGAAATGATGCTGGAATCGGATTTGTACATCCGTGATGATGTTCTCCAAAAAGAGCTTAGCCGCTCGGCTGATGACAAGATGAAAAATATTGTGGCGACCATTCAGCGTGATCAGAACCGGATTATCCGGAATGAAACTTCACCGGCCCTGATCATACAAGGTGTTGCCGGTTCAGGGAAAACATCTATCGCCCTCCACCGGATTGCTTTTCTGCTCTACCGGTTCAAGGAGTCGATAGAGTCGCGCGATATTATGATCATTTCTCCCAACAAGGTATTCTCGGATTATATTTCGAATGTTCTGCCCGAGCTGGGTGAGGATACCATCCCCGAAATGGAGATGGAGGAGATTGCCAGGCAGATCCTGAATGACAAATATAAATTTCAGAGCTTTTTTGAGCAGGTAAACCAGCTTCTGGAGAAACATGAGCCGGATTTTATAGAACGGATGGAGTTTAAGGCGTCTGCAGAATTTCTCCGGAAATTAACCTCCTACGTAAACTGGTTAAAACGCGAACGTTTTTCTGAAGAAGACATCCCGGTGCGGTATAAAACAATCCCGGCCCGATACCTGCGGCAGCGTTATAATGCAAATACAAACCTGCCCTTAATGCGCCGGCATACCGCAATTGCCGGTGATGTGATCAAGAAAATTAAAAGAGATTTTAAATATGATCTAAAAGCCGAAGAGAAGAAGAATATCAGGTCTTCGATTAAGAAAATGATTGGAAGTACTAATTTAAGAGTACTCTATAAAGAATTTTACGACTGGCTTGAGCGACCGGGTATGTTCTCCTACGCAAAAGGATCCACCTACGAATATGCCGATCTTTTTCCCCTGGTTTATCTTAAAATGCAGCTGGAAGGAGCCGACACATTTGGCAAGGTAAAACACCTGATTGTGGATGAGATGCAGGATTATTCCGCCGTGCAGTACGCCGTAATTTCACGCCTTTTTACCTGTAATAAAACGATACTGGGCGATGCTAACCAGAATGTGAATCCATACAGTTCAACTACCGCAAAAGATATTGAAGAAGTATTATCAGAAACTGAAGCCGTAACATTAACCAAAAGCTATCGTTCCACCTGGGAAATTACCCGGTTTTCACTTCGCATCTCTCCAGGGGCAGTTGTGGACCCGGTTGAGCGTCACGGCGAAGAGCCTGCTCTGTGCACTTTCGGTAAGCCAGCCGAGGAAAAAAAAGCAATCCTGAAGATGGTTCGCGATTACAATAAATCAGATTGGAACACGCTGGGTATTATCTGCAAAACCCAGAAACAGGCAACGGCACTTCATCAATATCTTCAAAAAAACGGTGAGCAGGAAACTCATCTCTTAGCTCCGGGCAGCACAACACTGCACGCCGGAGTTTTAATCACCTGTGCCCACCTCGCCAAGGGGCTGGAGTTTGACCAGGTAATTGTACCGCATGTAACAAAAGAGAATTATCAGAATGAAGTTGACCGCAGCATGCTTTACATTGCCTGTACCCGTGCAATGCATATTCTGAAGCTGACCAGCTGCGGGGAATTCAGTGACCTGGCAGAAGAGCAGTAATATGACTGCAAAATTACCGTCTGTTAAAAAAATCAGCTATACATTCTTTAAATGACAGTTCGTATCTTACCCGCAACTAATAACAGAGTAAGATTGAATGGTATCAATAAAAATCGGTGATCAAACGAAATCCATTGAAGAAACTAATCTTGAATGGATAAGAAGAACCATCAGCAGGAATCGTGTAACAGGGAGTCCAAATTCTATTGAGATAGAGATCGACTCTGAAAACGCACATTTGAAGTTGTTTGCTAATGTCAGCCAAACGCCTGAAGTAACAACTTCCAATGAAATTGAAGACCGGATACTATTTCTTTGGCAGGACCTGGTTTTGAGCAAACAGGATGTAGATGCTGACAGCCTGTATGATTTTATAAACCGAATGGACCATTGGATTTCTTTTCAGCTGAATTAAGTTAGTATCATCCTTATCAGTGTACAAAACAGGCGCTGTCTGTTATTTGCTGGTTTTTTTTGATTTTATCCGTTTAAGATCCTTTTGAATTTCTTTATATCCGAAATCAGTAAAGCGGACAACGCCCGACTCTAATTGTTCTATAATCAGTTTATTGACCAATTGGGATAGTACATACTGTGCCTGTTGCTCATCTGACGGTGCGAAAGTAAACCGGTAATATTGTGTTCGATGCAGCGGGTGTTCGTAGAGATGTGCCAATGTTACTAATATATGATCATAGATTTCCTGCCGGGTCATAATTAAAGCCTCTTTTGTTTTGCCGGTTTTAGAATTAAATGTAGTGCTATTTATATTTACTTTGTAGTAAGAGATTTATCATTACACCTTTATTTAAATTCGTATAAGCAGCAGGCTTTGATTTAGAGTGCCCCTGTCCATCCCCCGATGATACAGTGTCTATATGCTATGAATGAAGTTTTTTGAAATATTCCGCAAGAACAAGAAGAAATACTTTGAAATTCTACATTCCGTGTTGGATATCCGATATTCCCTCCTTGTGAATTGCACAGATCTCCGGTAGCTTCCGTGAATACAGCCGGGAAAAACATGGCTAAAAAAAATTAAAAAAATTCTGTAAGGAATAGCTGAATTTTGGATCATACATATATCTAACATATATTAAATTTGTTAGAAATTTTGGCGATCAGTCTTCCGGACTTGATCCGGAATCTCCGTACCATGGTCTATAAATCAGGAGATTCCGGTTTAAACCCGGAATAACGGGGCAATAATTTCAGCCGTAAATAATTTCAAACCGGGTGACATAACGCTGACACACCGGACAGCTATTTTCAGGAAAATAATTCAAAAACAACTAATCCAACCAATTATGGCATCTTCAAATAATGATCGGGAAAAAGCAATCGATATTGCAATCGGGCAGATTGAAAAACAACATGGCAAGGGAACGGTGATGCGCCTGGGAGATAATCCTTACAATGAAGTAGCCACTATTTCCACCGGTTCTATTATGGTGGACTATGCTCTCGGGGTGAATGGCATACCCCGGGGAAGAATCACGGAAATTTACGGCCCCGAAGCCAGTGGTAAAACCACCCTGGCACTCCAGGTAGTAGCCGAGGCACAAAAAGCCGGCGGGTACGCGGCCTTTATTGATGCGGAGCATGCTTTTGACCCCAAATACGCACGAAACCTCGGAATTAACACGGACGAACTCCTGGTATCACAGCCCGACAGCGGAGAACAGGCGCTCGAAATTACCGAAACCCTGATCCGCTCCGGAGCTCTTGATGTGATTGTGATCGACTCCGTAGCCGCCCTGGTACCACGTGCTGAAATTGAAGGCGAGATGGGCGATTCTCATATGGGCCTGCAGGCGCGGCTGATGTCTCAGGCACTCCGGAAAATAACCGGTATTGTAAGCAAAACGCGAACCTCCTGTATTTTCATTAACCAGGTGCGTGAAAAAATCGGCGTGATGTTCGGTAACCCCGAAACCACCACCGGTGGCCGGGCACTGAAATTTTACTCTTCCGTCCGGATTGATATCCGGCGGATCGGATCCCTGAAAAAAGGTGATGAAGTACTGGGTAACCGTACCAAAGTGAAGATCGCCAAGAATAAGGTAGCCCCTCCGTTTAAAGTGGTTGAATTTAATATTCTCTACGGAAAAGGAATTTCAAGAATTTCGGAAGTACTGGATCTTGCCGTGGAGTACGATATTATTGAAAAACGCGGAAGCTGGTATCGGTATGAAGGCGAGCCTATCGGGCAGGGAACCGACGCTGCCATCCAGTTCCTGGAAGAGGATGAAAAACTGGCTGACAAAATTGAGGCTATGGTCCGTGAAAAACTGATGCCCGAAGCGGAAGCCGAAACCAAGGAAAAACAAAAAGAGAAGGAGAATAAAACGGTAAAAGCTGATGGATAGCCGGAAATTCAGAGAGGAACCGGACCTTGTTGAGGGCCGGCTTCCTCTCAGGGTTACCTCAATTTTACCTCAAAAAAAGAAAAAAGACAGGTTTTCTCTTTTTCATGAAGAGGAGTTTATGATGGGTGTTTCAGGAAAATCCATGCTGGATTTTTCCATTCAAAAAGGCGTCGAAATGACGCCTTTTTTGTATAACCGGCTTAAAGAATCTGAAGAATATCAAAAAGTGAAAGAATCCTTCTACCGGTACCTGGCCGGCAGGGATCATTCCTCCTTCGAACTCAGGCAGAAAGGCCGGAAAAAAAGATTTCACTCCGAAACCATTGAAGAAGCTCTGGATGAACTTGAACAGAAAAACCTATTGAATGATGAATCCTTTGCCCGGAAATTTGCGCTGGATAAGGCAAACCTGAAACAGTGGGGTCCAAAAAAAATTCAGAATGCTCTCTTCAAAAAAGGGATTGGCCGCGCGGTTGCAAAAAAAGTGGTTCAAAATGTGGCGGAAAGTTTGGAGCAAGACCAGATTTGTGTAGATTTAGCATTGAGAAGAAAGCGTCATTTTTTAAGGGAAAATGATCCTTTCAGACGAAAACAAAAAATCTATACGTATCTTGCCGGGAAAGGCTATACCGGCACGGTCATCCGTCAGGCATTACCTGCAATTACCAAAAAGTTAGATGCTTAATAATCTTACACTTGAAAAGGTTGTAAAATCCATTCTCAGTATTGCGGGTTTGATCCTGCTGTGGCTGATTGCATACCATTTTGCAAACCTGGTAGGTTATGCAGTTATTGCAATGCTGTTCAGCTACCTGCTCGATCCGGTTGTAAACCGCATGCAGGCCGCCGGGATGAACCGCACCCTGGCCATCACGGCCACACTGGCTTCGGTGATCCTGATTGTTGTCTGGGTTTCAACCAGTGTGATACCCATCATTGCCAACCAGATGGCAGGTCTCGCCCGGCAGTTAAATGTCGATAACCTGCGCTTTATTGCCAACCAGATCGAGACGCAGGTACGCGCCACGTTTGATTTCATCCCCCAGGGATACCTGCAAAACAATATATCCGGGGTTGTGGAGGAATTGCTTGACGCGGGGCAGCTTTCGGATATCATGGGGAACCTGATCGGGATGTTCACCAACCTGTTTTCCGCATTCCTGGTGATACCGTTTGCAACATTTTTCTTCCTGAAAGACGGGTACCGGATCCGAAGAGACATGCTTCAGCTCGTACCTAATAAATATTTCGAGAGCGTTCTCAGTTTAATTGATAAGATTGAAACACGTCTCGGGTTTTATTTCCGCAGTGTGATATTGCAATGTACACTTGTGGGTGTGGCCTCCTGGCTTGCGCTTTCCATCGCCGGACTTAATAACGCAACCTCAGTCGGTATCACCATCGGTATTGCGAATACCATTCCTTACTTTGGCCCGATCATCGGATACATCCTGTCCATCATTGTAGCCATTCTTGAAACCGGGGATTTTTCACTGGTGATCCCCAGTATCATTGCGGTTCTGTTTGCCCAGATTTTAGATAATATCATCCTGCAGCCGTTAATTTTTTCACGCTCGGCAGACATGCACCCGGTTGCCATTCTTTTTATCATATTAATCGGCGCACAAATGGCGGGAATTTTAGGAATGCTGATTGCTATTCCCATCGCTACTATCATCAAAATTACGATTAACCAGGTAAGCTGGAGCTTTAATAATTACCGGATTTTCCGGATCAGCAGTACGAATACGGAGTCAGCTCCCGGCGAATCAACCGTGCCGGTATCTTCTGTAAATCAGTCTGAATAATCCCGCTCCTTTTATTTATATTTCCCGCGACTCAAAACCCCGCAATGAACAGAATAGCGTGAAAAAACTGGTTGTTCTTGCTTCCGGTTCGGGAAGTAATTTTCAGGCAATTATTGATGCCGTGCAAAACGGTAAGGTTAAAGGAGAAATAGCCGGGCTTATATCCAATAAAAAAGATGCGGGTGCTGTTCAGCGCGCCACTGATAACGACATTCCCGTACAGGTGATACCCTATACCTCTGAAAATTTCTTCTCCGGGAAATTACAGAAACAGCTGGCTGAATGGAAGCCTGACCTGATTGTACTCGCCGGTTTTCTCCGGAAAATTCCTGATGATATTATAAAACAGTACCCGGACAAGATCATAAACATCCATCCTTCCCTTCTCCCGAAATACGGCGGAAAAGGATTTTATGGCAAAAAAGTACACCAGGCGGTGTTGAATGCGGGAGAAGCGGCATCCGGCTGCACCGTTCATTTTGTAAATGAAGAATACGATTCAGGCGATATTATCCGCAGTGCTGAAGTTCCCGTTTATCCGTCTGATACAGCCGATACATTAGCCGCCCGGATTCTTGAAAAAGAACATCAGCTGCTTCCTTCTGTGATTGCACATTTCATCAACCCAAAAACAAACTGACAAACGTGGCACTTCAACCATTATCCTCATTACCCGAACATCATCTTAATATTAAACGCGCTCTTCTTTCGGTTTCAGATAAAACCGGTGTCGTTGATCTCGCACGGGAACTGCACGGAGCGGGAGTTGAAATTATAAGCACCGGTGGCACTGCCGCTGCCGTACGCAAAGCGGGTATTCCCGTAAAAGATGTAAGTGATATCACCGGATTTCCTGAGTGCCTGGATGGCCGGGTAAAAACCCTTCACCCACATATTCATGGCGGCATTTTAGCACGAACGAGCTATCAGCCCGACAATAATGAGCTTGAAAAGCTGGATATACGGCCTTTTGAGCTGGTAGTGGTTAATCTCTATCCATTCAAGGAAACCGTTGCAGACCCTGATGTAACGCCGGCTGTGGCCACAGAAAATATTGATATCGGCGGGCCTGCCATGATCCGGGCATCCGCTAAAAATTTTGCACATGTTTGCACCCTCACTCATCCTGTACAGTACACGGAATTTGTTAAGGAGTTACAGAATGGAAAAGGCATTTCTTTTTTAACAAGACAAGATCTTGCAGGGAAAGCATTTGAACATACTGCGGATTATGACGCTGCAATAAACCAGTATTTCGCCCGTTTGAATAAATTGACACTGCCCCGGCAGCTTACAGTCTCTCTTCCACAATCCTCAACTCTTCGTTACGGCGAAAATCCGCATCAGAAGGCGGGTGTTTATGGAAACCAGGCAGAGTATATAGAATGCTTTCACGGCAGGGAGCTCAGCTACAATAACTATCTTGATATTGACAGTGCCCTGCAATTGATTGCTGATTTTAAAGATGATGATCCCACAACAGCGATCTTTAAGCATACGGTTCCCTGCGGCGTGGCAACAGGCAATCGTTTAAAAGAGTCTTATTCCAAAGCATTCGAAACCGATAAAGTCTCTCCTTTTGGTGGTATTGTGATTGTAAATAAACCTCTTGATTTGGAAACAGCCCGCGAAATCGATAAAATTTTTACTGAAATTATTCTGGCGCCCGCTTATGAAGAAGGAGTGGCAGATTTTCTCTCACAAAAAAAGAACCGGAGGCTCGTTAAGATCCTTAAATTTCCATCCGGTGAAACATCTTTGAAAATACGCAGTATCTTTGGCGGGGCTGTTGCCCAGGAGCCGGATTCCGGAATGGTAACCGCAGATGATCTGAAGGTGGTAACCAAACGCCAGCCAACGGAATCGGAACTGGCCGATCTGCTGTTTTCATGGCGCGTGGTAAAACATGTGAAGTCCAACGCAATCGTCTATGCCAAAAACCGTCAGACCTGCGGAATCGGCACCGGGCAGACCAGCCGTGTTGACAGCTCTGAAATTGCGGTTCAAAAAGCCAAAAAGGAGAAATTGCCCCTCAAAGGCAGTGTAGTTGCTTCTGACGCTTTTTTTCCTTTTTCTGATGGAGTTGTAGCTGCCGCCAAAGCCGGGGCCGTTGCAGCCATTCAGCCGGGTGGAAGCATTCGTGATGAAGAGGTTATCGAAGCAGCCAATGAACACAATATGGCTATGGTTTTTACCGGTATGCGCCATTTCAGGCATTAAAATAAATCCCTGTACAAATTAAAAGTATTGTTCGCAAATAGGACTTCAAACTCGTATTTTTTCACACTCTCAATCCATTAATCGCAAAAGCTAAGCACCCCGATGTCGGACTCTTTCACACCAACCAGAGGCAAACCTTCCAAGAATAATACCAAAAAAGGCCTTTTTGATTTTCTTTATACTGATATAGCCATCGACCTTGGCACTGCAAACACACTTATATATGCCAGGGATGAAGGAATTGTTTTAAACGAGCCCTCCATTGTTGCACTTAACAACAGCCATGAACCGGTGGCCACCGGCCATGAAGCCCGCCTGATGCACGAAAAAACGCATCGGAATATTCGTACAGTTCGCCCCCTTCGTGATGGAGTCATTGCTGATTTTGAAGTGGCTGAGCAGATGATCCGCGGAATGATTAAGAAAGTTAAAGTTAAATGGTATTCAACTACCCGCCAGATGGTTGTTTGCGTGCCAAGCGGAATTACAGAAGTGGAACGAAGGGCTGTACGCGACAGTGCCGAACATGCCGGTGCCAAAGAAGTTTACCTGGTTGATGAGCCGATGGCCGCAGCCATTGGAATTGGCCTGGATGTTCACGAACCGGTTGGAAACATGATTGTTGATATCGGCGGCGGAACAACGGAAATTGCTGTTATCGCTCTCTCTGGTATTGTTTATGCGCAGTCTGTACGGCTGGGTGGTGATGAACTGAACGAAGACATTATCAACTACTTCAGAAGAAACCATAACCTGCTGATTGGTGAGCGTACAGCAGAAAAAATTAAGTGTGAAATTGGCTCGGCCGCACCCCTTGATGAGGAACTTGAAATGATTACCAAAGGCCGGGATCTTGTAAATGGTGTTCCGCGTACCCGCCAGGTGACATCCAAAGATGTGCGCGAAGCTATTTCCGAATCTGTAAATACGATTGTAGAATCAATTACCAAGTCTCTGGAGCAAACACCACCGGAACTCTCAGCTGATATTCTGGACCGCGGAATTATGCTTACCGGCGGCGGTGCCCTGCTCAAAAATCTTGATAAGCTTATTATGGAAACCACGGATCTGCCTGTGCATATTGCAGAAGATCCGCTGACCGCTGTGGTTCGTGGTACAGGTGCTATTCTGGAAGATATTGATTACTACCGAACTGTAATCTCTTAAACCTTCTGTAATGTTTGAATGCGACGAGTAACCGATGTTAGAGAATATATTATAACAGCCATACTGCTTGTGATTGCCATCACTTTGATGGTAAACCGGTATGATGGCGGACTCCAGAATGCCAGAAAAGTATCTATTACAATTCTGAGTTACCTGGAACAACCGCTTTCAAACATTCGGATTTACAGGCAGGCTCTTACCACAAACACCTATCTTCACCGGCAGAATGTTCTCCTGCAGGATGAATTAAGCCGCCTCAGGTCGGCTGAACAGCAAAACCGCGTATTAAGAGAACTGTTTAGCTTACGCGAATCCGGAACAGTACCCCTGATTCCGGTAAAAGTGGTAGCCAAAGATCTGACAGGCCTGAGTAATTCACTTACTGTGAGGACAGGAACAGACGAAAGCATAAAAACCGGGATGCCGCTGATTAATTCTGATGGATTAATCGGGCTGGTTACATTAACTTCGGGAAATTATTCGCAGGTACTTCCTTATTCTAACTCACTATTTCGTATCAGTGCGCAGGTTCAGGGAACAAGAGCTTATGGCATCGTATCCTGGACAGCAAATTCACCCCGTGAATTAGTTCTTCAGCATGTACCGGAAACCATTGGCGTGGAAGTTGGCCAGCTGGTTGAAACATCGGGATTCAGTAACCAATATCCGGCCGGAATTCCTATTGGTGAAATAACAAGTATTGAGCCGGCGGAAGGCGTGGAAACACAAACCATCTATCTCGAAGCGTACGCAGATTTATCCACTTTATCTGAAGCTTTTGTGATGAATTTTGAACCCGACAGTACCATTAACCAACTCCTTGAAGAACAACAGGAACTTTTTTGAAACGATCTGATAATATACGGACTCTCGCTATCGGCCTGGGTATAGTTGCCGTTCAGTTTGTTCTGTTAAGACACCTTACCATCCTCGGTGCCGAATCGGACCTTGTTCTGCTTTTTATATTATGGCTTTGTACGAAACGGCCTAAAATTGACTGCCTGGTTTATGCCGGAATGCTAGGGCTTCTCCAGGATTCTCTGATGGATTTATGGGGCCTTCATATGTTTTCTAAAACGTTAGTAGTATTTATGCTCCATGATATACTGAATCGTATCTCAGAAAACCGGTTTTTAACCTGGCAGATTTTTTTAGTAATTCTTGCCGCAGCTTTTCTGCATAACCTGATATTTTTTATGGTTAGTTCTTTCGCAGAAGTTTTTGCCACCGGCTATGTAGGTTTCAGCCTGCTGGTTATCAGTTCCGGTTTCACGGCTATTGTGGGTAGTTTTTTACACCTTGTAAGAGTTGACATATAATCCTATGCATTCTCTCCATAAACAAAAACAAAACGTTCGTACTTCTATCCGGATTCTCCAGGCTGTTGTTTTTGCCGGCTTTTTAATCATGCTGGTAAGAGTATTTCAGCTTCAGATTGTCGATTACGAAACCTATTCGCCTCTCAGCAGGCAGAATTCAATCCGTATGGAAGTTATTAATCCGGCCAGGGGGCTTATCCTGGATCGGAATGGCACCATTTTAGTTGAGAACCAGCCGATTTATTCAATTACGATTACACCGGTCAATTTTAAAATGGAGAATATTGAAAAACTGGCAAGTCTTCTGAAAATGGATGAATCGCGTGTCCTGGAAAAAATTCAGGAAGCTCAGGATTATTCATGGCAGCGGACATCCCGTTTGTTTACAGAAGTGTCTTTTGATGTATTTTCAAATATTCAGGAAAATATCTGGCAGCTGCCGGGAATAGGCCATCAAATTGAAAGTAAAAGAAATTATCCCTCCGAAGCTTACGCTCCGCATGTAATGGGTTATCTCAGGGAAGCTACACGGGAAGAATATCTTGCAGCGGATGAAATGAGGCTTGGCGATAAAATTGGAAGAAGCGGTCTTGAGATGGTTTACGAAGATTTTTTAAAAGGAAAATTTGGCACAGAATACGTAAAAGTGAACGCTTATGGACAAACTCTGGGAACCTATGGGAATGGAGAACTGAATATTTCTCCCACCAAAGGAGCCGACCTGGTTACCACATTAGACGCCCGCCTGCAGGCACTGGGAGAGAAACTGATGGAAGGCAAACAAGGTGGAATAGTGGCTATGAATCCCCAAAACGGAGAAATCCTGAGTTTGGTAAGTGCCCCTCAATACGATATCACAAGGCTGGCGGGGAAAATGGATACCGAATACTGGCAAACGGTGAACGTGGACGCCCATACACCGCTTTATAACCGTGCTATATCATCACGGCAGCCCCCGGGTTCAACGTTTAAACCTTTTATGGGACTGGTAGGGTTACATCTCGGAATCATAACACCAGACACTGAAATTCATAACAGCGGAGCATATATGCGGGGCCGGGCATATCATGATCTTGCCGAACCCGGTGATTACGATCTGGAACTGGCACTGACAAGATCGAGTAATACCTATTTTTTCTGGCTGATGGACCGGATTGGCTCACAACAGCATCTTAATGAGTGGGCAGACCTTGTAAATGATTTTGGTATCGGCCCCAGGAATCAAATTGACCTGCCATCTGAGGTTGCCGGAATTATTCCCGACAGTACTTATTTAAACCAGGCTTTTGGAGTCCGTAACTGGGGTATCGGGGATTTAATCAGCCTTGGAGTGGGCCAGGGCCTTATTTCTGTTTCACCTTTGCAAATGGCCGTTGCTGTATCGAGTATTGCAAATAACGGGTACAAGGTTCAGCCGCACCTTGTGAGCCGTATTCAGTATTCCAATGGAGATGTAAATTATACAGGTCCCGAGAAAGAAAAAATAGACTGGATACGGCCGGATCATCTTCAGACAGTTCAAGACGGAATGCGTGGTGTGGTTACAGTAGGTAGCGGCAGATATTATGCTAATATCCCCGGTATAGAAGTTGCCGGCAAAACAGGTACCGCACAAAATCCTCATGGAGAAGACCACGGATGGTTTATTGCATATGCACCCGTATCGGACCCTCAGATTGCCATAGCGGTTCTGACAGAAAATTCCGGTTATGGATCTATTTCAGCAGCTCCCATTGCTTCGCTTATGATTGAACAATACCTCAAGGGAGAAATTCAGCGTCAGCACGTGCTGAATTACGTGTTGGATTTTAAGCCGGTTCTTGATGAAGAGACAGAGGTACTCCAATAATGTTTGATCCAAAAGAATTTAGCTGGTCAGTTGTTTTTATATGGGCTTCTCTTGCATTGGTTGGCCTTGTTGCAATCTACAGTGCAACACAAGGTCCGGTATCGCAGTTTCTGCCTGAATATATTCAGGATAACTTCTTCCGTCAGGCAGCCTGGGTAGGTATATCTATTCTTTTATTAGTAACAGTTCAGTTCACCTCTCCCAGAACATTTCAGGGGGTTTCTTACCTGTTCTATTTTGTATGTATTTTTTTAATGATTATTACCGTCTTCTTTGGAGTGGAAGTCAGCGGCTCCAGGAGCTGGTTGAGAATAGGGCCTTTTAACCTGCAGGTAGGTGAATTAACCAAACTGGCTACCATTCTGGCTGTTGCCAATTATCTTACCAGCCGCCGTAACATTTCCGCGGAGAATATAAAAACCGCGCTGACTGCATTAGCCTTTTTCGCCGCTCCCGTAATTCTGCTTGTTCTTCAAAACGAAAGTGGAATTGCCATTGTCTTTATTGCTTTACTCCCCGTTATGCTGTTCTGGTCGGGACTTCCTTATGGCATTTCATTATTAATAATTTCACCTGCACTGATTGGCTATTTCACTGTACTGGAATGGTACTGGGGTCTGGCAGCAGTTTTCATTCTTACCTGTGTAATCTTCTTTCTTCAGAGACGAACATGGCTAACTATTTCTTCCCTGGTTCTGGGCCTGATGGTCATTATCGGGACAGAAGTTGCTTTACACCAGGTTTTACAGCCTTACCAGCGGGCACGGGTAGAATCTTTTGTAAATCCAACCCTCGATCCGCAGGGCGCCGGCTGGAATGTTCTTCAGGCCAAAACAGCAATCGGTTCCGGTGGCTTTTACGGGAAAGGCTTTATGGAAGGCACTCAAACACAATTGCGTTTCTTGCCCGAACAATGGACTGATTTTATTTTTTGTGTGATTGGTGAGGAGTTTGGTTTTCTTGGATCCTCCCTGGTACTTATCTTGTTTTCTGCTCTCTTTTTGCGTCTCCTTTTTATGGCGTCTGCTCATAAACATCCGTTTGCACGGCTTGTTATCGTCAGTGTAACCTTCGTGTTTTTCATTCACTTTGTTATTAACATCGGCAGTGCAACAGCCCTGTTGCCTGTCATCGGTATCCCTCTTCCATTTATAAGTTATGGTGGTTCCGCATTTCTTACCAATACCATGATGCTGGCTATCTGCCTGAACCTGGATCTGTATAAGCGTTCATTCAGTATTTACCGGTAGAATATCAAGACATTTTGCTGTTCTTAAATTGAAGCTTTTTCTGTGATGTCTGGTATATCCGTGTTTTTCCAGGCCGTCAAAATGCTGTCTTGTCGGGTACCCCACGTTAGTGTCCCAGCCGTAATGCGGCATCTCCCTGTGCAGTTTTTTCATCAGGTTATCACGGTAAACTTTGGCAATGATTGAGGCAGCCCCTATAGAAACTGACTTATCATCCCCTTTGATAATGCAGCTGTAAGGTACCAGGGAGTCAGCAAACCGGTTTCCATCAACCAGCAGATAGTCAGGTGAAGCTCCTTTGGCTTCACAGCACAACATCATAGCCTTTATAGAAGCTTTTAAAATATTGAGCCGGTCTATTTCTTCCGGAGAACATTCTTTGATTACCCAGAAATGCGATTCCTCTTTAATTTCTTCTGCCAGTTTCACCCGTTTCTCTTTCGGAATCTGTTTACTGTCGCCAATTTCAGGATTGAGTGCCACACCGGGTTTTAAAATAACACCGGCTGCGACCACCGGGCCGCAAAGACAGCCCCTGCCTACTTCATCCAGCCCCATTACCCGTTTGAATCCCTGCTTCCAGAGTCTTTTTTCAATCCTGTACTTACTCATACCTGTTTTAGTTCAAATATCGCAGCTGGCAGTTCTTTTCTATAATGCAATGATTTGCTTACAATAGAAGTTATAAAAAGAGCAGTTATTAACTCAGATTTCAAATTTCTATGAGGTTCAAATATACGGAATGGGACGAACGGTTCAACCGTGCAAAAAGAAAAAATGCCTTTGATACATTATGGGATTTGTTCCAGGAGCTTTTAACCATTTCCGGCGGCGATGTGGCCCGGGCTTTACAATGGCTGAATGAACTGGACGACGAATATAAAATAACCGACCAGTTCGGGGATGGGTATGGGTTAGGAGATTTTATCGAAGAGATGAAAGAGCGGGGATACCTTCGGTTTGATGACGAACAACAGGTTATGATACCCACAGCGAAAACCGACAGGAGCATCCGGAAAAAATCTTTGGAAGAAATTTTTACCCAGCTTAGAAAAGGAACTCAGGGAGGCCATAAATCACCCCATACAGGCCGGGGACTCGAAAGGCAGCCTGAGGTTCGCTCCTGGCATCCGGGCGATGACACGGGCCATATCGACAGCTCCGGTACTCTGCTGAATATGTTAAAGCACAGCTCGATTGAGCAGTTTAACCTGCGGGAAACCGATCTTGAAATTTATAATACAGATCATTACACCTCTGTTTCGACCGTACTGCTGATTGATCTGAGCCATTCCATGATTTTATATGGCGAAGACAGGATTACCCCGGCCAAAAAAGTTGCTATGGCCCTTTCCGAACTGATCATGAACCAGTATGCTAAAGACTCTCTTGATATTGTTGCATTCGGTAATGAAGCCTGGAATATAGAAGTGAAAGACCTGCCGTACCTGCAGGTGGGGCCTTATCACACCAATACACTGCACGGGCTGCAAATGGCAAGGCATATCCTGCAGAGAAAAAAATATTCCAATAAACAGATCTTTATGATTACAGATGGAAAACCTTCCTGTATGTTTGAAGGTGGCAGGCTCTACAAAAACAGCTTCGGGCTGGACAGAAAAATTGTAAATAAAGTGCTTGATGAAGCTGTAAAATGCAGAAGGGAACGTATTGACATCACCACATTTATGATTGCAAGAGATCCATACCTTCAGAACTTTGTCAGGGATTTAACAGAAGCCAATAAGGGAAGGGCTTACTATTCTTCATTAAATAAACTGGGCGGGTATATTTTTGAAGATTATATAAAAAACCGGAAAAAACATGTGAAATAAAAAAAAAGCGGCCCTGTGGCCGCTTTTTTTCTTTTTATAAATATGGAGGCAGAAATAATCCGCTGCCCTGCCCTTCTTCATGCAAAACCGCTGCTTCCCGCCAGCGGCTCCAAATGAATGCCCTGGACAGATGCCTTTGCAAACCAGGTAAGCTTCTATGCCAGGGATAGTCCGCAGGTCATGGCGGTATTACCGGAAGTTGGCGGATCGTACCTGACGGCACTTTTTCCTGGTGGTCGAATCTGCTACCCACATTGCGCCAAAGGCATCCCAGTGGGGAAATGTGGGGCTACTTTATGTCGTCCCTGCCGGGACTTTTCGAGGTCGAACCTGCTAACCCACAATAATTTATAAAGCTTCTTTATGTTGTGCCTGAATTGCAGGCTTTAAATCAGTCCCGCGAGGGACGGCCAAATGTAGACCCGGTATTCATACCGGGTGCCTGAACACGATCAGGTCCGAAAAAAGCCCCGTCAGGGGCGGCCCTGAAATCTGCCGGATGACCCGCCCTATTTACTATTTGTACTATACCGGGCAGGGAAAACCAGGAAATGCCATGAGCGATCTCAATTTCACCTAAAAAAAGCGGCTCAATGGCCGCTTTTTTTACATAAATTTTTATAAAGATGGAGGCAGAAATAATCCACTGCCCTGCCCTTCTTCATGCAATCAGGTTTAAATCCCCAGGTCTCTCATCACGGCATCCGTGATATCATATTCTTCCTGAACAGCTTCAGAAACATACAGTATAATCACATCGCCTGTTGATGTTGTGGTATTCAGCACATAGTCGAGTCCGCGTTCAGAGGCAACATTATTAATTGCTTCCTGAATTTGCTGGAGAAGCGGGGACATCAGGCTTGCCTGTTGTTCACGTATTTCCTGCTGAGCACTGTTTTGCAGCTGCCGGAATTCCATATCCAGTTCATTCAGCCGCTCTTCTTCAGTTTGCTGTGCTTCTTCGGAGATAACACCGACTTTTTGCTGGTAAAGTTCTATTTCGGTTTGCAGCTCACGTTCTTTGGTTGCCAGCTCATTTTGCTTTCGCTCTGCAAAATTCTGCAGCCGCTGCTGTACAGCTCTCATTTCAGGCATTCGTTCAAGAACCGCCCTTGGTTCTACAAAACCGATTCTCATATCCTGCGCCTGAGTTGCAGGTGCAGCCATTAACATTGTAATTGAAAGAAGGAGAAAGCTAAAAATATATACTTTTTTCATAGTTAGATAGATTCGTATTAGTTCTGTGTAAGATGTTCAATTACGCGTTCTGTAATATCGTTTGCCCGTTGCGAAGAGTAATAAACAATGGGGTCGCCGGTGTTGGAGCTTTTATTAAGTACAAAATCAATACCAAGTTCTTCAGAAACTTCTGCCATTGCAGTATCAATTCTTTCTAAAAGAGGATTAAAAAGCTGAGCCTGTCGCTCCTGAATTTGTCTTTCAACCCGGTTTTGAAGGTTATTTAACTCCTCCTGCTGTTCTGCAAGGCTTTCCTCAGCCTGCGCCTGCTCTTCTTCACTTAGCAATCCTTCTTCCGACTGCTCGGAGTATGTGGTAAGTTCATCGAGCCAGCGCTGATATCTTTCCTGGAATGCATTCTGTTGTTCCTGTACATACTGTTCAAGCTCAGCTTCTATCTGTGCTGTCTCCGGAAGGGCATCGAGTACCGCGTCGGGATCCATCATCCCAACCTTTAGCTGTGCCGAGGCCACTAAAGGAACCATTAAAAACAGTATTGTGAGAGTCGTTTTTTTCATAAGCTTATTTTTATTTAGCCACCTAAATTAATGATTATTCCATTTAATTTCCTGCGGGATTCATTCCCAGTTCTGATAATACTTCTTCAGTCAGGTTCCACTCGTTATTTGTAAACAGGAACCTGATTTCCCCGGCACGGTCGAATACAAAATCGAATGACCCGCGGTTTGCCACCTCGTTTAACGCATCAAAAATTTTTCTTTGCACAGGTTCGAGTAATTCAGCCTGCCGGGTAAAATATTCACCCTGTGGGCCAAATTTTTCTTCCGTGAGCTGATCCAGGTTATCCCGTTTCAGGGAAATTTCATCCAGCCTTTGCCGGCGCATTTCATCAGTAAAAAGAATTTCCCGTGCTTCAAAGTCTTGTTCAAGTTCCTGCAGCTCCAGTTCCAGTTCCCGGATTTCGTCTTCCCAGCCTTCGCTTAACAATTCAAGCTGCTGCTCAATACCTGAATATTCCGGCATTTGCTCCATAATGATATCAGAGTCTATAAAGCCGATTTTTTGATTTTGGGCTTGTGTGTAATCCACACATATAAACGCCAGAACCAAAGCCGTCGTATATATGCTGTATTTGACCATTTTAAAAAGGTGCCCCAATATTAAAGAGGAATTCCCATTCACGCGGATTCAGACCCCCGCCTTCATTGGATGCCGGGGTTCCATCCAGCCTGTATCCGTAACTTAAATCAACCAGGCCAAGAATCGGCAAAAATATTCTCGCACCAAAACCTGCTGCCCGTTTAACCTTAAAGGGATCGAATTCTCCTAAATCAGAGAATGTATTTCCCGCATCAAAAAAGGCGTAAGGTATTAACTGTATTTGTTCGGAAGCCACTGCAGGGTAACGCAGTTCAAAGGAGTATTTATTATATACCCGCCCGCCAATAAGGTTCCGGTTCTCATCAAGCGGAGAAATAACCCCTCCGAATCCCCCGGGAAAGCCCCGCATGTCAATATTATCATTTAAGAAATTTTGTCTTTGCTGCAGCGCCGTTCCTCCTAAAAAGAACCGCTGGAAGTTACTTCGGTTGCCGCCCCCGAAATAGCCCATGTAGCCGTATTCTGCAGTAGAGCTCAACACCAGCTTACTGCCGCCAATGGCATGATGGTGCTGATAGGAAGTTAACAGCTTATAGAACTGGGAAAAACCCGGCAGCGGTATTGCAGATTCGGCAGAAATATTAAACTTGGATCCTGCGGATGGTGAAATCGGGTTATTCAGTGAATTACGTTCAATAACATGCCGTAATGATAACAGGTCTGCTTTTCCATCTTCAAAAATCTGGCTGAAGCCCAGCACATTAAAACGGTTATAGGTTAATATCAGCCGCTGTGAAAAGAAATCATCAGGCCAGTTTAACTGGCGGCCAATACTTACGCTTGAAGAAAAAAGTTCATTTCTCCGGTCGGGGGTGCTTATGCCGGTGCGCCTGTTACTGTAATTGAGGAAATCGTAAGACAAGCTAACACCCAAAGATGTTGGACGCCCTCCAAGCCAGGGTTCTTCAAAACTGAAATTGTAGCTCCGGTATCCACGTCCGGTTACCTGCACACCTAACGATAGTCTCTGGCCGTCACCTGAAGGAATAGGATTCCATCCTCCTTCTTCAAACATTCTCTGTATGGAAAAGTTATTAAAATTCACTCTTGCGGAAAGAATGATACCAATCTGGCGGCCGCCAAACCCCCCTGAGAATTCAAAATTATCAGATCCTTCGGTTTCATCCAGTGAGTAAATCAGGTCAACCGTTTTATTCTCCTGGTCCGGCCGCACATCAGGTTCTATGCTTTCCGGGTTAAAATAACCCAGCTGGCCCAGTTCACGAATGGTTCTTACAATATTTGAACGGCTGTAGGTTTGCCCCGGCACAGTACGAATGTTTCTCCGGACTACATTATCATGAGTTTTTGTATTTCCCCGGAATGACACCTCACGTATAGTGGCAATTTCACCTTCATACAGTTCAAAATTAACATCAATAGAATCTTCACCTACAATATTCAGATCGGGATAAACCTGGAAAAAGAGATACCCGATATTCTGGTACAAACTGTTGATATCAGAATCATTCTGATTAAAGTTCAGGTTTCTGTCGAACTTTTCTTCATTAAAAATTTCCCCTCTCTGAAACCCGAATGCCTGTGTTAGCTGGTCGTCCGTATATACTGTATTACCTTCCCAGTTGATATCCCGGATTTTGTACTGCGGGCCTTCTGCTACTTCAATCTCAAACATTACTCCGTCTTTGTCCCGCCATTCATCAACAAACACAGTGTCTCTTACAACACGTATATCCCTGTATCCCCTGTTCCGGTAAAATGTCAGTACATTTTCTATTCCCTGCTCATAATCATCCTGGGTAAACACGTGGCGTTTGAAAATTCTCCACCACCGGTCCTGCTTTATTTCACCAAAGCTTTTCCTGAGCTGCCGGCCTGAAAATTCTTCGTTCCCCGAAAAGCGGATTTCCCGCACTTTTAATCTTTCACCCGGATCTATATCAAACGTAAGGACAACCCTGTTCTGTGCATTTTCACTTTCATCTTCAGTAACATCAATTGTAGTGTACCAGTAGCCTTTTTCCCTGTAGAACCTTTTGATGGTATTTTCTGCCTGGGTGCGAACGGAGTTGGTAACTGCAAATCCTGAAATCAGGTTTAATCTTTCGCGGAGATCACGCCGCTGAGATCGTTTTACACCGGTAATTTCGTAACGCTGAAGCCTGGGTTGTTCCTGAACTTTTATTTCGAGGTTAACTCCCCCTGATACGGGTTCATGTAATATTTCAATATCAGAAAACAGACCTGTTCTGTGTAACTGGCGGATCGCGTTGGGAATGGCCTCTCCGGGAATGGAAATCGTTTCACCCACACGGAGACCGCTGCTGCTGATCAGGTAGCTTTCACGGGAAGTAGCCAGGCCGGTCACCGTAATTTCCCGGATTTCGAGCTGGCGGGGATTGATCCGTGTCGGGTCTTCAATAGAAAACCCGGTGGTATCCTGTGCTACAGAAACATTAATTGATAAAACGCCAAAAATAGTCCAAAGTGCGAAAAGAAAGAGATACTTGAATGTGTACACGTGAGAATTTCTTACAGCTGTTTAAGATATAATTTGATTAATAACTGATGCAGACAACCCTTTGGTATATCCATTTTTAACTTCCCCATATCTGCGATCACGTTTTTGAAACGAAAATATTGCTTCGTAGAGCTCATCGCGCCTGAAATCAGGCCAGTATGTTTTGGTGATATAAAGTTCTGAATATGCCAGTTGCCACAGCAGGAAGTTGCTTATCCGGTACTCGCCACTCGTACGGATAATGAGATCAGGGTCGGGGGTTGCGGCTGTAGAAAGATGCGAACCAATTAACTTATCATCAATTTCATCGGGACTGATGGTTCCTTTCTGAACTTCCCTGGAAAGTTTTTTTACGGCTTCGGTTATATCCCACCTGCCAGAATAACTCAGGGCAAGACAAAGCTGAAGCCTGTCATTATCTTTCGTTAATTCCATAACTTCCTTCAGCTGTTTCTGACATTTGGGAGGCAGCCGGTCGAGCTGGCCAATGGTTACCAGCCGGATATTATTTTTTCTCAGCCGTTCAGCTTCTTTTCTGAGAGAGTTGACTAAAATTTTCATCAGCCCGTTAATTTCAGCAGAAGGCCGGCTCCAGTTTTCCGTAGAAAACGCATATAGGGTAAGATGTTCAACACCAAGCTGCGCGCAGGCTTCAGTAACATCCCGCACGGATTCAACCCCGGCTTTGTGACCAAACAGGCGAATATTACCTTTATTCTGAGCCCATCGGCCGTTACCATCCATAATGATGGCTATATGCCTGGGAACAAAGCCGGTTTTCTTAACCTTTTCCTGAAGTGCTTTATCCTCTTCAGTCTGAACAGTATCTGTAAGTGTTAATGGTTCCAATGGCATATTTTCGATGAACTATTTCAAACTATGTATATTAGAGCTTATATACACTTTATTCAACCTTTATTATTGCTCAATGCTGCCAGAGAAGCTTCTAATTCTATCATTTCACTGACAGCAATGGCGGCTTCCGCGCCTTTATTTCCTTTATCCGTACCTGCTCTTTCAACAGCCTGTTCCACAGTATCCGTAGTTAATACACCGAAAGCAACAGGTTTTCCGCTCGTTATATTCAAATCTGCAATTCCCCGGGTTACCGCATCACATACATAATTAAAGTGAGGGGTTCCCCCCCGGATTACAGCCCCGATAGCTACGACTCCATCAACCTTCAGGTGATCAATTGCTTTTTTACATGCCAGAGGCAGTTCAAATGAGCCCGGGCAGCGCATAGAGTAAATATTTTTATTTTGAATCCCTTTTGCTTTCAAAGCTTCAACAGCTCCATCAAGCATTTCATCGGTTATAAACGAATTCCAATCAGAAGCTACAACAGCTATACGTTTTTGAGACCAGTCTATTTCAATATTTTTTTTAATTTTTGTCATTTCTTCAGATTCAATCATTTTTTCTGCGGGCTGCCATTCGTTTAATAGAAGCTACAAACTGTTCCCCCACAGTTACGATCCCAAAATAAGGATCATAATCGGATTTTCTCGAACCGTGAAAGTCACTCCCGCCAGTTACTAATAAATGCCTTGCCTGTGCCATTTTCGTATAGGTTCGCTGCACATTAAAATTGTGGCTTGGATGAATACATTCTAAACCGTCTAACCCTGAAGACAGTAGTTCATCAATCTCTTGCCGGGAATACAGCGGCCCCGGATGAGCCAGTGAAAGTACACCCCCTGCCTGCCGTGTCAGTTTCACCACGTCTTCAATGGAAACATAATCGGTTTGAATACCGGTTAACTTTTCAGTGGAAAGGTATCGGATAAAAGCTTCCGCCACACTGGCCACATATCCCTTTCGGATTAAAACGGATGCCGCATGAGGCCTTCCTACATTACCGGGACCCGATTCTGCTCTTACTTCATCCATATCAATATCCAGGCCCTGTTTTCTCAGTTTTTCAACAATACTTTTCATTCTCCGCAGCCGTGCTTTTTTCTGCTTTCTCAGCATCTGGATAAAATCAGGATTATGCTCATCAAAACCATAGGCAAGTATATGAACCTCTTTTTGATTCCATATTGCTGTAATTTCCACACCGGAAATCAGCTCTATACCCGATGCGGCAGCTATTTCTTTTGCTTCAAAATAACCTTTCACAGTGTCATGATCGGTAATAGAAAGTATTTTAAGTCCTTTCTTATTCGCCAGGGCAACAAGTTCTCCCGGAGAAAGAGTACCATCAGATGCAGTCGTATGTGTATGTAAATCGGCCTTTCCCAAATAAACTATGGAACTAAAATATTATGATATTGAACGGAATCACCTAAAAGTTCAACCGCATGCTGAACCTGTTCGTCAAATTCCAGCATAGCCTCGTATCGTTCCTGCAATCCTTTTGTCTGAGATATCCACTCAAGATGAAGATTTTTTTCTATGAACTCCTGATTTTCATAAATCTGTGAAATTTTATGATCCCTCAGCAGCGCCTGGAGTTCATCCAGATTTTTCTCTGCGGAATTTGAGTTTGAAAAATTTTTAATGTTAGATCTCAGTGCCTCTAAATGTTTGTTCACCGGAGTTTCATAATCAAACCTGTTATCCAGCAGGTAACGGACAAACTGTTCGAAAATGCGGTCGGGGAGATCGCGGTTTTCGGGTTCCCCTGTTTCACTTGCCGCAAGCTCCTGGTTTATGAACTGGAAGAATTCATTATTCTTTAATAAAGCTACCTGCAGAAGGGAAGAATCATCTCCGCGATGGAAGATATCCGGTTCAATTCCATTACCGTCAAATACATTACGGCCATTTTTGGTAAGGAACTGGCGGCGAAGCGAATCGGGTACCGTACTATTATTTTCATGGCGCTGGTTTGAATAATCAACAGATTGAATACTCCTGCCGCTGGGTGTATAATATTTTGATACAGTAATTTTTAAAGAGGTGTTATACGACAAAGGGCTTACTGTCTGCACCAGCCCTTTTCCAAAACTGTTCTCCCCGATAACAACAGCCCGGTCGAGATCCTGTAACGCACCGGCAACCACTTCCGAAGCACTTGCACTTCCGTTATTCATCAGCACTACAACAGGCAGATCTTCAAACAGTGCCGGTTCGTCTGCAATAAAGGCATTATTTTGCATTTCGAACCGGCCCCTGGTTTCCACAACGGTAACACCCGGCTCAATAAATTTATCAACAACTTCAACAGCTTCATTCAGCAATCCTCCGGGGTTGTTTCTCAAATCAAGAATAATTCCCTGTAGATTTCTGTCATTTCTTAACTTCAGAAGTTCGGACCGCATTTCTTCTCCTGTTCTCTGGCCGAATCTTGCGAGCTGAATGTACCCGTATTCACCGTTATTACCGGTTCGGCCGGAATAGGTAATATTTTTCACTTCAATCCGCTCCCTTTCGAGCTCAAAATTAAGGCTCTGTTCCAGGCCTGGCCTTCGGACCGTAAGTTCAAGTGTTGTGCCGATATCACCAATGGTGAGCTGGTGCACTTCCTCAGGGGTCGCACCGGCTGTACTTACACCATTAATACTTTCGATAATATCACCTGGTTTTAAACCGGCCCGTTGAGCGGGATAGCCATCCAGGGGAGCAATGATCACAATTTGGTTACCGCTGAAATCTGCGTCAATCCCTATTCCTCCATAAGATCCTGATGAAAGTATCTCCATCTGCTGCTGTTCACCTTCATCTATAAAAACAGTATAAGGATCCAGTGAATCCAGCATAGCCTGTATGCTGTGTTTCATCAGTGTTTCAGGGCTTACTTCATCAACATACTGAGTGGCCACTTCTTTATATACATCACTGAAGATGGTAAGCTGTTTTTTAATTTGAAAAAAAAGATCACCATTTCTCACAAACCCAAGTAACAGCACGAGAAAAACGGCCATTAAAACAACTGATAAAGGCCTGTAAATGGATTTCATTTAAACCGGATTTATTTTCGAATCGTTAATGTTTGCCCGGCGTAGATTTGTGTTCCGTTTAGATTATTAACTCTCTGGATGTCAGCAACAGAAACTCCATGCCGTCTGGCTATAGCTCCTAACGTATCATTGCGCCGAACAGTGTATGTAACCGTTTCTCCTGCTGATCCCGAACCGGCTCCATCAAAGCGAAGTGTGAGTATATTTTCACCCTGCCGCTGCCTGTTTTCAATATCCTGTTTCTGGGCAAACGCAAGCGAATTGATCTGGCTGTAGTAATCCTTTTGAGCATTGGGTACATGTACAGTCAATCGCTGCCCTACCCTGATGGTGTTTTGTATCCGGTTCCAGGATCTGATTTGCCACGCTCTCACATCATACCACTCCGCGATATGGCCAATCGTGTCTCCGCTTTTTACCGTGTAGGTAGTTGCAGTTGTATTGGGCGGTGCCTGCACCTGCTGAGACTGACTGCTTGAAGTCACTGTTCTGCTGCCGGGAGAATTGGACGGGCGATCGGCAGATACTGTACCGTGAGCACCGGGTGCTACAGGCACAACCACGGTTTGCCCCGGACGTATCATACTGCTTAACCCGTCATTAGAGTCATAAAGCGCCCGGACCGATGTACCGTATCTCCGGGCAATATACCCAAGAGTTTCACCACTGCTTACCGTATGCATGGCCACTTCACTTGCTCTGTTATCTTTAGGTATTTCCTGGTATGCAGCTAAAAAATCATTTTTAATACCGGATGGTACTTTAAGAGGGTAATTATCACCGGGAGGTGTTGCCCATCGGAGCAGCTCAGGATTGAGATCTTTTAATTCCTGAATGGATATCCCTGCCGCATTTGCCAGATCTTCCAACGGCATCAGACCGTCAACCTCCACAGTATCGTAAGAGTATCTTTCACCTTCATAGTTTCTTTGAAAACCAAATTCTTCAGGATTCATGGAAATCATTGTAGCTGCAATAAATCCGGGTACATATCCCCTGGTCTCGCGCGGAAGAAAATTATATGCAGCCCAGTAATCCTCTACTCCTCCGGCTGAATTAATAGCCCTGCGCAAACCTCTCGGACTGATATTATAGTTAGCCAGCGCCAGGTGCCAGTCTCCCCAGATATTGTGCAAATCTTTCAGATGGCGCGCGGCGGCACGGGTCGATTTAAGAGGGTCTCTTCGCTCATCAATCCACCAGTTTACTTCCAGTCCATATACTGATCCGGTTGCTCTTATGAACTGCCACATACCCACTGCAGCCGCCCAGCTTTGGGCTGTGGGAACAAGTCCGCTTTCGATCATAGACAAATGAATCAGCTCGGTGGGGGTTCCTTCTTCCTCAAAAATCTCTTTCATCATCGGGAAGTAATATTCGGACCGTTGCAGCCACCGTTCCATCACTTCGGGCCGGCGGAGGGTATAATACATCAGGTGACGGTTCACCTGCTGGTTTTGCACTAATGGAACTTCCGTCCGGTTAAATGTCAGGTTATCCGGCATGGCATATCCTTCCGCAATCCAGTCGTCTTTTTCAGCAAATAATTCGTCTTGAATTGCAAATACATCTCCTTCCACTTCATTCATGGGTTCGGAAATACCGTAAAATTCCTGGTATTCGGCCATTACCGAGCGATATAGTTCTGAAAAACGCCGGTTACTCTGAACCTCGGGATAATCATCCATTAGCATCTGGATCGATCTGAAAGCGTCGTTTATATAATTTTCGGCCTGTACCAGGTCTCCCTGTACCTGGGCATCAATGGAAAGAACCTGGATTCTGTATATATCAGAAATCCTTCGCAAAGTTTCTCTTTCAATTTCATTAACAGACAACCCCTGACCCTCTGCAACAGCCTCTTCTTTGGAATCCGTAATAGGATTGGAATAAGGCAGAAGTTTAACAGGAATCTTTACTTCATTAATAATTCTATTTTGATCCTGTGCATGGCTGGTATTGGTTATAAAACAGAGTATAACAAGTATGTAGAGGTATTTCATAGAGATATTTTGAGAGATTTAGAGCAGGTACAAATTAGCAAATTCCTGTAAGGATTCTAATCTTCTTTAAAAGAAAAGAAAAAAACAACAAAAACTGTGTAAATTTTACGAAAGTTCGTTGGAGGTCCATCGCTGAACAACCGGCCATCGTCTTCCGGTTCCAAAAGATTTGGATGATAATTTCAACACGGGGGCTGCCTGGTAACGTTTAAATTCATTCATATCCACCATTTTGATAACTTTTTGCACCATTTCAGAATCATAACCGCTTTTAATGATATTATCGGCATGTTCCTGAAGTTCTAAATAGCGATACAAAATATCATCCAGAATATCGTATTCAGGCAGGCTGTCACTGTCTTTCTGTCCGGGGCGCAACTCCGCACTAGGTGGTTTTTGCAAAATTGCACCTGGCATCACTTCTTTTTTATAGTAAGAAGTATTCATCCACTGAGAGAGATCATATACCTCAGTTTTATACAGATCACCAATAATCGCGAGAGATCCGTTCATGTCACCATACAGGGTAGCATATCCCACTGCATATTCAGACTTGTTCCCGGTTGTGAGCAGAAAGTTCCCGAATTTATTTGAATAGGCCATCAATAAAGTTCCCCTGATGCGGCTTTGTAAATTCTCTTCAGCAACTCCAAAAGGCAGATCTCCAAAAACAGGCTTTAAAACAGCACTGTACTGGTTAAAAAGCTCTCCGATGGGCAGTTCCAGGAGTTCAATCCCCAGGTTTTCCGCAAGCTTTTCTGAATCACTTACACTCCCCTCACTTGAGAATTCCCCGGGCATTGTAATTGCTTTCACATGCTCCGCGCCCAAAGTTTCAACAGCAAGAACAGCTACGAGAGCAGAATCTATTCCTCCGCTTAGTCCAAGAACTACATCTTTGGCCATACCGGTTTTGGTTAAATAGTCTTTTAACCCAAGTTTTATAGCTTTAAACTGCCGCTCTTCTTTAGATACCGGGTATTCGGATATATTTATCCCGGTTTTGCGGGGAATTTCTTTCAGAATATCCTGCTTCACATTCCATTCCACATCTGTATAAGAAGTAACAAAAGGTTCTGTTTTAGCTATCACTTCAGCACCGGAGGAGATGGCCACGGAATCTCCATCAAAGATGATATCGGTATGGCTGCCAACCTGGTTACTGTATAACACCGGCAAGCCAAGTTTTTTAGCATGATTCTTCAGCATATTTAACCGGTTTTCATGCTTTCGGGCTGTATATGGAGAAGCTGAGATGTTTATAATGACCTGCGCTCCTTTTTCCTTCAGCTCTTTAGCGGGGTCTTCTGAATAGGTGTGATATTGAATTTCATTTTCATTGTACCAGATGTCTTCACAAATGGTAACTCCCAGTTTCACTCCCTGGAAAGAAAGACATGTAAACTCTGTTCCCGGCTCAAAATACCGCAGATCATCAAAAACATCATACGTAGGTAAAAGAGATTTATGAGTTTGTCCGATAATTTTACCCTGATGTACAAGAAGTGCCGAATTAAACATCTTTCGCCCGGGTTTATCATCATTCGGAGTGATGGTACCAAAAAGAAGTGCTGTATTCCCGGCTGATTGCACAATGTTTTCATTTGCACGATAGCACCTTTCCCTGAAATATTCCTTTTCCAGAAGATCCTGTACGGGGTAACCCGTCAGAACCATTTCAGGTAAAATCAACAGGTCAATTCCTGCATCTTCTGCTTTCTGAAGAGATGCTGTAATGAGGGATTGGTTGCCTTCAATATCTCCGGCAACAGGATTTAACTGCTCTAATCGGATCTTCATTCTTCTTTCCCGAACACTTTTTCACCGGCCACCCAGGTTTCATGTACTTCGGTTTTCCATATATCTGATGCAGGGATTGTAAAGAAATCACGGTCGACCAGGATAAAGTCAGCCCATTTTCCGGGTTCAAGACTCCCGGTTATATCTTCCTGGTGAGCGGCATAGGCAGCATCTATGGTAAAAGCTCTCAGTGCTTCTATTCTGCTCATTTTATGTTCGCTGTACCAGCCGCCGGGTGGCATCCCCTCGTGATCCTGCCGGGTAACGGCTGAATAGAGCCCGAAAAAAGGATTTACCTGCTCTACCGGGAAATCCGACCCCCCGGCAATAACTGTTCCCTGGTCAAGAAACGTCTGCCAGGCGTAGGCCCCGCGGATACGATCCGGCCCGACCCTGTCTTCCGCCATATTCATATCACTGGTGGCATGGGTTGGCTGCATGGAAGCTACCAGGCTCAGTTCTGTGAAACGGGGGATATCTTCCAAAGCAACAACCTGAGCATGTTCAATGCGATGGCGAAGAGAAGCCTGATCCCCGATTTCATTTTCAACATATTCAAAACCATCCAGAACCTGGCGGTTGGCAGCATCCCCGATGGCATGTATATTCATCTGGAAACCATTTGAAGCCCCTTTCAGCAGCATCTGGTTCAGTTCATCCTGGCTGTAAAACAGCAGACCCCGGTTCCCTTCATCATCATGGTAATGTTCCAGCAGCGCAGCACCGCGGCTGCCCAGGGCACCGTCCGCGGAAATTTTCACACTTCTGAGGGATAACAAATCATCCGCGTAACTGTTCACAGGCCCGTTTGCTGCCACCTCATCAAATGATTCTCCGGTACCGCCAATCATTGCATAAATGCGTGTTATCAGTTTACCGTTATCCGCAAAATCCCGATACATAGCCCAGATGTCCGGAGCGGTTCGTGCATCATGTACGGAAGTTATTCCGTGCCGGGCCATTTCCTCTAAAGCCAGCTCCAGAGCCCTTATATGATCTTCTTCCGTTCTTTCCGGAATCACACTGTTAATTTCAGACATTGATGCATCCACAAAGATTCCTGTGGCATCGCCCCGTGCATCGCGGATAATCCTGCCTCCCTGTGTATCCGGTGTATCCCGGCTGATTCCAGCCAGTTCCATAGCTTTGGAATTAGCCCATGCGGCGTGCCCGTCAATTCTGGTAAGATAGACAGGCCTGTCGGGTACTGCGCGGTTGAGATCCTGCGCTGTCGGGAATTCATTTTCTTCCCATAAAACCTGGTTCCATCCTCTGCCGGTAATCCATTCCATGTCCGGATTCTCATCTGCATACTCCCCGATTTTTTCCAGGGTTTCTTCCAGGGAATGTATTCCGGCTACATTTACATCCAGTTCCTGGTAACCGAGTCCCATCACATGAGCATGGGCATCAATCAGCCCGGGAAGCAGGGTTTTTCCTTCTCCGTCTATCGCTTCAAAAGATGAATACCGGGACTGAATTTCATCAGAACTGCCTTTACCGAGTACTTTTCCATTTTCTATGGCCAGTGCTTCAAATTCCTCAAGCTCATCTTCATGAAGAGTGTAGCCATTTACATTGTAAATAATAACTCCTGTATTATGATCAGAACAACCCGCTGCAAGCGGCAGTATGGAAATGAAAAGCAAAAGAAATCGAATCATTGTTTACATAAATTGGATGAAATGTTTAAGAAGGCATTTCAGGATTTGTAGTGATAAATTCCTGAATTTTTATAACCGCCGGACAGAAGGCTGTCTCTTAAAAATTCTGGATACAATTCAATATGATTAACCTCTTCCAGCGGAACCCACAGGGATTGGAGTATTTGCTGTTCGTGTTTTTCAAATTCAGGATCTGAACCGGTTTTAAGTGTGCCGCTGAATTCCCCTGCAATAAAATAAAGTTCAACGGCATGGTACGGGGGTTCTACAAACTCATGTACATATTTCAATTCGGTTTTTTGAAGTGTAAGATTTGTTTCTTCCTCCACCTCCCTTACAAGAGCCTGCTCCGAATATTCACCCGTTTCAACTCCGCCCCCGGGCGGCAGCCAGACCGGATCCGGACGTGTAGGCACCTTCTGTTTCACCAGTACAATATGATCATTACTGATGATCAGGGCAGAAACCCGAACCCTGACTATTTCAGCAAATAAATTGCCGGCAGCCATTACACCGCCTGTTCAATATTTGCCTCTGTCTTTTTGCTATTCTTCTGCAGTGAAGCTTTTACAAAAGAGACAAATAAAGGATGCGGATCATAAACTGTACTTCGCAATTCGGGGTGAAACTGAACACCAACAAACCACGGGTGAGATTCAATTTCAATAATTTCCACAAGATCTCTTTCGGGATTTATACCGGAGAGCGTCAGCCCGCCTTCAACCAGTTGATCTCTTATAGCGTTATTCACTTCAAAGCGATGACGGTGGCGTTCTTCAACTACAGGTTCAGCATACGCTGCTTCTGCAGTGGAGCCCGCTTTCAGTTCACATGTATATTTACCCAGCCGCATGGTACCTCCTTTATCCTGCACGTCCCGCTGATCGGGCATAAGATCTATTACCGGGTAGGGTGTTTTTTCATCAAACTCTGTGCTGTTGGCATTTTCCATACCGGCGCAGTTCCTGGCATATTCAATAACTGCACACTGCATTCCCAGGCAAATTCCAAAAAACGGGATATCATTTTCACGCGCATATTTAACCGCTGCCAGTTTCCCGCCTATTCCGCGCCCGCCGAACCCGGGAGCAACTAAAATACCTGAAATATTTTCCAGTTTGGAAGCAACGTTTTTGTCTGTCAGGTAATCCGATTGCACCCAGTTTATATTTATCCTGCAATCATTAACAGCACCGCCATGGATGAGTGCTTCCGCAATAGATTTATAAGCATCATGATGCTCAACATACTTCCCTACGAGAGCAATATTCACTTCGTGAGCCGGCCTTTTTACTTTTTCAACAAATTCGATCCACCGTTTCAGATCTGCATTTTTAGCAGGTAAATCAAGTTTTTCAATCACACGGGTATCCAGCCCCTCTTTTTGCATCAGCAGGGGCACTTCATAAATACTTTCAGCATCCAGGGAGGCGACCACATCTTCAATTTCAACATTACAAAACTGAGCAATTTTTCTTCTCAGGCCTTCATCAAGCTGGTATTCTGACCGGCAAACCAGGATATCCGGTGTAATCCCGCTTTCCGACAGGGTTTTTACCGAATGCTGTGTGGGTTTTGTTTTCAATTCGCCCGCTGCTGCAAGGTAAGGAACCAGGGTAAGGTGGATGGATAAGGTATTTTTCCGGCCAACATCATACCGAAGCTGTCGCATTGCCTCGATATAGGGCAAACTTTCAATATCACCAACGGTACCTCCTATCTCAATGATTACAACATCATAATCATCCGATTCACCAAGCTTCAGAACATGAGATTTAATTTCATCGGTGATATGAGGAATCACCTGGACTGTTTTCCCGAGATAAACACCCTGTCTCTCCTTTGTGATCACATCAAAGTAAACCCGTCCTGTGGTTACATTATTGGTTTGTGAGGTTTTAATATCCAGGAACCTTTCGTAATGCCCCAGATCGAGATCAGTTTCGGCCCCGTCGTCTGTAACGTACACCTCCCCATGTTCATAGGGGTTCATGGTGCCGGGATCAACATTGATGTATGGATCCAGTTTCTGAATCGTTACGCGAAGCCCTCTGGCAACCAGGAGCCTGCCCAGAGATGCGCATATGATTCCTTTTCCAAGTGAAGAAGTAACCCCACCTGTAACGTATATATATTTTGTGGTCATGTTTGAGAAGGAATTGGTTGATGGATACTGAAAATAGGGGGCTCTTCATTGGCATTCAAACCAAATACGAAATCTCTTAAAATAAATTTCAGCCTGTATTACTGCACCGGTTTTCAAATTCACTGTCTGCTGCTTTTTTCAGCAAATCAGGCCGGTCTGAAAAAATACCCTGCACACCTCTGCGGATTAACTGTCTCATTCTTCTTTCATTGTTCACCGTATAGGTTAAAACAGGAATGTTATGCTCTTTTAAATCATTAAGCCACCGGTTGTTAAGCCACCTCCAGTTAACATGAAAAAAACCGGCACCGGATTCATTCACAAGGTTTGACGGCGGCAAAAGGGCAGCCCGGCTCCGGTCATACAAAATACCGGTATTCATTCCCGGAACGAGACGATTAACTTCAAAGATGGCACGGGGATCAAAACTTGAAAAAATAACGTAGCGGTCCATTTCATAATTTTGTACCAGTGCAATTACTTTTTCCTCAACTCCTTCGCCCAGTGCAACAGCTTCTGTTTTTATTTCAATATTTACTGCAATTTTACCGGCGGCCCATTGGAGGACTTCATCAAGAGATGGAATTTTTTCATTTTCAAAGCGATCTGAGAACCAGCTCCCGGCATTAAATTCCTGAAGTTCACTGAGTGTAAAATCAGAAACCCTGCCTCTTCCACTGGTTGTTTTCTCAAGAAAGGGTTCATGAATCACTACCGGGATTCCATCTTTTGAGAGCTGAACATCCAGCTCAATCATATCAGCATTCATTTCATGTGCAAGCCGGAATGCAGCCATCGTATTTTCCGGCGCATAATAACTGGCCCCGCGATGTGCAATAACCAGAAACTGGCATGATGTATAATTATATAATTTTATGCCTTCCAAAGATGATGTTGTACGGTGCTCATCCATTTTTACCGGTAAGATTATAAAAAAAAAGACTATAAAATAAATTCCGGTAGTCATGTTCATAATTCATCCGGGTCTCAAAGTAAAAATTGCTTATCTGAGGGATGAACATACTGATAATGTAATTATCAGTTGTTATTTTTCTGAAAGAATATTCAGGTGAAGGAGGTGATAAAGCAATTGGTCTGTATAGTACCGGCTTTACACAGTTTCCCCGTCAAGACTCTGCTTTTATTTTTAATTGCACCGGAATACCTGGGCGATCTAATTTTGAGCGCTGATAACTCTGCGTATAGACTGGTTAATCAGACTCTCAAAGGTTCCCTGCGTGGAAAAAACATGGTACACAAGGAAAACTCCGGACATGCAGGAAATACTGCCAAGAAGGCTTAATACAGCAGATAACCAAACAGCTGAAATTAAACCAAGTAAAGAAGCGCTTACAAGAGTAAGCCCGACAATAACCTGTAAAACTCCGGAGCCAATCGGGATTAATGAGTGTGCATTTAAAAATAATGTGCGAAATCCCGGCTCAGATTTCGAAAAGGATTTCTCTTTGACTGATTGAATTCCTTCGACGCTTGAATTTTTTTCTTTTGATTCGTCGATCATGATATCATTATTTGTTTGAGAACATAGGTACATTATACAAACTGAAATCCACTAACAAAAAAAATAATAACCCTTGTGGAAATTTTTAATGAATATATTTACGGTAAAAAGCCCGTCGAAGAACAATTGTTAACCAAACCGGAAAACATTGACAAAATTTTCATCAAAAAACATCTAAAGGGGTCAGCGGTTTCAGCTATTCTGACACTTGCTTCTAAAAACCGGATTCCGGTCACCGAAGTTCCCGGACAAAAGTTATCCGACATGGTGGGTAACGTAAACGACCAGGGAATCGTGGCTTCTATCAGTATGGCTTTGTACAGGGAATTTGAGGAGTGGCTCGAATCTGTTACTCCTTCAGCTGAGACGGCTATTCTGCTGCTCGATGAAATTGAAGATCCGCATAATTTTGGCGCCATTCTGCGGACCGCCGCAGCGGCTGGTATGGATGCTGTCATTGTACCTAAACACAGACAGGCGCCGGTTAATGCTGCTGTTTATAAAACAAGCGCGGGAACAGCAGGCAGAATTCCGATCGTAAGAGCGGTTAACCTGAACCAGGCTATTTTAACGCTGAAAGAAAACTCATTCTGGATTGCCGGCCTCGACCAAGAGGCGGAAACGCGCCTTTGGGATCAGGCTTTTGATGTACCTATGGCTTTTGTTATTGGTAACGAAGGCCGGGGAATGAGAAGGAAAACAGGGGAGCACTGCGATTTTCTTCTTTCGCTGCCCATGAAAAACCAGGTGGAATCCCTGAATGCCTCAGTAAGTGCGGCACTGGTTTGTTACGAATGGCGGCGGCAGAAAGGATAGCAGGTAGCTATATGAGTCAGATATAAAACTGCCAGAAATCCCCTGTTCCCAAAAAATTCCGTTACAATTCCAATTTTTTAAACAAGGCTCTGCCCGCAGACAGGGAGACTCTTCGACTGCGTCCCGATGAAAAGCAATCGGGACTCCGCTCAGAGTGACAAGGCCCTGGTTGGACAATCGCGGCGTATCTGACTCCGCGCCAGAACCACGGCACGAGTAACGCCGCAGAATGTTCCTGGCGGGTCAATCAGAATGTAATTACAAAGAAGTGCTCGATACCCGTCGCTCTTACCCAACCGCGCCCTGTCATTTCTGTCGACTAAGTGAGTCCATAATCGATTTCTAATCATCATACAGAAGATAGTCCGACCGGTCCAGCCTGAAACTCTCTACCCCGAAACTCATGTGATCGGCATGGACTTCTCCATTCATAATTTTGTCGATTTCTTGTGATCCGGCCAGGTTATACAGAAAGGGTCTGATCTCGGCACCGGGTGTAGCCTGGTACAAAATATGAAGTACCTGAAGGCCGGTTCTGACAGGATCAAAATCAACGGAAAGCATTTCAATTTTTATTCCATAACTGGTTACATCCTGGTGCTTCGGGCTTGGGGCTACACCGGGGATTGAAACGGGTGTAAATTCCGCCAGTGAAAAAACCAGCTGGTCTGTCAGGTTTTGGAGACTGTCCAGATCTGCCTCGGAAAGTTCTGTATCAGGATGGCCAAGCGTCAGAAACGGATCTTCTGTTCCCCTCCCCTCGGAAAGATTGGTTCCTTCAAAAAAACAGGTTCCCAGGTAAACAAAAGCATGCTCAAAAGTCGGCAGATTCGGAGAGGGCGGGTACCATTCCAGGCCTGTCTGCGGCCATTTCATGTCGCGGGTCCACCCTTCCATTTCTATTACAATCACATTGGGCCTTTTATTCGTTTCCAGCCACTGTTCACCCACCATCATTTTTGCCAGCTCACCCAGCGTCAGCCCATGTGCTATGGGTATGGGATAAGGGCCTACAAATGATCTGAATTCCTCTTCCATCACCCACCCGCTGACATAATTGCCGCCGGCGGGGTTTGGCCGGTCGAGAATCCATACAGGAAGTTCTGCTTCAGCTGCGGCTTCTAAAACAAGGCCCATTGTGGCATGGTATGTATAAAAACGGGCACCTACATCCTGCATGTCAAATAGCAGAATGTCCACATCATTCAGCATGTCCGCGGTGGGTTTTCGTGTATGGCCGTAGAGGGAATAAACAGGTAAACCTGTTTCCAGGTCAGTTCCGCCCTCAATTCTTTCACCGGCACCGGCTTCGCCCCGGAAACCATGCTCAGGTGCAAATAGTGCGGTAATATTGACATCCAGTGCAGTGAGTGTATCCAGCATATGCACATCGCCAATCCTCGCAGTGGGATTCATAACCAATCCTACCCGTTTTCCATCCAGTTCATCAAGGTGATTTTCGATCAGGATTTCCGCGCCGGTTCTGACCACTCTCTGTTCTTCGGCCAGATGATTATCTGCACAGCCCAAAACAACGGCAGCTGCAGATAAAATAACCAGCATTCGTATCATGTTTGGTATCATTTTCTTGTGTTGATGATTGATAATATTATTTGCGAAGCGCGCAACCAGCTCTCTTTATTATAAATAAAAAAAGGCGAAGATCATTTCTTCACCTTTTTTGGTTTTAACGTGAGTTCCCAAAGCTATACCGTTAAAATTCTAGTTTTTTGAACAAACCCTGCTCGTAATAGGGAGATTTGCTGCGCGGGAGAAAGAGCTCGACTACATAGTATTGGAAAACCACCTCCGTTCTCCGGCACATAATTTTAATTACCTAAACCTCTTCGTATTTATTCATCAACCTGAACCTGTCCACCGCCTTGAGGTTGATTTATATTCACTCTTTAACCCCGGGTTTGCCAGGGCACCCCTTCGGGGACACCCGGGGCTAGTGATGTTACACCCTTTCAGGGTTTTCCTGGCCAGATCGAAAGGTCTTTTTTAAAAACCGGGTGATTTATTTATACCCAGAGCAAATCATATTCAAGCAAGAAACAAGCCGGCCTTGGAGAGGTTTACGGAGCAAGTGAACAGGCTGATCCGCGAAAGTACCCTTCTCCCCAAGGGATCCCTTGGGGAGACTTCACTACGGCTCCCATACGGTCGCCTACATTGCGCCTGTCTGCCAATCCAGCCAGGCTCAGGATAGCGTAATGTTGAGCGCCCAAAAGGGATGGCCTTTGGGGGACTCATGTTAACATTAAATATAATTATGCCTGATTCCCGACAACGTCAGATTCGGCAAAGAAATAAGCAGCTTCTATTTTCCCGTTTTCAACAGAGTCGGAGCCATGGATAATATTTTCCCCGAGGCTGTCAGCAAAGTCAGCACGAATGGTACCTTCTTCTGCTTCCTCCGGATTGGTTGCCCCGATAAACTCACGAAAGTCGGCAATCGCATTTTCTTTCTCGAGGATCATGGGAACACAGGCTCCGCTGCTCATAAACTCAACCAGCTCACCAAAAAATGGCCTTTCTTTATGCACGGCATAAAAACCACCGGCCGTGCTTTCTGTAAGCCTGGTCATTTTCATGGCCACAATATTAAATCCTGCTTCCTCGATTCTCTTTGTTACTTCACCAATTAGGTTTTTCCTGACACAGTCAGGTTTTAAAATCGTCAACGTTCGTTCTACTGCCATAAATCTTTATAAATTTGTAACAATTAGGGATTAAGATTCTCTTATTAATAACAGAACTACAATATCCGGTTCGGCTAAATCAGTTCTCTGGCTGCTTTATTCAAACCGGATTTTAAAGATACGGCATAAGGGGTAAAATCACGAACAGCCCTTTGTCTCAATTTTAGCAATCTCCATGAAAAGTTATCCGTTTTCTTACCGGTGGGAGTTTCCTTGTACATCAACCCCTGAGGAACTCTGGCCGCTGATTTCAGATACTAATCGTTTTTTTAAAGATATGGGACAATTGCCTGTACAACAGGCTTCTCTTTCTCATGATAAAAAAAGAGGACATAAAGAACTTACTTACGAGCATCTTCACCGTATTGATTTCTGGGAAGAAGAACCTTACCAGTGGGAAGCCCCGTTTCGCTATTCCGTCCACAGAATTTACAGGCATGGATATTACAAGTCTCTTACGTTCAAAACAGAGATTACAAACAGAAATAACGGAACCGTTGTAACAATCCATTTCAGGGGACAGGCAAAAGGCCTGGCAGGATGGCTTTTCACCAAAAGAAAATTCGGCGCACACTTCCGCATAAAAGTCGGTAAAATTATAGCCTGTTATGATGCTTCCGCATCCCGGAAATGTTTTCCCTCTTTTAAAAAGCGAAGTTTCCTCCTGAAAAAACGTAACCGGTGGAATTCCCTCCGGGAGAAACTGGCTGAAACAAGCGGGAAACCGGCACTATCCAAATTATTGATCCGAACATTAAGAGAATCTGATGAAACGGATCTTACCTGCATCCACCCGCCGAAGCTGGCTGAACTGTGGGGAAAACCTCTTCATGAAGTGATTGAAGTTCTGCTTTATGCAGCTAAAATTGATATCCTCAATTTCAGCTGGAATATTACCTGTCCCTCCTGCAGGAAAAACCTTCAGAACATAAAAAAATTAGCTGAAATAACAGCAGCTCCTTTCTGCCAGGATTGCGGAAAAGATGCAGAACTTGATTTCAACCATACCATTCAAATTGTATTCCAGGTTCATCCGCTGGTTAAGAAATTATCTCAGAAGGTTTACTGTGCAGGCAATCCGCAGGAACGCCCGCATGTGTACCTGAACCAGGTACTGCAGCCGGGGCAAAAAAAGTTTGTAAGCATCAGGCTGCCGGCAGGCGATTACCGGATTTACAGTGATAAAAACAAAGAGTCTATTTATGCTTCTGTAGCTGCAAACGGGCTGGACAGTGCCACACTGGCATTCCGGCAAAATGAATCGCAGGTGCAGCATGTAAAAATCACCCCGAATCCTTACCTGGTTCTTCATAATCAGACGGATGAACCGTTACACATTATTTGTGAGAAAAACAGCTGGGAAAACTACAGTATTTCAGCCAGCCATGTCACTTCACTTCAGTTATTCAGAAACCTGTTCCCGAGAGAATTTATCCGCAGCGAGAAACAGATAGCATCCAGGAACCTGACAATTCTTTTCACAGACCTGATCAACTCATCCCAGATTTATACAAGTAATGGTGATGAATTGGCTATCGGCCAGGTAATGTGGCATTTTGAAGCACTTCACCAGATTATACTGGAAGAACACGGAGCCATTGTAAAAACCATTGGTGATGCGGTTATGGCCATATTTCCCAAGCCAATATATGCAGTAAAAGCATTTGAAAGAGCCCACCTGTTATTCAAAAAAAATCTTCAAACCGAACACCCGATCCGGTTAAAAGCCGGCATCCACTCCGGAGACTGTGTTGCCGTTACTCTTAATAACCGGATTGATTACTTTGGCAACACCGTGAATATCGCCTCCCGCCTCGTGGAACATGCCAAAGGCGGAGAGCTGGTGATTTCGAGCGAGGCTTATAAGAACGGCGACTTAAAATCATTTATCTCAAAGAAAAGAGACAACCTTTCCATTCATCATTTTGATGTCTCCCTGAAAGGATTCGAAAGCCACTCTTTTGAAGCCAAAAAGATTACCCTTCAAAGTCCGCTCCGCCTGGTGGTGTAAATTTGAAAGAAGTAGAAGTCTCCCCTATCAAGCTACCGTGTGTACACATCTTTAAAAAAATTAAACATGCGATCGTTGATTATATTTTTTAACAATAGACGGGAGATTCTTCGATCCCAGACACAAAAACACTGTCTGGGTCTCAGAATGACAGAAACCATTCAGCAAGAAGAAAGGCAGGCGGAGCAAAGCCGACGGCTTTGCTCCGCCTGCCTTTCTATATCTACTTGAAACCATGTCATCCTGCCTGTCCCGACCCACTCGGGGACGAATTCCGTCAGCGTTTTTGTGACGGTATGAGGCCCCAAAGGGGTCCGTCAACTGACTGAAAGGATCTCCTTTTTCTACACCAAACTTGTGTACTCACGGTGCCTATCAAGAAACAGAGGTCTGCCTGCCCAAAGTCTCGGCGCAGGCAGGGGTGTTCATCGGATTTTTCCACGATTTGTAAACCTCCTCCTGCATCTCCTTTTTTAAAGGGGAACCTTTCACAGTGCCATCTAGTAATGTGGTATTGGGCACCCCTTTGGGGAAATCAAGGCTGTGGAATCATTTACGGCGTTCACGTCAGATCCGCTGAAAGCCGGCAATGGTCCATCAAGCTTGATATGCCAGCCGGTATGCCGCCTTTCTTTCGCGGATTGCCTGGTTCACTTCTTCCGTAAATGCTTCCAAGGCCGGTTACCGGACCTGATTACAGCTAATCTCTGCTCTTAATTAAACTTCTTCCTTTTGCTCAACGCATCCCTGTGGAGAGATAAGGGAAGCTTTTAGATCGGTTTTTTCAACACCTCAAAATCAACAGGTGAACATTTTAGGTTTTTTCATCATATTGTTCCCTTGAGTAAATTCAATGAGTTTCGAATGGAGCTACAAAAAATAATTCTTCCAAAATTAAGCTCCCGGGTTTTCTGACCCACCCCCGTCCCCTCCCTATCACACCAAAAGGCGGCGTGACAAGGAGGGGAGCTTTTTAAAGAATCCATTTACCTTAAAATTCATTTTTACAACCAAGAATTTATACTCTTTATGAAATCCACAAAACCGCATCCGAGTATCGCTTCTCACACATCTAAAATGGGCAAAAAAAAGAGGATCGGCCTGGTTGCCCACGATTACCGGAAAATGGACCTGATCGACTGGGCAGATTATAACCGCGACATCCTGATGGAGCATGAGCTGTACGGCACCGGAACCACGGGCGGACTCATCTCAAAAAAACTTGGCCTGCCGGTGCACCGGTTTATCAGCGGGCCGTTGGGCGGCGACCTTCAGATCGGGGCCGCCATTGCCGAAACCAAGCTCGATATTCTCATTTTCTTCTGGGATCCACTCCAGGCGCAGCCCCATGATGTGGACGTAAAAGCCCTCCAGCGTATTTCCATTGTTTACAATATTCCAATGGCCTGCAACCGCTCATCCGCCGACTTCCTGATCACCTCCAGCCTGATGAATCAGCAGTACGAACGGTACCTTGTGGATTACGGGAAGAGGTTGAAGGCGCTTAAAAATGATGAGGAGTGAGGGGTAATTCAAGTACAACTATCTAAATGCAATATTGATCAAATGAATTTTCTGTACGGTTCCCATGGTTGGTAAGGAGTCCTCGTTAGCGGATCGTTGTTTGAATTTTTTGAAGTGCTTGAATAAATAATCAATCTTCAATAGCCTCAATCCCCTGTTCTTTAAGTCGTTCAAGATGATCTTTCATGGCTTTGAGCTGTCCCGGGGAGTGTCCCTCCCATTCAGTAATCTCACCGGTAATTCGAAGCGGACCACGGGTGCGGTATGATTTTGTTGGGTTGCCGGGAAACTTTTTGTCGGTCAGATTAGGGTCATCTTCAATGGGTCCGGTTGGCTCTACGGTGTAGATCCTGCCGGTTCCTTCGCCCATGGCTAGTTCGGCACCCCAGACAGCCGCATCCAGGGTGGCCGTGAAATAGACATAGTTTGCCTTCTTCCTTTTGCCGTAGTTCGAATTAAAGCCGGGTTCTATCAGGTCTCCCGTCTTCAAATCGGCCTTCGTTCCGTGGTAGAACTTTTGTGAATCGGTTTTTTTGTTTGTCTCCATCACTTTAACCTCCTCTTATCTTTTGCTTTCGCAATTAGTAACGTGAGCAGGCTCATGCTATGGAATGGTAAATGTTTTCCATAGTTGCTCACCTTCCGGTACCTGTACGATCCAGGCATATTCTCCGGGCTCATCAATTTCTAACGAGAAATAAGAGGCACTTTCACCGGGAATGGCATCATAGGTGCTGACACCCCCGAGAAAATCGGCAGGAGCAGGGGATCTGAGGCCTCCAACCCTGTACCAATCCAGCCATATGTTTACTTCATCCAGATCGGTATTTTCCTCCAGCCTGATCAGATGAATGTTATTATGAAATGGATTTCCATCAGAATCTGCCTCCATTCGTACGGCAAATGAATGTGATCCGGTTTCGGCATTCCATTGAACATCGATTTCATTTTCATTCAGTGTAATTATATTATCCAATGAAGGTTCAGGGCTGTTGGCAGATTCATCCGTAATTGTAAGGGGCCGTGTCATGCCTGCGGTGATATGAATAATCCCATCCTCAGTTTTCACCCAGCAGTCCACGGCATATAATCCCGGGTCCAGATACACCGTTTTCCCGGCTGATCTTCCCGGAGAAACCAGCCCCCGGGCATTCACATATTCCACTCCATCGGACCAGTCAGGCAAGAGCTCATAAACTCTTTCAGAAATACCGGATTGTTCAACTTCACCAGCCTGAAATTCCTCCAATAAAATTTCCCATGCTCCGACATATTCATTCAGATATTCACTGTAAGTAACGCCTTCCGGAATACGGGCAAAACTTAATTCATGGATTTCATGAGCTTGTTCATTATTTAAAATAAAGGTCAGCCACCCCCCAGGTAATTCGTCCGGTGCCTGAAATGCGTAATCGTAGGCAATAAACACTGCTCTGTATTCTTCCTGATTTTGTGTACCGCATCCCAACATGATAACTATAGTCAAGGTTATGCAGCTGAGTTTTTGAAGTGTAGTCATTTTCTGATGATTTGTTTTTTATGAAACCGCCTGGCATTTAATTCCAGTTGAAATAATTTGTATTCAAGCGGATACCCTAATTAAATATTGGGAATAATATATCATTTTGATGGGCTTTTCATAATGGGTATTCCCAAAACTTCATCTTGTGAGATATCCTTGTCCCTTGATTCTTTGAATTTCTGGTCCCCCTCAGTGTGAGCCACCCTGACCGCTTCCCGGATAATAATTCAACCCAAAACCTCTTCTTTTACTTGTTATTCTGGATCCTGTTCAAGGCCAAGAAACCGGACTGCGTTGTTATAAAGGATATCTCTCTTTTGTTCGTCCGTCAAAAAATCAGCTTCTTCAATCGCTTCAATCCCCGCCCCGATCTTCTCCGGCCATCGCATCTGGTCCGAACCGAACATCAGCCGTTTTCCGAGTCCCGCGCGAACGAATGTTTCAAGATAGTCGTAGAAGGCGGAGTGCGGGATGACCCAGCTGATGGTCGACACATCACCGTGAAGCTGAGGATACTGGTACATCATCGCGATCATTTGGTCGCCATACGGATAACCGGCGTTCTCCACGAATAGCCGAAGCTCCGGATGGCGTACCAGGACGTCTTCAAGAAGCAATGGCGTACCTGCGTCTGACCGGAAGCCGGGCATGTACGGGCCGATCCCGGCTGTGTGAATGAGAACCGGTACATCAAACTCCTCCGCAAGTGCAAAATACGGCTCGAGTTCCGGATCATTTGCTGCGAAACCGTTGAGCTGAACGGCGATTTCGCCGATGCCCTCATATCGGCCCTCTTCTAGATCCTGCCGGAGTACTTCCGGTGCGGGTTGGCCCGGTTGAACGATGAACGGTGATCCAATGAAACGGCCGGGAGCTGCTTCCTTCCACTTCTGAACTACTTCCGGGTCCAGGCCGCTGAGGAATGCTTTGGCAACGTTATGACGATCCATCTCCTCCAGCGTCTTTTCGAGCAGCCTGTCCAGGTCGGCGACCGCAGCCCCATCACCCGTGCATGGCTCGGGGCGGCATAAAGCGGGTACGCCTTCTGGAACATTATAAGGAGGAAGATCGGCGTGCATATGCATATCGATAACCGGAGGGCGTTCCTGGCCGTACAGTGGAACGGACAACAGGCCCAAAAACAGAAAGAACGAAAGAATCTTTAGTGTCTTCATAATTAACTCCTGTTTACGATTTTATAAAGTGCATCCGTAAAAGCTTCCGGTCTTTCGAACTTGGGATCATCACGGGTTTCTTCCAGGATGTGCAGCGGCCAGCCATATTTTTTACTGGCTTTTTGGGCGATATGCAATTTATTTGCCTTGTCGTGCCGTCCCCAGATCAGGGCTGTTGGTACTACAATTTTTTTGATTTTTTCGTCTGGTATTTTCGGAGTTCCCACCTCTTTCAATAGGGTTTGCATGGCGGCTTTTCGATCTTTATCCGTGGCGCATTCCAGGTTGTATGCCACAAATGGTTCCCATTTTTCCCCCATCCGGCTGCGAAGATCATCCACATCGTATATGCAATGCGGGAAGAAGCGATCAAAATTTTTCGGGGTTGGGCGTATCATGAACCGGATTAACGTGAACGCAAATACCGGGGACGGCCTGAACTTTTCAAGGCCCAGTGAATTCACGAGCACCAGCTGTTCCAGCTGCCCGCCAAGCCGGATCGCAAAACGGGCCCCGATAGAACCGCCGAGTATATTTCCCACCAGGACGGGCGGAGAGGGGCAGGTCTGTTCGATTAATTCACTAAGCCATGCCAATACAAGATCCTGGTCCAATGATTTTCCGGAAACTTTTGATTCACCATGTCCGGGCAGATCGGGTACAATAACCCGGTGAGTTTCGGCCAGCCTGGGGATAACCCCCATCCACCACAAAGCGGTTTCTCCGGGGCCATGCAATAGTATTACAGGTGAACCTTCACCACCAGCGAGAAATGCGGTTGATATTCCGGCGAGGTTTAACCGTTGTTCCGAAACGGGTAATCCCTCCAAAAGCTGATTACGATTTTCATTTGGAGTGATGGTTTGTTTGTTTTGTGCAACTATGGTTTGTGTATTCATCTCTTCATCTCCGTTATGATAATTTTATTATTAGTTGGGGAGTGTCCCCCTTATCAAAGGGGGAAACAGGGGGATGTTTATCAGGACGTGATAAAATCCGATGAACACCCCTCTATATTTCGCTTGCGCGTTCAAAAAATGAGCCCCTTGATAGGGGAGACTTTTGTCAATTATTAATTGAACTCAGGTATAATATAATTGGCAGGGAAGAACAGCGAATCAGAGAGAGTACCCAATTTTTGAAAATCAGGCTATGGGTAGTATTACCCATAACAATTCAGATGAGATTATTTTTGTAAGCGAAGGCAGTTGCGGCAGCGCGTGAGGAAACATTCAGTTTGGCTAAAATATTGCTTACATGCCGGTCCACAGTTCGTTCGCTGATAAACAGATCACCGGCAATATCCTTATTGGTTTTGCCGGTGGCCAGGATGCGCAGTACTTCCCTCTCCCGTGATGTCAGGCCTGAAGTTTCTGCCGATTGTGTACGTTGAAGAAGTGAATCGACTTTTAACTGATCCGGGATCGCCCCAAGCTGCTGAAATACTTTGCGGGCTGCATCAAACTCCATTGTTGTTGTATTTTCATCTTCGAGTTTCCGGCAGGCAAGTCCAATCAGTACCTGGGTTCGGGCAGCTTCATAGGAGGAGTCCATCGTCTTTAGTATTCCCAAAGACCATCGCAATTTTTTGATTGCTTCAGCGGGCTTTTCATTTGCAAGAAGAACACTTCCCATTACCCCGGCAGCAACTCCCCGGAGATAAGGAGCATTGACTTCAGAGGCAATATCAGAAAGTTCTTTCGCACCGGCTTCTGCGGCTTGCACTTCTTCTGAAGCAAGCATGATTTCAACATATGCAGGAAGTATTCTTGCACGAGCCATCCGGTCCTGAGTCTCACCTTCAGCATTACAGATGGCCATTCTTGCTACTTCGGTTTTACCCTGTCCCAGCTGCATGAGTGCCAGGCCCGGCTGGGGATTCCGCCCCAGATTACTGGCCTGTTTATACGCATTTCCGGCTTCTGAAAAATTTCCCTGCAGGCGGTAAAGTTCGGCTTGCCTGTAAAAAGCTTCTCCGGTGACAGGAGGGCTGGATGGCCTTTTGAGTTCACAGGCACGGCGCGCTTCGTTCATTGCGTCCGGCCATTTTCCATGCAGCTGCATGATTTCGGCACGCCGTACCAGACACTGCCCGCGATATGGGATCAGATCAGGCTGGGCGTTGCACCAGCGGCTTAGTGCATCGGTCCATTCGCTGGCCCGCTGCAGATCATATATATTCTGACAGGTTTCAATAACAGCACAGTAAACAATTCCGGCAACGATCTGTGAGATCTCATCCGACACCACCGCTACCATCGCCTCATCAAACAGGGTAGTGCCTTCGGCTATTTTATTTTGCTTGATTAAAGATTGACCATGTCCCAGATATCCCAAAATAATCAGGTCCGGATTGTTAAATCGTTTGCCAATATCACCAGCCATGCTGAACTTTTCCTGTGCGGCTTCAGCTTCCCCTTTACGCAGAAATTGCAATCCTTCCGGTATCAGCAAAAATCCCATTTCAGCACATTCTTGCTGATACTCATTAATTAACCGCGCGGCCCGCGCGATCCAGCCGCTGCCCTGGGCATGTTCACCCCGAAAAAAAAGCAGCATACCTATCCAGAATGCACTATTAGCCGCACGTTCGGTATTGGCCTCATTGAGGAATTTTTGGTGGGCACGCATCCACGTTTCGGTACATCCGGATTCTTTGCCAATTAAATAAGCCGCTTTGGCCAGCAGTTCAAGATCTTCGGCGTCCAGAGATTCTTCGCCATCTGCGGAAACAAAACATGAATACGCGTCAGCCCAGGACCGGTGCCGGAAGGCTTCACGGCCTCGTTGAAGTGCACTGGATTTGGTCATACGCAATCTCCTTTGTAATAGAGAACTTCCGTCTGATTATGATAATAGAAAAACTACAAATATTGAAAAACAGAACGTATCAGAAATCGGATTCATTTGACATATATCTATTTTATTCTGCTGAATCAGATAACCCGATAAAAAAATGAATAGTATAAGGGCCCGGAGCATAAGCTGGCAAGAACAGACGAGGCATGCCTGCTTAATGAAAGGAAAAAAGCAGCGAAAAAATGGAAATTGGTAATTATCCATCCATTTTTTGATATTCTCTCAGTCAAGTTTTCTTACCAAGAAAACATCTAATCATAATCTACCCTCCATTATGTCTGTACTCCGTATCCTGCAACGACTCTGCCCGCTTTTCCTGTTGATGATCCTTTCTATCGGCTGCCAGAATGAGATCTCTCCCAGGGCTCAATTCTATGCAACCATTGAACCTGCTCCGGAAGATCCGGCTTTAGCAGCATTTTCAGACTCCCTGCGGGAACATACCAAAATACCGGCAGATCTTGACTTTTCAGTATTTACCGGTCCGGATCTGACCCCCAGTCCTTCGGTGATTGCTGCCGCTCCTACCGGCGAGGTATTTGTAGGTGTGGATCAGCAGGGTTCGCTTGGAAAAGAGCCGGGGCTGGGTTCCGTCATCCGGCTGGTTGATGTCAACCAGGATGGTGTTTTTGACCTTCAGACAGAGTTTGCCAAAGTCGACCATCCGCGGGGAATCTTACCTGTAGGAAACCAGGTTTTTGTTCTGCATACGATCTATTCGGAAGAGACCGGAGAAGCAACCGGACAGAACCTGGTCGTTTTTGAAGACAACGATTATGATGGGATTGCAGATGGCCCTTCAACTCTGTTGATTGAAGATATTGGAAATCCTGCATACCTGACCCAAAGAGGAACAGACCATTCGACCAACGGTATTTCGCTGGGGATTGACGGATGGATCTATATCGCCGTGGGTGATTTTGGATTTGAGCGGGCCGTTGGAGCGGATGGAACAGAGCTGAACATGCTGGGCGGCGGAATCGTCCGCATCCGGCCGGATGGTTCTGAAATGGAGGAGTACACCCACGGGCTGCGAAATGTTTACGGCGTCGCAATCGACCCCTATATGAATATTTTTACCAGGGATAATACCAACGACGGCGGTTTCTGGAACACCCGGTTCAGCCACCAGGTTCAGACCGGGGAATATGGATATCCCTACCTGTTCCGGAATTTCACTGAAGAGATCATTCCTGCACTGGAAGACCTGGGAGGCGGGTCAGCTACAGGTGCACTGTTCCTGGATGATGACCGGTGGCCGGATCACTACAACAATACTCCGCTCACGGCCGACTGGGGACGCAACTTTCTCTACCTGGATCATGTGACAGAGGATCGCGGATCGTTTTATCATCAGCAGGAAGAATTCATTCAGCTTCAGCAGATTACAGATGTAGATATCGACGCGTCCGGCGTGCTCTACCTTACAGCCTGGGATAATGCAGGGTTCCGGGGAAATCCGGATCGCGGTTACACGGTTCGGGTTGTCCCCGAAGGCCTGGACCCGGCTCCATTCCCTGATCTTGAAGCAGCTACAGTCCGCCAGCTGGGGCAGTACCTGGAATCGGGAAGTGCAAAGGTACGGCAATTTGCACAGCAGGAACTGCTGAAACGGCCGGCCGATGAAGCCGCGCGTGCGGCTCTCCGGGTTGCTGAAAACACCCGTCATCCGCTCGATGTTCGTGCAGCCGGAATTTTTACTTATACCCAGATTGCCGGGGCGGATGGTATAGAGAACCTGGCAGAGCTGACGCAGGATGAAAGTGTCAAAGAGTTTGCACTTCGTGCACTGGCTGACCGGAAAGCGTATGCTGACCAGGTTCCGGTGGAACCTTTTCTGGAGGGATTAAATCACTCTTCTGACCGGGTTAAAATTGCATCCATTGTTGGCCTGGGCCGGCTCGGCCGCGCTGAAGCCGTCCGGGAACTTCTGACGGTTCCGGTTCCATCTACCTTCCGCGCACCGTCACCCGGTAATGACGGGCCTCACGCAACACCCAATTCGGAAATCATACCGGCTCATATGGCTGTAAAGGCGCTTGTTGAGATCGGAGCCACGGAAGAGCTGGTCCGGGCCGTTGAAACGAATCAAAACCAACTCGCGCTCTGGGCGCTCCGGTATGTCCATGACCCGGTGGCCGCGGAACGCCTGATCGGGATCTACAGAGATAGTGAAAATCCAGGCCTGCAAAATCAGATTGTGGATATTCTTGCCCGTACCTATCATAAAGAGGAGGAATATGACGCCTCCTGGTGGTGGGGAACCCGGCCCGATACCCACGGCCCCTACTATGTTGCAGCGGACTGGGAAGCAACACCCATGATCCGGGATTTTATCATTGACATTTTTGAACAGACACCCGATGCTGAGCGGGATCAATTTGCCATACTCAACAGTAAATACCGGCTTGAAATTGAAGAGCTGGGTGAGTCGGACCTGGAGTCTATTGCACTTGCAAACGTGGAGGAACTTCCGCTGATTAATATGGCTGAGGTTCAGAGTAACCAGGGTGAGGTCGGCCGGTCCACGCCGGAAGAGGTATTGGCTGCCATTGAAAATATAGAAGGTGACAGAGAGCTGGGTGAAGCCGTATTTCTGCAACAGTCTTGTCAAACATGCCATGCTGTTGAAATGGGAGAGCCGATGATGGGCCCTTTCCTGGGAACCGTTGGAGGTGTTTTGGACCGGCGAACCATTGCTGAGGGGATTCTGACACCCAACTCCAGGATTGCACAGGGTTTTCCAACATACCGGGTCACAACGGAAGCCGGGGAAAGCCATGTTGGTTTTTCTGTCTATGAATCTGCAAATAATATGGTACTCAGGGATATGACAGGTTCCGGTACCATTATCCCAACATCTGAGATCGAAGAGCGCGAGATCCAGGATTACTCACTGATGCCTCCCGGACTTGCAAATGCACTATCTTACGAGGAGTTCGCAGCCCTGGTAGATTATCTTCAAAATTTGGAAAATTGAAGACCTTGTACGGATGGGACAGAAGTGACAAAAGGTTGAGATTCCTTAAGCGCGGCATCGGAAAAAACATGAGTAAATTCGTGCCGGGTTAAATTCAGTTGGTTTTACCTATTGAATTTAGTGAGGGTTGGGATGAGTTGCTTCACAACTCCTGAACGAAGTCCGGCATGTTGGAGAAGAAGAGTTGGGCGAAATCTTCTCCAAAGGGTTTGCAGCTAAGAAACGTGGGCCAGGATGTCCTGAACGGAGGTGTGTTCTATGCAGTCTTCATCTTTTTCAGCAGCAGACATAGTTAAGAGCTCGACGATCTCTTTTGGAAGTTGGTTCAAAGAAGTCTTACGAAATCCTTCAATCTGGTTAATTACAGTTTCGTCTTCCAGGTTCGTAATCCAGTTAATAAGCGAGATTTTTCTTTGTTCGATTGTCATAATTTAAAATTTGTAATTTTCCGCTTTGAAGACAATTGTTGCTAACGGTCATTTTTGGCAGTTAAAAGTCGGACAGCGTGGTACCAGTAGTAAAAAGAGGATTTGTCCGGTTGCCGCTTTAATCGGTTCAGATAGTTCCACTTCGGGTCTACAATGTTTAGGCCTTTTAAATCCTGACCATTATAATATTCTATTGGAGTAGAATCTCCCACTAAAAGTTTAACGGCCAGAAAAGCAATACGAGCAGAAGCTGGAATAGCATCGTCAATCCTGAAATTTCCGCGCATTAAGAATCCAGTACCAAAAGCACGGATTCCCTTTTGCAATTCTGCAAACTTTCTTTTCTCATCATCTGAGCCACTTCCGCGTTTCGCAATGATCATGCATGTGTTTATGGTGTCCTCTAGTACATCTTTTGGAACTAACTCAGATTCAGAATTACCTTTTTTCCGATAAGCAATTTCCTGTTCGGCAAATGCATTAAAGCTTGCAGCCACGATTTCTATATTTTGAATTTGCTCGAATAATTTACTTAAATCAAATAGCTGCTTGCATATTTCCATGGAGAACGGCTGTTTGTCCTTACCTTTGAAATAGGGAATACCAATAGTATTCGGGGCAAAAGCGGTTAGTTTGTCTCCTGTAATCGAATCAATTGGAAGGAACAGTAACCATGATTTCTCCATCAGTTTCGATCCATTTAGTTCTTACTGGTGTTTCTATCTTCACAGGATAAATCGGGTCTTCAATTAGTATATCCAATAATACTGTTCCCGAACCTTGCTTTTTGGTTTCAAATGAAAATTTGTAATGTGCTTTTGGTACACCAGGTTGGTAACTTCGATATTCGTCCAGTACGAAATTTACAAAATTGGAAGAATCGATAACTTTCTTCAGAATTGCCTCAAGCTCGTCACGATCGGTTTTACAAATGATATCGATATCAATGGAGAAACGATTGTCCTCTTCAAGCAATAGCACAAGACTCGTGCCACCTTTGAAGATGAAATTAAGCCCATTAGTTTTGAGCTGTTCTAACAAGTGGAGTGCATAGATCATTTTCTCAAGAATGATCTTGTCAATTTTTTTGTGGTCTCTTTGTTTTCTGAAGCCATCCAACCACTCTTCTGTAAAGCAATGATCCTTAATCATTCAATAATATCTTTTATGAGGTGGTACATGTGATTCGTCATAAACTGTTTAATTTCCTGTTCTCTTTTCCTTCGCTTTGCGTAGCTGAAGAGTTTAGTGAAATTAATGGCGTAACTGCTAATGGCATTCTCGTAAATATGTATCAATTCAGAACCTTGCAGATAGTAGAAGAGCTTTTCTTCGGCAAAGAGGTCCACCAGGATCTTCTCAAGCAAGGGGGTATAGAACTTTACTCTTTTCTCTGTTCTTCTTGCAAGAGGAGAGCGTGTAATTAGTTTTTTAATTATCACTGGATAGTCGCTTTCAGCGATATAAAAATCGATGGCTTTGTCATCCGGGTTTAGATAAAGCTCATTTCTTGATGAGTCTTTCAATTCATAATACAGTGATTCAATGAAATCCTTTTCAATCTCAATGAGTATGATTCGTCTGCTTGTCTGGTGTTGTGAAAATTCGTTGAGCCATTCCGTTTCCCAAATGCAATGTTTAGCATCCACAAATTTAGTAATTCGTTTTGCGAGCTTTATGAGTTCCTGAGAAATTTCAGGCTTATATTTTGGCTTGTATGAAATAACATAAAGACCTCTCTTCACCGACCTGATGATTTTTTTTTCCTTCAAGTCGTGGATTCTCCATCCGAAGGTCCCTTCCTTCAGATCTGGTTCAAAATAGCGATAGAATTTAAAGAGGTCTTCTCGTGTGAAATACTCCCTGTCTTTAAATTCATCAATTAATTTTTTCTCTAAAATTTTTGGCATTTAAATTCCAATTTTTACCAATACTACAAAATTTTGGTAAATATTGGAAATCAAAAAAACGCCAGTAAAATTAAATACTGGTAAATATTGGAATTCCTGAGGGGTGGATGATTTGGCTCTGTTTCAAAGCTTGGACTGTGTATTGGCTTGTGTGGCTTTGCAAATGGGCACTGGGGAACGACTGCTAAATTCCATCGATATTCTGAAACACAAAGCAATATTCCCGTTAATTTATTCCCGCAGGTCTGCGTGCTGGAGAACTTTTGAATCTTAAAATCAGCGACATCGATTCAGACAGAATGCAATTTCGAATACAGGAGGGCAAGGGTCAAAATGACCCGTATTCTATCTTATCAAAAAAGTTTTGGGTATACTCCGGAGATACGTGAAAGAAGTTCAGCCCAAAATATTGCTGAACAAGCAGGCCCGCTTCATCCCGGACTGTCAGGGCCTGTTAACACTACCTGTGGGTGCTGCGCCGGAAGCGTCATCCACTGAACTTCAAAACAGAATACGATCATGAAAACATCAATACCTGCAATCCTCATTTTTCTTTTCATGGCATGCATTCCCCCGACGTCCGCAGCCCAGGAATCAGGTGATCGATTCAGCGATCAGTTTACCCGGCAT
>JBBEBD010000061.1:0-65728 GCA_040882525.1 Balneolaceae bacterium | reverse complement strand
ACAATGTTCACGATTGACCCGAGCGATTATGTTCAGGATGATGTGAAATCACTCACTAAAATCAGTCTTGAATCAGCCTATAAAAATCTGCCCTGGGATCTTCTGGAGGATACATCCGATTCCCTCCTGAAACGGTTTACAGAAAATCCTGTGAAAATTCTGGATGATTATCATCTGAATCCAACCACTGAAGAGGTGATGCAGGGGATGGTAAAATACGGAAGAGTGGTTACTCACACCCGGAAACTGGCAGATTACCTTGCAAAAAGATGGCCGGATCATCCCGCGGAACTGGAACTTTCGGTTGATGAGACACAAGATCCCACAACCCTGTTTGAACATTATCTCGTGGCTTCAGAGCTGAACCGGCTCGGGGTCGAACTTGTCAGTCTGGCTCCCCGTTTTTGCGGACATTTTGAAAAAGGAATCGATTTTAAAGGAGATCTGGATCAGTTTCGCAGCGAATATATTAAGCATCTGGCTATCGCGAAGCTGTTTGGGGAGTATAAACTGAGCATCCATTCCGGGAGTGATAAGTTTTCTGTTTACGAAGTGATCGGGTCCCTCAATATGGGAACTGTACATGTGAAAACAGCAGGTACAAGCTACCTGGAAGCCCTGCGAACTATTGCGGAAGCCGATCCTGACTTATTCCGCGAAATTTTGAAATTTTCCATCACCCGTTTCCAGGATGACAAAAAAACCTATCATATATCTGCAAACCCGGAACAGATACCAGATCCTGCTTCTCTCGATACGGCCGGGTTAAAAAACCTTCTCGACGATAATGACGCCCGCCAGGTATTGCATGTCGCATACGGTTCGGTATTATCGGGATCGCTGCCCGAAGCCAAAACTTTTAAAACCCGTTTGATGAAGGTACTGGAAGAAAATGAAAAGCTGCATGAGCAAAACCTGATCCGGCACTTTGAGAAGCATTTGGATCCGTTTGGGTGAGGAAGGGGAACTTCTTGGTGAGTCATCGGATGAGTTCTGCGGAAAACAGATGTGCGTTCAGAAATGGCCGGATTTTCTTAAAATTCATCCGATGACTTAATACCACCATTCCCAGGTGTAAAAAAGCTCTTCTTCAAATTTCTATTTGCGCAAGGACGATTTCCGGATAATAAGATCCGGTTTTAACAAGGTCTTTTTAGGTGTGAATTCTTCAGTTTTTGTATCCACCTGATCGAGAAAATGCTGACCCGCCAGGTTACCCATCCGGATATTATGCTGGTCCAGAGATGTTAAACCCGGTTCAATAACAGAGGCAGAAAAATCATTACTGTAACCGACCAGGGCAATTTCATTGGGTATATGGATATTCTTTTCTTTAAAAACCTGGATACTTCCCATAGCTGCGAAATCACTGGATGAAAATACTCCATCAGGGGGATTGTCCATTTCTGATAATACAGTGCCCAGCTGACGCCCGATCTGAAGAATATTATGGGTATTCTGAATAAGGTCGGATTCAATGATCAGTTCATCATCTACAGGCAGATTATGATCACGAAGGGCCTGTAAATATCCTTTCAGCCGGTTCTGATAAATATGAATATGCTGTTCGCCTGCATAATGAGCAATTCTCGTGCAGCCCTGTTCAATCAAATGAGTTACAGCCTGGTACGCTCCTAAATAATCATCAGAGATAACCAGGTTTACGTCCAGAGCCTCAATAACCCTGTCGTATAAAACAAGGGGTATTCCCCGCCGGGTAATATTTTCATAGGGTGTAGTATCCTTTGTTTCTTTTGCAACAGAAGCTATGATACCGTCGACCTGTATTTGCAGCAAAGCTTTAATTTTTTCCTGTTCCTTCTCGGTTTGATCATCAGACTGGCATATAATCAGATTATAGCCTTTCTCCCGGACTACTTCTTCGATACCCCTGATGACCGATGCAAAAAAACGCCGGTCTGATGTAGGAACAATAACACCAAGTATATTACTTTTTCCCTTTCTGAGGGCGGAAGCTATGTTATTTGGCTGATAGTTCAGTTTATCAACCATTTCCAGGACCGCTTTTTTGGTCGATGTGCTTATTCTTGGATGATTCTGAAGTGCGCGGGAAACTGTGGATGCAGTTACATTCAATTCATTTGCAATGTCTGAAAGAGTCGTTTTCTTCTTTTTCATTCGTTGTGAAGCATATTAATATTAGAATCTTTTTCTGCATCTTTTTGCGGTCTAATGTGCATGTCAGTTTTATATAAAAATATTTCGGGTTCAGTACATTTTAACAATCCGGATCAAACGTAAATAGCTTCTCTGTAAAATCATGCCCCTCTAAATACTAAAAATTGGAAAGAGAGTTGTTAAAATTAATAAAATTTTGATGTCTGAATAAAATTTTATAAATATGGAATGCGCAATCGATTACGCACCTGTTTTTATTTATGCGTAATCGTTTGCTCTCAGTTTCTTTTAAAGAATCACAAACCATCTGTTTGAATTTGATGTGCAATTCAAGCTGAATACAAACTTTAAATCTAAATACAAGATTTACTAAATAAAGCTTTGAAAAGGGGACAATCATGATGGATAGATCAGATATACAGTTCATAAAAAAACGCATATACATACCACAGGTATGTATCATTGCTGCTATGGGTATGACAAACTCTTTAATCGCTCAAAATCATACTGTAACCGGAAGTGTGTTTTCTTCAGATAACGGGGAAGCGCTTCCGGGAGTGAATATTTTAGTCAAGGGAACTGAAATTGGGGCTACAACCGATTTTGAAGGCGAATTTTCTTTGGATGTACCATCGGAAACCGATACGCTCGTTTTTTCATATATAGGTTATGAAACAATAGAAGAGCCAATAAACAGCAGAACAAGTATTGAAGTACATCTTATCCCTCGCGCAGTTGTTGGGGATGAACTTGTTGTTGTAGGTTATGGTGCTGTTGAACGGCGCGATATAACGGGTTCAGTCGCTTCTGTTTCAAATCGCGACATACAGGAAGTTACCATTACGGATGCCGCACAGGCCCTGCAGGGAAGGGCAAGCGGGGTTGTGGCACTTTCTTCAGAAAACAGGCCGGGACAGGGAGTGACCCTGCGGGTCAGGGGACGAAGATCCCTTACAGCCTCGAATGATCCGCTTTATGTTGTGGATGGCATCCCGCTTGAGGGGAATATCAATGATATAAATACCCGTGATATCCAATCCATGGAAGTGCTGAAGGATGCTTCTGCTACAGCTATTTATGGTTCCAGGGGTGCAAATGGAGTTGTGCTGGTGACGACACACCGGGGAGGAAATCATCCAACAACAATATCCTATTCAGGTCATACAGGTGTTCGACAGGCTCATGGGCGCCCCGATATGATGACAGGCTCCGAATATGCGGCCATGAAAGAAGCATCAGGCCGTGATTTCACCTCTGATGAACTGGATGCGATTAGCAGGGGTGTTTCAACGGATTGGTTAGATTTTCTGCTGGATGAAGGGGTGCAGCATAATCATCAGCTGAGTGTTCAGGGCGGCGATGAAAATACGCAGTTCGCAGTATCCGGAAATTTCTTTTTCGACCAGGGAGTGATTACCACCCAGGATTTCAACAGGAATACATTCCGGCTGAATTTAGACCATTCTGTTTCAGACCGGTTGAGAATTGGTACGTCAACACAACTGTCAAACCAGGTTCAAAACTGGGGTTCAAATCCCTATGGCGGTGCAATATCTACCAACCCGCTTGCCGAACCTTATGACAGTGAAGGAAACATGATACTACGTCCCGGCGCAGATCCATTAATATTTAACCCTCTGGCTGACCTTGTGGATGATGCATACATAGATGAAAGAGAACGGATACGAATATTCAGCAATATTTATGCAGACCTGGATGTTTTCGAAAATTTGAATTTCAGAATGAATTTCGGTCCTGATTTCCAGGATTGGAGAAGAGGGCTTTTCCAGGGAAGCCTTACAGGCGCAAGGCAGGAAGGATCGCCATACGCAGAGAAACAACATGAGCGAAGAATGACCTATACCTTTGAAAATATCCTTTCATATACACAGGATTTTGATATTCATTCCTTAGATATAACAGGACTTTTCAGCGTACAGGAATCAAGGCTTGAAGAATCCGGATTTGCAGCATCGGAGCTTCCCTATGAGCATCAAAAATTTCATAATCTCGGAACGGGGGCTACGATTGAAGGTCTTGGCAGCGGGCTGGAAGAGTGGGGTCTGATGTCGTACATGACTCGTATAAACTATTCATTATTTGACCGCTATCTTTTAACCTTAACCGGCCGTTATGACGGATCATCAAGACTTTCTGAAGGACAGAAATGGGGATTTTTCCCTTCGTTCGCTTTGGGCTGGCGAATTAGTGACGAGTCTTTTATGGATGATCTGAGCTTTTTTTCAGACCTGAGAATCAGGGTCAGTTACGGTAAAACCGGAAATACGGCAATCGATCCCTATCAAACAAGGGGCGGGTTAAGCAGAACTCAATACTCATTCGCTGATGGCCCCGGGTTCGGTTTCAGGCCTACCTCACTTGCGAATCCGGACCTGAAATGGGAAACCTCTGCTACGGCAAACATTGGCCTGGATTTTGGTTTCTTCGAGGACCGGCTGGCCGGTAGTTTAGAGTTTTATCAAACGAATACATCAGACCTTTTGCTTGAAAGAGTCATACCGATTACATCCGGTTTTAACTCCGTATTGGAAAATATAGGAGATACCCGGAACAGAGGTTTTGAATTCAGCCTGACCAGTATGAATATAAATACATCCGACTTCAGCTGGTCAACAAACATCAATATTTTTGGCAACCAGGAAGAAATTGTTGAGCTGTTTGGTACCGGAGAAGATGATATAGGGAACCAGTGGTTTATTGGCGAGCCTTTAACCGTATGGTACGACTATGACATGACAGGTATCTGGCAGCTGGATGAAGAGGCTGAAGCCGCAGGGTATGGAAGAAGCCCGGGCGAAATTAAGCTGCGGGATGAAAATGGTGATGGCAGCATAACGGAAGCTGACAGAGTTATCCTGGGAAGTGATATGCCAACATGGAATGCCGGTATCGGAAACCGTTTCAGGTATAAGGATTTTGACCTTTCTGTTTTACTCTTCGGAAGCTTCGGTCATACCGTGTATAATGAATTCCTGGTAAACAACAGTTCACTTCAGGGGCGATACAATAACCTGAATGTAAATTACTGGACTCCGGATAATCCCTCCAATGATACCCCCAAACCAGACGGGACAAGAGAATTCCCTCTTAACAGTTCAAGCAGGGGATACGAATCGGGTGATTTTGTGAAAATCAGGAATATCCAGTTTGGTTACAATTTACCGGCTTCGACTTTAAATGAAATAGGTATCAGGTCTGCAAGGATATATGTAAATGCAGATACACCATTTGTATTTTCAAATCTGAAAGATGGACTGGATCCGGAAATCTATGATCCACAAGATGGAGGAGTAGTCAGAGCCGGTAACGGACCAAGTACGAGATTATTTACGGTCGGTGTAAATATCAATTTTTAATTGAAAGGTCATAGAAAAATGAAAAATTTAAAATATTTATTTACAGCACTTATTCTGGCATCTGTAGTGGCAATTTCATGTGATGTTTTGAATGAGGATGTGGTGTCCGGGGTTACCGTTGATGTTCATTACAGTACACCAGAAGGATTTGAAGATGCTGTTAATGCTTCATATGCATTACTGCGTCAGTATTACGGTTCCGAGCAGGGTGCCAACCTTACCGTTATGGGAACGGATATCATTACCAATGGCGGACATGGAGGGTTTCATTATATGAATAATTATGATGCCGAAATGAATTCAGAATCCTCTCCCTTCTGGCATTTATGGAATAACTTTTATCAGGCAATCAATACGACAAATGCAGCGATTTCCCGTGCAAATGATATTGAAGGCCTTACCGAAGACGAGAAAAATGCAAAACTGGGAGAAGTGCATTTTCTAAGGGCACATTATTACTATATCCTCCTTCAACACTTCGGCCCATTGCATCTGACTCTTGAGGAAACCGTTGGTGTGGAAACAGATGCTGAACGCACTTCAGAAGATGTTATTTATGGGGCGATTGAGGATGATCTTCAGTTTGCTATCGACAACCTGCCGGATACTCAAAGCGATTTTGGAAGAGCTACCAGGCCGGCCGCAGAACATATGTTGTCTCTTGTTTTACTGACAAGAGGATACACGGACTTTGCGGAAACGGATGATTTTTCAAGGGCTGCAGACCTTGCTGACAATGTGATCAACAATTACAGCCACACTCTTCTGGATGATTTTGCAGATGTGTTTGATCATGATAATGAAGGGAATGAAGAAGTTATCTGGGCTGTGCAATATACCGAGGACCCGCTTCTTAATGAACCCGAGGGAAACCGCAGCCATATGCATTACAGGCCATGGTACGAAGTTTTTAACGGAGGCCTTGATCGTGGTTTGGAACCCGGTTATGGACGGCCATGGATCCGTTTCAGACCCACTCAGTTTGGCATGGAAAATTTCAGGCCCCTCAATGCAGATTCCCGTTATGAAAAGTCATTCCAGGACGTATGGTATTACAACACAACGAATGGCCTGCCCGAGGGTGCTGCAGTAGGTGATACAGCCCTCTGGGTAACAGACCAGTTATTGACTCAGCAGGATGTAGATGAGATTGAAAATCGGCTGCCGGGAGTGGCCCTCATGACCTGGAACAGTGGAAATGAGGAGGACGACTGGTTCTGGGATATCAATATGTTTCCGAGTCTGACAAAAGTAGACGATTTCAAGCGCCCCTCGGTAAACTTCGAAAACGGATCAAGGGATTATATCGTCTACCGGTTGGCTGAGACCTATTTGATAGCAGCAGAAGCATTGCTTCAGGATAACAGAGCCGGCGAAGGTGTGGATTATATTAACGAAGTAAGGCAAAGGGCCGCTCATCCCGGGCAGGAGGCGGATATGTTAATTACAGCTGCAGAGCTTGACATTGATTTTATCCTGGATGAACGCGGCAGGGAGTTATATGGAGAACAAAAACGCTGGCTGGATCTGAAAAGAACCGGGAAATTGGTTGAAAGAGTTCAACTATACAATACCAATTTTACTTCTTCAGCTCCCGGTAACATCGGGGAACATCACATGCTTCGTCCTATTCCGGCAAACCAGAGGAACAGGACATCAGGTAATTTCCCACAGAATCCGGGTTACTAGATTCTGTCCGGGGTTTCTCTGAACTATATGTGAGACAAGCTTCTCCCGGGAGGGTGTGGAATAGGTATTAAAAGATAAATTTTTATTTTAGCTTTTGATAAGTCAGATTCATATTTCGCACCCTCCGGAGGGGAAATATTTCTATAAACCACAGGAAATTCATGAGAAAATTAATGCTCATAAGACCGGGTCTGATTACAATATGTTTACTTCTTTTATTTGTATTCGAACTGTCGGCTCAATCTAAACCGGTAGCTGAATTTGCAGTTCGCTCTGGCAGCTTGGCTTATTTTAATACACCGGTTTCAGCATCACTGGAAGGAATACCCCTGCAATTGCAGGCCGGAAAGCTGAAACTTTATGAAATAAAAGAAGGAGAAGAAATTCATGTAAATTCTCAGCTCCGTTCCGGAAATCCGGACAGATTAAACTGGGTACTCGAAGGAGTGACTGAACCGGGAACCGTGAGAATTTTTCAATTACGAGTGGAGGAAAGAAATAATCAGAGCGGATCGGATCGCACAGCCAGGGTACATTTGGAAGATGACGGGGAAGACCTGCTAATCACGATCGGAGAAAAACCTGTTCTAAATTATCGATACACCTCCAAAGAAGTTCCCGGTGGCGTGGATGAAATCTACAGCCGCGGTGGATATATACACCCCATTTGGTCTCCGGGCGGGGAAGTGCTTAGCCGGATTCAGCCGCCGGACCATTATCACCACTACGGAATCTGGAATCCATGGACCCGAACTGAATTTGAAGGACGCGAAATTGATTTCTGGAATCTGGGGGAAGGGCAGGGAACTGTTCGACTTGGTTATATTTCAGAACAAAAAGAAGGAAGTGTTGTGGGAGGCTTCAAATCCCAGCATGATCACATTGATTTTACAGGACCGGAGGGAGAGAAAGTTGCTCTGCGTGAACAGTGGGATTTAGATGTCTGGAATATTGATCCCGATCAAAATAAATGGCTGATCGATTTTACATCAACGATGAATCCTGCGACGAAAGAACCCCTTACTATTAAAGAATACCGGTACCAGGGTTTCAGCCTGCGGGCTACAGAAAAGTGGGATGATGAAAACAGTGTGTTGCTTACTTCCGAAGGGAAGGACAAAAGTAACGCCAATGCCACCCGCGCCCGCTGGATTGATGTCAACGGTATTTCAGATGTTGAAGAAGGTAACTCGGGTATTTTATTTATGACCCATCCTGCTAATTACAATTTTCCTGAACAACTTCGGATCTGGCCGGTCGGGATGAATGAAGGGAAGGAGAATGTCTATATCAATTTCAATCCTGCCCAGGATCGTGACTGGAAACTGGAGTCTGGTAATTCATATACACTGAAGTACCGGATGTTTGTATATGACGGAGCTATTGATAAAGAAGAAGCAGAACGGCTTTGGAATAGTTATGCGAATCCGCCAAAAATTGAGGTGTACAAAACGGGAAGATTAGCCGGAAAAAAGGTATTGCTGTATACAAAAAATGGAGAAGGTTATGTTCATGAAAACATACCTTATAGTATTGATGCAATCGAAGAGCTTGGGGAACAATACGGGTTTGAGGTAGAAGTTTCGGATGATCCGGATCTTTTCACAGAAGAAAACCTGGTGCAGTATGATGCGTTGATTTTCTCGAATACCAATAATGAAATTTTTTCAAACGAAACTCAGCGGGATGCACTGCAAGCGTATATCCGGCAGGGAGGTGGTTTTGTGGGCATTCACTCAGCCAGTGGCTCTGAACGGAACTGGCCCTGGTTCTCAAGCCTGCTTGGGGGAAATTTTGAACGCCATGCCCCGCAGCAGGATTTTGCGGTTGATGTGGTTGACCGGGCACATCCTTCTACCTCATTTTTGCCTGAAAAATGGAATATTGAAGATGACGAGTGCTATTACCTGAAGGATCTTAATCCCGGTATAAAAACTCTGCTGGCGGCCGATTTATCCACCGTTTCTGACGAAGAGAAAGATAATTTCCCTGGGACTATATTTGGGAATAGCTTTCCGGTTGCCTGGTTCCAGGAGTTTGACGGAGGCCGCCAGTGGTACACATCCCTCGGGCACCGCCCTGAACAGTATTCAGATCCCGTCTTTTTGAGGCATATTCTGGGCGGTATTCAATGGGCGGCGGGGGAATAGTGTTTTTATAACCAGTTAATGAATGAGTGTAAAGTCTATATATTCTTATGGCAAAAAATCCCCCCTTCTCCCGAAGGGATGCCTTTGGCAGAAGGGGGGCAGGGGGATGATCCACTCGCATTTCTGTGCTTTAGCCGGCTGTGAATCTAAATATATAATCTAATACATGTCACTATGAGTAAAAAAATAATAAAGAGGAAAAAAAGCGGCTTAACACGGCGGGAGTATCTGAAAACCTCACTGTTCGGTACTGCAGGAATGTTTATAGCACCGTCTATTGTACCTTCTACCGTTTTTGGCAAAAATACGCCAAATAATAAAATCAATATCGGCCAGATCGGGTGTGGAAGGATCGCCAGGGGCCATGACCTGCCTGAGACCCTGAAACATGATGAAGTGCGCCTGGTGGCGGTAAGCGATGTAGATCGTAAACGAATGGCAGAAGGTAAACAACTTGTGGAACAATGGTATACGGAACAAACAGGCAGAGAAAACGTGGTGGATGTCCGGGAATACCAGGACTACCGCGAAATGCTGGCACAACCCGATATTGATGCCGTTATCATCAGTACCCCTGATCACTGGCATGCACTTCCGGCCATTGAAGCCGCCCTGGCGGGTAAAGATATTTATATGCAAAAGCCAACTTCTCTGACCATTGAAGAAGGCCGGATCATGAGTGATATTATACACCGTACAGGAACCGTATTTCAGATTGGCAGCCAGCAGCGATCTGTGGACCCCTGGCCTCATTTTAAACGGGCCTGCGAACTGGTACGAAACGGACGTATCGGTGACATTCATACAATACAAGTAGGCCTGCCGGGTGATCCGCCCGGAGGCGATCCGACACCGATGCCAGTACCTGAAAACCTGGATTACGATATGTGGCTTGGGCCGACTCCTATGGTGCCGTATACTCTTGAGCGGGTCCATCCGCTGGAGGGCTATTCCCGTCCGGGCTGGTTACGAAACGAACAGTTCGGGGCAGGAATGATTACCGGGTGGGGTGCTCACCATCTGGATACGGCTCACTGGGGAATGGGAACGGAATATACCGGTCCAGTTGAAATTGAAGCAGAGGCCAAATTTCCACCGGATGATCCGGATTATAATGGATTATGGAATGTCCACGGAGACTTTAATGTAAAAGCCAAATATGCCAATGGTGTTACCATGCTGGTAAATGGAGAATATCCAAATGGAATACGGTTTGAAGGATCCGAAGGATGGATTTTTGTAACCCGGGGCAGCGGAGTAACCGATAGTGATCCCGACACGGGAGATGAGAACGCACCTCTTCAGGCAAGTGATCGCACCATTCTGGATTCCGAAATCGGCCCGAATGAAATTCACCTTTATGAGAGCAGTGAACAGCATACAAACTGGATTGAATGCATTAAAACCAGGGAACTGACCGTTGCCCCGGCTGAGGTGGCACACCGATCGTGTACGGCTTGCCTGCTGTCTCACATTGCAATGAAATTGCCGCGAAAATTGTATTGGGATCCTGTTAATGAACGCTTCAAAAATGACGATGAAGCAAACGCAATGCTATCACGTCCACAGCGGTCTCCATATACCATCTCAGAAGTTCCGGCGCTGGTAAACGGTAACTAATTTGAAACCGTGCAGACGGGTCACTTTATTTTAAAAGCGAAGTATATACCCCTTACAGGGTGAAATCTGCCAACTCATAAACCCATTGCCTGACATGAAAACCCGTTTTTTTCTAATTCTTTTAGTACCTTTTATCGCTATGTGCAGCAAAAAAAATGAAACGTCTGACAGGTTTACAGGTGCCGATAATGAAGTCAGGCTGATGACTCTGAATCCCGGTCATTTTCATGCCGGGCTGGTGCAAATGCATACCTACCCTCAGGTAGATACCACAGTTCATGTTTACGCCCCGGAAGGACCCGAACTGAATTCGTACCTGGCCATGATAGAGCAGTTTAACTCCCGTGAATCCGATCCGACTCACTGGAATACCAGGGTCTATACCGGCAATGATTATTTGAGCCGGATGCTCAGTGAGAAGCCGGGAAACGTAATGGTTGTAGCCGGAAATAATGTCCGGAAAATGGACTACATAAGTCAGGCCGTTGAACATGGACTGAATGTTTATGCAGATAAACCAATGGTTATTAAACCGGACCAGTTTCCGGATTTAAAAAGAACACTGGAACGGGCGGATGACCAGGGCCTGGTGGTTAATGACATCATGACTGAGCGACACGAGATCACCAGCATTTTGCAAAAAGAACTATCCCGGATTCCCCGCCTTTTTGGAGAGTTGACAGAAGGAACACCCGAAGAACCGGCTATTATCAAGGAAAGTGTTCATTTTTTCTATAAAACAGTAGCCGGAGAGCCATTAATACGGCCGGCGTGGTTTTTTGATGTAAACAAGCAGGGAGAAGCCATTGTGGATGTTTCAACGCATCTTGTGGATTTAATTTTATGGCAGGCGTTTCCCGAAACAGCTATAGATTACAGATCTCCCGAACCCGGGGTGGAAGTATTACAGGCAAAAGCCTGGGATACGGAGCTGACCCGATCTCAGTTTGAATTAATTACCGGTGATGAAACATTCCCCGAATCTGTGATGGAAGAGGTTAAAGATGATTCGGTGTTGAATGTGAGGGCAAATGGAGAGTTTCTGTTTTCTGTGGGTGGCGTGAATGCGAAAGTATCAGCCAGGTGGGGCTTTACAAATCCTAAAGGCGGTGATACTCATTATTCGATTATGCGGGGTACACGTGCCGATTTAATTGTTCGCCAGGATGCGGAACAGAATTTTGTTGCGACTCTGTATGCAGAACCCCGTGAGGAAACCGGCCGGGCAGAGTTTGAGAATAGGTTAAATGAAGCACTGGAGCAACTGGGGCCTCGTTTTCCGGGACTAACCGCTGAGGAAAACGGAGGTGCGTGGAAAATTAATATACCTGAAGAATTTACGGAAACCCATGAGGAACATTTTACACGGGTTACAGAGCGTTTTCTGGAGGCCCTTGTTAAGGGGCAGCTTCCGGAATGGGAACGAACAAACCTGCTTACAAAATATTATCTTCTTACCCGGGCGTATGACTTGAGCAGAGATTAATGCAGTAGGTTAAGAAACAAAATAAAAATTCATTAACCGGGAAATAATCCGATATTCACGATTAAAAAAATAAATTTAGGACTAAGTTTTACGAATGAATCATACATCTTTTCAACTAACTGATAAAATAGCTGTAATAACCGGTGGGGGCACAGGACTTGGTTTTGGCATTTCCAAAGCATTTATAGATGCAGGTTCGAAAGTAGTGATAACAGGGCGCAGAGAACATGTGTTAAAAGATGCCTGTAAAAAACTTTGCGGCGAAGCGGATTATATCGTGAATGATGTAACTGCCCTGGCAACACTTCCCGGCTTGACCGAGGAGATTGAAAACCGTTTTGGCCCTGTCGATATTCTGGTAAATAACGCTGGAATCAACCAAAAAGAATATGCTTTGAATGTATCGGATCAGGATTTTAATAATATTATTCAGACCAACCTGAACGGCCTTTTTGCTTTAACGCGTGAAATGGGTAAAAAAATGACAGAACGGGAACGGGGATCCATTATTAATATTACTTCAATGGCGGCCATTTACGGCATCCCAAAAGTAGCTGGTTATGCAGCGGCTAAAACAGGAGTTTTAGGTCTCACCCGGGCTCTGGCTGTTGATTTGTCTCCGTTTGGTGTCCGCGTAAATGCGATTGCACCGGGCTTTATTGAATCACCCATGCTCCATCAGGCATTTAATTCGGATCCTGAACGGGAACGCCGGGTTCTTGAACGAACGCCAATGAGGAAATTAGGAACTCCCGAAGATGTGGCGCATGCAGCTGTATATCTTGCATCAGATGCATCTAAATTCATTACGGGTGTTAATCTGCCGGTTGATGGTGGAAATTCGATTGGATTTTAGGATACATCCCCTCTTGAGAGGGGAAAAGTGAGACTCAAAGGCGAAGCCGGTTGAGTTGAACGAGGGGTGTGTCTCATGAGGACTCAAAACTGGTTTCAACGCACCCCTTGCCAAAGGCATCCCCCTTGGGGAAATCCCTTCTTGCCCCATAGTTAGCGCCATATGGCACAATAGTAGGGATGCCTTTGGCAAGAGGGGGATGTATATGTTTTGCTTTTTCTCTAAACCTTATTCTAACTTACGTTAATTAGAAAAAATTTGCTGATACTCATTCAGAACAACCTCGACTTTAATAAAAAAAGCACCTGTTAGAGTATAATCTCCACAACTACAAATCTATTTCAATATGAAGCCGGCAATCGTTAAATATTTGTTATTCTTTATATTATTCCTGTTTGTAAACCAGCTGCAGGCACAGCAGTTACCCGCCGAAGATGGATATGAAATGTGGCTCAGGTATGTTCCGGTTACAGACCAGGAGCAGCTTCGGCAGTATCAGGACCTGCTGAAATACATTGTTGCCGAAGAGGATTCTCCCACACTAAATGCAGCAATGAGCGAGCTGGAAAGAGGCCTTGGCGGATTGCTGGATGTCCCGGTTTTAACCAAATCAGCTGTGGATGAAGAGGGTGCGGTGGTGATCGGCACGCCGGATTCTGAGATTATCGCCACCCTGCAGCTGGATGACCGGTTACAGCAGCTTGGAGAAGAAGGGTTTTTAATTGAACAGCAAACTATTGAAGGCAGGGAGTTTCTTGTGATTGCTGCCAATGAAGAGGCCGGAGTTTTATATGGGGTGTTTCATCTGTTACGGATGCTTCAGACTTACCAGGACATTGAAGAAATTTCCATTCAAAGTGCTCCCAGAGTTCAGTACAGAATGGCAAACCACTGGGATAACCTGAACAGGAGAGTAGAGCGTGGTTACGCTGGACTTTCTCTGTGGGAGTGGGGAACGTTACCTGAATACAGGCACCCGCGCTATACCGATTATGCCAGGATACAGGCTTCGATAGGTATCAACGCTACCGTGATTAACAATGTAAATGCCGATCCGCGGGTACTGACCGATCAGTTCCTTAAAAAAATTGCTGTTCTGGCTGATATTTTCAGGCCTTATGGAATCCAGCTGTTTCTCTCCATGAATTTTGATTCTCCAAGACGGCTGGGCGGACTGGATACCGCTGATCCCATGGATGAGGATGTACGAAACTGGTGGCAGGAACAGACAGATAATATTTACACTTACATTCCGGATTTCGGCGGATTCCTGGTGAAAGCTGATTCCGAAGGTCAGCCCGGCCCTCATGGCTACGGCCGGACACATGCCGACGGGGCCAACATGCTCGCAGAAGCCCTGGAGCCTTATGGCGGTATCGTTGTCTGGCGGGCGTTTGTATATGACCCGGAGCAAAATGACCGCTTCCGTGAAGCGTATGATGAGTTCGTGCCACTGGATGGTGAGTTTGCCGATAATACAATATTGCAGACAAAAAACGGGCCGATTGATTTCCAGCCAAGAGAGCCGTTTTCCCCCTTGTTCGGGGCCCTTCCCGAAACCAATACCATGATTGAGCTGCAGGTAACCCAGGAATATTTTGGTTTCAACCTTCATCTTGCTTACCAGGGTACTTTATTTGAGGAGGTATTGAAAACCGATACCCATGCAAAGGGAGAAGGCTCAACAGTGGCAAAAGTAGTGGATGGAGAACTGTTTGATTATGAAATGACCGGTATGGCCGGAGTGATTAATCCCGGAACCGACCGAAACTGGACCGGACATCCTTTCGTGCAGTCGAGCTGGTATGCTTTTGGCCGGCTTTCGTGGGATCATACCCTCACGGCTGAAGAAATTGCAGATGAATGGATACGGATGACCTTCACAAATGATGAAAACTTTATAGAGCCTGTAAAACAGATCATGATGGAATCCCGTGAGGCGGGGGTTAATTACCGCTCACCGCTGGGGCTGACACATCTTTATGCCCAGGGACATCATTACGGCCCGGCGCCCTGGTGGGATGGAGCGGGCGGACGGCCCGACTGGACGGCGGTCTATTATCACAAAGCTGATGAGGGAGGAATTGGTTTCGACCGAACCGAAACCGGATCAAATGCCGTGGAGCAGTATCATGAACCGGTGGAACAGGTGTTTCGTGACCCTGAACTGGTTCCGGAAGTGTACCTGCTCTGGTTTCACCGTGTGGGGTGGAATCATGAAATGGAATCAGGGCGAACACTTTGGGAGGAACTCGTTCATAAATATTATAAAGGTGTTGAAACTGTTCGAAAAATGCAGGAAACCTGGAATTCTGTTGAAGGAATGATTGACAAGCAGCGGTTTGAGCATGTGAAAGCACTGCTGAAAATCCAGGAGCGGGATGCCGTTCGGTGGCGCGACTCCTGTGTGCTCTATTTCCAGACCTTTTCCGGAGAAACGATCCCTGAAGGATATGAACAGCCGGAACACGATCTTGAACATTATAAAAAATTGTGGCAGACTACGTATGTGCCGGATCCCTGGTATGGAAACTGATTATGAGTATCGGTTATCTGGCTGTGAATTCAAATCATACCTGAACAGAACGATTTCATAACAGGTGGAAAAATTTCAGTTTGCAACGAGGTTAATCTTACTGTAACCTCCGTCTGAGAAAAGGAGATTTAACCACGGCGTGCACGGCGAAGGCACATTGGTCGCAGCGGGTTTTCGACCTGAAGTTAAAAAATCGAAAAATATAATACCTGGAGCGAATGATGAGTAAGAATCTGCAATTCGAAATAGTGCGATGTGAACGCCGTGAAAAACACTGTGTTCGCTGTGGTTATTAGATGATCAGGGATATGGGCAGTAGGTTTTTCAAATCACAAACAAATCATAAACAAGATGCTTCTGTTTAAAAACATTTGGATTGTTTTGCTATTCTCCGGCATGGTTGGGTCCGGATGTGTTGAGGCATACGAGCAGGATGAACAGGAATCACCGGAACTTGGAACGTTGTATGAAGACGCTTTTTTGATGGGTGCGGCATTAAACGGGCGCCAGATTACAGGAGAGGATGTCAATGGCATTAATCTCGTCAAAACTCATTTCAATACCATCACTCCTGAAAATATTCTGAAGTGGGAAAATGTGCATCCCGGTCCTGATTCTTACGATTTTGAGAAGGCTGATCAGTTTGTTCAGTTTGGGGAGGAGAACGAAATGTTCACCGTTGGCCATACACTCGTCTGGCACAGCCAGACCCCGGATTGGGTATTTCAGGATGAAGAGGGCAATGCCCTTGATCGGGCAGCACTTCTGGAACGAATGAAGAATCATATTCATAAAGTGGTGGGCCGCTACAAAGGACGAATGCATGGCTGGGATGTGGTAAATGAAGCCCTTAATGGCGATGGATCACTGCGGAATACTCCATGGCTGGAAATTATTGGCGAAGATTATATCACAAAAGCTTTTGAATACGCCCATGAAGCAGATCCGGATGCTGAACTCTATTACAATGACTACTCGCTGGAAGACCCGCAGAAAAGGGACGGGGCTGTCCGGCTTATGGAAAGTCTCCTGGAACAGGGGGTTCCGGTTACAGGTGTCGGTACCCAGGGGCATTTCAGCCTGGAGTGGCCTTCACTGGAGCAGGCGGAAGAGACCGTCAAAGCTTTTGCCGGGCTGGGCCTGGACGTGATGGTTACTGAACTGGATATTGATGTTCTTCCTGCGGCAATGGATTACCAGGGGGCGGATGTTTCGGTCAGTGCGGAAATAAATGCGGAATTAAATCCCTGGCCTGAAGCTCTTCCCGATTCAATGCAGCAGGCTTTGGCTCAGCGATACGCTGAACTTTTCGATCTTTATTACCGGCACCGGAACGCCATCACAAGAATTACTTTCTGGGGAGTAACCGATGGAGACTCCTGGAAAAATAACTGGCCTGTGCGGGGAAGAACAAACTATCCATTGTTGTTCGATCGGAACTGGCAGCCAAAACCTGCTTTTTACGCTGTGGCAGGAATACCTGAATAGCTGAGTATGGGCTCAGATTTATATTTTAGAAGAATTTTTAAGTAAACTTACCGGTAAAATAATGTTTGAAAAACTCATGCCGTATAATATCTCTTTGTCTATTACAATCATCACAGTTCTGTTTTTAATGAATTGTAATAGTGAAGATACACAGGACTCTATTGAACCGTTACTCTCTGTGGGTCATCATTTTACTGAAACTGAGGGAGCTGAGTTTCTTGAAGAGTTACGGCAAAAATATTCGACGTTAAAAGAATGGGAAGAACGCAAGGAAAAGGTGCGAAGTCAAATTCTTCGGGGAACAGGATTGCAAGAATATCCTGAGAGAAATCCCTTAAATCCTGTTTTGGGCGCCGAACGGGTCTATGAAGGATATAAAGTACAGAATGTTGCTTTCGAAAGTTTACCAGGTGTTTATGTAACAGGAAGTTTATACTCCCCGTCTGAAGTGGCGGATAAATTACCTGGAGTTTTGAGTCCGCACGGCCACTGGACAGAGCCCGGAGAGGTTGGCCGATACCGGCCGGACGCACAAAAACGATTTGCAGCCATAGCCCGAATGGGTGCTATTGTGTTCGCTTTTGATATGGTTGGATATGGACAACTTGCAGAATTTGGCTGGGAACACAGGCATCCGGAGGCCTTAAAGCTGCAATTGTGGAACAGCATACGTGCCACTGATTTTTTGATTTCTATAGGGGCAGATCCGGAAAGAATCGCATCAACAGGAGCGTCGGGAGGAGGTTCTCAAACATTTCTTCATGCAGCAATTGATGACCGCGTTTCAGTATCCGTTCCTGTCGTTATGGTATCAGCACATTTTTTTGGAGGATGTGTTTGCGAAAGCGGAATGCCAATTCACAGAAGTAATGATTTTCAAACCAATAATGTTGAAATAGCCGCACTGGCAGCTCCCCGTCCGATGCTCCTGGTTTCGGTTGGTGGCGACTGGACAAAAAATACTCCGAATATTGAGCATCCGCATATCAGGTATATTTACGGATTATTCGAAAAAACAGATCACATCGAAAATGTACATTTTGCCGATGAAGATCATGACTACGGTGAGAGTAAACGTGCTGCCGTGTATCCTTTTTTGGCCAAACATCTGGCGCTTGATGTAACAAAAGTGTTGCAGCCGGACGGAAGTCTCATTGAAGAGGGAATTGTAGTGGAGGAGCAAGAAGCTCTTTATCCTTTTAATGATGAACATTCATTTCCTGTTAACGGAGTCAGGCATAATGATGATGTTAAATGGGAAAATTAGCAATTAGATCATACTCAGATAAATTTCAATTTGGCCAAGTAACTGAGCTCCGGAAATAACCGCAGGTAGCCTTTAGCTTTGGCAGGTTTACGCCATTTTATATGCAGTATTTGATTTCAGAGTATTTTGAAAATTAAGTTTATTTTAGGTTACTTCTACCGGCAAAGCGTAGCAATTTTAACTCAGTTTCGAAACAAATATCCGGTAAAAAAATGTTCAGATACTCATTCATTTCTCAAGTCCGAACATCACTCCGGATTGTTCTTTTTCTTTGCATCATATTATCAGCGGGATGCACTACTTCACCTGATCTGGAATGGAATACGGACGGACAGGGATATCATTGGGCTGAAGTGAAGACCGGTTTTTTTGGAAATATGGGGTTTGAACAGTTGAGTTCATCCAAAACCAACATTGACTTTGTAAACCGGCTCACTGATGAAGAAATTGCAGAAAACCGCCATTACCTGAACGGATCAGGAGTGGCTGCGGGAGATATCAACGGAGACGGCTTTACAGATCTCTATTTTGCAAGCCTGACCGGATCAAACAAACTCTATAAAAATCTTGGAGGGATGAAGTTTGAAGATATCACAGAAGAGTCGGGTGTTGGCCTGGAAGGGTACGCTTCCACCGGGGCAGTCTTTGCAGATGTGAACGGCAATGGCCACCTGGATTTGCTTGTAACCTCCATGAGCCGGGAAAATGTTCTGTTTATTAATGATGGCGGGGGAACCTTCAGAAAAGAGGAAGACAGCGGATTAGGAAGGGCAGGGGGAAGTAATACCATGGCTTTGACCGATATCACAGGCAATGGATATCCGGATCTGTACATTACCAATTACAAAGAAAAATCGCTGAAAGATCTCTATACCACCAGGGAACTGGATTGGAATAATGTTCTGAATGAACCCTATAATGAACAGCAGCAAACAGGTCCCTATACTTTGATTCCGCCATTCGATCAGCACTACGAGATCTATATGACGGATGATAACCGGCTTGCCGGCCTGGCCGAAACCGGAGAGCTGGATGAACTCTACCTGAATACCGGAGGAAAATTCGAAAAAGTAACCGATACCCGGGAAATATTTTTGGATGCCGATGGGAATCCATACGGGCTACAGCCGGATTGGGGGCTGGCTGCTAAATTCCAGGATTTAAATGGTGATGGATTTCAGGATCTGTATGTATGTAATGATTTTCATACGAAAGACCGTATTTGGATGAACCAGGGGGAAGGCATTTTTAAGGCTGCGGACGACTGGTCGATACGGAACCTGAGTTTTGCCTGCATGGGTGTTGATTTTTCAGACATCAACCGGGATGGAGAGCTGGATATTTTTACAGCCGAAATGCTTGGCACCGATCATGATCAGCGGCTGCGCCAGGTAGGTCCGGATGATCCGTTTCCGGGTCAGCATCGCCAAACGGATTCGCGGCCTACATATAACCGAAATTCATTGTATCTCAAAAGGGAGGATGAAACCTATGCCGAAATTTCTTACCTGAGTGGTGTGGAAGCCACAGGATGGTCCTGGGATGCCACTTTTATGGATATTGACCTGGATGGGTATGAAGATCTGATCGTGGCAAATGGTTATTTATATCACATCTTAGATATGGATGCCCAGCTGAATATGGTTCGCAAAAGAAGAAATATGGATGAGCACTTTGATGAATTTATACGGGATGCTCCTTCCCTGGAACTTCAGAATCAGGCTTTTTTAAACAATGGTGACCTTACGTTCCGGGAGCTCAGTACAGAACTTGGCTTTAAAGAAGCTGATATTTCGCATGGAATGGCTGTTGCTGATTTGAATAATGACGGTACGCTGGACCTGGTTACCAACCGTATGAATAGTGAAGCAGGAATCTATCAAAACAGGACAAATGCCCCGCGAATATCTATCAGGCTGAAAGGAAAAGCACCCAATACTCAGGCGGCAGGAGCTAAAGTTGAATTATATGGAGCACAGGTCCACCAGCAGAAGGAAGTCTCAATCGGCGGCAGCTATGCTTCCGGCTCCGATCCTCTTGTTGTTTTTGCCGCGGACCCGAAAAATTCTGACCATCAAATTGTTATAAACTGGCCGGATGGAACAGAAAGCATTATTGAAAACGTAAAGGCTAACAGGATCTATGAGATCCGCGAGGCTGAAATAACCAAAAATGAGGAGCCGGATTCGCCGGCGGGTGTTATGGTCTCAGAACAGGTTGAAGATGTCTCAACACCAATATTCGAGGACATATCCGATCAGTTAAATCATATACATCATGAGGATCCTTTTACTGATTTCGCAATTCAGCCTTTATTACCCGGTTCCATGGGACAGCTGGGGCCCGGCATCACCTGGCTTGACCTGGATGAAGATGGCCGTGATGACCTGTTGATCTCCTCAGGTAAAGGCGGTGAACTGGTAATTTTTAAAAACAGGGAAGAAGGAGGTTTTGATCGTCTCGCCCTGTCACCCTTAACAGATTTGGCCCCCGGTGATCAGACGTCAATACTCGGATGGCGGGAAGATAATTATCTTCGCATAGTCGTTGGAAGTTCGAATTATGAGCAGGGGAGTTCAAGAGCACCCTCGGTGTATCTCTATAAGATAGAGGTAACACCTGGCGGCCCTCGTATCGTTGAGACAGATTCTCTTCCCGGTATCTATTCAACAACAGGCACGCTGGCTGCGGCAGATGTTACCGGAAATGGATACCCGGATCTGTTTATTGGCGGACGGTTAAAACCCGGTCAATATCCCGCGGATGCTGATTCAAGGTTATACCTCAATGAAAATGGCAACTTCCGGCTTGATGAGTCTAACAGCAGGCTTTTTTCCGGGCTGGGCCTGGTTACAGGTGCAGTCTTTTCTGACTTTACAAGAAACAGAAAACCGGACCTTCTGATCAGTACGGAGTGGGGAACCCTGCGGTTATTTGAAAACCGGGACGGAAGATTTACCGAGATTACAAAACAGGCCGGGCTTGATACTTTTAAAGGCTTATGGAATGGCGTTGCAACCGGTGATTTTACAAACAACGGTTATCCGGACATTGTGGCAACGAACCGAGGCCGTAACAGTTCGTATCAATTTGATCAGGATAGGCCGATGCGAATCTATTTTGATGATTTTAACCAGGATTCAAGAATGGAGATCCTGGAGGCGGTTGTGGGTGCCGGTGGTGAGTATGTACCCGGACGTAAATTATATCATTATGAATCTATTCCGGCTATCGCGAATCAAATGCGCAGCCATCTACAGTTTTCAACTACTACATTACCAGAACTGTTTGATAATCAGCTCCATGATATTCCGTACAAAGAAATTAATACACTGGAGCATATGGTGTTTCTGAACAACGGAGATGGTTTTGTAGCCAGGCCTTTACCTGCAGAAGCTCAGTTCAGTATTGCGTTTCATGCCGGAGTGGCTGATATGGATAATGATGGATTTGAGGACATTTTTATTACTCAAAACTTTTTCGGTGTGCCTGAACAGGTTATGCGGATGGATGCCGGCCGGGCTTTATGGCTGAAAGGTGATGGTACCGGGAACTTCCATCCTGTTTCGGGAGAGCAATCGGGGATAAAAGTATATGGTGAACAGAGAGGTGCTGCTTTCAGTGATTTTAATCGTGATGGCAGGACAGATCTTTCTGTCTCACAAAACCGCTTTAATACAAAATTATTTCTCAACAGAACCGAAACAAGAGGATTTCGAATTACATTAAAAGGTCCGCCATCAAACAGGGATGGAATTGGTTCACGGATACGCTTAGTCTATAAAGATGGAAAACAGGGACCTGTCCGGGAAGTACAGGCAGGTGCGGGATATTGGTCGCAAAATAGCTTTACACAAGTCATCGGTGCGTCAGATGATGTTGAGCAAATTGAAGTTGACTGGTTTGATGGAAGCCGTCAAAATGTTGTAGTAAGTGGCGGACAGAAAGACTATGTGATTCAATACCAGACAAAAAATTAATCTGATAATGAGTTACTTAAGACCTGTAAAACTTTTTTAATGAATGAGGTATATCAATAGGGTGGGTGAGACAGAACCTGATGCGGGGGAAAGTCTCTATACCCGCTGCTTCTACCCGCCGCCCCTGTCATCCAGAACGGAGCCGAACGAATGTGAGGCGGAGAGCCACAAAGGGATGCCTTTGGCAAAGGATCTCCTTGGTATGGGCCACATACTTTAAAGAGCTACTCCCTGCACCAAGAGATCTTCGCCGTCACGGAAAAGCACCGTGAGGCTCTGAATGACAGGGTTTGTATTATAAAGTCGGCGCAGAAGGTGTCATATCAATGCCGTGTTACGGGAGCGCCGTATGTTGATTTACTTGTTTTTGTTGGTAGTGTATCAAAAACCTTCTTCTGTTAGCCATTCATCTGTTTTCTCTGTTCTTCGTGCCCTGCGCATCAAATCGTAGGGGAGCTTTATTAATTACAATCTTCTAATCGAACTCATCCGGGTAAGAGTTTAAAATTAGAAGCGCTTTTTTCATTTGGAACGAAGAAGATTATTTGCTATTTAGAAGACAAATGTTTTTACAAACTTTATTACAAATACAAACTATTTAATGATTTTTAAATCGGAAGGTTTTTTTTTGGTATAATCACTTAACCGGTTAATCCTCTTTTTTTTCTTTCTTACTTAACCGGTTAATTCACTCATTAAAAACTTTAGTACATCAGTTATAAATTGAAATAATAACTCTAACCAGCTGACTGACAATGAAAAAACAAAATACATATCTGAGCATTATTTATTTAATAAGCGGAGCGTTGTTATGTAGTATACCGGTAAATATTTATGCAGGAGTACCAGGTAACAACGGGAATTTTTCTGTGGAATACGGAGAGGACAGCACCGTTGACAGATTTCAGCAGACCATTAGCGGTACGATAACCGAGGCAGGAACAGGCGAAATCCTGATGGGGGTAAATATTTATATCCTGGAGCTCGAAACGGGCACTGCAACCGACCTGGAAGGAAATTATTCCATTCCAAATGTTGAGCCGGGTACCTACACACTGAGAGCCACATTCGTAGGATACGAACCATATGAAACAAGTATCACCGTGGCAGATGGTGAAGACCTGAATCTTGACATTGAATTGACACAGGCCGGTATTTTGGGGGATGAAGTGGTAGTTGTTGGTTATGGTGAACAGCGAAGAAGTGATATGACAGGTTCCATTTCATCGGTTTCTAGTGAACAGTTAAATGAAGTATCCGTTACATCACTTGAATCGGGCCTGCAGGGACGTTCTGCAGGTGTGTATGTAAACCAGAGTGGTAATAAACCCGGCCAGGGTGCTTCGATCCGTATCCGGGGGAACCGTTCAATTAATGCGAATAATGATCCTTTATTTGTGGTGGATGGTGTTCCGGTTTCAGGCGGAATTGATGATATAAACCCGAGAGATATACAGTCAGTTGAAATATTAAAGGATGCATCCGCCACTGCCATTTATGGTGCCCGCGGCTCAAACGGTGTAATAATAGTTTCAACCACCCGCGGTTATAATGGAGATATTTCTGTTACCTATGATGGCTCTGTTGGTTTTTCGCAGGCTCTGCGCCGCGTCCCGATGATGAATGGAGAAGAGTGGGCAGAACTGCGGCGCGAAGCTTATCGTGCTGCCGGTGATCCAAGATCGGATGCGGATCTTTTTCACCCTACAGAACTGGAACAGATTCAAAACGGCACCTGGACAGATTACCAGGATATGCTGCTTGAAAATGGTATCAGGAACCAGCATCAGTTAGGTATTGCAGGTGGCAGCGAAAATGCGCGTTATTTTCTCTCTTTCGGCGGGCTTAGCCATAGCGGGATCCTGGCCCCGGAACATTTTCAGCGCTATAATACAAGAGTAAATATAGATCTTGATATCTCAGACAGGTTCCAGATTGGTACCTCTACCCTCGGAGTCTATAGCAAAGATGAGGGCGGAACCAGGAATTTCTATAGCGAAGCAATTTCAAACACACCTCTTACCCAGCCTTATGATGAAAATGGAGTATTAAGGCTGGAGCCAAAACCGGATGCACAGCGGACGAACCCGCTGCTGGAAGTACTTCCGGAAACCTACGTGGATGAAGTGATAACCCAGCGGATTCTGAGTAATATCTATGCTGAATATCAGCATAATGAAAACCTGAACCTCCGGGTCAATTTTTCACCCGACCTCCGGACAGTACAGAATAACCAGTTCCAGGCTGAAAGATCACGGGCACGACAAGGGAACCCTGCAGCGGCCCAGCTTAGAACAATCAACACGTTTGAGTATACATGGGAAAATATTGTGAATTATCAGCAGGGATTAGCTGATAATCAAAGTATTAATCTGACAGGTTTATTTAGTATACAGGAGTATCAGCTTGAAGGCCCTGCAAGGGATTCTAATGGGAATTTTGAACCAAGTATTTCTGTAAGCGGTATTCCCCTTCCGGATATGCGACATCACAATTTAGGTGCGGCGGAAGATATACTGGGGACATCCTCAAGTTTTGAAAAATGGTCTCTCATCTCGTATATGGCCCGTGCCAACTACAATTATGATGACCGGTATTTAATAACTGCTACCGGCCGAATGGATGGTTCTTCCCGTTTTGGTGCTGAAAACCAGTTCGGTTTCTTCCCCTCCGTTGCATTGGCATGGAATATTTCCAATGAATCATTTTTTAACTCTTCCTATTTACTGAACAACCTGAGGCTGCGGCTTAGCTGGGGCCAGACCGGTCAGACCGGTATTGATCCGTATCGGACACAGGGTCTCGCTGAAAGATCGCAGTATAACTTTGGCAGTGCTTCCGCTTTTGGCTTCAGGCCGAGCCAGATTCGGAATGATGATCTGAAATGGGAAACAACCACCTCATGGAACCTGGGGGTTCAGTTCGAAATGCTTGACTCCAGAATTGTTACCGAACTGGATGTGTACCGGCAGGATACTGAAGATCTCCTTCTGGAGCGGGCAATCCCCACAACCAGCGGCTATAACAGCGTACTGGAGAATGTAGGCGCTACACGAAATAGCGGAATTGAAGCTTCCATAAGCACAATGAATATAACATCAAATGATATCAGCGGCTTTCAGTGGTCAAGCCATATCAACTTCGCCTATAATAAAGAAGAGATCGTTGAATTATTTGGCGGGGCTGAAGACGATGTAGGTAATCAGTGGTTTATTGGCTCACCGGTTGACGTGTATTTTAACCATGACAAAATTGGTATCTGGCAGCTGGGCGAGGAAACGGAAGCAGCCGTATATGGCCAGCGTCCCGGTGAAATTAAAGTACGGGATGTTGATGGTGATGGTGATATTGACGGCAATGACCGTGTTATTCTCGGACAGGAGCAGCCAAAGTGGCAGGGAGGTTTTGGGAACGAGTTTAACTACAGGAATTTCGGCCTTTCGGTACTGGCAGTCTGGCGCCTGGGCAGTATGATATCAAGCGGTACCATGAATGGAGCCATGACAGGGCGCTATAATGATCCAAAAGGTGATTACTGGACACCGGATAATCCAACTAATGATCAGCCTCAGCCCCGTGCTGACTTGGAGAGACCAGTCTATAACGATACCCGAAACTATTATAACGGTGATTTTCTCAGGATACGGAATATAGGCCTCTCCTATAATCTGCCGGGTGATGTGGTTCAGCGTGTTTTGGGTGCACAAACCTTAAGGTTAAGGGTGAACGCTGAAAATCCATATATCTATGCGCCATTTGTACAAACCCATGGTGGCGTGGATCCTGAAACAGCAACCGGAAATAATACCCCTTCCCGGTGGACTCTCCAGTTTGGAATCAACCTGTCACTTTAAACCCAAAAAGGAAATTATCATGATTAGTATTAAAAAAATTATTATCACAGTTTCTGTTCTGTTTGCGGTTACATCGTGCACAGATTTATTGAATGAAGATATGAGAAGCCAGGTGGGTGATGAGCGTTTTAATTCATCCGAAGGATTCGAGGAAGTTATGAATGCCGCCTACTTCCAGTTAAGGCAATATTATGGCCGTGAAAGGGGGCATGGTATGACCGAAGGCTACGGAGTGGATATTTTCCATGAAGGAGCCGATGGCAGCCATAAGCAGTGGAATTTTTATGGTGTACAGCTCAACGCATCCACAGGCTGGGCACGTGAAATGTGGGATGAGATGTACGAAGGCATTAATATTGCCAACACGGTTATTGGCCGAAGTGCAGGTGTGGAAGGTCTCAGTGATGAAATAATCAGGAATCGTAGAGCCGAAGCACAGTTCTTAAGAGCTCACTTTTACTTTATTCTGGTTCAGCAGTATGGCGCGGTTCATATCACAACCGAAGAGACACAGGGCGTGGAAATAGAAGCGTCACGTGCTCCGGTTAGTGATGTCTTTGGGCTTATCGTTGATGATCTTGAAGATGCAATTAATAATCTGCCGGTTGAACAAAGCGATTACGGCAGGGCAACAAAACCCGCGGCAGAACATCTGCTTGCACGGGTGCTGCTTACAAGAGCCTCGGAATATTACAGGGATGATGCGGGAGAAGCAGATGATTATGACCGCGCGGCAGCACTTGCCCAAACCGTTATCAATGATTACAACTTTTCCCTTCTTGAGGATGTAGCCGATGTATGGGCGGTAGGAAACGAGCAGAATGAGGAGGTGGTCTGGGCGGTACAGAATTCAGACAATGTACTTGTCAATGATATTGGGAATGAATCGCACCTTTACTATCTCACTACATACGACGAGATGCCCGGCATGAACAGAGTTATCCAGTATGGTCGGCCATTTAAACGATTTCGTCCCACTGAATTTCTTTATGACGAACTCCTGGGGCCGGATACAAGAGAAATGGACTCGAGATACAGCGCCTTTTTCAGGGATGTTTTCTATGCAACCGTTTCGGGAACGTTTACAGTAAACGGTGTGGATGGGGTAGAAATCGCTGTGGGGGATACAGCTATATTTTTCCCCGGAGTTGAGTGGACCGAAGCTGAAAAACAGGCAAAACCATATACTGTAGTTACACCATCAGATTATAACCCAAGAGATTTTCCTCCTCTTGCCAAACATGAGTCTCCGGATCGTCCCGAACTGAATACAACTGCCGGATGGCGGGATTTCCTTGCCTTCAGGCTGGCAGAAACTCACCTGATCGCGGCAGAAGCATTGTTTTTTGGCAGCGGAACTGCCGGTGAGGCCGTGGAACACCTGAACATGGTACGCCGGCGCGCGGCATGGCCGGGACAGGAAGACGCCATGGAGCTGGACGCCTCTGAATTAGATCTGGATGCTTTTCTGGATGAAAGAGCCAGGGAACTATTGGCGGAACAATTCCGGTGGTACGATCTGAAAAGAACCGGCGTCCTCGTTGAACGGGCATATCAGTATAACCCGGAAGTTCAGCGTGATGGCCTGATGGGTGAGCATCACCAGCTGAGGCCGATTCCGCAAACACAAATCGACCGAACTAAGGGCGGGGAGAGTGCATTTCCGCAGAATCCGGGTTATTAATAACCTAAGTTTCGATTATAAAATTGTAGTTAATAATTGGGTAGTCTCCCCTATCAAGGGGAGATATAGAGGGGTGTTCATCGGATTTTTCCACGTTCTGATAAACATCCCCCTAATCCCCCTTTGATAAGGGGGACTTTAGGTTCAACGTTTATAAACTAACTTAGGATAATTAAAAAACTGAATAAGCAGGACCCTCTTTTGAAGGAGGGGTTCTTTCATATGAAAAGAAGCTCAAATAAAAAATTCACACAAGATATGAAGAAAGATAATTCCCTCACTCGAAAAGACTTTTTAAAGAAAACGGCTCTCGGCGCCGCCGGCCTGACGGTGGGACTCAGTGCCAAAAGTTACGGAAGAATTCTGGGTGCCAACGACCGCATTAGAGTTGGTATCGTCGGCTTTTCAAACCGGGCCAGAGGTTCTCTTATTCCCTCTTTCCTGAACCATTCCGAAGAACTGAATTTTGAATTTGCGGCCGTCTCTGATATCTGGAACCGCCGCCGGAATGAAGCTGTAGCTTATTTGCAGGATGAATTTGATATATCCATTGAAGCTGCACGCAATAATGAAGAATTGTATGATCGCGGAGATATTGATGCCGTCATCATTAGTACAGCCGATTTCCAGCACGCATTGCACTGCAAACAGGCTGTTGAAGCAGGGTGTGATGTATATGTGGAAAAACCTTTTGCGGAAACGATGGAAGATAACCGGGCGGCCCTGGAAGCAGTGGAACGAACCGGTAAGATTGTGCAGATTGGATCGCAGCGAAGAAGCGGCAGAAACTATCATGCTGCCTCCGATTTTATCAAATCGGGACAATTCGGGGATATTGTAAGTGTGGAGATGACATGGAATGTGAACCAGCCGGGCCGGTGGAGACTTCCGCAGCTTACAAAAGAGATCCGCGAAGAGGATACGGATTGGGAACGTTATCTTATGAACAGGCCGTACGAGCCGTGGGACCCGCGAAAATATCTTGAATATCGTCTGTTCTGGCCCTATTCATCTGGAATACCCGGGCAATGGATGGCACACCAGATAGATACGGTGCATTGGTTCAGTGATTTGCCCCATCCCCGAAGTGTGGCGGCAAACGGCGGGATATATCTTTGGAAAGACGGCCGGGAAAACGTTGATACGATGACGGCTGTGTTTGACTATGGTCCGCTGGATGATTTATCAACCGGATTCCAGGTGGTTTACTCTTCCCGGTTTACAAATTCTGCCGGAGGGGTGAAAGAAATTTATTATTCTAACGCCGGTGAATTAAATCTGGATACGAATATTGTTTCCCCAAATGGAGGCCTTCAGGAGCGGCAGGCTTCAGCCATGGGAATGGCACCAAACCAGCTGGAAGAATTTTCTCTGGCAGATGTGGCTGCAGCAGAAACCGGTGCCGATACCGGGGCAGATAATATGACCTCCCAGCATATGAGAAACTGGATGGAGTGTGTGAGAAGCCGCGAACAGGCCAATGCAAATGTTCATGCCGGTTATAATCACTCCATTGCAAATATCATGACCACAGCAGCTCTGCGTACGGGAGAGTATGTTACTTTTGATACTGATAACCAGGAAGTTCTGGCCGGTGGAAAGGTGTTTAAGTATTGAAATCCGGACGTTGCCCGTGGTATATCCACATCGAAAATCTGATATCGCTAAATCGCCAATCTTAAATGATTTGAGATGTGAGATATGCGACGTTGATTTTCGATTTTTTTTTGAAAGACAATTGTATATAATTTCAGGGGTCAAAAAAATCACCCATGAATATTGATGTATCCACACTGAAAGGTGTATCCGAAACTCTGCTTATTCCCCTGATGGGGAGGGCCCTGGAGCATGATAAGCCAAATGGCATTTTACAGGATCCTAAATCTGTAGAAATATTTGAACACCTGGATTATGATTTCAAAAAATTTCAGAACAAACCATCAGAACGAAGTTTCTTAAGAACCACGATACGAACAGCTATCATAGATCAATGGGTACAGCCTTTTCTGGGAAAAAACCCGGAAATGACTGTTGTAGAAATAGGTTGCGGACTCAATACCCGGTTTGAACGCCTGGATAATGGAAAAGTCACATGGTTTGATCTGGATGTACCTGAAGTGATGCCGGTATGGAATAAATTTTTTGACAATAATCCGCGGCGAAGATTTCTGCCTTTTTCAGCTTTTGATGAAGGGTGGATGCCGCAGATAAAGAATGAAAGTCAGGGTCCTTTTTTGTTTATATCAGAGGCTTCGGTAATATACTTTCCTGAAAAAAATATTAAGCATTTATTCCAGTCCCTTCATCAAAATTTTCAGGGGCATCATTATCTGTTCGACAGTGCCACTCCCGCTTTTCTGAAGGCATTGAAAAAGAGCAATGACGCCTTAATTCATTGCGGAGTTAATTTTAAATGGACGGCTGAAGATTCTGAAATCTATAAAAAATGGATCCCCGGTCTGGAAATATTAAAAACGCTGGACCTGGAGAAGACGGATCATCAATTTTCTTCTTTCTATCCAGAAAGTTTTCAAGCGGGTGAACATGGATATCGATTGAACCTGGTCAGAATTTAGGCCCGTAAAGAATCAGCTAAAAACATTCTAAGAGACTGTTCAGAAAATGTGTCAACATAATTCCAATTTTTTTTCCGTCATTCTGAATTTTGCCAAAGGCATCCCTTTGGGGAGTTCAGCATCTCCGTTCCACATCTGCCAAAGGCATCTCTTCGGGTAAAGACTGGGGATTCTGAACTAAATTCAGAATGACACACTTTTCTGGACAGCCTCGATTATACTAATTCCGGGCTCCGGATTTAAAGGTTCTGCCTGGGGAGAAAAAATAATTGTCTTTTTAAAGGTTTATGAATATCATCATCTATACTATAGTAACCGGTTAAGTAGGTTTCTTTCCGGCTGATTACCACGCCGATAGTTCTGATAAAGAGCAGCAGCGTGCGAATATGAGTTTATTTCAACCTAAACACAGATGGATTATGAAGAACAAAAATTTTACCCGAAGGGATTTCATACGAACCACCTCAGGCGTGATGGCCGGTACAATTCTGGCCAATCCTATAACGGCTTTAGGTAAGCGGCCGGCAGCGCAAAAGAAAAAACTGGCACTGGTGGGTACAGGGGTAAGGGGTACTTCATTTTGGGGACGTAATATTCAGCGGAATTACTCGGATGTAGCTGAATTTGTAGGTCTGTGCGATATCAATCCCGGACGGCTGGAGTATGGAAAGAATTTTATAGGAACAGATTGCCCGACCTTTACTGATTTTGATGAGATGATGGATACCACAAATCCTGATATACTGATGGTAACCACAGTGGATTCAACCCATCATGAATTTATTATTAAAGGGCTGGAACGCAATATTGATGTAATTACTGAGAAACCACTGACTACAGACGAGCAAAAATGCCAGGCAATTCTGGATGCTGAGCAGGCCTCCGAAGGTACTCTTATTGTAGGTTTTAACTATCGCTATAGCCCTCATCACACCAGGATTAAAGAGCTGCTGATGAATGAACGGGTAGGCAGAATTACCTCAGTAGACTTTCACTGGTACCTGAATGTTTATCACGGCGCCTCCTATTTCCGGCGCTGGCACGGGGAGGCAGATAAAGGCGGTACACTGCTGGTGCACAAAGCCACTCACCACTTCGATCTCATCAACTGGTGGCTCGATTCAGATCCCGTTGAGGTATTTGCTGAAGGAGACCTGGAGCACTATGGCCATAACAATGAGTTCCGGGGCAACAACTGCCGCGACTGCCAATACAAAGACCAGTGTAAATTCCATTGGGACATTACCCGGAGCCAGCGGGATATGGACCTTTACGTAAACAATGAACAGCATGACGGATATCTTCGGGACAACTGCTTATGGCGTGAAGAGATCGATATTTATGATAAAATGTCGGTACAGGTAAAATACGCGAATAATGTTCAGGTAAATTACTCGCTCACAACATACTCTCCCTATGAAGGGATGAAGATCGGCTTTAACGGCATGGATGGACGTATTGATGCATGGCATGGAATTCCATGGCGGGATGAAGCCAAAATCAGCCAGGAGCAATTGCACGAGCAGGAAATGTCGCAGGAAGAACAGGAGGAGGCTGTAAACTATGAAGAGATTATGGTAATGGACAACTTTGCCAGTGAGCACGAATTGATTAAGGTTCGCCAGAGCGGCGGAGGCCATGGCGGAGGGGATGTCAGGCTGCAGGACCAGATTTTCCGGAATCCTGATATGGACGATCCGCTGAAGCTTGCAGCAGGAAGCAGGGATGGAGCCATGTCGATCCTTGTTGGAATCGCTGCACGAAAAAGTATCGAAACCGGACAGCCGGTACGCATAGAAGACCTGGTATCACTGACTCCTCACCCAACCCGCGGAGCCTGATGATTTGTTTAACAGCGGCGAAATAATTTCGCCACTGTTCCGATTCTTTTTTTGATTTGATAAGATGCAGGAGATATTGAAGCTGTCCAAAAAGGAAGAAGATAGGGGCAACATATTCAAATTTGTCATACCGGACCCCGATCCGCTCATTTTTTCCCCGCGAAGCGATATCTCCTGCCCCTATCAAAGGCAGGAGATTCTGAAATCCCCAACGGGATGCCTTTGGCAAAATTCAGAATGACTTTTGGACAGCCTCTACCAGGCTGCAGTTAGCGTGGGGAGGGGTGTACTTTCTGCAACAGCCGTGACCCTGGTTTATCTGCTATTCTGCAAACTATGCCTGATTCCCATCTCAAGTCCGCGAAGTTCGGCAAGGCCTCTTAAACGTCCGATACAAGAATACCCGGGAAAGGTATCCTTTTTTAGATCATCGAGCATCTTGTGTCCATGATCGGGCCTTACAGGAATTTCAACGTCCGATCGGCCGCTATCAGCCCTTCGATTTTGTTCAAGAATCAGTTCTCGCATTACACCGGCCATATCCGTACTGCCTTCCAGGTGGTTGGCCTCATGAAAAGTTTTTCCGTTTTCCCTGCTGACATTTCGCAGATGTATAAAATTTATGCGGTTGCCGAGCCTTTCAGCCATGCCGGGAAGGTCATTATCGGCTCTGGCACCGTAAGATCCCGTACAAAAGGTGAGACCGTTAAAAGGAGAGTCTACGGCTTCAAGAAGCGAACGGGCATCGTCTTCGGTGCTGACCACCCGCGGCAGCCCGAAAAGCGGAAAGGGCGGATCATCCGGATGAATAGCCATTCGTACACCGGCTTTTTCGGCTGAAGGAATGATTTCTTTCAGAAAGTGGTGAAGGTTGTTTTTTAAGTCTTCGGCTGTGATCCCCTGGTAGGTGTCCAGCATCGCCCGGAACTCTTCATAGTTATATCCTTCTTCCGAACCGGGCAGCCCTGCGAGGATGATTTTGGTCAGCTTTTGTTTTTGTTCCTGATCCAGAGACTCTGCATATTTTTTTGCTTCTTCAATTATTTGAGCTGAATAGTCTTTTTCGGCTCCGGCGCGTTTCAGAATATAAATATCAAATGCAGCCAGGGCTGTTTCTTCAAGTCGCAAAGCGGTGGATCCATCTGCCACTTCGTAATCCAGATCGGTTCGTGTCCAGTCAAGAACAGGCATAAAATTATAACAAACCGTTTGAATACCGCATTTGCCAAGGTTCAGGATCGATTGTTTATAATGTTCAATATAAGTCTGAAAATCACCTGTTTTTCTTTTTATATCTTCATGTACAGGTACACTTTCAACTACCGACCATTTCAGGCCCGCCTTTTCAATCTCTTTTTTCCTGTTTTCGATTTCATTCACAGGCCAAATCTCTCCGATAGGTATGTGATGTAAAGCAGTTACAATACCGCAGGCACCTGTTTGTCTGATATCCTGTAGTGTGATGCTGTCATACGGGCCATACCATCTCCACGTTTGTTCCAACTGAATTTTATGTACACTCATAATAGATAGTTATATTTCATGAAATTTCTTGAAGGTTGACAGTTACTTGATTATCATATAACGGCAGTTTAACCGGTTAAGTAAAATATATAAAAATAGTCTGTTTCTCCGAATAATTAATCCGCCGGATAATATGGTATGTGTTGACATTAGGAAACAGTTGCATATGGAAGTACAGGTTAACAGAATAATTTATAAAAAAAATTACAGCATCATTAATAAGTTATGGGTTATTTAGATAAGATTTTTTCGCTGGAAGGAAAAGCGGCTATGGTAGTTGGCGGAAGCGGAGTTTTAGGGGGTGAAATGTCTTTTGCACTCGCACAGGCCGGTGCTAAAACAGCCGTTATCTATAGCGGAAACCGGAAAGGTGCTCAAAAACAGGTTGACAGGATCGTGCAGGAAGGCGGTGAAGCGATGGCATGCAGGGCTGATGTAAAGGATGAATCCTCGCTGAAAAGTGCAGTACAGGAAATTACCGACAAATGGGGCGGTATCGATATACTGGTCAATGCCCCCGGAATAAATTCAACAACGCCGATTATGGAAATCCCGGAAGAGGAGTGGGACCGTATTATGGATATCAACCTGAAAGGTGTATTCCTGGCCAGCAGAATTATAGCTGAAGAGATGATCCGGAAAGGAAACGGCGGGAGTATTATAAATATCTCTTCGGCCTCTTCAGAGATTCCTTTATCGAAAGTATTTACCTACAGTATTTCCAAAGCGGGAATGAATAATATGACCCGGTTTATGGCACGGGAATGGGCCCCGCACAATATCAGGGTAAATGCGATTATACCAGGATTTTTTCCCGCAGAACAGAACCGGAAAATTCTGACTGAAGAGAGGAGAACGTCAATTTTTAATCATACGCCTATGAACAGGTATGGTGATGCCGATGAACTTTCCGGAGCGGTTATCTGGCTGGCATCTGAAAATAGCTCTTCATTTGTTACAGGAGCTCTCATTACGGTTGATGGCGGATTTACTGCGATGTCTATATAAATCAATTTTGCATTAAATATGAATAAGAAACAGATTATAGAATTTATAGAAACCCAAAAGGCAGTTGCTGTAATTCGTCTGCCCGACAGCGACCTTTTTGAGCCTGTTGCTGAAGCGCTCTATAAAGGTGGAGTGAAAATCATAGAAATTACGATGACTGTTCCGGGTGCCCTGTCCATTATCAGAAAGGCTGTAAAAAACGCCCCATCTGATATGCTGATTGGGGTAGGTTCTGTTCTGGACGCAAAAACAGCACAAGTCGCTGTTGATGCAGGTGCGGATTTTGTTGTCAGCCCGGTTGTAAAAGAAGAAATCATCACTGCAGTAAAAAATCTTGATAAGCCTGTAATGCCGGGAGCCTTTACTCCGACTGAAATCCAGTTTGCCTGGGAAGCCGGGGCCGATATTGTAAAGGTATTTCCTGCAGATATTCTGGGGATACCCTTTTTTAAAGCGGTAAAAGCGCCGATGCCGCACTTGAAACTGATGCCTACGGGTGGCGTAACCCTGACGAATGCGGATCAATGGATACAGGCAGGTGCAAGTGCTGTCGGGCTGGGAAGTTCACTTGTCGATAAAAAAGCGATTGCTGAGGGTAATTTTGACCAGCTTCGCAAAAATGCAGAAACCCTGATCAAAACACTAAACAGAAATTAAATCTATGGCAAAAATAGTAACATTTGGTGAAATCATGCTGAGGCTGTCAACCCCAGGCTTCTCAAGATTTATTCAAGCCAGTCAGTTTGATGCAACCTATGGCGGCGGGGAGGCAAATGTAGCCGTCGCCCTGGCAGGATATGGCATGGATAGTTTTTTTGTAAGCCGCCTGCCTGAAAATGAAATCGGCGAAGCGGCATTACAGTCGGTTCAGCGATACGGAGTAGATACACGGTTTATGATTCGCGGGGGAGGTCGGCTGGGAATCTATTTTTTGGAAACAGGTGCGAGCCAGCGTCCGTCAAAGGTAATTTATGATCGGGATAATTCCGCTGTAAGTCAGATGGATGCATCAATGGCAGACTGGGATTTAATTTTTAAAGATAAGGATTGGTTTCATTGGACAGGTATTACTCCTGCCATTGGTCCGAAACCCCGGGAGGCGGTTGTAAAGGCCTGTAAAGCTGCACAAAAAGCCGGTGTAACAGTCAGCTGTGATTTGAATTTTCGCAGCAAACTGTGGACTGAAAAAGAAGCACAAGCCGTTATGAATCCGCTGATGGAATTTGTGGATGTATGCATTGCCAATGAAGAGGACGCTCAGAAAAGTCTTGGATTTGAAGCAGGCTCAACTGCAGTGGAAGAGGCCGACCTGGACGAAGCCGGTTATTTTCAACTGGCCAGGGAATTAAAAAAAGAATATGGCTTTAAAAAAGTGGCAATTACTCTGCGTGAAAGTTTTTCAGCCAGTATGAACGGATGGAGTGCTGTGCTGCATGATGAGAATGATTGTGTTGAGCCGGTACGTTCTACACGTTACGAGATTAACATTGTGGATCGTGTGGGCGGTGGTGATTCATTTGCATCTGGCCTGATTTATGGCCTGTTAAATAAGGAGAACAGCAGGGATGCCCTTGAATTTGCCGTTGCGGCTTCCTGCCTGAAACACACCATACCGGGCGACTTTAACCTTGTGCAGGTTGATGAAGTGGAAAAACTGGTACAAAGTGGTGGATCCGGACGAGTAGAGCGTTAAAAATATCAATGTAAAGTGCTGCACCATGAAAAAAACATTTATTACCGAAGATTTTTTACTTCAGAATGAAACTTCAAAATCGCTGTTTCATGAATATGCTGAGGAGCAGCCAATCATCGATTACCACTGCCATCTTCCGCCGGAAGAGATTGCGGGGGATATTAATTTCCGGAATATGACCCACATCTGGCTCGACGGCGATCATTATAAGTGGCGGGGAATGCGCACTTGTGGTGTAGATGAAAAATACATTACCGGCGATGCCACAGATAAAGAGAAGTTTCTTGCCTGGGCTGCAACCGTTCCGAAGACATTGCGGAATCCGCTATACCACTGGACACACATGGAGCTGAAAAATCCCTTTGGCATTTCAGACAGGTTACTGAATGCTGAAACAGCGGAATCAATATGGGATGAATGTAATGAGATGCTGAAAAGCCCGGAGTTCTCAACCCGCAGTCTTCTGAAACGAAATCGTGTAAATGCTGTAGCCACAACGGATGATCCGACTGATTCCCTCGAACATCATGTATCATTTAAGTCTGAAGCGGATACAGACTTTATCATGGTCCCAACTTTCCGCCCCGATCGTGGTATGGAAATTGAAAATGGGGATGAGTTCAGAGCATGGGTAAAAAGGCTTGAGGAAGCTGCAGATACAGAAATAACAGGATATCAGAATTTTATAGATGCTCTTGAAAGCAGACATGATTTTTTTGACTCCCTGGGCTGCCGGGCATCTGATCATGGTGTAGAAGAACCCTATTCTGAATCCTTTACCGACACACAGGTCCGGCAGATTTTTGATGATGTGATGTCTAAAAAGACTCCCTCAGAAATTGACGTAAGAAGATTCAAGTCGGCTTTTTTATATTACTGCGGATTGATGGACCACGACAAAGGATGGGTTTTTCAGCTTCATATAGGATCACTGCGTAATAACAATACCAGGATGTTGCGTAAACTTGGCCGCGATACAGGCTTCGACTCTATAGGCGACTTTGAAATGGCAAAACCACTGTCGCGGCTTCTGGACCGGCTCGATACAGAAAATCATCTGCCAAGGGTTTCCCTTTATAATAATAATCCGCGGGATAATGAACTTTTTGCAACGATGACTGGAAACTTTCAGGACGGAACAATACCCGGAAAACTGCAATACGGTCCGCCGTGGTGGTTCCTGGATCAAATAGACGGTATTGAACAACAGATTGAAACACTTTCGAATATGGGAGTTTTGAGCCAGTTTATTGGCATGACAACCGACTCACGAAGTTTTCTCTCCTTCCCGAGGCATGATTATTTCCGGCGTATTCTGTGTAATATTCTGGGTAATGATGTTGAACGTGGACTCATACCAGATGATACAGAATTGTTATCCGCTATGATTGCTGATATTTGTTACCACAATGCCAGGAATTTCTTTCAATTTGAAGTTGAAAAACAGAAAGTATAAAATAACGTGAGTTCCCCGACGGGATGCCTTTGGCGCGAAATAAGAAAAATGCAACTAAAAGTCCCCCTTCGAAGGGGCTCATTTTTTGACCGCGTTAGCGAAAAGCGAGCGTAGCGAGCAGGTGGTGTCTTTTGCGACATTCCGATACTTCGGAAGGGATGACCTCGTGAGCGTTGATTTGAGCTGGAAGTCCATAAATTCAGGATCAAGTTCCTGCAAATCATCCCCCATTGCCCCCTTCTGCCAAGGCCATCCCTTTGGGGAAAGGGGGACACGTTTTAACTAATTCTTGATACGACAACAAATATTGAATGATGAAAATTGCTGATCTGAAAAAAATAGAAGGCCGCAGATTTCCGGCCTGCCGAAAAACAAAAAATATAGTGGGAGGGCCTTCACCGATTCAGGCTGAAGCTTTTTCCATGGGAATGGTAATCCTGGACCCGGAAGGCGGGCAGGTTCCCTGGCATAATCATGAACAGGAAGAAGTTTACCTGATTCTGGAAGGGGAAGGTGAAATGTGCCTGGGTGAAGAGAGATTTACACTTACCGAAGGCCAGACGATATTCATACCGCCGAACGAATATCATCAGCTGACAAACCGCAGCAAAAAACCTTTGAAAATGATTTACTGCTATGGGCCGGCAGGGGATGTGGCACACTGGCGGCAGGAGCTTGAAGGCACTCTCCCCAAAGAAGGTGTGGATGTACCGCCTCTTCCGGAAGGAGCCTGGCCGCAGTGTACAGATCCGCCAAAGGAAAAACAGTAAATAAGGAATATGACTTTCTCTTAAAGAATGGAAATGCAGCGTGTTCAGTATTTTGGTGCGAATGTCTCATTTCCCCTTCACCTGCTGTATAACAACTAACCTGAACCGGATTAAATATTTAAATGAGCTCTAAATTAAAAATCCACAATATCGGCATCATCATGAATGGGGTGACCGGAAGAATGGGTAAAAATCAGCATCTTTTGCGTTCTATAGTCCCGATCATCAAACAAGGGGGGATAAAAATCAGTGAAGACGAAGTGATTATGCCTCATGCGGTACTCGTTGGCCGAAATGCATCCAAACTGGAAAAACTTTCAGTGGAATCCGGGATCAGCAATTGGACAACAGATCTTAATTCAGTTCTGAATGATAAAATTTACCAAATCTATTTTGATGCCCAGCGGACAGATCTGCGGGTGGAAAGCGTTCAAAAAGCAGTTGCTGCCGGCAAACACATATACTGCGAAAAACCTTCTGCTGTTACCACGAAAGACGCTGTGGAATTATATAAAATAGCAGACAAAGCAGGGGTAAAGCATGGTGTGGTGCAGGATAAACTCTGGCTGCCGGGCCTGTTAAAATTAAAACAGCTTCGGGAGCAGGGATTTTTTGGCGAGATTTTATCAGTAAAGGCTGATTTTGGCTATTGGGTTTTTGAAGGAGATACCGTGCCGGCTCAGCGTCCCTCATGGAACTACAGAAAGGAAGACGGCGGGGGCATGATCCTGGATATGTTCTGTCACTGGAGGTATGTGATCGACAATCTTTTCGGGGATATTAAAGCTGTTTCCAGCCTTGCCGCTACACACCTGGATACACGATGGGATGAAAACGGACAACCCTACAAAGCCACGGCCGATGATGCCGCATATGCTATTTTTGAACTGGAGAATGGAATCATCGCCCAGTTTAACTCTTCCTGGACAACCCGTGTGCGCCGTGATGACCTGTTAACTGTTCAGGTTGATGGTACGAAGGGATCGGCTGTTGCCGGACTCAGGGATGCATGGATTCAGTCTTATTCGGCGACTCCCAAACCGGTATGGAATCCGGATGTGGATAATAACCATGATTTTCATTCTGACTGGGTGAAAGTGCCGCAGCAACAGGAATATGATAATGCCTTTAAAGTTCAATGGGAATTATTCCTCAGGCACGTGGTAATAGACGAACCGTTCCCGTGGAATCTTTTGGAAGCGGCAAAAGGGAACCAGCTTGCGGATATTGGCTATGAAGCTTCGGAAAAACGAAAATGGATAGAAGTACCGAATTTAATTTAGAGTGATGAGCAAAGTTCAGCTATCAGCTATCAGCTATCAGCCATCAGACTTCAGCTTTCAGTTTTTTAAATCTCCTAAAAACTGAAAGCTGATAGCTGTAACCTGACAGCTTTTTCAGAAAAAAACGATTAATTAAACCATTAGAATGAATATCAGTAACGATCTCAAAACCGAAGATCTGACATCACAACTTGTGCAGGTTTGGGAGCATTCTGCGCGAAAAATCCGGTTGATCCGCAAAGAGTATGATACATCAAAAGGATCACCCGTGTTTACAGAGGCGGGAAAATATACCACCCGCGGCTGGACCGAATGGACCCAGGGGTTTCAGTTTGGCGGGGAGATCATCCAGTTTGATGCCACCGGTGAGAAAGAGTTTCTTGAACTGGGGCGAACCGCCACTCTGGAACTGATGGCTCCGCATATCACGCACATCGGGGTGCACGATCACGGTTTTAATAACGTGAGTACTTACGGATCGCTGTTACGGTTGATGGAAGAGGGCAGAATTGAACCCGATGAATGGCAGAAAAATTTTTATGAGCTTGCTTTAAAATCCACAGGTGCGGTTCAGGCTTCGCGGTGGACGAAAACGGCAGATGGCACCGGTTTTATTCACTCCTTTAATGGCCCGCATTCCCTGTTTGTGGATACCGTCCGAACCTTACGGGCACTTGCCCTGAGCCACAAACTTGGCCATTCTCTTTATGCGGAACATGATGAGCAAATTTCCCTTCTCGGCCGCCTGGTTGAACATGCATCATCCACTGCTAAATACAACATTTATTATGGTGAGGGCAGGGATTCTTACGATGTGCGGGGAAGAACAGCTCACGAAGCCGTCTTTAATGTAACCGACGGACAATTCCGCTGTCCGAATTCACAGCAGGGATATTCTCCGTTTTCGACGTGGACCCGCGGGCTTGCGTGGGCAATGTGCGGGTACCCGGAACAGCTTGAATTCCTGAAAACAGTGGCGGATGAAGAACTGGAACCCTTCGGAGGCAGAATTGAAATTGAAAAGATGATGCTGAAAGCTGCGGAAGCTACCTGTGATTTCTATATAAAGAATACATCCGCAGACGGCATTCCATACTGGGATACAGGTGCGCCGAACCTGCACAGACTCGGCGACTATACAAAAGAAAAAGCTGATCCATATAATAAATTTGAACCGGTTGACAGCTCCGCGGCAGCTATCGGCGCCCAGGGGCTTTTGCGATTTGGCCGATACCTGAAAGCCAACGGTGATAAAAAGAAAGCAGACAAATATTGGCAGGCCGGACTCACAGTTGCGAAAACATTAATGGAAGAACCGTACCTCAGCACAGATGATTCCCACCAGGGACTGCTGCTGCATTCGGTCTATCACCGGCCAAACGGCTGGGATTATATTCCAGAGGGTCGTAAAATACCCTGTGGAGAATCGAGCATGTGGGGTGATTACCATTTGCGTGAACTTGCACTTTACCTGTCACGGATTGCCGGAGATGAAACTTATTATACATTTTTTCATGGGATTAAGGTGTAGAAGGGGCAGTATGATTCATTGACAGAATTTTACACACCCCTGTATCCCCTCTCGAGAGGGGACTTATTAAAACTAAATACTAAAATAAACCACAAAAGATGAATCCAGTTGCACTGATTACCGGAGGCTCGAGGGGTATCGGCCTGGCGATTGCCAGGAAACTTTGTGAAAACGGGTATGATGTCGCGATCAATGGCGTGCGTGAGGAGTCTGCGGTGACGAAGGTTCTGGAGGAACTGAATTCAACCGGGTCAAAAGCGATCTACTGCCGGGGGGATATTGGATCTGAAGAGGACCGGAAGCGGATTGTTGAAGATGTTAAGTCTGCCTTTGGCCGGCTTAATGTGCTGGTGAATAATGCAGGTGTTGCACCCAAAGATAGACTGGATCCACTGCAGGCAACAAACGAAAGTTTTGAACGGGTGATGCGGATTAACCTTGAGGGCCCGTATTTCCTTACACAGGCTGTTGCAAACTGGATGGTGGAACAGAAACAAAAAAAGGACTCTTTTACAGCCGTCATCGTGAATATTGGTTCTATTTCTGCAACTGTTGTTTCTCCCAACCGGGGCGATTATTGCATGTCAAAAGCAGGCCTGGCCATGCATAGCAAAATATGGGCGGTTCGCCTGGCTGAATACGGTATCCCGGTCTTTGAAGTGCGTCCGGGTGTGATCAAAACAGATATGACTTCAGCCGTGACAGATAAATATGACAAGCTTATAGGAGAAGGATTGACCGTACAACCCAAATGGGGATATCCTGAAGATGTAGCCAAAGCAACATTTTCTCTTGTGTCCGGTGATTTCCCATATTCAACAGGTGAAGTTTTTATGGTGGATGGCGGACTCACAATACCCAGACTGTAAGCCGGAATGCCTTTCCGGCCATAGTATTTGAAAAGAAGAATTGAATAGTTGCAGTGAAATTTTGAAGAAAGAGTAGAAATTAAATAAACAGCAAAACTCAAAGCAGAAAAAGAATGGAAAACGCAGCCCCTGAATTAAAGCAAAAGGATGGAAAAGCGGATATCCCGGTTCCCGAATCCCCCGACGGGCAGATCGGCACGATGAAATGGGCCGGATTTGCCGGCGGACTCCTTCTTTTTTTGCTGATGATTTTATCAAGTCCCCCTGAAGGTTTAAGCCTGGCCGGCTGGAGAACGGCAGCCGTTGCAACACTGATGGCCATCTGGTGGATGACCGAAGTAATTCCCATATCAGCTACTGCCATGCTGCCCCTGGTGCTTTTTCCTGTGTTTGGTATTTCGGGGATTGCTGAGGCCGCTTCGCCCTATTCAAACCCGATGATCTTCCTGTTCCTGGGAGGATTTATCATCGCTATTGCAATGCAGCGCTGGGACCTTCACCGGCGCATTGCCCTTAATATAATATCGCTGATCGGGTCCAAGCCAAGAAGTATTATAGCCGGTTTTATGGTCTCCGCTGCTGTAATGAGTATGTGGGTCAGTAATACTGCCGCTACTATTATGATGCTGCCGATTGCGATGTCGGTTATTGCACTGACAAAAACCACTGAACATACTCCCGAAGTTCAAAAACAGTACAAGAATTTTGGACTAACCCTGATGCTGGCCATTGCTTTTTCCGCAAGTATCGGCGGGCTGGGAACAGTCATCGGGACTCCAACCAATGCTTTGATGATCGCATTTGTGCAGGAGGCTTATAATGTTGAAGTTACTTTTTCACAATGGATGATGATAGGAATACCGGTAGTGATCCTGGGCCTGCCGGTTATATTCTATACGTTAGCCAATATCATCTATCCTGTTCGTATCGAAAGTTTGCCGGGCGGAAGGGACTATATCCTGGACGAAATGAAACGTCTCGGAAGCATTTCCAAACCGGAAATAATGGTTGCAATTATCTTTGGTACAGTTGGGGTTTTATGGATAACCCGCCCGCTGCTTACAGATGCCATTCCGGGTTTGTCTGACGCAGGTATCGCCATTTTCGGTGCCCTTCTCCTGTTTTTGATTCCGGTGGATTTGAAGAAAGCAACCTTTCTGCTGCGCTGGAAAGATGCTGAGAAACTACCTTGGGGGGTATTGATTCTTTTCGGCGGCGGACTGTCGCTGGCGGGTGCCATTCAGAGAACAGGACTTGCAGAATGGGTTGGCGGGTATTTTGGTATTCTGGCCGGCTGGCACGTGATCCTGATCATTTTTATTATTTCTCTTGTTATCATCATGTTTACGGAACTGGCCAGCAACTCTGCAACAGCGGCTGCATTCCTTCCGGTGATCGGATCCGTAGCTATTGCGCTCGGGTACGACCCCATGCTTTTTGCCATTCCGGTAGCTATGGTGGCAAGCTGTGCTTTCATGCTTCCTGTAGCCACACCGCCAAATGCCATTGTGTATGGCAGTGGTATAATGACAATACCTGAAATGGCTAAAGCAGGATTGTTGCTGAATCTCTTTTTTGCCATACTCATCTCTGCCCTTACCTACTTTATTTTTTCGGTAATGCTGGGTATTGATGTCAGCCAAATTCTCACACCCTAAATCCACCCGTTTTGATAATGAAAAGGCTTTATAAAAACCTCCTGAGTATTTCAGCGGCTGTACTGTTTCTGGTTTGTCTGAATGATTTGACCAATGCACAATCCTACCAGGTTACCGTGTCTGCCGGTGATATAGACCGTTCAGAATCCATCGTCTCATTCTATTTTCCCGATGAAACAGAGCAGGGAATCTATCAAATGACAGGTGATTCCGGAGAATCAGTAACCCTGCAGGTAGAAGAAAATAACCGCGGCTGGTTTATTCTTGATGAATTGGCAGCCGGCAGCTCACGCACCTACCAGGTGGAAAAAGCAGCTGAGTCCGGTTCTGTGGTAACCACATCTTTTGATTCCAGCACCGTAACTTTTAAAGCGGACGGCCGCGATGTTATCAGCTATTATCACGGGGAGAACTCGCCCCCGGATGAACTGGACGATCGCTACAAACGGGGGGGATATATACACCCTGTAAAGTCTCCGGCCGGAGTTGTGCTGACTGCTCATCTCAATCCCCAGCATCCTCATCATTCAGGGATCTGGTCAGCCTGGACAAATACTGAATTTGAAGGCCATACTCCTGATTTCTGGAATGTACATCTGAATACCGGCCGTGTAGATCTGGCTGATTCTCTTGAAGCGGCATGGGAAGGCCCGGTACATGGTGGTTTTCGAACCAAACACCATTTCATCAATTTGTCTGGTTCGGAACCGGAAATTGCACTCAACGAAGAGTGGAATGTAAAAATTTATCCATCCGCCGGTGGTGGTAATCTGCATGTATTTGATCTTAAAGTTACTCAAACAGTAAATACAGGCAAGCCATTGTTTCTCCCGCAGTACAGGTATGGCGGCGTTGGATTCAGAGGTCATAAAGATTGGGATGATCCGGAAAATGGTACGTTTTTAACTTCTGAGGGCCTTGGTCGTGACGGACACGGAACCCGCGTAAGATGGACGCACATAGGGGGGCACAGCAATGGCGAACTTGCAGGAATTGCCATTTTGAGTCATCCTTCCAATTTCCGGCATCCGCAAACCGTCCGGATTCATCCGGATGAACCTTTTTTCAACTATGCGCCGGCACAGCTCGGAGATATGTCCATCGAACCGGGCTCTCCGTATGTAGTCCGGTACAGGTACATCACATATGATGGAGAACCGGACCCGGAACTTATTGACCGCTTGTGGTGGGATTACGCCTATCCACCTTCAGTAACAGTTAAACAGTAATAAAAACCGTCAGGCTGAGCCTGCCTGCACTGCCCCAAAGGGATGCCTTTGGCAAAGCTTCGGAAGGCAGGCGCAACGGAAGGAAACGAAGTGACCTGAAGTGAAGTCGAAGCCCTTCAGGTTTGAATGATTAATAACTTATGATGAAAAAACTCACTGAGAATTACAGTTTTTCCGTTTTACTTATGATTCTTGTAATAATTGTCGCAGGATGCAGTGAAGAACCGCACATTAGTGAAGTTAATTTAGAGGATGCGGAATTTGCTCCCTTTGTGGAGCGGGAGTTTCCTTTTATTACGACATCGCTGCTGGTATCTCAAAATGAAGAGCTGTACCCTGAAAATAATGTAGCGCCCCGCTGCCTGGCGTTGATTCTCGGTGAACATTCTTATGCCTGTTTTGATACCGATATGCTCCGGTGGGCAGCTGCCTGGACCGGAGATTTTGTTCCACTGGAAGGCGTGTCTCAAAAAGCATACCCGGACTTTCTGGGCCGGAATGACCAGATGTCGTACCTGACTGAATCGCCTCATATCGTTACGGGGCTTTATCCCGGATGGAATGGAGAAGAATCCGGTTTTTCTGATCCGCGTCCCCCGGCTCCGCATCCGGATGAACCTTCGTGGGGACCCATACCGGATGATATCGGGCGCTGGAATGGTGTGTATGTTACAGATCATGGGCCAGTGCTCTCTTACACGGTAAAGGAAACTGATATTATTGAAGCACCGGGCAGTACAGAAGGTGAAGCCGGAACGGTGTTTTCCCGGACATTCCGGATCGATCAACCGGATGAAGTACTTACCCTGATGGCGGCAGAAATTCCCGGAGCGATACGGAGTGATGTTTCTGCTGGCAGGGCGGAAATATATCATGAGGATGATGAAAATGTGACTCTTTTGAGGCTCTCAGAAACGGATAGCGAAGTGACTTTTGATGTAAAAGAGGATCGATATGTATCAGTACATGTATCAATTGCTGATGAGCCGGTGGAATTTACACTGCAGATGTGGTTTGGAAGTGCTGAAAGGATTGATGAAGCAGATCAGCTGATGAGCAGTGAACCCGAAGCCATTCCATCTTTTCAGGAAGGAGGTTCCAACCGGTGGCCGGAAGCGGTCAGAACAAGAGGCAAAGTAGCCCCGGATACATCCGCGTATGTGGTGGATGAATTAACCCTGCCGGTACCGAATCCCTGGAACCGGAACGTAAGGGTTGTGGATGTGGCCTTTTTTGAGGATAATAGCGCGGCAGTGGTAACATTTGACGGGGATGTTTGGCTTGTGGATGGAATTGATGAAAGATTAAACAGCCTGCGATGGAGCCGCTTTGCTTCTGGTCTTTACGAAACTCAGAGTATAGAAATCGTAAACGATGAAATTTACGTCTATGGAAAAGACGGAATCACCCGGCTGCATGATCTGAATGAGGACGGCGCAGCAGATTTTTATGAAAATTTCTCCAACCTGATGGCACAGTCGGTTGAAACTCGCGAATGGGCCAGTGATATGGTCGCCAAACCTGGCGGCGGTTTCTATGCAGCCAAAGGAGCCGCCCTGGATATGGGGCCGCGTGCCCTTACAGATGCTGTAATCCGCGGTATCCGGGCCGGGTCTCAGCATAGCGGAGTTATACTTGAAATTTCAGAAGACGGCCGCTCGTCAGAAATCATCGCATCCGGTTTCCGGGGACCTTACCTGGGAATTCACCCCGAAACAGGACTTTTGACCGCATCAGACCAGGAAGGGCATAGTGTTCCTTCGACTCCGCTTCTTTCAGTGAAAAAAGGTGATTATTACGGAGTGCCGGCCACAGCGCACAGGGAAACTGTTCCGGAAACAATTACACCACCCCTGATGTGGATTCCCCACAGTGTGGATCGCTCGGGTACCAGCCAGGCGTGGATAACCAGCGATCAGATGGGGCCGCTGAGCGGGAATTTGATTCATTTTTCCTACGGCAGGCCCGGACTTTTCCGGGTGCTGATTGACAGTACCGGATCGGGAGCCCAGGGGGGTATTTCATTCATTCCGGGATATTATCCTGTTCCCACAATGAAAGGAGCGGTTCATCCATCTGACGGGCAGCTGTATATGGCAGGTTTTACCTTATGGGGAACGAATTCAGACGGACTTGCGGGTTTGTTGCGCCTTCGATACACCGGCCTGCCCGACTATATGCCCGGTGATTTCAAAGTAAGAGACGGCGGTGTGATTTTACATTTTAATGAAGAACTTGATGAAGAATCGGTGAGAGAAGTTTCAAACTACCGGGTGGAACGCTGGAATTACAAGCGAACCGAAGATTATGGCTCAGGATATTTCCGGCTTGACGGATCACCGGGACAGGAACTGCTCCCGGTTTATTCTGCACATCTTTCTGATGATGGGAAAAATGTATTTCTTGCAATTCCGAATATCGTTAACACAGAACAGATGCAGGTTTCATATAAACTGAATGCCTCGGATGGTACGGCTATAAAGGATGACTTCTGGTTTACAGTGAATCATTTGGAACCAATAGATCTGATCGCTGAAGGTTTTAGCGGTATCGATTCGGTCGAACTGCTGGCTGACCTGTCTGCCGGCAGTTTTGAAAACCGTGCGGCTTCTCCGGAACCGGCAACTGTGGAAAGAGGTCGTGAGCTTTTTCAGCGGACAGGCTGCATGGGCTGCCATACAACAGACGGTTCGGAGGGTACCGGTGTGGGGCCAACCATGAGAGGATTATTTGGTAGTGAACGGCAGTTCAGGGATGGTTCAACCGCGATAGCAGATGAAGAATATATCCGTCAGGCTCTTGTAAATCCGGGAGAGCAGATTTTAGAGGGTTATGATGAAGGAATGCCATCATTCCTGGGAATTCTTCCGGATGATGAGATTGATTCAATCATACTGTTTATCAAATCACTTTGAACTTAATGTCTACCTATGAAACAGAAAGCTTTTAAAATGAAGTTAAAGCCCGGATGTGAGGAAGAATACAAAAAGCGTCATGATGAAATCTGGCCGGAGCTGAAAAAGACATTAAAAGAAGCGGGTATTTACGACTACTCCATTTACCTGGACAGGGAAACCGGTTCTTTGTTTGCCATTCAAAAAATATCCGCGGACAACACGACTGAAGGTCTAGCCGATCTGCCCGTCATGAAAAAGTGGTGGGAATATATGCATGATATTATGGAAACAAATCCTGATCACTCTCCTGTTGAGACTCCGCTCGAACAAATGTTTCATATGAAGTAATAAATCATTCATATAGTCAGCCTCCGATATGTCAAAGAATCAGCTTTCGTTTTCAGTTTTTTCCTTATTTGCTCTTTTCGTTTGTTCTTCGGAAAGCACATCTCAAAAATAACCGAATGTACCGGCCAATATATATCACCTTTATTTTATTATTCCTGCTGGGAAATTGCGGACCGGAAAGTTCCGGCCAATCGGCCACTTATTCCGGGGCTTCCGAATCCACTCTGATCTTCGACGCATCTGATTTCCTGGACCGGTTACCGAAAGATCATTATATCACAGATGCAAACCGGCTGGGTGTTGACTGGCTGTTTAATAACACAGCCCTTTTTATGGGGTCGCGGTCGCAATATGTAATTGAAATCGAAATACCGGAAGATGGGACATGGCATCTTTTTGCCCGTACACATGGTGATGAAAACAGTTATTTCAGGATTGCTGTGGATGATAAACTAAACGATTCTTACCTGGGAGACAGACCGCTGAACTGGAGAAAAGCCGGAACTTTTGAGCTGGATAAAGGGAGCATTTATTTACGGCTTATGCAGATTATGGCTGGCCCGGTTCTTGACGTACTGGTTCTGAGCAAGGATGAAAATTTTGCTGAAGATAATCTGAAATACCATGAATTACATCCGGATGCTGAACTGCTGAAATCGTATGATATACCCAATTCCGGAGCGGTAAAATTCGGTGATCTGACCGGTGACGGGCGAACTGATTTCCTTGTTTTAACCAGAGATTATTCAGCGCATGCTTTTAATTATGAAGGCGAAGAACTTTGGTCATGGTCCGCTCCTTCTGAATACACCGCTGAACGTTCTGAATTTGAAGCTCCCGGATTGGTATGGGACCTGGACCGGAACGGTTCAGCTGAAGCCATCCACTGGCGATATGAAGATGGAATTGAATGGCTGGTTGCTGCAGACGGAAAAACAGGTGAGGTTAAATTTCAAACCCAATGGCCTACAGATACCCTGCCGCATGTTTATAACAACTTCCGGCTGGCGATTGGAAATTTGGGCGGAGATTACCCGGATCATGTAATTGCGTTTACTGATTTTGGCGGACAGATAAATATCACCGCTTATACCCATGAACTGGAACAGTTGTGGCAGCACGAAGAGGTAAAATCAAAAGATCACCTTGGTCACTATATATATCCGGTTGATCTTACAGGGGATGGTATAGATGAAATTGCTGCCGGTTCACTGCTTCTGAATGCCGAAGGCCGGGAGATCTGGAACCGGTTTGATCTCTTCTACAACAACCGGGATCATGCGGACAGCTATCGATTTGCCGACCTGACCGGCAATGGCAGAAAAGAGATGGTTGCGGCACACAGCGAAGTCGGAGTTGTGGTATATGATTCAGAAACAGGAGAACTGGTGTGGCAGAAGATGGCCGAACATACCCAGCAGATTGAAACAGGATATTTTTTATCCGGTGTTGACGGGCCGCAGGTTGCTGTCGGTGCGCGGACATATGGCAACCGTCAGGCTGGGGAACATTATTTGTGGGCGCAGGTGCAGTGGTTTACCCCGAATGGGAAGCTGATCGGCATCTGGCCCGAAAAACCTGTTAATGGGAATCCTGTTTTTGTAAAAGGCGATTGGAGCGGGAATGGGGAAGAGGAGCTGTTCTGGTATAAGTTCAGAATGAATGACAAGGGGAAAGGAGATCTATATTTTGGTGAACCTGTCTTCCACATGTTTGATTTTACCGGTAACGGTGCAGAAGAAGTGGTTACTCTTGAGTACGGGCAGCTTCGGATATACGGGCATAAAAATGCAGTGACAGATACAGATCGTAAAAAAGATCACAGGTATCTGCAACGGAAGGTGGCAAATCACACACATTATTAAATTAAAGGAAGCGAACAAGGTCGTAAAAACATAAATAACGTGAGTTTGAAATAAAGAAATAACTTTTCATATAACCAAAGGTGATGAACATGATTAATTCAGACCGGAAGGGAAAATTTATAAAGATTATTATCGGGGGCATTGCCGGAATCCTGTTCATGATTCCTGCGAATACAGCTGCACTGCAGGCAGAATCAGGTTTGGCTGAAACGTTTACCCGGCCGGAAATAAACAGTAATCAAAAAGCCTGGACCCGATGGTGGTGGATGGGAAATGCAGTTACCAAAGAGGGCATCACAATCCATCTGGAAAAGATGGCGGACGTTAATATCGGGGGAGTTGAAATTTCACCGATTTACGGAGTGGATGGTTATGAAGACGTATCTGTTGAATATCTTTCACCTGAGTGGATGGAGGTGGAAGAGGCAAACCGGATGGGTATGCAGGTGGACATGATTACAGGCACAGGCAGGGAATACGGTGGCAAAAATTCCATGATATTAATATGGTTAATATAAATTACCAGCCATTTGATGCGTCTGATTGGGAACCAATGGACTCAGGTCTGCTCGGGCCGGTTACGTTGCTTCCGCTTAAAAAAATAAATTGACTTGCCGGTAATAATTCTATAGCTACAGAAGAATTTTCTGTCTAACAGGAAAGTTCAAAAATTATGTTATTTTATCCGGGCTATAACATTTTAACAGTTCAAATGTAAGCACCGGATACGTCAACAATGGATATATCAACCAAAAAGGATATTGATGAAAAGTAATGTTTTAAACAGCGGCCTCTTAGCAATCTTACCATTAATCATTTTAATAAGCTCCTGTTCCGGCGTACGCGACGGAGATCCGAAGATCCTGGTTTTCAGTAAAACCTCCGGCTTTTATCATGCCTCTATTCCCGATGGGATTGCGGCAATAGAGAAACTGGGGTCGGAAAATGGTTTTGAAGTGGATACAACGACGAATGCCGATCATTTTACGGAAGCAAATCTTGAGCAATATTCAGCCGTTATTTTTCTGAATACGACGGGTGATGTTCTGAATGAGTATCAGGAAGCTGATTTTGAGCGGTATATTCAGTCCGGCGGGGGATATGTGGGGCTTCATTCTGCAGCTGACACGGAATATCAGTGGGGCTGGTACGGACGCCTGGCCGGTGGTTATTTCCTGGATCACCCGGGAATTAATGATCCCCATCCGAATGTACAGCCGGGTGTTTTAACTGTCGGTGATCATACACATCCATCGGTTGAGTTTTTACCGGAGAACTGGGAGCATACCGACGAGTGGTACAGTTATAAAAATTTAAATGAAAATGTGAATGTTCTGCTTTCTGTTGATGAGGACAGTTACGAGGGTGGTGCCGATATGGGAGAGCACCCGATTGCATGGTATCATGATTATGACGGAGGCAGAGCTTTTTATACCGGCCTGGGGCATACAAATGAAGCTTATAGCAATGACTTATTCCTGCAGCATATTCTTGCGGGGATACAGTACGCGATTGGTGAAAATAAAATTCCGGATTACTCAAAAGCCACAACACACCGGGTGCCTGAAGCAAATCGTTTTACCAAGGTTTCACTATCAACAGGCGAATTTACCGAACCTACTGAAATGGCCATTTTACCCAACCGGGATGTACTGATTGCCCAGCGAAGAGGTGAAATATTTCTGTACAAAAACAGCGATTCCACTTTAAGCATGGCCGGAAACCTGGATGTGTACTGGCAGACAGATATACCCGGTGTGAATGCTGAAGAAGGCTTGATGGGCATCCAGACCGATCCCGATTTTGAGAATAATCGTCACATTTTTCTGTTCTACAGCCCTGTGGATACTTCAGTGAACCGGCTTTCACGTTTCTCATTCGAAGAGGACAAAATTGTTACCGATTCAGAGAAAATAATCCTTGAACTTTATTCACAGAGAGATATCTGCTGCCATACCGGTGGCTCGATTGCATTTGATAATGATGGGCTTCTGTACCTTTCAACGGGTGATAATTCCACTCCATTTAATCAACCGGATCAGAAATATATAAACAACGGATATGCACCTCTCGACGAAAACCCTGGCTTTGAGCAGTATAATGCTATGCGTTCCTCAGGAAATGCCAATGACCTCCGCGGAAAAATCCTTCGGATTCGTGTGAATGAGGACGGGAGTTATGATATTCCGGAAGGGAATCTTTACCCTGAAGGGACAGAGGGAGCACGTCCTGAGATTTATGTTCAGGGAAACCGGAATCCATACAGGATTTCTATTGACCAGAAAACAGGTTACCTGTACTGGGGTGAAGTGGGGCCTGATGCCAGTAATGACAGTCTTGAAACACGTGGCCCGATGGGATATGATGAACTAAACCAGGCACGTGAAGCCGGCTTTTTCGGGTGGCCGATGTTTGTGGGTGATAACTACGCCTACCATACTTATAATTATACCACAGGAGAATCCGGCGAGGCATTTGACCCTCAAAACCCGGTTAATAATTCGAGGCTTAATACAGGAATTGAAGAACTGCCTCCTGCACAACCTGCTTTTATCTGGTATCCATATGGTGCTTCAGAAGAATTTCCTGCTGTCGGAACCGGAGGAAGAAACGCCATGGCAGGTCCCGTTTACTACACGGATATGTACCCTGACGGAAATAAGCTGCCCGAATATTTTGATGGGAAACTGTTTTTCTATGACTGGATACGAGGGTGGATAAAAATCGTAAGCATGCAGCCAAATGGGGATTTTGACAAAATGGATTCCTTTATGGCTGATACAGATTTTAATAATATTATTGATATGGAGGTCGGGCCGGAAGGCAGGATCTATTTGCTGGAATATGGCAGCGGATGGTTTTCTCGGAATGATGATTCAGCTTTGTCTTTCATAGACTATAACTCTGGAAACCGCGCTCCTGTTGTTGAAGAGGTAATTGTGGATAAAACATCGGGTACTCTTCCCCTTACTGTAACAGCAAGTGTTACAGCCGGTGACCCTGAACAGGATGAACTGACTTACCGTTGGGACCTGGGTGATGGCAGTACGATGGAAACCTCCGTACCTCAAATTGAATACACCTATGACGAGATCGGGGAATATTTAATATCCGTTGAAGTAAGTGATGCTGAATTCAGTGAATCCAGCCGGCAGATTGCCGTTTATGCAGGTAACGCCGCTCCCGTAGTCAACATCCTGATCAAAGGTAATAATACCTTTTATTTTCCAGGTACTCCGGTTGAATATGAAATTACTGTTGAGGATGAAGATGGTTCAACTGAAGATCTCTCTACACTATTTGTATCAGCTGATTACACGGAAGGTGGGGATGCGGCCGAACAGGCACAGGGCCACCAAATTGTAACGGATGCTATGAGTGGAAAAAGCATGATAGAAACCCTTGATTGCCGGGCCTGCCATACACTTGATACCGAATCCATCGGCCCGTCTTATTTAAGAATTGCAGAATATTACAGAGATTCAGCCGATGCAGTTCCGCAACTGGTAACTAAGATTATTGAAGGCGGTTCAGGTGTATGGGGTGAAACCATGATGCCGGCTCATCTGGATATTACTGAGACGGATGCACGCAAAATGGTAACATGGATTCAGTCTCTGGTACAGGAAGGTGAAATTGCTGAATCATTACCTCAATCCGGTTCCGTGGATCCTGTTCAGGGTAATGAGTTAACTCCCGATGGAGTATTCATTCTTTCAGCAAGTTATACAGATCAGGGCAGCGCCGGTGTTAAACCACAGACGGGCAGTTCCAGCAAATATCTCAGAAACAGCTCTGTAGGTTTTTCATCTGCCGGTAACATGGAAGGTTATTCAAAGATGACATATGAAGGGAATCTGCTAATGATGGTACCTGAAAGCCAAGGACATTTCAGTTTTGATGAAATTGACCTTACCGGAATCCGTTCTGCTGAAATTATGACTGCCTCAATGGCACCCCTTGAAACAAACTATGTTTTTGAATTCCGTTTAGACAGTCCCGACGGACCTAAAATCGGTGAAGCTGAGTTTGCACCAAATGCTCCTCAGTCACCCGAAGGGCCGATGTTCCAGGGTTTAACAGTAGATATGGAACCCGTAACGGATGGCAGTACACACAATCTGTTTATCGTCAGCCGGCCGGTTGACGAGGAAAGTGCCGGTACTTTCATTCTTTCCAATATCCAGTTCAAAATTTAACTGAGATATTTGGTCGTTCTGAACTTTGCCGAAGTTCGCATCCCCGGATGTATGGGGAACTCTGTTGTACAGTGTTTACCATTGTAACAGATGTTTCCTCATATCATCAAGAGAAAAAAATTCAACCAAAAAACAATATGTTATTCAAAAATAAATATTTCCTTAAATATCTCTTTTTGATCATTTTTGTTTTAGGAAATTATGATCAGGTTAATGGCCAATCAAATACACCTGATACAGTTGCTGGAATTCCTGTTAATTATAATGAATCAAAAGCCGGTAGTTATGTATTACAAGACCCATTAACATTAGTTAATGGTGAGAAAGTGAATGATGTTGATACATGGGTTAATAAACGACGTCCTGAATTATTAGAATTGTTCTATCAGTTCGAATATGGTTTTACTCCTGCACCACGTTTAGATATGTCCTTTGATTTGTTTGAGAAGGGAAGCCCTGCGTTTGATGGGAAAGCAATTCGTAAGCAGTTAACAGTATCTTTTTCAAGCAAGAAAGATGGTCCAAAAATGGATGTATTACTATATTTGCCAGCTAATACATCTAAGCCGGTTCCACTAATTATTTCTATCAGTTTTCTGCCAAATTTAGCACGAGTGGATGATCCCATGATAAAACCTGGAGAATATTGGGATAGTGGATCACAGGAAAGGGTTCCTGTATCTGAGGATACAAGATTCAGAAGTTTTGATGAACAATTAGAACTATTTTTATCCCAGGGTATTGGGGTAGCGATGGTTTACTATGGTGATATTGAGCCGGATTTCCTTGAGGGAATAAACAAGAACGGTGTGCGAAATCTATATTTAAAAGAAGGGCAAAATGAACCGGCACCCAATGAATGGGGAGCAATATCCGCCTGGGCATGGGGATTGAGCAGGGTAGTGGACTATCTGGAAACCGATAAAGATATTGATTCCAACAAAATAGCCCTAACAGGGGCTTCACGGCTTGGTAAAACGGTACTTTGGGCTGCGGCTCGTGACCAACGTTTTGACATGGTTATTGCATGCTGTTCAGGTGCCGGAGGTGCTTCTCTTAACGGGCGTAATTTCGGCGAATCAATTGCACACCTGACGGCACCTGGCAGATATCCTTATCAATTCGCTGGCAATTTCAAAATGTTTGCGGACTATCCCGAACAAATCCCTGTTGATGGTCATTTATTACTTTCATTGATTGCACCCCGCCCGGTACTATTACAAACTGGTGATCAGGATTTATGGTTAGATCCAAATGGTGAATTTTTAGCTGCTGTTGCTGCAGAGCCTGTTTATGAATTGTTTGGAAAGCAAGGTTTAGGGACAGACGAAATGCCGCCAGTAGAAGAGCCAATCCTGAATACCATCGGTTATTACATGCATCGTGGGGGGCATGGACCAAATCCTTCAGACTGGGATGTTTATGTAAAATTTATAAAAAAGCATTTTGATATAGAGAGTTAAAATATCTTATAGAAGAAAAAATGTTATGAAGGATTGAACTTTATTATGATAATATTCTAATGTTAAGATAAAAAGAATCAGAAATTTAACAGTAGATTTTATATTAGTCTGTCTCTTATTTGTTAGAAAGCGTGCAAAATATTGAGGCTGTTAAAATATCTGATTTATTCGTTCAGAAATGGATAACCCTACAACAACCGTCTTGATCAATGGTTGAGTTCATGAAAATATGTAGTGCCTTTACGTTTTCTGATTCCTGCAGCTCTCTCCGGGCTGGACGGATCTGTTTAATTTGCTTTTCCGCTGTTTTTATAGCCGCAGTGGCTTCATCTTCCCAGGTTATAAAAGGTTTTGATTATTCCGAAAGAGCAAATGTGGATCGTACGTTTGATACGGCAGATGCTGATGTTTTTGGCCAGCGTTTTCCATCCGAACATCTCACGATCGCATATGAAATAACGGGGTATAAAATTATAGCTTTAACGACCTCACGCCACAGTAATTCAACATTTTATCAAACCCGCCCGCAGAGGACATCTAATGGGAAATGGCTACTTTTCAACTCAAGCCTTCTGACAGGAAATGAGATCATACTGACGCCCCTGCACCAGGAAGAACATCATAATTAACTAATGAAGAGATAAATATGACAGACAATTTTCTAAAGCGCCTGGACACGAAGCTTGACTCCATTGATGAGTATGAACGGGAACCGGTTCCGAAAGAAAAACTGAAAGGCTGGCGTGGGTTCCTGGGTATGTATGCCGGAGAGCATACCGCGGGAACCGAATTTGTAATTGGCGCACTTTTTGTTGCTCACGGCGTCTCCGCTGTTGACCTGATCTGGGGACTTGTGGTTGGAAACCTGCTGGCTGTTCTCAGCTGGGCTTTTCTTTGTGCACCCGTTGCTGTGAAAACAAAACTGACACTGTACTGGCAGTTGAAAAAAATCTGTGGCGGGCATCTGGCTCTTATCTATAATATTGTGAATGCCATTATGTTTTGCTTCCTAGCCGGAGCCATGATCACGGTAGCGGCTACTGCAGTCGGTCTGCCTTTTAATATCCCGATGCCCGGGCTGGGAGACTGGATGCCTGCAAGTTTCGGATGGGTGGTTACAGTTTTTGCAGTGGGAACAGTTATCACGATTGTAGCTATCGCCGGCTACGAGTATGTTGCCCGGTTTGCCAATATCAGTTTTCCGTGGATGTTCCTGGTGTTTATTGCTGCTGCGATTGCCGTTCTGCCACAGCTGGGCGTGAGTTCCGTTTCCGGTTTCTGGCCTGTAGCCCAGGAAAGAATCTGGACCGGAGTACCGGCTGAAGGGTTGACACAATTTACGTTCTGGCATGTGATGTTTTTTGCCTGGTTCGCAAACATGGCGATGCATATCGGAATGTCGGATATGTCTATTTTACGTTTTGCTGAAAAATGGCAGATGGGTTTTTCATCGGCGGCCGGAATGTTTTTCGGCCATTTCCTGGCATGGATTGCTTCGGGAATTCTGATGGCCGCTGCAGCCGGCGCTGTGGCTCCGGGAGTCATTGCTTTTAACAGTGCAGGTATTGCGGGAGCTGTTTGTGTGGTTATCGCAGGCTGGACTACGGCCAACCCAACTATTTACCGTGCCGGTCTGGCATTCCAGTCGGTAACACCCAACTGGAAACGGTGGAAAGTAACTTTGTTTACAGGTTTGGTAACCACCATCATTGCCTGTTTCCCTGCCCTGGTTATGAACCTGCTCGATTTCGTTGCTCTGTATGGCCTTGTTCTGATGCCAATGGGTGCTGTGGTTTTTCTTGATGTGATGTATTTCAAAAGACTGAACCTGATGAGCAACTATGCAGAAGAAACGGGTGTTAAGTTTAACTGGGCCGCAGGTTTAACGTGGTTTTTAACCCTTACCATGTGCCTGTTTATTAATATTTATTTCGGAGTCGAAATCTTTTTCCTTGGTTTACCCGGGTGGTTTATTGCTGTTTTGTCGTATTCAGGGCTCAGTTTCTTAATGCAAAAACAGCTGGTACAATCAGAACAGGAACGTGTGGCTCCGGGTGTGATAAGGGATTAAATCTAATGACAAAATTTATAGTATTATAATGGAAGACGTAATGAATAGAAATTTTCTGGACACTATTGAAACAGGAAATGATTCTGAAAGCAATATCACCAAATATTTCAGACAGGTAGAGAATAAGTGGGATGATGACATAGCTGATGAGCTTAATCCCACAGGCAGGCTTGTATACCGTTCGAACCTGCTAGGCTGTGATTCCTATATCAACAATACAGGTGGTGGAAATACATCAAGTAAACTAAAGGAACAGGATCCAATTACCGGGGAGCAGGTTGAAGTGCTGTGGGTGAAAGGTTCGGGTGGTGATTTACGGACAGCCAAAAAAACGAATTTCGCGTCTCTGTACCAGGATAAGCTGATTGCCCTGCAGGAGATTTATCATGACTTTGAAAATAATGGATTGAAAACCCCGGCTGAAGATTCAATGGTTCAGATGTATCCCCACTGTACCTTCAATCTGAATCCCAGGGCTCCTTCTATTGATACTCCTCTGCATAGTTTCATTCCCTATAAGTTTGTGGATCATACACACCCGGTGCCGGTTATTGCCATTGCAACCGCAGATAATGGCAAAGAACTGATGCAGGAAATCTATGGTGAAGAGATGGCATGGGTTGACTGGATGAGGCCGGGATTTGAACTTGGGTTGAAACTGCAGGAAACGATAAAAGAAAATCCGGGAATCAAAGGAATTATCCTGGGCGGACATGGACTGATCAACTGGGCTGATGATGATAAAGAGTGTTATGAACTCAGTATTGACCTGATTAACCGGGCGGCGGGTTTTCTGGCTGAACATGAATCAGGTGAAAGCTCTTACGGAGGTCCCAAGTATGAATCTCTGCCGGAGGAAGCGCGGCAGAGAATAATCACTGGAATTTTGCCGTACCTGCGTGGGCAGGTCAGCCGTCAAAAGCAATTTATAGGAACGGTTCAGGATGATGAACTGACACTGCAATTTATCAATTCCACGGACGCTCCGCGTCTGGCGGAACTGGGAACATCCTGTCCCGATCATTTTCTCAGAACCAAAATTAAACCGCTATATGTAGACTGGAATCCTCAGAAAAATAACCTCGGCGAACTGAAGGACAAGATTAGTACGGGCCTTGAACAGTATCGAAAAGATTATGAAGCCTACTACAATAATCACATGGATAAAGATTCACCGGCAATGAGGGATTCAAATCCGACGGTTATCCTGATACCCGGTTTGGGCATGATTACATGGGGGAAAAATAAAAGTGAATCGCGTGTAACTGCAGAATTTTATACTGCGGCCATTGGGGTAATGCGCGGGGCTGAATCTGTTGCTAAATACACGGCTCTGCCCAAACAGGAAGCGTACGATATTGAATACTGGGCTCTTGAGGAGGCTAAACTGCAGAGAATGCCCCCGGAAAGTGAACTCTCACGCCAGGTTATAGCTGTGATTGGTTCCGGCAGTGGCATTGGAAAGGCACTGGTGTCAAAATTGATTCGGGAAGGGGGAACTTTGGCGGCTTTGGACATTGACAAACCTTCTGCCGAGAAGACGGCTGATGAAATCCTGGATAGAACAGGAATGGGTATCGGGGTTGCCGGGTCTGGAATCAGCGGATCAGGAGATGTGATCGGCCTGGAATGTGATGTTACAGATCGGAAGTCTGTACGGAATGCACTGAAAAAAATCTTGCTTGCATACGGAGGAATTGATCATGTAGTGGTAACGGCCGGATTTTATCCCACTCCTGATGAGAATGGAAATGTGGCTGACTCAGCCTGGGATAAAAGTTATGCAGTCAATGTAAAAGGGAATTTTCTTGTGGCTGATGAAGCTGCAAAAATATGGAAAGAACAAAACCTTGAAGGAAGCCTGGTAATTACAACCAGTGTGAATGCGGTAGTTGCCAAAGCCGGAAGCATGGCATATGATACCAGTAAAACCGCTGCAAACCACCTGGTTCGGGAACTTGCCATTGGTTTGGCCCCCAAAGTGCGGGTTAACGGTGTGGCCCCGGCCACGGTAGTGGAGGGAAGCAGTATGTTTCCGCGCGAACGGGTGATTGCATCACTCACAAAATACAGAGTGGAATTTGATAAAGGTGAGGATACAGAATCACTCAGGGAAAAGCTGGCTGAATTTTACTCAGGCAGAACCCTGATTAAAAAACCGGTTTCACTGGCTCAGCAAGCGGAAGCGATATACCAGTTACTCAGCTCAAATTTTGAAAATACCACCGGCCATATTATTCCGGTAGATGGCGGGCTGGTAGAAGCATTTATGAGATAACTCTTCGTCTGACGGCTGCAGTTGCCATCTGACGAAAGGAAGAGGCGTGCACCCGAACCGGCTCCAAAGGGGGACTGACAACCCAAAAAAGCAGGCTTGTTAACAACCGAACCAATGTAAAAATGAAACCATAATCAACCAACATCCATATGACCCTTTTGCTAAAGATAATCTCCCTGGCGGGCCTGGCACTTACAGTGATACCCTCTGTACTTGTCTTTACAGAACGAATAATGTTTGATACCCATACGAGTCTAATGCTGGCCGGAATGCTGCTGTGGTTTGGAACCTCACCATTCTGGATGAAAGAGAAAGAGCTTTAAAAAAGACCTTCCCCAACGTAAGACTTGTGGGAAGCGTCTGAATCCGTCAGCCGACGGAAAAATCCTTTGCCCAGGGCATCCCTGCGGGACAAGCGTCGTCTGCATGCATGAGCTGAAGGCGAAAGTTCTTTGCCAGGGCCCCTGCTGGACAAATATCTCGACTTTTGCTAACAGATTATTTTTAATTAATTATTTGAATTCACCCGGTCTCAATAAGAGCATAAAACAATATGAAGATCACTCCGGAACAGATACGGTCCCACAATGAGAAGAGGTCAGGCAGCCATCGGATTTCTTATGAAACTTTAGCAGATCAGTTAGCCCTGAAGAATATGGATACTGAATCTGTCATTAACCGCCTTTCACATTTCCAGGTGGCAATCCCTAGCTGGGCATTGGGAGCAGGTGGTACCCGCTTCGGAAGATTCCCAATCGGCGGAGAACCCGGAAGCCTGGAGGAAAAGATTGAAGATGTTGGACTACTTCATGCGCTGAATAGTTCCAGCGGCGCAATTTCGCTGCACATTCCATGGGATATTCCGGGAGATGCAGAAGCGATCAGTCAGCAGGCAGAAGAACTCGATCTGAAATTTGATGCGGTAAACTCCAATACATTTCAGGATCAAAAAGATCAGGAATATTCTTATAAATTCGGATCACTTTGTCATACAGATGCGGCGGTCAGAAAACAGGCGGTTAATCACAATATAGAAGTGATACGGCATGGAGAAGCTCTCGGGTCGAAAGCAATCACTATCTGGCTGTCCGACGGCTCTAACTTTCCGGGACAACAAAATTTCAGAAAGGCCCTTCAGCGGACCCTGGATTCGCTGGAAGAAATCTACAATCAGCTTCCATCAGACTGGAAAATGCTGATTGAGTATAAACCATATGAACCTAATTTTTATTCTATGGTAATCCCCGATTGGGGAACATCCATGCTCCTGGCATCAAAACTGGGGGATCAGGCAAAGACACTGGTTGATCTGGGCCACCATCTGCCAAATACCAATATTGAACAGATTGTTGCAACCCTGATGCTGGAAGGAAAGCTGGGTGGTTTCCACTTTAATGATTCTAAATATGGTGATGATGATTTGACGACGGGTTCCATTAAGCCATACCAGTTGTTTTTGATTTTTTGTGAGCTTGTTGAAAATATTGATAAACAGGAGGAGGTATTTTCTGCAATTTCCTGGATGATAGATGCCAGCCATAATGTGAAAGACCCGCTGGAAGATTTACTTCAGTCGGTGGAGGCGATTCAGAATGCCTTTGCCCGCGCGCTTCTGGTAAATCGCGGTGAACTTGAAGAAGCCCGTGATGCAAATGATGTAACACGGGCACAGGAAATTCTGCAGGATGCATTTTGGACTGATGTACGACCACTGCTTCGCGAAGCAAGGCTGCGTGGCGGGGCGGCAATAAACCCGACAGAATTGTTTCGTGAACTTGAAGTAAGAAATGAATTAATTCGCGCCAGAGGTACAGAGTCAGTCGCGACAGGATTATAGTAGCCATGTTGAATAGTCGAAAAGCCTTCCACAACGGAGAATTTGCCTTTGGCGCCAGAGTGGCGGGTTAAAAGCAAAAGTAAATGAATATTTGTGCCGAACTGTGAAGCAACCGGTTATTTAATAAATCGCTGATAATTATTAATTAGCTGTTTGCCAGTTTTCGGGCGGTTACCTGGTCGGTGATAAGAACATCAATATACCCGCCGCTGAGTGCTCCGGCAATAGCTTCAAATTTATCATAGCCACCTGCGATTCCGACTACTGTATCTACTTTTTTATACTCTTCTAAAGACATACCGATAAACAGGTCACGGAATTTTGTGTCAACCGGCCTGCCCTGAATATCAAAAAAATTCAAACCTATATCACCGACTGCATCTGATTCATGAATCTGTTTTTTTAGAGCAGGTGATAACTCATAACTGTCTTTCCCGAGAACCGGGTTGGTGCTGACAGCGCCTATTCCAACGTATGCTATTTTAATTTGTGAAAAAAGATCAAGAGCTGTGTTTACCTGCCGGTCGCCGAGCAAAATTTTCTTTGACTCTTTACTATCCACGATGCCCGGAGCGGGGAGCAGGGTGAGACGGCTGTTTAGTAATTGTGACAAGCTCCGGGAAATATCCATCGCATGTGCTTTGGCCTCCGGAGGTCCTACACCACCTAAAGTTTGTATTACATGAACATTCTTAACCGGTTTCGGTTGTAATGAATTTATCATTGAGTGCAGAGTGGTTCCCCAGGTCACTCCTATAATATCACCTTCGGAAACCGTTCGCATGAGATAATTTGCAGCTGACTGTCCCAGTTGGCTCTTTATTATCCCGATAGATGATTTGTCATCGGGTGTTTCAATATCGGTAATCAATACCTCTTTCAGTTTATATTTTTCTTCCAGCAGGGTCTCGGTTTCCAGGTAATTATTATTCGGTACATTCACCGTTATTTTAATGATCCCCTGCTCTTTTCCCTGCGTTAACAGTCTTGAAACTTTCGGGCGGGAAAGATGTAACCGATCGGCAATCTCCTGCTGGTTCAGGCTTTGATGATAATAAAGCGTACATACCTTACTGATGAGACGTGTATTTATAGAATTACTGGGTCGGGGCATTCTGCCTTGTTGAGTTAATGAGAGAATTCACAATTTTGTTAAAGTATTCAAAATCAATGCAGACAACAGTAGGAGATTTTTGTCATGAATTTTCAGGTTGGATTGCAGCCGATTCTGTAATTCCTGCTGAGTTTTTATTCATAATGATTATAAAGCGTGGCTGTCAGGGTGTTTTCAAGTTTCAGAAAGGTAATAAAATAAAGATAAAATCGGGAGATAGCTTGAATAATTGAACTAAAAAAATAATCCGAACTATCTGTTGACTTTTTAAAATTTGTGAGTATTTTACTATGTGTTCATTAATGAATATTTGTTCATTAATCTGTGGCAGCACAGCTGCCACTATAAAGTACTTGGATAAATATTAATCACTATAGTAAGTCAGCAATGGGAATAAGTACAAAAACAGAGTTTTTTAAGGAAGAAACTGTGCAGGTCAGTAAAAATAAAAAAGATGATGTTCTTTGGTCAGAAATTAAAAAAGGGAATAAGGAAGCTTTAGCAGATTTATTCTCTCAATACTATAATTATCTTTTTTATTATGCTTTTAAGATAGTCTCTAATGAAGAGTTTGTGAAAGATTGTATACAGGAATTATTTTTTACAATTTGGAATAGAAAAGAGAATATTAATCAAGCTTATTCTGTGAATTCATACCTGTTAAGCTCATTAAGAAGAATTGTTTTTAGAAAACTTAATAAACAGCGAAAAAATTATGAGAGAAATAAAGAATATATTGAGAATCATTCCCATGAAGTTTTCAATACTGAACAGGTGATCATTAATTTTGAAACTAAAAATGAAACCAGGCATCAACTAAGATTGGCATTTAATAATCTGAGAGGCCGGCGAAAAGAGGTTATTTATCTTAAGTTTTATAATGGCTTATCCAACTCTGAAATCGCAAAGGTTATGGGTATAGAAAAGCAAAGTGTATATAATTACGTTTCCTGTGCTATTCAGCAACTTCAGGCTTATGTCAGATAATCAATTCTTTTTTTGCCAGATGGCGTAAGATGTCTCTGAATTTTATCATCATTGTCTCAAGACGGGATAAGTGGGAAATGCTCGTAATTAGCACAAATGAAAGCTGCTACCGGTAAATCTCAGTTCGATTAAAATGTGTTTAAACATCCACTCTGAGCGTACCGAAAGGAATCTCTTTATTATATAGCATAATAACAGGAACCTTTTTTCTGGTGTTTCCGCCATAGATTTTCATCACATACCACTAAACCAATTTGCCAATAATCACACTACGGGCCGGCTCCGGCGGAGCCGTATATTTGTAAAAAATGTGAATGGGTAAAATACAACCCCCCGGCCCGGATTCTGGCAAAAACCGGGTTCATAATCCGGGGGGTGTGGTCCGGGGTTATTTACAGGCTCGTGACCAACCCTCGATTGGATGAACAGCCTTTTCATAAATATCAGCCTCGGGGGAATCGGGCTGATGTCTTATCATTTTCTACAAACATGCCACTCCTCCGGAGTGGGTTCATTGTAGTCAGAAGCAGGAATTCTGCCCCCCTTTTTCGTGGCACAATAGCAGGAGGCTTCTAAAGGAGCCTGTTATTGATAAATTCTGAGAACTATACCCTTGTGGCGCTCAGGAATCGTAACTATTTTAACAATCGAACTCAGGTGGTAAGCATTTTATGAGATATAGTACTGTTAACAACCCGGCCTATCTGAACATCTCATCAGATAAAAGTCTCCGGCTGCCACTTTCCTGAAGCTAAATTTTCTAAAAATCGGCTAAGGTTAAATTTCTATAACGTAATCTACCAATCAGGCATCCATTGTCTGACATCTACAATTGTCTTTTCCGACCTGCTTACATTATTGTAAAGTTGCAGGTACTCAATGCCGGAAATGTTCAGTTTGAAGGAAGATTTCGAGTCGGTAGATAATCATTTCACAGAAAATCTTTTTAAGCAACTAATAACATGCAGGGAATACTTGATAATCCGCTTAAAATTGCAATTGGTTTACTGAAAAAGCTTGCTGAAAAATTTGAACCTTTCAACTAATTAACGTCAGTTTGAGCGCAGTTTCGACCGTTTTTTGGTCGGAACGAAATCGAAAACAC
>JBBEBD010000060.1:9815-65995 GCA_040882525.1 Balneolaceae bacterium | reverse complement strand
CTTTGAATAGAAAACTACAAAGAAAACTTGAATTTTAACACAGTACCTGACAGGTTCTGCTACAAAAGCCTATTCGGATTCAGCCCCTTTAAACTTTCTTTCACAAACAGCCTGTTTTTCCGGATTAACTCGCCATCCAGGAGTACATCCGCACCGATGCAAACCAGGTCCCAGTGGATGTTACTGGAGTTGCCGTTCGGGGCTATTTCATAATCTTTACCCAGGGTGAGGTGGTTGGAGCCGTAAATTTTTTCATCAAACAGGATATCATACATCGGCTTTTCAATAACGGGATTGAGTCCGAAACTGAATTCGCCGAACCGACGGGCTCCTTCATCGGTATCCAGGATCTCTTCCAGTGCAGAATTATTGGATGAATCGAAACCCACCACGACACCCTTTTCTACTTTCAGTTTCACAAATTCAAATGGTTTTCCCTGGTAAACCGAGGGTGCATAGGTGATTTCACCTTCAACCGAATCGAGGATAGGAGATGAAAAAAGCTCACCGTCGGGAATATTTCTTCGTCCGAAACAGGGAACCCAGTTCTGGCCTTTGACGGAAAAACGGATATCTGTTCCTTTCCCTTTCAGATGAATTTCATCCGTCTTTCGGAGGAGTTCTTCCAGGGGTTTCATGGCTTCATGCAGCTTGTTATAATCAAACAGACAGGCATCGTAATAGTATTTCCTGAAGGTTTCCGAAGGCATCTTTGCGTTCATGGCAAAAGCGGAAGAAGGATACCGTAACACCGCCCATTTGGTATGATTTACACGCTCTTCAAAGTGGACCGGGTTCAGGAAATTTTGAGAATACGCCTTGTTGGCTTCTTTCGGAACTTCCGAATTTTCATAAATATTTTCACTGGCCCGGATGCCGATGAACGCGTCCATCTGTTTCATAAGAGGAAGCTGGTCTGTATCAGATTGATTTTTCCAAAAATCCTCATCTCCCTGTTCAAGAAGGACCCGGTTAATTTCAGGATCTTCCAGTTTGATGAAAGGATGTGCTTTTTTCCTGCGTACCTCTTCAGCCAGTGCTCGTATCAATCCCAGGCCATTTAACCCGATTAACTGGAGCATAATATTTTCGCCCGTCTGCAGTTGTACGCTATGTTCGAGAAGTTGTTTGGCCAATTGTTTATCTTCGGGCGTGTACATGGAATCAGTTGTGATTTAAATTTAGGATATCATCGCAAAGATCGAGCTCATCGGGTTGATTGGATGCGAGCAATACCATTTTATGATACTGACGAAATTCTGAAATTAAGGCACGGACTGCCGTTTTCCCTTTTGCATCCAGGTTTGAACCCGGTTCATCCAGCACCAGTATTTCCGGCTGATGAATAATAGCGGCCGCGAGTTTAATCCGCTGCTGCTGGCCTGTTGAAAGCGTTCCATATGTATGTTGCGAAAGCTCTCCGGCTTCAAACCGGTTAAGCAGTGCGGGAATGGATACGGCAGGATTTCCATTCTGAAGATCAACAATGAACTGCAGATTTTCGTTTACGGTAAGCTCTTCATAGAGCTGAATATAAGGGGCTGTAAAGCCCAGATGGCGCTTCAGGTTTTTGGGAGTTAATGCTGCATCCTTTAATTTCCATTCAACGGAACCGGATGTAGGTTTTAATAAACCGGTAAGGCATTTTAACAGGGTAGATTTTCCCGCTCCGTTAGCCCCGGCAATTCCGATAACCGCTGCCTCAAAAGAGAATGTTAAACCGGTAAAAACCTGTTTTCGCCCGAAATATTTTTCCAGTGATGTTGCTTTTAGCTGAACCATGCAGAAAGGTAGTTTTACATCTTTCAAAAAGAAAGATTAATTCCCGCGGAAACATTAAATAATTTTGTAATTAAATATTTCAAAAAAGTGGATATTTAACTTTGTCAACTTCGACTCATTTTAAAATTAACAGGCTATGGAACGATTGGTAAGGCTTCTCACTCAGCAGTATGTAAAACTGTTACCACCCGATCAGGAATTTTATACTCCGCAGGATTTGTATGATTTGAATATTCCTGATTTTCTTGTTGAACGTGTGGTGCTGGAAATGAACATCAACCTGAGTGATTCCATTATACCGCCACATTCCGAGTGGGCCGATATGGCCGCAGACAGCGTACAGGATGCCTGGCAGCAGTTCCTGGATGCCATAGCTGAAGAGCACAGGATGCCGGCCGCTTTTGCCGCTTCCGTATTCGAAACAGCCATAACCGATATCCTGGAACTGGCCCTTCAGCCGCGGGAAGCAATACCGGAGGCAATTTTCGGAAAAGATGAGCAGCTGGATATTGATGATTTACGCGAGCGTATACACAATGTAACCATCCACCGCCACATGGCTTCAGCGGTTGTCCGTTACATGGAACGTAAACAGAAAGCGCAGTTGTCCTTAACTGAATGCAAGATCCTGATTGAAAAAATAGATGAAAAGGTGATCGAGAAATATAACCCGCTGAACTGGGCACAGATTCTGTCACCGGTTTTTATTCTGGCCGGACCTTCGGTGGATGCTGATTTATTCAGGATCTTTTTTGAGGATAAAGGACGTACTCGTACTGCCCGGAAATTCGACCATTTGAATGAACCTGTTGATAAAAGTGGTTTCATAGAGGTTTTATCTTCACCGGAAACCGATCTTGACGACGAGTCAAACCTGTTTGATGTTTCTGCCGCGGAAACAGGCAGTTCTGCCGGCTCTCTTATCAGCAAATTCACTGAACATTCAGAAGATGAGGCGGAAGAGTCAGAAGCGCAAAATCAATTGTCTGCTGACGAGGATTCGGAAGATGAAGAAGATAACGATACAATTATAGGTACATTTAACCGGCATCGGAGTCCTGAATCAGAACAGCAAACAGAAGAAGATGAGCAAGAGGCGGAGGAAGAGGAAGGTGATGACGACCCCTCACTTTACAGCCGGTTTATATTTGATACCGAAGCGGTAGATGAAGAGGATGAAGTACCGGATGAGGGAGAAACTACCTTATACAAAGAGTTGAAGCTTAAACAGGACCTGAGGCATCACGATGACAGGGAAGAAGCTGGTTTTATTCTTCAATCCCGGAATAAAGAAGAACCGGAAAATGGCAGTTCCAAACAGAACCAGGTAAGCCAGAATATAGATGACATTTTGAGTGGTGTGGATAAATTCGGTCCATTCGATGATTCTGCTAAGGACGCACCGGAAAGTGATGATGAACCGATCTGGCAGGCATTCCTGGAAGAACAGGCGGGTAAAATAGAAGACATGAACCCGGAAAGTATGGAAGATGTTGATCCGGGGAATATGGAAGATGTTGATCCGGGGAATATGGAAGATGTTGGTCCGGAGAATATAGACGAAGAAGGGTTTATTGATGAACCCATAATTGACCTGACACAGGAAGCACAGTCGTCTGAGGAGAAAATAAAAGCCCTGGCAGGATGGCTGGAGGATGATGAGAAGAGATTTACAGCCGGTATTTTCGGGGATTCACAATCTGCCTATGAAGAGGCACTGGAGTCCATTTATGATTTTGATGACTGGAAAAGTGCATCACGTTATATTGAAAAAGAAATCTTTGCGAGAAATTTTGTAGATGTCTATGATGAAGTGGCTGTTGATTTTACTGACAGACTTCATACCTTTTTCATGGAATTTAAATCTTCAAAAATGAACGGATAATGTCTCAAAATCATAAAGTGGAACGGCTTTTAAAGTTACGTGAAGATTCAAAAAAGGGAGGAGGCGAGACACGAATAAAAAAGCAGCACGACAAAGGCAAACTGACAGCCAGGGAACGCATTGACCTGCTGGTTGATAAAGATACTTTTGAGGAAATTGATGCCTTTGTAACCCACCGCAGTTCCGCTTTTGGCCTCGATAAGCAAAAAACCCCGGGTGACGGTGTGGTTACCGGCTATGGGAAAATTGAAGGCCGGCCCATATACCTGTTCAGCCAGGATTTTACGGTGTTAGGAGGATCCCTTTCGGAAACACACGCTGAGAAGATTTGTAAAATTATGGATCTCGCATTGAAAAACGGTGTTCCGGTTATCGGGCTGAATGACTCGGGTGGTGCGCGTATTCAGGAAGGAGTGAGTTCACTTGGTGGTTACGCGGAGGTATTCTGGAGAAACTCCATGGCTTCCGGCGTGGTACCGCAAATTTCCGCTGTGATGGGTCCGTGCGCGGGTGGCGCGGTGTACAGTCCGGCGCTGACCGATTTCGTCTACATGGTAAAAAATACCAGTTACATGTTTGTAACCGGGCCGAATGTGGTTAAGACTGTGACTCATGAAGAGGTAACCTCCGAAGAACTGGGCGGGGCAACTGCCCATGGGCAAAAATCAGGTGTGGCACATTTTGCCGCGGAAAACGACGCGGTTTGTCTTCAGGATATCCGTAAACTGATGACATATATTCCACAGAATTGTGAAGAAAAAGTACCCCGCCAGCCGGCTCAAAAACCGGATTCTACCAAAGCCCAAAAACTGGATGATATCGTTCCGCTGAACCCCAACAAACCGTACGATATTAAAGATGTGATAGAAGGGGTGATGGATAAAAGTTCCTTCTACGAAGTTCACGAAAACTATGCGGACAATATCGTCGTAGGCTTTGCCCGCCTGGATGGCCGGGCAGTGGGAATCGTGGCCAACCAGCCTTTGTCACTGGCCGGAGTTCTGGATATTGACGCCTCCGTTAAAGGCGCCCGCTTTGTGCGGTTTTGTGACGCGTTCAATATTCCGCTCGTGGTATTTGAGGATGTTCCGGGATTTTTACCGGGCACCGACCAGGAGTGGGGAGGAATCATCAAACATGGTGCTAAGTTACTGTACGCTTTTTGTGAAGCCACCGTACCGAAAATGACGGTGATTACCCGAAAAGCGTACGGCGGAGCTTATGATGTGATGAACTCCAAGCATATCCGTGCCGATTACAATGTAGCCTGGCCCACGGCCGAAATTGCAGTGATGGGAACCAAAGGCGCGGTTGAAATTATCTTCAAGAGAGAGATTGCCAAAGCGGATGATCCCGAAACCAAACAGAAAGAACTGGAAGATCAGTACAGCGAAGAGTTTGCCCATCCATACAAAGCCGCCGCCCGGGGTTTTATTGATGATGTAATCCTTCCGGGAGAAACCCGCAAAAAGCTGATCAGCGCTTTTGAACTCTGCCAGAATAAAGCGGACAGGATTCCGAAAAAGAAGCATGATAATTTACCTTTATAAGTGAATGCTGGGATGTTTCCCCGCCTTTTTTTGATGCTGCTCATACTTCTCAGCAGAGCGGGATACTTTTCCTGGGATGTGAGGTAGTTCAGGAATATCCTCCGGAGCTACTGGAATTTATTGCCACTGAGGCCCAGATTTTCGCAAAGAAACTCATTCTGTGTTTTTCAGTGTTTCTGTGGCAATTAAAAAACTACCCGCTTTATATCGAGTTTTATTTTCCAAAGTTTAAAATCAAACCAAAGTTGCAATTCGAACGGTGATGTAGTTCAGGATTTGAGCCATATTGCCACTGAGGCACAGATTATCACAGAGAAACTCATTCTGTGTTTTTCAGTGTTTCTGTGGCAAAAAAATATATAGCAGTCATCTCACAGCCTTATATGTTTGATGATCATGTAATACTACACCGGGAGGGACGGGAAGGCATCCCGTCTTACTGGTGTCTGAACCAGGATGCAGCGAAACATCTGATAAGCTACTGAATATCAACCCGTTGATAGTGTATCCGCCATCTCAATTGCCATGTTTGGCCGTCGTCTTGAGAGGTTTCCCAGTCCCATGTCAGCGACTGTTCCGATATATTATAAAATACCATTCGCTGCAGAAATTCATCACCTTCAGGGGATAAGGCGTTTCGTTTAAAAATTCGTTTATCACCGGAAATTTCACCCGTAAAATCCAGGTAGGCGCCCTGGTTATCCACCCAGGTTTGTTTCCATTCACCTGTTCCGGCGTTGTATGCTGAATAGCTTTCTCCGGTAAAACCTGCCATATCCCCGGTCATGGCTTTAAACTTCTCCCTGATGATGTGGCCGTCAAGAATCCGTTCAATGGTGTTGCTTCCTGTTGCAGTGGTTCCATCCTCGTTCTGCCAGGTTAATTCCCACTCACCAAGCCAAAAATCAAAATAGTGTTCGGGCTCCGTGTTGTCCAACCGATTCTGGCCTGATACCGGATCAACCTGTGAAAGTAGTACAACAGACACTATTATTATATGAATGACTTTTAACATAGCTTTGTACCTGATGTTTACAAATTACTATGGGACCTGAACTATATCAAAAAAAGTCGCAGATCAATAAATTAACAAACAATCAGGTGTCCTGCCTCAACTGCTGTTATCCTGATTTTGCCTCATGATGTTCTTTAACTTTCATAGATACAAACTTTGTACGGGCATTTGCATTTAACGGAACCCCCCGCTTTTTGCACCATTTAAGGAATTCATCAAAATCAATTTCAATTTTATAAATAGTATATCCAAGATCCTGGAAATTTTTATATGTCTTTTCTGCGTTTTCTTTCCACACACGGTAGGAATCATCAAAAATATGGCTGTCCGAACTGATCTGTTTTGCCCTTTCCCATTGCTTTGGCTTCCACCAGAGTATGCCGGTGACAAGTTTTTGCTTCATGATTTTTGATTTATATGTTAGCGTACAAAAAGCAGTGAACCATCATTATAACAATAGACAAATGTTTCTGTAACAGCAAAAGAAGCATTTTTTAGGTTGATGGTGAACGTTCCAAAAAAAACACGGGAAAGCATCCCGTCTTACTTCAGCTCTACAATTGTACACCCTGAACCGCCGCCTTCGAAGGGAGCGATGTCGAATGAGGCTACTTCTTTTCGTTCTTTGAGGGATTCATGAACCAGTTTGTGCAGAATGCCTTCACCTTTTCCATGAATGATCTCAACCCGGCCAAGTCCGCGGGCTACGGCATTGTCAAGATAGTGGGTCAGCTCTTTTACGGCGTCATCACCGCGTTTTCCCCGAAGGTCAAGGCGGGGTTTGACTGACAGGTCAACCTGACCGGCTCCGCTGTAGGACCTGGTTATCGATTTCTTGTTCTTTTTGGGAGGTGCGGTTTTTACCAGCTGCTTTGTTTTGGTTTTGATTTTCATTCCATTTACCAGGACTGTCGCTTTATTACCCTGCATCTCCACCAGTTCACCGGCGGTATCACTGTCGCCGATGAGTACATAATCTCCCACTTCCGGTTTTTCATCACGTCGAACCGGTTTCTCTTCCTCCTGTTCAAATTCTTCCCTGTTTTCGCTGATCTCTTTTTTAGCCTCATGCAGTTCCCGCCGGGCTTCTTTTATTTTTTCGCGGTCTTCGCGTCCCTCACTTACCACTTTTTCAACGGCTTCCTCAATCCGCCGGTTGGCGCCTTTCATGATTTCTTCGGCGTCTTTATATGCTTTTTCGAGGATCTTTTTCCGTTTGTTTTCGAAATTCTGTGCCCGGTCGAGGTACACTTTTTCCCGCCGTTCCACATCGGTTAACTTCTTTTGATATTCGCTGTGAATCTCTTCGGATTCCTGCATCCGTTTTTCCAGGTTCACAAGCAGTTCTCCCATTTTATCTCGCTGCTCGCCCAGAAGATCTCTTGCGCGGGTCATCACAGAAGGGGGGAGCTCCATCCGGTCGGCAATTTCAAAAGCATAGCTGCTGCCGGGGATTCCTTTTTTGAACCGGTACGTGGGTGAAAGTGATTCCTGGTCGAACTCCATTGAGCCATTTACAACATTCGGATGTTCATGGGCAAACACTTTAAGTGAACCGTGGTGAGTGGTGACAATAGCCCTGGCCCCGGAAGCAATAATGTTTTCAACAAAAGCCTGGAATAGTGAACCACCTTCTTCGGGATCTGTGCCGGCCCCGGCTTCATCAATTAAAACAAGGGAACCGGGCTGAAGCTGGTTGATCGTGTTTCGCATCCATTGCAGGCGTGATGAAAATGTACTCAGATCGTTTTCGATGGATTGGTCATCTCCCATATCCACAAACAGCCCGCTTAAAACAGGCATTGCGGAATCGGGCTGAACGGGAACCGGGAATCCGCTCTGCACCATCATACTGAGCAATCCGGCGGTTTTCATGGCTACCGATTTTCCTCCTGCATTGGGCCCGGTAATCACCAGGCCAAGTTCCTCGTCAGATAATTCCAGGTCAAGAGGAACCACCGGTTCGGGTTCTTTCAGTGACAGGTTTTTCAGGAGCAGGTTGGGATTCCTGGCACGGATCAAATTCAGGCTGAAATCTTCGGAAAGAACCGGTATGCTTCCATCAAGATCCATTCCAAGGCTTACTTTACAGTGAATGGCATCCAGTGCTGCAAAATGTTCTGTGTTATTCAGAAGTTCAGAACGGTAACCCCGCACTGTGGATGTAAGTTCAAGAATAATCCGTTCAATTTCCCGCTGCTCTTCTGCCTCGAGCTGCCGGATATCATTATTAATCTGGAGAGCCTGTACAGGTTCCAGGTATATGGTCTGTCCGGTGGAAGAAACATCATGCACAAAACCTTCAACCTTTCGTTTATACTCCGCCAGGATGGGAATCACCATTCGTCCGTTCCGGATGGTGGCTCCTTCGTCGGATGTCATCCCTTTTTTGGCAACCTGTTTCATCACCTGCTGGATGGTGCTGCGAAGCCTGCCGCGTTCGCGGTTCAGTTTTCCGCGGATGGATTTGAGCTCACGGCTGGCATCATCACGCAATTCGCCCCTGTCGGTAAGCACTTTTTGTATGGATTCTTCAAGAGGCTTTAAAGAATTCAGTCGATGAACGATGGTCTGTAAAGCAGGATATTCCTCCTCATTCCGTTTAAAGAAACTAATGATAATTCTGGCGAGCCGGGCATTTTGAAGAATCACGGGGAAATCCTCGAGAGGAATCACACTGCCTGCGGCCTGGCTTTCCCGTAGAATGGCCCGGAGATCCCCGACAGTGGTTAACGGATGATTTGAACCGCTTTGCAAAAGACGCATCCATTCTGATGATAATTCAAGATGATTCTGAACAATTTCCCGGCTGAAAGAAGGTTGTAAGGAAGAGAGAAGTTCACGCCCATAGGGGGTATAGCATTTATGTGCAGCCGTTTTGCGGATGGTTTCAAAACCAATCTTGTGAGAAACATTTTCGGGATATAATATCATATTCGTTTGCATAAAGACAAGGTCGTGAAAATCACAGAAAAATAGCACCGGCAAAACAAGATGAGTTGAAATGATCCCGATTTCATTTTTTGCCTGTGCCTGCGGAATTAGTAAATTCAGATCATAACAAATAAAAGTTTATGAATATCTATCAGGTTGACGCTTTTGCGGACAGGGTTTTTGAGGGAAATCCGGCTTCTATTGTGCCTCTTGAAAATTGGCCGGACAGCCATGTGATGCAACAAATAGCCATTGAAAATAATTTATCGGAAACAGCTTTTTTTGTAAAAGAAGATGACGGTTCATTTCGGATTCGCTGGTTCACTACGAAAACGGAAGTAAACCTATGCGGACATGCAACACTGGCCACAGCACATGTACTTTTTCAGCACCTGGATTACGCCGAAAAAAAAATAGTATTTCAATCGAACAGCGGCAGGCTAACCGTAGAGCAGCATGACGGGTTTTACTGGATGAATTTTCCTTCAAATCCTCCGGAACCCATTCCGGTTCCTAAATTAATACCGGAAGCAATTGGAATGATTCCTCTTTACACTGGTGTGAATACAGATTTACTTGTTTTGCTTCAGGATGAGCAGTCTGTAAAGGACCTGAAACCAGATTTAATTATTTTGAAAAAAATGGAAGTCCGGGGTGTAATTTTTACAGCCCTGGGTAGTGATGTCGATTTTGTAAGCCGTTTCTTTGCACCATCGGTGGGAATTCCGGAAGACCCTGTAACCGGTTCGGCGCACACCCTGTTAACTCCGTTCTGGTCGAAAAGACTCAACAAAAAAAAGCTGAAAGCAAGACAAATCTCACAAAGAGGCGGTAATCTTCATTGCCTTCAGAAGGGAGACCGGGTTGAAATTGGCGGACCTGCTGTTACCTACCTGACAGGCTCAATATCAATCTGATGATATTTATAGTCCTCATACTCTGTGGATTGTTAGCGGGGATTCTTGCGGGAATATTCGGTGTTGGCGGAGGAATACTTTTTACTCCGGTGCTGTTTTTTTTATTTAACACACTGGGGGCCAGCGACCCCGTTTCATGGACGATAGGGACTTCTTTGTTCTGTACGTTTACAGCCGCGTTCAGCAGTACGGTTCAACAAAAAAATCAGAAAAATATATATTGGCGGGATGGAGTTAAAGTTGGTTTATTTGGCGCAGTTGGAGTTTATGCAGGCAAACAGATTGTCACATCACAATATTATACTGAAGATGTATTTGTTACTTTTTTTGCCATTATTTTAGTTTTGGTTGGAGTTCTTTTTTACAGGAAGGGGCGCTCTACGGTAACACTTCAGAAAAAGGCCAAAAAAATGGGAATTGTGAAGTCTGGTATAGCAGGTGGTATAGGCGGAATTATAGCTGCTCTTGCCGGTGTGGGTGGAGGGGTGGTGATGGTTCCTTTTCTAAATCTGGGTTACCGCCTGCCGATTATTAAAGCGGTTAGCATTTCATCTTTTGCAATTGTGATTATTTCTCTGTCAGGATGGATGCAGTTTGCCTTCCTCTCAGAAACCCAGACGGGTATTACCTCTTACACGATAGGATATGTTGATTTTGGGACAGGTCTTCCCCTGATTGCCGGCGCACTGGGAGGAGGCATGCTGGGCGCCAAATTTGGCCATTCCATACCCAGACATATGCTTCAGATTGGCTTTTCCATACTGCTTGCACTTGTTGCCGGACTGATGATCTATAATCTGATTTAATTCTTTTTGAGTACAGAAGAGTGTTTTGCTCCTGCCTGTACGGGAAAGATTAGATTTTATACCTTCAGGGGTTTTTTTGTTAGATATTTCTAATATTCTGATGATTATATAACCGGGGTACTTATAAAGATTACATGAAAAATAGTAATTACTGGCAGCCGGTCAGCCTGGACGGACTGCTAAAGAATTATGGTGTAGGGCATTACAAAACAATACTGGTATTGCTCACCTGGATTGGCCTGATCGGGCTTTCTGTATTTGCTGTTTTAAAAATGACACCCGGCAGCTGGGTGTTGTCAGAACTGGATGATAATGATATTCTGATGTTTTTTCTATTCTACCCGCCGTTACTGATCGGAGGTCTGCTCTTTTTTTGGTTTGGGTTTGAGTGGGGATTTATCCCGGTTTTTATAGCCTCTTTCGCCATTGCTTTTTCTGCTTCTATGCCGGTTTCATGGGCACTTCTTTTTGCATTTTCATTTGTATTGGGCCTGGGTATTTATGCGCTTGCCTATCATAGTGTTCCGGTGGATATGGATCTGAGAAGCATTAAAAGCTTTGCTTTTTTTACGGTTGTTTCACTGATTGCAGCGATGGCAAGTTCACTGGGATCATTTGTCTGGAGCCTGGAACAGGGGCTGACATCCGCACAATCTACAATCATCTGGAATGGCTGGTGGACGGGGGCTTTTTTCCAGTCGCTGCTAATTTTGGGCCCGTTACTGCTTTTGTTTACCCCGGGTGTACTTTTCCTCCGGAATAAAGTTTTCAAACATGAAAAGAGGAAGGAAGTCACACTAAAATGGGTGTATGGTGCAATTTCAAGTGTTGTAGTGGTTATCTCGCTTTTTGTGATTGGTGGTAAAATATTAGGTACAAAAGGTATCCGGGAGGCATTGGCACAAAATCCGGCAGCTTATACTGAAAATGTTCTTAAAGCAACCGAATCATTCCAGGTTATTTTTTGGATATCGCTGGGAATTATATTGATTGTGGGCCTGACGGGAATCTACCTGGTTTCAGCCTGGAACCGGTCTTTACAGGAAGAAGTGGATGAGAAGACGGGGATGCTGAAACAAAGAGAAGCTGAACTCGAACTGGCGGTCAAAGACCGTGACCTTTTGTTGAATGAAATTCATGGACGGGTAAAAAATAATCTATCCATTATCCTGGCTGTTTTTGAACTGCAGCTGAGAAACACCGGTGAGGATTCATTTTCTGGTATTTTGAAAAATTCAAAGTTCAGAATACGGGCTTTGTCTCTGATTCATGAATTATTGTCTCAATCCGGTTCATTTAAGAACCTGAATCTAAAATCTTATGTCAGCAAATTATCGAATCGTCTTGAACAGGACTACCGGGGACTGAAGACGGAAACCGAGATTCAGATATCGGCTGAAGACCTGGTTTTGAATATTGAAAGAGCTGTATCTGTTTGTATGGTATTGAATGAAGTGGTCAGCCGGATTTATGAACAGGTGTATGCAAACACGAACTCAGGGCGTGTACACATTGATCTCTACTCTGATTATGTAAATTCTTATATCGTGGTGAGAACCAAAGGAGACTTTCCTCAGAAATTTTTTAAATGGGACGATAAGGGAGATCTTGGAGTGAAACTTATTTATTCTCTTATCCGGCTGATAAAAGGGGAGGTTGTTACCGGGGATCATCAGAATTCAATTGCCATTCATTTTCCGCTTGATCTTCCTGTTCAACAACAAGATAAACCGGAAGCAGATAATGCTGACAATAATAAAGTGCATCCATAGTATTTCTTAAATAGTATAAGCTTTTATTGTAGCCAGCGCCTGTTTAATCTTGCTGTACTGTTCTGCAATAACCTGACGGGCAGCGGGCGTCATATGTGTATCCTTTAATGCCGCTTCATATTCACTAATCGCCGATTCTTCCCCTGTAATGCACGCTCTGATAATACTTTCTTCGTTACCGGAAGTCAGGGCTGCCTTAATATCCATCCAGCTTCTGTGCAGGGAACCTGTAACACTGCCCTCATGTTCCGGTTCACCTTCTAATTGAGCGACCTGTTCCTGTAGTTGTTCCATAAATTGCGCTCTCTCCTGTGCAAAGCGTCTAAAAGTCATTTGCATGGTAGGATCTTCCACATTTTTCGCAGCATGTTCATAACCTTCTTTGCCATCGGCACAAATTCTGATCAAATTGTTATACGTTTCAATACTTTCCTGATACTGTTGTTCCATAGTAACCCCTTAACTGATAGTTCTTATCGTGATTATAAAATGCTGATAAATTCGAATATGGCGGTTATTCTATTAATGAATAGATTTGTATGATTTTCAGTTTCAGGGAATAATATCCGGTTCAGATTTATCCATTACATATGGAGCCGTTATTCCATGAACAACCACTGAAATCATAATAATCAATACTACCAGTACCCATAGTATATCTGTTTGTTCAAAATTTCCTCTTTCTAACGCATAGGCCAGGTAATACAGGGATCCTATACCCCTGATACCGTAAAATGAAATGATCCACCTCCTGAGCCAGGATATTGAAGTTCCGGGAAGAGCGATTATACCCGTCAGGGTACGGACAACAAAAACTGTCAAAAGAGCGGTTAAAACAATTGGAATAGTGATTATAGACAGCAGCCCAATAGCAATATAGGCCCCGATAAGGAACATGATAACCGCGATAAAAACCTGTTCCAGTTCCACTGCAAAATCGTGCAATATGTCCTGATACTGATGTTGTGCCTCTTGCTGGCGAAACATACACGCAGAAATAAAAACCGCAATAAAACCATATCCGGAAACAAGTTCTGTAATAGAGTATGGCAAAAATGTTAATGCCAATACCACCATACCGGTCATATTGAGCAGAGATTGTTTCTTTTTGGAAATAGTAAACAACAGGAAAGCGATCAGCCATCCTGACACAGCCCCTAAAATGAGACCGGCGGCAATTTTATAAACCACATCTATTATCAGCCAGTTTAAAAGCCATTCGTCTGGAGATAACCCAAAAACAGCTACTGCAATAGCCAGGTTTGTAAAAGGAAAGGCAAGCCCGTCATTCATGCCTGCCTCTGAAGTCAAAGCAATTCTGGCGGGCGAACGATCTTCAGCATTAGGTTTTGTAGTTTGTACAGAAGCAGCCAGTACTGGGTCTGTTGGTGCAATAATTGCTCCGAAAAGCAAAGCGGTAGCCGGAACCAAACCAAGGAGCCACCATCCTGCAAAGGCAGATATAATGACGGTAAGAGGCATTGTAATAACCAGAAGCCGCCAGCTGACCTTCCATGTTTTCCAGCTGAAGGGATCATTAATTTTCAACCCTACAGATGTTAAGGCGATAATCACACCTATTTCTGTTAACCGCTCAGGCAGCCATGGTTCGTTTACCAGGCTGGGGAGGGGCCACTCTACTGGCAGTAAAAAAACCAGAATACCACCCGCCATAAACAGAATGGGTGGGGTAATAAATCGCTTTGTACTGAGCCATGGTATGATAACAATGGCAGCCAGTACGATGATCCCTATGAATAATAGTGAAACATCATAAGGTTCAATTTCTAAAAAATGAGAATAATTATCCAACTTTTACCATGTTTGAGCCCTCTCCTGAGAAGCTGATGAATTTACTGTAATAAGTACTTTTCACTCAAATTATTATACAAAGCTTACGGTATCCGGAAATCTTTCATCTATGTTTCCACTGATTGTATTTTTTCATCCGCCCGTTTTTTATCATCAGAATCAGCCGGAATAGTATGCTGGATAGTTTCCTGGTCAGGCTCAAGGTTCAGTTCAATAAGGATTGCAAAATGATCGGAACCAAAGGGGGGAAGCCTTTCCAGGGTTTTCAATGTAAAATGAGAGCTGTGAAAAAAATAATCCAGCGGCCAGCGAATGAACCAGTAATCTGTATGAAATGTATTGAACATTCCCCTGCCTATGCGGGGATCTAATAACCTGCTTATTTTCCTGAAAAGACGGGTGGTATCCGACCAGGCTACATCATTCAGATCGCCTGTTACTACTACAGGTTTATCTATCTCAGCTGAAATTTCTCCGATCAACAATAGTTCTGCGTCCCTTTCGGTTGAATGTTCATTTTCTGTGTAGAAGGGTGGTTTGGGATGCAGGAAATACAATTGAATCTGCCGGCCGGAAGGGAGTAACGCTGTTGCGTGAATGGAAGGTACATCCGGTTCAACCAGATATTTTATACAGGCATTTTCTAAAGGAAGCCTGGAATACACGTGCATGCCATAAAGATTATTTTTGGGACATTTTACGGCAAATGGATAATCATTTCCAAGGGTGTCAAACTGTTCCTGCCATTGAACATTTGTTTCAAGCGCAACAAATATATCAGGTTGATAATCTTGGATGAGTTTCAGGAAAGCTTTGTACTTTTTGTTGGTTTCAAGCACATTGGCAGTAATAATCCGTATAGAACTTGTTTTTGCACCAGCTGATGAAGAATTTACTTCCACCGGGTAGTATGCCGAAAAGGGTAAAATCCATGAAGCCTGGTAGAATAAAACCAGGATGTTGAAAAAAATAACAGCCCAGGATTTAAATAGTGAAAGGTTGAAAAAAATGAATTGAAAAATCAGTAACAAAAGAGCAGCCGAAGCAAGTTGTAATCTCGGAAAATCTAAAATACGTATCCACCAAACCTCGTAACGTAATACGGGAAGAAACGTCAGGATGGCAAGCAGTAAGGTCAGCACCGCAAGGGCGATAAAGGTCATCACAGTTATTTTGTATTAAAGTGACTGTTCAGAGATGTGGGATTCTGTATGCCGTGTGATGAATCAGAATCTCCTGTCTTTGATGAATCCCGAAGGTGCAGAAATATTAAAGGTACTCAGCAGACAAAATTCAGCATAATAGTTTGGTTAGAAAAGTAAATTTTTTCGGCACATTTCTGATCAGTTTCACATAATAGTTTACCGGGGAGGTGTGGATTGACGGTTTGAGGTTTTTTGTGAAGAATTTGTTTTACCGGATGGTCCGGACTGAACGGATTTATACAAAATTGTTACCACACCTGCTACAAGAAGGAGGTGGATAATGGCTCCGAGGCTGTAAACAAAAAAACCGATTGCCCAGAAAATGATTAAAAAAACCGCTATGATGTAAAGAATATACTTCATAAGAATTACCGGAAGTATTAATCCGATCCTGCACAGAAACAGGAAAATTAAAGTACCCGGATAAAATGCACAGGGATTTTCCTGGTTTTTATCCGGGTCCAGAAATTGAAGGATCTTTAATTAATATTGCACTTCTTCAGCCTGAAGATTTCGCCAGTCATTTTTGATGTATTCGGCATCTTCATGTGTACGGGGATTTACACCCATAACAATTTTGCCTTCTTCAACACCCTCTTCATAGGTTTCAGCTCTTTCTTCAGGAATTCCGGCACCTATAAGTGCGCCGATGAGCCCGCCTGCAATACCACCGGCTCCGGCTCCGGCTAAACCGGCAGCAATCGGACCGGCAATAACTATTCCCAGTCCCGGTATGGCAACACTGGTACCAACAGCGGCTAAAATTCCTGCGGCTGCCCCGGCTGTGCCTCCGATAGCAGATCCGGCACCAGTACCTTCCAGAGCTTTATTACCCATCTCCGTCTCATCCCTGTTCTCATCAGAGAAATGGGTTTCGCGGGTATCTTCAGACATTAACAGACTGATTTCATCATCAGAATACCCGCGGTCTTTCATATTGTTATAAGCACGTTCAGCGGTTTCACGATTGCTAAACATACCGGTTATCATACGATCGTCCGGAGCTGCTCCCTGATTCCTGGTGGGTCGGTCTGCATCTCTTCTTTCACTGCGTCTATCTCTATCCATAGTATTCTCTATTGAGTTTTTAATTTTGTTTCGCCTGATAGTTCAGGACGAACAGAAAAATTTGTTGAGTAAAAAAACAGATGTTCCAAACTGCAATTTTGGTCTTTCGTTAAGAGTACATCTGCACAATGATTATCATAATCACCATTTTTAAAGGGATATGAGTTACAGAACTTTCGATAAGAATTGTATGTTTTACACAACAATATTAGCCCCCGCGGCACATTATTGAACGTGAGCAAAGGTTGTCGTTATAATTTATTCAAGAGAGAAAATCTATGCCTGATAATGAATCGGAATGGTACGTCAAATATACCGTTATCCTTGCCGGAATAATTCTTACGGTCTATGCACTCACTGAAGCTGAAACTATTCTGAAGCCTCTTTTATTTTCTCTTTTTTTATCAATACTGGTACTGCCATTTTGCAATTGGATGGAGCGGCACAGGATCCCGAGAATTCTCTCTGCTGTGATAGCCATCATTTGCGGTTTAGTACTAATAGGAGGGATTTTAACTTTTTTTTATGCCCAGTTTGCCTCGTTTACTGAAGATGTAAGCGGGCTGCAGGATCGTTTTGAAGAGTTATTAGGAAATATTCAGGAGTTTTTGTCAACCCGTCTTGGCTTTGAAGGGTACATAGATTTTGATTCCGTAAAAGAGACAATTTATCAATATCTCAGGGAGAATACGGATGCACTGACCGAGAGACTGGCAGAAGCAATTTCAGTGGCCACATCAATAGTGCTTGTGCCTGTTTACATGTTTTTGATCCTGATGTTCAGGGATTTTCTTCGGGAATTTGTTTTGAGAATATTCGGGCAAAAAAGCGAATATCATCAGAAAAAAGCGAAAACCATTATGTACAGCGTGAAAAATGTTACCCAGGGTTATATTACCGGGATTTTCATTGTTATGGTTATTCTCTCTGTAATGTACTCTGCAATGTTGTATATCATAGGACTCCAAAACGCTCTGTTTTTTGGTGTTTTTGCAGGATTGTTAAGTATTATACCGGTTTTAGGCCCCCTTATGGGTTCTGTTGTGCCGATTATTTATGCATTACTAACCACAGATTCTCTATTTTATCCGCTCATTATTATGGCCGGGTTTTACGTTGGTGAACTGCTGGAAGGCAACTTTATCACTCCTGTTATCGTGGGAAACCAGGTTAGCCTGAATGCACTGGTAGCCCTGGTACTGTTATTTATAGGCGCTCAGATTTGGGGGCTTGCAGGAATGATTCTTATTATTCCTTTAGGGGCTATATTAAAAGTTGTATTTGATGAAGTTGAAACCCTTGAGCCTTTCGGTTACCTGATGGGCAGGGTGCCGGCTAACAAGCTGAATTTAGGAAAATGGGAAAAGAAGATCAGCAGCTTTATGAGCGACAGGGACAAATAATCAATTCTAGGTTACAGGTGTCAGCCTTAACCCATAACGGGATAAAAGCCATCCGATGATCATAAAACCCAGTCCTCCTGCCAGGATAAATCCAAGGCCCCAGGCCAGGCTTGGATCCGCTCCGTACACATCTCCTGCATAACGTACATGGTGCAGGCCGAATATGTGATGGTTAATGATTCCTTCAAAGAAATTAAACAGCCCCCATCCAAAAATAAGCCATCCTCCAAACCAGAAAGAGTGTGGAAGAACCGTACGATATCTTCCGGCACTCCATATCATAAAACTTCCAGCAATGGTTAGAATCCATACAAATGCGTGAAAAAAGCCATCCCAGCGCATATTAACAACCATTGAGTCCATCTGTTCAGGCGGCATTACTGTGGATAGCATATGGTGCCATTGCAATATCTGATGGAGCAGGATGCCGTCAGCGAATCCCCCGAGGCCAACACCAAGAATCACAGCCCCCATTCTTGCTCTTCTGTGTATGTTGAAATTAAGCATATTCAGCCGGGTGATTTTTTTTCGTTCTTCATTTCGTGAAGCGGGTGCATTGCCGGCCCTTCAAGAACAGAACCATCGGGTTTAAAACGGCTTGCATGGCAGGGGCAGTCCCAGGTACTTTCAGCATTATTCCAGTTAACGATACAAGCCATATGCGGGCATACTGCGGAATGAAGGTAAAGCTTTCCTTCTTCATCTTTACAGGCGGCAATTTTATGCCCGTCTTTTTCTATAACCTTTCCGTCACCGGGTGCAATTCCCGCAAAGTGGTCATCTTCCAGTGTACCGGGTATATTTTTGTAATATTGACGGGCCACATTGAGGTTTTCTTTCAGAAATTCAGCTGCGGCTTTTACCGGCTGGTTTCGGGTGGCATCGAAAAGGTCAGCCCAGGGATTGGTTTTTCCGGCAATCAGATCAGAAATAATCATTCCCGCCATGGTTCCATAGGTTAAACCGTCGGTAGAATAACCGGTTGATATGAAAACACCGGACCCTTTCTTTTCCCGGCCAATATACGGCAGGGAATCAGCCGGACGATAATGCTGGCCTCCCCATCGGTATACCATTTCCTGCACATTAAAATGCTCTCGTGCGAACTCTTCCAGCTGCCTGATGTGACGGAGGTTGCTTTCAGCCTGCCCCACTTTATGAGGTTTTCCCACCACGATCAGAAATGTCTCACCATTTCTGCTGTAGGTGCGGGTTGATATTTTATCCCGGCCTTCAAAATATCCCCAGAAAATTCCTTCCGGATGAGAATTCTCAACAAGTTTGCAGGCAATGCCATATTCCCGGTAAGGCCCCAGTAATGTTTGTACAAATTTTATTCCTTTAGGGGTATGAGTGGCATGCACAACATGCTCAGCTTTAACCTTGCCTCTGTTTGTATGAGCTGTGTAATATCCATCGTGTTCTTCAACTTCTGTAACAGGACTATTTTCATAAATCTTAAGGTCTTCGGATATAATACTTTCTGCCAAACCCTGTACATATAGCATAGGATTAATTTGAGCCTGGCCTTCAAGTTTCACAGCTTTTGTTATCGGGAAAGGTATTTCACCTGCCGTTGCCGTGGAGAGTGGCATGTTTATTCTTTCACCTGCATTCAGCTCTTTTTCGATGATGTGATTGTTATCCTCACGGGCAGAATACAAATACCAGGGCTGACGTTTAAAGTCACAGTCAATTCCATACCGTTCCGCATTTTGTTCAATTCTGTTTACAGAAGCCGCCCTGGCTTTTATCACTTCTGTAACATAAGTGGAGTTATACTTTCCTAACAGAGTATCCAGGTTCTTGTCTATAGTGGAATACAGATTCCCGGTACTGTGGCTGGTTGTGCCTCCCCCGATCTGGCGTGCTTCAAGAACAGCTATAGAATAGTTATCCATTGACAGTTCCCTGGCGACAGATAAACCGGTTATTCCGCCACCGATTATAACTGTATCAACAGAAATATCCTGATCAAGTGACGGATACCGGATTTCATTTGCAAATGTTTTCCAAAGAGATTGTGTGAACATAATAGATCAGTTTTACGAATTTTTATGGAAATCTGATCAGTATGAACAAGCTTCTGATCAGTTGGTTCGTCAGGAGGTGACTTCAGGGAAAACGCTACATTTTACCCGGGTTCTCATCATCATATTTTTTCTGCGCTTCCATGCTTAAGCGCGCATAAGGGATAGCTTCCAGTCTCTCTTTTGAAATTTTTTTTCCGGTGTCTTCACATACCCCGTATGTGCCATTATCAATGCGATCTAACGCCGCATTGATTTTTTTCAGTTTACTGAGATTTCGTTCGATCAGAATATAATCAGTTTCTTTGCTCTCTTCATCAGTTCCTATATCACCGGGGTGGTGATCCATTGAAGAAGATACATCATCTTCATTATCATCAATTTCTCCGATAGATTCTTTTAACTTGTCCACTTCTTCGGTTACTTCCTGTTGCTCCTGAAGTAAAAGTGCTTTGAAATGTTCAAGTTCTTTCTCGCTGTAAGGAGTTGTGTTGATTGGTGCGCTTCGTTCTGGCATAACTTCTACTCTTATTGTTTTTGATTGAATTACGGCTGGTTCATTTTCCGGATCAAATAAATAACCAGGGCGATGACAAGTATAATGGCGATAACTCCAACCCACACCCCTGCCCTGAAGATATCGGCTATAATTTCGCAACCCTGAAAGGTTAGTACAATGAGGATGAACAGGATGAGGTGAAATAATTTATGTTGCATGTTCTGACAGGTTAATTATGAATAATTTAACTATGCGGGTACATTGTGGGATTGTCTTATCCAAAAACGATGTTGTGCAATGGCGTGAATAAATTCATCGGCAGATCCGTTAATTACGACTCCTATTGATGAACTTTCTTCTTTTTGTTCCTTATCGTCCGCATTCAAAGAAATGTGATTACCCACGTAAGATGCCTGGAGCAAATCGATACCTTCACCATCAGCGGCAATAGGTTTGCAATGTCTGTAAGCTTCATTTACAAAATGGACAGCCTCCGGGCTTTTGATTAAAGCTGAAACACTCATTTCTCCGGGTGGGATGTAAACAGCATCGAATAATACAGATGCGGTCGTAAGGAAACTTTTATCTGCCGGAATTGTTTTTCCGGAGGAACTCTCAATCATACCATTGGTTGATGATACCAGCATGATTTGGGCGCCCTCATCCTCCAGTGCCTCTTTCATTTGCATGAGAGCATCCGCATCAAATCCTTTTGACGCGAGAACCGCAATTTTTCGGGTTTTGATGCTATCCTTTACCGTATTTTCCATACTTAATGCCGCGGATTTCTCAACTGCCTGTTCAACTTTTACTGGTTGAAAATCTTCCTGATCACCATCCGCCGGGATACTTCGGTTCATGGGTTTTTCGGGTTCATCCGGAACCGGAATCCCCAGGCCTTCGGCAACGTTTTCAGCAAGGTTCATATCAACCTGTGTAAGCAGTCCAACCATGCGTTTTCTGATTACAACCTCGTTAACTTTTCCAAGCTCAAATTTCAGGGCACTTGCAATATGATCTTTTTCAGCTTCCGACTGGCTGTTGTAGAATAATGTGGCCTGGCTGAAGTGATCGAAAAAACTCCGGCTTCTTGCACGGATTTTTTTTGCATCAATATGTTCTGCATGACTCGAGAATCCGCCTTCACTCATTTTTGTCTGGAATGGACACCCCCCGCCGGTGGTGTTGGGATCGTAGCTGGATTTTCCCTTATTAATGGTTTGTCTCATAAACCCGTCACGCTGGTTATTATGAACCGGGGCTATCGGGCGATTAATGGGAATTTCCGCAAAATTGGGCCCGCCAAGGCGTATCAGTTGGGTATCTGTATAAGAAAACAACCTTCCCTGAAGCAAAGGATCGTTTGTAAAATCAATTCCCGGCACAACATGACCGGGATGAAATGCAACCTGCTCGGTCTCCGCAAAAAAATTATCCGGGTTCCGGTTCAGTGTCATTTTACCCACACGCTGTACGGGAACCAGTTCTTCGGGGATAATTTTAGTAGCATCAAGCAGGTCAAAATCAAATTTATGTTCATCTTCTTCAGGAACAATTTGCATTCCCAGTTCCCATTCCGGAAACATACCGCTTTCAATGGCATCCCATAAATCACGCCGGAGGAAATCCGGGTCCATCCCTGATATTTTCTGAGCTTCATTCCAAACCACAGAATGGAGGCCCAGCATCGGTTTCCAGTGAAATTTTACAAAATGAGCTTTGCCATCTTCATTTATTAGACGGAAAGTATGTACACCAAAGCCTTCCATCATCCGGAAACTGCGTGGTATGGCACGATCGCTCATCACCCACATAATCATATGCATGCTTTCGGGCATCAGGGAAATGAAATCCCAGAAAGTATCATGTGCTGCGGTAGCCTGTGGAATTTCATTGTCCGGTTCGGGTTTAATTGCATGAACCAGGTCAGGAAACTTTACAGCATCCTGTATGAAAAAGACAGGAATATTGTTCGCAACTAAATCATAATTTCCTTCCTTGGTATAAAATTTTGTAGAGAATCCTCTCACATCCCTGGCCAGGTCTGTCGAACCTCTCGAACCCACTACAGTGGAAAACCGGACAAAAACCGGGGTTCTTTCTGTCGTGTCATTTAGAAAATCAGCTTTGGTGTATTTGTCCAGAGGTTCATAAAGCTGAAAGTAACCATGAGCCCCTGAACCTCTTGCATGTACCACCCGTTCCGGTATTCGCTCATGATCAAAATGAGTCATTTTTTCCCTGAAAATAAAATCCTCCATCAGGGTGGGGCCGCGCTCACCGGCTTTCAGGGAATTTTGATTATCATTAACACGAACCCCCTGGTTAGTTGTCAGCCGGCGGTCTTTACCATCACTGGTATCCGGTTCAAGTTCCTTCTTTTTTTTTGTTTCTCTTGATTTATTTTTGTCTTCCATGAGCGGTTATTTTCTTTACTGGCGGTCAACATACTAATGCGTAATATTCAAAGTGTAAATTTATTAACCGATGAGCATTACAAAATTTTTATTACAAGTTATATCCTTCTCCTGTTGGTTCACATGTAACTGCGCCAAAGGCATGCCGTTGGGGTTGGGGCACTGTTTTAAATTTTCTGTTATACAATTTCACGATTTCGCTTCGTGGTTCTTCGCTTCGCTTCAAATCACAGTTCCACAAGAGTGTTGAGTATACTGTCGTGCGTGTAATCTTTAGACGGAAATGTTTTCTTTAAAAAAGGATTTTCCCGGAACTTCAATCAAGCGGCGAATGTTTACATTTTTTAAACAAGAAGACCCGATATTTTGCAAAATAAAAAAGAAGAGAGAAAGCCTTATGAGAGAAGAGAATAGGATTGAAGAGGTACCCGAACTAGGTGCAACGGAACGCACGATGTCCGTTTTAAGTGGTTCTTACCTGATGTATAAATCCCTGTCAAAAAATAAAAGCCTCATGAAAGCTGCTACAGGCGGTTACTTACTATACCGTGGTGTGACGGGGCATTGTCCTGTCAGCAAAGCAATTGGCAGAGGACAGACAGATCAGCTGGGTGATATTAATATCACGACCAGTTTAACCATCAATAAGCCGCGCAGCGAAGTTTATCAGTTCTGGAGAAAACTGGAAAATCTGCCGCTTGTTATGGAGCACCTGGAAAGTGTTACGATGCTGGATGACAAACATTCAGAATGGGTGGCGAAAATACCTGGTGATATGGGAACTATCTCCTGGAAGAGCGAAATTGTTGAAGATGAGCCCGGTGTACGTCTGGGCTGGCAATCGCTTCCGGATTCAGCTGTTGAAAATACAGGAACAGTTAATTTTCGCGATGCCGGTAAATTCGGTACAGAGGTTCGTGCGGTGATAGCTTATAAGGCCCCGTTAGGCAGTCCGGGAGAAAATGTTGCTAAATTGCTGAATCCCGTATTTAAAGAAATGGTGCGTTCGGATATCAAAAATTTCAAAAGATACCTTGAAACCCATGAAATGCCGGTAACAGAAAAACAACAATAATCCGGCAATATTAACCTTCAGGGCCCGGCTTTTTTAAAAGTATAAGCTGACGGCGCGGGGAGGATCTGCAAAGGCATGAGATCAGGTCCTTGTTGGAGGAGGTATGAAGGAATTTCTTTAGATCAGGCTAGTGAATGTAAACAGGGGTTTCATTTTCCGGTAAAAGTTTACGGATTCATTACAGTCTCTGTGTCAACTATTAACCATAAGAATATGAATGGTGATTCAAACCTGCCGCCACAGCCGCCGGAAATTACCCGCAAAATTTTCTTCAGCCGTGCTCAAATTGCCGGTATGGTTTTGATTTTTCTTTTACCGGTGCTGGCACTTTCAGGAATCCTGGAGTCCAGGATGGGCCAGGTACGCTCAACGGAAACAGGTGTGGTTATAGAAGTTGAATATCCTGCTGTACTACGGTTTAAAAAACCCGCTTCATTACACATTATCGTACAAAATAATCTGGATCATGATATTCAGGGTTTCAGATCAAATATAGACCGGCACTATTTAAGTAATTTTTCCCAGCTATCGTTTATTCCTGCTGTCACCGAAGTTACTTCCGGGGCATATTCTGTAGAATTAACAGAAGTTGAAGCCGGTGAAAGCCGCATGATTACGATTGAGTTTGAACCTGAACATATTGGATATATATCGGGTTTTATCTCTTTTTCAGGCAGCGGGGCCGGGGAAACTGAGGTTTCATTCAGAACATTTGTATTACCTTAGGGAGGCTGTTTATGGAAATTGTACTGAGGGTTACTATAATTTATCTGTTTGTGCTGGTAGGAATGCGTATTCTGGGTAAACGTGAATTTGGCCAGATGTCTCCGTTTGAACTGGTTACCCTGCTGTTGATCCCGGAAATTGTTACCGATACGCTAACCGGAGATGATTCTTCACTAACAGCGGGGCTTATTGGTGTTACAACTATTTTTGGCCTGGTATTTATCATTACCATCATTACTCACATCAGCAAACGCGCTGAAAAAGTTATGGAAGGTTCGCCGACTGTACTGGTAATAGACGGAAGGATACTTGAAGACGCGCTGAACCAGGAACGTGTAAATGCAGATGAGATATTTATTGAAATGCACAGGACCGGTGTTGAACGTCTTGAACAGGTGAAATGGGCTATTCTTGAAAATGACGGGAAAATATCAATAGTACCCGGTGAAAAATCGAATAGTGGACATCAGGAATCCGAAAGTATTATCTGAGTCGACTGACCTATGTTTTTATGTTCTCCCAGTCTTCAATACCACCTTCCACAGGATTAAAAAGGGGATGGGCATCAAATTCCCGGATGGTTTTTTGTTTTTGATACAGCTGTGGAGCCCGTACTTTTAATTTCTCCAGAAAGTGATTTCTTTCATACTCCAGCTGGCCTTTTGTTACTGTCAGTATTACCGGGTCAAACTTCCAGCGAATCTTACTCTTGTCGAAGTTATAAGCTCTTTCTTCAGCTTCTTCAAAAACAATGCTCATGTATTGATGAATTCCTTCAACAGGTTTATTCAGCTTCCTGAACCTGTATAACTGTGGGTGGTTTGTGTATCCTTTGGTTTTACCCTGAAGAACCCGTTTAGCTAATAAACTTTCTCTCCAAAGTGCAACAAGCCCCTTTGAGTCTAGATATTTCGGATGTATGGACCAAATTCTCATTTTCAGTTACTGAACTCATGTTAGGTATTTTGCTTGAATAGCAGTCGGTTAACGAAAAACCGGTTAGATATATTCGATTCCTGTTCTTTGAGGATAATCCTGGTATTTCAGAAAAAGAAAAAGAGCCCCCGGTCAAAGGTGCTCCTTTTTGATTTAGCAATCTATAGCAGGGCACAGGTTGTGCCATACTGTGGTTATAAAGCAATCATACGTGCAATCAGTTTGTTGGATCAATCCATGATCTTTCGCAGGAATGCAGGTTGATCGGTATCACGTTTATCAATACGCTCGGAACGGTTATTCAGCAGGGTATTATCGTTGCCGGCCTTTTTCTCTTCCCGTATTTGCTCATTGAAATCATCATCTGCCTGGGTATCCTCATTCGAACGGATATATTTCAGGTCTCTCCGGTGAATAGCCGGGGCATCAAGATTTTTCAGGTTTCTTTCTCCTTTGTAGTACGGCCCGTCAACATTGTGGTGCCGTGTTACATCGCTTGCTTTGGGCAGGCTTGTTGTCCGCTGTTTCTGAACAGGCTCAACCTGTTTGTTCGGGGCAATCTTCGCCTGAGTGCGGTCATCACTCAGGTCGAATCCTGTAGCAATAACCGTAACTCTCAGTTCTTCATCAAACGACTCGTCCAGAACCGTACCGAGTATAATTTCGGCATCTTCTCCGGCTTCCTGCTGGATAATGCTTGTTGCGGTTGTTGTTTCCCTCATTCCAAGGTTTGCTCCCGCAGAAATATTTACGAGTACGTTTCGGGCTCCGCGGATGCTCACGCCATCCAGGAGGGGAGAGTTGATCGCTTCGCGGGCTGAAATTTCTGCACGGTCGGGGCCGCTTGCTGTAGCAGAACCCATAATAGCTGCACCACCGTCTATCATGGTTGTTCGGACATCAGCAAAGTCAAGATTAATAAGTCCGGGCATCAGGATCAGGTCGGATATGCCACGGGTAGCACTGTAAAGCACTTCATTGGCCATTTCAAATGCCTCCATCAGTGAGGTGTTTTCGTCTGAAATATCCAGAAGGCGCTCGTTTGGAATTACAATTACGGTATCGCAATTTTTCTTCAGTTCGGTAATTCCTTCCAGCGCATATTTCATGCGGACTTTACCCTCACAGAGGAAAGGGGTGGTAACAATACCCACAGTTAAAATTCCCTTTCGTTTGGCGATACCTGCTACAACAGGTGCACCCCCGGTTCCGGTTCCGCCGCCCATGCCTGCCGTAATAAAAATCATATCGGCAGAATCAACCGCCTCATCCAGGTCGTGCCGGTTTTCTTCTACAGCTTCCCGGCCTATTTCCGGTCGGGCCCCGGCTCCCAGTCCCGATGTGAGATTAGATCCCACCTGGATTGTGATATCGGCAGAATTATTTTTCAAAGCCTGCGCATCTGTGTTCAGCGCGATATACTCCACGCTGTCCAGTCCTTTCCGGATCATATTATTGAGGGCGTTACCGCCGCCGCCTCCAACACCGATCACTTTTATTTTCGCATTATCCTGACCTTTTTCGTCAAAGCTAAAGCGTGATTTTATGTAGTCCATAGTTACTCCTGTTTAAGATTGCTTTCAGTATTTTTTCTGTTGATTGCCTGTTGATTGTTTGCTAAAGTTCTTTAAACCAGCTCTTCATGTGGTCTGTAATTTTATGCATTACCTTTTCCACGCCAGAGCCTTTGGAAGATGAGGGAACCATAGTCTGGCTTCCTGTTCCTCCGGTTTTTAATTCATGCAGCACTAAACCTACACTGGTTGCGTACATCGGGCTGTTAACCTCTTCAATAAGGCCTCCCGCAAGTCCCAGGGGTTTACCTATTTTTGCATCCATACCAAGCACTTCGTTGGCAAGGGGACAAATATTTTTGATCAGAGAACCGCCGCCGCTTAACACCAAACCGGCACTCAAAGCATCGGCATAACCGCTTCGTTTGACTTCGATGGCGATAATCTCCATGATCTCTTCCATCCGCGCCTGTATAATTTTGGCCAGAATGCTTTTGGTGATCTCTTTCGGAGGCCGTCCGGCAATACCCGGAATGGTGATCGATTCATCGTCTTCAATCATATCCACGAAGCTTTCACCATACTGGTGCTTTAGTTTTTCGGCCTGGTCGTCAAGAACACTAAGTCCTACCCGGATATCATCCGTTACTTTCTTACCGGCGATTGCGATGACGGCTGTATGGCGGATCGTATTATCCTGGAATACGGCCAGATCGGTGGTTCCGCCCCCGATATCAACCAGAACCACACCGGCTTCTTTTTCCTCATCATCCAGAACGGCATAGGAACTGGCAAGCGGCTCCAGGATAATATCGGCTACCTGGAATCCTGCACGCTCCACACACCTGTATATATTTTTCGCTGCGGAAACAAGCCCAGTGATAATATGTACTTCAGCCTCCATTCTCATGCCGCTCATGCCAACCGGATCACTGATTCCATCCTGGCCGTCAATAACAAATTCCTGTGGTATAACATGGATAATCTGCTGGTCGGGGGGGAGCATAATTCGCTGGCAATCTTCCAGAAGCCGCTCAACATCCTGTACTGTAATTTCTTTGTCGCGGTTGTTGATGGTGATGACCCCTTTGCTGCGAATGCTTCGGATATGATCTCCGGCAATACCTACAATAACCGAATTAACTTCAATACCGGAAGCCAGTTGTGCCTGGTCAACTGCAGTTTTAATGGCATTTACCGTTCTGTCGATATTTACCACTACCCCGCGGTTCAGTCCGTCGCTTGGTGCTTTCCCTACCCCCAGAATATGAATGCGATCCTGTTCATCGATCGATGCTACAACGGCACAAACTTTCGTTGTGCCGATATCAAGACCTACGACAATGCGTTCATTTTCATTTTCCATAATTAATACCTGATTAGTTGCTAAATATTTTGTTTAAGATTTTCGTGTGACGATTTGATTACTGAACCGGAAATCCACGTTTTGAAATGAATGAATTCCATCTTTTGTGATAATCTCCCGATAAAAAGCCTGCCAGTTTTGAAGTTTTTCTGAAAAATTATTTTCCCCGAAAACTAACTTTACCCCGTTTTCATGGCTCAATGCCGTAACTCCCTCCCGGTTGCTCCAGGCTATTTCACTGATAGAAGCCCAACCGAATTCATTTTTCCTGGTTTCTGTCAAAAATGCCTCTACCTGTTTGTATTCTTTACTTTTTAGGGTGTCTGTCAGCGGTTCAGCAGGGAAACCGTAAAGTATCGGCACATCTTCGGTTTTTTCTGGAATCACCGGAAGTTTTATTCCTCCTTCAGCTATGTAAACCCGTTTAGATCCTTCTGTAAGCAGGGCAAGAGGAGATCTTTCTTCAATTTCAAAGGAGAGTTTTCCCCTGATTCCCATACTCAGGTTTACATTTTCCACATAAGGAAGGCTTTTTAATGATCTGAAAATTTCCCTGTAATTGACACTGTCTGCAAGCATGCCTACGGGGGATTGTATAGTTTCTCCCAGTGTTTCTTCAGCGGTGAAATAATTGCCGGTAAATTCCACACCCGTTACCCTGGTATTTTGTTCAAGGTAAAGCCCCGCGAGTACAGCCAGCCCCGCTATAAAAACGGATGCAGCTACCCAGCTTGCCGCTTTCATCTGCTTACTGTTATGTGACTTTCTTTTTTTCAACCCTTTCCGTTTTTCTTCATCATTTCAGCGAATTGTTCGCCGTACTTATAGATATCACCGGCTCCCATTGTGATGACGATATCTCCATCCTGTACGATTTCCCTGAGTTTTGCGGGCAGGCCGTTTTTATCCTGCAGGTAATGAACATCCCTGTGGCCGTATTTTTTTGCAGTATCCGATATCAGTTCACCGGTTACACCTTCAATAGGCTGCTCCCTGGACGGATAAACATCGGTGACGATGAGCACCTCGGCATCAAAAAAGGAGAGGCCGAATTCTTTGTACATATCGCGGGTACGCGAGTAGAGGTGAGGCTGAAAAACGGCAACAATGCGGCGGTCTTCCCAGCCGCTTTTTGCCGCCTGAACCGTAGCCTGAACTTCCGTGGGATGGTGGGCATAGTCGTCAATCACCAGAACATTTTCCTGGTCCAGCTTGGGCTGAAACCTTCGGAATACCCCTTCAAAACGCTCCAGTCCTGACTGGATCTGTTTAAAATCCATGTTTAATTCAAGTCCTACAGCGATTGAAGCAAGTGCATTTTTGATATTGTGATCACCGGGAGCCGTCAGGTTAACCTCGCCTAACACTTCTTCATTAAAAAGAACTGTAAAAGTACTCTTAAAAGCATTTCGTGAAATGTTTACAGCTCTTACCTGGGCCTGCGGCGTGAATCCGTAGCTGATTGTACGGCGTTCAATTCTTGGGAGAATACTTCGTACTTCGGGGCTGTCCAGGCATACGATCACCACGCCGTAAAAGGGCACTTTGTTGGCAAATTGTATAAAGGCGTCTTTCACATCTTCAACATCTTCGTATATATCAAGATGCTCCGCTTCAATGTTTGTAATCACGGCCATTGTAGGGGAGAGGCGCAAAAACGTACGGTCAAACTCATCAGCTTCCACAATGATAATATCGCCTTTGCCAACCACAGCATTGGTTTTATCAAAACTGTGTACCCGGCCGCCCACAATAATAGTGGGATCAAAATTTCCATCCTGCACAACATGACCGGCAAGAGTGGTAGTTGTGGTTTTTCCATGGGTTCCGGCAATGCCGATCCCATATTTCATGCGCATCAGTTCAGCCAGCATTTCCGAGCGTTTAATTACCGGAATCTGTTTCGCAAGTGCAGCTTTGGTTTCTACATTTTCTTCAGCCCTGATCGCACTTGTGTACACCACAACATCGGCGCCTTCGATATGTTCTGGTTTATGCCCGGTATAAATCGTTGCCCCCAGCTCTTTCAGCCTTTTGGTTGTATCGCTTTTACTGCTGTCGGAACCTGTTACCGTGTAGCCCCGAAGCAGGAGTATTTCGGCGATACCGCTCATACCAATGCCCCCGATTCCAACCATATGGATCTGTCTGGTTCGTCCGAAAACAGGTTGTGTTTGAATTGTTTTACTCATTTTCTTTTATCTGCGATGGTAAAAATTTCTTTTGCTATAGCCGATGCCGCGTCAGGCCTGGCCAATTGTTTCATGGCACTGCTCATTCGCTTCAGCTCGTCTTTATCATATATAAGTTCCCGGATGGTATTCAGAAATGAATCCTTCAGTTTATTTTCTTCTAAAAGTTTTGCAGCATTTGCGGCTACCATGGAAGCGGCATTTTTTTTCTGATGATCTCCCGCAACATTGGGAGACGGTACTAAAACAGCAGGCTGGCCCGCCATCATCAATTCGCTGCAGGTACTGGCTCCGGCTCTTGTAACCACAAGATCTGCCGCTCCGTAAGCAGCCGGCATATCATCAATAAAACTCATCAGCCGCAAACGGGAATATTTTTTGAGATCAATATCTTGCCGGAGATCATCCAGGTAACGTTCACCGCATTGCCAGATCACCTGGAGCCCGAGTTCGTTATGTAAGCGGGGAAGTTCCCGGCTCATAATATCATTAAGAGCTTTTGCCCCGCCACTTCCTCCTAAAATGAGCAGAACGGGTGCATTAGCCGTAAAATTAAACGCTTCCAGTGATGATTTACGGTCACTTTTTTCCAGCTGACTTCTTACCGGATTTCCTTCCAGTTTCACTTTTTCTTCGGGGAAGAATTTCTTTGCTTCATCGAAGGCGGTAAAAATTGCAGCGGCATATTTAGCAAGCATGCGGTTGGTTACGCCGGGGAAACTGTTCTGTTCCTGGATAACCACCGGGATATTCAACTTAGCGGCGGTCCACCCTATAGGCCCGGCAGCAAAGCCGCCGCAGGCAACTACTATATCAGGTTTGAATGACCTGAGTATTTTAAAGCTCTGAAACAGGCTTGTAATGAGCTTGAAAGGAAACAGCAGGTTTTGTGCTGTAAGCCGCCGGTGGAATCCGCTTATCCAGACACTTTTTATCTCATAACCCGCTTTCGGTACAGCCTGCCACTCCATTCGGTCACGTGTCCCTGCAAACAGAATTTTTGCATCCGGCGCATTTCGTTTCACGGCGTCTGCAATGGCAACAGCAGGGTAAACATGTCCACCCGTACCACCAGCCGCCATGAGCACCCGGATGGGGCTCAGGGCAGCGGTGGGGGTATTTGTGGATGATATGTTCTTCACTGAAACTGTCATCAGCCGTTATAAAACCTGGTTTTAGGATTTCTGTTATGCTTTGAAATATTTAGCAGTAAACCCACCATTACCCCCGAAAAAAGCATACTGGTTCCGCCATAACTGATAAAAGGCATCGGGAGGCCGGTAACGGGGAAGAGGCCGGTAGCGACAGCGGCATTCACAAACCCGAAGAGGGTTATCATCAGAGTGGCCCCGGCGGCTAAAAGAGTGCCTAGAACATCCGGAGCATTGCGGGCAATTACAGCAATTCCGCGGTACAGAATTACTATAAAAATCAGCATGACGGAGAAAGAACCTATCATACCATACTCTTCAGCTATGATGGCAAAAATAAAATCGTTATAGGGTGCCGGGAGAAAATCACGCTGCGTACTTTTTCCCGCACCCACACCCATAAGCTGGCCCTGTGCAATTGCAATATGGGCCTGTTGGGCCTGGTATCCATTGTTGTTTTCCAGGTTCCGGTTATTGATATCCGTAACCTGAGTGATGTACTGGGTTATTCGGCTCTGGCGCTCTTCCGAGGAGGAAATTAAAGCGGCGCCGCCCAGTAATCCAATCAATATCAGTCCGAATATTTGAAGAATGCTGATCCGGCCGATTAACATCAGGCAGATGCAGATTCCCATCAGAAGTGCGGCACTGCTGAAATCTTCAAAAGCAACCAGCAGGCAGGTAATGGAAATCCAAATGATAATTGGCAGAAAAGAACGTTTAAAATCACGGATATACCCTTGTTTTTCCTGTAAGAGGACGGATACATGAAGAATCAGTGAAATGGCAGCAAGAGAAGAGGGCTGAAAAGAAAAAGCGCCTATAGTAAGGGACCGGCGCGCTCCGAAGATTAAATCTCCATAAATCATAACTGCAATAAGCAATATCCAGCTTATAACCACAGCAAGCCGGCTGAATTTGGCTACAACACGGTAATTCAGTTTAGACACGAATAACATCACAAAGAAAGCAATGCCCAGTTTTACAATATGTCCGGTTACCAATGTTCCTGCAGTGGTGCCGTGGGTCTGGGCAAAGTACGCGATGGAAGAATACACAGCCATCGACCCGAAGATCATCAGCATGATGATGCAAACGAGCAGGCCCCGGTCGCTTCCTTTTACAGGAGTTTCGAGTTCTTCACGGGTGGTTCCGAAGATGGAGCCTATATTGCTATTTGGTGTGGTGTAGTACAAATTTGGTTTGTCAGTTGTGAGTTGTCAGCGGTTAGTTGTTTATTTTCAGCTATCAGCTATCAGCTATCAGCTATCAGCTATTGATTATAATTTTGCCTTTTCACTTTTCACTTTGTTACAATTCGAGTACGGCTTGTTTGAACATGTCTCCGCGGTGTTCATAGTTTTCGAACATATCAAAGGAAGCGCATGCGGGGCTGAGTAGCACTACTTCACCCCGTTTTGCCTGTTTACTTGAAATTTTTACGGCTTCTTTCATGGTTCCGGCTTCAAGCAGGCTTGGTACAATATCCTTCAGCTGATTTTTGATGGAGGTTTTTGCTTCCCCGATCGCAATAATGGTGTGTACTTTTTCACGAACCTGGTCAGCCAGTTTTGTATAGTCATTTCCTTTATCGCGTCCACCGAGTATCAATACTACAGGAACTGAAAAACTGTCTAATGCATACCAGACTGCGTTGATATTGGTGGCCTTGCTGTCGTTAACATACTGTACACCGTCAAATGAACGAACCATTTCAAGCCGGTGTGCCACGCCTTCAAAGGTCCGGAGGCTTTCCCTGATGTATTCATTTTTAATTTCGGATGCGCGGGCTGCCAGTGCCGTAGCCATTCCGTTTTTTAAATTATGGCGTCCCGATAAGCCTATATCTCCAATTTGCATAAGTTCTTCTTCTTCATTATTGATTTTTAAAACCAGTTTGCCGTTCCGTATAAAAGCACCGTTCGGAACTTCCGATTCACTTGAAAAAGCAAGCAAGCGCGGAGAGTTTTTGCTTCCATTCAGCCGTTCGGCATGTCCGGAGAGAACGGGATCATCAAAATTGTAGATAAACCAGTCTGAAGCGGTTTGATTCGTAGTTATTTTAAGTTTTGACTGTGCATACTTTTCAAAATCCTGTTCATAGCGATCCAGATGATCCGGAGTGATATTCAGAATCATGCTGACATAAGGATGAAACCCGCTGATATGATCGAGCTGAAAACTGCTGATCTCCAGCAATCCGTCTTTCTTCGGTGATGACTGAGGCACCTGTTCGGAGAAAGCCGTCCCTATATTTCCGGCAAGGAAGTGATCTTTTTTTGCCTTTGTCCAGGTGTGGGCAAGCCAGCTTGCAACGGTTGTTTTGCCGTTGCTTCCGGTAACAGCAATCAGGGGCGACTGATTAAACCAGCCGGCTACTTCAACTTCAGAGTAAATTTCTTTCCCGGCGGTTGAATATTGTCTGGCTATGGATGATGATGAAGGCACTCCGGGGCTGAGAATTAAGAACTCGCCATCCATTGCTTTCTCAGAATGCTGATTTTCTTCAAAAGAAATTCCTGCATCATTCATTTTTTTAGCCATTTCAGGTTTCACAGGCCCATAATCAGATACAAATGGAACAGCCCCATGTTCTTTTACCAGAACGGCAGCAGCTACACCGCTTCTTGCGGCTCCGGCTATCACGATATGTTTTCCTTTTATATCAATCATCGGAACTTCAGGGTTAAAAGGCTGATAATTCCAAGAAGAACGGCGATAATCCAAAATCGAACAACAATTTTGGATTCAGGCCACCCCAACTTCTCAAAATGGTGGTGGATGGGAGCCATTAAAAATACCCGTCGCCCTTCCCCATATTTTCTTTGGGTGTACTTAAACCATGTGGTTTGAATAATGACAGAGAGGGTTTCAACAACAAAAATTCCGCAAATGATAGGAAGTAACAGCTCTTTATGAATCATAAGTGCGAGGGCACCCAGGGCACCGCCAATAGCCAGCGATCCTGTATCTCCCATAAAAACCGAAGCGGGATGGGTGTTGTACCAGAGAAAACCGAGGCAGGCGCCAACCAGTGAGGCTGCAAAAATGGTGAGTTCCCCGGAGCCGGGCAGGTACATAATATCCAAAAATCCGGAAAAATCGACCCGGCCTGATACATATGCAAATATTCCCAGGATAACACCCGCGATGGCTGAGGTGCCGGATGCAAGCCCGTCGAGACCGTCCGTTAAGTTGGCAGCATTACTTACAGCTGTAATGATGAAAACTACAATAGGTATGTAGATGACCCAGCCCAGGGATTCACCAAATATTGCATAATCGATATTTACATTTTTAAGAAACGGAACCGTGGAAAGGGTATTAAATTCCTGAAAATCAGGCCAGAAATAGAGAGTTACACCCAGTACGATTCCTACAAAAACCTGTCCTCCGATTTTAAACCACCCATGGAGTCCCATCTTATCTTTCTTCACAACTTTTATATAGTCATCTACAAATCCTACAATACCGAGGGTAAGCATCACAAAAATGATCATCCAGGTATAGATATTGCTCATACTCATCCAGAGAAGGGCGGGTATAACTGTCGCAAGAATAATAATCACACCTCCCATGGTAGGGGTACTGGCTTTGTGCAAATGGCTGTCGAGCCCGATGTCTTCCCGGATCACTTCCTGTAACTGCAGTTTCTGGAGCCATGAGATTATTTTCCTTCCTATAATCAGGCTGATAATTAATGCGGTGGCTGCGGCAAAGGCTGTTCTTGTGGTAATGAATTCAAATGCTCCAAAACCGGGAGGGTCATACAATTGGTTGAGCCAGTCGATCAGTTCAAATAGCATCAGTGCACCTCATGATTAAGGTGACCATTCCGTTCGGAAAGAGCTTTTCGGGCTATTTCCCTGTCATCAAAATGAATGCGTTTACCATCTGTTTCCTGGTAGGTTTCGTGGCCTTTTCCTGCAATCAGAATAATATCGTTCACAGAGCTTTCAAGTACAGTTTTTTGTATCGCTTCTTTTCTTGAAGTGACCGGCTGTGGGCTAAAATCATCAGAAAATCCTTTAAGAATGTCTTTGATGATTTCATCAGGATTTTCCGTTCGCGGATTGTCGGAGGTTACTACTACCCGGTCGCCGTAGGTTTCGGCAATTTTAGCCATTTCCGGGCGCTTGGATTTGTCACGGTCTCCTCCACAGCCGAAGATAATAACCAGATCCTGTCCCGGTTTTTTTAATTCCGCCAGGGTAGAAGCAACATTCTCAAGCGCATCAGGTGTGTGGGCATAATCAACAATAACCACCGGCTGGCGATCTGCTTTTTCAGGGGAAGTTACCTTTTCCATTCTGCCGGGCGCACCGCTGCAACGGGACAAATTCTCCGCAACCAATTTTCCGTCAAATCCCAAAGCTGTACAAATCAGCATAGCTTCAGCTGCATTATAAACATTAAATAAACCGGTCAGGGGAGTTTGAACATCGATACCAGCCACCTTCATGCGGGTTCCGAGTGCAGAGGTCTGCTGCACCTGTATGGTAACGAGAGCCTGCTTTCTCAAAGAAAAATCCAGAATTTTAGCCCGTGTATCTTTGATGATCCATTCCCCTTTCGGATCATCAAAATTTACAACTGCCCAGCTTGTTTCACTTAGTTCGTCAAACAGAATTTTTTTCGCCCGGGCATACTCTTCCATATTTTTATGGTAATCCAGGTGGTCGAGGGTCAGGTTGGTGAATGCTGCTACTTCAAAAGGAATTCCATGTACTCTTTTTTGATGGAGAGCATGCGAAGACACTTCCATCACCAGGTATTCGCAGTTGTTTTCCACCATCAGCTTCATATCGGAAGCAAGTTCTACGGGATCGGCTGTGGTCAGCCGGCTTTCCAGGTCACGGTCGTTAATCTTTTTGGATACCGTACCAAGGAGTCCTGTATTCTGGCCCATAGACCGGAGTAGCTGCCATACAAGTGTGGCCACAGTTGTTTTTCCATTGGTACCTGTAATACCGATTATTCGTAATTTTTTTGCAGGATTGCCAGCCAGCTTCTGAGCCAGAGGAGACAGTAGTGCCCGCGTATCCTTTACTTGAATAACTGTTACATCGCCAGAAAATTCCTGCTCCTGGTCAATAATTACTGTTTCGGCTCCCTTTTCAATAGCATTTTCAATAAACAGATGTCCATCTGTTTGTGTGCCTTTAACAGCTATAAAAATATCGCCGTCAGATATATTCCTGGAATCCAGGTGCAGAGCTCCTGCCGGTCCGCTGGTTTTACCATGTACGGAAACAGGATCACAGAATTCTATGATATCTTCAATATTCATGATTTAGAGGCTACAGGATTATTCAGTTGCTGAATGGATTTTGCCCGCCCGCGAACAGTCACCGTCCGGCCTTTTTGCATCAGGTTACCCGCCTGAGGGAACTGATTGTATATCGTGCCGGATCCAATCGTTTCTATGTTCAGCCCCCGGCTGAGTAACAAGCTTGTGGCCTGTCTCATATTCATATTCCGGAGATTTGGGATCTGAGCATAGTTTTCAGGAATGGAATCGGCTACTACATCTCCTAACGTCACTTTCAGGCGTGTGTTTCCGGGAATTTTTTCTCCAGCTTCCGGCTGCTGTTCAGTTACATGAGATCCGCTGCCTGTAAACGAAAAATTTATATTATTTTCTTTGAGTAAAGCGCGGGCCTGTGAGGCAGAAAACCCTTCAAGCCTCGGTACAAAAACAGAATCGGAAACAGCATAACTGCCGGACGGAATGGTTCTTCGGATGGAATCATCCAGCCCGGATATACGGGTAGCGATCTCTTTAAAAATGGATCCTGAAGTAAACCCGCCATACATACTGCTTTTAGGTTCATCAAGAATTACCAGCATCACATATTCAGGGGCTTCGGCAGGAAAAAAACCTGCAAAAGAAGCCCGGTATTTAGATTGATAGCTTCCGTTGATGAATTTCTGTGCGGTACCGGTTTTTCCTGCAATGCGAAGCCCTTCAACGGACGCCCAGCCGGCTGTTCCTGAATCGGTTACAACATCTTCAAAAACAGGTAATAATTTATCTATAGTCTCTTTTCTGGCGATTCTGCGGACTGAAACGGGACGATTTTTTTGCCTGATATTTCCAAATTCATCAGAAATGCTTTCTACAATGTAGGGTTTCATTATCATGCCGCCGTTTGCAAAAGCACCATAAGCCTGTAAAATCTGAATGGGTGTGGCCTGAATTTCATACCCGATAGACATCCATGGCAGAGTAACTCTGCTCCACTCGTAAGGGCGCTGCAGGCGGCCGCCGGATTCTCCGGGGAGGTCGATATTAGTGGGAGTGCCAAATCCCGAATTGCGGGCATACTGGTAGTATACATCCGGGTCGAGCCGCATCGCTATTTCCGAGGTGGCAATATTAGAGGACTTTGAAATTACACTTGCAAAATCGAGATTTCCAAGAGGGTTATGATCTCTCATCATTTGCCCGTGAATCAGCTTCTGGCCATTTTCAGGGGTTTCAAAAATTTCCTCAAAATCGACAACACCTGTTTCAACAGCTGCTATTGAAGTCACTAATTTGAATGTTGATCCCGGTTCAATCATATCAGCTACGGCATAATTACGCCGGTTTTCAGAATCAATGGAAGCGGGATGATTGGGATCGTATGTCGGGTAATTGGCCAAAGCTTTCACCGCACCGGTTTTGGGATCCATTACAATAGCAGTTCCCTGCTGTGCCCGGTGTTTTTTTATACCCGCTTCCAATTCTTCCTCAACAATAGCCTGGATAAAAGCATCAATAGTTGCATGAAGGGATAATCCCTGCCGGGGCAGTTTCCGGGGAGCACCCACATAGGCAAAAATTCTGTTTGCACGATCTTTACGAACCTGCTGAAGGCCCTCTTCTCCCTGTAAGATCTCGTTATACTGTGCTTCAAGGCCTGCCATGCCTTCAATATTATGGTTTACAAAACCAAGGGTATGGGCAGAAAGAGAACCAAAATTATAATTTCTCCGGTACTCTTCTTCAAGAATTATTCCCCGGATTCCCAGTTCACGCAGGTCTTCATAAGCCTGTACAGAAACGCTTCGTTCGAGCACAATATAGCGAGACCGTGAAGGCGCATTTTGTATCTTGTTGAGGTAATGCTGAGTACTACGATTCGTATGCCGGGCTAAAATTTCACTGATACTTCTCAGATCATCTTTTGTAGTTCCCGGAGCATATGGGTCAACTGATACTTTATAAATAACTGAATTGGCGGCCAGTATGGAGCCGTTCGCATCGTAAATATTTCCACGTTGTGCTGGGATAGATATGTAATCGATAGCCTGTGTGCTCCACAATTCGCGGAGACCCTCTCCTTCTACTATATTAACCCTGAAAATCTGCACAAGAATAGCGAACGGAAGCAGCAGAAGCAGCCCCAGCAACAAAAACATGCGCCCCATTATGGAAGTACGTTCGTTCATTTCAAGTGTTATGGTTCCAGGTAAATAATTTCATCCGCAGGGCCGGCATTTACAAAACCCTGTTCACGTGCTTTTTGATAAATTTCTTTTGGGCCAACCAGCCGGTCGTAAGCAAGCCTTTTCTCGTCGTAAAGCCTCTTTGTTTTATTAAATTCATTTTGAAGCTGCTGAACTTCCTGGTAAACCTGCTGGGTACTGAAAACATGGCCGATATATAAAATTCCAAATACCCCAAACAGAAAACTGGCAAGTATAACTTTCCAGGGGGTGAAAACAGGAAGTTTTGATTTTTTTTCTTTTTTCCTGCTATTTGGCTTTACCCCATTTCCGGAGGATGAACCACCGCTATAGTTTCCATTCCGAAATAGTTCCCGCCGTTTCCGTTCAGCCGGTCTTCCGCCGGAAATTCCCCTTCGGTTGCTTTTTGAATTCGATTTTTTAAGGGGAGATTTTACATACATTATTCAACCTCCGGTTTTTTTTCCGCAACCCGCATTTTTGCACTTCGTGCAGCAGGATTTCGTTCAATCTCTTCAGGAGAAGGTGTGATAATTTGCCTGGTTACAGGAGAAAGCGGGGTGAGGGGATTTCCATAGAAATCTTTTTTAACTGTACCTTCAAAATTCCCGCTCCTAAAAAAATTTTTTACAAGGCGGTCTTCCAGGCTGTGGTACGATATTGCCACAATACGTCCGCCGGGCTTTAACAGATGGAGCGATTCCTTAAGCGCGCTTTTCAGAACATCAAGTTCACGATTTACCTCAATCCGTATCCCCTGGAAAACACGGGCTATTGATTTTACGGTATGCCTGCCATGGACTACATTTTCTATGATCTCTTTGAGCTGTCCTGTTGTTTCGACCGGACGATTATTTATGATTTCGCGTGCAATTTCGCGGCTCAAACGTTCTTCACCATAATGGAAAATAACATCACGCAGCTTTTCATAATCGTATTCATTGATTACAGAGTAGGCCGAGATTCCAGTCATATCACTCATTCGCATATCAAGAGGGCCATCATGTTTAAAACTAAAACCTCTTTCCGGTTCACTGATCTGATGAGTAGATACTCCCAGGTCGAATAGGATACCTGATATTTTTTTGTAAACACCGGGCGGAAGAAGTGTTGACAGGTACCCGAAATTGCCTTCAAGAGGGGTGAACCGACTGTCGGTACCAATATTTTCTACGGCAGCACGCTGAGCTTCGGGGTCCTGGTCTATACCAAAAAGGCGGGCATTCGGGCCCAGTTTTTCCAGGATTTTCTTACTGTGGCCGCCACCTCCTAACGTGGCATCCACATAAAATCCCGTTCGTTCTGTGATGAGGAAATCAACGGATTCCTCAAGCAAAACAGGAATATGTCTTTGATATTTTGTCATGTTAACCTCCGTCACTCTGATCGTCTCCCATTACCTGTTCAAAAAGTTCCTGGTAGGATTCAAAACTGAGGCCGGAATCAACTTCTTCCAGCTTTTCAGGAGACCATACTTCAATACGTTCGCCGCTGCCAATAAAGATGGCGGAACTATCTATTCCGGACCATTCCATTAAGTGGGATGGAAGAGAGAGGCGGTTTTGTTTGTCCAGAACCAGATCTTCAGCAAATCGCAGGAAATTTCGCTTTACGGTGCGTCCGTCACGTGTAAAACTGTTTATTGTAGAGAGTTTTTGTTCAACAAGCTCCCATTCATCGTGGGGATAGAGATAGAGACAGGGTTCCAGGCCGCGAAGAAGGGTAAAACGATCCTGTACCTCAGGGTTGAGGGCCTTGCGTAGTTTGGCCGGAAAAGCAACACGGCCTTTATTATCTACACTGTGTTCATATTCCCCTTTGAAGCTTGGCACAGGCTGTTACGGTTTGGATTGCTAAAAAAACTAATTGATAGACAAAAGAGGGAATTGCTAAATTTTTCCCCACTATCTCCCACTTCTCCCCACAATGTACCTCATTGAAGCCTATCTTGTCAAGAAAAATGTTTATGATCAATAAAAGAAAGATTCCAGCATCCCAGGGTAATAAGCTTATTGACAGAAAAAGGAGGGTTTTTTGATGAGGTTTTTTAAATACAGGAGAAAGAGTGGGAGACGGTGGTGAATTATCTGTAGAGGTGGGGAATTTACCACGACCAGGTAGAATTAACCGCTAAGGCCGGCGGAGAAAACCACAGGTGGTCCTTATCAGTTGAGTGTAGATTATTTATGGGGACACTTCTTAATGAAATTTTGCATCCGAACTCATATTATATTCTTGAATTTTTTTTAGTTCAGTTGATTTTTAAAATATCTCCGAGAACACCCGCAGCCGTCACCTCTTTCCCGGCTCCGGGTCCCTGGATAATCAGAGGCTGATCGAAGTAGCGTTTTGTTTTTATCTCTATAATATTATTCGTGCCTTTGAGCTGGCCCAAAGAGGATGATTTGGGTAAGGATTTAATACCTACATCTATTTTTCCTTCTTTTAAAGTTCCAACATAGCGAAGTGTATGGCTTCGTTTATTTTCTGCTTCAAATTTCTCTTTCCACTCATCGTCAAACCCGGACAACTTTTCCAGGAAAGTGGTAGCGTCGACCTTTTGGAGAGGGGCCGGAATCATAGATTCTACATTTAGCTCGCTGCGTTCTAACGCGATACCGCAAACTCTTGCAAGGATCATAAACTTACGGGCTACATCTTCACCCGACAGATCGTCCCGCGGATCGGGTTCTGCATACCCCAGTGTCCGGGCCTTAATAACGGTTTTACTGAACTGTTCTCCCTTATCCAGTTCCGAAAACAGGTAGGTCATGGTTCCTGACAGGATGCCGCTTATTTCAATAATTTCATCACCGCTGTGAATCAGGTTCTTAATCGTCTGGATAATCGGAAGCCCGGCACCCACATTGGTTTCATACAGAAATTCAACGTCGTTTTCTCTGGCGGTCTGATGAAGAGCATCAAAATAATTCTGTTCTTTCGTGTTGGCAAGTTTGCTTGGAGTAACCACATGAATGCCGGCGTTCATAAAATCAAGGTAAAGGTCAGCCGGTTCATTGTTTCCTGTGGCATCTACAAAAACCACGCTTCCCGGTTCGAAAGAAACAAGCTTTTCAAGTATAGATGTCCAGTTTTTATCTTCACATTTCTGAAGGTCACGGAGAGAGAAATCAACGGGTTGTTTTTCATACCACTCAACATGTTTTGAATTACAAACGCCGATCACACGCAACGATTGGTGCAGCCCCGCACGGGAAATTTGTTTAAGAAGTGAAGAGCCAACAGCTCCCACACCGGCAATAAATATTTTTTTTATCCGGGGGATGGGTTTTTGAAGCAACTCAGACTGTTTAACCGCGGTTAGTTGAGTCATATCAGTACGTAAGAATATTTTTAGTTTGAGTGAAAGGCCGGAGAATCGTATTAAGCTGTTCAAATTCAATCAGGAATGCATCATGCCCGTAAGCAGATTGAATTTCATGGTAGCGGCCATTGGGCAACAGGGCGGCAAGTTCTTTTTGTTCATTAACAGGATAGAGGTGGTCGGAATCGATTCCTATTACGCGGACAGGAATTTCAACCTGGTTCAGGACTTCATCAACCTTGCCGCGGCCCCTTGCCACGTCATGAGAATCCATCGCTTTTGTAAGAATAACATATGAAAGGGCGTCGAACCTGGAGGCGAGTTTTTCTCCCTGGTAATTCAGGTATGATTCGACCTGGAAAAGATCATTTTTCCCCTGGAGATTTCTGCCAAATTTCTTTTCATAATTCTGAGGTGTACGATAAGTAATCATCGCCATCATCCGGGCAGCCGCAAGGCCTGATGCCGGGCCATCCTTTGGATCATAATTTCCGCCATTCCATTTCGGATCGGCATAGATAGCAGCCCGCTGCGCCTGGCTGATACCGATGGCCCAGGGAGTATGTTCTTTGCCCATGGCAATCAGGGCGGCAGAATTTATTCGCTTGTCCATAACGGTAAACTCGAGAGCCTGCATACCGCCGAGTGACCCCCCGATCACCAGTTTAATCTTCCGGATTCCGAGCTGATCCAGGAGCTGTATCTGAAACCGAACCATATCACGGATAGTAATGGGTGGGAAATTAGCACGATAAGGACTGCCGGTTTCTGGATTCAATGACCAGGGACCAACCGAGCCATAATTACTGCCAGGTACATTTATACAGATGATGTAATTTTTTGAAGGATCGCAGATGTTGTTTTTTCCAAAAATACCCGGAAACCATTCATCCGCTGCCGCATGTCCGGTTAACGCATGGCAGATCAGTATAACATTATCTTTGGTTTTATTGAGGGTTCCCCAGGTTTTATAAGCCGCTTCCGGATTTTCAAAACGAAAACCAGATTCGGTCACAAATGGTTTATTTAATGTAGTTTTGGTAATACCTTTATTCATATTCAGGTAAAGTTGCTTAAGTATCTGCCGGTTTGCAACCCGGCAGACTATGTTTAAGACTGAACAAAGCTGATACTCCCATTCAGAGGCACCGGATTTTTAATAATATCCAGAACCGGGCAACGGGCTACAGAAAGTTGTTCCAGTTGTTTTAATTTTTCGGGATCTGTTTCAGTGGTTTCAACAGTTGTTGTATAGTTAACAGCGGTAAAGCCTGCACGTTCTTCTGTGAGATTCAGAAAACCATGAAGATCCAGGTCGCCTTCCACTTCTACCTTGATGGATGAAACATCAATTCCAAGCACAGTTGCATAGGCTTTAACTACAATTTCCTGGCAGGCTGCAAAAGCACCCAGTACATATTCCACAGGGTTCGGCCCCTGGTTGGTTCCGCCAAGATCCTCCGGTTCATCTGATATAAAACTGAATTCACGCGAATTAACTTTTGCAAGAAAACCATCTTCAAGTCTGGAATTAGCCCGGAAGGTGGCATTAGCCTGCTCCGGGTTATTCTGAATTCCTTTTATCAGGTTCAGGAGTGACTGTTCAAGCTGTTTATTTTTTTCGGATGTTACTGTTTCTGTTGTGCTCATTTGTTTTGTATTTTGTGTGTTCGTTGATCTGTATGATGATAACTGATAGTGAAAGTCATACAGGTTGATGGTTCAGGCAGAATTCCTGGGGGAATTCTGCTTTTTTTTTGATTATGTCTGTAAGCGTCCAGCGGCAGACAAGGGGTGTGTCTGATGGAGTCAGGAACAAATTGCCTGATTTAAATTAATGAACCCACCCCTTGACTAATCGCTGTACGCGATTAATCTTTTCCCCTCCCGGGAGGGGAGATTATGCCTCCACCTTTATCTTCTTAAAAGCCTGCTCAAAATCTTCGATGATGTCATCGATATGTTCAATACCTACCGATACACGGATCAAATCTTCCTTCACGCCACTTGAGGCCTGTTCGGCTTCATTCAGCTGCTGATGAGTTGTGGAGGCGGGATGAATGACAAGTGTTTTAGCATCACCCACATTTGCCAGATGGCTGGCAAGTTCTACGGCCTCAATAAACTCACGTGCGGTGTCATAACCGCCGGTTACGCCAAAAGTGAGAACCGCTCCGTAGCGATCTTTGTGCAGGTATTTTTTCGCTTTTGCATGATCAGGATGCTCCGGAAGGCCGGTATAATTCACCCATGAAACGTTATCCTGTGCTTTCAGCCATTCAGCAAGTTTCAGAGCATTTTCGGTATGACGTTCCGCTCTGAGGGAAAGTGTTTCAACACCCTGCAGAAGTAAGAAGCTGTTGAACGGTGAAAGGGCAGGGCCAATATCCCGCAAGCCGTCAACACGAGCACGAATGGCAAATGCGATATTTCCAAAAGGTCCGTCTTCTCCGAATACCTCCCAGAAATTTAATCCGTGGTAAGACGGAGAGGGTTCGGTAAATAACGGATAGCGTCCATTGCCCCAGTTAAAATTACCGGCATCCACAATCACCCCGCCGATACTGTTTCCGTGGCCGCCAATCCATTTGGTTGCAGATTCTACCACAACATTGGCACCATGTTCAATGGGACGTGCGATGGCTCCGGCTGCACCGAATGTGTTATCCACTACAAGGGCTACACCATGTTTTTTGGCTACTGCAGACAATCCTTCAAAATCAGGAACATTCCCACGTGGATTACCGATGCTTTCTACATAGATGGCTTTGGTCTTGTCGTTTATCAATGCTTCATAAGATTTGGGATCTTCGTTTTCAACAAAATTCACATTGATACCCAGTCGCGGAAGAGTCACTTTAAACTGATTGTAGGTTCCGCCGTAAAGATTAGGTGTGGAAACAATATTGTCACCGGCCTTGGCAAGATTGGTGATGGCCAGGAATTGCGCGGCCTGTCCTGAAGCGGTTGCCACAGCTGCCGCGCCGCCTTCCAGCGCAGCAATTCTTTTTTCAAATACATCGGTAGTCGGATTCATAATCCGTGTATAGATGTTTCCGAATTCTTTCAGCGCAAAAAGAGTCGCGGCATGTTCTGTATCATTGAACTGATAGCTTGTGGTCTGGTAAATAGGTACCGCTCTTGAACCCGTAGTCGGGTCCGGTTCCTGGCCGGCGTGAAGCTGAAGAGTTTCGTACTTGTAATTTTTAGGTTGTCCGTTTGTGCTCATGGTTTTTTTATGTTGGTTAAATTTGGTGTTAAAGTCCCCCTTAGAAGGGGGGATGAGAAAGCGCGTTTAGCGGTTTCTCCGGGGGATGTTGGAGGGCATTGAGCTATTAAATATTTCGTTTCAATTCAGTGCCCCGTGAAACACCCCTCTGAATTTCCCGGGAACCACCGGGAAATTCTGTCTCCCCTCAATGGGAGACAGTGGTGCCTGTTCACTCATGTTTAGGCCTGATCAAAAACTGGTGATCGACCTTAATACATCGGTTTTGTACCATCATGACTCCTGCATTTTTTGCTTTTTTGATTTCTCCGGGGTGATTGCCCGTGCCGAGCTGCAGCCAGATAACCTTCGGTTTTACCTCAAGCGCCTGGTCTACAACTTCCCTTACATATTCCGGTTTGATAAAAACATCCACTGCATCAATGGGTGCCGGAATCGACTTTAGATCCGGGTATGCTTTTTCTCCAAGAATTTCATCTGCACCGGGATTCACAGGGAAAATAGTATATCCGGCTTTTTTCAGGTACCGGCCTACAAAATAGCTGTCTTTATATTTATTCCTGGAAATTCCCACAATAGCAATATTTTGGATGTTATCCAGCCGGTCTTCTATCTGATCGGTCTCCTCCGATAACTCCGGGGTAGCCCTCATCTTCTTTTCATACCAGCTGTTAAATGTACTTCGCAATTTAAAATGTTTAAAGTTTCGTAGTAATAGTCCCCCTTCGAAGGGGGAAAGACACGCAAGGCGTGGCAGGGGGATGTTTGTGGAGGCATTGAGCTAAAACCAATATCAGGATTAACGCAACGCTCCGTAAACACCCCTCCCCCGATAAATCGGGGGGACTCCCCTCGGGGGGAGAGTGATTCCCTTCTCCCTCAAGAGGGGAGAAACAAAAAAAGCCTCTTCCGAAAATCCTGTGGGAAAGATTTTCAGAAGAGGCTTTTTATACTGCTAAAAATGCCTTTCATCTCATCTTTCCCTGACCCGGTTTTTAAACCGGGCGGGCAGGATTTAGCACCTGACTCACGCATAAAGCACGACGGTTGCTAAGGTTTCGCAGGGCCTGTCCCTCCACCTTTCTGGATAAGAGTTCAAAATTTTAAAAGAACACTACCGAAATTAAGGAAACAAAAAAAGCCCTGCCGGTTTCCCAGAGGGCTATAACTTGTCAGTCAAACAAATAGTCCCTCTGCATTTATGTGCAACAACACATACACATCATGCAGATAATACAACGGGCGATATTTGCTTCGGTTAATTTCATCTCTTAATAATAGCATTGTTTGCAGGGATAATGCAAGATAAATTTCAAAAAATTTATGGCAGTATACTTTTTACAGGTTTCATGAATAAACTTTCAAATCTGATTTATTTTTTCATATTAGAATAGATACGGTTTCCATGATTTCAAATATCAATTGAGATGTAACTAAAAAGACAATGATGAAAAGAGTTGAGCTGCCTGAAAAAACCTTCTCCTGTTACTGTCTGTTACACTTCTCCTATTTTCCTGTGGAACCGATTCAGGGGATACTGAAGAGGAAATTCCGGTGATTTCCATTGATGTTCCCGAAGGTTTTGTGGTAGATGAATTTGCCGATGATGCAGTTCTTCCCACATCCCTGGAGTTTCCGCCGGATGGTTCAGACCGGTTGTTCATCAATGAGTTTCAGAGTGGAAAAATCTGGATTTATGAAAATGGTGAGCGTCTTGAAGAACCTTTTGCGGATCTTGTGCTGACGGCTGAAATTGTATTCTGAATAAAAAGCCTTCTTCGAAGGATGGATGAGAAAACGCAATTAGTGGTGTTATGGGATGAGCTTAACTAAATTTGATTAGTTCAGCGCTCCAAACACCCCTCTGAATTTTCCGGGAACAGCCGGAAAATTCTGTCTCTCCTCGATGGGAGAATCTCAATATCCCAGATTTCGGACCCAATTTTCTTTTTCACGCCATTTTTCGCGGACTTTTACATGGAGTTCGAGAAAAACTTTTTTTCCAATGAATTCTTCAATGGATTCGCGTGATTTGATTCCGAGTTCTTTAATGGCGGCCCCGCCTTTGCCGATCAGCATTCCTTTTTGCGACTTTCTGTTGACGATAATTTCGGCGCTGATTCGATCGATGTCGGCATCTGCTTCGTAAGTAACTACTTCTACTGTGCAGGAGTAAGGAATTTCTTCCTGGAACTGCAGAAAAACCTGCTCGCGGATCAGTTCAGAAACAAAAAACCGGACCGGGTGTTCGCTAAGATCCTCTTTCGGGTAGAAGGGAGGGCCGGGCATCAGCTGAGACCGGATTCTTTCAAGCAGTTTATCAACTCCCTCGCCTGTAAGAGCCGAAACGAAATGAATGGACTGAAACCGCAGCTTTTTCTCCAGGCGGGAAACCAGGTTATCTGTTTTTTCACGGTTGGCGGCATCCATTTTATTCACCACCAGGAAAATCGGTTTCTGAATGGAACGCAAAAGTTCTATCACTTCATCGGTGGGGTGCGTATCGGTCGGATCAAATAAAAACAGAATCAGATCGGCATCTTTCCGTGCACGTTCCACGGTTTTCATCATTGCCTTATGCAGCTCATATTTTGGAGTGATGACTCCCGGCGTATCAAGGAAAATAATCTGTGTATCATCATCCGAATAGATCCCGACCACCTGGTGCCGTGTAGTTTGTGGCTTGTGGGTGGTGATGGAAATTTTACTTCCGAGCACACGATTCATCAACGTAGATTTCCCTGCATTGGGTTTCCCAATGATCGCCGCATAACCTGATTTGTGTTGTTTTTCTGTCAAAAGATTTTTTATTTCAGTTGGAAAAAGTCACCTCTTGAGAGGGGATTTAGGGGTGTGTAAAGGTAAGGTTGAGATATCTAAAAAAATCTAAGATATTTCAGCAGACTGTCAACACACCCTCCGATGAGTCGGGAGTGCCGCAAAAGCGTCCCTGATCAATTCGCTGGACGCTCATTAATCTGTCCCCTCTCAAGAGGGGATGAGCTTTAATCGAATTCGATTTTGCCCAACGTTCCGCAAACACCCCTCTGATATTGCCAGGAACAGCTGGCAATATCTGTCTCCCCTTGCCAAAGGCATCCCTTTGGGGCGAGGGGAGAGTTACTCACATCTCAATACTCATCATTCAAAATCTTCAAATATTCTTTTACCGTTTGGTCCAATCCGTAAATCAGGGACCGTGATATTAAGGCATGGCCAATACTGATATCCGCTAAATATGGAACTTCTTCAATTAACCGGGGCAGGTTGTCCAGGTTCAGCCCGTGCCCCGCATTTACCGTCATACCGGCTTCATGAATCTGAACAGCTCCTTTTCGTAAACGCTCCAGTTCTTTATTCCGTGTGTTTTCATCGGGGGCATTCGCGTACATCCCGGTATGAAGTTCGATAATATCCGCACCCAGTTTTTGTGCAATCTCAATATCTTTTGCGTTTGGGTCCAGGAAAAGGCTTATTTCTATTCCCGTATCCCTGAAAGCAGGAAATACCCGGTTTTTAAAATCACTATAAACAGTTTCCATATTGAGCCCGCCTTCAGTGGTTAATTCTTCCCGTCCTTCGGGTACCAGCGTGCAGAGGTGGGGCTGAACTTCTTTACAGATCCTGATCATTTCATCCGAAGCCGCCATTTCGAAATCAAAAATACCCTTTACCGATTTTTTTAGCCGGTATACATCCTCATCTTTTATGTGCCTGCGGTCTTCGCGGAGGTGAAAAACAATTCCGGCAGCTCCGGCCCGTTCACAAACTGCTGCTCCTTCTACCGGATCGGGGTAGCCTTCGCCACGTGCATTTCGTAATGTGGCAATATGATCTATATTTACAAGTAGTCTCATGGTTCGTACATTTTGTCCGGGACAAAGATACAATTTACATATACAAATATTCAGCCTCTTGAAGATCAAATTTTCTCTTTTCAAATATATGTTTTACCTGTTTCTGGGGTTTTATTTTACCGGCTGCGGGGTAACCAAGAGAAGCCTGCCACCATCTGCGGGTGAGGAAAGAGCTGAACCTTCCAGCCCGGAGCGGCCAGTTGCCGCGTCTGTGAGAGAAATCCGCTCCGTCAATGATATTACAAACCAGCTTTTTGGAGCACATGAGGAATGGGAAGGAACCCCTTATGTGCTGGGTGGAAACGGCATCAACGGGATCGACTGCTCCGCACTGACACAAGTCGTATTTCGTGATTTTTTCGGCAAAGATCTTCCGCGCCATACCCGCGATCAGCTCCAGGCAGGTTCCGGAATCCGGAGAAACTTTATCCGGCCGGGCGACCTTATCTTTTTCCGGACCGCACGTAACGTTCTGCATGTGGGAATTGCCATGGAAGATGGGGATTTTCTTCATGCATCTACTTCAGCCGGTGTGATGATTTCCAATTTGGCTGAGAGGTACTGGGCATCAAGGTACCTGGGAGCGAGGAGGATTCTGTGAATTGTTGTTGGTCTGTTGTTAGTTGTCAGTTGTTTGTTGATCGTGGTAATCAGCTATCAGCTATCAGCTATCAGCAGTCAGCAACCAACAACCAACAACCAACAACCAACAACCAACAACCAACAACCAACAACCAGCTTATGATTCGAATTGATCCTGCCCGACACATGGAAATCCTTGTCGGTATTATTCAGACCAAATACCTGGTTGTCGTATTTTTGATAGGATACCTCATTCCTTTTCTTGCGGTTATTTTTTATTTTCTGATCCCGCTTTTTCTATATGTTTTCCCATTCTACATGATGTTTACTCTCTTCATTAATGAAAAAACCGGCTGGGCCGGCGGCCTTGTACTCTGGATGGGTTTAAGCTTTATTCCGATGCTGTCAGGCAGTGAATATGACCACCTCCGCTATCTCTATGGGCAGCTTCCCCTGTTATTTCTGGTAGTTTATTGTGTGGTCCTGAATATCAAACTGAGAGACTGGGGGTTCAGAGAAACAGGAAGTGATTTTCCTTTGTGGTTTTGAGGGCCGAGATAACCTTCAGCTATCAGCTGTCAGCAATCATCAACAAACCACCAACCACCAACCACCAACCACCAACCTTAAACCTACTTCGTTATCACATAGTAGTCATTCTGAATATCGTGTTCCAGCTGGTGGATTTCGATATTTTCGAAACCGGCTTTATGGAGTAGTTCCATTGCTTTTTCACGTCCCCACATAGCACCAAGTCCATCACCGCCCTGAGCCAGTGATACAGACATACAATGCATGCAGGAAACTGTATAAAGTGCCGGACCCAGCGGATGATCCATATTTTGATGAACATGTCCGGTTGAATGGATATCCTGCATCAGGTAAGTACCGCCCGGCTTCAGGGTCCGGTTAATCCCTTTAAGCACTGCCAAAGGCCGGGCCTGATCATGAACGGCATCGAATGTTGTTACAAAGTCATAGGCCTCCGGCTCAGCTGTTCTGTCGAAGTCCGTGGCATCCCTGACCTCAAACTCCACGTTATCCAGTCCTCTTTTTTTAACTTCATTCCGTGCCCAGCTTATTGCTTCTTCAGAAAGGTCCAGGCCTTTAAATGTACTTGCCGGGTATAACTCTGCCATCTTCAGTATGGCTCTTCCGCGGCCGCATCCCACATCCAGGACAGATATCCCGTTTTGGAGTTTTTCACTAAGCCCGGGAATCAGTGGCAAAATATATTCTTCAAGTGCATCAATCACCGTCATACCGCTGTCTTCTGCCATTACTTCATGGAAACGTTCATATTTTTCATAAGGAACGCCTCCGCCATTGTAAAAACGGTCGACTATATCATCTTCAACGCTACCCAATACCGATATGTATTGAGCCATGACGGCCAGGTTACCGAGTTCCGTATCCCGTGTTAAAAACTGTGCGTGTTCTTCAGGCAGGCGATAGCGGTCAGATTCGTCTGTGTTAACAATGCCACCCGTAGCCATAGCTCCCAGCCACTCGCGGACGTATCTTTCATTTAGCCCCGCCTTCTTTGCCAGTTCTTCACTGTCTGTCCAATCCATCTCAGCCATTGTATCCAGCAAGCCGGTGCGATGGCCGATTAAAAGCATCAACATTAACGCACCGCCGTTCAGTGCGGTAACAAACCATTCGTCAAATCCTGTTTCTGTACTTGCCGGTTGAGGCATTGTGATCGCTGTATTACACATTTTGTCTCCTTATTTTATTCATAAACATACCAACTGGTCGGTATGTTACGAATATTGTAACGTATAATCAAAAGAAAATTCTAAAAAAGTTATTTCAATAAATAGCTATTAAGAAGCAAAAAGACTTTTTTGATTTTAAAATTGTACCAAACCGGATAGTATGTTATCATTCGGCATATGAATAAAAAAGGTCGAAATACCCGTGTTAAAATTATGGATGCCGCCCAGGAACTCATACTGGATCATGGTTTTGGAGGTACTACCATCGATTCAGTAATAGACCTGGCGGGTGTAAGCAAAGGTGCATTTTTTCACTATTTCTCAAGTAAAGCTGAACTGGGACTGGAACTGGTACAGCGATATGCAGAAAATGATGCCGCACACCTCGAACAAACACTTGTTAAGGCTGAAAAGCTTAGTGAAGACCCTTTACAGCAAATGCTTATTTCTGTAAAGCTTTTTGAACAGGAGGTGGAATCACTGGAAGAGCCGTTTTCGGGATGCCTGTTTGCCTCATATCTGCAGCAGTCAGAACTTTTCGACCAGAATATTTTAGATATTATCCGGGATTCCCTGCTCTTGTGGCGTAAAAGAGTTCTTGAAAAGCTCAAAAAGATTAATCAAAAATATCCACCCGGCCGGGATGTGGACCTTGAAAGCCTGGCCGATATGCTGATTGTGATATTTGAAGGATCTTTTGTTTTATCTCAGTCCCTCAAAAAGAATAAAGTCATTGCACAACAGCTTTCTAATTATCATACCTATCTTCAGTTGCTGTTCAATTCCTCTCACTAATTATCGATCACTGGCGGCGCTATTCATAAAGTTGCTATTATCCGGCCAATACCATTATTCATTGAGCACCACAATTACCCGTGGAATTACAAAAGTACAACCCGGCCAAAGCGAAGGATTTTAAATCCGTGACATGGACTTTTCGTACTGTCCCTTCTTACCGGTAATTTCGTAGTAAGCTGCGGCCGACACACGTATTATTTTTTGGCTGGTACTTTGCTTTACAGGGATTATTCCCAGATTCCAAAACACGAACGCCGGAATAAACCATACTGTTTTTACTGCTGTACAATGATCCGAATCTGATAAAATTTTCCGTATCAGGATAGCTAACGATATAATAATAGGCCCCTCATGACTAAAAAATATCTTTACCTGTTGTTGATGTTTTTCTTTCTGGCTGTAATTCCGGCTCCTGGTTTGGCACAGAATGAGTCTCAGCAGGAATCTTCTGCAGATGCTGAAAACCAGGCTCCCGAACAGGTAGATGTTCAGCCGGCGGCATCGGATGAAGAGATACGTGACCGCCTGTCGGGGATTTTAACATCAACCGGCTGGTTCACCGAAACGGAAGTGGAAGTGAACGAGGGGGTAGTTTTTCTCAGGGGCTTAACAGAAGTTGATGATTTCAAAAGATGGGCAGGCGAACTGGCCCGGAATACGCAGGATGTAGCGGCTGTTGTCAACCAGATTGAGATCACGGAACCGGACATCTGGGATTATGAACCTGCTTTTACAGGTATGCAGGAATTGTGGCGAAATATAATGCGCACAATTCCTTTCTGGGTTTTTGGAATTTTTGTTTTACTGATATTCTGGGGCATTTCTTCCCTTGCTGCCAAAGCCACAAGAGCATCGCTGAAGAAACGGGAAATGAATACACTGCTGCAGGATATTTCTGCCAGGACAGTTGCGGTACTTGTTTTTCTTTTTGGGATTTATGTTGTTTTTCATGTTGCAGATTTAACCAATGTAGCATTTACTGTTTTAGGGGGAACGGGATTGCTGGGAATTGTTCTCGGAATTGCTTTTCGTGATATCACCGAAAACTTCCTGGCCAGTGTTTTTCTGAGTGTACAGAATCCGTTTCACGCGGGAGATCTTGTGGAGATTAACGGTAATACAGGGTATATCCAGCGGCTTACTATTCGAGCTACTTTATTGATAACCCTGGACGGAAACCACATGCAGATTCCGAATTCCACGGTCTATAAAAGCAGCATTCTGAATTTTACAAGTAACCCGAATCAGCGAACGACGTTTCTTATTGGCATCGGGTATGATGACAGTATCACTACTGCCCAGAAAACAGGTGAAAAAGTTTTAAGTGAGCACCCTGCCGTGCTGAAGGAACCGGAGCCGTGGATCCTGGTGGATGAACTGGCTGCTTCAACCATTAACCTGAAGTTTTATTTCTGGGTGGATGGGAGCCGGCATAACCTGTTGAAGGTTAAGTCGTCGGTTTTACGGCTGGTTAAAGCAGCTTTTCAGAAGGAGGGAATTTCCATGCCGGATGAATCAAGGGAGATGGTATTTCCGGAAGGCATCCCTGTGCAGCTGGAAGGCGAATCAGCGGCTTCAGCGGGAAAACATGCAAGGCCTTCAGAAGATACTAAAGTAGCTACCGGCGCTGAGGGAAAACTGCAGAATAATGATGAAGAAATCCGTGAACAGGCACGAAGGTCACGGTCTCCTGAAGAGGGGGAGGATTTGCTGAAAAGGGAATAATTTAGGAACAGAAGACAGAGTAAATTCTATTGAGCTGAACCCTTATCTGTTAAGGTTCATCCATTCCTCTGGGTTTAAGTTTTTCGCTGATATGGTGGTGAATTCCTCGTTATATACCTTATAAAACCTATATGAAACATGCCTCCGGTATTTATATCATTAAAAAGCTATTCAAGATAAGCCAGAATTCTCTAAAAAAAACTTGTGGTTCAAAAAATGAGACATGGATTCCAAGGTCAAATCTATATCAAAACCGAGTGCCGTCAGTCACGGCTGATATTGCATAAGACATCCCACGACTTCAAAAGTGCCGTAGGTACGATCTGTTTCCCATTCGTGCTTTGCCCCTTTTAAGGAAGCAGGTTATAATAGCAAGGTAAATGATAACACGATCCCTTACCTATGGCTAATACATATCATCAAATCTATATCCAGAGCATAATAGCAGTTAAGTATCGAAAAGCACTTATCCATCCTTCGTGGAAACCAAAACTTCTTGGAGTTATAGGAAGCCTGATTAATGAAACAGGCTGTAAGACTCTGATCGTCAATGGAGTGGAAGATCACGTGCATTTATTTTTAGGATTAAAGCCCTCCCTTTCTGTTTCCGGTGTGATGCAAACAGTGAAAGCAAAGTCATCAAAATGGCTGAATGAAAATGATCTGTTATCTCACAGGTTTGAATGGCAGCCGGGATATGGATGTTTCTCCTATAGCCATTCACATATATCAGGAGTGTACAAATACATTAAAAATCAGGAGGAGCATCATAAAAAATTCTCTTTCAGAGAAGAATATCTTGACCTGCTGAAAAAGTTTGAGATTGATTATGATGAGAGATTTATTTTTTCTGAGCCTGAATGAGTGGAAGTGGTTTGAAGCCTAAACTACATCGGCCATGCCTACGGCATTTTATAAGTTGGTTCGTCTGCCAGGCCCCAGGTTGCGCCAGAGCGCTCCCTGTCGGGACCACCTGGGGTCACAATATGCTATCATGCCTCCGGCATTTTGTATCTGCTCAAGCCTTAGTAAAGATTAGAGCCAATAACCTAAAAAAATCCAGTAGTTAAATCGTCCTGAGGGTTATAACTCCACAGGCTAACTCTACACCAAAACCAAGTGCCGTCAGGCACGGCCGATATTGTAACGCCGGGTTTTAACCCGGTGAACAGAGGCTTTACCACATCCAAAAGTGCCGTAGGCACGGACCATGAAGAATATGGTACAGGATAATCCTCCGGAAGGTAGAAGTAAAGGATAGATTTTGCTCCTGTGAATAGTTTGTTACATCAGCCATGCCTACGGCATTCAGGTTCTGTCTGGTCTTACTTACCCCCAGGTTGCGCCAGAGCGCTCCCTGTCGGGACCACCTGGGGTTACAATATGCTATCATGCCTCCGGCATTTTGTATCTGCTCAAGCCTTAGTAAAGAT
>JBBEBD010000060.1:0-9715 GCA_040882525.1 Balneolaceae bacterium | reverse complement strand
TAGAGCCAATAACCTTAAAAAAATCCAGTAGTTAAATCGTCCTGAGGGTTATAATTCCACAGGCTAACTCTACACCAAAACCAAGTGCCGTCAGGCACGGCCGTGATACAGCACTTTCCTAAGCTACGAAATCAACACGATCTGCAGGTCCATTAAATTATTACCGGTGGGGCCGGTCATGATGTGCCCGCCGGCCTTCTTAAAAAAGTTGTAACTGTCGTTTGATTGCAGGTATGTATCCGCTTCGATACCCGCTATGAGGGCTTTATCAATCGTATGCTGATCCACAACAGCACCGGCTGCGTCCGTAGGCCCGTCAATGCCATCCGTCCCCGCGCTGAGAAATACGATTTCCTGATCCAAACCGGCAAGATGCTTCGCCATTCTCAGGGCCAGCTCCTGGTTTCTGCCGCCCAATCCGCCGCCCTCTACATTTACCGTGCTTTCTCCAAAAAATATCAGCGCTTCAGGAGAGGAGTCTGTTTTTACTGCCGATTTTATTTCAGAAAGAATATGTTCTTGAAATTCTTCAATGTTTCCCGTCCATGGTTTGGCGGCTGTTTTTACACGGTAACCTGCTTCTTCCAACTGGCGGGCGGCGGATTCAGCAAGCTTTATGGCAGACATGAGAATGTGGCTCGTATGAGATTCGAAATCTTGTGTAATAAAAGGTTTCCCGGCCGTACGTTCCTGTTCCAGCCTGGACGAGAGATACTGCTGAACAGGCTGTGGTAAACGCTCCCGAAGAGAATACTTTCCCAAAATACGAACGGACTCTTCATAAGATATCTCCTGTGCTATGGTAGGCCCGCTACCTATAAAACTGATATCATCATCGGGCACATCTGATATAATCAGGTCAACCAGTGTGGTATGGCGGAGATGGTTTAAAAGCCGCCCCCCCTTGACAGCGGAAAGAGATTTCCGGACCGTATTAATTTCCTGTATGGAAGCACCAGACTGAATCAATAAACCAAAAACCAGCCGGATGTCCTCAATGACGAGGTTATCAGCAGGAATACAAAACAGGGAAGACGCTCCGCCGGAAAGCACGTTCAAAACCAGTGAGCTTTCAGGTATTTTTTTTGTTAACCGAAGCAGGTTTTGCGAGGCGGAAACACTTTTGTGGTCGGGAACAGGGTGGCTTCCCTCCGTAACGTTTATGATGTCGGGACGTCCCGGTGCACCCGGCGGTGTGATAATTTGTCCGCCGCTGATGATGTCCCCCAGAATATTTTCAAGAGCCTCGGCCATAGTTGCAGAGGCTTTGCCTGCTCCGATAATGTAAACATCCTGCTTTTCCCCGATGCTGATCGTTTCATTGCGGATGGTTAACAGCCGGTTGTCTTTATTCCAGTTGATGCTGCCGGGCATAAGCCGGGCGGGATTAATCTTTTCCAGAACGGATGTGAAAAATTCTGCGGCCTGCTCTTTTTTGTCCATTGGTGGAATAATACTTTTATAAGTTAGTAAAGGTTTTTTCCCCTGATCCGCTCCTTCAGAAGAGACTTTCCCGGCTTATGTCTCGTTCTTTGAATTCAGGACCTGCAGTAAACATAATATATTTAACAAAGAAATTACCCCGCCTGTTTCACATCGGGTGAAACAGTAAAACAAGAAAAAATAGTAAATACAGGATTTTATATTGACAAGAGTTTTTTTTCGTTTTACCATGAAGCTGCATTGGGTTCCCGGCGGTTTGCCGGGATGAAAAGGGAATACCGGTGAAAATCCGGAACTATCCCCGTAGCTGTAATCTCATGTAATCTTTAGCCCGACAATGCCACTGTTCCGGATCCCGGGGCGGGAAGGCCGCTAAAGTTGAGTAAGTCAGAAGACCTGCCTATTTGCAAACTATTCAGGCTTTCGGAGGAAAGGCCGGGAATGCATTGAAGCGGAAGGTTTTCCGGCTGAATGTAATACCCATCTTTTTTCATATTCGGAAGCTCATCGGTCAACTTTCAAATAAAAAAACCATGAGCAAATTTTACACAACACTTACTATTGCAATATTTATATGTGCACCGATAAGCGGGGCACAAACCACATCAACCGTAACGGATTCTCTGGAGCTGGAAAATGTAGTAATTACAGCCTCCAAAATCCCCCAGTCACAACGAGAAACTACCAAGCCGGTTATTATAATAGACCGTAAACAGATTGAGCAAAGCCCGGGAAGAGATTTTTCCCAGCTGCTGAACCGCCAGAGTGGAATCAGAGTTAATAATTCCTGGGGAGCACCGGGCGAGAACAAAAGCCTGTTTCTGCAGGGCGGAGCCGGCGAGCACGCTCTTATTCTTGTTGACGGTTTAGCCATTGCTGATCCATCCGGTACCGGAGGCGCATTCGATATCCGCCAGTTTCCTCTTTCTGAGATTGAACGGATCGAAGTTATTAAAGGCAGCCAGTCCACACTTTACGGAACAGATGCGATTGCCGGTGTGGTCAACATTATCACACGGTCAGGAGGTGAGAACCCGTTGGGTACAACGGGGCAACTTTCATACGGTTCATACAACACCTGGAAAGGAAACCTTGGAGTAAACGGTGAGGTTAACGAATTCGTTAACTACAGGTTTAGTTATTCGGGGGAATCAAGTGAGGGAATCAGCGCGGCAAAAGATCCCGATGGCACCGGATCATTTGGAAAAGATGGGATCACCCGGGATAGTTTTAACGGGAAAATGGCCTTTAAACCCTCCGAAGCTGTCACAATTACCCCATCGCTGACATGGTCCTCTTACGAAGGCGATTATGATGCGGCCGCTTTTAATGATGCTTCGAACACCTTTACACTGGATCTTTTAAATCCCGGCATACAGATAGCAGTGAATCAGGAAAACTGGAATTTGAATGGCGGCTATAATTATACCATAACCGACCGCCTGTTTTCCAGCCAATTCGGCGAGAATGAATTTAAAGGACGTTTCCATAATGCGGATGTTTATGGAACTTACAGGCTGAGTTCTTTAATGCGGTTGTTAGGCGGGATTAATTACCAGGATTCACTGCTTCCAGGAGAGGAGGAAATATCGGCACAAAATGTGAGTCCCTATGCAACCCTGCTTCTAAAAAATCTGGATGGACTGAATGCAGAGCTGGGTTACAGGCTGAACAGCCATTCGGAGTATGGAACCAATTCAACCGTAAGTTTTGCACCTTCTTTTGATCTGTCCGGCAGCGTGAAACTGTTTGCCAGTGCCGGAACGGGTTTTAAGGTTCCTACCCTGGATGAACTATTCGGCCCGTTTGGTGCCAATGCAAACCTGACCCCTCAAAAGAGTGTCTATTACAACGGCGGGGTGGAGGCATTCTTTTTTGAAAATGCGCTAAAAGCCGATCTGCAATATTTTAACCGTTCTGTTGATGATGTAATTGTGTATACCGCATCTATGGGTTTTATAAACCGCGACCGGCAAAATACAAGCGGTGTGGAGTTATCGGCAAACTGGCTGGTAAATACGGACATAGAAGTGGGAGGGTACTATAATTATCTAACCGGAGAACTGGTTACCGAAGATGAAAATGGTAATCGTGTGACGGAGAATAACCTGATCAGGAAGCCGGCCCATAGTTTCGGAGGAACTATGAATGTGCAGCTGAATGACCGGATTTCTTTCAGCCTGAACGGAGAATACAATGGAGAAAGAAAAGATCTCTTTTTTAATCCTGATACCTTTGAACAGGAAGAGGTTGATTTAGATCCATACACGCTGTTTAATCTGTATGCGGATTATGAAATTCCTGCTGCCGGGGTGACTTTTTTCGGGGAAGTCAGGAATCTTTTTGGTGAGGAATTTACTGAAGTGTATGGTTTCAATACGATCGGGTTTTCAGCCACAGGCGGGCTGCGGTTTTCATTGTAATTACCAAATCAGGAACCGGATTTTCAGTTTTACGCTAAAAATTTTATAAACAGCGGAACATTGAATCCGGTTTTTGACTATAGGTTACATGCATTTTAATTCTAATATTAAATATACTGTTAGAGTTTTCTAATATTAGAATTATTTAATATACTTGTTTTCATAAAATGCATTAGGGGTAATTTTCAATGGGGTCAGATAATGGATAGCAGGGTAGATTATTCGGAGTTGGTTAATACCTTAAACAGCGGGGATGAACTAAAAGCCTCAGTTTTGCTAAAAGAAGTCATTCCAAGACTGGTGGAGTACCTGCAGGTTACTATGAGTTCGGAGTATAATACAGCCAGAGAGTGTGTGCAGCAGGCTATGCTGAATGTGTATGAACAGATCAGGAAAGATAATATCCGCCAGCCTCAGTACATATTCAGCTATTTGATGAGAGCCTGCAGAAATGAATACATCAATTACCAGAAAACGTCTAAGCGTTATACGAATGGCGATTCTGAATTCCAGGGAATGGTGGAACCGGCAACCCAGATAGATAACCTGATTGACGAAGAGCGCCAGAAGTTGTTGAAAGAGTGTGTTAATGAACTGGATGAGGATTCAAGGAGTTTTATGCTCTATTTTCTGGAACATCCGGATTCCTCCACTAAACAAGCCAGCCGTATTTTTAAAATTTCCGAAGCGAATGTACGCACAAAAAAGTCCCGCCTGATACGCCAGCTTCACAGCATGTACCTGGTAAAATCTACAGATGTAATTGTGTAGTCAGGTATTCTCATCACGGATTATATTCGTTTAAAAGCAGGAGTTTCAATAGATTGAATAAAATTGTTTCTATTTAATGTGAGTTAGATATAAGGAATTGAACCTAAAAAGTCCCCCTTTCCCCAAAGGGATGCCTTTGGCAGAAGGGGGAAGAGGCTCGAAAGAGCCGAGGGGGGATGACCAGCTGAGCGCTGTTTTGACTCATTTATTTAATATTTAGCTTTTAATCCACTACTGTTCATCCCCCATTGCCCTCCGTCAGCTGACGGAGGGACACTCTATCACAATTTCTTATTCCCAACTCATTAATTTTTTTAAAATCCTGCAACATATGTTGATTCTTGTCATTAACTGCGGCAGTTCTTCTGTAAAATACAATCTGATCGACACCGGGGAAGAGAGAGATATTTGTAAAGGTATCATTGAGCGGATTGGTGCGGTAACTTCCATTATAAAACACGAACTCTCAGGGGCACGGCCTGTAAAGAAAACAAGGGTAATAGAAAATCATACTGAAGCACTGAAAGAAATTATGACTTACCTGCTTGATTCAGGTAATGAAATTGTTTCATCAAAAGAGGAAATAAAAGCTGTGGGGCACAGGGTAGTGCATGGCGGGGAAAGGTTTAAAGACTCGGTATTGATAGACCACGATGTGAAAAATGCAATTGAGCAGGCTTTTGACCTGGCTCCGCTGCATAATCCCCCTAATTTAATGGGAATCGAAGCGGCCGAGAAAAATCTACCGGATATACCTCATGTAGCTGTTTTTGATACTGCTTTTCATCATTCACTGCCAGCCGAAGCCTATTTATACGGTATACCGAACCGGCTCTACCGGCGCCATAAAATACGCCGTTATGGTTTTCATGGCACATCCCACTATTATGTGAGCCGGCAGTTTTATAAAATTACTAAAATCCCAAGAGAAGAAACCCGGGTTATCACCTGCCATCTTGGTAACGGTGCTTCTGTTGCCGCTATAAAGGGAGGCAAATCAATAGACACTTCCATGGGTTTTACACCTCTTTCGGGACTGGTGATGGGAACCCGGTGCGGGGATATTGACCCGTCTATTTTATTTTACCTGGTGGAAAAAGAAGAACTGACATTAAATAATTTACATGCTTTGCTGAATCGCCACAGCGGACTGCTTGGCCTCAGCGGTTATGCCAGTGACATGAGAGATCTTATAAAGGAAGCCAAAAACGGTGACCGGCGCTGCCAGCAGGCTATTGATGTTTTTTGTTATAAATTAAAACAATATGTGGGATCCTATATCGCCACTCTGAATGGCTGTGATGCCATTATTTTTACCGCCGGAATTGGTGAAAATTCAGCCCTGGTCCGCAAGCAGTCTTTAGACGGGCTGGAAGCCATGGGTATTGAAATAGATCAGCAAAAAAATGAATCTGTAACCCCCGGCGGGATTGAAAAAATAAGCACAGAAAAATCTGAAACCGAAGTATATGTAATTCCCACTAATGAAGAACTGGTTATAGCCATTGATACGGCCAAAATAGCACAGGCAACGGTCCAGTCACCCTGGCTTTAAATTTTTTTGCTGACCTGCTTTTTTTTGAAACGAATTACAGGTAACTGCTGGTTTTAACAGGAGAACAAACAATTGGGTCAAGGGAGATAAAATCAGAATAATTTGTTCTGCCATTTTAAGGTGGAATGATTACCCTCGCCTGTTAAATATGTAAATCATATTAGCCATGCCACATCAGGAGAATAAAGAACTTATTGAACATTTAGCCTATTGCATTGCCGCCTGCGAACATTGTGCGGATGCTTGTTTATCAGAAGATGATCCTTCCAGCCTTGCGGAATGCATCCGGCTCGACCGTGATTGTGCGGATATTTGTCACCTTGCACTAACTTATATTTCAAGAGATTCTGTTTATGCGGATTCCGCGGTTGAGGAGTGTGCTGATATCTGTATAGATTGCGCTGAAGAGTGCGAAAAACATGAGCACGATCACTGTAAAAATTGTGCTGAAGCCTGCCGGGCCTGTGCAAAAGCCTGCGGGGCATTTGTATAGCTGAAGGATTCTCAGTCTCTGAAGGGGGTCGCCTTGTTGGAGAATTGTTCAAAGTAATACGGGATATGAATAATCTTCCCCCTTGAGAGGCTGTGAGGAAATCTGTAATCAAATATTGAAACTAAATGATTTAGATCGACTGGCTTTTTTAAAAAGCTCCCCTCCTTGTCACACCGTCTTTTGGTGTGGTAGGGAGGGGACGGGGGTGGGTCAGAAAACCCGGAAGTCCAGTTATTGCAATAAACTTAAATTATTTAAGCCCTTATTTTTTGGAAGCTAATTCCTCACAGCCTCTTGAGGGGAGATATTCGACTTCACTGGTTCTGAAGTCGATGTGAGGTGTGTTCACGGTCACGGACACGTCCGTCCTGAAAACCACAGTACAGATTCTCTACTGCTGGCGGTAATGCTCTTCAACCCGCCAGTTTTCATAATTCAGAAGTTTAAAATACCTGATGTTGGTACAGCCTTTAAATCCGGCTTTTTTTATACCTCTGGCAGATCCTGAATTCTCTGAAATCACACCAATAAAAGCCTGCCGGAATGATAACCGGTGATAATCATGCAGTATTCTGCGAAGCATTCCAGGATAGATACCATACCCGCGGCTGGCTTTTTGAACAAAACAGGAGTGGATAAAAATTTCATTTTCACCAAGAATAAAACGGCGGTTGATATCATCAATAAAAAGGTCGTCCGGGGCAACCCACGCGTAAGCCACAACTTCATCTTCCTGCAGCGCTAAATAACAAACCTGCCGGTTTTCAATCCTTGTGATAAATTCTTTCGCTGGAAAAATCCGGTGAAACCTTCTGAATAGTTCATCATGCCCGTTTTCTATACGTTTTATACAAATGGATGGATCTTGTAAAGGAAAAGAAGCGGGTTCTTTTTTCAGATCAAAAGAATAAAGGATAAAGGTCCGGAGGCGGATATAACCCATCATGGCTTTATTAAACAGGATGCTGAAAATGCCATATCGGTACAGTTTCCATCCTGTCCGCAATCTCTCTATAGTAGATTTCATACCTGAACCGGCCCATTTCTTATTTCCAAGTAAAATGGGTTCGGAAAAAAAATTCATTCTTTATCCCGAACTCACTTTTTTTACTAAAAATATTATCCGCCAGTTTCATTCCATCGGCAGGTTATTTCCGGTTTTAAACTACAAAGTTCTCAGTATATTTATCTACATTTATTCGGCTACATATACTGTTTTTTTATTCACAAATTCGCGTATGCCTTCTCTTGAGAGTTCACGCCCATAGCCCGACTGTTTTGTCCCGCCAAATGGAAGACGGGGATCGGATTTCACCAGTTCATTTATAAAAAACGCGCCATCAGGCACCTTATGAGTGTATTTCCGGCCATTTTCAATATCCCGGGTGAATAAGGTTACGCCCAGACCAAATTTAGATCGGGCAGCCAGTTCAAAAGCTTCATCCAGGTTTTCTGCCGTTGTAATTGCGGCAAGCGGGCCAAAGGTTTCTTCATCGAAAGCAGGCATCCCGGGGATAACATTTCCCAGAATGGTAGGTTCGTGAAAGGCGTCTTTATAGTTGCCGCCAAGCAGAACCTCAGCACCTTTTTCGATGGAGTTTTTACTTTGTTTATGAAGGTTTTCAGCAAGATCTTTACGGGCCAGCGGACCAATTTCCGTGGATTCATCCATTGGATCGCCTGCTTTTAAGGCCTTTGCTGCATCAATAAAACCTGGCAAAAATGTACGGCCTGCATTCCCTGCTAAAATAAAACGTTTAGCGGCTATGCAGCTTTGTCCGCTGTTTTGCATACGTGCCTTTACTGCTGTTTGAACAGCTTTTTCCATATCGGCGTCTTCTGCCACAATAAAGGCGTTACTTCCTCCGAGCTCAAGAACGGTTTTTTTAAGATTTTTGCCGGCAATCCGGGCAACCGAAACCCCCGCCTTCTCGCTTCCTGTAAGAGTGACCGCTTTGACTGCATCATGCGAGATAACTTGTTCTGTTTTGTCGTGATGCATAATCAGGCTTTGAAAAGTATTCACAGGGAATCCGGCTTCACTAAAAACCTGTTCAATATGGAGTGCACATCCGGTGACATTGGATGCATGTTTTAAAACCGCAGTATTACCGGCCATCAGTGCAGGTGCGGCAAAACGGAACACCTGCCAGAAAGGATAGTTCCAGGGCATGATAGCAAATACACAACCGATGGGATCAAAACTGATAAAACTTTCAGAAGCATCTGTTTTGATGAGCTCGTCTGCTAAAAACCGTTCTGCATTTTCGGCATAATATTCACAGACCCATGCACACTTTTTTATTTCAGCTTTCGATTCGCCAATAGGTTTTCCCATTTCTTCCGTTATGGTTCCGGCAAAGGAATCTAAATTCTCAATAAGAACATCCGCCGCTTTATTCATCATCCGGCTCCGTTCCGGAATGGAGATTTCCCGCCACGACCGGAACGCCGCATCCGATTGTGTCAGTTTTTCATTGATTTCTTCCTCCGTATGCTCTTTATAAGTAGCAATGGTTTCACCCGTGTAGGGGTTTACACTTTTAAAATTCATGGGAATAAATATTCTTTAAGTTAAAATGAAATTTCAGACGCGCAGTTACAATGTAAAACATAATCATGATTCCGGTAATTCGGTTTTATACCTCAAACGAAAAAATTAAGTTTTTCCCCTGAGTTCGTTTGAAAAAAGATGCACCCCTTCTTTGTGGGGAGGGGACTTTTGAAGCACGAAAATGACGATTAATAATCGTGCCAAAGGCATCCGATGGGAACTCAGGTTTTTCGATTACGGCCGTTAAATGAATTCGTAATTATAATGAATCTCCACAGGCCGGGTGGATCATGCAAACTTCCGGGTAAAACTTCCGAAAATGACTTGCCTTTTTTGTATATTACCCGCTTTTACAAACGGAATTGAATGAAGCCTTTTGGAGTTTTTAGCACACTACACGTCTTTTATAGAAAATGAACTGCAGCAGCTTGATCTGCCGGATACTCCCCGAAGCCTTTATGAGCCCCAGCGCTATA
>JBBEBD010000059.1:50051-66870 GCA_040882525.1 Balneolaceae bacterium | reverse complement strand
CGGGGTCACACGTTTGTAGCCCGGGGTAAATCCGCGAAGAGGATGCAGCCCCGGGAAAAATCGTATGCGTAACATGAAAACCCAAGGATCAATATAATTAAAGCCCGGGTCATGATCGCAGGGTTGTGACGGTGAGTCCGTCAAAACATCTCTTTTGCCGGGGCGTAAAATTCTATTCGCAGGTTGGTTATTTAATGTAAAATTTCCGCACCCAATGGAAAAAATTCAGTTAAATAACTATTTATTAGTATAATATTCGCTTGTAACCCTAATAAATCCCGGCCTATCCAGTTTTACCCCGATCATATCACTTCACAAAAAGAATCATTATCCCACCATGGGCTGTTGTTTCTTTTTACATTTTTCTGGGGAGCCAATTTTATTCTCGCGGAAGTTGCGCTGAAAGAGATGACGCCGATTTCGTTCAGTGTCTCCCGATTTGCCATGGGAGGAATTACCATGATGACGGTACTCTACCTTCAGTGCTTTTATGATTCAAAGAAAACCGGAAAACCTTTTAAATTTTTCCCGGATGTAGAAAGACGTGACTGGTTCCGCCTGGTTCTTGTATCCATAGTTGGTGCAACACTGGCTCCCTGGCTGGGTATTGAGGGACTGGGACTGACACACGGGGCACGGGCTTCGATCTGGCTGGCTCTTGGACCGGCCATCAGCACCGGTTTCGGTTATATGTTCAGTACGGAACGGATGGGTAAATATGGTTATGCAGGTGTGCTTTTAGCCGGTTTGGGAACACTCACTCTGGCGTACGACGGTCTGCGCCCCGGACAGGGATATGGGCTGGGTGACCTTCTGCTGGTGATTGCTCTCGGGCTCACCGTTATCGAACTTCACTGGATCAAACCGCTTGCACGAAAATACGGTTCAGTAAGCATTGTGGCCCTCCGTACACTGATTGGCGGATCCCTTTACCTTTTAATCGCCTCACCTTCGCTGGTACAGGAGGAGTGGATGAGTTTCGGGTTCTGGACCTGGTTTGCCATTCTTGCCGGCGGTGCCATTGGCGTAGGAGTGGGGCAGTGGGTGAAAGTACGGGCGCTTCGTTCGCTGGGCCCCACAAGAGTTGTGATTTACGGAAACCTGGTGCCGGTAGCCACACTGATTATCGCATGGCTTTCTGTCGGATCCGATCCTTCTCTCTATGAATTAATCGCCGCGGGATTTGTCATCACCGGTGCAATTTGCATCCAGGTAATTGACGTGGTGAAACGGGGTGAGCCGACCCTGCCGCAGGATGACGAGCTTTCTGTGGTTACAAGCGCCAAGCAGGAATAGTTTAATGTGGAATTGTGGAATTGTGGAATTGTGGAATTGTTTGCAGATCATGGCAAAAAGCCCTCAACGATTCAACGGTTCAACGCGAACATAGTGAGTACACATTACTTTTTGAATTTCTCTTTTACCGAACGCCCTTCATTTAGCTGGTGTCTGTAAAAAGAGGTCAGTTAGTTTATTAATTTATCCAATTGCATCCTTTGTTCTTCATACATTTCTGTAGAAATATACTTCTGATCATGACAGGTAATAAGATGATTTATTGTTTCCAGAGCACTTGAATAGGCAATGTTTGTGAAGTGAGCTCTGTCGGCACTACTTGCACGGCCAGACCCTTCTGCAATATTATCGGTTATTCCATTCGAAGACCGCCTGATTTGGCTTGTAACACCATATCTTTCTGTATCCGGAAAGCCAATTGAAAGTTCATATATCTGATTTCTGATGTCCCTTGCCAGTTGCCATACCTCCAGTTTTTCAAATGAGTAAGTATAGTATTTTTTCTGTTCCATTTTATCTCCCCGCTTTAGCTTAAGTAGTTTAAAAACAGAAATTTTTAGAAATCAAACCGGATAAGCAAGTTTTTGTTGAACTGTTTGCAGATCGTAGCAAAAAGCCCTCAACAGTTCAACGATTACACGCGAACGCAGTGAGTACTCAACATTTGTAGTGGAACTGTTGAATTATGGAACTGTCTGCAGAGCCTAAGAAAAAGCCCTTAACGATTCAATGGTTCAAACATAGCGAGCGAGCATTCACCATTCTTTGTTATCATTCCTGCCCAGAACAGGGAGACCCTTCGGCTCCGGCACGCCAAAAGAAGCGTGCCTTCGCCTGCCTTCCGAAGCTTCAGCGCAGGCAGGCTCAGGGTGACAAAACCGTTGGTGTACTGCCGCGGCGTATCTATCTCTGCGCAATAACCACGCGCTGAGTAACGCCGACCTGAGGCTTCGGGGCGGGTGGATCGGAACAGGATTTCGGGAAAGATTTTGATACCCGCCGCTCTTAGCCCGGCGTGACTGTCATGTCGAGCGCAGCCGAGACATCTCCCCGTTTTCGGAGGCAGTTTTTAAAGCATTTCTGCCCAGAAAAAGGAGACCCATGGAACCGAACCGTTTAATCCTGGAATTGGATAGCAAAGTCTTAAAAAATCCTTAAACAATTCCACAGTTCCACGCGCGTCAGCGCACCACAATTACACGAGCCAAAAGCGAATACTCATTTCAAAATCCAACCTGTGCCCCGAACAAGAGCGTTGTTTGAGTTGGCCACATATTCGGGCGTTCGATTCCCGGGGTCAGTACGCTCCTGCTGCCTCCGGAACCACCGGGAACAGGAAACGCGGATAACCTGACTTCAGGGTCCACACCACTATACCCGGTGATCGTCCAGAGATTGTTTCCTGAAGCATACAGCCTGAACTGTTTCACTGCAGCCGCATCAGGCAGAGAGAAACTGTAGCCGATGGTCATATTCTGAAGCCGGAAGTAGGAGGCATCTTCAACATAATAGTCGCTGAAAAAAGGAAACTCACGGAGCGGGAGGCCGGCGGCACTTTGTGTGATGTTATAACTTGAAATTACCGTAGGGTTGGCATAATGCAGGTTATGAACGTTGATCAGGTCATGTCCGAAAACACCCTGCCAGAACATCCCGGCATCCCAGTTTGAAAATTGAAACGTGTTATTCCAGGCGAGAGTGAAATCCGGTAATCCATTCCCAATGACAGTACTGTGTTCGTATGCCTGTTCAGCCGGTACTGTTCCGCTGCCCTGACTTTTAAACTGCCACCTTCCTTCACTGTCAATACCTGCAAACTCCGGTCCCCAGATATCGCCGATATTACCTCCTTCGGCAAGCCGGATGAACCGGGCGGAACCAAGTCCCGGAGCACCGGGTACTCCAAGTGTTGTTTCTTCAAAGTTAAATTCATCGCTGGAGAGTGAAACCAGTTTTGATCTGCCGGCTGCATAAAGCAGGGATGTAGACCAGTTTAACTGCTTCATTATCGGAGGGAGGTAGTTTAACCGGATTTCAATCCCGCGGTTTTCGAGTTCACCTATATTTACCCATTTCCTGGAGAATTGATTTGGCGGAACCGGAACGGGAATTTCATAGATCAGGTCATCCACCCTGGTTCTGTATAAATCAACCGATACACTCAGGCGATTTTCAGCAAAAGAAACATCTGCCCCCAGGTTGATCTCCTTCTTCTCTTCCCATTTTAAATCCGGGTTGGGATTGCTCGCTGCATTTATGGAAGGAACAAAGATACTTCCGTTAAAGAAATAGGGGCCTTTATCGAATCTCCATTGGGAGATACCATCAAACGGGGCATCCTGTCCGGTTTTACCATAACCGGCCCTGGCATGCATCCGGTCAAAAAGAGGCAGATCAAATAATTTTGTCAGTTCCGCTCCCGCACTGAAACCATAAAACGTTCCCCATTTATTGTTTATGCCAAACCTTGTGGAAGCTTCATGCCGCAGGACCAGAGTGCCGAAAAAAGTATCATCATAGGAAACTTCAGTCATTCCAAACCAGGCAAGAAGAGTATTCCCGGCAGATGAACTCTGAACCGTACCCAGTCCGTCATTAAAATCGGCGGCGACTGAAAGGTTATGATATAAAAAAGCATCAGAAATAAAATTACCGCCGGACAGCAATTGCTCCGTATGGCCAAAGGTGTGGGAGTTATAACCCGCTTGTGTGGAAATATTTGCCGGTCCCGTCTGAATCCTGTGGGTGATGAAAGCTTCAAAAAAATTGCTTTTTGCCTGGGTCTTTGAACGAAGTGCCCATCCGTTTCGATCCTGTCCCGACCGGAAGGGCAGGGTTTTGCCGTAATATTCACCCGTATTGAAGCCGTGTAATTCCTGTGAATAGATTGTTCCCGCGACAAGTCCGTCAGTTATAATATCAAGATTAAGCTCACCTGACAGGCGAAGCTGCTGCTGGTTCCGCTCTTTTTTTGTGTCGGATTGTTCCAGAATGGAAACGGGATTATAAACATCAAATGAAGTGAGATGATAGAAATTACCTTCTTCATCTCTGACAGGTGCCGTGGGATTATACGTGGCTGCGTAGCGGAATACCTCAGCCGGACCGAAATCATTTTCACGGGTTGAGAATATCAGGCTGCCATCTACCAGTAACTTATTGTTCAGTGTGCGATGCGTTAGGTTTGCTCTTGCATTCAACTGCTGTCCGTCAGAGCCTTTCAGAATGGTTTCGATATTTCTGTACACTCCGGAAACCCGGTAGGTAGTGGCTTCATTACCACCCGATACCGTAATGTTATGAAAGCGGCTGATTCCCGTCTGAGAGACTTCATTTTGCCAGTTTGTTGCAAACCCATGATCGACTGCCGGTAAAGGCAGGTTTGTTGATTGAAACGAACGGTACTGCTGAGCATTTAATACGTCTGTCTGATTGGCTCTGAATGAGGAAGAGACAGAGCCATGGTAGTTTACAGAGAGATCTCCGGCTGAAGAAGGTGCCCCGGTTTTGGTTGTGATGCGGATAACCCCCGCGTTTCCACGAACTCCGTAGCGTGCTGAAGAAGCAGCATCTTTTAATACTTCGATTTGATCAATATCCCGCGGGTCAACGGAATCAAAGTTGTTTGTGATAACATGATCAATCACAACCAGGGGAGCCGTGGCGGATTCTATCGAGGAGAGCCCGCGGATTCTCAGGTCGGTAAACCCATCAGGGTCGCTTCCCGGCCGGCTGACGATCAATCCCGGAACCCTTCCGGTCATTAATTCCGGTGCCTTCAGAATCAGGCCTTCATTGAACTCTGCTGCCCGCAGTGTATCGATGGCACCACTGTTTCTGAAGGCCGGCAAGAGTCCGGAAGCTGACTGGCTGTAAGCAGCGGGTGCTGAAAACACCAGGATCAGGATGATGATGAGACACCTGTAAGAAATAGTCATAGGCTTTGAATAGCTATTCGGATCAGGCAAAGTATAATTAATCCTTTACCGGCCAGATAAGCAAGTTCATTTCTGAAGATCCGGCCACCTGGACCTTTTTTGTTGATTTGCCACCTATATTTGTATCTTAAACCAAACTAAAGCTTTGTTTAATATGAAAACCACACTGCCCGATAATGAAAAAGCTCTCTGGATCCTCAAAAAGCAGGGTCCGCAGCCTATTTCCGAAGTTGCCGGCAGGCTGGGGGTAACAACAGAGGGAGCACGTTTTCATCTGCTGAAACTGGAAAAAGAGGGGCTGGTTGAATCGCAGGCCGAAGCCAAAGGGCGGGGCAGGCCAAAGCAGATCTGGTCATTAACCGAAAAAGGCAATACCCGTTTTCCCGATACCCATGCAGACCTGACGGTGAACCTGATTAGTATGATGCGGGAAACACTGGGCGAGGACGCCCTGCAGCAGGTGATCGGTAATCATGAAAACCGGATGCGTTCCAGGTATTCTTCTGAGATGGATGCTTTGCCAGGCCTGGAATCAAAAATTGCAAAACTTGCTGAAATACGTACCCGGGATGGCTACATGGCTGAATATGAAAAAGATGAAGAAGGCTTTTTGTTCATCGAAAATCACTGCCCGATTTGTTCCGCAGCCAAAGCCTGCCAGAACTTTTGCCGTGCTGAACTCAACATTTTTCATTCCGTGCTTGGTGATGAGGTGCGGATTGAAAGAGTTGAGCACATCATCGCCGGCGAGCGGCGGTGTGCGTACAGGATCACTGAGGTGGGGTAAGGTTTGCTTACCTGAACAGAATCTCTTTGCTCCGGGAAGGAGTGTTTTAACAAATTCCCTCCAATAAAAAGGAGTTCTCTCGCTTCGCTCCTCAATCCCTCCCGGAATGAACCGAGCGCAGCGAGAATTACCCCGGCGGGGTGAAACATGCTTAGCCTCCGGTGGCTGCACGAAGTGCAAAACCGGGGGATATGATGGTGCATCCGTATCCCCCCGAGGCGATAATTTGGTTGGGGCGGTGGATGAATTCGAAGGGGTAGGTCCGGAATTCATCTCACATCGCACTGATAGGCGATTAAACTGAATCTGAACCGGGGGAGTTTCTTTCACAAGTGGCTTCCCCAAAGGGATGACTTTGGCAAGCCACAAATCAGAACTTCGGGAAAGAAAAGAATTTTGTTTGTGGGGCTGAAGCCCCTGCTGAAGTTAGAGCTTCCATACCAGTTGACTAAAGTCAACTGCCAGTGATAGTATCGGGCGCTGAGCCAGATCAAGCTGTAGTTATTACTGAAATCTTCAATTTTTTACTTGAATTCAGCAGATAAATATTATGCAGGCTTGTACTTATCATTTTTTTTCAAAAAATGTAGCTTCAATTGAGGCTGTACAGGAAAATCTCTGAATCCAACAGGTAAACTTAAATAAATCTGAAGTCAACCAATCACTTGCCGTTAGCTTTAGCTGACGGATCAGGAGGTGATCTTTTCACAAGTGGCTTCAGCCACACATCGAAAATCCGCAAAAGAAAAAGGTCCTGTTTGTGGGGCTTGCCAAAGTCATCCCTTTGGGGAAGCCCCTGCAAGGAGTGAGCTTCTCCTTAACAGTTGACTAAAGTCAACTGTAAGTGGATTTGAGGCTTGCCCAGGGCTATCTTTGAACTGAAGCCCTTATACTTGAGAATCCCTTAACAGCCCCGAATATTTTTCCAGGAGTAGATCTCCTGCTGCTTCAAAACAAAATTTAAAATCCTTTTTTACTCAGCAGGTGTAAACATTTCCACCCGATGATCCACAGGCGGAACCGTTTTCAGGTATTCATAAATCGCTTCCAGATCTTCCTCTGTCATGCCGGAGTACATTCCCCACGGCATGATGGTCTGAAACTGGCCCGGTTCTACCTTATGGGGACTGTACGTGCTGCCGGAGTAGGTTTTAAACCTGGCGACAAACTGCTCTTTGGTCCAGTTGCCGATCCCCGTTTCATGGGGAGTAAGGTTAGCGGAACGTACAGTCACACCGCCGGGCATCGGGAACTCATTTCCACCGGCATAAGGCTCCCCGACATACTGGCCGTTCTCCATTTTGGTATGGCAATCCGTACAGGCCGCGGCAGTGATCATGTACCTGCCATAATTGATTACATCACTTTGATCCGGTTTAACCTGCGGGGCAGCTTTAACGGGCATGGTATTAATCAGGAAATTCACTGGAAAATCCGGACTGGATGGTTCCAGTTCATTCTCCACGGGTTCAAGAGTTCGCAGGTAGGCGATGACAGAATAAATATCTTCTTCAGCAAGCTGGGAGTAGTGGGGATACGGCATCACCGGGAACAGCGCCGAACCGTCTCTCGATACCCCGGAAGTGATGGCCCGGTAAATTTCGCCGTCGGACCAGTCACCCAGCCCGGCCGGAGTCAGGTTTCGTGAAATAAACCGGCCGGGAAATCCGATTGTCTGGTCAAAAACCTCACCGCCGCCTCCCAGTGTACCCGGCATCGGCGGACCGGCAAACAGGGTGAAATCCCGAACCGCATGGCAATCCATACAAAGCATTACATGATTGGCAAGGTAACGGCCGTGCTCCACTCTCTCATCCGTAATTTCTACGGTGAGATCCGGAGCAGGATCTGCATTTGGCAGCGCAAAGGATACATAACTTAATGCAAAAACTATCAGCAGGGCCAGTGTTCCCACCAGATAGAGAAGATAACGGATTCCTTTTTTCATGATTGGATAATTGATTAATGAAATGTTAAGCCGGGATTACTCTGTTCCCGAATTTTTCTATTCAGGGCAGCTGAACCACTTATTTTTTTAACAACCCTCTAAAGCATTCTGTGTATATACAAAAAAAAATGATTCGGAGAAAAACCCGTTGAATATTTTTTCTCTCTGCATTTCCTCTTTTAGGGCTTTTCCTGAAGAACGTGTAAAACAGGGATAAATATATGCGCGGCCCTGACAATTTTTTCGTGGAAACAAGGGTGTCGATTTTCGCCAAAACCACTCCTGCGGCGTTACAGGGAACGTGGCTCTGACCGGAGACGGATACGCCGCGGCTCTGCACCTGTGCCCCTGTCACCCTGAGCGTTGGCACGCTTCTTATGGCGTGCCGCAGTCGAAGGGTCTCCTTGTTATGGGCAGCGCGGGAATATTGAATATCGAACACGCCCCAAAGGGATCCCTTTGGGAGAATTACGAATGTTGAAGTTATTTCACTTCATAATTCCGTGTTCTATATTCTGCGGTTCGTTAATTCAACCAACCAACAACTAACAACCAACAACCAACAACACCCAGAACCCCAGACTCTGGAAGGAACTGCGCTCCGCTCCGCACTCTTCCAGGTCTTCTACGTGTCTTTATGTCTTCTATCTTTCTTATAAAGATGATATCTTACCGGAAATACGGGAACTATTATGGATCGTAATCAAACACTGGAAAAAAGGCTGGAGTCAAGGAATATTCGTCCCACCGCTATGAGGCTGAGGGTGATGAGTTACATGATGCAGCAGAAAGCAACGGTAAGCCTTGCGGATCTGGAAGAGTTTTTCGACCGGGCCGACCGCACCACCCTGTACCGCACTCTCAAAACGTTTGAAGAGAAGGGAATGATTCACCGTATTGTGGATGATACCGGCAGCTCAAAATATGCGTTATGCTCTTCGGATTGCCAGTGTTCGTATCCCGCCGATCTTCACCCGCATTTCTTCTGCACCCATTGTGAAGATGTCTACTGCCTGACCGGTTACCACCTCCCTGAAGTTAATCTTCCCGAACATTTCACAGCGAAAGACGCTACCTACCTGATCAAGGGAATTTGTGAAGCCTGTGCCTGAATGAATGCAATATCGTTGCATTGATATTTACGGTAGATTGTTTTTGTAAACATGAAAATCCCTTAGAGGCTGTGGGAGAAATCTTTAAATATATAGCAAAACTATATTACTTAGATCGGCTTGTTTTAGAAAGCTCCCCTCCTTGTCACACCGCCTTTGCCAAAGGCATCCCTTTGGGGTTTGTGTGATAGGGAGGGGACGGGGGTGGGTCAATTAACCCGGTAGATTAGTTTTGGCAAAAAATCACAAAATGATGAAAGCAGAAACATCAACCAAATTTGAAACTCCTGAAGCCGGTTGCTGCGAATCGTGCTGCAGCCCCGCGGAACCTCGTGAGGCTAAAACGGAAACTGGTTCATCATCCGTTTTTGAAACATCAAAGAAATGGATTGCCCCGGTGACCAGCTTTCTAATGCTGATGACAGGGCTGGGATTGGATCATCTGTGGCCTGCTTCCTTTTTTGAGGGGCTTCTGAGACTGGGCTGGTATCTTGCTGCATATATTCCGGTGGCCCGTTCGGTCCTGAAAAAAGGATACACTCTTCTGAAGAATGGGGATGTATTCACTGAATTTACCCTGATGGGTATCGCCACAATCGGCGCGTTTTTGATTGGTGAATATCCGGAAGGTGTTGCGGTGATGCTTTTTTATACGGTGGGAGAACTGTTCCAGGAAAATGCAGTCAGCCGGGCGAAAAAAAACATCCGCAGTTTACTGGATGTACGTGCGGATACGGCCCATCTTGAAGAGAATGGATCTGTCAGAACAACAGATCCGCGAAGCATTTCGCCCGGAAACACTATCCAGGTAAAACCCGGTGAAAAAGTACCGCTCGACGGGGAGCTTCTTTCTGAAACCGGCACATTCAACACCTCCGCCTTAACCGGTGAAAGCATGCCGAGGATTTCCGTGAAAGGGGAGTCTGTACTGTCGGGGATGATTAACCAGGATGCTCTTATCCGGCTGCGTGTCACCAAACCTTACGAGGAGAGTGCCATTTCCAAAATCCTGGAACTCATTCAGAACGCTTCTTCACGAAAAGCCAAAACAGAGCAGTTTATCCGCCGGTTTTCCCGTGTTTACACCCCGGCTGTGACTTTTCTGGCCGCCTTGCTTGTATTGGTTCCCTGGTTTTTTACAGATCCCTATGTGTTCAGCGACTGGCTTTACAGGGGACTTGTTTTTCTTGTGATCTCCTGTCCATGCGCGCTGGTGATCTCGATTCCCCTGGGATATTTCGGCGGTATCGGAGCGGCGTCTAAAAATGGAATACTGTTTAAAGGAGCCAATTACCTTGACCTGATGCCATCGGTAAATACCGTGGTCATCGATAAAACCGGAACCCTTACGGAAGGGAAATTTTCAGTTGAACGGGTGGTACCGGCAAATGGAACCGGAAGCTGGCTTTTTCTTGCCGCGGCGGCTGAAAAGAACTCTTCACACCCCGTGGCGAAAGCCGTGACGGCCTGGGCGGAACAGGAACTTGGAGAAAATCTCCCGGCCATTCAGTCGATGAACGAAGTCAGCGGACTGGGTGTCATCGCCCGTGTGGATGGTAAAACGGTTATTGCAGGCAATTCCCGGCTGCTGGAAAGGGAGAACATCATCATACCGGATGAAATCCAAAACGGGGAGAGTACGATAACCTGTGTGGCTGTGGATGGAATGTATAAAGGATATATTGCCATTGCAGACACCATCAAACCGGACGCGGTCCGGGCGGTTCAGGAGCTGAAAGAAAATGGGGTGCGGCAGATCGTTATTTTATCCGGAGACAAATCGGCGGTGGTTCAGAAAGTGGCCAAAGAACTGGGCATTGAAACCGCGTATGGTGATTTATACCCCGATCAGAAAGTTCAGCGCCTTGAGGAATTGATGGGCAAAGATGGAAATGTTGTTGCCTTTGCGGGGGATGGTATAAATGACGCCCCGTCCCTTGCATTGAGTGATGTGGGAATTGCGATGGGCGCAATGGGCAGCGATGCGGCCATCGAAAGCGCCGACGTGGTGATACAAACCGATCAGCCCTCAAAAATAGCCACAGCAATGAAAATAGGGCGGGCTACAAAAAATATTGTCTGGCAGAATATAGTGATGGCCCTGGGAGTCAAAGGAGCGATTCTGGCACTCGGCGCAATAGGAATGGCCACCCTCTGGGGCGCGGTATTTGCGGATGTGGGGGTTGCGCTGCTGGCGGTTTTGAATGCGGTACGGGTGCAGAAGATGAAGTTTTAGGTGGTTGGTTTCTTTCGCACAGGTCTCGCCGCAATACACACTGGCGGGTAAAACGAAGTGTTGTTCTGGGAATAGGATTTGATACCCGCCCTTCATACCAACGGCGTACTGTCATCCAGAGCGCAACGAAGGCGAACGGATGTGAGCCGTAGTGAAGTCGAAGGATCTCCTTGTTATCGGAGGGAGTTTGAAAAAACAATTTCCGGAACAACAGGAGGCTTCCGCCAAGTGCAGGGAGTTCTCTCAATCCGGCCTGCCGGAAGAACATCGGCAGCCTTCCGTTTCCCTGTTACTACACCGGGGGCAGTCGAGACATCTCCCGGTTATGGGTAGGAGTTTTATAAACACCAGTACCCAGCACCCGGACTCTGACAGGAACTCCGCTCTGCTCCGTACTCTGCCAGGTCCTGTTTACTGAATCCCTAATACCACCCAAGTTTAAATCCCCACCGGCCGATGTCGTAGATAAAAGTCAGGCCCCAGTAAAATACGAAGTAGGCGCCGCCGCCGAGAAGGGCCAGGGCAGTTACCATTCTTGGCTGATAAGGTTTTTCGGAAGCCCAGGTCATCATCCGTCTGCCGGCGAACCAGACCAGGATAAAAAACAGGCCCAGCAGCACGGTGATTTGTCCCAGCCCGTGAATCACCATGACAGCGGCTCCGTAGGTGGGACTTTCGGCGGATGCCGCATACGTCAGAAATTCGCGGAAAACAGGAAACGGGCGGCCAACCGCAAACAGTCCAACCAATACCCCCATTAAAGCGGCTTTTGTGGACGAAGCGCTGAAAAATTCTTTGGTGACGGGCGAAAGATGGTTCGTCAGTTTTTTCAGGTATCCGAGCTCGATCAGTCCCCAGAAAATCATAGCCGCACCGATGATTGAAAAAACTGCCTGGGCCTGTGCAAGGCGAACGGGACGCTCGTTGATGGCGGCAACACCATCAGGGCCTAAAAACCCGACAAAAATTCCATATGCCGCTCCGATCAGAACCACCGGGGTAACAAAGGCAATAATAGTATGTATAGCGGTTTTGCGGATATCCTGCTGATCCGTTGCACAGGCCAGGCCGGGGATCATCGCAAAAGCAACACAGTTACAGGCTGTGAAGGTAGCTGCCAGACCTGCAATGGCGGCAAAAACAAATCCAAAACCACCGCCTCTCTCACCAAATGTTCCGGAAAGAGCACCCGTATCCCCAATAGTACGGCCTGCGATAAAGTCACGGCCGAAGCCATCCACAAGATGGTAATTCCAGAAACCGGCGATGAGAATTCCAAAGGCTGTAACCGCAAGGCCCAGAAGAAGCCTTTTGGAAGGGCGGTACTGTTGTAAGAAAATGTCTGTGTTTAATGTTGTGTGATTATCCTGCGCCATAATTCATATAAATGATCTTCCTGAAAAAGTTCAGCTGTTTGGAATAGTAATAATGATCAGGATTATTTCCAACCTGGTGAAGTTCCTGATTCCAGTTTTTCAGCCTGAGGTATCACAGTTGAAAAAATGATTTTTCTTTTGCAGGATCCTTTCATGAAGGCATTATTGGCAAGTCACAAACCGAAATTCAGTTAATTGTACAAAGTTCTGTTTATGGGGCTGAAGCCCCCTGCAGGAGTGAGAGCTTCTAATCCAGTTGACTAAAGTCAACTGTTAAGTGATAGTACGGGGCTTTGAATTAATTCCGGAACTGTAATGATTATTTAAAGTTCTTCAAAATCTAGTTGGCAACCTGAGATTTGTATAGGTAAATATCTGAATTTATCAGATGCCAGAATCAGACATAAGCAATAAGTTAATCTATCACTTGCCGTCAGCTTTAGCTGACGATAAAGAAATTCTGGTTCAAGTGGCTTTCAGCCACATACCTGAACCTGAACTCAGAAAAAGCAAAAATCCTGTTTGTGGGCTGAAGCCCCTTCAGAGGAGAGATCTATTTTCCAGTTGATTAAAGTCAATTGCAAGTGATAGTACGAGGCTTTGAATTAATTCCGGAACTGTAATGATTATTTAAAGTTCTTCAAAATCTAGTTGGCAACCTGAAATTTGTATAGGAAAATATCTGAATTCATCAGATGCCAGAGAATCAGATATAAGACCTGGAATCAACCAATCACTTGCCGTCCCGAGTCCATCGGGACGGATAAAGAAATTCTGGTTCAAGTGGCTTCCAGCCACACACCTGAACTCAGAAAAAGCAAAAATCCTGTTTATGGGGCTGAAGCCCCCTGAATGGGAGCCAATCTCCTTAACAGTTGACTAAAGTCAACTGCAAGTGATAGTTGGGGCTCTGAATTAAATTCGGAACTGTAATATTATTGATAGTTCTTCAAAATTGTAGGGAAAAATCTCCTGAATTCATCAGATACAAGGCTCACACTACAGATAAAAAAATTGTAAGGATTTCCCTGTTTGATGTTCATACAGATAGCAGTCAATAATCAACAGACAAAAAATCAAAGATATGAGTTGGGTAAGTATTTGGGTTCATCTTGTTTTTAGTACAAAAAAAAGGATGCCTCTTCTTCAGACAAAAGAAATCAGATATAATATGTTTCAACACATGAAAGAGAATGCGAAAGAGAAAGACATTTGGCTGGATTCAGTAAATGGCTATTCTGATCATGTTCATTGCCTGCTTTCACTTGGTAAGGAGCAGTCCATCAGCAAAATTTCCCAGTTAATAAAAGGGGAATCTTCTTTTTGGATCAATAAAAGCCAGTTTAATGCAAATAAATTTGTATGGCAGGATGACTACTGGGCAGTAGGTGTTAGTGAGAGTCATGTTAAGGGAGTAAGAAAATATATTCATCAACAGGAAATACATCATAAGAAAGTTTCTTTTACTGAAGAAATTGATGAATTCATGGAAAGATATGACTGGACATATTGCAAGGGATAGTATGGGGATATATTTAATTTGGCTGAAGTTGTTATTTAAAATCTTCCACAATTTAGATGGCAGTCTGAGATTTGCATAGGAAAATCTATGAATTCATCAGATATCGGATAGTCATGATAAAGCCGGGAATCAACCTATCACTTGCCGATCAGATCAGGAAGTTCTGGTATAGGTGGCTTCAGCCACACATCAAAACTCAGAGAAAGCAAAAAAATCTTTTTGTGGGGCTAAAGCCCCTGCAGGAGTTAGATCTTCTTATCAGTTGGCTAAAGCCAACTGCAAGTGATAGTATGGGGCTTTGTTTTGATTTGGGCAATATATCATTAACAGCCAATAGCCAATAGCCAATAGCCAATAGCCTTGGGAATTTTCTGCCACTTGATTCCACCTCCTCATGTTAACAATCCGGGAATTCTTCAGGTGCCAGATAATCATAAAAAAACCAGGAGTCAACCAAACACTTGCCGTCAGCTTTAGCTGACGGGTAAAGGAGTTGCAGGAAGCAAGTGGCTTTAGCCACACATCAAAACTCAGAGAAAGCAAAAGCCTGTTTATGGGGGTGAAGCCCCAGCAGAGTCAGAGCCTTTATCGGTCCCGAAGCAAATCGGGACTGCAAGTGATAGATGAGGCTTTGGTCTTTAACTTTAACACTTGAATATTGAAATCTTACATTTTGTATCTTCTCTGCAAATCTCCAATTATCAAATCTTAAAAATATATTTATGAAGTATATCGGAGCACATGTAAGTGCGGCAGGCGGAGTTGAAAATGCGCCAAAGCGGGCCCATGAAATCGGGGCGACCGGTTTTGCGCTTTTTACCAAAAATCAGCGCCAGTGGAATGCAAAGCCTCTTACAGAAGAAAATATCGAAGGATTCAAAAAAGCCTGCGATGAACTTGGTTTTTCTATGGACGCTGTGATTCCCCATGACAGCTATCTCATCAACCTGGGCCATCCGGAAAAGGATAAACTTCAGAAATCGCGGGACGCTTTTCTTGATGAGCTGCAGCGTTGTGAACAACTGGGCATCCGGCTGTTGAATTTTCACCCGGGAAGCCACCTGAAACAATGTACTGAAAACAAATGCCTCAGTACGATAGCCGAATCTATAAATTGGGCACTGGATCAGACGGAATTTGTCAAAGCAGTGATTGAAAACACAGCGGGACAGGGAACCAATATGGGATTCCGGTTTGAACACATGGCGGAAATGATTGACCAGGTGGAGGATAAAAGCCGGGTCGGGGTTTGCATCGATACAGCCCACGCGTTTGCCGGCGGGTATGATCTGTCAACAGAAGAGGGCTTTGAGGATACATTTCGTCAGTTTGATGAAATTGTAGGTTTTGATAAGCTGATGGGAATGCATCTGAATGACTCCAAAAAAGAGCTCGGTACCCGTGTGGACCGTCACGACAGCCTGGGCGACGGACATATCGGCTGGACTCCTTTCCGGATGGTCATGAAAGACAGCCGCTTTAATGGAATTCCGCTGATTCTTGAAACACCAAACCCGGAACGATGGCCTGAAGAAATCCGTCAGCTTAGAATCTTTACGAATGGCCAGGTCTGATCTTATCATCATTGCAACCCTCTTTTCGATCATTATCCCGCTTATTCTGCTGGTATGGGTTTTAAAGATGGGTTTCCGGTCGAAAGGAGAACTTCTGCTGAAATCGCTCGGGGCGTACCTGGCACTTATTGCTTTGTACCAGGTGAATAACTGGGCGTTCTACAGTTATTATTTAGCCATCTGGTGGCTGATGCTTCCGGTTCTGTTTGTTGTTTATAAATTTTCGATGAAAACGGAAATTCTCTGGATTGCAAAACCGGATTGGCCAGGGTGGATTGGCATTGCCGCTTCCCTGGTGCTGGTTGCTTTTTCAATTCCGGTGATATTTCAAAGCCAGGCGGCCAAAACCATCCCGGAAAATGCAGTGGAAATGGAGTTTCCTCTGAAAGGGTGGAGGTATTACATCGCACATGGCGGTAGCAGGCCCCTGGTAAATGCGCACATGAATGTTCAGGATAATAAACCTTACCGGGGGCAAACCTGGGCGCTGGATATTTTACAGATGGGCTGGCTTGGCAATCGTGCCCGCGGCGTATATCCGGAAACACTCAGCAGGTATCATATTTTTAATCAGCCTGTTTACGCTCCCTGCAGCGGGGAAGTAACCGCGACTGAAAATGAACTTACAGATTTGATTCCCCCGGAGGCTGACAGGGAAAACCTTCCGGGAAATTATGTGCAAATTCGCTGTGAGCCTGAGGTTTATGTAATCCTCGCACATCTTAAAAAACACTCCGTGTTGGTAGAAACAGGAGATATTGTTGAAACAGGTGAACCCCTTGGAAAGGTGGGAAACAGCGGTAATACATCGGAACCGCATCTTCATATTCATGCACAGTCGGGTGCCGGGGGAGAATCGCTGCTGAATGCTGATCCGCTGCCAATGATTTTTACAAACTTCGGCTTCCCGGTCCGGAATGATATTGTGCGAAACCGTTGAGTGCTAGCTGTGCTCGCGTTGAATTGTGCAAAAGGCATTCCTTTGAGTTGAACTGTTGAGTCTACATTGGCAGGAAAGTTAATTGCCACT
>JBBEBD010000059.1:0-49951 GCA_040882525.1 Balneolaceae bacterium | reverse complement strand
GAGGCACAGATTTTCACAGAGAAAACCATTCTGTGATTTTTCAGTGTTTCTGTGGAAAAAATTCGTAAGCCACGTTATAACAGGAGAGTTGAATGCTCGCGTGTAATTGTGCCTGGGGCAATCCTGTTGGGGGTTGAATTGTTGAGTCTACATTGGCAGGAAAGTTAATTGCCACTGAGGCACAGATTTTCACAGAGAAAACCATTCTGTGATTTTTCAGTGTTTCTGTGGCAAAAAAAATTCGTAAGCCTCCTTATACAATTCCACAACAACTCCACCTAATCATTAGGCAGCATCAGAAGAGGTACGGCCGCAATCTGGGCTACAGATCGAACGGTACTGTCTGAAAGCAGCCATTCCAGGAATTTTTTCTTGTAGCGGGTCATTACCAGGATTGAGTTTTTGTTATCCTCGATAAACGTGGTTACACCTTCAACAAAAGAGGTGCTTTCGTACTCTTCAACTTGTATTGAATCGTCTTTAAGCGCACCCTGAACTTTTTTCTGAAACTCATCCAGTGAGAGCTGCGGCTTTGCTTTTCCTTTTTCCCTGATGTGTATGATCCTGAGAGAGACGCCCAGGTCGCGGGCAAAATTGCGCATTCGTTTGATCTGCCTGATATCGCCTTCCCGCAGTGCGGTTGAAAAAATAAGATATTTTGGGTCTTTGTAATCAAGCCTTTTGGAAATTGCAAAAACCGGGACTGTACTGTCCAGAAGCAGGTTGTTAGTGATGCTCCCGTATAGCGCTTTTTTCAGGTGAGGTTCACCGCCCAGGCCGATGGTTATTAAATCGAACCCTTTTTCTTCAGCTACATGAGAAATGGTGTATCCCACTTTCCCGATTTCAACCTGGCCTTTTATTTTGATGGAGCGGTAATCGTCAACTGAATGCAGCTCATCGATGAGCCGGGTCAGTTTTTCAGCATGTTCCTCTTTCTGTGCCTGAAGAATTTCCTCAGCTCTGGATGGAAAATCATACGGAGGTTCAATAACATTTAAAAAATGAAGTTCCGTACTGGTGGTACGCGCTATTTCACAGGCATAACGGATGGCGATTTCCGATTTACTGGAAAAATCTGTAGGTACAAGTATGGATGTTGCAAAAGGCATAAATTAATAAATACAGGTTTAGGCAAATAATAAGTTTTAACAATCACTTTTGCTGTAAGATATCATAAAAAAATATGAACTTTATTTTTTACGCAATAAAAGCTTAAAGATTGTCGCATGATAACCAATCTCCACCAGTGATGTTTAAACTAACGGTAAAAGAAAGGGAATATGACTGCCCGGACCTTCAGGCGACCTGGTTTCGTTTTAACCGGATTCTTTATTCTGTGTTTACAATTCGAACCATTATCTTTAAGCGAAAATTTCAATAAAATAACATATGGCCAAAAAGAAGTTATATCTGCTTGATGGAATGGCCCTTGCTTACCGGGCTCATTTCGCGTTTATCAAAAGCAGGCTGAAAAATTCCGAAGGAATTGCAACCGGGCCTGTTTTAGGTTTTGCTAATACGCTGGTGAAATTACTTGAAGAAGAAAAACCAACACATATCGCGGTAGCCTGGGATACTCATGCCGATACCTTTCGCCATGACCTGGACAGCGACTATAAAGCCAACCGCCCGCCTCAGCCGGATGAACTTCGGGTGGGGATTCCGCTTATCAAAGAGATGATCAACAAGTTCGGTATTGTAAATATTGAACAGGATGGATATGAAGCAGACGACATTATTGGCACGATAGCATTTAACGCCAAAGCGGCTGATGTGGACGCTTACCTGGTAACCCCTGACAAGGATTTTATGCAGCTGGTTCAGGATCATGTAACCATGGTAAAACCGGACAATAAAAACGGGGGGTTTATAGTAATCGACCGGGAAGGAGTGAAAGAATATTTTGGTGTTTACCCGGACCAGGTGATTGATGTTCTGGCAATTATCGGGGATACATCCGATAATGTTCCGGGTGTTCCGGGTATTGGTAAAAAAGGGGCTCCTAAGTTAATTCAGAAATATGGAACGCTGGAACGGGCTATAAGAGAAGCTCACCAGATGAAATCAAAAAGGTACCGGGAAGGGCTCACCAATTACAGTGACCAGGCTCTTCATGCCAAACAAATGGTCACCATTAAGACTGATGTGCCTGAAGTAGAAGCCTGGGAAGACCTGGAATGGAATGGGCCGGATAAAAAAGAACTGGGGATATTTTTCAAAAGAATGGAATTCCGCACACTGACCCGGAAATACCTGGGAGAGGAGCCGGGAGGGCAGGGACAGCTTTTCGGTGATGCGGATACGGTCCCGAAAGAAATCAAAACAGAATCCGGCGCTGATACTCTGAACCCTGAAGCGGTATCTTATAACCTTGCGCTGACCGAAGAAGAGATCAAAAAGGTGGTAAAACAGCTGGAACATGCCGAAAATATCAGTTTTGATACGGAAACTGATTCCCCTGATCCCATTACAGCAGGCCTGGTGGGTATTTCACTCTCCGCCAAACCGGAAGTGGCGTGGTATATTCCCGTAAATGTGGATGACGCGCTGCCGCAGGATCGGGTGAAAGATCTTCTGAAGCCGCTTTTCGAAAATGAAAACATCCGCAAAATTGCCCACAATTTTAAGTTTGATGAGATGATTTTACAGCGTGCGGGTTTTCACCTGAAAGGCCTTTCTTTTGATACAATGGTAGCCGCCTACCTGATAGATGCAAATCAGCGGATTAAGATGGACTCCCTGGCAAAAAAATATCTTAATTACGAACCGATTGCCATAGAAGAGCTGATCGGGAAAGGGCGTGCCCGGAAATCCATGGCGGAAATTCCGTTTAAGAAAATTATGAATTACGCATGTGAAGATGCGGATATAACTTTTCGCCTTTTCCAGGTGCTGGCTGAACAGCTGGAAGAAGACGAATTACTGGAAATTGCCGATAACCTTGATTTTCCCCTGATCCATGTGCTGGGTGCAATGGAGACAACCGGAGTGAAAGTGGATGTGGATATGCTTGGTGAATTTTCCAGGGAATTAACGGAAGACCTGATACAACTTGAAGAAGAAATTTTTGCAAAAACGGGGGAAGAATTCAACCTGAATTCACCTCAGCAACTGGGCACGGTTCTTTTTGAAAAAATGGAAATTCCTGCCGGTAAAAAAACCAAAACCGGACAGTATTCTACATCGGAGGCAGTTTTGTCGAAGCTAGCGGTAGAGTATGAAGTGCCTTCTTTGGTTCTTGATTACCGGAGCCTTAGTAAACTCCGATCCACATACGTGGATGCCCTGCCGAAGCTGGTGGTTCCGGAAACCGAGCGAATTCATACCGAGTTTAACCAGTGTGTTGCGGCTACGGGCCGGTTGTCGTCTTCAAATCCGAACCTTCAGAATATCCCCATTCGCACCAAACGGGGCCGGGAGATACGGAAAGCATTTGTACCTGCTGAAGGATATAAAATGCTGGCGGCAGATTATTCGCAGGTGGAACTTCGTGTGATTGCTTCCATTGCGGAAGACAAAAATATGATTGCAGCATTCCGAAACGGGGAGGATATCCATTCCAGGACGGCAAAAGAGATTTTTGATCTTCAGACGCTGGAAGAGGTCACTTCAAATCATCGCCGGAAAGCCAAGGAAGTGAATTTCGGGATTCCCTATGGAGTCAGTGCTTACGGCCTGGCTTCCCGGCTGGGAATCAGCAACAGTGAAGGCAAAGAGATGATAGATCAGTACTTTGAGCGCTTTCCGGGAATCAAAAAATATATTGAGGAGACCATCCTGTTTGCGAAAAAACATGAATACGTGAAAACCCTGCTTGGACGCAGGCGATATATCCCCGATATCAACTCCCGCAACTGGAATGTACGTGGTTTTGCCGAAAGAGTGGCGATTAACATGCCGATCCAGGGAACCGCGGCTGATATCATCAAACTGGCCATGATCAATATTCAAAACTACCTGGAAAAAGAAGGTCTTCAATCCAGGATGCTGCTCCAGGTTCATGATGAACTAATTTTTGAAATTGCCGATTCGGAACTTGAATTAGTGCCGGAAAAAATCAAACAACTGATGGAAGATGCATTCCTGTTATCTGTTCCGCTTGAAGTGGAGATGGGTATTGCCGAAAACTGGTTAAAGGCGCATTAAGTCTCCCCTTGAGGGGTGTTTACGGAGCGCTGATCTGATTCAGAATATTGTAAATCATTACCCACAAAATTTGGACAGTACTAATTTGAACATACTGATTTTGATAAACGGTATTGATTAAGAAGTAGCTTATGCTTAATCAGAGGGCAAAATCTATTCAACCCCATCAGGGGTTGTCTTTTCTTCTTACGATTTGTTCCCCCGGTTGCACCGGGGGTTATTCGTGTTGAACACCTTTGGTGTTCGGGATTAGACCATTTTTTGCATTTGATGACCAATACATGTTTGGAATTTGTACAACCCCGGCAGGGTTGAATATGAATAACTCCGGATGGAATCCAGGGAATGAATTCGGTACAAAACCTACAACCCCGAACAAAGTAGAATTACCTATTCTTTGCAAAACCTGGATTTGTAATATGCCTGGTCGAAATTCCCGCAGCGCAATTAAGAAACTGTATCAGTTCAACCCCATCCGGGGTTGTTTTTTCCTCTTACGATTGTTCCCCCGGTTGCACCGGGGGCTATTCGTGTTGAACACCAAAGGTGTTCGGGATTTAACCAAACACAGATTTGAGATTAATAACCGGATGAAATCCGGGAAGAGAGAAGCATATAATGAATCTTTTGCCTCAATAATAGAATGGGGAAATATATATCCCATTTCAGGCGGTTATTTCTTTTGACACCTTCAAAAGGATATTAAACAATCCGCCGGGGCAGATTGAAGGTGAATAGCCCCGGATGCAATCCGGGGAATGAACCGCCGAAAAACCTGCAACCCCGGATGGGGTTGAACAGGTATAGGGCTTTAAATTTGATTTATTGAAGATCCCATTCATATTAAAGCTTTCTTAATCTAAAGAGTCCGGTGTTCCGGTCAATGAGCTTCAAATGGGGCCGTGGAGATCTCAGGCTTATATTAAAAAAGGCACGATTCGAAGAACCGTGCCTTTCTCACAGAGAGAGCAGGATAGTTATGTTTTTTTACTTACCGGAAACTGAGTCCCACACCTACATTTAAAGTAGGATAGTCGGAAACGGTATAAGAAGCTGATATGGCAAGTATTGCCAGGCGGATGCGGAGTCCGGCCATGGCGTGAAATTTATTGGATCCGTTTAATTCTACATCTACAGGTTCATCAACTTTTTCAATCTGCTTCACCGGGTCTCCCTGCTCATACTCATCCGGCTCATATTCAATAGGAGTTATTATGGGATAAGACCCCGGTGTTTTGATAATAGTCTGTGACGATTGAAATCCCAAACCGCCATAAACGGAAATAAGGGGAAGTGTTTTACCCACAAGGACATTTCCGGTGAAACCGGTGGATTTAAATTGGAGTCCCTGCCCGTTCCATGTGGAAGCGGCAAAATCATTCCGGGTATCCTGATCAACAATCGGGTTAACGGAGAAAGATGTGTTTGAAGTTAACCGGGTATATCCTGCCTGTACGGAGAGATCAACCGGAATTAAACTACCCCCGGGCAGCCACTGGTTTAACCCATGCTTAACTCCAAGACCCCACATACCGATATCAAAATGATCCACACCCATATCGAACTGATCTGGCTGTATGGACAGAGTTGGCAGGTATCGTAAAGAAACATCTGTATCTTTAATAATTCCTACGGTTAATTGTGCCATCGGTGCCGGAACTGCAGATATCGGCAAGCCTGCTCCTCTGGGAAGCAGGAATCCAAACAGTTCCTCTTCCTGACCATTCTGAGGGTTGACATAGGTTTTACCTACTCGCGTTGACTCAATATCTTCACCAAACGCGGTAGGAGATTGATTGGGTCCGCCTAAAATTTGAAGCTCCTGGAACTGCAGCCTTGTAACATCAAACAGCTGATCGGTATCAGGAACGACTGAAAAAGCAGCGGTTAGCCGCAGATCAATACCAAATGGCTTATAAGCACGTGCGGTATTTACCCAGCCGGAATTCAGATCCGCGCCAAACCCACTTCCAAACGGTTTCAGATACTCATTTAACAGAAGATTGGAATCATTGGAACCGCCCCGTAAGATTTCGCCTACATCACCAAGCTGTGCTTTAGCGGTTTGCAGGCCGGCGGTTGAGAGAAATATTAAACTAAAGAGAAATAAGAGAGATTTTCCCCGTTTTTGTTTTGTTAGCATAATGTTAAAACCAAAAGTTAGTAGCTGTAATTTTCGAATGAAGTTACGAATTAAGATGAGAATTCAAATAAAGAGATTTTATAAGAGAGTATAATTGTGTTATCGGCATGTGCAGCAAATTGTTAAGCTTTCGCCATCACCTTCCGGTTAATTTTTGCACAATGGAGATTACATAATTGAAGCGGCTGATGCTACTTTATTCTTTAGAATCTAACAAAAGGAATAACGAACAGGGAATAACGAACAGGGAATTTCGTAGTGTAATTACTTCAAACCTGAGTTCGATTAATAAGCTGAAATCTTATATTCGTCATGCCGTGCTCCGACACGGCATCTCCAAACTCTGGAAAAGCAGGAGATCCCGGCACGGAGGCCGGGATGACGGTTGCATAAATATGTTATTTCAAAAATTTCATTGATGAATCGAACTCAGGTTTCAACATTCGTAATTCCTTGTTGGATAGCTTGTCCGACTACCGGCGGATTCAATATTCCCCTCCTTTATTCCAAAGAATCTAACATATTGAGGTAGGAATGATAGCGGTCGGGGTCAATTTCACCTCTTTCATATGCTTTTTTCACGCCACAGTCTGGTTCATGGTAATGGGTGCAGTTATAAAATTTACATTCCCGGCGCGGTTCAATCATTTCGGGAAAATAGAGAGAGAGTTCCGCCGGTTCAATTTGAACTAGTCCCAGTTCACGGATTCCCGGAGTATCCACGATAAATCCGGAGGGCTGAAGCGGTACCAGCCTGGCGAATGTTGTGGTGTGCTTTCCTTTTTTTGAATATGAGGATATTTCCCTGGTTTTCAGGTCCAGGCCGGGATCGATACTATTTAAAAGGCTTGTTTTGCCCACCCCGGAAGCACCGATAAATACCGAGGTACGATCTTCAAGTTCTTTGGCAAGGGTCTGTATGGATTCCGGATCTTCAATAGATGTTTTAAGGACGGGATAACCGATGGATGCATAAACCTCTTCAACTTCCTCAACAAATTCAATATCTCCTTTTTTTGCAAGATCCATTTTATTGATGATGATGCCTGCTGAAACTTCATAGGCTTCGCAGATCACCAGGAAGCGGTCGGTAAAACCCTGGTTGAATTTGGGTTTTCGAAGGGATTGTACAACCCAGGCACGGTCTATGTTAGATACCAGGATCTGCTCCCCCCGGCGCCCGTGCGTGGCCTGACGGGGGATGTAATTTTCTCTTTCATGAATTTCCGTAATGCTTCCGGTGCCATCTTCACCGATTTTTACATCAACAAAATCTCCCACGGCAACCGGGTTGGTAACCTCTTTTTTATCCAGCCGGAATTTTCCGGGCAGCCGGCATTCCACGGTCTCTCCATTTAAAGATACCTTATACCACTTTCCCGTTGATTGTATGACACGTCCTTTTTTGCTCATTCATAAAAGGTATGACTATAAGTTTAAAAAAACATTAGGATGAATTTTTATAGATAATTTTGAACCTAACCTGTAAAAAACTGTCTGAGAATGATCTTTTAAGACGTAAAACAAAAAAAGCCGGATTGCTTTTAAAAAACAATCCGGCTTAATATTCATCAATCATCAATCATCATTCATCATTCACCAATCATCTACTGCTACTCCATCACTGTCATTTCCTCAGCGGTATCACTTGGAATTTTGGCAGAATTACTTCTCTGTTTATGCGCTTCAGGAACATCAAAATATTCAGCGGGGTCCTGAACTGGATCTTTTTCCAGGATCAGGTTCAGGATCGGTTCCATTCGTTCAAGGTATTCCACTTTCAGGTCACCAATCACATCTTTTTCGATTTCCTCGACATCTTTTTCATTCTTTTTCGGAAGAAACACTTTTTCGATTCCGGCTCGTTTTGCAGCCAGAACTTTTTCTTTAATTCCGCCTACAGGAAGTACCAGTCCGCGCAGCGTAATTTCACCTGTCATTGCGAGGGTGCCTTTTACTTTTCTCTGGGTAAAGATAGAAGCTACCGCAGACAGCAGGGCAACACCGGCTGAAGGTCCGTCTTTGGGTACAGCTCCCTGGGGAACGTGAATATGAAGATCCCAGTATTTAAAGGCGTCTTCAGGAATATTCAGCTCTTTGTAGTGAGCCCTCAGGTAACTGATCGCCAGCATGGCAGATTCTTTCATGACATCTCCGAGCTGGCCGGTAATGTGCAGTTTCCCGGTTCCCCTGGATACACTTGCTTCAATAAAGAGAATATCGCCACCATAGGGTGTCCAGGCCAGGCCGGTAGCCACACCGGGAACCGTTGTACGTTCAGCCGCATCTGAGAAGAACTTGCGTTTTCCTAGAATTTCCTGAACATCATCAACACCTACACTCATACTTTCGATATCATCACTGGCAATCTGAGCGGCTATATTCCGGCATACAGCGCCGATCTGGCGCTCCAGGTTACGCACACCCGATTCACGGGTATATTCATCAATAATTTTTTCGATAGCTGCTTTGGAGATTTTTATCTGCTTATTATCCAGTCCGTTTTCTTCGATCTGTTTCGGAATCAGATACTTTTTGGCTATTTCAACTTTTTCTTCAAGCGTGTAACCGCTGATATTGATGATTTCCATACGGTCGCGAAGGGGTGCAGGAATGGTATCCAGCGAATTCGCTGTAGCAATGAACATCACTTTAGACAGGTCGTATTCCAGTTCAAGATAGTTGTCGGTAAATGAATCGTTCTGTTCGGGGTCTAGCACCTCAAGCAGAGCAGAAGTCGGATCACCCCGGAAATCGGAGCCAACTTTATCGATTTCATCCAGCATCATGACCGGGTTTCCCTTGCCGGCTTTTTTCATAGAACGAAGAATTCGGCCGGGCAGGGCGCCGATATAAGTTCGGCGGTGTCCGCGGATTTCCGCTTCATCATGAATTCCGCCCAGGCTGAACCGTTCAAACTTCCTGTTCAGTGCCCGTGCAATGGATTTACCCAGAGAGGTTTTGCCCACGCCCGGAGGCCCGTAAAAGCAAAGAATAGGGGCTTTCATATCTTCCTTCAGTTTCAGAACAGCCAGGTATTCAATAATTCGCTTTTTAACTTTTTCCAGGCCGTAATGATCTTCATCAAGTACTTTCCGGGCGCGTTTCAGGTCGAGCTTATCTTTGGAATATTCGCCCCAGGGCAGGTCCAGAATCCATTCCACATAACTGTGAATAATGCCGTAGTTGGGGGAAGAATTCGGGGTCATTTCAAGCCGCTGAAGTTCTTTTTCTGCGGTCTCCATAACATCTTCGGGAATTCCTTTTTTCTCCTTCAGCCTGGTCCGGAGTTTTTCAATATCCTGCTGCTCGCTGTCTTCACCCAATGCTTCCTGGATGGCTTTCATCTGCTGGCGAAGGTAGAAATCGCGCTGCTGATCATCTATATCCGTTTTTACCTTGGAACGAATTTCTTCACTCAGGTTCAGAACCTGGAGTTCTTTGTTGAGGTGTTCCATTACTTTACCCAGTCTTCTGGAAAATGTTCTGGTTTCCAGAAGTTCCTGTTTGTCGGCTATTGAAACCTGCAGGTTGGATGAAATAAAATTCAGGAGAAACGACGGACTTGAAATATTATTTATAGCAATGGATGCCTCAGATGGAATATTGGGAGACAGGTTTACAATTTTGCTCGCTGTTTCCTTAATGGAACGCATGGAAGCATCCAGTTCTACCCCGCTCTGGTCCATATCCTGTTTAAAGGCTTCTACATTGGCTTTAAAGAATGGATCGTGCTGGGTGATTTCTTTCGTTTCAAAAATGCTTTTCCCCTGGATCACAATACTTTTACTGCCGTCGGGCATCTTAATCAGTTTCAGAATCTGTGCCACGGTACCAAACTTATACAGGTCGTTCGGCTCCGGGTCTTCCATGGATTCATCCATCTGGGTAACCACACCAATGGTTTTATCACTTTCATACGCTTCTTTTACCAGTGCAAGGGAGCGGTCTCTTCCAACTGTTATCGGCACAACCACACCGGGAAACAGAACAGTATTTTTGAGAGGAAGAATAGGCAGATTATCCGGAATTTTTGATTCCGTGAGCCTTTTTTCTTCCTCTTCGCTCATCAACGGAATTGCCTGTTCAAAGTCGTCAAATCCTTCGTCTTGATCGTCAAATGCTGACTGAATTTTAAATCGTGGATCAAACATGTAGTGATATTGAATTAATTTCGGTTATCTATCTTGACAAATTTTAGCAAATGAAACGCCAAAAATATGACTGCTACCATAACGTCATAACTTATAAAAGTGTTCTGCCATATTGCGAGAAAAGAAATTTTAACTGACCAACTGTCAGAAAGTTAGTTAAGGAATATAAAATTTAAAACCTACAATTGATGCCCCTGCAATTTCAGAAGTAGGGCCTATGCTCTTGTTTTTTAGCTGAACTGCGGCATTCAGGTCAAAGAAACTGGTTTCTATTCCCGCTCCGAAACTGTAATATCCGGGCAGATCTGTGCTAAGACGTGTGCCTGCGCGCAGCGGTAAAAAAGAAAGCGGGCGTAATTCCACTCCAAAATAGCTAACCAGGCCGGAACTGCTGAACGCACTGTTGCTTAATGCATAACTAAAATCGCCCATTAATTTTAACCTGTTGATTTGAAAAAGGGCTCCGGCCTGCATCGAAGCGGGCAGTGTTGTGTCGAAAGAGCCGGGGTTTCTTGTTTCTGCCGATCGCAGTGGATGTTCCTCATTCTGGTCCAGAAAAAAAAGGTGCTCCCCTGGTGAGCCGGCAAACAACAATTCAGAAACAGGACCCGGGGTTTCTGCTTCACGGGTTGAATATTCTGTTTCAAAATAGAGCGGTTTTTCGTACTGGTAAACGGCACCGAGATCAGTGATTGAAAAACTGAATCGCAGGGATTTTTCAGTAGGCACATCCTGCCGTCGTAGTGTTGAGAAATCATCACCGAATGTTATTAGGTATGTGATCCCGATATCCAGCCCCATTCCAATTCCGGAAGGCCGGAGCAGGTCACCTAACGATCCTTCAGTGAATCCGGGCAGGTTATTTGTGTGGTAAAAAGCGTCATTGGTTTCCGAAAAATAACCCGTGCTTTGCTGGGTGAATTTTTGTTCATGAATCCAGCCTGACCCGATGCCCGGAATATTATAACGGTTTAAGAAATTTGTATTCAGGTACGATCCGGAGATTACAATTTTCGGGGCTATCCCGATGATGAATTCAGATAACTGGGGTATCAGCCCGTTCAGGAGCGTAAAAGATTCAGCATAACCAAAAGAAAGTTCATGCAGCGACTGGTACTGCTGGTTAAACGATTGATCTATCCGGTAGCCTTCATTTATTTCAACAGGCTCATCGGAAAAAAAACCGCGGCCAAGGCCGGTCCGGCTGGATATTCTGGTTCGCAATGCAAAGGCATAGCTTCGTTTCTCCCGGGTCCATTTCAAACCCATCCAGTAAATATCTGCTTTCGACTGCTGATTACTCATCAGCCGCTCTTCACTGAAATTCCTGTTTATAATGTCCGAACGGTTCTCCTGGTTAATAAACCTGTTTGACCGAAGGTTATCATAAGGATAAAAGGTCTCTGAATAGCGTTTGAAACGCTGTGTGGGGCTATTCACTGCAAGCTGGGAATCATAATAACCGGCACCCTGCAACAGGGAAACCTGGAGAGTGTAGTTTTTCTCCTGTATGTAAAGGTTGGCCGGGTTTACAAAAAGCGTTTCATACCCGGTGAGATAGGTTGTACCCCCTCCGCCCAGTGCCATATTTTCGACACTGAGAGAAATCTGAGCAAATGACTGGAATGGCATCAGAAGAAAAACAGCAGGCAGAACTGCCATCCCGATTTTTTTTGTAGAGAACACCAGCTTTTGGTTTTAGATAACTTGTAATTTTGCTGCACGTAACATCAGCGTTTTCTGGCCGCGGCTTTTAAAAAATACGACAACCCGGGAATCTTTTCCCGACCCGCTTCGCTGTATGATCTTGCCGGGCCCGAAGGTCTGGTGCATCACTTCCGCACCTACCCGGAACGGATCATCATCATATTCATACTCATATACAGAGTTTGATGACGACGGTTTTTTTGTCTGAACCGGGGCCTTCCAGTCATATTCAATCCGGGTATCTTTGTTTCCGTCTGCATCTGCAGATTCGAACCTGTCGCTGTTTTGTTCAATTGTGGCACCGGTTTCAGTGCGTACCACCCCGGAATCCACTTCATCCAGAAAACGAGAACGTGCCTGGCGCTGTTCTTCACCAAATTTATAACGCATCTTGCTGTAACTGAAAAACAGGTTTTTTTCCGCTCTGGTAATAGCCACATAAAACAGCCGGCGTTCTTCTTCAATATTGGCTTCCTCTCCGTCCCTGGCTCCCATGGGGAACAGGTTTTCTTCAAGGCCCACAATAAACACTACCGGGAATTCAAGGCCTTTTGAGGCATGAACCGTCATCAGTGTAACAGCCGGCCTGTCTTCATCATATTTATCAGTGTCGGTAATCAGGGTAATTTCCTGCAGAAACTTATCGAGTGTGGGATTACTGTTGTTTTGCTCGTAGTAAGAGATTGCATTCTGAAGTTCCAGGATGTTGTCCCGCCGGCTAAGCGACTGGGCGCTGTTCTCCTCAATAAGAGCTTTTACATACCCGCTGAGCTCCAGCATTTTCTTGGTTACAGCCAGGAGGGGTGTGCCGGACTGAAGCTTGTGCCGCAACTGCTCAATCATTTTTACAAAATCGATGATACGCGCTTTTGCCGGTTTATAAAGATCGGCGGTTTCCACATGTTTCAGGATATCCCAGACACTGCGGTTTTCGTTTCGTGCTTTTTTCAGAAGGTCGTTCAGGGTCTTATTGCCAATACCCCGGCTGGGTTCATTGATAATCCGCAGCAGGGCCTGTTCATCTTCAGGGTTTACAAGCAGGGTCAGGTAAGCCAGCACATCTTTAATCTCTTTACGCTGGTAGAAAGAGAGGCCTCCAACAAGCTGGTAAGCTATATTTTTCCTGCGGAAAGACTCTTCAAAAATACGGCTTTGGTAATTGGTTCTGTAAAGAATGGCAAAGTCGTTGTATTGATAACCGTGCCTGATCTTCAGGTCGTTGATATAATTGGCAATCCGGTTGGCTTCATCCCGTTCATCAAAATTTTCAAGAAGAGTTACGGTTTCGCCTTCATTGTTATCTGTCCAGAGTGTTTTTTCAATCTGCTTTGCATTTTTTTTGATGATAGAATCGGCGCATTGCAGAATGTATTTGGTAGAGCGGTAATTTTGCTCAAGGGGAACTTCAACTGCGTCTTCATAATCATTTTTGAAGTTCAGTATGTTTGATATATCAGCTCCCCTGAACGAGTAGATGCTTTGTGCGTCATCCCCGACCACGCAGATGTTCTGATATTTGCTGGCCAGCAGTTTGGTGACTTTATACTGAGCGTGATTGGTATCCTGGTATTCATCAATCAAAATATATTTGAACCGGTCCTGATATTTTTCCAGTACATCCGGGTGGGTTTCGAACAGCTCCACAGGCTTAATAAGAAGGTCATCAAAGTCCATTGCGTTTGCCTGTTTCAGGCGTGTTCGATAGATATCGTAAACACGTGCAGTTATATCATCCAGGGTACTCTGTACAAACTGGTGCTGGTACATTTCCGGTGTTACAAGCTGATTTTTGGCATCGCTTATTTTCCGCAGAAGCGTACGGGGCTTGATCTCTTTCGGGTCAAAATTCAATTCTTTGAGAATCAGTTTGATCGCGTTTTCGGAGTCGGTGGTATCGTAAATTGAAAAGGAATTTTTATATCCCAGTTTATCGGCTTCAAACCGCAGAATTTTTGAAAAGATAGAATGGAAGGTTCCCATCCATAATCCTTTGGCTTTATCACCGATCAGATTCCTGATTCGCTCCTGCATTTCCCGGGCCGCTTTGTTGGTAAAGGTGAGGGCGAGGATGTTTTGCGGAACGGCGTAATTTTGCTGCAGAAGCCAGGCTATTCTGTAGGTCAGAACCCGTGTTTTACCGCTGCCGGCACCGGCTACAATCAACAGGGCCCCCTGATGGTGGGAAGCGGCTTTCCGCTGCTGCTCGTTAAGCTCGCTTAAAAAATTTTTATTCCCATTGGGTGATGTTGAGTCCGACTGGAGCGTAAATTTCCGCATGTATAAAAATGTGCCTTTCTGAAACCTGTGTTAGCTGAGAAAACTACGAATAAATATGATGGATTGGAGAATTGAATTTAGAAAAACATTCGCAGAATATTTGAGGTTTAAGCCGCTGAAAATTTCTTCATATTTTCCGGAGGTACCTTTTCACTAATCAAAAAAAACTGATCCAAACCAAGTGCTGGCTCACCTATCCGGGAACACCGGATACTCCCGTTACCGAAGGGATCTCTTTGAGGCAAGCGGAGATGTCCAAATCAAACCCTCTCAAACCTTGACTGAAAAAACCGGAGGTATTCAGGTTCATAAACAAATTTTAACCCGGAGATTGACTCCCGCTCTTCGTAAACAGCCTCAACAGATTCAGCCACCACATCCATATGTGCTTGTGTGTAGACCCGGCGGGGGATGGTTAGCCGTACCAGTTCCAGCCTGGGGTAGTTGTGCTCTCCGGTTTCTTTATTTCGTCCTGCCGATACCACACCGCGCTCCATGGCTCTTACACCCGAGTCGAGGTAAATAGAGGAAGCCAGTGTCTGGGCCGGAAGCTGATCCTGGATCAGGTGGGGGAGGATCTTTTTTGCATCCAGGAATATGCCGTGGCTCCCGATCGGTTTTACAATGGGAACAGCCATCTGAAGCAGTTTTTCACCCAGGTACTGAACCTGCCCCACCCGGGCGCGGATGTGATCGTAATCCACAGATTCTGAGATTCCAATCGCCAGGGCTTCCATATCACGGCCGGCCATTCCTCCGTAGGTATGCAGTCCTTCATATATCACAACCATATTCCGGGCTTTATCGAAAAGCTCTTCATCATTCACGGCAAGGAATCCGCCGATATTTACCAGGGCGTCTTTTTTGGCACTCATAGTTGCGCCGTCAGTTAGTGAACAGATCTTCTTTACAATTTCCTTCACAGATTTGTCAGCGTATCCTTCTTCCCTCTGCTGAATAAAATAGGCGTTTTCAGCCACACGTGTCATATCGTGGATGATGGAAATTCCATGTTTTTGGGTTAGCTCCCTGACCTGTTTTAAGTTTTCCAGGGAAATCGGCTGTCCGCCTGCCATATTCACAGTTGTGGCAATGGAGACATAAGGAATTTTATCTGCACCTTTTTCTTTGATGAGGGTTTCAAGTTTATCAAGATCAACATTGGCTTTGAAAGGATGCTCGTTTTCGGGGTCGTGAGCTTCATCAATAATCACATCCACAAAAGTTCCGCCTGCCAGTTCCTGGTGAAGTTTGGTGGTTGTGAAATACATGTTACCGGGTACAAAATCTCCTTCATTGATCATCAGCTGGGAGATAATGTGCTCTGCTGCACGTCCCTGATGGGTTGGAACCAGGTATTTATAGCCATAATATTTTTGTACGGCTTCTTCCAGATGATAAAAATTTTCACTTCCGGCATACGCTTCGTCGCCCAGCATCATTCCGGCCCACTGGCGGTCGCTCATGGCCGAGGTACCGCTGTCGGTCAGAAGATCGATATAAACATCGCGCGAGCGCAGCAGGAATGTGTTGTAACCCGCTTCTTCAATCGCTTTCCGCCGTTCTTCCCGGGTAGTCATCCGTACCGGCTCCACCATTTTAATTTTATAAGGCTCTGCCCACGATCGTTTTTTCTGATCACTCATTGATAAACTCCTTGTATTGATTTTGATTTTAGGTATGTCATGCTGATTTTAGCCGAAGGATTCCTCTGGAATTTTCAGCACCTGCTTTGCCATAGGAGATGAATCCTGATCCGTCGGCTCACGGCAGGATGATTATTGAAATGTTAGAGTACCTACTGGCCCGATGGGTACGCGTGGGGGCTCACACAGATATCTTCAGCGATAAGGCTGTTGCTGAAATTCTGGTATGTTCTTGAGTGAAATATCATTCTGATTTCTTTAGGTATTTGAATGTAGGGGATTTAGGAAACACTAACCAGCATAAAAAGGTTTTAATTGAACGATCATCACATGAATAAGAGGTTTATTAAATGAAGCGTTCCGGAAGTAATACAATCTTCAACAAGAGCACAGACAAATAAATGGGATTATTATTCTTTTACCTGGCACTGGCAATTGGGGTGTCTTTTTTATGTTCCATTTTAGAAGCTGTTCTCCTGTCTATCACACCTTCATATGCTGCTGTTCTTGAGAAGAAAAGCATGAAAACAGGAAAGATTTTACGTGCACTGAAGGAAGATATCGACCGGCCGCTTTCCGCGATTCTGAGCCTGAACACCATTGCACATACCGTTGGGGCCGCCGGCGTAGGAGCACAAGCCCAGGTTGTGTTTGGCAGTGCTTATGTAAGTATCACCTCAGCCATTCTTACTCTGCTGATACTATTTTTATCGGAAATTATTCCTAAAACGATTGGCGCTACATACTGGAAAAAACTGGCTGTTTTTACAGTCCGGACAACCCAGTTTTTAATAATAATCACATATCCGCTGGTCATTCTATCAAAGGGAATTACCCGGTGGCTTTCACCGGAAGACAACCAGCCTACGCTTAGCCGGGAAGAGTTCAGCGCCATGGCGGAAAAAGGTTTTGAAGAAGGTGTTTTTGAAGAAGGTGAATCAAATATTTTTAAAAACCTGATCCGCTTCAGCTCCCTGAAAGTGAAAGATGTGATGACCCCGCGTGTGGTGGTGCTGAAATTTCAGCAGGATGCAACGGTTAAAGAAGTTTTAAATAAAACGGAAAACATTCCCTTTTCAAGAATTCCGGTCTTTGGAAAGGATGAAGAAGATTTACAGGGGTATATACTAAAAACTGACCTGCTGCTGAGCCTGGCCGAAGGGAAAGGTGACAGGAAACTTAAGGAAATAAAAAGGGATCTGATGGTAATTCCGGATCTGACCTCACTTAAAAATGTATTTGACCAGCTTTTGAAAAATCAGGATCATATTGCCGCAGTTGTGGATGAATATGGTGGATTTTCCGGTATCGTAACCATGGAAGATGTGGTTGAGACTCTCCTGGGAATGGAAATTGTTGATGAGATAGATACCATCGAAGACATGCAAAAACTGGCCCGGCAAAACTGGAAGGAGAGAGCAAAAAAACTTGGCATTGTTCTGCCGGATGATCATGGAAAGTAACCCTGGAACCTAAGTCCTTATCAGGCCGGATAGACGCCTGCTATATAATTGCGAAGCGATTTTATTTCGACTTTCTGATGATCTATCACAGATTTCACAACATCACCGATAGAAATAACTCCGGTTACTTCTCCCTGGTTGACTACCGGAAGGTGCCGGATTCTTTTTTGTGTCATAATCTGCATGCAAAGATTGATACTATTGGTTGGGTTTACACAAAAAACCTCACGAACCATAATATCTTTTACCGGGGTGTTTTTGGATGTTCTCCCCATCAAAATGACTTTATTTCTGTAATCCCGCTCCGTAATAATTCCAACCAGTTTTTGCTCCCGCATGACAAGTAATGCACCGATATTCAGGTTAGCCATTTTTTCAATGGACTCATAAACTGTGGCATCGGGATCAATGGAATAAACTATGTTCCCTTTTCGCTTTAATAGTTCTTGTACGGTCATGATTTCTCTCCTCTTAATTCCTGTTTATTCAGAAGCTTTATTAACCTGCACAGTACTGATTTCTGCATCCGCCGGCAGACTGATAAAAGTCCCTTTTTATGTATACGAATAAAAAAGGGCGCATTCAAAAAATTATTTTAGAAACAGGATGAAAATTGCCAGTTTTTCAAAAAAAATCGAAATTTGAACGTTGCATATCTCACATTCCAGATCGGGTGATATTCGATTGGCGGTTTTAGCGATATCAGATTTTCGATGTACAAGTACCAAAGGCATCCCCGCGGACCTGTGGGAACCCCGGTTAATACGACACCCTCAGCCAGTCATTTCTTTGTTCTTCAGCATTTCTACCTGCACCCGGACTGATTTCTATTGTGTAGGACTGATCTCCGGCCAATACAACAGTGGTTGTTTTTTGTTCTCCCCATCGCTCATAAACAATTTCCACTTCATCTCCGGGTTCAAACCGGGATAAAACCTGTTCCGGGCCAACTTCTGATAAGTCCAGGCCTCCGATTGAAAGAATCTGGTCTCCCTGTTCAATACCGGCTTCATATAAAGGGGATCCAGTCACCGCATTATTTCTGAGTATACCTTTTCCATCTTCAACCTGAAGGATGTTACCAAGTGTGGCCTGTTCCGGGTCGGCATGTGAAAATGTAATTCCGAAATCAGCGAACAAGGTTTCATAGTCCGGCATTTCACTATTATTGATATGCCTGCCGAAAAAATCATCTGCAAAACCGGAACCTGCATATTCTGCCAGCACTGATTTTATATCGCGGACGGTATAGGGAATTTCAGGTTGTTCAAACTTCTGCCAAACCTGTTTCATGAAATCATCCAGGTTCAGTCTGGCATCCATTGATCTTAGTTTCATATCGAGAGCCAGCCCCAGCACACTTCCGTAGGTGTAGTACGAGATAAATGTGTTACTCCGGTTAACCGGATCTACCGATTGTGCCGCATCCACAAAAGGAGCCTGGTAACTCATCTCTATCGGGTTATGGTAGTTTCGGCCGGTGGAGTTAATAACAAAGTTAAGGGGTCCCGATAAGCTTCTGATATAATCCCCCAGATCTGTAAGCCCCGCCCTTACAAGGGTCAGGTTTGTATAGTAACTGGTGAATCCCTCTCCGAACCACAGTTCGCCTGACATATTTGCTTCCTCAAAATCAAAGGGTTCAAGTGACGCGGGACGGATTCTTTCGATATTCCAGATATGGAAGAACTCATGAGAAATGGTTCCCATACTGGTTTCACCCAGCGGCCGGTCCAGAGGTTTGGAATTGGTTACAACTGTGGAATTGCGGTGTTCCATGCCATCGCCGCTGGCATTGGGCATATAACAGGAGAGGAAAGTATATTCACCGTAATCAAACTCAGGCAGTTCTCCGAAAATATCTCTCTGTACATTCACAATACGAATCACTTATTCAAAATATTCATCCACTTCAGAGTTGGCTGCGGGCGTGTGAAGGGCAAGCCGGATATTTTGTCCGTCCACCATCTGTTCACGCAGATGAAAATCCGCGATCTCCACCGGGCTGTCCATGAAATAATAAAAATCGGGTGCATGATATGTATTTCCTTCCAGGTGCTCAAGCTGGGTTGCCACTTTCCAGTTCAGATCTTCACGAACATTAAATGTTACCTGAATAGGACGATGTTCATAATTCCGTGCCCAGGCAAATGTGGCGGGAATGTTCAGGTGAGCATGAGTTTCATCCACCTGTGAATAAGTTCCGTCTCCCCGGTTGGCAAACAGAGTGTATTGAAAGGTTACCTCCCCGTCATGTCCGCTTACATCCCACTGGTGAGGATTTGGCCGGATAACCTCCAGTTCATTTCCTTCGCCGTCAACCGCTTTCACATTATATACATTTTTGGCAAACTCGTGCAGTGCATAACGTCCGGGTGATGTCCGGCTCATCCGGATTTCCAGTGTCTTTTCTTCAAGATTGATAAAATGAATGGAAATTTCCGCTTCATGATGAACCGCATTTTCGAAAGAGATCTCATAACGGGTTTGAGTCTGAGCGTGAACCTGAACAGTGAGCAGTAACAGGGTAAGAGACAATAGTAGTTTTTTCATGCAAAAATATTTTTAATTTGAAGGCTGAAATATGATGAGCTTTCGGGACGGGTGCAAAAGAAAAAAGTGAAGAAAATGACGGAGATGTGGGTTATCTTTTAACCTCCCCTCTTGAGAGGGGACAGATAGTGAAGCGTTTAGCGGAACTATCAGGGGTGTGTTGATGGAGCGCTGAGCTGGATCGGAATAAGTTTAAGCTCATTGTCCCCACCAACATCCCCCCCGAAGAAACCGCTGATCACGTTTTCTTATCCCCCCTTCTCCCAAAGGGACGCCTTTGGCGGAAGGGGGACTAGTTCTCCCCTCTTGAGAGGGGACAGATGGTGAAGCGATTAGCGGAACCATCAGGTGACGGCTTTTGCGGCACTCCGACCCCTCGGAGGGTGTGTTGACGGAGCGCTAAAATAACTCAGACTTTTTTTTAGATATCTCAACCTTACTTTACACACCCCTTAATCCCCTCTCAAGAGGGGAATTTTCTAAATAATGACAGTCATTTAAAAAAATTATACAATGAGCAAAGCAATTATCCATACCGATAAAGGAGATATGCATGTCACTTTTTTTGATGAAGATGCACCGGGAACAGTGGAAAACTTTATTAACCTGTCCAAAGATGGTTTTTACGACGGGCTGAAATTTCACCGGGTAATTCCAGATTTTGTGGTACAGGGCGGCTGTCCGAAAGGAGACGGCACCGGCGGGCCAGGCTATAAAATAGATTGTGAGCTGGATGGCGAAAACCAGTATCACGATCGGGGAGTACTATCGATGGCGCATGCAGGAAGAGACACAGGCGGATCACAGTTTTTTATATGCCACAGCCGCAAAAACACAGCTCACCTGGACCGCAAGCATACCGTTTTTGGAAAGGTTACAGATGGCCTGGATGTAATTGATGAGATCCGGCAGGGAGATGTTATTGAAAAAGTGGAAGTTCTGGAGGAAGCATAAGCGTTTTCAAAACGGTTCCTGCCAACGTCATGCCGGACTTGATCCGGCATCTCCGGTTGTTTGATCTGGAAGGTATTGAATTTGAACAGACGGGAAGGCATCCCGTCTTACATTCATATGAAAGAAAAAATCTCCCAAATAACAGTCTCTGGGGTTCCCATTCTCCTGGTCAGGAAGGATGTAAAGAACCTGAATATGCGTGTGAAACGCTCCACCGGTGTGGTTCGTGTTTCCTGTCCGCGCAGGCTGCCGGAACGGGTAGTGCGTTCTTTCATCATGACAAAAATGGAATGGATTCAAAAGCACTTGTCTGCTTTTAAAAAACAAAAGCCGCAGCCGGTTTTAACCTATTCCTCAGGTGAAAGTCACTTCTTTAAAGGGAAACCCTATACGCTTCAGGTGGTTTACTATTCTGCTGTACCGGAGGTGAACCTGGTTGAAGAAAATAAAATTGAACTGTTTGTACGGCCCGGCAGCGGCAGGGGGAAAAGAGAGAAAGTAATGAAAGAGTGGTATCGCAGCCAGCTTAAAACGGAGATATGCTTGCTGATAAAGAAATGGGAGCCGGTCATGGGGGTGAAGGTGAATGAGTTTGGTGTGAAGCAGATGAAAACCCGCTGGGGTACCTGTAACATCCGGGCCGGACGGTTATGGCTGAACCTGGAACTTGCCAAAAAAACACCGGAGTGCCTCGAATCTGTTGTAGTACATGAAATGGTACACCTTCTGGAGCGCCTTCATAATAAACGGTTTTACCGGCTGATGGGTCAGTTTCTGCCGGACTGGAGAGAACGTGAACGTGATTTGACATCACAACACAGATGTAATAATCAGGTTAGATAAATGTTAAACATCTTGAGGTAAGAGCGGCATCATTAATGTGAGTTTGAGATAAAGTTTGAGGAAATTGCCCCCCTTCGAAGGGGTACACTAAATTTCCCAAAATCTCCATTGCAAAAACTCATCAGGTTTAAAAAAATTAGTATGAAATCAGCAGAGCAGACGGAGCAGGGAATAGTTAAAGATGAAATTATTGAAGGGCTGAACCGCACCCCAAAAACCCTTCCAAGTAAATATTTTTATGATAAAAGAGGCTCAGAACTTTTTGAAGAGATCTGTACCCTGAAGGAATATTATCTGACAGAGGCGGAGATCAGCATCATGAAAAATCATATTCATGAAATTACGGATGAAATGGGAACAGGCCTGGAACTGATTGAATTCGGAAGCGGAAGCAGCCTCAAAACCCGGCTTTTGTTAGATCACCTGCAAGAGGTTAAAGCTTATGTTCCTATTGATATTTCCGAAGATTTTCTGGCAAAAGAAGCGGAAAAACTGGAGCGGGAATACCCGGATTTGAAGATTTTACCTCTCGCTCTTGACTATTCCATGCCGTTCGAACTTCCGGATGAGATGCAGCCGTATAAAAAAGTGATCTATTTTCCGGGATCAACAATAGGAAATTTTGTCCCCGCCGCTGCGAAAAATTTCCTGAAAAAATGCTCTAAACTTGCAGGAAGTAACGGCGGGTTACTCATCGGGGTGGATACTAAAAAAGACCCGAAAGTTTTAGAAGCAGCTTATAACGATTCAAAAGGTATTACTGCGGCCTTTAATAAAAATATTCTGGTACGGTTAAACCGGGAATTGGATGCCACTTTCAACCCGGATTGGTTTGAGCACCGGGCTACGTACAACCATCGGGAAGGCAGAATTGAAATGCACCTGGTAAGCCTTGAACAACAGGATGTAACGGTAGCCGGAACATCTTTTAATTTCGATAAGGGAGAGGAAATTCTGACAGAACTTTCTTACAAATACTCACCGGAAGAATTTGAAAAAATGGCTTCAGATTTTTTTGAATTGAAGATAAAATGGACCGGTAAAGATAACCTTTTTGGCATCTATTATCTGTTAGCTAAAGATTGAATTCTTCTGCAGATGTTTCAGGTTACTCTTATGTTATTGTCAATGTAACAATCAACCGATAAATAAAACCTGAGAATGAGAAACGATACGATAATCCGAAGTATACGCTATATACTGGATGTGGATGACGCGCAGATTACAGAAATTACAAAACTTGGCGGGTACAAAGCTTCAAGAGACGAAATGAGTATCATTTTTGATGAAAACGAAGAAAAGGACTGCAGCCACGAGTTACTGGCTCATTTTCTGGACGGTCTGATTTACTACAAACGAGGAAAAAGTAAAGATCATCCACAGCCGCCTATCCAGGTTCCGGTAACCAATAACATGATTCTGAAAAAGCTAAGGGTGGCTTTTAAACTGCGGGAAGAAGACCTTCATGAGATATTAAAATCAGTGGATTTTCCGGTTTCAAGGCCTGAGTTAAGTGCACTGTTCCGGAAAAAAAATCACAAAAATTTCCGGGAAAGCGGGGATCAGCTTCTCAGGTACTTCTTACAGGGACTGACAAAACGGGAACGTAAAGATACCGCCTGAAAAAATTTATTCGGGAAACATGGTATTTCTTTGGATTACATCAGGGCTAATTCCAGTAATAGACACAGATATGTTTCTGCGTTTTATGCTTCTTCGGGAAATACCATGTTTGCTAACGGGATGCCTTTGGCACAGTTCAGCAATTCCACAGTTACACGCGCGTCAGCGCATTCAGCGAACTCCCTCATTGATTGGACATAAATCCACTGGCGGCCACAAAATGGGGACGCGCGATATCATTTCTCTGGCAGTTTTCGATTAATTGTGAGTAGTAATTTTTTGCAAGTTCATCGTTACCCGCAAGCTGGGCGGCACGTCCGGCACCATACAAACTGTTAAATCGGTTTTCCGATATTTCAAGGCTTCTTTCATATGCCTGAAGTGCTTTTTCAGGCTGGTTTGCAAGAAGGTACATATCACCCAAAAGTTCCCGCGCAGGCAGAACATGTCCGGGAGTTACCGGGTGTTTGTCGACGGAATCTTCCAGGTCGGCGGCATATTTCATCAATTCAACAGCCTGTTCGCGGTTTCCGTCAGCATATTCAAGCCAGGCTTCAACTGAAAGACTATGCGCCTCCGTTAACACTGCCCAGTAATCTTCTCCTTCCTGCTTCAGTTTTGAATACAAGCCTTCCAGGGCTTCAATAGCTTCACCTGCTCTTTCAGCATTTCCACTCCGGGCGGCACCCAGGCCACGGGCAAACCAGCTGATTGATTCGGCTCCGGAATAGGTATCCCAGGAGATAGTATTCATTGAGCGGGGTTCAATTGAAGCAGCTTCTTCCCAGTTGTTGAGCTCAAGCGGGTATCTTGCCTGTATGGTAGCCATTGCATAAGCGGCTGCCATTGTTTGCTGAAGGTTATCCAGCGCAACAGCTTTTTCCATTACTTCTGCAGCTTTATTATCCTCACCCTGCTGCAGGTAAGCATACATCATGTAATCCAGGGCATGCAGATAGTGCATAGATACCATACCATTCACGGGCTGACGAAGAGCGGCATCAGCTGAACGCTGATTCCAGTCCACTACATCCTGCCAGTGCCCGAGACGAACAAAAATATGGCTTGGCATATGGAGCGCATGGGGAACGTCTGGTGCTATTTTATCATAACCGCTTGCTGCATCAACCGCTTTTTCGGCTAATACCGGGTTATCGTAGGCGTGAATAATGTAGTGGAAAAGTCCGGGGTGTTCCGGGGCTTTTGCATGAAATTCTTCAAGCAGCTGTCCTGCCTGTTCCTGTTTACTGAAGGATTGATCGTCTTTTGGTGCCGTAGCCAGCTGGCCCAGTGCATAAAAAGCCGCGGCGTCAACATCATCCGGGTATGTTTCATAAAGTATTTGGAATCCATTTTCGAATGCAGCAAGCTGTTCCGGGTAGGATGTGGATTTCCAATCCCTGAAAAAAGGTTCCAGTGCAGAAATATAACCGGCTTCACGCTCGGTTTGTGGATTCAGCTGCATTGCTTTTTCAATAGCTTTAAAACCCTTTTCTAAATTTTCGTCAGATGGACGTTCACCCCAGAGAGGGTGGACTACTGTCATGGCAATTCCCCAGTGGGCTGTCGCACAGGAAGGATCAGCAGATACTGCTTCTTCAAAATTTATTTCGGCCTGTTCATACATCATGTGATGAATCAGTGCTATGCCGTTTGTTATGAATTGCTCAGCCTGCTCATTACAGGATGTTTCAAAATCAACTTTACCGTGTTCCTGGTGCTGAGCTCCTGCTGAATCTGCAAGAATGAACATCAGAAAACACCCAATAACTGTCGGAAGAATGGTGAAGCGCTTCATAATCCGTACCTCTCATTTTACGGTTTTGTATGAATTCTTCCGGAAGGAAAGAAGAATTAACAGACCTTCCGGCAGAAGATTTATACAGTATAATCACAAAAAAAAGGATACAGCACAACAGTTATTGGAAGGGTTGAAAAAATAGTTTTACATTTTGACCCCATTGGAATATTTATGTTCATTAACCACTGGCTTTACAACTCACTTGTTTAAACTGAACCGCCATGCTGAAAAATCTATTTTCCTTCCTGATTCTGCTGTTACTACCATTATCAGGTATTTATCAAAATTCTCATGCTCAATCCGCTGACGAAACAGAACCCAGTCATAAAAATCTTCATATAGAACCGGACCGGGCGGTTCATTTGCAGACCCGTGAAGGTTCCTGGATGTCGCTGGATATCCATCCGGATGGAGAAAGAATTATTTTTGATTTTATGGGGGATCTGTATGAACTGCCCCTATCCGGCGGAGAAGCCCGGCAGCTGACCGATGGGATGGCTTTTGATACTCAGCCACGCTACAATCCGGAAGGCGATAAAATAGCATTTATATCAGATCGCAGTGGTGGCGATAATGTGTGGATTCTCGACCTGGAAACAATGGAAACCGAACAGCGGACCCGGGGGAATAACTACCGGATGCAGTCGCCCGTATGGACTCCCGACGGAGATTATATTATTGCCGCACGGGCGGGTTTGAGAGGCGGTGTACATAAGCTTTTTATGTACCACAAAGATGGCGGAAGCGGTCTGGAATTTATTGATACACCGCAGAACCTGAAAACTATAGAACCTGCTTTTGGTGATGATGACCGTTACTTATGGTTTTCCCAGCGGACCGGAGACTGGAATTATAATGCCATTTTTCCACAGTACCAGATTGCCAAATTCGATTTTGAAACCGGGGAGCGGCATACGCAAACCGCACGGCTTGGCTCTGCCTTCAGGCCAACTCTTTCAGGTGACGGAAAGTGGCTGGTATATGGCACACGGCATGAAACAGAAACAGGGCTGAGAATCCGTGACCTGGAAACCGGCAATGAACGATGGCTTGCCTATCCGATACAAAGAGATGACCAGGAATCGCGGGCCACGCGCGATGTCTTACCAACGATGGTTTTCACCCCGGATAACAGCGCTGTGTTAACCACCTTTGGCGGGAAAATATGGCGGGTTCCGGTTGCTGAAGGGGCACAGGCTGAAGAGATCCCCTTTGAGATTGATACTGAAATAGAACTGGGTCCCCGGCTGGAATTTAAGTACCCGATTGAAGATACATCACAATTCACAGCCAGCCAGATCCGGGACGCAGTGCCATCTCCGGATGGCAGCCGCCTGGCCTTTACGGTATTGAATAATCTTTATGTGATGGATTTGCCGGACGGAACTCCGCAGCGCCTGACAAACCTGGATATTTCCGAGGCATTTCCGGCATGGTCGCCTGATGGAAACTGGATAGCTTTTTCTACCTGGGATCCTGAAGAAGGCGGGCATATTTACCGCATGAGGAGCAACGGCCGGCGAAGCCCACAACGCTTAACGGAAGAGCCGGGTATTTACCAGCAGATTGCATGGTCGAAAACCCAGGACAGAATTGCAGCTGTCCGGGGTGATTCAAGAGTCTATTATGAATCGCCCGGCCCCAATGTGCCTTTTGCGGCCGATGAATTGATATGGATACCATCAGATGGAGGTAGTACAGAATTTATTGCCGGTACCGACGGGCGAAGTAATCCGCATTTCATCAAAAATGATGACAGAATTTACCTTAACCACAGAACCAGGGGGTTGATTTCCATTCGATTTGACGGAACAGATGAACGGGAGCATGTTCGCATAACCGGGGCCACAACCCCCGGCTCAAGTTCTCCAACACGGGCTTCAGTGATTATAAAGGCGCCTGAAGGAGACCAGGTACTGGCACAGGTAGGGAGTGATATTTATACTGTGACAGTTCCGCGTGTGGGTGATGCGCCTACCATCAGTGTTGCAAATCCTGAAAGGGCCAAATTCCCTGTCTTGAAACTGACCGATATTGGAGGCCAGTTTCCAGCCTGGGCGTGGAATGGACGCAGGGCCCACTGGTCGATAGGCAAAGGGCACTTTGTGTACAATATAGATGCTGCACTTGAACGAAAGCGGGAGCAGGAAATATACGACAGCGATAAAGAAGAGGCCGAAGAAGAAAAGGAAGAAGAAAACGGTGAAACCGGAGAAAATGAGGAAGAGGAAGAGGAAGAGCCGGAAGAAGAAAATGATGATCGTCCGGAAGATTACAAGCCGGAAGAACTGACCATTGAATTGAATGTGAGCCGTGATATTCCAGAAGGATTACTGGTTCTTCGCGGTGCCAGGGTGCTGACGATGAACGAATATGAAATCATCGAAAATGCAGACATCGTGATCCGCGATAACCGCATTGAAGCTGTAGGTGAACAAGGTAGTGTGGAGGTGCCGTCCGGTGCTGAAGTGCAGGATGTATCGGGCAAAACAATCCTTCCGGGATTTGTGGATACGCATGCCCACGTGAGGCCGTACAGAGATTTGCATCAGCCCCAGATATGGAGTTTTATGGCAAACCTTGCGTATGGAGTTACAACTCTTCGCGACCCGCAAACGGGAACCACAGACCTGCTGACTTATGCAGACAAAGTGAAAACCGGGCTGATTCTCGGTCCCAGAATATATCAGACCGGACCCGGTGTTTTTTGGTCAGAGCAGATTGAAGATCTAGAACACGCCCGGAGTGTCATGCAGCGATACAGTAAATATTACGACACCAAAACAATTAAAATGTATGTTGCCGGTAACCGTGAACAACGCCAGTGGATTCTGATGGCATCCAAAGAGCAGGAGCTGATGCCAACCACTGAAGGCTCTCTGAACATGAAAATGAATATGACGCAGCTGATTGATGGCTATCCGGGACAGGAGCATAACTATCCCATCTCTCCAGTCTATTCAGATGTGGTTCAAATCACAGCCGAAGCAAAAATGGCATATACACCTACATTGCTGGTTACTTATGGCGGCCCCTGGGCTGAAAACTATTTCTTCGCAAAAGAAGATGCAGCAAACGATGCAAAACTGAGATATTTTACTCCGCGGGAAGACCTGGACCGTAAAGCACGCCGGCGCAGTGCCGGGTGGTTTCATGATGAAGAGTATGTCATGGACCGGCAGTCAGAGATTGTCCGGCGGATTTATGATGCAGGAGGTATCAACGGAGTTGGCAGCCACGGCCAGCTGCAGGGACTGGGGTATCACTGGGAGCTGTGGGCAATGGCCTGGGATGATATGGATCCACATAAAGCATTGCGGATAGCTACCATACAGGGAGCCAAGGCCCTGGGACTGGATGGCGATATCGGAACGATAGAAGAGGGGAAACTTGCCGATTTAATCATTCTTTCAGGCGATCCGTTAGAAAATATCAGGAATACCAATACCATCCAGCAGGTAATGAAAAACGGGCGGCTTTATAACGGGGATACTCTGAATGAAGAGTGGCCGCGCCGGCAAAGTACCGGTACGTTGTGGTTTCAGCATGAAGAGCCAAATGGGCTGCCGGGGTTGAATTTACTGGATGAGTAATATTCTTCGTCTGACAAATTGCAGGGCAGAAGCATTGTTCACTCAATCAGACGGCATGAAATGAGTAACAATTTTTCCCTGGCGTTTTGGGGGCAGGGAGAGTCCGACAGATCTTTTCATGAGGTAAGAAAGGCTTTTGCCGAAAGACCGGTCACTAAGATTAAAATTTCGTCCCTTTTCTTTTTGAGGTTTTCCGGGCAGACGGGTTCCGGCCCGTTCGGTTGCCTTCAGGTATTGAACAGCTGCTTCGGCTAATAATACAGTGGTATTATAATCCACGGCGATTTCTCCGTCATATGCCCCAAGAGGCGGATATACTTCCGCAAGTATATTTCCAGTGTCAATTCCGGGAGTAATATGATGGATACAGCCTCCCAAATGACTGTAATCTTTATAGTAAAGAGGCCAGAACAGGGTATCATTTCCCCGGTAATTTGGCGACAGGCCGAAATGAATATTAACAGCAGCTATTTCGGGTATTTGAATTAAATCTTTGCATAAAAGAGGTGCACGGCAGGTAATGATTACATCAGGCGCCAAATCGGAAAAAATTCTGATCCCTTCAGGCCGGTTCAGAATGGAAAACGGGATGAATAAGTTGTTTTTGATCTCAGGAAAATTTTTATCCGGATAAAACTTCCGGTCCCATAAGAGCCGGTGAATTTTCCAGGTGATTCTGTTAATGAATTGCTTAAGGGAATGTTTTTTATTTGATTTGTTTTCTGTTTTCTGTAACCCGGAAACAGGCTGAACAACAACAGCAGAAGGATATTCAGCAATAATTTTTTCAACAATAAAAAGTTCTCTTGACGTAAAATCACTAATGATTACTATATTCATTCTCTCTTGCAGTTGTTCCGATTAGTTTATAAAAACACTCATTACAACATCATAAAAGAGAAAAATAATTCATTAGGTTAGGATCGTCAGTTAAATAACGATATAAAGATTATGCATCAGAAAAAAATTTACTGGTATGATTGACAATTCCAAAGTTTCGTTCAATGTCAATTTCCTGAAAGAGAGAGCAAGGGATGTTGCCAAAACTCAAAAATATACAATTCAAAATAAGAATCTGGTCCCGATCAAACCGGTTCTTGACAGTTCGAAAAAAACGTTGGAAAGTGCCTATCGGGTTCTTGCCCGGTTAGCAAAAAATAATGAAGAGATCTCACCGGCTTCCGAATGGCTGATTGATAACTTTTACATCATTCAGGAACAGATTGTAGAAATTGCCAATGATTTTCCCCCGGAATATCAAAAAAATATCCCGGTTCTTACAGGCGGCGATCATAAAGGTTTACCCCGGGTATATGAGCTGATTCTCACACTGGTTGTCAGTACCGATAATCGGGTTGATATGGATAATCTTACCCCGTTTGTCCAAAGTTACCAGCAGGAGGAAACGCTGATGCTGGGCGAGATCTGGGCTATTCCCATTATGGCCCGTTTTGTGCTGATACAACAACTGGCAGACCGGGTTGGACGAATTCTTAAAAGAAAAAAAATTCAAAAGGAGGTCAGAGAATTTGTAAACGAGATTTCCAGCATGGATACCAGAGAGCCGGGGATCATCACCCATGAAGTAACTGAGTGGCTCAAAAATAAAGGTAACTCTTCTGCAAGCCAGGAACTGTTGGTTGAACTGGCTAACCAGTTTCAAACAGCGGGTCTGTTAAAAGATGAACAAAAGAGATGGTTTATTTTTCGTTTTAACCAGTTTGATGTAACACTGGAAGAAGCACTTCGCATTCAGGCCCAAAAAGAATCCATACTCCAGGTAAGTATTCAGAATGCAGTTGTTTCATTGCGCAGTGTTTCCGAGTCGAGCTGGTTTGAATTCGGTGAATCCATGTCTGTTGTAGATCAGATTCTTCGGCTGGATCCTTCAGGAAGTTATCCGAAGATGGATTTTCGAACCAGAGATCAGTACCGGAAAAAGGTAGAAAAACTGGCAAAATATTCAGACTACTCTGAAACAGATGTAGCAGAGCAGGTACTCTTAATGGCCGAGGAATATGCCGGAACCCCGGGATCACTTCACCTGGATTACCTGCATGATGAAACAGCACCCAAAAAACACATCGGGTACTATTTGCTCGGTGAAGGATACTCTGAGCTGATAAAAGTTGTTGGATATAAAATGCCTTTGCGGGAACGTGTACAACATCTGATGGAGCGAAAACCTGCGTATTATGCCGGCTTGATTGGAGTGAATACGATTATTCTTCTGACTGTTTTATGGTTTATTGCAGGCTTTACCAATTATTCTGCTCCGCTTACATTTGTTGCCCTGTTTGTAGCTTTTTTTCCGGCAATGGATCTTTCAGTTGCGCTCGTGAACCGGTTTTTCGCCTTCTTTTTTTCCCCAAGAATTTTACCGAAAATGAAGTACGATGACGGAATACCGTCTCAGTTCCGTACACTGGTGGTGGTTCCAACCATGATTAACTCACTGGAGGATATCATCAGGCAGATCAAACAGGCTGAAATTCATTCACTGTCAAATTCAGACCCGGCGATACAGTATGGTTTACTGACCGATTTTCCGGATTCAGATCAGCAGAGTAATCCCGGTGAGGAGGAAATTCTCAGGAAAGCAGGCGAATTTATTGATGAATTGAACCGGAAATACCCGTCTCGTTTCGGAGATAAATTTTTTCTGATGCATCGCCGGCGATCGTGGAATGAAACTGAAAAAACCTGGATGGGATGGGAACGTAAACGTGGGAAACTTGAGGAGTTCAACCGTTTACTGAGCGATTCCTCATCAGAAACTTCATATCATTTTATAAAAGGAAAGGTACTGCCTTCACTAAAAAATTCACCAGTTCAGTTTGTTATTACCCTGGATGCAGATACCCGGCTGCCGCCCGGAAGTGCGAATGATATGATACGAACGGCATCTCATCCCCTGAACAGAGCGTGGCTTGATCCGGAAAAACAGAGGATAACCAAAGGGTATGCTGTTATTCAGCCGCGCATTTCTATTCCGCCTGATGCCGTAGGTAAAACGCGCTTCACACGAATTTTTTCAGGGAATGTGGGGCTGAATCCATATTCAGCATCCGTTTCGGATATTTACCAGGATTTGGCAGGAGAAGCTGTTTTTTTGGGGAAAGGTATATATGATGTGAATGCTTTCCATGAGGTTATGGAGCAAAGGCTGCCCGATAACCGGATTCTTTCACACGATCTTCTTGAAAGCACCTACCTGAGAACGGGCCTTTCTACAGATATTGAACTTTTTGACAGTTTTCCGAATACGTATATCTCGTTCAGTAAACGAAATCACAGGTGGATTCGCGGAGACTGGCAGATTGCCAGGTGGTTATTTTCTCCTGTTCCGCATAAAACCGGCAACGAAACAAACCCCATTAATTTTCTGTCCAAATGGAAGATATTTGATAACCTGAGGCGTTCTCTGAGTCCTTTTTTTCTTACGGTATTTTTTATAACCGGTTGGTTTTGGCTTCCCGGTTCCGCCTGGCTCTGGACACTACTGGCTTTTGGTATCCTCGCCTTTCCGATTTATATGAGCTTATCGACGGATATCATAAACCGGCCGGCGAGAGTGAAGTGGAAACTCTATTTTGAAAAAGTGCGCGATAACCTGAGAGTGAATTCAGCACAGGCTTTCTCCACGCTGATATTCCTGCCCCACCAGGCTATGATTTATCTGGATGCCATTGGCAGGTCTTTGTGGCGTTTATGGATTTCTAAAAAAAATCTGCTGGAATGGACCACGGCCTTTCAAACAGAGCAGGCTTCAAACCTGCAGCCTGCCTCTTATGTAAAAAATATGGCTGTTTCAGTTGCCCTTGGGCTGTTAATTTTGGTTTTCTGGGCCGTTGCCGGGCCGCTTCAATATTGGGTTGTACTTCCGTTTGCCATTATCTGGATAGCTGCCCCTTATTACGCCTGGTACATAAGTAAACCTGTTCCCGAACCGGTAAAAACCTATTCAAGAAAAGACGAAATTAAACTGAAAATATACGCACGGCAAACCTGGTTCTATTTTGAAAGATTTGTGACCAAAGAGAATTTCTGGCTCCCTCCTGATAATTACCAGGAAGACCCGCCAATGCGCCCTGTAAACAGAACATCTCCTACCAATATCGGGCTGGCAATGGTTTCAACCCAGGTGGCCTATAACAGGGGGTTCATTAGCTTCGGGGAACTGCTTTACCGGCACGAAAATACCTTGCGTTCTCTTGAAAAACTGGAACGCTATAAAGGTCATTTTTTTAACTGGTATGAAACTTCACTTGGGGAAGTTCTCAGCCCAAGGTATGTCTCCACTGTAGACTCGGGAAACCTGGCAGCAGGCTTTATTGTGGTTAAAGAAGCTCTGAAACAGGAGATTGAGAGCGGTCAGATTAATAGAAATGTTTGGGAGGGGCTGCGTGATACTATTCGCACAGTCAGACATCTGTTCGAAGAAAAAAGAAACAGTAATTCTGTACCGGAAGATATGTACAACAGGGTTATGATTTCTACAGGCAATATGCTGGACCGGCTGGATGCAGATAAAATTAAAAAATCTGATGATTGCCTCGGGCAGCTAAAAAAACTAAAAGAAATAGCTGCACAGCTTGGTTCTACAGACCTGAGATCCCTTAGAAATACCCTGGGAGATGAACAGATGGAACATCTTCTTTTCTGGATCGAAACACCCCTTAACCAGATAGAAAAGGTTATTGATGAGTACCGGAATCTTGGGGCAGAAAGTATTGAAAAAATAACCGGGAAAACGTTTTCCGAACTTGAACAGCATCTGAAAAGAACCGACGGAAAACAGCTGCCGGAAATCATTAAATACTGGCACAACCAGGCGGAATATATCATAAAAACCTGCCAGCGGTTTTTCAATGATATGGATTTTTCTTTCCTCTATCTCAAAGAACGAAGCCTTTTTACAATCGGTTTTAATCTCGAAAAATCACAGTTCGATAAAAGTACGTACGACCTGCTTGCAAGTGAGGCCCGAATCGCTTCTTATATAGCTATCGCAAAAGGTGATGTGCCGCATGAACACTGGTTTCGCTTAAGCAGGCGGCTTACCCGGCTCGACAAAAATGAAATACTGCTGTCCTGGAGTGGTACGATGTTTGAGTACCTGATGCCTCTCCTTTTTCTGAAATCCTATCCAAATACCCTGTTGGCTAATACATATCATAATGTTGTAAAATGGCAAACAGATTATGCATCAAAACGCGGATGGCCATGGGGATTTTCTGAGAGCGCTTATGGATTTCTTAACATTGAGCTGCATTACCAGTACCGGGCATTCGGAGCGCCCGGACTGGGTTTAAAAAGGGGACTGGCTGATGAGTATGTTGTAGCGCCATACGCTTCCATGCTTTCACTAATGCTTGATCCCAAATCAGCATTATCAAACCTGAAGATTATTGAAGGTTACGGGGGCCTTGGGATGATAGGATTTTATGATGCACTTGATTTTAGCTCCTCAAGGCTGCAGGAAAAAGAAACTCATAAAGTGGTAAAAACCTATATGGCTCATCATCATGGTATGAGCCTTATTGCGATTGAAAATACCCTGAATGGTGACTTCATTCAGCAGATTTTTCATTCCGATCCGCAAATAAAAAGTTGTGACCTGCTGCTTCAGGAGCAGATACCGCGCGGGATTCCCATTAAAGAGCCTCATCCTATCGATGTTGAACTTGAACCCGGTGAACAGCAAACAATCCAGGTTGTTGTAGAGCATGCCGGCATGGAAGAGCTGGATGCAAGCCCGCCGCGGCTGCAGATGATGTCGAATGGAAATTATTCCACTTTTGTAACGCACAGCGGTACCGGCTGCTCATTTTTCGGAGAGAAAGCAATATCTGCATGGAAACCAGATCCCACGACAGATCCGCTCGGTTTCTACTTTTATATCAAAGACCAGGAGTCTGGTAAATTCTGGTCGGCGGCTCATCAGCCGGTTAAACGAAAAGCGGACAGGTATGATACCTGGTTTCACAACGGGAAAACAATAACATCAAGGGTTGATGAATGGATAGAATCTACCATGGCTGTCTGTGTTTCGCCGGATACTAATATGGAGTTCCGGAAATTAACCCTGACAAACTATTCAGACAGAGAGAGGACCCTGGAAATAACAAGCTATGCGGAAGCTGTTCTGAACAGACTGAAAGACCACAACTCGCACCCGGCTTTTTCAAAACTGTTTCTGCAAACCGATTACCTGGCAGAACACCATGCATTACTGGTAAAACGGCGGCCGAGGGGTGAGCATGAAGAACCGGAATGGCTGATACATACCTATGCGGGAGAAGAATCCGATAACCTGCTTGAATCTCTTCAATATGAAACTGAAAAATCACTGTTTATCGGCAGGGGGAGAGGGCTTGATAATCCACGTGCAATGGATCAGTATTCAAGGCTGAGCGGCTCACTGGGGAATGTTTCCGATCCGATTGTGAGCCTGAGAAATACGGTTACACTTAAACCGGGTGAAAAAAAGGATCTGACTTTTGGCCTGGGAAGAGCCGGTTCAAGAGAGGAAGCTTATATGTTAGCCGATTTATATGATAACCTGCATGCCACAGACAGGGTTTTTGATCTTGCAGCTGTGTACAGCAATGTTGAGCTCGAACATGTAAATATTACTTCCCGGCAGGCCCATTATTTCCAGAAACTCGCTTCTTATTTGATATACCCATCAAGTGAATATCGGGGGGATGTTTACTTTTTAGAACGAAACCGTGAGAAACAACATCGCCTGTGGGCTTATGGCATCTCCGGAGATGTACCACTGCTTGTTTACCGGGTGAATGATGCTGACCAGATAAAAGATGTAAAAACGCTGGTAAAAGCATATGAATTCTGGAGACAAAAAGGGTTTATAACAGAGCTTTTATTTTTAAATGATTATCCACCAAGCTATGCGGATGAAGTACAGGAAGCTATTCAGAAAGAGATGCAGTCAGTGGGCCCGCAGGACATGCAGCAGGGAGGTATTTATCTTCACAGAACAGAAAAAATGCCGGATGAGGATCTAACACTCATTTTAACCGTAGCCCATGCCGTTTTAAAACAGGAACTTCCTGCGCTCTCGTTTGATAAAAAACCACGTGATGTTATTTCCTGGAGCCGCGGAAATAGTTATTCACAGTACTTTCCTTCAATAGCAGAGAAACAATCCTCAGTATCAGATTCAGATAATGATGCAAACGAAAACCTTCTTCAGTTTAACGGCTATGGAGGGTTTAATAAAGAAGGAAATGAATATCACATCATCATAAAACAAGACCCTGAAACAGGTAAACATAAACTGCCGCCTGCACCCTGGATAAATGTGATTTCAAATTCTTCATTAGGTTTTATCGCAACTGAAACAGGAGGGGGTTATACATGGAGCGAAAACAGCCGTGAAAACAAGCTTACAGGCTGGGCGAACGAACCGGTCAGCGATCCTCCTTCTGAGGCATTTTATATCCGGGATGAGGAAAAAATGCGGTATTGGTCGCCGGTATGCAGTGAGGCTAAAGGCCCCGGAACATATAAGACCATTCATGGATTTGGTTATACACGTTATGAATATGTTCTGGATGAACTGGAGCAGAATATTACCCAGTTTGTACCAGCTGATGATTCTGTAAAGGTTTCTGTACTTAAACTTCACAACCGGGGTGAATCAGTTCGAAAACTTTCGGTTTTCCGATACCAGGAGCTGGTGCATGGCGTAGAAAGAGATCAATCAGTAAGATATATTATACCGGCAGTATCTGATAATAAGCATATTATCTATTCACGTAATCACTATAACAACGAATTTGCGGGGAGGGTTGGATTTCTGGCTCTGACTGTCCCGGAAGAAAAAGAAGTGGATACTTCCTTTACAACAAACCGGATGTCGTTTATCGGGCGGAACCGGTCCCTGAAAAACCCCGCGGCCATAGCCGGTTCGGAGAGGTTAAACAATCGTGCAGAGGCTGGTGAAGATATATGTGCCGCAATTCAGGCGGAACTTACTCTACAGCCGGGGGAGGAAATATCCCTGATATTTCTAACAGGAGAAACGGCAGACCAGCTTAAAGCAGACGAAATAACAGAAAAATATTCAGAAAGCGGCCGGGCTGAAGAAGAACTTGCACGAGTAAAAAAATACTGGGATAAAACATTATCGCGAATCCGTGTTGAAACACCTGATAATTCGCTTAACCTGATGCTGAATGGCTGGCTGATGTATCAGAACATTTCCTGCCGCATGCACTCCCGGACAGCTTATTACCAGGCCGGCGGAGCATTTGGTTTCCGGGACCAGTTGCAGGATTCAGCCGCTGCGATATATGTAGACCCGCAAATTACGCGCGAACAGTTACTTCTTCATGCATCCAAACAATTTCCGGAAGGGGATGTGCTGCACTGGTGGCATCCGCCGGCGGGACGGGGTATACGTTCAAAAATTACGGATGATCGCCTGTGGCTTCCTTATGTATTGATTCACTATCTGCATACAACTGCTGATGATTCCATACTGGAAGAAGAAGTACCCTATATCAGCGCGCGTGAACTTAAACCGGATGAACATGAAGTTTACGTGGTTCCGGAAGCATCCGGTATGACAGGAACCCTTTACGAGCACTGCTGTAAGGCCATTGATATTTCGCTTCAGTTCGGAAGCCATGGACTTCCGTTAATGGGAGCAGGCGACTGGAATGATGGTATGAACAGGGTTGGGAAAGACGGGAAAGGGGAAAGTGTGTGGCTTGGTTTTTTTATCTATGGAGTACTTGAAAAATTTATACCCGTTTGCAGGAAAATGAAGGATGAAAAACGCGCCGAACGTTATAAAGAACAGGCTGTAAAATTAAAGAAACACCTGAATCGTGAAGGGTGGGATGGTAAGTGGTACCTGCGTGCTTTTTATGATGACGGAACACCTTTGGGATCATCGGAAAATGAGGAATGCAAAATTGATGCGATTTCCCAGGCATGGTCGGTTATTACCGGTGCGGCTACTGAGGAACGGGGCCTTCAGGTTCTGAAAGCTGTGGAGGAACATCTGATCTCTGAAGAAGATAAAATTATACGATTACTGACACCCGCATTTGATCAAACCGAAAAGAATCCGGGATATATTAAAGGGTATATCCCCGGGGTTCGTGAAAACGGGGGGCAATACACCCACGGCGCGCTCTGGGTGGCGAAAGCATTTGCTGAATCAGGACAGGGTACTAAAGCTGCACATTACCTGGGGATGATAAATCCTGTAAATCATTCTTTAAATGAAGATGATGTTTCGGTTTATAAAGTTGAACCTTACGCGGTGGCAGCGGATGTGTACGGCGAACCGCCGTTAACCGGCAGGGGTGGATGGACCTGGTACACTGGTTCGGCAGGCTGGTTTTACAGAGTGGCAATCGAATCTGTTTTGGGATTGGAAATCATGAAAAACAAAATAATTTTTCAGCCGTGTATCCCCTCAGACTGGAAAGAATTTACCATCAGTATCAGGCAGGATGATGATGAAACTGTCTACCATATCACCATAAAAAATCCGGATGGCCTGGAACAGGGACAACTGACAGGTACTGCAGATGGAAGTCCTGTTGTAAATAAAGGCAAACGCGCCTGGTTTAAAACCCGGAATGACAGGAAAGATCATAAAGTTGAACTCACATTAAAAACGTTATAATCTGAATTCCCCTTAAGTCCTGAGGAGGGGATTATCCAAAGCACTCATTCAACACTTCTTTTTGGTTTTGCAGGAACGAGTCCGAAGGCAGAGGGTGAGTTATAAGAATTAACTTTGGGTAGAAGAATATCCTTCACTGGGTATCATCAAGGTTATAATCAATCATGTCTATCATTTGCTTATATGCTTCTTCCTGTGTTTCTCCATTGGCTTTCAGCTCTACACCAGAGGTGTTTTTAGCGGTAATCTCCCAGCGGTTCCATTTAGCCACATCATTTTTTATTGTAAAGCCTCTGTAACCTTCATCTCTTAGATGATCAATCCGTTCGTGTAAAACCGAGTTCTCATCCGCTCCATAGCTTTGTTTATAATCACGTTGATCAACCATAATTTCTGAGTCCGCTTTTGTTTTTAATTCTGTTATCAATTAAGACAATTTGAAACTTTGAGCCTGTACGTTTCAGGAGGAATTTACTGTAAGGTTTTGCCTGATGGAATAGAAAAAAGGAACCGGAGCACACTTTTGAATCCTATTCAGATTCTAAAAGAAGCCGGCGGTAACGTTTTTCCGGCTCATTTACGTTTAAACTTTCGTAAACCCGTAAACTGTGCTCTTTTTATTTATTAACAAGGATGTAACAAATTATCAGAACTTTTTTTAAAAGTTTATGAAAGGAAAAAAAGATAATGGTTGTAAGGTTTTCTCTGAAATAAATTAAAAGAGTGTAAAGATTAAAAGGGGAAAGATTTGTGGATTCTATAGTTAACTAAAGGGGCTTTAGAGAAAAACAATACCTGTGCAAAAAAGCATTACATAAAAGGCATGTTATGGACTACTTATTTTCAATTGGAAGAAGGTTAATGTATAAAGGTAAAGAAATCGGTGGCCAGACTTTTTAAAAACAGGAAAATCAAAAAGAGAAGCTAAATGAGAAAGACAGATGTATGTATAATAGATTCTCATGTGTTGGTGCGTCAGATTATTTCAAGCATTATTCGTGATGAAAAGGATATTTCAATATCAGGTTGTACAAGTGGAAAAAATGAAAAGGAGGTAATCAATTCTATTTATACCCATTCGCCGGATGTAGTTTTTATTGGAATTGATGAACCTGATTCCAGGTCCGAAAAATTGTTCCTCAAGTTGAGAAAAACATATCCGCTTTTACCCGTTATTGTGGTAACGCCACTGAATAAACAGGGAGCTGAAATTGCAATAAATGCATTAAAAGACGGTGCCGTAGAGTTTATTACCAAACCGGAGAAGGGCAATTGCCTTATACTTTCGAAAAACCATTTTAAGAAACGGATTATACCAATGCTTCACAAGGTTACGGATTTTAAGATGGAAGCCACGTGGGGCCCCTTTCTGCCGGATCAAAGTAAAAAAGAAGAGATATCAGGTTATTCTGACTCCCCGTTTTATAATTTTTCCAGAAAAACGGAACTGGTGGTGATTGGAGGATGTACAGGTGGTGTCCGCTCACTCTATAAGATAATTTCTTCCCTTCCATCTTCCTTTCCTGTTCCGGTAATTGTTGCGCAACATATGCCACAAATATATACCGGAGTGTTATCAGAAGACCTGGACAGGCATTCTTCTTTGAAAGTTATAGAGGCAAAAAATAATAGCGTATTGCTTCCCGGATATGTTTATATCGCTCCGGGCGGATATCATACAATTGTTAAAAGTAACGCACAAAGAAGAACCCTTTCTTTATATCGCGGTCCAAAAGTGCATCATTCACGACCATCGTTAGATGTGTTATTCTGGTCGGCCGCACAAGCCTTTCGGGAGAAAACTCTTGGGGTATTGTTATCAGGGGGAGGAAAAGATGGTGTGGAAGGCGCACGGCAAATAAGAAGTTACGGCGGAGATCTCATCACGGAAAGTAAAAGAAGTTCACTGGTATGGGATTTACCGGAAAAAGTTAACAGGAAAATATCCCGGGGCAGTTACGATTCCGAAAATCTGGCCACAGAAATAAACCGGAGAGTATTTACCATAAAACCGGTAACTTCACTGATGAAAGAGGTGGATTCATCTGATCATATGGTTGAAAATGCCCAGGTCCAGGCTTAAGTAAAATATATAATGTTAGCTCTTACCACTCAATTTCCTGCAAAAACAACAACGGGAATCTGGGAATCTTCCAGTAATTTTTGCACCTGTTTTTTATAATTTAACGTACTGAATGAAGATTTTTTATAACGGGCTAAAGCTATCATTGACGGCGGTTGCTGCTGAATGTAATTAAATATGCCGTCAAAAGTGTTGTCATTTTTTATAGAATCTAATTGAAGATTTTTAAATTTTTTGTTCTCTTTCAATAGTGTCAGAAATTCATTTTTATTTTTTTGATCATATCCGTTTTCTCCGTTTTCAGATATATGAAGGGCTGTTACATTGGCATTAAAAACAGAAGCCAGGTCGACAGCCCAATTGAGGGATTTTAAATTTCTGGCATCAAATGCTGTTGTGAAAAGCAAATGATTTAAATTTGCATAATTTATAGATTCTGACACCATCATAACCGGAATTTTAGAATGTAACACAACATCTTTAGCCACACTTCCGACAGCCAGTTTTTTAATTTCTGTTTCCCCCTTTCTGCCCATAATTAAAAAATCACTGTCTATTTTTCTGATTGTCTGTAGTATGGATGGGCTGGCAAGCCCCGATAAAACATAAATATTTATTTTAATACCAGAAAAAGCGCCATTACCTGATGAAACCTGGTGAACCAGTTTCTCCAATTTCTTATAAGCCTTTTGCCTGGCTTCATCAAAATTGTTTTTATGTGGTTTGTCAAAAAAATGAAAAGGGAGATGAATTACATGAAGAAGTGTAATTTGGGAATTTGTTTTTTCAGCAAGGGATAATGCAGTTTTAAAAGCATTGATTGAGTAAGGAGAAAAATCGACAGGAACTAGGATTCGCTGCATTTATTGAATATTTAAAAGATTTTATGTCTGATTATTTTGCTTCCAGGTTAACATGCTCTATTGCCAGGTCAGATAATTCCATATCTGCTGTTTTTTCCTCTCTTAAAGAATCCAGAAGTATTCCGGCTATATTATGTTTGTTTAAAATTTTTGCATATGCAATAGCTGTACCATAACCGGCAATTTCATAATGGTTGATATGCTGGATAGCTGTGATAATTGCTGCATCACATGCTGGTTTGGTCTTGCAGGCTTCAGTAATATTCTTTGTTTCCTGAATAATAGCCCTGATACCAAGGCAGGGACCATTTTCTGAAGGCTCATTTAAATGAGTGAAAATTTTTTCAAGACGATTTTTTTGCTGTACGGTTTCCCTTATCTGATAATCGATATTATCCTGAAGGTCAACAGAATCCGGCAACTCAATCAGATTTTCTAAGAAATCCAGCTGTTGGACTTCACCATCATAGAGATAACGAAGGCGGTTTAGTAACAAATCATAAAGATTCTGAATTTTCTCCATTAATGTCCCTTTGTTTTTTTTTATCTTATTCATTCAATTAATTAAATAATAAAATTACTTTATCGTTCGATATATACAGACTAGGAGGAGAGAGGGGTAAGGAATTTCCTTATATTAATGTAATAGCAGTTTATATTAATTAATCCAAGAGCAGAGAGTAGAATTTACAGGAGTTAATCGAATTATGATTAAGGATAGAGAGTATATCAATCCAGACTTTACCGAAGAAGCATCCACGATCCTGGAAAATATTGCCTATGGAATTTTGATTGTTGATGAAAACGGAGTGATCCGGTTCTGTAACCCGTACTGTGAGGAAATCCTGGGTTATAAAAGCGACGACCTGCTTGGCCAATCTATTCGCTTGTTGTATGGAGAAGATAAATACGATCTTTTCCGGGAAATGATGGAACAGTTCAGGAAGGGGAAACCTATAAAAGCAAGATTACATGCCAAACATAAAACCAATGGCAGGGTATGGACGGATATTCGATCCAGTTTTATAAATAAAGAAGGGTCTTTTTATAAAAATCATGTTATTTCATTTAGTGAAATTGAAAAACTGAAACAAACGGAAGCACAACTTGAAAGAAGTGAAGCTTTTGCTGAGGCTATTATCAATAAAAGTACGGATTCCATTATTGCTACAAACGAAGATGGAGAAATACAAAGCTTTAATCCATCTGCCGAAGCTATGTTCGGTTACTCCCCGGATGAAGTTATTGGAAAAAATATTAAAATATTAATGCCGTTTCCACACAGTGATAACCATGGTAATTACATTAAAGAGTTTTTGAAAACCGGCGAACAAAAAATTATCGATATTGGCCGTGAAGTTCAGGGAATACGGAAGGATGGTACGGTATTTCCTGTTGAAGTAACAGTAAGCGAGGTATCGTGGGAAGGAAACCGTTTTTTTTCCAATATTATAAAAAATATTTCTGAACGAAGAGACCTTGAACGCAGGATATCAGACATCAGCAATCAGGAGCGCAGAAGGATAGGCCAGGATCTTCATGACGGGCTGGGACAAATGCTTACCGGAATTCGAATGGTAACTGAAAATCTCGCCAAAAAAATGAAAACTAAGAGCTTATCACAGGCTGATGAAGTAAAACAAATTTCAGCTATGGTACAGGAAGCAGATGAATACGCCCGCTCCCTTACCCGGGGTATGGTACAAATTGACCTGGAAAATAAAGGATTACGGACCGCTCTTGAAGAGCTTTGTCAGCAAAGCGAAAAAATGTTTTCTATCCGGTGTACCTACTCCGAAACGGGATCAATGGTCATAGATAATCATACTGCCGCCCTGCATATTTACCGGATTGTACAGGAAGCTATTAACAATGCGGTGAAACATGGAAAAGCAAAGAATATATGTGTACGAATGTCTAATTCCGGACAGCATACATCAGTAGTGATTGATGATGACGGAGTAGGGTTCGGACCCGATTTCCCGGCCAATTCAAAAAAAGGTATGGGAATTCAGATAATGAAATACAGGGCTGGAATTCTGGGAGGAATTTTAGAGCTCATCCGGACTAAAGATGACCTGACACGTGTCCGGTGTATAATACCAAACGATCTTATTGAATTTAATTAAACTAAAAATATGTCTTCACTAAAAAAACAGATACTTATTGTTGATGATCATCCCATGATGCGAAAAGGGCTGGCAAGTACACTCGAAAGTGAACCCGGACTGGAGGTTTCGTTTCAAACGGATCGTGCTGAGGAGGCTCTCGATATTCTTGATGATCATCAATTCGACCTGTTAATAATCGATGTTTCTCTCCCGGGTATGAACGGTATTGAACTGGTTAAAAATGTAATTTTCCAAAAAAGTGGTATGAAAATACTCGTTGTGTCACGCCATGATGAATCTCTTTATGCTGAAAGAGCCCTAAGAGCAGGAGCTAAAGGTTACATTATGAAATTTGAACCCAGTGAAACGATTATTAAAGCAGTATGGAAAGTGCTGAATGGCGGTATTTATGTTAGTGAAGCCATGAATGAAAAATTACTCCTGGGGGCTATGCAGGGTAAACATGAAGAGTATGATTCTCCCGTGGATGTTTTAAGTGACCGTGAACTGGAAGTTTTTGAATTAATTGGTCGTGGAAAAAGCAGTAATGAAATTGCCCAACAACTCCACCTGGCATCTAAAACAGTGGAAACGTACCGGTCTCGAATTAAAGAAAAACTCGCTTTTAAAAATGCCACAGAGATGATGTTTCATGCAGTAAAATGGGTGGATAACGAGAAACCTGATTTTACAAACAACTCATCTGCCGGCTGATAGACAGATTGATTACATACCAGGTGGAGAAAAATTCGAAAAACTTTTATTTCTTTTGAATATCGGCTAACAGGTAACAACTGTTATTCTTCATAAACAGCCGGCCCCCTGTCACTTCAAATTGCTCTCCGGGGCGGACAGGCAGATCTAGTTTCCGGATTATCTCATCCGCCAGGAGTGTTTTTTCTCCCCCCTTATCCTTTTCCTCCAGCGATTTCAAATAATTTATGATTTCAACAGGCAGATCAAGTTCTATTTTAATCTGGCAACCGGGTGCAGATAACTTTTTTTCCGCAATAAAAAATGCATCATTCATATCAGTACAAATTTTAAGACAGATGATGGGTTGTGAATAAAAAAAACCCGGGCCTTTTTTCAAAAAGGAACCGGGTCCATACCTGGATTTCGAATTTGCGTCTTTTAAAACCTTGCAGGGTTCACAACTTCGCCATCCAGTTATAAAATTACTATTTCTATGATCTCTCTACTACTCTCTCGATTTGAAATTCACAGATGAATCTTTACCCTCTCAAAAATAAAGTCATTCAGTAAATTTCTCTGGTTGTATAATACAAATACCCGGAATAGTTTTACGAACTACTATTTCTGATACATTCGTAATATTTTTACAAGCTTCTTGTAGTATTAATTTGCAACTGTTGTAATGGTTTTCATTACAGGGCAACAAAAGGCATATTTTGAGGTTATATTTATAAAATATTTGCAAAAAAAAACCCGGCCTTTTTTTCAAAAAATGCCGGGCCCTGCTTTCAGTTTCTGTTTGTAAACCTGTTATTTACAAACGTAACTTTAGCAAGTGGATTATCTATCTCTATGATAGCTCTCTTGATTATGATCTCTCTTTCTCTCTTGATATAAGTTCACTGCGTATAACTTTATCCTCTCTCCAAAATAAAGTCGCATGTTGAACTCATTTATTTCAATTATATAATACAAAGACCCTGGTAAAAGCTACGAATAATAACTTCTCATGCTTTCGTAATGGCTATACTTCCGGGGTTGTAGTGATAATTCAGGTTACTGTAATGTTAAACCTTACAGTAGATTATCACTAAAAAGAATAAGAAATAAAGCCCGGGTTATTTCAAAAAATTATAACCGGGCTCTTCCTGGTTTTCTAATTGTTTTCTAATACACACTTTTGTCTTCTCTTCAAAAATGTAATGAATTAAATTATTTTTCTCTTCTTGATTAACCCCGGCCAATAATAAAGGCCAATATTAAAACTGATGAGTTTTCTAATAGGCACTCGTTTTTTGAATGCATGCATAATGCCCTTCATTTCCAGGAGCCTGTAATGTTTAGCCTTACTGAAAAAAAACAGAACCCTACATAGCAAATCTTCCTTTCACCTACGCTTGGGGACGTGTCAGGAATACAAGAAAAAGGTCCTGAAATGGGGAAATTTATTGCAACGTAGAAATAACACCAAAACATAAAATGAATAGAGAAAACCATGAAAATATTATTTAATAATTTACTTGTTGCCGTTTTTATTTTGTTTGGAACAATGTCATTACAGGCACAACAAACCAATACACCTCAGCAACAAGATCAGGAAATCACTGATTTAATAGACAGATTGGATAACTTGATGGCTCGAGCTCTTCAACTGGATAAAAATGGATTCGATGATGCCCGCCGTGAAGGCGTTGGTGTTGACACAGAAAGAGAAGACATCGAACAAGATCAGGACCAGGAAGGAGTTGGTGTTCAGAGAGACAGAGCAGTTGGTCAGGACAGAAGTGAGAAACGAGATAAAATGGTGAAGCGTTTTGGAGCAGATCTGGGACTTGCCATTGGAAACCTGAAACAAGCGGCTGAACGCTATCAGGAGTTGTTAGAAGAGGAAGGCCCTGAAACACAGGGAATTTCCGGTGCTGATGTGCAGCAGGAAGATGATGCACAACAACAGGATGATGCACAGCAACAACAACAGGAGCGAACAGCCGAGGATGATGATCAGATGCGACAGGATCTTGAGCAAGTGCGCGAACATCTGATTACCATGGCAGATGAAATGGAAAAAACCGTTGATGCCATTGAAAAATTAAGTGGAAGCGAGCATTCCGGCCAAACTGGATATGACACAGAAGAGTAAAACCTAAAAATATGATTCGGGACCGGAGGATTTTTCTCTGGTTCCGGATCTTTTTTTTTTGCCTTTGTACGGCTGAACAAAAAAAATTAAAAGAATAAAACTTGATTTAATTAAGATGAAAAAATCAACACCGGTTAAAAAAGTTCTGAACAGGTATAACCCTGTACAGAGTAAAAGCAATTCAGAGACAGTTAAAGAAACACTGAACAGGTACAACCCTGTACATAAAAAGAGTTCCAGGTCAGTTAAAGAAGTAGTGGACAGGTTTAATCCTTTTAAAAAAAGAAAGAAAGGAATTAAAGGTATCACAGAGAAAGTCAAGACCGTAAACAAGGAAAAAAATGGATATTTAAAAGGTGGGATTTTATTTCTGGCTGTAACAGGTGCTATATATGCGGTTATATGGAATCAAAGAAAAAAACAAATTTATCAAAAAAAATATGACCCGGGCACGGTTTTTAAATTTCAGGGGAAAATTATAGATGTGGTGAATGAAAGTAACGGAAGCAAAGAAGCAGAAGGAGTTGAACTTATTCTTCAGACTTCCGAGTCTATTTTACCGGTACATCTGGGCCCGGCATGGTACCTCGATCATCAGCAGGTTAAATTCAAAAAAGGTGAAAAAGTACACATAACCGGCTCAATGAATTTGTCCGGACGTGATGCATCTGTTGTTGCTTCGAAAGTACAGCTTGGTAACAAAAGATTAAACCTCAGAGATGATAACGGCCATCCTTACTGGTATGCCTGGAATTAAATCTAATTATATTTAAGATATTTAAGCATCAATGAGCAATGCTCATTGACTGCAGACCTTTGGAAGCCGGAATATAATCAGCGAAGCTCATATAGTCTGCGCCTGAACACAGGCGACAAGGATAAAATCTACCTGAGCAAAATAGTTTGATTAGTTTCGGTGACTTCAAAGGTCTTTTTATTTTGAAAATGTAAAGAGAAAAAATCTTCGTAGGAAAAAGCCTTACAAATTTTTCACAAAACTGCTTACAGCCTGTTGTGATATATTACACATAATAATTTCGTTCGATACTATATCTGGAAGGTTAAAAAGAGAGAGAAAAAATGTATAAAAACAGGCTGGAAGCAGGGAGAATACTAGGTAACATCCTTCAGTCATTTAATGATTCATACCCGGTTGTACTTGCTATACCCCGTGGAGGAGTTGAAGTTGCCCACCATGCAGCCTCTGAATTATACTGTGATCTATCAGTTATAATAACACAGAACTTAAAATACCCGCTTCAGGAGAATGCTGTATTCGGCAGTATGGCTGAAGATGAAAGCCTATACCTGGATCCATGGGTAAGGGTAAGATTAAGCAGAGAGATGATATATAAAGTAATAGAACGAGAAAAATGTGAGATTCAGAGAAGAATAAGTCTTTATCGCCGGGGAGAACCCATGGTCAATATCCAAAACCGAACGGTTATTTTGATTGATGATAAAATCACGTCTGATTCATCGGTTTTCGTAGCCATAAACTGCTGCCGGAAAAAAAATCCTCTGAGAATCATAGTAGCCTCTCCAGCAGCCGATATAAAGGCGTTGAATAAATTAAAAATGCTGGCAGACGAGGTAGTTATTCCTGAAGCTCCTGAGCTTTATTACTCTGCACATCAGTTTTATGAACAGTATGAAAAGCTGACAGACAAAATGATTTTAAAGCGTTTAAACACTTGGGGAAAGCAGGAACAGAAAAATATTTTCGCATTACACTAAAGATAAAAAATGCAATTGATTGAGTATCTACCACAGTTTTATTAAGGGGTTCCTTACAAAAGGTGAAACTACTTTATTCAACATTTAAGTAATATAAAATACGTAGAAGGAGGGAAAAATGGAGACGCTAGACGGAGTTCTGTTATATTGGTTTATTTCGGTTGGACTGCTGATAAGTATTATTTTCGGGTTGATTATCGGCAATGAAGGCATTTCTGTGAAAGGAAACCTGATCTGGGGGATCAGTGGTTCTGTAATTATGGGGCTTATCGGTTCTATAATGGGCCTGGGAAATGGTATTCTTTTTGCCGCACTGGGTACCCTTATTCTGCTCTTCCTGGTAAACGTTTTTCACCAGCACCAGGTAGAAGAATTAATTGGGGAAGCAAATTCAGGCTATATCAGACGAAGACAGTAATCAAGAATTCATCGGATGAGTTCTTCGAAACTCAGAGGAATGGGAAGAAAGGGAGGTTTTCATAAAACTCATCCGATGAATAATGCCGGCCAGGATTCATGCATTCTTTGTGTAACTGCTTGCAGACCCTGGCAACAAAGCCTCGATGATTCAACAGTTAAACGCGAGCGAAGCGAGCACTTAACATCTTTTACCGGCTGGCATCAGCCAGCAACTCTTCTGCTTCCTGGGCCAGGGCCAGAACAGCACGTGTATACATTTCGCTGGGATTGTATCTGTACACTGCTTTTTCAATACTGCCGGTTATATTTTTAAAATGGGCAAGATAATTGGCTACCGACAAAATATTGTTTTCCATATTATAAATATCTTTTCCGACGAACCACCTGTTCAATGAGTAGGGAATAAACTGCGCGAACGCCATGGCTCCCGCATAGCTCGATTTCATTTCCAGGATATCAAGTTCGTTGTTCTGAGCAAAAATTAACAGTTCTTCAAGCTGAGCTCTGGCAAATGAAGCCCGGTAATCTTCAGAATACATGGAAACATATGCATTAAACGGATTATACTTCCCAACAACCCTGCCATAGCTCGATTCAACTCCTATAATAGCCGCAATTACAAACCGTGGAATTCCATACTCTTCCTCAGCTTTGGTAAGTGTTGCAGAATAGGTATTTAAAAATTCAGGGATTCGGGTGACTTTATCGTTGTAACCAAGAACTTTCTTGTATTCTTCGAGGCTGCCGGATTTAAATTCAACCGCATTTTTAAAACGGTCTCCTATACCATCATATACTTCAAAACGGGGGTCCTGAAGCAAATCTTTGATATCTAATCCTTTACTTTCAAAATATTCCACCAGCAAAGAAAGCCTCTCCGGGTTTGAATCATTGAAGGTTAGTTCACCCGGATCATTGGCACCCTGCATTGCCGGAGATGAGAGAGCCGGGATGGTGGCCATTAAGATAATTAAAAACAGGATGTTTGAGAGTTTTGAGAGAGACTTATTCATTGAAACAGATGATTTGGGGGTAGAGATTTGAGAAGGAGCTATAACGAAAATGAGAGATCTATAAACTCCTGGAATAGATAATACAGAATAGGCTGGTTATAAAACCGGTTATCCGTCTGTGATTCTCCGTGGAGTAAAAAAACTTCCGGAGGTTAAGCTTCCTGAGAAAGAAGCCATGGGTTAGAAATTAGTGCCTCTGAAAAATCATCGAGGCTGATTTGCGTGCCCAAGAAGGGACTCGAACCCCCACGACCTTTCGGTCACATGCACCTGAAAATGTAGAGATAACACAAAAAACAGGCCTGAGAGATT
>JBBEBD010000058.1:11548-253331 GCA_040882525.1 Balneolaceae bacterium | reverse complement strand
TGCCAGGAGCCCAAAAAAGCACGGGCACTCTGGAAGGTCACTGAATCAATAGTTAGGTACGTGGTATGCCCCGCGACTCTGCCAGGAGCCCGAAAAGCACGGGCACTCTTGCAGGTCGCTGGAGAGATAAAAAAAACCGCGCCCGGAGTTACCGGACACGGCTTTTTTCTGAGGTCATCGTTGGTCATCTACGCACGATTTCTTCAACAGAGGGCTGTTCGCCGTTCAATAAGGCTGATTTTTTTATTCGTATTTCCGTACGAAGGGGCAGGTTCGGGTTCCGGCCGCCCCAGTTTACGGTAATCATTAACAGCTCGTCATCAGAAAGGCTTGACAAAGTGGAACCATAATCCTCGATTACATCACGAAGTTGATTCATAATTGCTTCTTTATCTGTGGTCAGGTCCAGTGTATCACTTTGCGAACCTGCGAAAGGAATCACATTATACCGCCGGCGCTGGTTACTTAAAGAATCCCGTTCTGCCTGTAATCTCTGCCGGACTTCACGGGCTTCCCTGCGAATACTGTCGCGCTCGGCCCGCGTAAGATCATCTTCAAATAAGATATCCAGCCTTTCGGCAAGGGGGGCCAGGTTTGCCGAAAGAGATTCCAGCGCACCAGATACGTCAATCATCATGCTGTCCATTTTTATTTCAAAATTATCATCTGACATATGGAAACCGTGTATTGCAATATTCGGCCTGGTTGAAACCTGCAGCTGGTAATATACACCGAGGCCCGGCAGGTAATCAGCCCGGGGCTTACGGGTCACGTGCAGGTGTTCTGTTTCTGCATCTTTAAGTGCGGTTTCCAAAACCGAAGCAAATACATTCAGGTCTGTTTTATTTTCTATTTCAGTAAGGTCGTACTTGTTGATTCTGTCTTCGAAGCGGCTTTCATTCAGGTCCCCGTTTTTAAACTGCCTCAGATCCGAAGCTCTGACCCACATGGAAAACGCCGGGCCGGATTCTCTGTGGCGGTTATCATCAAAAAAATAAACCTGTACACCCGGTCCCGGCCGGTTTGCTCCATAGGTTACCCGAACCGATTCGTTGCCGGGAAGATCACTGATCAGCGGGGCATAGGTTTTAAAATATTCAATGATTTTTTGCTGAATCTCCTCTTCACGTTCTGATGAATCGCTGTCAGCATGATTATTTACTTCTACCTGTACATCTTCGCCGTTATTCCTTGTGTTTATTTGTATTCTATGGGAAGAACCAGCTGCTATTGTAAAATGCACACCGGCGCCCGGAATATATTCTCCGTTAACGGCCTGGGAGCCCGGAAAGCGAAATGAGTATGATCCGTTATTTCCATTATCACTAAACATTTCAGTAAGAATGCCTTCTGCAATCCGGATATCGCGATCCAGACGCTGTTCATCGACCTGTTGTGCATTAACACCGGCAATAGTGAGTAAAAATAACAGGATAATTTGTGTGATTGTTTTTATCATTTTCATGGTTATTCAGATTGGGTTTGTTGATAGCTCAGTGCGTAGATGAGATCACCCAAAGCCTCGTCAGTTTGTAAAAACCGGTAGTATGTTTCTTCTTCAAGTTGTGCAAGCCCTTCGGTTATCAGGAGCAGATCCTGCTGGCGTCTCTTATCGTAATAATCAGTCAGCGTTTCAATCGTTTGCTCAAGCTGAAGTTGCTGCTGTTCCTCAGACTGCTCAATTACCGATGCCAGAAGCAGGGCATTCTCGGCGCGTATTTGTTCAATCAGTTCATACACTTCTTCTTCATTTATTCCCTGCTCTGCGGTAACAGGTGTCTGATTCTGATTTCCGAACGTCACAAAAAAGCCTTGTCCGGCCTGGCCGAATTGTACATCAATCAGTGAAAAGCTCAGAACCACCATCAGAAATGTAGCGGCAACAGCCAACGCGGCTCTTGTGTATGGATGATAAACCCACTGTTTTCCCGCGGTTGCTTCAGGATTCATCATCACCAGCTTGTGTGATGGGGTTTTGAGCGGAACATGCTGCAATAGAGAGCGTGTACCGCTTAACTCTTTCAACTCTTCAGCCAGAGCAGGGTGTTGTTTTAAAAACTGTTCAAACTCCTGCTTTTCCTTACTCTCCATCTCATCATAGAGATAGTCCATAAAAAGAGATTTCGCTTCCTGTTCAGTCATGATTCAGATACTCGTTTTGAATATTCCATTGTTTTAAAACTCTTCGCAGGGCCTTAAGCCCGTAATACATTCTCGACTTCACCGTATTAACCGGCTCTTCCAGGATGTCTGCAATTTCCCTGAATTTCAGTCCTTCATACTCTTTCAGGATCACCACCACCCGTTGTTCGTCGGGCAGTGTAAGCAGGGCTTTTTGGATCCATTCACCCAGCTCTTTGGTTTCCAGTACTTCAGCAGGGCTGTTATGATCACTTTCGGAGGCTTGTTCAACCCAGGCTTCCAGCGGTGATGATTTCCTGCGCCCGGCACGCTTCAGCTCATCCAGGCAAAGGTTATTTGCCACACGATAAATCCAGGGTGAAAAATTTCCCGGCTCATTCAGATGATTCACTTTCTGGTAGACTTTGATGAAGGTTTTCTGAGTAATTTCATTTGCTTCATCATCATCCGCAAAAAAACGGTATGCAAACCGGTGGATTTTTGAATACCAGCGTTCAATCAACAGATTGAAGGCGGTCATATCACCCTGCTGCACCTTTTTTACCAGCGTTGAATCATCCATCTCGTTCAAAAGTCAGGCCTGATTTTTTCATTTTTCAATTACAATGTTATGACGAAGGAGGGGTGAAAAAAGTTTTAAACAAAGTAATCAGGCAGCGCTAAATGCATCCCTGTGGGGCCTGCCCGGTAACACATGATCATACCAACGTTTTTATATCCTGTTGCTTTTTCGGGATTATCGGGTAATTACAAAGGTGCTGGGTTTTTCAAAAGTTTTCCCGCACGGTCAGGCTGACCGTGTTATTTACCTAAAAGCATGTCCCAAAAAGGCTGTCGGATCTCCTCCCCTGCATCCCTGAAGTAGAGAAACGGCAGGTGTTTATCTGTGTTCGAGGTATCTGCCTCGACTCCCCAAAGCGGCACCATAGAGGTAGGCAGCATGGAATAGCGGGCGTCTCCTATCACATCCGGATGGTCCGGGTGGCGGACCAGGTAGCCTTTTGACAGGTCCGAAAAACGCTGAAGATCACCATAAAGGACTGTTCCTGTATAAGATGAATAATCTTCTGCTATATTAACTTTTGGTGCGGCTTCGCCTTCATAAATTTTAGGTGAAGAGAACAACCCGGGTCTTACTGCATCTGTATAGATAAAACTGCTGTCTGTATAAGTGGCTCTCCATAAGACACGATTACCAATCGTTGGTTTTACAACATACTGATCTATGCTGTGTCCGCGCTGTCCGGCCAGTTCAAACAAACTGATTTCGGCACGGGTTTGTTGAAACCATCCGGCCGAGAGAATCAAAAACAACCAGGCCCATGCCATCAGGTTTGTATGTGATGTTCGTTTGTAAACGGTACGTCCCACAAAAAATAACAAACCGAGGGTTAAAACAGGATCTATGATGGAAATAAGGTTCCATGCAAACCGGGTATCCAGAAACGGCCAGAGAAGCTGTGTTCCGTAACTGGTACAGGCATCCAAAAGGCCGCTTGTAGCGAAGCCGGCAAGGCTGTAGAGATAAATTTCTTTTAGTGTCAGGTGTTTTTTCATTACCAGCCAGAGTAAAATGGTGGCGATGAGAGCACCGGCGGGAATAAAAATTAGTGAATGGGTAAATTGCCGGTGGATCTCGATATTTAGAAGCGGATCAGCCGGACTGCTGATAAAGGTATCCATATCAGCCAGCAAAGCAGCTACAAACCCCGTTATGGAGGCAGGACGAATTTTTTTCTTTTCAGAAAAGGATTGAGAAGCTATGGCTCCTGCCAAGCCGTGCGTAAGTGGATCCATTTAAAGTTTTTGGCAATAGTGATGTTTTATTTTCCTGCTTCCTCCATCAATCTCCTTTCGGGAAGATTGGTTTAACAGGCTGGAAAGGAAATTCCAGTTGTTCGCCGAAAGAACCGCCTTCGTGCAGGTTTAGTGAAGATACGGAGATTCCAAGCAAACGCACTTCTCTTTCTCCGGCTTCTGTATCAGTGAGAAGTTGTTTTGCAGTAGCCGAAATCTCTCCGGCATGATCTGTAAAGTGATGTAGCGTCTGGCTCCGGGTTATGGTTTCAAAATTTTTATAGCGGACTTTGAGTGTTACCGTTTTTCCCGCTGCATTTAGTTTTTTCATGGAGAGGGAAATCTTCTCCGACAGCTGATCCAGGAACTCTCCGATCCATTCCGGGTCAGAAACATCTTCAAAAAATGTACGCTCTTTTCCTATTGATTTCCGGATGCGGTCGGGTTTAACGCTGCGGTTATCAATTCCCCTGACAATACGGTAATAGTGATGACCTGATTTCCCAAACTGCTTTACGAGATCTATTTCTTCCCATTTTTTTAAATCCCCACCGGTTTTAATACCCAGCGATTCCATTTTTTTCTGTGTGGCTTTCCCGACTCCAAAAAACTTACCTATTTCAAGCTTCTCAATAAATTCGGGCGCTTCTTCAGGTGTGATGACACTCAGCCCGTCAGGCTTATCAAGGTCAGAAGCTATTTTTGCGAGAAATTTATTGGCTGCAACCCCCGCCGACGCGGTAAGCCCGGTTGCTGCTTTTATCCTTTTTTTGATCTGCCGTGCAATAAGGGTAGCGGAGGGAATCTGTTTATGATTTTCAGTGATATCCAGGTAAGCCTCATCCAGAGACAGGGGTTCAACGAGGTCTGTAAATTCAAAAAAGATCTTCCGGATCTGCGTGGATACTTCCCGGTAAACATCAAACCGTGCCTTTAAAAAAATTAAACCGGGACAAAGTTTTACAGCTTTAGCAGAAGGCATAGCGGAATGAATACCAAATTTTCTTGCTTCGTAACTGGCAGCGGCAATTACACCGCGGCCTTGTGGTGAGCCACCCACCACAACAGGCTTATTTTTATATTCAGGAAAATCCCTTTGCTCTACAGAAGCAAAGAAGGCATCCATATCTATATGGATAATTTTCCGGTAGGAATGTGTATTCTTGTCCATGAATTATTTTTTGCAGCACTTACATAAAAAAACAAAAGTAAATTTAGTATCTTCATTACCGGATAAAAAGTAATACAAACAAAACTGTTGATTTGAATGGAAGAAATAAATGCGGTAACTCTTTATTGGTTAATCTCTATCGGTCTTTTGATTGGTTATATCATGGATTTGGTTATGATTAAAAGAGGAGTTGGGCTCATCGGTAATCTCGCAGGCGGTATAGTGGGATCTGTAATCATAGGTGTTTCAGTTATTTCATTAAATTTATACGGGCCTTTAGTATATGCCGCTATTGGATCGATTGCGTTTTTATTCCTGGTTAATGTATTTAGTTTCCATCAGGGTGAAAGAACTGAAGCATCAGCAAGCTGATTCAATTCTAAAATTGTACATACAACAATATGCACGGACTACCGGAAGCAGATGGTTCTGTTTTATGGCTGAAGCCTGATCAGAAAAGTGCAGCATATTTCCGTAAATGGATTTACCGGTTGTCGGAGCAGTACAGCTCTCCTGTTTTTGAGCCCCATATAACTCTGTCTGATGATGTTTCTTCCTTCCCCCGGGAAGAAGTAGAACGGGCCCTTGAAGAAGCGGCCCGGCTGACCCGGCCATTCCGCCTTAGATGCACGGCTGTGGTATGCAGGGAGTATCCTTATCAGAAAATAATTGTAAAAATTGATCTTTCTGATGATTTAGCTGAGGTTTACAAAACGATAGATCTTGTATTTGGTGGTTCCTATAGTAAAAAAGAAGATCCTCACCTTTCACTTCTTTACAGCAGCCTTCCCTGTGATAACCTGACTGATTCAGTTAAGAGTACGGAGGAAATCACAACACATGAATTGCATGTGCAATTTATTTCTCTGATCTCTCTTAACGGTACCCCTGATGTTTGGGAAAATAAATATACAGTGAACCTGGAGGACTAACTTTAGATAGATTTGGATGTGAATTACATATTTCCGACAATTCGTTAATTAAAATACCATAACACTTCCAAAGAAATATGTCTGAATATCAATTTTTTGCCCAGGTTAACAAGGCTTTCGACAGGGCTGCAGCCTATACAAGATTTGACAAGGGCCTTCTGGCTCAAATGAAAATTTGTAATGATGTGTTACATATTACATTTCCCCTGGAAAAGGATGACGGAACCATAGAAGTTATTCAGGGGTGGAGGGTGGAACACAGCCATCATAAGCTTCCCACTAAAGGTGGAATTCGTTACAGCCTGATGGTTAATGAAGATGAAACCATGGCACTTGCCGCATTGATGACCTATAAATGTGCGGTAGTCGATGTTCCATTTGGCGGGGCGAAAGGAGGAATAAAAATTGACAAGGCACAGTATTCAGAAGCAGAGCTTGAAAGAATTACCCGCCGCTACACATACGAACTTGTCAAAAAGAATTTTATCGGGCCCGGGTCCGATGTTCCTGCCCCGGATTACGGAACGGGTGCACGTGAAATGGGCTGGATTTTAGATACCTACCGTCAGATTAATTCGGATATAAATGCCGAAGGTTGTGTTACGGGCAAGCCAATTGCCCAGGGTGGAATCCGCGGACGAACAGAAGCTACCGGACGCGGTGTGTTTTTTGGCATCAGGGAAGCTTGCAATAGTGGTGAAGATATGAAGGCACTGGGGCTGGAACCCGGTATTATTGGAAAAACGTTTGTAGTTCAGGGATTAGGTAATGTAGGTTACCATGCAGCTAAATATATGACTGAAGCCGGGGCTGTTATGGTTGGTGTAGCCGAAATGGACGGTTCCATATATAGTGCGGATGGAATTAACCTTGAACGGCTAATGGAATACAAACAAGAAAAGGGAGGGATTGTTGGTTTTGAAGGAACTAAAACATTAAAAGACAACCGTGCCGTATTAGAAGCTGAATGTGATATACTTATACCTGCCGCTCTTGAGAATCAGCTGAATGAATCAAACGCTGCTAATATAAAAGCTAAAATTGTGGGTGAAGCAGCCAATGGCCCTACCACTCCAAACGCTCATGATACTTTAAAAAAGAAAGGAGCACTTATTATACCAGACAGTTACCTGAATGCAGGGGGTGTAACGGTTTCCTATTTCGAATGGCTTAAAAATATTCAGCACGTGCGGTTTGGAAGAATGGGTAAACGTTTTGAAGAAAACAGTTTCAAAAAAATTCTTTCGGTTATAGAAACCATATCAGACAGAAAATTCACCAGCAAAGAACTGGATTTTTTAGCCCAGGGTGGTGGTGAAAGAGAACTTGTTGATTCAGGGCTGGAAGAAACCATGATTAATGCATACCACGAAATCAATGAATTACGAAAACTGCATAAAGTAGACCTGAGAACGGCCACATTTATCAATGCAATTGATAAAGTAGGTACTATTTACGAACAGATGGGTATTTTTCCATAAAAAAAGAGCCCTGTACTGATCAGAGTACAGGGCTGTAAATGTTTAGACAGTCTTTAGCCTGTCCTTAACCAAAACATCATATATATAAATACGTAACGAAAAACGTAATGTTACAGGAATGGATGAAAATAATTTGCAGAAAATTTCCAGAGAGTATTCTGCAGTTATAATTTCACTGAAGCCGGAAAAAATAATGATTTTATGATATCCTTCTATCTGATCATGTTTGTCTTTCCCTGTTTAATCATTGCGGCCTCTTTCTGGCTGGCTTATAAAAAGAGCGATAATGGATGAAGTTCAGTCTGTTTCAGTTGCTCTTGATCCTTTTGCTGTAGCCGCATTCGCAGGTTACCTTATTCTTCTTATTGGTATTGGTATATATGCTTCCAGGTTTTCTTCGCAGGGTATCAGTGAATATTTTATCGGCGGCCGAAAAATGAATCGCTTTGTGGTGGCTTTGTCTGCGGTAGTTTCAGGACGAAGTGCCTGGCTGCTTCTTGGAGTTACAGGTATGGCATACGCACAGGGACCGTCGGCAATCTGGGCTGTTGCAGGTTACATTGTTGTTGAGCTTTTTCTCTTTCTCTATTACGCCCGCCGTCTCCGGAATTTCACCGAAGCCAGAAATTGTATCACAGTACCCGATTTTTTTGCAGAACGCTTCGATGATCATGACGGAAAGCTTCGGATTACCATTGTGATTATTATCCTGGTTTTTATGATTGGGTATGTATCCGCCCAGTTTGTAGCCGGCGGGAAAGCATTTGCATCCGGATTTGGTATGGAGATGAACACAGGAATATTTTTTACAGCCCTGATTGTTGTTATATATACTATTTTAGGTGGTTTCCTTGCGGTAAGCCTGACAGATATGATTCAGGCAGTTTTTATGATACTCGCACTGGTAATTTTGCCGCTTATAGCAATCCTGAATTTTGGAGGCCTCGGTTTTTTACTAAACCAGCTGGCTGAAGCAGACCTCATGTATGTAGATCCTTTTGCTGTTTCGTTGGGTGCTGCAATCGGATTCATGGGAATCGGGCTGGGTTCGCCGGGTAATCCTCATATTCTGGCACGTTATATGTCGATAGATGATTCCAGGCAGCTGCGAACAGCAGCTGTTATTGGTACTACATGGAATGTAATAATGGCTTGGGGCGCTGTATTTATCGGTCTTGCCGGCCGTGCCTGGCTTCCCGATGTAAATATGCTGCCAGCCGGTGATACTGAAACCCTGTTCCCTGTTCTGGCACAGCAGCATCTGCACCCGGTTCTGTTCGGGGTTGTATTAGCTTCCATTTTCGCTGCGATCATGTCAACGGCCGACTCTCAACTGCTGGTTGCTGCATCCAGCGTGGTAAGAGACATATACGATAAACTCATCCGGAAAGAGGAGGAAATACCTCAAAAGAAACTGGTTTTATACAGCCGTGCAGTTGTACTTGTACTCGTGGTACTGTCGCTGTTATTTGGCTATCTGGCTGAAGATCTGGTGTTTTGGCTGGTATTGTTTGCATGGGCGGGCCTTGGAGCTTCCATTGGTCCCACATCCATTCTGGCTCTTTACTGGAAAGGCACTACAAGGGCCGGAATATTTGCCGGTTTAATCACCGGTACCTTTGTTACCATTGTATGGTATTTTATGCCGGTTTTGAAAGATAATATGTATGAACTGATACCGGGTTTTGCATCGGCACTCTTTGCAACCTGGATTGTAAGCCTTTATACCACTCCGGTGCCCGGCACGGAGAAAGCTTTTGAGGATATGCTTCAGAAAGAAAACAACCAGGTGAACAGGTGAAAATCGTGAAGATTACTGCTCAGGTTTTAATTTCTGAACAGCTTTTTAATAAACCCAACCAATCCTTTTTTCTTTTGCTTACCGCTTCGCCCGCCGCTGAGCTGATCGTATGTAGGCCGGGGTAGTTCGTTATAAGGCTTATCCTGTTTTTTTCTCGGAGGGGGTGAACTTCTTTTATTTTTTTGTTTCCCTTTTTGATTCCCCCGGCGCTGTGTTTTGCCAACCTTGCTTTTTGAAGGAGTGGCCTTTTTGTTTACACTTTCAGGGAGTGGAACTTCTTCCGGTGCGTACCCCAATGACTTGCTGATGGAGCGGATGTCCCCCCGGTCCTGTTTTGAAACAAGTGAAAGAATACGTGTCGCTTTTCCGGAACCTACAAGTTCTGCACGCAGTTTATATTCATTCACATCTTCAGGAACATCATAATTAATTACCTGTGTGGCATGTTCAAGCGGCAGATCGTCGGCTGAAAGTTCCCCCACAACAAGATGCTGTACGTTGCCTGATGTAAATCTCCCGAAGCGTTCATCAAATGTTTTTTTATCAATTTTATCGTGAACACTTACAGCACGCCGATTACTTTTTCTCAAAATTTTGTAAAGCCGGTCGGCAGTTCTTCTGGATGCTGAAAAAATTACAACAGTATCCGTTTTATTATTATCCAGATGAGCCATTAAAGTAGAAATCTTAGACTTGGGCGGTACATTGATATAATATTGAGTCAGATCTTTGGTAATGGCAGGTTGTTCCGCTTCTGTTGATTTTTTTCCCGGAGCAACCGTGACCAACTGAGGATTCTCCAGAAGTGATTTTTCAGCTTCCCGTAACTCCTGGCTGTCTTTGGCAGCGGTCAAAATCCGCTGGCAATTACCAATTATTCTTTTGGATATAACATCCACAGCCTGCCAGTCGTCTACCTGTTCAGCCTGGTCTACAATAAACTGCTGAACTTCCCTGAAGATAAGTCGGCCTCGTTCAAGTAAATCCGAAAGTCTTTTTGGTGTGGCAATTAATACCACGGGCCCTGCAGATAAAGCTGTAAGCTGCTCTTCAATTTCTCCTTCGTCGGTGAAACAGGCACTTTCGATAGAGGAGTGGTACCCTATAGCCCATACCCATTCATCCAGCTCCTTTGCGCGTTCTTTGGTGGCTGCCAGAATAATAGCCCGTGTACCCTGCCGTCGATCAGAACCTGATATTTCATTTAATACTGAAATCAGGTAACCTACTTCAGGTTTTTGCTCTGTGACTGTATTTATTACAAGATCTGATCCTTCCTGAACGGCTTTAAAAATTTTCTTTTGCAAAGGTGAGGGGCTTTCAATTTTAACATCTTTCAACCCCTTCAAAATATCGGAACGTAACCGAAATTGATTAAACGACAATGTATTACCTCTTCGTTTTTAGATCATAATTTCAACTATCAATGCAGAACCATACATGAAAATAGAACCCGGTTCTGCTCAGAAATAAACCTCCTTTCAACTGCTGCAATAAAACAATTCTTCCGGTCCATAATCCGGAGCCGGATAGGTTTAATAAAAACTTCTTCCTGAAAATAATTCCAGAAAAGGTGCATTCCAACCGGAATTGCCACACCTATGCTATAATATAAGAATAAGCGAATACCATTTCCTGTAAAGAAATAGGAATAACCTGATATTGTATAGAGATTTTATAATTTAATATAAAAGAACTTTCGAAAATTGAAACGCTCTAATCAAAAAGTCTTTTCTTTAAGTAACTAGGGTTAGGTAGTTTATTCTGTTATCAAACAACTTTTGACTAAATTCAGATCATGATAAAAAGAGTTGCCTTTTTTGCTCACAAAAATGAAATCGAATCTTATTTCGGAATTTCATCCAGACAAGAAAATTTATTTGAACCTCATTATAATCTTTCGCCGGGGCAGCATATACCTGTTGTAAACTCTGATGGTGATGGCTTAAACATAAACCGTATCCGGTGGGGAGAGGAAACAAACAGCAAAATTTCGTCAACTGAGATACCCTTAGAAAAAACTGAAGAAGAGCTCAGAAAAAAAAATACGCATCGCTGTGTGGTGCCTTTAAGCGGGTTTTATGTCTGGAAAGAAAATCGTGAGAAAGATCATCCTTTTTTTGTACGGATGCTGAACAACCCGATTATGTCTGTTGCAGGCATTTATTATTCGAAAGAACCCTATTTCAAAATCATTCTTACGGAATCAAATGCATTGATTCATCCAATGTCGAAAGAAATGCCGCTTTTGCTGGATCAGGCACTTGGCCGGCACTGGCTGAATTCTGAAGAGGCTACTTCCGACTTACTGGAGAAAGCAGGAAATCTTTTTCTTCTTACGGATATTTCGGTAATGAGAGTTCACAAAAAAGTAAATGATCCGACTCTGAATGACTCATCTCTTGTACAGCCCATCCCGAAATAAACCCGGTTCAGGAGGTCTCTGGCCTTAGCGCCTGTTTTCCTTCAATCTGGTTTTGATAGATACGAATGGTTTGATAGGCAAAGTCAATTTTTTGTTCATTCTGAAACCGCTCCAGAATTTCCTCCCACATCAGCTGATTCCAGCCACGCCGCTTCCGGGCATGAGAAAGATGCCGTATGGTTAATTTTATACCTGTTTCTACTGCTTCTGTATATACAATCGGGGTTAGATTTTTATAGCGAATCAGGTAAGATTTTGTTGCCCTGCGAATCTGTTCTTCGGCATCACTTACATAATTTTCCATCTGGTTGTTGGCTACTTCTGTGAGGATTTCTTTTGCTTTTTTCCAGTCGCTTTCGAAGGTTACAACCACTTTAATTTCATTCCAGATAAAATCAAAATCACTGGTGTAGTTAAATATTGAATCCCTCAGTATAAAATGATTTGGAATATGAATGACCCGTCCGGTACTCTGGTCGGCATGGACCCAGTTGCCAATTTCCAGGATCGTAAATTTAAAGAACCGTATATCAATCACATCCCCTTTTTGATCGCCAATCTGTATCCGGTCTCCCACCTTAAAAGGCTTTCTCCAGATAAGAAACAACCAGCCGGCCATATCTGTGACCGGATCCCGGAGGGCGATGGCGAGTCCGGCAGAAAGAAGACCCAGAAATGTAGCAATTGATCCCATTCCCTCAAACCACACCCGGCCGATCAGTATTACACCAAAAAAACTTAATGTATATGTAAGATTTTTTCTCCATTTGTAGCGAACTACTTCATCCTGTGTCTGCTTTCTCACAATCCTGATTACAATAAAATGAGTCAGGATTAATAAAATGATAATCACCAGCGTCTCAACGAAATACGTATAGTGAATTGGTGTATTACCAAGAAACTCCTGTAACTGATTTTGTAAGTCGTTCATAATTCAATAAGATTTATGCTGATGAGTGAATAAAACCCCAGGGATGAATCTACAATAATCTGACTGGAATACGTTACTATTATAGTACTTTGTTATACCAGTAATTTGTGATATTTTTAGGCTCTTTAAAACCCCCGAAATTTAGTTAGTTGAGTATGCTTTACGGAATTATTATTAGTCTCATTACCCTAATCTGCATTCTGCTGGTTATAGTGATTTTGCTACAGCCCGGACAAAAAGAAGGTCTTTCCGGCGGGCTGGCGGCAGGTATGGCCGGCGGTTCTGCAATGGGAGCACGAAGAACAGCGGATCTTCTATCAAAAACCACCTCCATACTTGCGGGTGCTTTTCTGATACTGAGTGTTCTGGCCAATTTTGCAATTGACAGAGGAGAAGTAAGTCAAAGTGCTGTGCAGGAGCAGGGTATGACAGATCCTTTGGAAATGAATGATTTTTCAGTTCCTTCGCAAAGTGAACCTGCTGTTCCGCAACAACAGAACGAAGAGGATATTGACGAGTAAGTTTATTACCTGAAAAAATTGAAAAGCCCTGTTCTCATAAATGAGCCAGGGCTTTTTTTGTGGAATCTGTTAAGGCCTTTTGATTAATCTTCCAGTAACCCTTTCACATATTCATTGTCAGGATCCATTTTCAGGGCCTGCTCGTAATAGGTTTTGGCTTTGGCATCATGGCCTCCTTTTTTCATCAGGTCTCCCATCAGAATCCAGTTTTCCACATCTCGCGGATCGGTTCTGATCCGGTCTAAGAGATACTGTATTGCTTTCTCGCCATCACCACTTACCAGTTTGTACAGAACCAGGTTCCGATGTGCCGTCGGCAGGTCATCCAGGGTAATGGCCCGTTCAAAATCTTCTTTTGCTTTATCCTGTTCATCAAGATTCAGATAGGCATAGCCGCGGAGATTGTACAGGCGTCCGCTTTCACTCTCTTTTTCAATAGCTTCATTTAAGGATTTAATGCTGGAATCCCACTGGCTTAGCTTTTGCATGACTTCTCCTTCCAGTGTATAGCCTTCCGGGGCATCAGGATTCATCCGCTGCAACTCCCTGGCTGTGTCGAGACTTTTGTCGAGGTCTTTTTCATGCAGCAGTTCATATCCTTGTTTATGTTTTTCTTCAAAACTCATGAATTAATCAGTTTTTTTTTCTTTATCAGTTATATCTTCAAATTCTGCTTCTTCGATATGGTCTATTCTTCCGCTTGTTTTATTTCCGTCTCCGCTGAACGGTCCGAAACGAAAATTGCGGTTACCGGCCCGGCGTTTAGGGCCTTGAATAAGTTTGTAAATCACGTAAATAAAAATTGCAAATAGTAACCAGCGCATTAATCCGGAATAATATGAATGTGAGTTGTGCTTCGAATGGGTTGTTCAAAAATTTGTTCTTCAATATAAGAAAGATGACCGGGATTATTTACAAAGTCGATCTCTGTAGCATTAATGATTATTAAAGGTGCTTTATTGTAGTGATGGAAAAATTGATTATAGGCGTTGCTCAACTCCTGCAGGTAATCGGGGGTAATATGTTTTTCATAATCCCGCCCGCGTTTTTCCACGTTATCCATCAGCCTTTCAACTGTGCTTTGTAAATATATTACGAGATCGGGTTTTGCGGATATACCGGTCATAATTCCATAAATATTATCGTACAGAGCCAGTTCATCATCGTTAAGGTTTAAGCGTGCAAATATGCGGTCTTTTTCAAAAATATAATCGGAAACTATGCCGCCGTCGAAAAGGTCGCGGCTGGTCATTCTTTGTTGTTGCTTAAAACGGCTGGCCAGAAAAGCAAGCTGGGTTTGAAAAGCATACCGGGTTTTATCCTCGTAAAATTTTGGTAAAAAAGGATTCTCTTCAAATTGCTCAAGTACCAGCCTGGCATTGTGCCGCTCGGATAATAATCTTGCCAGTGTTGTTTTTCCGGCCCCAATAACCCCTTCTATGGCAATAAAATCAAACTTATTGGGCATTTTGTTTATTATAATTTTCCATTCACCAGATATATTCTGTTTGATGTATTTCAATCTGAGGTGCCTGCTCAACCAGTTCTTTTACAGCTTTTCCAGTCAGGGGGTCATGCCAGTTTGCATCAATCTGAAGCATGGGAAGCAGCACAAACAACCGGTTGCGATACTCAGGATGCGGAATGATAAGGCTCTCTCTTTGAATCACCAAGTTTCCGTAGCGAATGATATCCAGATCGATCACCCGCGGACCCCATCGTTTTGGTTTTCGTTCCCTGCCGCATGTAAACTCAAACTGTTTGAGCTGAGAAAGAAGTTCCTCCGGCGGGAGATCGGTTGTTAGTTTAGCTGCAGAGTTGAAGAATGTAAATTTTGCTTCTCCTACAGGTTCCGATTCCCAGACAGAGGCTTTTTTAATCTTTTTTTTTGAAATTGAATTTAAAAACTCGCCTGCTTTTTGAATATAGCCAAGCCGGTTTCCAAGATTAGAACCTGCTGCTATAACTACCTCTTCCATTTCATTGTAATTTCAGCGTACGCGGCTTTAGTTTGAAAGGGCGGATTCAGCTTGCGAACCGTTACGTTCAGTTCTTCGATATTACCAGCCTGATGAAAAATCTGCTCTCCTATTTTAAAGCAAAGTTTTTCGATCAGTTTTTCCGGCGGGCCTGTTATTACATCGCGGGCTATCTTTTCAGCCAGTTCGTAATTAAATGTGGCTGACAAATCATCCCTGGCAACAGACGCTTTAAAAGAACCACCGGCACTTATATCCACTTCAAACTGATTTCCCTTTACACGTTCTTCGTCATAGAAGCCGTGCTTCCCATGGAAGGTAAGGGATTTGACAGTGATTATATCCAAGGTTTTTAAAGTGTGGCTACCTCAATTTTCTGTTCCAGCTCCTTTATAATTCTTTTGTGTTTCGGACTGGTTGAAAGCCTCTCTTCTATAGTGGAAATGGCATGAATTACGGTAGAATGATCCCGCCCGCCAAACTGAAGCCCGATAGTTTTAAGGCTTGATTTGGTAAATTTTTTGGATAAAAACATAGCAATTTGCCGGGCTTCAACAATTTCCTGTTTTCTTGTTTTTTCCCGAACTTTATTAGTATCGATACCAAAATATTCACATACATAGTTCTGTATGGCTTCAATGGAAATCTGGGAATTGGTGGTTTGTACCATATCCTTCAGTACGGATTTGGCCATCAGCAGATCAATTTCATCCACATGTTTTAAAGAAGCAGTTGCCAGCAATTTAATAATGGCTCCTTCAAGATCCCTGACATTCGATTTAAAATTATGCGCTATAAATTCGATGATATTCGAATCTATATTAATGCCATTATCACTCGCCTTACGTTCCAGAATGGCATAACGTGTTTCATATTCAGGTATCTGAAGGTCGGCGCTCAAACCCCAGCTAAACCTGGATATTAAACGATCTTCAATGTCGGGGATATCTTTGGGCGCGCGGTCGCTGCTAAGAATAATCTGCTTTCCTTCCTGGTGAAGCGCATTAAAAATATGGAAAAACTCTTCCTGGGTTTTCTCTTTACCGCTGAAAAACTGAATATCATCTACAATAAGTACATCAATATTGCGGTAAAAAATAGAGAATTCACTGGCCCGGTTATTTCGAATGGCCTGAACAAACTCATTCGTGAAAGTTTCGGATGATACATATAAAACAGCCAGGTCGTCCCCAAAATCCTGTTTGATTTTGTTACCAATGCTTTGAATCAGGTGGGTTTTCCCCAGGCCGGTTCCGCCATAGACAAAAAGCGGATTAAAAGAATTCTTTCCCGGGTTTTCGGCAATGGCCATGGCGGCGGATCGTGCCAGCCGATTACAGTCACCTTCTATATACCGCTCAAAAACGTAGTTGTTATTTAAATTGGAATCGATATTTGTTTTTCTGATACCCGGAATTACAAAGGGATTTTCAATTTTTCCGGGATGGTAATTTGTGAATGTATTCATCTCCTGGGGTTTGGCCGGAGGCATGGGCCTTTGAGGTAAACGTATCGAGCGGTTATCTTCCAGATTATCTGATTTTTCAACCAGTACAGAATATTCCAGTTTTCCATCTTTGCCCAATACCTTAGCAATGGTGGAACGAAGCATATTATAGTAATGCTCTTCAAGCCATTCGTACCAGAATTGACTGGGAACCTGGATGGTCAGAGTTTCTTCCATCAACTTCACAGGTTTGATCGGTTCAAACCATGATTTATATTTTTGATAACTAATATTATCCTGAATGATCTCTAAACATTCATTCCAGGCAGAATCAGCAGTCAAAGTATCCAATGTAGAGAGCCTCCCAAAGCTTAAAAATTACGGTCAAAGTCTCTTTAGTTATCCACACAGAAAAAGAGGGCGTTTTCATTTCACTGGTGTGAAAATGAGAATTTCCTCATCTCAAATCAAAAAATATTTTTTAGTTATCACAAAGTTATCCACATTTCTATAAACCATATAACTAATTGCAGTCCATTGAATTGCAGCAAATTAGAATAATTTGTGAATTTTAACTTGACAGCCCATAACAATTCTTTAACAGTGATTATGGATGTAACATTAAAATTTCAAAACCCATGTAAAAACTTTTCCACAAGTTATCCACATTGCTTTTCAGCGGCGCCAGCCCCGGTTTAAAAATGTTCTCTCGGAAACAAAAAACTCGTTGAAACAGAAAAGGTTAGACAGGCTTACCGGCAATAATAAACCGCTTATTTCCATCCAGATCGCAAGCCTGATTTACAGTCTTATAAAGACTGGCAATGGTGTCGTGAATATCCTGCACCAGGCTATTGTTTATCTCCAGGAAAAGGGAGGCTTTTTGGGACGCAGCAAATTCTGCAATCTTTTTATAAAGTATTACCGGTGAATCATGAAAAAGTGCAAGCGCAGGTTCAAAGTCAATTACCTGTGGGTCCAGTGCATCTTTTTCATCATTTGTAATATAGGGCGGATTAGAAATGATAATATCCCAATTCCGGCCGGATATATCCGAATGGTTTTGAATATTCAGAAGGTCGGCTTCAAAAAAATCAATTTTTGTTTCATTAGCCGCTGCATTTTCCCTGGCAATCTGAAGGGCTTTGGCAGATATATCCATTCCGGCACAATACCATTCCGTGTAGGTTTTTTTTATGGAGACAGGTATGCATCCGCTGCCGGTTCCGATATCGAGCAGGCTAACAGGGGCAGTTGATTGATCCCGGAATTGTTCAAGAACTATTTCAACAAGCTGCTCAGTTTCAGGACGGGGAATAAGCACGTCAGGTGTTACCCTGAAAGTGGCCGACATAAAATCTGTATAACCGGTAATGTATTGCAGGGGTTCGTGAGACGCCCTGCGTTTCACCATAGGCCGGATTTTATCCAGTTCTTCCACAGACAGCGGGCGATCATACTGCAAATAAAGATCCAGCCTTTTTACCTGCAGAACATCCGCAAGCAGCCATTCGATACTCATTCTCGGGCTGTGAACATTTTTTTCTTCAAAATAACCGGTTGCCCATTCGAGCATAGACAAAACGGTCCATACCCGCTTTGAACTACTCATAGTAAAGCCTGCTTATGATTCCTCTTCCTCATCAGGTGAGGTGTCTTCAACTTCTTCCTGAAGCGAAAGACCAAACCGTTTTGAAAAATCCAGGATAAAATCCACAACGTCCGATTCAATATTCTTTTCTTCTGAAAGAGAACTTCCGCGAAAACCCATTCGCCCACCGGCTTTTTTTAATTCAATGCGGTTTTGGCCGGATGTACATTCAACAATGCATGTTAACGTTATTGTGGCATTAATATGCTTTTCAAATTGTTCATAAACAGCTACAAGAACCTGATCTTTATTGGCTATTGAATTGTATTTATATAAATACTTCGGCTCCAGCGTGTCAAATAGTTTTGACGGCATCCGGCGAAGCGTATCATTTGGTCCGTAAACCAGATATTTTGTGACTGTACTCATAATCACCAACCCGTTTTTTTAATGGAATAGGGCAAATTTCTGCCTGAATAAAAGCCAAAATCAAACAATAATCAAATATGGATTTAAAGAATATGAAAAACTCTTATTTATTATTGAATTTTTCTGTTTCTTTTATGCAATTCTCTGAACAAGATTTTCGTTTGAATTAATGAAATGAAAGAGACCTAACCACTTATGAAAAAGTATTATAAATATCTGCTCACGATTTTATTGCCCGGTTTTATTGGGTTAACCCAGTTTGAAAGCAGTTTTGCACAAATCCAGGAACCGGAAGTAGAGCAAGTTGTACGCGAGGCCCCGACTCTCAGGGAAGGATACAGCAGCGGGCTTGGTTTAAACATTTTGATGAATAACTTTGGTTTTGGTGTAGGCGGCGAATTCCGGAAAGTGATTTCTTCCCAAACGGAAGCCTTCCTGACCCTTCGGATTACAGGCCTTCGGGATGTGAGCGAACAGACCTTTACAGATGTATTTTTCGGTCAGCAGGTTATACCAAATAAGTACCAGAGAGCTTTTGCATTTCCTGCCCTTATTGGCTTTCGGCAGAGGTTTTTTGCCGACCGGATTCAGGAAGATTATCGGTTCTTTGCAAGTGTTGCCGCAGGGCCGGTTCTCACTTTTTCATTTCCTTATTTTGAGGATGCTAATAACAACGGATACAGAGAACAGGGTTACGAAACACCTCAGGGATATTTTGAACCGGTAAATGATATTTTTACCGGCTGGAATAACGGAAACTGGAAATGGGGAGGAACCGGTGAATTTAAAATCGGAGTGGATATCGGCCGAAATTTTTCAAACTTAAGCAGCGTGGAATTTGGTTATTACATGTACTATTTCCCCGATGGTATGCAGCTGATGATGCCCAATCAGCCAATGGTTAATGAAGAGGGTGAGTTTATGCTCAGGCCAGACGGGCATCTGGAAGTGGAGCCTTTCTTTGATTCCCAGCAGTTCTTTGGTACACCTCAAATTACGTTCTCTTTTGGTAAACTCTGGTAAGTACGCGGTTCCGTATTATATTTTTGCCAAATTACCCCGCCTTTTTTAGAAATGGTTTATATGGCCGGTTGTTTTTCTCTTTATCAAAACATGATTTAGCAGTACCTTGTACTCCTGCAAATTATTTATTACTAACCGAAAACAGCATTTATGAGCTTAATTGAAAATATTCACGCACGGCAGATATTAGATTCCCGTGGAAACCCAACTGTTGAAGTTGATGTAACACTTGCTAATGGAATCATCGGGAGAGCTGCGGTTCCATCCGGTGCGTCAACAGGAGAATTTGAGGCTGTGGAATTACGTGATGGTGATGACAGCTACTATATGGGTAAAAGTGTAAAAAAAGCCGTTGATAATGTAAATAATACTATCGCCGGAGAACTGACAGGATATCCGCCATACCTGCAGACTGAAATTGATCAGCTTTTAATCCAGCTGGATGGCACCTCCAATAAAGAAAATCTTGGAGCGAATGCCATTTTAGGGGTTTCGATGGCTGTTGCAAAAGCCGCCGCACAAGCTACAGGTTTGCCCTTATGGAGATACCTTGGCGGAGTAAATGCCAAAGTGCTGCCGCTTCCGATGATGAATATTATCAATGGCGGCTCTCACGCTGATAATAATGTAGATCTCCAGGAATTTATGGTGATGCCTTCAGGGGCCAAATCCTACAGCGAGGCGGTTCAGATGGGCGCTGAAATATTTCATAACCTGAAAAAAGTGCTCTCTTCGAAAGGCTATAATACAGCTGTAGGAGATGAAGGTGGTTTTGCACCCAACCTGAAATCCAACGAAGAGGCCGTTGAGGTGATTCTTTCTGCCGTTGAAAAAGCGGGTTACACTCCCGGTGATGACGTGCTGATTGCACTGGACCCCGCATCTTCTGAATTTTACAATACCGAAACCGAACTTTATGAGTTTAAGTGGAGTGATGGTTCAGAAAAAGATGCGGATGCCATGGTTGAATTCTGGAGTGTATGGGCTGAAAAATATCCAATCGTTTCCATTGAAGATGGTATGTATGAAGATGACTGGGAAGGCTGGAAAAAACTGACGGATGCCATCGGCCAGAAAGTTCAGCTTGTTGGAGATGATTTGTTTGTTACCAATACAACTCGGCTGGCAAAAGGAATTAATATGGGAGTTGGCAATTCAATACTAATCAAAGTAAACCAGATCGGAACTCTGACGGAAACACTGGATGCCATCGAAATGGCTCACAAAAATGGGTATACGGCTGTGATATCTCACCGTTCCGGGGAAACGGAAGATACGACCATAGCCGATATTGCTGTTGCCACCAACGCCGGACAAATTAAAACAGGTTCCATGAGCCGTACCGACCGGGTTGCCAAATATAACCAGCTTTTCCGTATTGAAGAGGAACTCAACGACAGTGCCCTGTTTCTGGGGAAAGATGTGTTTGGATTTTAAAAGGCGTATTGGGTATCAGGTAGTGAGTATGAGAGGAAGCCTGGTAACATCAGGCAATCTCAATACCCGATACTCACTACTCAATACTAAGTATATGCGAATAGACCGGCTTCAGTTACATTACTTCCGAAATCATACAGATACAGAGGTTCGGTTTTCTCCGCATTTGAATTTGATTACCGGTCCGAATGGCTCGGGGAAAACAAATTTAATTGATGCTATCCACTATCTTTGCATGAGCAGAAGTTTTGTGGCTTCAAGCGATCAGTATGTTGCTCATCATGAGGAGCGTTATTTTATGATTAATGGTGATTTTACCGGGGAAATCCGTTCGCCCTTTAAGGTAAGCTGCAGTTATTCCCGTGGAGAAGGGAAAAAGATCTTTGTGAACGACAGTCCTCTTGAAAGGTTGTCTGACCTGATCGGCATGGTTCCGGTGGTGGTTCTCAGCCCTGAAGATTTAAAGCTGACAAGCGACGGGCCTGCTGAGAGACGTTCGTTCCTGGATGGGCTGATAAGCCAGATTTCGCCTAAATATCTCAGGACGTTAATCAGCTACCGGCGTATCCGAAAACAACGAAACAAGCTGCTGCAGGAATTTCGGGGACCGCTTTCCCTGCTTCAGACATACCTGGAACCCTGGAACGGACAGTTGATTGATACCGGTGCAGAGATCATCTTAAAAAGAGCAGAGGTGTTGAATAAGTTTAAAAAATATCTGTCGCTGCAGTACAAAACCATCTCTGAACTGAATGTAAAACCCTCGCTGGAATATCAAACCATTTGTACACAAACAGATTCTTTGAATTATATTCGGCAGGAGTACCAATCACTGCTGGAACAAAATTTTGAAAAAGAAGCTGAAAGAGAACAAACCCTGATCGGACCGCACCGTGATGAAATAGTGTTTTACCTGGGTGATATGGAACTCCGGAATTATGGTTCTCAGGGGCAGCACCGGCTTTTTTCCATGGCGTTGAAAATGGCCCAGCTTTTTTATTATTCAAACGAACTGGATGATTTGCCCATTATGCTTCTGGATGATGTATTTGGTAATCTTGATCAGCAAAAAACAGATATAATTACGGAAACACTGACGAAACATTCAGGTCAGACGTTTATTACTTCTGCGTCCGAGCGCCCTTTTAACGAGGAGCAGTTTAAAGAAAGTGAGCATAATTCGTGGTTTTCAATCAGTAATAGTGAAGTGAAAAAGAAATTTTAATATGGCTTTTGGTAAAAAACCACAATCGATGAATGAACTTCTTAAACAGTTCATGAAAAAAATTCCTCATCAGACGGAACTGAAACGGGGAATGATTCTACATCTCTGGCCGGAGGTGGTTGGGGAACAGATTCATTCGATCACAAAAGATGTTCACTTTGAAGGAAACCGGCTGATTGTCCAGGTTACCGGGGAAGCGTGGAGGTATGAACTGCATGCTAACCGGTTTTCTATAGCCAAAAAACTGAATGACCGTGTAGATTCAAAAATCATCAAAGAAATCGTTGTGCGGGCATAAAATAATTGTGCATATTTATAATTCATGAAATTTCTATCCTTCATATCAAATCGTTTTTTTCAGTTTTTTTCGCTGACAAAATCAGCGGCACAGGATGAACCTGAACCGGATAACTTTTTCGGCCGTGAAAAAGCCATGGCGTTTGGTTTTGCACTCTTCTTTGCATTATGCCTGTGGTTTATTGTTAATATGAACCGCGATTTTAATGTTACGATCGATGTTCCCATTGAGCTGGTTAATCTGCCGGATGATATGGCCCTAAGCAGTGAGATACCCGAACAGGCTTCCGTCAGTCTGACCAGTGAAGGCTGGAAGCTGATTAATTTGTACAGCAATCCGCCGGTGATAAGCCTGAGTGCCGATTCAAGGCAGATTAATTTATTTGAACAGGTACGAAGCCGTGTCAGCTATTTTTCTGATATGAATGTTTTACAGGTTGAGCCTATTTTTCTTACCATTGAAATGGAAGAAAAGGTAGAAAAAAAAGTACCGGTTCGGGCACGGGTGGATCTGAACCTGGATGACCAGTATGATTTTGTGCGAGATCCTGAACTGGAACCCGACAGCGTAACCGTTACAGGCGCCCAGTCCAAGCTGGATGAAATTACCCACTGGGAGACTGAACCCCGCGAACTGAATAATATCCGGAGAAACACACAGGTAACTCTTAATCTCCAGAATCCGGGTGCCGGTTTAGAACTTAACCCCTCTTCTGTTTATTACAGGATGGAAGTTGCTGAGTTTACCGAAGCTGAAGTCCGGATACCGGTTCGTACCCGTAATCTCCCTCCGGGTCAGGCGATCACCTATAATCCTTCTGCGATTACGGTGAAATATGATGTACCTATTGAACAGTATACAAATATACAAGGCACCCGTCCTTTTTCGGTATTCGTGGATTATTCGACCATTCTTGAAGATTCGACAGGACTTGTAACACCTCAGATTGAGCGAATTTCCTCGGATTTTAATGTGAAGCTGAGAAATTTTCAGCCGTCAAGGGTGTCGTACTTCAATATTATCACAAATTAGAAAGCACTCAGTAAGAAATAACCGCAAAGGACGCGAAGAAACGCAAAGGAAAACTTGGCGGTTTAATCAACAGAACTTTGGTATGCATCGGTAATTATGAGGCAGGCTTTTGAACCAGGTTCTGTTTTCTTGCTTCAGGGATTTGAGTAGTTCTGTCATCCGATGCTCCTGGAACCCCGGGTCAGGCCACCGCATTTTCAAATGGGCGGATGATATCTTCAATCTCCTTCGCTTCAGGATAAAAAGAGAGTATTTTTGTCAGTACTTCATCCACCAGCACATCAGGGCACGAAGCACCGGATGTTAACGCAATCCTAAGCCCTTCTTTATTAGCCGGTAGCCAGTTTTTTGTTGACTGCATTTCTTTTTCCCACTGGTTGAAATGGTGAATACCGGCGGGCGAGTCGAACTCCCCGGCATCACGAATATGGTAGGTCGGGCAGTGATTTTCCAGGATTTCAACCAGGTGCATGGTGTTGGAAGAATTATATCCACCCACTACAATGGCCATATCGGGGTTGGCATCCGCAAGAGCGTATGTAGCGGATTGATTTTCGTTGGTGGCATAGCAAAGTGTGTCGGATGTATCTGCAAAGTGATTTTGTATATTCTCTTCCCCGAAACGCTTTCGTGCCGCTTCTTTAAGAATATCCATCACCTGCTGGGTTTCTGTGGCCAGCATGGTGGTTTGATTGATCACACCAAAAAACTCAAGATCCTTCAGCGGGTTGAAATTTTCCGTGCTTTTATGGCCGAAATATTTTTCAAAATCACTAAGCGGACGTTTTTCCGTTAATATATCCGCGAGGATATGAGCTTCATCCGGATTCAGAACCACCACAACAGGCGAGTGATTCGCGCTGTGCGAAAATGTAGCCCGTGTCTCCTCATGCCGGTGTTTTCCATGCACTACCAGGCTGTATCCTTTTTCGCCAAGCTGGCTGCCCCTTTTCCACACCTTTTCCACAAACGGGCAGGTGGTATTGTATTGATATGGATTAATTCCCTGTTTCTGCAGCCTGTTTTGGATTTCAAGAGTGGTACCGAAAGCGGGCACAATCACAACATCATCCGCGGAGAGGCTGTCGATCGGAATCCGTTCGCTCCCATTGGTTTCGAACAGGAACTGTACACCCTTTTTCAGAAGATTTTCGTTTACTGTTGGATTATGAATCATTTCACTCAACAGGTAAATGTTTTTATCAGGATTCTCTTCAACTGTTCGGTAAGCAATGTCGATTGCATTTTCCACACCGTAGCAGAATCCAAAATGCCGTGGAATCAAAAATGTAGCCGGACCGAAATTCAGTTCAGTCGGAGCCAGGTCTTTCTTCCGGGGATCAGTAATTTTATGTGCTTCTTTTACCTTCCGGATGATCGGTGAACGAAACATAGCGGGAATATCAAATTCTTTTCGGGCCATATGATATCGGATATCGAACACGGAATGTTGAAGTTTCGATGACCGAAATCAGCATTCTGCGGTTCTTCTTTATCAATTTTCTTGTTGGTGAAAAGATACGAAGTTTAGGAGAGAATCGTATGGCAGATTGCTACTCTCAGAGTTACGTGGAAATGTCAAAATGACAAAAACAGCAGAATTCTGATTAAAATTTAATTTTAAATCTTGGAGTTCAGTAAATAAAACCCACTATTTCAATCACCCTCCTCTTTTCTTAGATTAAAGCCATTTATTTAACTGAAAAGTATAACACTACATGCAAACCCTTCTCCACGAACTAACCACCACTCTCCAGCAAGACGACCGCCTGGTCATTGATGGCAAACTGGCCAAAAACAAAGTGGTGGAAATGGCGCTTAAGCTGGACAGGAATCTGCTGAAGCTGCTGCTTGGGAATGAAAAACTAAAGGAGCGGTTTTTTGCAGATGTGGACGGGACGATGGTGTTCGATAAGCAGTTTTTCCAGAAGTTTGTAGCCAATAAACAGTTTTTGCCGGACAGCTACACAGCCTACAAAAACAAGATCGGGTTGAGCGACAATGGAGAGAATTACCTTGCCGAGAAAAACGATGTGACGCTGATCTGGCCCTACAAAGACTGTGTACTGGAGGGCGGGCAGACCCGGGAGGACGCTAAACGGAATGAAATCTTCTGGAACGAGACTCTGGCCCCCGACCAGATCGACCGGCTGCTGGATGCCAAGGCTCTCACCAATTTCAAAAAATTCAACAAAGAGGGAGAGCATCCGGCAACAAAATTGTCAGATAAAGACAACTATATCATTAAAGGCAACAACCTGCTGGCGCTGCACTCCCTGAAAAAGAAGTTTGCCGGGAAAGTGAAGCTGGTTTACATCGATCCGCCTTATAATACCGGAAATGATGATTTTGGCTACAACGACCGGTTCAATCACTCCGCCTGGCTTACCTTTATGAAAAACCGGCTGGAGGTTGCTTATCAATTACTTTCAAATGATGGTTCGCTTTGGATCAATATTGATGATGATGAAGGGCATTATTTGAAAGTATTGGCTGATGAAGTGTTCAAGCGAGAAAATTTTGTTGCTAATGTTGTTTGGGAAAAGAAGTATTCGCCACAAAATGATTCCCGCTGGTTTTCTGATATGCATGATCACATTTTTGTTTATGCAAAAAATAAAGAGACATGGAGACCAAATCTGCTCCCCCGCACGGAAGAAATGGATAACCGCTATACCAACAGGGATAATGATCCAAGAGGACCTTGGAAAGCTGCTGATTTATCTGTCAAAACATACTCTGAAAAAAATGATTACCCAATTACCACTCCTACTGGCAGAGTTGTTGATCCACCTGCAAGTCGATGCTGGACTGTTAGCAAAGAAAAATTCAAAGAATTAATAGAAGAGAACAGAATTTGGTTTGGAGAAGACGGTAATGCAACACCGGCACGAAAAGTTTATTTGTCAGAAGTACAGCAAGGAATTCCACCATCCACGTTATGGCAATATAAAGATGTTGGTCATAATCAGGATGCCAGAAAAGAGGTAATCAAGTTATTTAAAGATGAAAAGGGGGACTTTTCAACCCCAAAGCCTGAATATTTACTACAAAGGATAATTCATATAGGTACAAATAAAGATGACCTCGTTCTCGATTTTTTCGCCGGCAGCGGTACCACCGGTGCAGTGGCCCATAAAATGGGACGGCAGTACATTTTGTGTGAACAGATGGACTATGTGGAGCCGGTGACTGTCAAACGTCTGCAGAAAGTAGTGGAAGGCGAACGGGGCGGCATCAGTAAAGAAATGGAGTGGCATGGCGGCGGTTCGTTTATCTACGCTGAACTGATGGAGTACAATGCAGCGTACATCAGCCAAATTGAAAATGCTGGTTCTGCCAAAGAGCTGCAAACGATTTGGGATTCCATGCAGAAGAACGCCTTCCTCAGCTACCGGGTGGACCCGAAACTCATTAATTCAGAAAAAGATTCCTTTGAAGAACTTTCCCTCGAAGAACAAAAACAGTTCCTGATTGAGGTACTCGACAAAAACCAGTTGTACGTGAATGTTTCGGAGATACAAGATGAGGAGTTTGGGGTGAATGAGGGGGATAAAAAGCTGAACAGGGCGTTTTATAATATAAAATCATAGATGATGAGTAAGCTTACGCCAAGACAATCAGATTTTTTGTTTTATACCTCTGATGAAGGTGATATCAATATTCATGTTGCGCTGAGGGATGAAACCGTCTGGCTTACTCAAAAAGCCATGGCCGACCTTTTTGGAGTTGTAAAATCTACCGTTAGCGAACATTTATCCAACATCTATGAAAGTGGAGAACTTAACAAGGAGGCAACTGTTCGGAATTTCCGAACAGTTCAAACCGAGGGTGGCCGTGAAGTAGCGAGAGATCTTGAATACTATAATCTGGATGCGATTATTTCGGTGGGATATCGCGTAAACTCTCATCAGGCTACCCGTTTTCGACAGTGGGCCACGAGAACCCTTAGAGAATATCTGATCAAGGGCTTTGTACTGGATGACGAACGGTTGAAACAGGCAGGGACTCTGTTTGGTAAAGACTACTTTGATGAACTTCTTGAAAGAGTCCGTGAAATACGGGCATCCGAGCGCCGCTTTTATCAAAAAATCACCGATATCTATGCCGAATGCAGCATCGACTACGATTCCGATTCACCGATCACCAAAGATTTTTTTGCCACCGTTCAAAACAAGCTGCACTGGGCCATTACCGGCAAGACTGCGGCAGAGTTGATTAAAAGCCGGGCCGATTCCAAAAAAAGAAACATGGGACTGCAAACCTGGAAACAGGGTCCAAAAGGGAAAGTAGTGAAATCGGATGTGTCTGTTGCCAAAAACTATCTTCAAAAAAAGGAGCTGGATGAACTGAACCAGATTGTAACCATGTACCTCGACTTTGCCGAGCTTCAGGCTAAACGCCAAAATGCCATGAAAATGAAAGACTGGATTGTAAAACTGGACAGCTTTTTGAAATTCAATGAATATGACATTCTGCAGAATCCGGGAAAAGTATCTCAAAAAGTGGCAAAAGAACTTGCGGAAGCAGAATATGAAAAATTCAGGCCCAAACAGGATAAAGCATTTACATCAGATTTTGATAAACTGGTAGAAAGCGTGAAAAAAAAGGGGGAAAAATAAATGGCAGAACATTTGCATGAAGCATTGACTACCGGTTCCCGCTTTTTAGGCGGTAAGGATTATTATCAAAAAAATGTGCCTGAATACATATTTCAAAATTTGAAGAAAGGGTTTGGACAGCGGCATTACCAGAAAGAAGCATTCGGGCGTTTTGTTTACTATTTAGAAAGTTTCCCTGACCGGCCGCAGGGAACACCCACCCAAATTCTTTATCACATGGCTACAGGCAGCGGGAAAACACTGATCATGGCCGGGCTGATGGTGTACCTCTATACCAAAGGGTATCGCAACTTCCTGTTTTTTGTTGACAGCACCAACATTATTGAAAAAACACGTGATAACTTTTTAAACCCGGTTTCTTCAAAATACCTGTTTGCTGACCGTATCCAGATTGAAGACCAACAGGTTCGAATGAACGAGGTGGATAATTTTTCGGCGGCCAGCCCCGACGACATCAACATCGCATTTACCACCATCCAGGGGCTGCATTCCCGGCTCAATACACCCCGCGAAAACTCTATCACTTTCGATGATTTCGAAAACGAAAAAATCGTTCTGATTTCGGATGAAGCCCATCATATTAATGCCGAAACGAAATCGAGGTCGCAGCGGAATCAGACCGAGTTGGAAAACCTGGATACATGGGAAGGAACCGTAAATCGCATTGTTGAGGCTAATGATGAAAATGTGATGCTCGAATTTACCGCCACGATTGATCTGAGCCATCCCGATATTCTAAACAAATACAAAGACCGTATCATTTTTGATTATCCCCTCAAAGAGTTTCGGATTGACGGTTACTCAAAAGAAGTCAAAGTGCTGCAAGCTGATCTCGATCCAATCGATCGTGCTCTTCAGGCTGTGATTTTAAGCCAGTACCGGCTCAAAAAGTTTGCTGAATACAGACTGGCCATAAAACCGGTGGTCATGTTCAAGGCAAATTATGTAAATCCACCATCCAAACCAGACAAGAATAAGAAGGTGGTGTCGTCGGAATTCAGGGAAGAGTTTCAGCAAAAAATGAGGAACCTTGCAGCAGGCGATCTGGAATCGATTAAAAGCAGGGTGAAGGATGACAGTGTGGTGGCTGAAGCGTTTCGTTATTTTGAACGGGAAGAAGTCACGCTTCATAACCTGGCACTGGAACTGAAGGAAGATTTTACGGATGAAAAGTGTATTTCAGTTGACAGTATCACTGATAAGGCAGAAAACCAGATCCTGGTCAACTCGCTCGAAGATGCCGGCAACCCGATCCGGGTGGTTTTTGCTGTGGATGCGCTTAATGAGGGGTGGGATGTGCTGAACCTGTTTGATATTGTGCGGCTTTACGACACCCGTGATGCCAAAAAAGGAAAGCCCGGCAAAACCACAATGGCCGAAGCACAGTTGATTGGTCGTGGTGCAAGGTATTGTCCGTTTTTGATTGAAGATAACCAGCCGCTTTACCAGCGGAAATATGATGTGGTTGGAAATGAAGAAGAACATGAGCTGAAAATCTGCGAAGAACTCTACTACCACAGCGCCCACAATCCCCGTTACATCGATGAACTGCATACGGCGATGGAAGAAATTGGGATTAAACCGAAACGGAGTTACCAAATCAGCCTGAACCTGAAAGATTCCTTCAAAGAGACGGATATATACAGGGAAGGAAAGATTTTTACCAATGAACGTATTAAATATAATCGTGAGGATATTTACAAACTTGATGATTCGGCCAAAGATTATCTGTATAAGGTAAAGTTGCGAACCGGTTACATGGTAACCACAACCATTTATTCGGAAGCGACCGGAAATGATCTGAAAACTGCCCGTAAAGATTATATACTTTCCGGCTTTCATCCGAATGTGGTCCGAAAGGCATTACACCGGCTGCCGTTTTACCATTTTTCATCCCTGAAAAGCTATTTTCCACACCTCAAATCTCTCACGGAATTTATCATCTCCAACGATTTTCTGGCCCAGATTTCTGTTGAAGTAAGCGGGCCCCGGGATCGAATTTTCAATCTGTCCCACAACGACCAACTCGATATCACCGTCCAGGTTCTGGAGCAACTCGCTTCCAAAATAAAAACCGATTTTGTGGAGTATAAAGGCACCAGAAAGTTCAAGCCGTATTCATTAAAGGATACCATCAATAACAAAACGGTCAACATCGTCAGAGAGGATGCAAGTGACCGCGAGTATGGCGAACGCCAGTCTCAAACCGGTGATGACGGATTGCGGTTGCCGCTGGATGAGAAAGAATGGTATGCATTTAACGACAATTTCGGCACTTCGGAGGAGAAGCGATTCGTAAAGTATATCGATAAAGTGTATGACCAGCTAAAAAGCCGCTACGATACCATTTACCTTGTTCGGAATGAACGACATATCAAGCTTTACTCTTTTGATGACGGACAGGCTCTGGAACCGGATTTCATCCTGTTCCTGAAAAAAAAGAAACCCGGCAAAGAACTTCATTACCAGATCTTTATCGAACCGAAAGGCGGTCATCTTATCGAACATGACCTGTGGAAAGAAGAGTTTCTCAAACGGCTGAAAGAGGAATTTAAATTGGAACAAGTCTGGAAGGGAGAAGAATATGTTATCTGGGGCCTGCCGTTTTATAATGAACAGAAGAGGCGGCGGGAATTTGAGGACGGGTTTGGGAGTTTTTTGGAGTAAATTTTACGGGCTCGAGGGGATACTCATAGAATAAAAACCGTTCTTGCAAAACACGTGTGATTTTGGGTAATTAACGAACGGGATTAATTCATTAACCCGTCAGGCTGAGCGCAGTGTAAGCGAATGAAGTGAGCTGTAACGAAGTCGAAGCCCCTGAAGAATGTGCTTCGACTTCGCCCCATCGGAAAATCACCGATGTGCCTGCGCCAAAGGCATCCCTTTGGGGCGCTCAGCATGACGAGGTATCATTTAATTAAAAAGGTTCTATCGTGCAGGCAAGCTGGGTTGCGGCTCTTTCATTATTTCTTTTTTTCATCGGCTACCGGTACTACTCTAAATTTCTGGCTGAGAAAATCTACCGGCTCAATCCCGATTTTATGACTCCGGCCCATCGGTTCAAAGATGGTGTGGATTATGTACCTGCCAATAAATACGTTCTGCTGGGCCACCATTTTACCTCGATTGCCGGGGCAGCCCCGATTGTGGGCCCGGCAATTGCCGTATACTGGGGATGGCTGCCGGCCATGCTATGGGTGGTGATTGGAACCGTGTTTGCCGCCGGGGTGCACGATTTTGGAACGATGGTACTTTCGGTCCGGAATAAAGGACAGTCTATAGGGGTTCTGGCGGATAAACTGGTGGGCCGCCGGGCAAAAATTCTTTTCCTGTTTATCATTCTCATCCTTGTGCTGATGGTGAATGCCGTATTTGCCTGGGTGATATCTAACCTGTTTATCAGCTTTCCTTCCAGTGTACTCTCCATTTTTATACAGATTCCTTTAGCCGTGTGGATCGGCATCCGTGCATACCGGGCATCGGGAAGTATGCTGATTCCTTCCATTATTGTACTGGTGGTGATGTATTTCACAGCCATTATTGCGAGTTATGTGCCTGTTTTGCAAATCGATCTTGTGCAATATTTCGGCGGAGAAGAAAATGTGGTTTTACTCGGATTCACCGGAATTGAAATGGCTTTTTTTACGTGGATAACCATTCTGATGGTGTACGTCTATATCGCATCCACACTGCCGGTATGGATGCTGCTTCAGCCGCGAGACCTGATCAACTCTTACCAGCTGCTTCTCGGGCTTGGCATTTTATACCTGGGGTTGTTCGTAACGAGTCCCGAAATAACCGCGCCTGCCACAAATGAAGGCGCCGGGGATGTAAGCTGGTTTCCGCTCCTGTTTATTACCATCGCCTGCGGCGCGATATCCGGCTTTCACGGCCTGGTTTCTTCCGGAACATCGGCAAAGCAGCTTGATAAGGAGACCGATGCCCGGTTTGTCGGTTACCTGGCTGCCATCGGTGAAGGCTCGCTTGCCCTGATTACCATTGTGGCAGTAGTCACATATTTTAATACCACCGGCGAATTTCTTGAGCATTATCATTCATTTGAAGAGGCCGGTGCATCCGGTTTAGGTATTTTTGTGCAGGGTGCCGCTCAGCTTGCAACCGGTTTGATGATACCCCTCCAGGCGGCTGAAACGATTATTGCCGTGATTGTGATCAGTTTTGCGGCTACCACTCTTGATACCTCTGTCCGGCTGATGCGCTATATTTTTAATGAGCTTGGCCGGGAATATAATATCAGGCCGCTAACCCGGATTCATACGTCTACCACCATCGCTGTGGGGGCGAGTGCCGCACTGGTTCTGCTGCCGGAGGGCCCGCTTGGTTTTGGTTCTGGCGGATACCTGCTCTGGCCCCTGTTTGGTACTGCAAATCAGCTTTTGGCAGGCATCAGTTTACTTTTGATTACGATATGGCTGAAACGACAGGGACGAAGTATTATTTACACACTTGTACCTATGATCTTTGTGCTGTTTATGACCCTCTGGGCAATGACCCAGCAGGTGGTTTTTGACTGGTCGGGCATGGGTGAATCTGACGGCAATCTTCTTCTCTTCTTTTTTGGGGCTATTATCTTAGGATTTTCCGTCTGGATTTTTCTTGAAGCTATCGTACTGTTTCGTAAAACCGGAGACGAGAACACTCACGGGGAGTAGTTTTTTCTCTGGCAGCCAATAGCATAAATCCAATAATTATCCGTATCTTATCAGGCTCAGCTGACGTTCTTAGTTGATTTGTCCTTACAGTACTCTTTTGCCTCTCTTCAGTGATTTCTGAATGTTTGTAAAACGCGTTTAAGATGGGACATGCACAAAGCATCTTTTGATGCGACTCCGGTTCAAACAAGAGCGGAGTGATGAGCGACAGACATTCAAAAATAAAAAACTTATACAATGAAAGATCAAAGCTTTTCAGAGCTGGGAGTTCAGCCTGAAATACTAAAAGCTATAGACGAAATGGGCTTTGAAGCTCCTACGACCATTCAGAGCCGGTGCATACCCACAATTCTTGCAAACCGGGATCTTGTTGGACAGGCTCAAACCGGTACCGGTAAAACGGCTGCCTTTGGCATTCCTGCAATTCAGACCGCCAATAAAGGATCTAAAACACCAAGTATTCTTATACTTTGCCCTACCCGTGAACTGGCAATCCAGGTGACCGGTGAGCTGATTAAACTTGCCCGTTTTGTGGATGGCGTATATACCGTTCCCGTTTATGGAGGGCAGCCTATCAGCCGGCAATTAAAAGCCCTGAAAAAAGGTGCACAGATTGTTGTGGGAACCCCCGGCCGGGTAATCGATCACCTGAAACGCGGTACCCTTAAGCTCGGCAGCCTTCAAACCCTTGTGCTGGATGAAGCCGATGAAATGCTGAATATGGGTTTTCGCGAGGATATTGAACAGATATTAAGCTTCGCCAGCGGCAAGTCACAAACCATTATGTTTTCTGCAACCGTGCCAAAAGCCATTCAGCGGCTAATGAACAAATGGATGGAAAACCCCGAGATGGTAAAAGTTGCAGGTAAAACCGAAACTGCAGAGGGAATAGATCAGTATGTGATGGAAGTTCGTGATTCCATGAGAACGGAAGCCGTTTCGCGTGTGCTGGATATGATGAATTTTAAACTCTCCCTGATTTTCTGTAACACGAAAAGAAAATGTGATTCTTTAGTCCAGGAATTCCAGGCCAGGGGTTATCCGGCCGATGCCCTTCACGGGGATATGCGCCAGAACGTTCGTGATAAAGTGATGAATAAATTCCGGCGTGGAGATATTGATGTGCTGATCGCAACCGATGTGGCTGCACGGGGGCTGGATGTGGAAGATATCGACGTGGTATTTAATTATGATATTCCACAGGATCCAGAATATTATGTTCACCGGATTGGCCGGACGGGCCGGGCAGGAAAAACCGGAATGGCGATTACCTTTAAATCGGGGCGGAAAAATAAAAACCTCCGGTTTATTGAAAAACAGATACGCACACAGCTGAAGCCTTTGCCGATGCCCTCCGTAAAAGAGGTGCAGTTGTCGAAAATGGAAAGCCACTTCAATGAGATTTTAAACACATTACAGAAAGGCGGCCTGCGGGAATATATCGACCAGCTTGAACCGCTGGCTGAGGGCGACTTTTCTACCATAGAGATTGCCGCTGCCCTGCTGAAAATGAAAGTTGAAAATTAATACCCGGGGTCCCCGGGTCTGTGTCATAAAAATACACACCGGGTTATCTCATAGCGCGCTCTAAAGGATATCCGCCTTCAATGATTCCGCAGCTATATGGAGCAGTTGAACAGATTACCCCAAAGTTTCACCGGCTCTATTTCCAGACAGTGAGAAGGTTAATTCCGGTAATTAAAGTTACATCCCGAATGATGAGTTAATATGATTACTGGAAGGGATGCAAAATCTTTCCGGATCAAAGAACTGCATTTCATTTGCCTTCTTTTTGTTGATACCAATAACAAAAACATCTGATCTGTTTTTTTATAATTTTTCTGAGAACACTTTTCATCATCTGCACTGAAACAATCTGCAAGGTTATCTTTTCTGCATTAAGAATCAGTTCTGCAAGTATTTCCATATCCTTTTATCTGGGTCAATGATAAGTGTATGAATTGGTTTTTTGTGATATTCTGTTTCAGAAAAAACTAACTATTTCTCTGTTTTTCCTGCATATATAGATGGTGCAAAGACATGAAATCGTTGTTTTGTATAAATTGTGCAAATTATTTTGGATAAATAGGTATAAATATCATAATTTGGGTTTAAACATGAACAGATCAGAAACTGATGATTGATGAATTCGGGAATGTATTACTCTTTATAACCACGGGTGTCATCTTTGTAGCAGTGGCTCTTTTTGTTTCCAGGCTGATTCGGCCGGATCGACCGAATAAAGAAAAACTGCTTACATATGAATGCGGTGAGCTTCCATTTGGTTCAGCCCGGGTTCAGTTTAACAACCGGTTCTATACAATCGGATTAATGTTCCTGATTTTTGAAGTGGAAATACTTCTCCTTTTTCCCTGGGCCATGGTTTTTAAAGACATTGGGTGGTTTGCTTTTTTTGCAATGTTCATATTTATATTCCTGATTTTCATTGGCTTTATATATGAACTTGGTAAAGGCCACCTTAATTGGGAGATACCAAAGCCGGTACCGCCGGTGTACGAAGAAGGAACAGGTGTAATTGAATACGATACATCAGAAGGAGTAAAAAGTGTAGGTTAATCCAATTTTATTCTAAATAAAAGTAATAGTGGGAATACTCGATAAAAAATATCACGACAGTAACATAATTATTGTCAATCTGCAAAGCGCTCTGAACTGGGCCCGTAAAAATTCTCTTTGGTATGAGCAGTTTGGCCTGGCATGTTGTGCCATTGAGATGATGGCTACAGCCGCTTCAAAGTATGACTTTGACCGTTTTGGAATAATCCCGCGCTCTTCACCCCGGCAGTCTGATGTAATGATAGTAGCGGGTACGGTGACCATGAAAATGGCTTCACGCATAAAGCGGTTGTATGAGCAAATGTCTGAACCGCGCTACGTAATAAGTATGGGGTCCTGTTCAAATTGCGGCGGTCCCTATTGGGAACATGGTTACCATGTATTGAAAGGAGTTGATAAAGTTATTCCGGTCGATGTTTATGTTCCCGGTTGTCCGCCCCGGCCTGAGGCGCTGCTTGAGGGCTTTATAAAGCTTCAGGAAAAGATATCTGGCGAAACGATTATTAAAGAGAAAAACCCGGAATTAAAAGCTGAAAAGGTGTAAAGAATATGAAACAGCAGGAAGAAATATTCGAGTATTTGCAGAAGGAGTTTGGTGAAGAAACAGTAGAGTTTTATAAAGGGGATGTTGGCCAGCCCTGGTTAAAATTACCGGCTGAATATTTAAAAAAAATGGCAAATTTTTTACGTGATAATGCAGAACTCCGGTTCAATACACTGATGTGCCTGAGCGGAACTCACTATCCTGACAAATCAGAATTGGGAGTAACCTATCACCTGCACTCTACATTACATGGTCACACCGTGGCTTTTAAGGTGGCAACCCCGGCAGACCAGCCTGAAATACCTTCTGTTGAATCGATATGGAAAACAGCCAACTGGCACGAACGGGAGGCGATGGATATGTTTGGTATCCTGTTTAAGGATCATCCAAATATGAAGCGAATTCTCTGTCCCGATGACTGGCAGGGTTACCCTCTTCGAAAAGATTATAAACCACAGGAATATTATCAGAGTATGCCCACCGGCACATAACCATCCGGTAAAACTATGATTGAGCAGAAAATATCACATACCGAAAATGGACAAACCGAAATGGTCATCAATATGGGGCCACAGCATCCGTCAACTCACGGTGTACTTCGGCTTGAATTAGTACTGGATGGTGAAGTGATTACGGATGTACGCCCGAATATTGGTTACCTGCACCGGAGTTTTGAAAAATATGCTGAATCATTAGGAGATTATGCAAAAGTAATTCCGTATACCGACCGAATGGATTATGTATCAGCCATGAACCAGGAACACGGATATGTACTTGCAATCGAACAGCTCCTGGAAATCGAAGTGCCCGAACGGGTAGAATATATGCGGGTAATCGTTGCAGAACTTCAACGGGTTGCAAGCCATCTTTTGGCAATAGGTACATTCGGACTCGATTTGGGAGCGTTTACACCTTTTCTTTACTGTTTTACCGAACGGGAAAAAATTCTGAATATCTTTGAGAAGGCAACCGGTGCCAGATTACTGTATAACTATATGACAGTTGGCGGTTTAATGCGTGATATTACCGGGGATTTTAAAACTGAAACCTCTTCTTTTATAAACTCATTTCGTCCCAAAATTAAAGAACTTAATGATCTGCTTTCCTATAACAGTATTTTCATAAAAAGAACAGCCAATATTGGGGTGTTGCCTGCTGATGTTGCCTTAAATTATGCAGCTTCCGGTCCGGTATTGCGGGGTTCTGGTGTGCAGTGGGATTTACGAAAAAATGATCCCTATTCTATTTATGACAGGTTTGATTTTGAGGTTCCGGTTGGGAAGGGCGAGGTTGGAACAGTCGGCGACTGCTGGGACCGGTATATTGTACGGGTAAGGGAAATGGAACAGAGCCTGAAAATAATCGAACAGGCTCTGGAATCAATGCCCGGGGAAGGAGATGTAAAAGAGGCAGTACCCAAACGAATCAGGCCAAAAGAAGGTGAAGTGTATGTACGTACTGAAACGCCACGCGGTGAATTGGGTTATTACATCATCAGTGATAAATCGGCGGCTCCATTTCGCGTAAAGGCAAGGGCCCCGAGTTTTGTTCACCTGAGTTTGCTGCCGGCTATATCTAAAGGATCCCTAATTGCAGATATGGTAGCAATTGTGGGCAGTATCGATATTGTTCTGGGCGAAGTAGATCGATGATTCACCTTTAAACTCTCCTCAGAAGAGGAGGTTTTGTTTAATAAATAATGAATGAAACCAAGTATAAAATTTAAAACTGAAGCAGTATATATTAGATATTTACATCTATTTATCCTTTAAGATTGGTGATACTACCCTATGGATATGATCATTTCAATAACAATAGCATCCACAGCCGTTCTCATTCATGCAGTTATACCGCTGACAATCGTACTGGTATATGCGCTGGTTGCCATCTGGGGCGAAAGAAAAATTGCAGGTTTTATTCAGGACAGGCTGGGGCCTATGCGTGTAGGCGGCTGGCATGGCTGGGCCCAATCAATAGCGGATCTGCTTAAGCTGATTCAGAAAGAAGATATTGTACCAACAGATGCGAGCAAATTCCTGTTCAGGTTTGCCCCTTTTATGATGTTTGCCGCATCCTATGCAGCTTTTGCTGTGATACCATTCAGCAGCGCTTACATCGGAAGTTCGATTAACATAGGAGTGTTTTACCTCCTGGCCATCACGTCTGTTTTGACATTAAGTGTAATTATGGCAAGCTGGGCATCAAACAATAAGTGGTCGTTATTAGGGGGTATGAGAAGTGCCGCTCAGATGGTGAGCTATGAAGTACCAACAATTGCAGTCGTCCTTACAGTAGTTGTTGTTGCCGGATCACTAAATTTGATGACCATCACAGAAATGCAGGCAGGTAATGATACACTGGGATTTTTGCCAAACTGGCTGATATTCCAGAACCCTTTTCTGATTGTTGCATTCATCATTTTCTTTATTTCTATTCTCGCCGAATCGCACCGTGTACCTTTCGATTTACCGGAATCAGAATCTGAACTTGTAGCCGGTTACCAGACTGAATATTCAGGCATGCGATGGGCGATGTTCATGCTGGCTGAATATGCTGATATGCTGCTGTTTTCTTTGCTGGGGGTAACATTGTTTTTTGGCGGGTGGAACAGCCCGTTCACAGATTTTATGACAGGTCCGCTGTGGAGCTTTTTCTGGTTCATGCTGAAAGGCTTCTTACTTGTATTTGTAATGATGTGGATTCGCTGGACACTGCCCCGCTATCGGGTAGATCAGCTGATGCATATCTGCTGGAGTATTTTAATCCCATTATCCTTTATAAATCTTGTATTGGTTGCACTATGGGAAGTGATTTTCTGAAACGAGACCAAAAATAACCATGCTAAATGAAATTAAAGAAAGCTGGCTGACATTCAGATCCATATTTACTGGAATGGGGGTTACTATGCGCCACCTCTTTCAGCCATCGGTAACCTTGCAGTACCCTGAAGAACGGGAAATATTACCGGCTGGCGCACGCGCAAAGCTTTATGTTAACATAGATGATTGTATTGGTTGTAACCTATGCGCCAGGGCCTGTCCTGTAAATTGCATTACTATTGAGACTGTAAAAGCAACAGATGATGTCGATTTGGGTAAAACATCTACCGGAAATCCCAAACGCTTTTGGCTGACCCGTTTTGACATCGACATGGCAAAATGCATGTACTGTGATTTGTGTGTTCAGCCTTGTCCCACTGATTGTATTACCATGGTACCTGAATATGAATATTCAGAATTTGACCGCACCAATCTTTTATATCACTTCAGCAGCCTTTCTTCCGGGATGATAGAGGAGGTTACAGAAAAAGCAGAAACAGAGGCACAGGAGAAGAAGAGAAAAAAAGAAAAAGGTGCTGCTGAAAGTGAGTCAGAAAAAACATCACTGCCTGAAAACAGCCAACCCAAAAATTTTAGTAAAGATGGATAAAATATGGAACTGACGACATTACTTTTTTACCTCTTTGCTCTGGTAACCGTAAGTGCCGCCACAAAAATGGTGCTTTCGAAAAACATTGTTCATTCGGCATTTGCATTAATGTTTACACTAATTGGCATTGCTGCACTGTATGTGCTTTTATATGCGGATTTTCTGGCTGCAACGCAATTGCTGGTATATGTTGGCGGAATTCTGATTTTGATCCTTTTTGGCGTAATGCTAACCAGCCAGGGCCATTCATTCAGTTCTACAACAGTAACTGTCAATTTTGTGCCGGCTATGGTTTTATCCGTAACTGTGGCTGCCATATTGATCTATGCATTTGCAGCTACAGAATGGACACTTACAGAACCGGTTGAAAGAACGGACACAGTATATGACCTGGGAATGCTGTTGATGGGAAATTACATCCTGCCATTTATTGTCGTCGGAATTCTGTTGCTGGTTGCAATAATAGGTGCAATTCTGATGTCCACACGCATGGCAGCAGTTACAGGTAAATCATCAAATTCACTCAGATAAACAAACGATGGAAACCACATTACAATGGCTTGCGAGTCCCGGATTACCACATTTTCTCATTATAAGTGCCATGCTGTTTGGTCTTGGGTTGATGGCCGTGCTTTCAAAAAGGAATGTAGTTATGGTACTGATGGGAGTTGAACTGATTCTTAATTCTGCAAACATCAATTTTATAGCCTTCAGCCGGTTTACTGATTTTTCAATAAACGGTCAGATGATCGGGCTTTTTGTGATCATAATTGCAGCTGCAGAAGCGGCAGTCGCACTGGCTATAATTCTGAATATTTACAACAGGTTTAAAACAATCAACCTTGATGAAGTTAACCTGTTGAAAGGATAACCCACTACAAAAAGGTGTCACTAAATGTATGTACAACTATCGTTGTTAATTTTGTTCCTCCCTTTACTGGGGTTTATGATATTAATATTTAAAGGAAAAAAACTGTCTGGAAAAGCTGACTGGCTGGCAACAGGTTTGCTTTCTCTTGCCCTGGTCTTTTCTCTCGTATTGCTGGTATTGAAACTGACAGGAAGTCCTGATGAAACCCTGACCTACGTTTTTAACTGGATAGTGTTTACAGATGCAATGTTAGTGGGCTCTCTTGCTATTGAATTTGGCATAATGATTGACAATCTGACTGTAATCATGCTTGTGGTTGTAACCCTGGTAAGCACGCTGGTGCATTTATATTCTATGATGTACATGAAAGGTGATAAGCGTTATGAAAGATATTTTGCTTACCTGGGTCTGTTTTCATTTTCAATGCTGGGTATCATACTAACACACAATCTGTTATTGATGTACATATTCTGGGAATTGGTTGGGATCAGTTCCTACCTGCTGATCGGGTTTTATTATGAAAAAAAATCAGCAACCAATGCTGCAAACAAGGCTTTCATTGTAAACAGAATCGGAGATTTCGGAATGTTTATTGGCATCATGATTCTTTTTGCCGGATTTTCCACCTTCTCCTTCGGGGCATTGTTTGACTCTATTGCTGCGGGACAGCTTCCATTCGGCAGTGAAGGCTGGCTAACCGCTTCAGGTTTGTTGATATTTTGTGGTGCGGTTGGCAAGTCAGCCCAGTTTCCCCTCCATGTCTGGCTGCCCGATGCGATGGAAGGGCCTACACCGGTAAGTGCGTTAATTCACGCTGCAACCATGGTGGCAGCAGGTGTTTACCTGGTGGCCCGGATGTTTCCGATGTTAACGGAAGACGCTTTATTAATTATAGCATACACGGGTGCATTTACAGCTTTAATTGCTGCATCCATCGCTGTTACCCAGTACGACATCAAAAAGGTATTGGCATATTCTACCATAAGTCAGCTGGGATATATGATTATGGCTCTCGGTGTTGGTGCATTTACTGCAGGAATTATGCACCTGGTTACGCATGCTGCATTCAAGGCAGGACTCTTTTTGGGAGCCGGAAGTATAATATATGCAGTGCACAATGTATTGCACGATCAGCACGATCATAAAACGGATGCCCAGGATATAAGAAACATGGGCGGTCTGAAGTCTAAAATGCCGGTTACCTACTGGACTTTTGTGATTTTTACACTTGCTATTTCAGGGGTACCACTGACATCCGGTTTTCTGAGCAAGGATGAGATACTGGCCGGTACAATGGCATTCAGCAGTCTGAACGGACACTGGCTGCTGCCATTGATTGGTTTAACAGTAGCAGGACTTACAGCATTCTATATGTTCCGCTTATTGATACTCACCTTTCACGGAAAACCAGCGAAAGAATCGATCCTGAATGGAATTAAAGAGTCGCCCAAATTAATGACCATACCGTTAATGGTACTGGCCGCATTGTCTTTATTTTTCTTTTACAGTATTAATCCATTCGGAGCATCAGGCGGCTGGTTCTATTCTGTAATCGAGCGGCCGATGAGTATCGTTCCGGGCAACCTGCAGCCTGCAGGGCACGAACTTTTTCAGGATGCGGTAAAAAGTGTGCATGCCATGGTAATGACTCTCTCCGTATTGATCGCGGCAGCCGGAATATTATTTGCTTTCACCGTCTACCAATGGAAAAGAGTTAGTGCTGATCAGCTCGCTGAAAAAGCCGGTGTATTCTATAAAGGCTCAGTTAACCATTGGTACTTCGATAAATATTACAACCAGTTATTTGTCGCCGGTACCCTTGCTGTTGCCAGGATACTGCATTGGTTTGATGTGAACATTATTGACGGAATCGTAAATGGAACCTCAGTGATGGCAAAAGGTGTCGCCAGGTTGAGTAAATGGATTGATACCAATGGAATTGATGGATTGGTAAACCTTACTGCCTGGGTATCCCAGGGCTCCGGTAAACAGTTGTCCAAAATACAGACAGGCAGGGTACAGACATACCTCGTTTATGTCGCATTCAGTTTTATTGTTTTCATACTGCTGTTTAACAGGATATGAACGTGAAAAGCTCATTAAAAAATTAAAACCACCATAACCAGACCTTTAAATATATGGAATTTCATTTGTTAGGAATCGGAATTTTGACCTGGATTGTATTTCTCCCGATTGCCGGGATGGTCATAGTTTTATTACTTCCAGATCATAACAGACAAGCAATCCGATGGACAGCAGCGGTAGTTACGGGTGCGCAGGTAATATTGGCTGGAATCCTGTATGGGACGTTCGATCGCTCCATGACTGGAATAAATAATGCCGATAGTTTCCAGTTTATAGAGCAGTTTAACTGGATATCTGTAGAAGCCGTGCCATGGTTTGGTAAAATAGAGATCAACTATTTTCTGGGGATCGACGGGCTTAGCATCCTGATGATTATTCTATCCTCAATCATCGGGCTGGTTGGTGTTATTTCATCATGGAATATTGAAAAAATGACTAAGGGATATTTCGCCCTATACCTGCTTCTGTTAACCGGTATGATGGGTGTATTCGTATCTCTCGATTTCTTTCTGTTTTTCATTTTCTGGGAAGTAATGCTTCTGCCAATGTATTTCCTGATCGGGATATGGGGAGGACCGCGCCGTGAATATGCTGCTATTAAATTTTTCCTCTATACATTTGCCGGTGGAGTTTTGATGTTACTGGTGATGCTGGCTCTGTACTTCAGTGTTGCTTACGTAAACCCCGCAGGAGAGTCTGTACACACCTTTAACTTGTTGCATATGATGAACCCCGACTATTATGTTGACGGGTCTATCTTGTCTGGAGTAGATACCACCTGGCGCTACGTGGCATGGCTGGCATTGTTCATAAGTTTTGCCATTAAAATTCCGCTATTTCCCTTTCACACCTGGCTGCCAGATGCCCATGTGGAAGCCCCTACTCCTATCAGTGTAATCCTGGCGGGTGTGCTTCTTAAACTTGGAACCTATGGATTACTGCGGATCAGTTTCCCTGTATTTCCCGATGGTACAAACTATTTTATGTTTCTGATGGCTATCCTCGGGATGATCAGCATAATTTATGGTGCATTCTGTGCTATGGCCCAGGATGATTTTAAAAAACTGATTGCCTACTCATCTATCAGCCATATGGGTATTGTTGTGCTGGGTATTGCAGCAATGAACACACAAGGTATGGTTGGCGGGGTGCTGCAGATGTTTAACCATGGTATTATTACAGCAGTTCTTTTCCTCGCGGTTGGGGTTTTGTACGACCGGACCCATACCCGCGGTCTTAACGATTTCGGTGGAATTGCCACTCAGATGCCCCGTTATACGGGTATTGCAATGATCGGAATGTTCGCAGCACTCGGCCTGCCGGGCTTCAATGGTTTTGTAAGTGAATTGTTCTCATTCCTCGGGGCATTCGAAGCCTTCAGGTGGGTCACAATTATATCCGTATCCGGTATTATTTTAACTGCGGGGTATATTCTATGGACAGTCCAGCGCGTCTACCTGGGAGCATTACCCGAAAAGCATAAGAACCTGAAAGATCTGACCCTCAGGGAGATGTTTGCATTTATACCGTTAATCATTCTGATCGTATTACTGGGTATTTATCCTGCTCCCGCTATTGAATTGATGAATGTATCACTGAGTCATCTGGTAGAGATAGTTACGGGTGGGGCACCGTGAATCAGTTTCAACACTACACAAAATTAAATTCCCGGCTACCGGTGAATAACTTCTATAAAATATCAAAATATGGTCGAGAATATCCTTCATAGCATAAGCCATTTTTTTCCGGAGATAGTCATCGTTATTACTCTTTGTGTAATTATCATTGCGGATCTGTTTGTAAAAAAGAAAAGCCATACAACCGGATGGATTTTGTTCTGTGGCGTGGCTTTAGCTGGTTTTTTTGTTTTTCTGCAAACAGGATGGAATGAATCGGTTTTTTACAACATGGTAGCGGTTGATCAGTTTGCCTCTTTTTTTAAAGTACTGGTGGTCATTATAAGTTTGTTTGTAATCTTATTTTCCATGAAATCCGGTGAGCTGGATGAATACAAGGTCCGCATCAGTGAATATTATATGCTGCTGGCAGGAATGATACTGGGAATGTTTCTCATGGTTGGATCAACAAACCTTCTGTTAATGTATCTTGCTTTTGAGATGACCAGTATCAGTTCGTACGTATTGACGGGATTCACCAAGCGTTCTGAAAAATCTGCGGAAGCCTCCATGAAGTATATCATATACGGGGCAGTATCTTCCGGAATATTTATTTATGGTATATCGCTGCTAATCGGAATTACAGGAGAGATGGATATCTACGGTATCAATGCTGTACTGGTGTCGGGTATTGATCAGCCGCTTATTTTATCCATTTCTGTATTGATGATTATTGTTGGGCTGGGATTTAAATTAGCCATTGTACCTTTTCACTTTTGGGCACCTGATGTGTATGAAGGTGCACCTATAACCATTGCGGCATTTTTGGCTGTGGCTTCGAAATTTGCAGCATTCGCAATGTTAATACGCTTTTTTACTGTCTCATTTATGGGGGCAGGGGGTATCGGTGAGCTGGGTGTCTGGCAGACGCTGGAAGGGATGAACTGGAACCTTGTATTAGCAGTTACGGCTGCTTTAGCCATGATCGTCGGGAATCTTACCGCATTGCGGCAGGATAATATAAAGCGGATGCTTGCCTACTCCAGTATTGCCCATGCCGGTTATATCCTGATGGGGCTGGTTGTCCTGACGAATGAAGGTACGGCTGCGATCCTGATTTACACTTTTATGTATCTGTTTATGAATTTGGGGGCATTTTATGTAGCTATGCTTTTCTCAAACCAGCTAAAAACAGAATCTATCGAAGAGTATAAAGGATTGGGTTACCGGGCTCCGTTTGTTAGTGTATCATTGACTGTATTTCTGGTGGCACTTACTGGTTTCCCGCCAACAGCAGGTTTTATTGCAAAGCTTTACATATTTGGTTCAGCAGTTAGTGCCGGGTGGTTTTGGCTTGTTACCATTGCCGGCATCACCACAGTAATATCGCTCTTTTATTACATACGGGTAGTGAGAAATATGTTTTTATACAGGCCTGATAAGGCAGTACTTCCGCTTCAATTCGATCTGGCAAGCAGACTTATACTCCTCTTTCTTTTGGTACCGACACTTTTGCTTGGAATCTATTTTACACCTGTAATTGAATTTGCAAGACATTCTATCAAAATGTTTGGGGTATGATGAAATAAAATCTTAAATAAATAAAACCGGAAAACAATGAAAGACGAAAAATTAAAACAGCTTTTTAAGCTGGCGGACCTTGAACTTAATCGTGCCAAAGAGGAACTTTTTCATCCAGCCGAAGATGTGGTGAATTATGTAGTTTGTGTAAATGCCAGAAGTGCATTGTATCTTTTTTTAACATGCTTGTATGAAATAAATGCAAGGGAAAACAATGAACCGGCAGAAAAACTTCATACACTTGAACAGTTGGTAGAAAAGATAGGCAAATACACCCGGGACCTGGAAAGTGTAGATTTATCGGGGATGAATTGCCGTAACAGAAAGATGGTGGATAAGGAGGATGAAGTTTATTTTTGCAATGATGTTGATAAGGTGAAATACTGTACAAGTGCAGCTGAAAGGGTGAGAGAATTAGTAATTCTGAAAGCCTGGGACTTTTAAAAGCTTCTGGAAACCGTGCGACAATTCTTAGATAAATAGATGTAAAATTCCAATTTTATGTGTAATTTAGCTTCTTTACAGATATTTTAAATTATACAGGTATTAATATGTTTTCAACTTCTTGTCATTATGGACTTCAGGCAATTATATATATTGCTCTTCATTTTTCAGAGGGAAAAAATATCAGTTTAACTGAGATCGCCGATGAACAGGAAATTCCCAGGCATTTTCTGAGCAAAATTTTGCAACTGCTTGTAAAGCACAAATTGCTTATATCAATGAAAGGTCCGACAGGTGGATTCAGTTTGAGCCGGCCTCCGGAAGAAATCACCTTAATTGAGGTTGTAGAGGCAATAGATGGCCTTGATATGTTTACACAATGTGGTATTGGATTTAAAAAATGTGATGACAACCACCCCTGCCCGATTCATCATGACTATAAAGTAGTAAGAGACCGTATTCAGAAACTTTTTGAAACGAAAACTCTTCTTGAATTGACCGAAGATGTTAAAAGTGGAGAGAGTATCGTCAGTTTGGGAAAAGCCCTCTGAGGGTTATATAACCCAGGAACAGAGTTAGATCTGACAGAAGTTATGGAGTTGTAAACAGGGGAAATTATTAGTACATTTAATTAGACTTTTATATCTAAATATCTTTAATTGCAATCAGGAAAAGGATCAAATAAGAGAGGCAGTTCGCCTAAAAGGATTCTATTGAAAAGACAGTACTGATTTTGGATTAAATAGTCTAAATATCCATAATAACCTTCTGAAATAGGAGTAAATATGGCTTTAATGATAACAGATGCCTGTATCAATTGCGGTTATTGCGAAAAAGAATGCCCGAATCAAGCGATATACGAGCCTGGAATGAAATGGACACTTGAAGAAGGAACCACTATTACAGGTATGGTATATCTGGAAAATGGGCGGGTTGTTCATGCAGAAGAGCTACAGGAGCCGAAATCAAACAGCTATTATTTTATTGTAGCGGAAAAGTGCAATAATTGTATAGGAGATTATAAAGAACCCCAATGTAAACTGGTGTGTCCCGATCCGGAGAGTTACCGGATGTATTGATTGACAACTACCCGCGGTTACCCCAGGTAGTAATAGCAACATTCAGTAAATGTTAATTAAACCAAAATCCGATGAATATTGGAATTAAGAAAGAAAACAGGAAAGCAGTTTGTGACCGACTACAGGTGTTGCTTGCTGATGAGTTTATCCTTTATACCAAACTGAGAAATTACCATTGGAATATTAAAGCCAATAACTTTTCCGAGCTGCACAACTTTTATGAAGAGCAGTATGAGGAGATCGCCGGCATAGTTGATGAAGTGGCCGAAAGGATAAGAATGCTGGGACACCTGAGTAACGGCAGATTAGCTGATTATCTGGAACTGACGCAGTTGAACGAAGAAGGTTATACCACTGAAGCTGAAGTTCAGATTAAAATTCTTATCAACAACCATGAAACCATAATACGCTATCTCCGCGAATGCATTACAGATTTTGATAGTAAGTACGGAGACATTGGTACCAGTGATTTCATAACAGCATTGATGGAAAAGCATGAAAAAATGCGTTGGATGCTGGATTCTTTTTTAACCTGAAATCCGGCTTCCACCTGATACCCTTTTCAGTACTCATTAAAAATAAGATAAAATGTTATCAGCATCTTGTCATTACGCTTTACAGGCTATGTTCTACATTGCCCTGCACTCTACAGATAATGAAAATGTAGAGTTGAGTGAGATTGCTGAAAAACAAAATATACCTAAGCATTTTTTAAGCAAAATACTGCAGCTACTGGTAAAACATAAGCTTTTGACATCAATGAAAGGTCCAAACGGAGGGTTTAGTCTGATAAAACCTCCGGAACAGGTAACTCTGATAGAAATTATTGAGGCGATAGATGGACTGGATATTTTCACGCAATGCGGGTTGAGTTATAGACCCTGTGATGATAACAACCCATGCCAGATTCATAAGGAATACAAAAAAATCCGGGAAAAAGGTTACCAGTTGTTTAATACTAAGACACTGGCAGGATTTACAGAGGATTTAAAAAATGGTTCAGGCTTTGCAAGTATTATAAAACCCGAACATGAGAAAACGAATGAGTGAAATCAGGTTCATAATACAACCGGTTTTTTGACTTAAACAATACACTGAGGAATGATTATGTCTAACAATAAGGTCACCATAGACGCGAACCAGGCTACAGCCTACGTTGCACATAAATTGAGCGAAGTAATTGCAATTTATCCAATTACACCGGCTTCTCCCATGGGGGAATGGTCGGATGAATGGACAATGGCCGGGAAAAAGAATATCTGGGGATTGGTACCGGATGTGGTTGAGTTGCAGAGCGAGGGTGGCGCGGCCGGCACCATGCACGGAGCAGTACAAACAGGAGCATTAACAACCACATTTACAGCATCTCAGGGCTTGCTGTTGATGATGCCTAACCTTTATAAAATTGCTGGTGAATTAACTCCGGCAGTGGTTCATGTTGCTTCACGATCAGTGGCCACACATGCACTTTCAATTTTTGGGGATCATAGTGACAGTATGGCGATGAGAATGACCGGAATGGCCATGTTAAGTTCAAATAGTGTTCAGGAGGCAATGGATATGGCTATGATTGCCCATGCCTCTACCTTAGAGTCGAGAATACCTTTCCTGCACTTTTTTGACGGTTTCCGAACATCGCACGAAGTTCAAAAAATTGAAGAACTGCCGGTCGATGTAATGAAAGCTCTGATGAAGGATGAAAAAATAATTGAGCACCGCAACCGGGCTCTTTCTCCTGATAAACCAGTAATACGGGGTACGGCCCAAAATCCGGATGTATTTTTCCAGGCACGTGAAGCATCCAACTTATACTATAATAACTGCCCTTCAATTGTGCAGGATGTGATGCTGAAATTTGGAAAATTAACAGGACGAATCTATAACCTGTTCGATTATCACGGCCCCGACGATGCCGAACGTATTATAATTCAGATGGGGTCCGGCGCTGAAACTGCGCACGAAGCAGTTGATACATTAAATAAAAAAGGTGAAAAAGTAGGTCTGGTAAAGGTTCGGTTGTTCCGTCCCTTCAGTATGAAGAATCTTATTAAAGCACTACCTCATACCGTGAAAGGTATTGCTGTTCTGGACAGGACAAAAGAGCCGGGAAGCCCTGGAGAGCCTCTATATAACGATGTACTGGCAGCAGTTTATGAAAACAAAATAGAAAACTGGAAGGCATTTAATGATGAACCGGTAATAATAAATGGCCGCTATGGTTTGTCATCAAAAGAATTTACCCCCCCGATGGTAAAGAGAATTTTTGATGAGTTAAATAGCCAAAAGCCAAAGAATCATTTCACGATTGGAATTCATGATGATGTAAGTCATCAGAGCCTCGATATGCCTGATGTTGAATGGCAAACAGATGAAAACGTATTTGAAGGACTGTTTTTTGGCCTTGGAGCCGATGGTACGGTTAGTGCTAACAAAAATTCGATTAAAATAATTGGGGATAATACGACCCATTATGCCCAGGGTTACTTTGTTTACGATTCAAAAAAATCCGGAGCTATAACCGTATCCCATTTGAGATTCGGGCCTTCTCCTATACGTTCTGCTTATCTTATTGAGAAAGCGAATTTCATTGCCTGCCACCAGTTCCAGTTTATTAAAAAACTTGATATTCTGAAGCATGCCAGGAAAGGTGCTACCTTTCTGCTGAATGCCCCTTATCCCCCTGAAGAGTTATGGAATGAGCTTCCCAGGCCGGTTCAGCAGGATATCATCGAAAAGGATCTTAAAGTGTATTGTATTGATGCTTATAAGGTGGCTCGTGAAACCGGTATGGGAACCCGCATTAACACAGTAATGCAGACCTGCTTTTTTGCCATATCGGATATTTTACCAAAAGAAGAAGCCATTAATGAAATCAAAAGTGCAATAGAGAAAGCGTATGGTAACAAGGGTGAGAAGCTGCTAAAAAGTAATTATGAGGCAGTGGATAATTCTGTAAAAAACCTGTTTGAACTTACAATTCCGGAAATAGCAAACTCCACCGGTGAAATGCACCCGCCGGTACCGGTAGAAGCACCGGATTTTGTTAAGAAGGTGATCGCCGAGATTATAGCCGGGAATGGAGATAATTTGCCCGTAAGTGCTTTTGAGGCAGACGGAACTTTTCCAACCGGAACAACCTGCTGGGAGAAAAGAAATATAGCACAGGAAATTCCGGTACTGGATTCCGATATCTGTATTCAGTGCGGCAAGTGTATGTTGGTTTGCCCCCATGCAGTAATTCGTATGAAAGCATATGATAGCGAATTACTTGAAGCGGCTCCTGATACGTTTAAATATATGGATGCCAGAGGCCGGGAATGGCCTGAAAACACGAAAGTAAGCATTCAGGTGTCGCCTGAAGATTGTACAGGCTGTGAACTTTGTGTTGAAATATGTCCTGTCAAGAATCGGACAGAAACGGGAAAAAAAGCACTTAACATGGAACCTGTAGAACCCCTGGTGGAACAGGAAAAAGAAAACTGGGAGTTCTTCCTTTCCATTCCTGAGTATAATCGTTCAGAATTAAAGACAGAAACAGTTAAAGGCTCACAGTTTCTGCAGCCACTTTTTGAATTTTCAGGGGCCTGTACAGGTTGTGGTGAAACTCCCTACATAAAATTAGTGACCCAGTTGTTTGGAGACAGAATGGTAATCGCAAATGCAACCGGATGCTCGTCAATTTATGGAGGAAACCTGCCAACCACCCCATATACAACCAACAATCAGGGTTTAGGCCCAGCCTGGTCGAATTCTCTTTTTGAAGATAACGCAGAGTTTGGCCTTGGTTTCAGAGTAACGGTTGATAAACAGTGTGAACAGGCCCGACAGCTTCTTATGAAGCAAAACGGTGCCGTAAATCCGGACCTTGTAAAAGGAATATTGAAGGCAGATCAAACCACTGAACCAGGCATATTTGAGCAGCGGGAACGTGTTGCACAGTTAAAAGAGGAACTGAAAAAATCCGGAACCAGGCACTCTGAAATGTTGATGAGTCTGGCTGATTACCTGGTCCGAAAGAGCGTTTGGATATTTGGTGGCGATGGCTGGGCATACGACATCGGTTACGGAGGCCTCGATCATGTTCTTTCGAGCGGACGAGACGTAAATATCCTGGTTATGGACACGGAAGTCTATTCAAATACAGGTGGACAATGCTCTAAAGCTACACCACTTGGTGCTGTAGCAAAATTTGCGGCGGCGGGTAAACGCTCAGGCAAAAAAGATCTTGGTTTAATGTCGGTAGCCGATGGCCATGCCTATGTGGCGAGAATAGCCATGGGAGCCAGCGATATGCAAACAATGAAAGCAATTGTTGAGGCAGAACGCTACCCGGGTCCGTCAATTATTATTGCCTACAGCCATTGCATAGCACATGGTTATAATATGAAATATGGAATGAACCAGCAGAAAATGGCAGTGGATTCCGGCTACTGGCCGCTGTTTAGGTTTAACCCGGAGAAAAAATATAAAGGGGAAAACCCATTCCAGCTCGATTCTAAAGCTCCGAATATAGCGTTCAAAGATTATGCATATAACGAAATGCGGTATTTGATGCTTTCTAAATCGGATCCCGAAGCAGCCAGGTTATTAATGGATCAGGCACAAAAAGATGTAAACGAAAGATGGAATATCTATGAACAGATGCAGAGGCTATACGAACCTGCTGAAAACGGTACTCCATGAAAAATAAAGTAGATACCGGAGCCGGATATAACGTGCTCTCGCTAATAAGGGGCCCGATGATAACAATAAAAAAACGTGGAATATCATGAAATTAGAAACAGAATACCTCGGTCTGTCGCTTAAAAACCCGCTTGTTCCTTCTGCATCACCAATGTCAAAAGATGTGGATGATGCAAAAAGACTCGAAGATGCAGGTGCTTCTGCTATTGTGATGTACTCTTTATTTGAAGAACAGATCAACAGAGAGTTCCAGGTATTGGATCATTTCCTGTTTACATCGGGTGGTAGTTATGCAGAAGCATTGAGCTATTTTCCGGAGCCGGCAGAATATAATAACCTGAATGCAGAAGAGTATTTGAACCATATACGAAAGCTGAAGATTTATACTGAAATTCCAATTATTGCCAGCCTGAATGGTGTGTCAAAAGGTGGTTGGACATCTTTTGCAAGAAAAATGGAAGAGGCAGGAGCGGACGCAATAGAATTAAATATTTATTACATCGCTGCACTTCCTGCAATGACATCTTCAACTGTTGAACAGATGTACATAGATGATTTAAAAGCAGTAAAAGAAGCTGTGAATATTCCAGTTTCTGTAAAACTGGGCCCCTATTTCAGTTCTTTTGCGAATATGGCTATGAAACTTCAGGAAAATGGAGCGGATGGCCTGGTACTTTTTAACAGGTTTTATCAGCCGGATATTGACCTTGATGAACTGGAAGTAAAACCCAGTTTAGAACTCAGCAGCTCATTTGAAAAAAGACTCCCACTTCGATGGATAGCCATGCTTAGTCCTCATCTGACGTGTAGTCTGGCGGCGACTACAGGAATCCATGATGCGCATGATGTCATGAAAATGATTCTTGCAGGAGCTGACGTGGCAATGATGGCCTCAGCATTACTTTTTGGCGGGCCTGACGTGATCAGGCAAATGCTCATTGAAATTCCTGAATGGATGGAAAAAAAAGGGTATAACTCGATTGATGAAGTGAGAGGAGCCATGAGTTCAGCTTCAGTTTCTGAACCCGGGGCTTTTGAAAGGGCTAATTATATTCGTGCCCTGCAGGGGTTCAGGGAAAACGATTTGAAGTAAGCGGTTTAATAGTTGTGTTTAGATTCTAAGTAATAAATAGAACAAAAATTCAGTTGTTTCAGTAAATCTGCTCTGTGATGAAGCCATTGAAATTAAGGAGAACATTATGAAAACAACAACGGCAGAATATATCTATACATTTGGAAATGGCAGAGCCGATGGAGATCGTTCAATGCGGGATCTGCTTGGAGGTAAAGGGGCTAATCTTGCTGAAATGAGTGCTATAGACCTTCCTGTTCCACCAGGATTTACTATTTCTACAAAGGCTTGTCAATATTATTCCACACACGAGCTGTCCTGGCCAGAGTATCTTGAGGAGGAAATCAGGCGGGGTATTGGTTACCTGGAATCTGCAATGAGCGCAGGTTTCGGGGACCCCAAAAATCCGCTTCTTGTTTCTGTTCGTTCCGGAGCGGCCGTTTCCATGCCGGGAATGATGGACACTGTTCTGGACCTGGGTTTAAATGATGAGACTGTGGAAGCTTTATCCCGAAAAACTGGAAACGAACGATTTGCTTACGACTGTTTCCGCCGTTTTATTGATATGTTTGGAAATGTTGTGATGAATATAGACCACAATAAATTTGAAAAAGTAATAGAAGAGGTAAAACAGGCACAGGGAATTCAACACGATACAAAGTTAACAGCTGCAAATCTGAAAGTTATAGTAGAGCGTTTTAAAGCCGTTTACAGGAATGAAACAGATCTTATGTTTCCTGATGATCCATATGAACAGCTGAAGCTTGCCGTGAATGCTGTATTTGATTCATGGAACAGCAAACGTGCGATGACATACAGGCGCATTAATCATATCACAGGTGTACTTGGTACAGCTGTAAATGTTCAGACAATGGTTTATGGCAATATGGGAGAAGATTGTGCTACTGGTGTCTGTTTTACAAGAAATCCATCGACTGGGGAAAATAAATTATATGGTGAGTTCCTGATTAATGCCCAGGGTGAAGATGTTGTAGCAGGAATACGAACGCCGGAAGATATCTCCCACCTCAAAGAAAAAATGCCGGAATCGTACAATGAGTTACTGGAGCTGGGCAAAAAGCTTGAGAAACACTATGGTAACATGCAGGATATTGAGTTTACCATTCAAAATAACAAATTGTATATCCTTCAGACCCGCACCGGCAAACGAACAGGAAAATCGGCTGTAAAGATTGCCATTCAGATGGTTGAAGAAGGCATTATTTCAAAACGGGATGCAGTTGAGAAGCTAGTGGAGCCAAACCACCTGGATCAGTTGCTGCACCCACAGATTGATAACAGCATCCTGGCAGAAACAGACATTATCGGTACAGGCCTTCCGGCCTCACCCGGAGCTGCTGTTGGTAAAGTGGTTTTCAGTGCCGAAAAAGCTGAGGAAGCTGCTGAAAATAATGATCCGGTGATTCTGGTTCGAATCGAAACCAGTCCGGAGGATGTTGGTGGAATGTCTGCCGCTGAAGGTATTTTAACTTCCCGCGGAGGAATGACCTCACATGCCGCCGTGGTTGCCAGGGGATGGGGTAAACCTTGCGTGGCAGGCTGTGGAAATATTGTTATAAATTATGAAAACAAATCCTTTACCAACGGCTATATCACCGTGAATGAGGGAGAGTGGATATCCATAGATGGTACCCTGGGTAGTGTGATTGCCGGCCAAAAACCAGTTATAAAACCTGCATTGGATAATGATTACCATCTTTTTATGGAATGGGTTGACTCTTTTCGGGATATGAGTGTCAGAACCAACGCCGACACGCCTCAGGATGCGGAAAAAGCTATTGAATTCGGGGCAGAGGGTATTGGTTTATGCCGTACGGAACACATGTTTTTCGGGGAAGAAAGGATCCGGGCGATCCGGCGCATGATTTTTTCCAATTCTGTGGAGGAACGGAAAAAATCCCTGAGCATTCTGCTGCCATATCAGCGACAGGATTTTATTGAAATTTTTAACATTATGAAGGAAAAACCGGTAACTATTCGTCTTTTAGATCCGCCTCTTCACGAATTTTTACCCAGTGAGCCAGACGAAATAAGCAGTGTGGCTGAAGATATTGGAATTAAATTAAGTGTACTGAAAGAAAAAATCCGGTCACTGAGTGAATTCAATCCTATGCTTGGCCACCGCGGATGCCGGCTGGGTATCACATATCCCGAAATCACTGAAATGCAGACCCGTGCTATTCTGGAGGCAGCATTAGATTTAAAGAAAAGGGGAGTAACCGTGCTGCCTGAGATTATGATTCCGCTTATTGGAACCCCACAAGAATTCCGAAGCCAAAAATTGGTCATTGATCAAACTGCTGAAAAAGTATTTGAAGAGCAGGAGATGCAGGTTTCTTATAAAATCGGAACAATGATAGAGATTCCGAGGGCTGCCCTTGTAGCCGGAGAAATAGCCAGGGATGCTGAATTTTTCTCGTTCGGAACGAATGATCTGACCCAGATGACCTTTGGTTACAGCCGTGATGATGCGGGTAAATTTCTTGGAGAATACCTGAAACTGGGAATACTTGCTGAAGATCCCTTCCAGGTTCTGGATATTGAAGGAGTAGGACAACTTGTTGCTATGGCTGCTGAAAATGGCCGTAAAGAACGTCCCGGTATCAAAATAGGAATTTGTGGGGAACACGGCGGAGAACCTAAAAGTGTTACTTTTTTCTATAGTCAGAATCTTGATTACGTCAGCTGTTCACCATACAGGGTTCCGGTAGCACGGCTTTCTGCAGCTCAGGCCCATTTAAAGGATTATCAGGATAAGAAGATAGCTGCAGCAAGCCGGTGAAAGTCACCGCAACAGGTTTAAACGCCATATAATCAATAGTATCTTCATTATTTCAATCTATTTTTAACGCTGAGTTGAAGCATCTGACAAATTTTACTACCTTTTAATTAGAGTTTTTTATCTAAATATCTTTATTTAAAATTTATAATGCCTTTTACGAAAATTATTAACATCAAAAACCCAGAATACTATGGCTCTTACAATCACAGATACATGCATTAATTGCGGGGCATGTGAACCAGAATGCCCGAATCAGGCAATATACGAACCCGGCGTCGAATGGTCTATGGCTGAAGGGACAAGCATAACAGGAATGGTAAAACTAAACAGCGGTGAAGAGGTTGACGCTGAGGAGTTACAGGACCCGATAAGTGATGACTTCTATTTTATTGTAGCCGACAAGTGCACGGAATGTAAAGGATTTCATGATGAAGAACAGTGTATTGCATTCTGTCCTGTACCGGATTGCATCATTACTCACCTGGATCATGAAGAAACCGAAGAGGAACTATTGGCCAGACAGTCTTTGCTGCATGGATAATTCCATTATCAGTTTTAGGTAAGATTTGAAAGTAGTTTAACATAAAAGTAAACCTTATGGCAGAAAATGTATTAAACCCAACCATGAGAAAGGCGGTAATTCGTTTTTCAGGTGACTCCGGCGATGGCATGCAGCTCACCGGTGATATTTTCACCCAATCGTCCGGATATGCCGGAAATGATTTGACAACCATACCTGATTTTCCTGCAGAAATCCGGGCTCCACAGGGTAGTGTGGGTGGAGTCTCAAGTTTCCAGGTACAATTTGGGGGAACCGAAATTTATACTCCCGGTGATAAAGTAGATGTACTGGTTGTAATGAACCCTGCAGCTTTAAAGGGAAATCTGCCTTACCTAAAGATTGGGGGAACCATAATTGCAGATAATGATAATTTTTCCCGGAAAAATCTGAAAAAAGCAGACTATGTAACCAACCCTCTGGAAGACAGAAGCCTGGAAGACTACTATATTATCTCCGCCCCGGCTTCTACCTTAACCCGGGAAGCATTAAAAGACCTGGGGCTTGATATGAATTCCATGATGAGAAGTAAAAACATGTTCGCCCTTGGTATTGTGTTCTACATGTTTACCCGTCCATTGAAAAATGCAGTAAATTTCATTCAAAAAAAATTTGAAAATAAACCGGAGCTGGTAGAAGCCAATAAACGTGCTTTGAAAGCTGGATTTAATTTTGCTGATACAACGGAAATTTTTGGCCCTTCTGTGGTTATACCACCGGCTGATTTGCCAAAAGGCAAATACCGGAATATTGATGGAAATACAGCAATCGCATGGGGTTTACTGGCTGCAGCACAAAAAAGCAAAAAATCATTGTCGTTGTGTTCATACCCTATTACACCGGCATCGGAAATACTTCATGAAGTTTCAGCCCGGAAAGATTTTGGTTCTATAGTATTACAGGCAGAAGATGAAATTGCCGCTGTTACAGCTGCAATTGGAGCTGCCTTTGCAGGGAATTTATCTGTCACCTCAACTTCTGGGCCCGGCCTTTCTTTAAAATCAGAAGCCCTGGGATTAGCGGTAATTGCAGAACTGCCTTTGGTGGTAGTAGATGTACAGCGGGCAGGGCCTTCTACCGGGTTACCTACAAAAACAGAACAAAGCGATTTAAACCAGGCCCTGTTCGGGCGCCATGGTGAAGCACCACTTGTAGTGATGGCAGCAAGCACCCCAAGTAACTGCTTTGATTTCAGTTATCAGGCATGTAAAATTGCGATCGAACATACAACACCGGTCATTCTCTTATCGGATACATACCTTGCAAGTGGTTCAAACCCCTGGAAAATTCAGGATATGGAAAAACTTCCTGAAATTAATGTCCCCTATTTTAAGGGGAAAGCGGAAGACTGGATGCCATATCAGCGTGATCCTGAAAGCCTGAACCGGTATTGGATGAGCCCCGGCATGAAAGGTTTTGAGCACAGGATTGGCGGACTGGAAAAGGAAGAAAATACCGGAAACCTGACTTACCTCCCGGAGAACCATGAGAAAATGACAAAACTACGGGAAGAAAAAATCAGGAGGGTGGCCCGTAAAATCCCCGGGCAGAAAATAGCAGGTGCACAGCAAGGTGATCTGCTGGTGGTTGGATGGGGAAGCACATTCGGGGCAATTAATACAGCAATACTGGAGCTGCTTGAAGAAGATCATTATAACATTGGTTATACGCACTTCAATTACATAAAGCCTTTACCGGAAAATACAGCTTCTGTATTCGAAAATTTCGACAATATACTGGTTTGTGAATTGAACAACGGCCAGTTCGCCAATTACCTAAAAATGGAACTTCCCCAGTTCAGCTATTTGCAATACAACAAAATACAGGGGCAGCCATTTTTTACATCTGAGATCAAAAACAGAATTTTAAACGAACTGCAGGGATTGAGTTATGCAAACTGAATTAACCAAAAAAGATTTTGAAAGCGATCAATTGGTGCGATGGTGCCCTGGTTGTGGTGATTATATGATACTTGCAATCATACAAAAGGTGTTCGCACAATTAAACCGGCGGAAAGAGGATCTGGTTGTTATATCCGGAATAGGATGCTCATCCCGCCTTCCCTACTATATGGACACGTACGGAATACACTCAATTCATGGAAGGGCAGCTGCTGTTGCAACCGGATTAAAGCTGGCCAACCCTAAATTAAATACATGGGTTGTGACGGGAGATGGAGATTCACTGGCTATCGGTGGTAATCATTTCATTCACGCTGCCCGGAGAAACACTGATATGAATGTGGTGATCTTCAATAACAGAATTTACGGAATGACCAAAGGCCAGACTTCACCAACCACACCGGAAGGTTTAAAAACTAAAACTTCGCCAGAAGGATCATATGAAAAGCCATTTAATATTGGTGAACTGGCCATAGGTGCAGGGGTGACTTTTTTTGCCCGTGTTTCGGATAAAGATCCGAAATTGTTAGAGGATGTTATGATGCAGGCAAATGCCCATAAAGGAACTTCAGTTATTGAGGTTTTGCAAAATTGCGTGATTTTCACCGATGGAATACATGAGGAAATTACAGGCCGGGAAACTAAAGATAATAACCAGGTACTGCTGGAGCATGGAAAACCAATGATTTATGGTAAGGATCAAAAATTTGGGCTGAAATTAAATGGTTTAAGGGTGACAAAAGTACCGGTTTATGTTGATGATGACATCAACGATATTCTTGTTCACGACCCCACAAGTGAAGAAACACAGCTCCATATTGCTTTAGCAAAAATGCAGATACCCGATTTTCCCGTCGCGATGGGAGTGATACGAAAACATGAAACCACTACTTTTGATGAGAAAGTCCATGCAGCAATTGCACAGGCCGAACAAAATCGAAGTTATAAAAGCATTCAGAATTTATTCGAGAGTGGCAATACCTGGGAAATTAAATAACCAGATAATTAAATTTCTTATGGCAGCTCTTCAAAAATTCTTCTTTCAAACTGTTTAAATACCTGGCGAGGGTCAGGTTCTTTATAGTCCTCAAGCACCAGTTCAATCTCTGTTCCAAAAAAGTCACAGTACATATCTCCAGAAAGCATTGGGCCTGACCCTTTTGCAGTAGCTCCTTCCCCTGCCATTTTTACCTGCTGATAGGAATCGAACAAATTTTTGGATTCAGAAAGAATTTCTGAGGACGCTGATTCATTGCCCTTTTTCCATTCAATATATCCCTTCAAAAAATACGCCTGATAACTCCTGTAATTCTGGGCAAGTACAATATCAGCGTATTTTTCAGCTTCAGGATATTTTTTTTCAAATACAGCAAGTTTTGAAAGTTTAAGTAAAGGACCGGTTTCTTCCCTGTTCAAATCACTGGCTTTTAAATAATTTTCTTTTGCCAGCAGAGGGTTGAATTTTGAATTTTGATCATCCCTGCAAAAATAAAGGGTTCCAAGTTGAAGCCACGCCCTGGCTGAACGAGGGTTAATCTGAGAAAGCCGGCGCCAGTATTTTTCAGCTTCACTGAATTCTTTTATCAATAGATTTACATTTCCCAGGTTATACAACGTGCCTTCATGGTCGTGATTTAATGCAAGTGCCTTTTCATACCAGTGGGCGGCGGTCTCATATTGTTGGTCATTTTGAAGAGCAGAGGCCTGACTGTAATGATCCCTGAACTCTAAAAGTGCTGTTCGGTCGTGGTTCTCTGTCGTATCTGAAACAGGCTGCCCCTCTGATAAGATAAAACCATGCTTCCAAAAAGCTGCAAAGAAAAAAAGTAGCAACAAAAAAACTAATATTAATATCTGGCTTCTTTTCATAGAGTAAAACTCATCAGTGCTTCTGTTAATTATGATTTTTAAGGTATTACTCCGGAATCTCCTTCTGTAATATTGAGCCGCTGGTTAACAGGCAGGTTTTTGAAAACCTCTTTTCTTCCTCCCGGCCATGTAATTTCAAGTGCATCGACCACTTCAACATCCTTAAGCCCAAAATGCTGAACCAGGGTATTTTGGGACAGGTAAGAACTTTGAGAGCCCACCTGTTTAATCTGAATTCCTTCTGTAGTAATCAGCCGGAGTTTCGCTCCAATAGCAGATCGGTTGCTTTCAATTCCTGTCAGGTAGACCTGTAACCAGTTATTCTCTGTACCGGACTTATTTTCCAGCAAAATACCATGTCCGTTATGATTGAGGATGAACAGGTCGAGCAACCCGTTGTTATTAAAGTCAGCATAGGCACCGCCCCTTCCCACATGCTTTTCTTCAAAGTAATTCCCCGCAACTGATGAAATATCATAAAAACCCTCTTCATTATTGCGATTCCAGTAGAGCTGATCGCCCATGCCTACCAGCTGTGCCGGTTCATCTCTCATTTGGTTGGTGTGTCCGTTAACAACAAAAAGGTCTGGCCGGCCGTCGTTGTCAAAATCAAAAAACGAAGTAGCCCATCCCACTTTCTGTAATGACGACTGGCCCAGTCCGAGCCTGTCCGCCTCATCGCTGAAAAAAATCATACCACCCGTTGTATTATCGCTCCAGGAGCTGTTATAGAGAGCATTCTCTTCAGCAATCCAGTGGGTAATGAACATATCTATATCTTCATCTCCATCCCAGTCGCCGAAGGCCATCCCCATCGACCCGCGGTAGTCAGAAACTTTTGCAGAATGGCTGATATCCAGAAAAGTTCCATCACCCATATTCCGGTAGAACATATTATCGGAGACATCATTGGCAACATATAAATCGGGCAAACCATTATATGTCAGATCAATCCATACTACTTCCAGGCTTCTGCCCCGGGGGTTGGCGACTCCTGCCTGTTCAGCTATCTCGATAAAAGTTCCATCTCCGTTATTCATGAACAAAAGGTTTGGAACGGGTTCAAAGACCGAAGGATTTAAAGAAGGGGGTTCATGTCTGTGAGCCTGGTTTTCGAGGGAGGGAATATCGAAGTAGGATACATACCCGGTAATATAGATGTCCAGGAATCCATCCAGGTTAAAGTCGCCCCAGGCAGCTCCTGCCCAAAACCCCTCAACCCTGTCTATTCCGCTTTCTTCCGTAATATCAGTAAACGTACCGTCCCCGTTATTCCTGAACAGTATGTTTTTTCCGTAAGCTGTGATCAGGCAATCTATCCAGCCATTGTTGTTAAAATCAGCCCATGCCGTTCCCATTCCGCGAACCGGGATATTTAAACCGGCCTCTTCTGTAACATCAGTAAATGTGCCATTTCCGTTATTCCGGTAAAGAGCCGGTGTTGCTTCAGATTTAGAGAGTTCTTCATCAGGGATGTCAAGTGATCCTGAATAGTTAACGATAAACAGGTCCTCATACCCGTCATTGTTAAAATCAATCCATGCTGCCCCCGATCCCATATCTTCTGCAAGGCGGGCAGTACGCTTCCCATTAAAATGAATAAAATCAATACCGGTTTTTTTTGTTACATCTTCAAATTTCACATCTGGTACATCTTCAGGTAACTCACGGAATAACCTGGAAGTGACACCATCTACCGGCTGGCCGGGTACATATTGAACAGGATCATTTTTTTTAAATATTAAAGCAGCTACTATTAGAAAAAAAAAGGTGCTGAAAATAGCTGTAAATAGTATTTTTCTTCTTCGCCTTGAAAACTTTGGCATCATAAATCAAATTCCTCCCTCAAACACTTTTACATGTTTTGAATCTTCTGAGAGGGTGGTAACCGGTGCAGTTGGTATACCTAATAACGTTTCAAAAGCTTCACTCATCAGGAACTGATTTATCTTTCGGTATTGTAATTTGGCCGTGATATAGATATCGGTGATCCCGGATGGGACATCTACCGAATATTCAGCCGATTTGTGAGCGGCTGAAAAACTCTCGTTTTCCGATTCAGACGGATCAACTGTGAAGGCGAAACGTGCATAATCGGACCGGCCGGGGAAAAGAGCCCGGCTGTACCGAACGCCGACCATATCCCACAGATTATGGCGATCGATTGGGCTGCCGAACTGATCAACAGGTTCTGCCCTGAAAATAAAGGAGCCCGGTTCTATGAAATAATCTTCATCCAGGCCTCCTGAAGAAAAAATGACCTGGCCATTCTGATCTTCAGCGGTAATTTCAATCCACGATTGTATGATATCGAGGGGCCCGGTTGGAAAATCATGTCCTGCCTTGCTGTTGGTCAGCAAAACATCCATCGGCAGATATTCCCCTATGCGAATACTATCGGGCGTCAGGAGTGTTATAGGTACTGCCGGACCTGATTCCCATTTGTCAGCTATTTCCGGTATTTCCAGTTTACCCTGCAGCCACTTCTCAATTTTTTCCACTTGTTCTTCAGCATTTGGCAGATCCAGTACAGTAGGAACAAACTGATTCGCACCAAGAAAACGATGGCTTCTGTGTTTACCGTCTTCGGGAGTACGATTATAGTCTGTTGCATCCCCGCGGGAGGGATCAAAAGAGTCTGTTAATGGCATATGGCACTCCCTGCACTCAATAGACACTGTTGCATCTCCATCGGTAAACCAATGGCTCTCTTTCCATGGGTCATATTGATTTTGCAGCTGTACCCAGCCTACCTGGTTAATCTGTTCATCTATAAATTGTTTATGACATGATGAACAGTATTCAGAAGATTTAAAGAGAGAGCGTTCGAAACTTTCGACGTGCTGCTGAGGATAGGCCCGAATCAGGAAATCATTCAACCATTTTGCAGTTTTTCCTTCATGTATTTCAAACATGTATCGTTGTGGTGGATCTATAGCGTAATCGGCATTGCCCCGCTCATCTACCTGTGTAATCGAATGGCAGGAGATACAGGAAACCCCTTCATTCAACCCGATCTTATTTGTCAGGTCGTCATTATGAAGATTTTTTGTGCCTGCAAATAAAGAAATCGGGTCGTGGCATCCGGCACAATATCTTGTTGCCGCAGCGCCTTTTTCTTCAGTCATTGCCGCCTGAACCGTTCTGAAGAAAGGATCCTCGGCCGCATATCTATGCGCACTTACCTCCCATTCCTCCTTGATTTGCTGGTGACAGCCCGCCGTTCCGCATGATTGAGAACCACCAAGCAGGTTAGCATCTATGGCCCCTCCTGTTGTTGTTTGAGCCAGGCTCGGGGCAAAAGGATTATCGCTGCCATGAGGAAATTCATAGTCATCGGGAAACCCTTCCTGCAGAACCGGTGGATTGTGAACGAACAGAAATAAACCTACCACGGCGAATTGTATTAAAATAATGTACAAGCTGTTAAACCCGAAATGTTTTTCAGCCTGTATCCGGGAATCAAGATCTGTCTTTACCTGAGATTTCGCCCGTATATCCCGGACTACGATTAGCAACAGATGGGGAATAACAGAAGCCAGAAGTACAAAAGTGGAAATAATATGAATATCGCGCCAGAGGTAGCTGATTTTAGTACCAAAAGCCGCCTGCCAGGTCAGGATCAATCCGGATACCAACGCTATAATAACTGCCGTCATTGAAATATACCCGGTGAGTTTTACATCATTCATCTGCCGGGTTCTGTACAACTTCCAGTGTTTAAACTGATACCAGGCGAAGGGTACTAAAAACACCAGGCCAACTGCTGTGTGAACAAGCACCATCATCTGATTAGCCACGCTAAAAGGCAGAAGATAGATAAATAGTCCGGTGAGGATTTCAAAAAAAAGGAATTCCGTAATTAAATAAGCAAGGGTACCAACCCATTGCGAACTTTCTTTCTGTATCATTTGTGCCATACCCGATCCTATTAAAGATAAAATAGTATTATACCCATTTATATAGTACAATTTTATAAAAATATTCGCAACTGCGATACCGGATTCGCACCTTGTATTTAAGTGATAAACAGATTAAAGCCGGCATTCCAATGGTTCAGCCCATGGGTGGGCATGCACTTTACTATAGATGTCAAAGAGATGCTTTCTTAACATATTCCGCCGCTTGAGCACCCGGCCTGGTCTCTGGCGAATGCTCTGTAAATTCTGGGGGAGTTCCATTCTGTAGAAATTGGCAGCGTCATGTTTCGCCTCCAGCCCGACGGCACCAAAAAACCCGCAAACCTGGAGCTGGTTCGCCGGGTCTATACTTAAAGCCACTTGGATTATGTCCTGGAAGTGATTCTTCCTGCACACCAGCAGCGGGAAAAATGGAAGGGCTATATTATCATTTCTGCCAGGCCGTTTTCAAACATTATTCCGCCAGACTTGTCCCATTGCAATAACAGTAGCTTCTGCCGATAAACAATTTCCTGAGATGTATTCTGAATAAATAAACAATTTGAATTGCATTTAAGACAGAAGCCCCTTAAAATAATTTCGGATATTAATATACGATATTATGTAATTTTTACAGATACAGACACTTTCTCTGCCTGATGCAAACCGCCGAAATTCTCATACATAAAGAAACTACCTGCTATCACTGTGGCGAGGCGTGTCTCGAAGAGATCGTAAAACTCGATGAAAAAACATTTTGCTGTACCGGCTGCAAACTCGTGTATGAAATTCTCAGTGAAAATGAGCTGAATACCTACTATTGCCTCGAAGATCAACCCGGCATTTCCTTAAAAAAAAACCGGTATCGCGGCGGATTTGATTTCCTCAATGATCCGGCTGTCGTTGAACTTCTGGCCGATTTCATGCAGGGAGAAACCGTTCATGTCAGCCTCAGCATCCCCAATATCCACTGCACCTCCTGCGTATGGCTGCTCGAAAACCTGTATAAACTCGACAGCGGCATCAAAAACAGCCGGGTGAATTTTCTGAAACGGGAACTCAGCATTTCATACAACCGTAAAGAAACGAGCCTCCGGTCCATTGCCGAACTGCTTTCGTCGATAGGTTATGAGCCTGAACTTCGGCTGGAGAAACTGGATCATAAATCCGGATTATTCCCCAACCGGCGGCTCTGGCTGAAGCTGGGTGTGGCCGGATTCGCGTTCGGTAACATCATGCTGTTCAGTTTTCCGGAATATCTCTCCGACTCAACCCTCGACTCGCAGGGAGCTTATCATATCTTTTTCGGCATTTTGAACATCGCACTCGCGCTTCCGGTACTGTTCTATAGCAGCAGCGATTACCTGAAGTCGGCATGGGCGGCAATAAAACAGGGTGGAATCAATCTCGATGTGCCGATCTCCATTGGCATTCTTGCGCTTTTTCTCCGGAGTGTCTACGAGATTGTTTCCGGCACGGGTGCCGGATATATGGATTCATTTACGGGACTGATTTTTTTTCTGCTGATCGGCCGGATCGTTCAGAACAAAACCTACGAACGGCTCTCATTCGACCGCGACTATAAATCTTACCTGCCTATTTCCATAACGGTTGTGGATTCCGGCGGCTCCACAAAAACCGTATCGATTGATAAACTAAAAGAGGGTGACCGGATGCTGGTCCGAAACCAGGAGCTGATCCCTGCCGATTCTCTCCTGCTTTCTGAAAAAGCTTTTGTGGATTACAGCTTCATCACCGGTGAGTCGGACCCGGTGGAAATTCAGAAGGGTGACAGGATTTACGCCGGCGGAAAAATCATGGGCACTTCGGCTGAGATGAGCATTATTAAGGAGGTTTCCGGCAGCTACATCACAAAACTCTGGAATGATGCGGCTTTCGATCCTGCTCAAAAAAAGAATATCACCACCCTGGCAGATCGTATCAGTCCACATTTCACACTGGCTGTAATTGGGATTGCTGTAACTTCGGGATTTCTCTGGCTGCCCTATGGATCAGATATGGCTATTTCCGTTTTCACGGCTGTGCTGATTATCGCCTGCCCGTGTGCCCTGGCCCTCTCCTCACCGTTCACGCTGGGTTCAGCCCTTAACATTTTTTCGCGGAACGGGTTGTACATCAAATCGACCGATGTGGTTGAAAACCTGGCCAAAGCAGGATCTGTGGTTTTTGATAAGACCGGAACCTTAACCCAGGCTGATTCTGCCGAAGTTACTTTTTGCGGGAACCTGCTGTCTGCTTCTGATGCCTCGCTGATCAAATCCGTATGCCGGCAGTCCACGCATCCGCTCAGCCAGAAAATTGCGGATCATCTCGATTCCTGCCCTAAAGTCCCGGTCCGGCTTTTTAACGAAATGTTAAACAATGGAATCAAATCGGAAGCGGCAGGCAGGCAGGTTGTGATTGGCTCCCCGGATTTCGTTAAAGGTTTTCTGAAGAACGGCACCATCAAAAAAGTTAAGGATAAACGGTCCGTTTCGCGGGTGGATGTCGCTGTGGATGGAGAGTGGCTTGGCTGGTTTGAAATTAACGGTAAATACAGGTCCGGAATCCGGGAACTGCTGAATAATTTGAAAACCCGTTTTTCCATTTTTCTGATCTCCGGGGATAATGATACTCAGAAAGAACATTTAGCAACCTTTTTTGATGAAGATTCCCTGCGCTTTCAGCAAACTCCACAGGAAAAGCTCGAATTCATCAAAAACCTGCAGAAACAGAAAGATGGACGTGTGGTCATGATCGGGGACGGGCTGAATGATGCGGGTGCTCTTCAGCAGAGTGATTTTGGGATCGCCCTGACGGAAAACATCAGCTCGTTTACCCCCGCATGCGATGCCATTCTCGATAGCTCTTCGCTGAACCGGCTGGATACCTTTATAAATTTTGCACGGAAGAGCATCAACATCATTAAATACAGTTTTGGCCTTTCACTCGCCTACAACGTGATCGGGCTGAGCTTTGCCGTAGCCGGCAAACTCACTCCTCTTGTGGCTGCCATCATTATGCCGGTGAGTTCCATCAGCATCATGATTTTTACAACAACGGCCACGTGGCTAACCGCAAAAAGAATGGGGATGAACCAATGGAAGTAATCTTCATGCTCATTGGCTTCAGCCTATTTGTGGCACTCATTTTCCTGGGACTTTTTTTCTGGGCGGTTCGCGACGGACAATATGACGATGCCCATACCCCGGCCATCAGAATTTTATTCGACAACAAAGAAACCGATTCAAAAGAAACAGACACTTCAAAAAGAACTGACGATTAATGGAAACAGAACTATTACATCAACCTGAAAAGAAGGAAGCTGTCGGTAAGGATACATTTTATTACGACAATAAAATTGTCCGGCAGTTTGGTATAGCAACAGTCTTTTGGGGAATTATCGGCTTTTTGGTGGGACTAACCATCGCCATCAAACTGATTTATCCCGGATTTCTGGGGATGATACCCGAACTATCCTACGGACGGCTGCGTCCCCTTCACACGAATGCCGTGGTTTTTGCCTTTGCAGGAAATGCCATTTTCTATGGAATTTACTATTCACTTCCCCGGCTGTGTAAAACGCCCATGTGGAGTCATCTTTTAAGCAAGATTAATTTCTGGGGCTGGCAGGCCATTATCCTTTCCGCGGTTATTACGCTTCCGCTGGGTTTTACCACCAGTAAAGAGTATGCCGAACTGGAGTGGCCGATTGATATTGCCATTACCGTAATTTGGGTGGTGTTCGGTGTCAACATGCTGATGACCATCTGGAAACGGCGCGAAAAACATATGTATGTGGCCATCTGGTTCTATATCGCCACGTTTGTGACTGTGGCCGTTCTTCACATTGTAAACTCTGTTGAAATTCCCGCTACTTTCCTGAAAAGTTACCCGGTCTATGCCGGTGTCCAGGATGCGCTGGTGCAGTGGTGGTACGGGCATAATGCAGTCGCCTTCTTTCTGACGACACCGTTCCTGGGTATTATGTACTATTTCATCCCCAAAGCGGCAAACCGGCCGATTTTCTCGTACCGGCTTTCGATTGTTCATTTCTGGTCGCTCATCTTTATCTATATCTGGGCGGGTCCGCACCACTTGCTGTACACCGCACTTCCCGGCTGGACCCAGGCACTCGGTACCGTCTTCAGCCTGATGCTGATCGCACCATCCTGGGGCGGTATGCTGAACGGACTGCTCACCCTGCGGGGCGCGTGGGATAAGGTTCGTGAAGATCCTGCACTGAAATTCCTTGTGGTTGGGATCACCGCGTACGGGATGGCAACCTTCGAAGGGCCGATGCTCTCCATCGGGAATGTAAACGCTGTGGCTCACTACAGTGACTACATTATCGGCCATGTTCACCTGGGAGCTTTGCTGTGGAACGGCGGCCTGACGTTTGCCATGCTCTACTACATCACACCACGGATTTATAAAACCAAACTCTACTCCATGAAGCTGGCAAATGCCCATTTCTGGTTTGCCACAATGGGGGCCATTTTCTACGTCATCCCGATGTACTGGGGCGGTATCACCCAAAGCCTGATGTGGAAAGAGTTTACTGCAGACGGATTACTTCAGTATCCGAACTTCCTGGAAACGGTAGAGCAGATTATCCCGATGTATGCGCTCCGGGCTATTGGAGGAACACTGTTTATTACCGGAGCTGGTTTTGCGGTTTATAACCTCTACAAAACGGCAAAAAGCGGGAACCTGGTAGAGCAGGAAAAAGATCAGGCCCAACCCCTGGTCGCTTCGACAAACGGAGCCAAAGAAAAATGGCACCGGCGGCTGGAAAGTCGTCCTCTGCAGCTTACAGCCCTGACCCTCGTGGTCATCTCCATTGGCGGAATTATAGAGTATGTACCCACAGCGCTTGTGGATTCCAATGTACCCACCATTTCCAGTGTAAAACCCTACACACCGCTTGAAGTGGAAGGACGCGACATCTACATCGCTGAAGGGTGCGTCGGATGCCACTCGCAGATGATACGCCCGTTTCGCTCCGAAACCGAACGGTATGGCGAGTACTCCAAAGCCGGTGAATTTGTATATGATCACCCGTTTTTATGGGGTTCCAAACGAACCGGCCCGGATCTCCACAGGTTAGGCGGAAAATATTCCGACTCCTGGCATCTGCGTCACATGCATGATCCGACGTCCACATCACCGGGATCGATTATGCCGGCTTATCCCTGGCTGCTGACGCAGGATATGGATCAAAGTTCTATCGGCTCCCGGATAAAAGCACTGCGAAGAGTTGGGGTTCCGTATCGCGAGGGGTATGAAGATGAAGCGCTGGCGGATTTGCAGGCCCAGTCGGAAGAGATCACAAAAGACCTTCATGATTCCGGCTTTGAGCAGCTCGATGGCATTGAAATAACTTCAGAGAAAAAAATCATCGCCATTATCGCTTATATGCAGCGGCTGGGGATCGACATCAAAGGAAATAATGATCCTTTTGAAAATCTGCCATCGAGCCAGGCACTGGTGAATGACGAAAACGAATAATCATCCATTATGTATAAAGACGTATTACGATCCATCGAAGGTATTGCAACCTTTCCAATCATCGCCCTGATGTTGTTCCTGGGTTTCTTCATTGCCATGCTAATTTACCTGTTCAAAAAGGATAAAAGCCACTGGGATGAAGCGGCCCGCCTTCCGCTGGAAACAGACGAATCAATTCAAACTCTTGACACCCGGAAAAATGAAAGTATTTGACGATGAAAAAGATAAACTGCTCGATCACGAATATGATGGCATCCGTGAACTTGACAACCACATGCCCGTCTGGTGGCTTTGGCTTTTTTACTTTACCATCGCTTTTGGTATCGGTTATTTTCTCTATTACGAAGTTCTGGACTGGGGCGCGGACCAGCATGAAGAGTATGATATGGAAATTGCCGCCGCCGAAGCCATCTATGGCAGCCCTGATAACAGGCCTGATGAATCCTATGAATGGGTCTTCAGTACTGATGAAGCAGATATAGCTGCCGGAAAAGCCATTTTTGATAAACCGGCACAACTCTGTTTTACCTGTCACGGCCAAAATGCCCAGGGCCTTGTGGGGCCCGATTTAACCGATGAATACTGGCTCCATGGCTGCGGCCCCAAAGATATTGCAATGAGCATCATTGATGGGTATCCCGACCGGGGAATGCTGGCGTATGGTGGCGGTGCAAAACTCAGCAACGACGAGGTTCAGCAACTGGTGAGCTATATTGTTTCCCTGCAGGGTTCCAATCCGCCGGATGCCAAAGCTCCGGATACAAGCCGGGCTGAGCGATGTACTCCGGATTTAGCCGCTGAACTATAATTATCTAACATGATTGCTGTCCAAAAAGGGGTAATAAAGATATTACTCAATATTTCGTCATACCGGACTCCGATCCGGTATCTCCTGACTTAATAAACGATGGGAGATTCTGAAATAATGATACTCTTTTTGGACAGCCAGGAAACCAGGCAGTATGGCAACCGAAAGTGAAAAACGAACCGCCTCTTTCAGAGACCACCTTTCCACGGTAAATGAGGAAGGCAAGCGGAATTGGATTTTCTCCAAAAAACCCGGCGGCAACTACTTTAAAGCCAGGAACGCAGTAGCTTTCTTTTTACTGCTCTTTTTCTTTTCCGGTCCATTCATCACCATAAATGGCCAGCCGCTGCTCCTGCTGAATATCATTGAACGCAAGTTTGTGATCTTTGGAATGGTGTTCTGGCCGCAGGATCTTCACCTACTGCTTTTCGGATTATTAACAATGATTTTGTTTATCGTACTGTTTACGGCCGTCTTTGGCCGGCTCTGGTGCGGGTGGGCCTGCCCCCAAACCATTTTTATGGAGATGGTTTTCAGGCGGGTCGAGTACTGGATTGAAGGAGACCGTGCGGAACAGATCCGGCTGAATCGCGCCCCCTGGACATGGTCGAAATTCCGGAAAAAAACGTTAAAACATAGTGTCTTCTTTGGCCTGGCTTTCCTGATCTCCAACCTCTTCCTGGCTTATATCATAGGTATTGAAGAGCTGTATGCAATTATTACCGATCCGCCATCTGAACACCTGGCGGGGTTGTCTGCGATGATCATTTTCAGCGCCACATTCTACGGCGTATTTGCATTTATGCGCGAGCAGGTATGCCATTTTATCTGTCCCTACGGCCGGATGCAGTCGGTAATGCTGGACAATAATTCCATCAACGTGATGTACGACTATAAGCGGGGGGAGAAACGGGCCAAAATATCCCGGCGGCCTGAAATTGCCGGCAAAGCTACGCTTGAAGATCTTGGCCTGGCCCCTGAAAATTTTGGCGATTGTATCGATTGCTATCGGTGTGTGAAAGTCTGCCCGATGGGAATTGACATCCGGAATGGTACCCAGCTCGAGTGCATTCACTGTACGGCCTGCATGGACGCCTGCGATCATGTGATGGAGAAGATTGATAAGCCCAAAGGGCTGATCCGGTACTCTTCAGAGAATGCCATCCAATACGGGAAAAGCAATGTATTGACTCCCCGCGTGATGGGCTACAGCGGAATATTGCTTGTATTGGCCACCATTTTTATCGTGCTGCTTGGTTTTCGGGCCGACACAGAAACATCCATAAAAAGGCAGCCGGGTACACTTTATCAAACCCTTACAGACAACCGGTACAGCAATATTTTCGAGATCAAAGCGATCAACAAAACCGGCGAAACAATTTCCTACGAGATCCGGCTTCAGAGTCCCGAAGGCGAGATCACACCATTGGGTGATTTCAGTGAAATTTTATCCCAGGAATTGGTTAAAGGCCGGTTTATGGTCAATTTAAATGAAGGCCAGTTAACCGGATCGCGCACCGAAATTGTTTTTGGTGTATATGCCGACGGAGAACACGTTGAAACCATAACCTCCGGGTTTATTGGCCCGGCTAATTAAAGAAGGTGAGGAAGGGATGAGATTTTGTTAAGGAGTGTCCCTCCGTCAGCTGACGGTCGGCAATGGGCTCTCCCCTTGAGGGGAGTACCGCCTTTAGGCGGGGAGGGGTGTTAGTAGTGGATTAGAAACTACAAAATTCATTCAATCCAGCGTTCAACGGGTCATCCCTTCCGAAGTGTCGGAATGTCGCAAAAGACACCACCTGCTCATTTCGTTCGCTTTTCGCTTCGCGGTCAAAAAATATGCCCCTTCAAAAGGGGACTTTTATTCCTCAGCCTTACCCCGAACTCACATTAAATAAGAAGTAATTCATGAAACAGAAAAAACAAAACAATTCCTCCGGGTTTAACTGGGGCAAAGGACTGGCTATCGCCATCATTCTCTTTATTACCGCCACGCTGGGTATGGTTGGTTTTATCATCAGCCTTGATTATCACCTGGTTTCGGATGACCACTACGAGCGCGCCGAACACTACCAGGATCATATTCAGCGGGTGGAACAGACCGGCAGCCTGGATCAGCCTGTGGAAATCCGGGTGAATGACGGGCGTGAACTGCAAATTGTTTTCCCATTTTCCGGGCAGGAAAATATTGAAGGGTCTGTAGAATTGTACCGTCCGAATGATGCCGGGTTGGACCGGAAATTTCCCCTCTCCCCGGATGAGAATTTTACGCAGCGTATTTCTGCTGAAGGTCTCGCCCGGGGACGGTGGCATGTAAAAGTAAACTGGACCCTGGACGGCAAACAATACTATAACCAGGAAAATATCTTTCTCTGATGGAAATCTGGACGGCATTGATTATCGGTTTTGCAGGCAGTTTTCACTGCATTGGCATGTGCGGCCCCATCGCGCTGGCTCTGCCCGGACAGGGGGAGTCCTTACCCGGCCTGATCCTTTCCCGCCTTCTCTACAACCTGGGCCGAATCCTGACGTACGGTTTATTGGGAGCTGTTTTCGGCATCATTGGCCATTCCATGGCGCTGGCGGGATTTCAACAAACCTTCTCTGTTCTGCTCGGGATTGCTGTCATCGCTGCGGTTTTCTTAAAAAGCCGCTTTCCTGCCGTTAACCGATCAAACTATTTCCTCAGCCGCCTGAAAAACCTGATCAGCTTTCAATTCAAAAAGAGCGGCCTCCGAACTCTTTTTACCATAGGGTTTTTAAACGGACTGCTCCCATGCGGTTTTGTGTATGTGGGATTGGCAGGTTCTTTAACCACCGGCTCCATCCTCAGCGGAAGTCTCTATATGATGCTCTTCGGGCTGGGTACCCTGCCAGCTATGCTGGCGATGTCCCTGGCTCCCGGCTTGATCAGCCTGAACGCGCGCCGGCGGATCAACCGGTTCATCCCGGCCGCAGCCGTCCTTTTCGGACTTTTTCTGATTTTTCGGGCTTTGATGATGGGGACGGGGCATTAGTCTTCATTCGATGATGTTCCTGGTCTCTAAAGGCTCTAAATCGCTATTTTAGGTTGGCTAACGGTGCGGCGTTTGTGCAACTTGGCGACCAACTTTGATGTAAGATAAAAAACCTTAACCGGTCTGCACGCTCATCTTTTGCACGCGAAGCGAAACGCATGGTTATACACCCGGTCTAAAGTTTATCGAACTCTTCCGGCTCCGTATCCGGCACTTTCTCCAACAACTCGTCAAAAGTTTTACGATCGCCTCTTTGAGCTCTTTTCTTCAAATAGTCTATGGTCAAAAGAGTAGATACCTTCTCACTGACCGCAAGGGTAATAAATTGATTCATTGACACTCCTTCCTTGTCGGCCATTTCTTTCAGGCGCTTATGAAGAGATTCGGGAAGTCGTACGCTTAATGTGCTCATATCAGATCACCTCTATAGCTTTTAAAAATTCTTGTGCTGTGACTATCTGGATTCCAAATTGGTTAACGCCGGAGAAATCACGGGTGTTGTACGTAACGATATACTGGCAATTAGACCGAACAGCCAAGTCCAGAATCATGTCGTCTTTGGGGTCGTTCAAGATTGGTCGCCATAGAAAATACACTTCATGTAAATTGGCGATGCGGCAAAGATAATCTAGGATTTGCCCAATTTCTTTTTCAGTAAAGTTTAGTGTCAATTGTTTTCTGAGTAACACCTCTTCGTATTCCAAAACCAGAGGCACAGAAAGATTGATTCCAAATATCCCTGAGTTAAGATGTTTTAAGAGCTTGTATGAGGCACCTCGTTTTGATCGAAGTCCGGCATAAAGCACATTAGTGTCCAGGACAATTTGAAACGGTTTCATATTTGGTATTATATATCATACCAAAATGAAATGCAAGGGAGTGATTTAATAGGGTGCATTACGGTTTGGCATTTGTGCGGCGTGTCGAGTACTTAAATATGCCGAAATCAGTCGTTCACACAAAGAGATATACGGCGTTTTTTATAGAGTGGATTTTTCGGGGAATCCGGAATGCGCTTTATATGTATTTCATCCGATGGGTGTGGGGTTCAATTTAAATGTCCATCGGTGAAAAATGGTTAGGTGATAGGCATCAGACGATGACGGGCTGTAATAAAGGAAGGAGATGCCGGGTCGGGGCCCGGCATGACGTGTGGGGACGGCAGAAGATACCGGGTCGGAACCCGGTATGACCTAAAGATATGAGTTGAACACTCACCGGATGACGTGAAGTCATCCGGTGAGGATTATAAGTTATTTACAAAAAACAGCGCATTCACAAACAGCAGCTTTCCATTTTCCCAGAAGCCCCGGAATAAGGGATTATCGATCATATAAACAACCTGTCCGCTGCCATAGGGCTGAACACCAAAAACCAGGGAATGCTCCAGCCGGGGTTGTGCTTCGCTTCCTACAAAACCGCTTCGGTGTGCCTGCGGCTGGAGGGTGCCTACATTCCAGCCGCCATCCAGGTATTCGTACGCATCTGCATTCAGCTTCAGGGAGAAATAATCTTCACCATATCCAAAGGCAAGAGGGTGGGTGGTATCCAGCTTTACATTAAACGTTGCGCCGGATGTTGTTGTGCTGATAAAGCGCCTGCTGCTTTCCGCAAAGGGAGCCAGTTTGCTTTCATTGGAAGGTTCTTCTGCTTCAGACAGTTTTTGCTGCAATAGAAATCCATTTCTGCCTGCAAGAAGGCTGTTGGTTTCCCCGATAGAAATCAGAGTGCCTCCGCTTTGCACCCATGAAGTAATCTCCGCTATCATCTCGTCCGTTAACACATCCCGGTAAGAACCCGATGGAAGAACAAGAACATTATAGGAGCTGAAATCAACCCGGCCCAGGCTTCCGGTATCTAATAAGGTTGCCGGGTATTTCAGCTGCTGATCAAAAAAGTGCCAGATCTCCCCTGCATTCAGTGATGAAGTTCCTTCACCCATCAAAACAGCAATCTCAGGTTTTTCAATAAACTGAACATTGGATGATCCGAAATCAGAACCGGAGGCTACAAATCCTGTTGAGGATCCATGTACCCGGCGGCCGTTGTTTTCAGCTGCCTGTGTAATGATTTCGTCAAATGAGTTGCCCAGGTGAGAATTGTTATTTCTTGTAATCACCAGGGTTCCTTTGGGGTATGATTCTCCTTCAACCTGAAAATCAACCGTTGAGAACCTGCTTTTTACACCATTATCGGTGATTTCAGCAAGGAACCGGGCATCATCCATGGAATTCCAGCGGACCAGGTACGCGTAAGGGTTTTCAGCCCCGGTTACTCCCCACGAGCGGTAACCGGATGGAGAAACATTTACCTGCGGATTAATTACCGATTCAACCGCATACCCGCTCAATCCCCGGCTGTAATGAAATTCCCAGGATGTAATATCGTATGTGAGTGAATCAACCAGTTCCGGGTTGGGCTCAAACAGGGCCCGTGCAAGTTGTCCGTTTGGCTGATGCGTGTTGATGATAATATCTCCCGGCTGAACCGTAAAGCGGCCGTTCTGGCCTGTTGCATAATCAAACCCATCGGCTGTATGGCTTGCGCTGCCAGTTCCGTATTCTATCTGCTGATTATCAAGATAACGAAGCAGGTTATATATTTTATCCGGGTGATTATCCGCGCTTACCACAAACGTTTTATACCTGCCGGGTGCATTGCTGCGGGCATTATCAAAATAGGCGGCAAACTCTGATATTACTCTCTGAGCATGTTCAGCGGTCACTTCCACCGTAGAAATTCCGGTGACATGGTGGTGGGTCAGGCGGTCTTTCAGAGTCAGCGTATCCCCTTCCTGTGTTTCAATTCCAAGGCCTGCAATTCCGCCTCCGGCCTGTTCATAGGTCATCCCGATGGCGCCGTTAAAAGTTGGCCATGTATCGCCGTAGCTGGGATAGAAAAGATCAAACCGTTCGCGGGTAAAATAATGCCAGCCCTCTTCATCAAAATAGCGGATGTTATTTTCCCCGATGGTGGTCTGGAACACGCGCTGCCAGTCGGTAATCGCCAGGTGAAAGGGTTCGGCGGCCGGTGCAAAATAGTAAGGGGAATTATATCCCTGCTCGTGAAAATCCACATGCACATGCGGCATCCACTGCTGGTAAATTGGGATCCGCTGCTGTGTTTCTTTTTGTGTTTGCCAGGCCCAGTCCCGGTTCATATCAAAATAGTAGTGATTTGAACGCCCTCCCGGCCATGGTTCCCGGTGCTCACGGGCATCTGAGTCTGGGTTGAATTTTGTGCCAACCATTCCGTTAAACCAGTTCACATACCGGTCGCGCCCATCGGGATTCAGCATTGGGTCCATTATGACAACCGTATTATCCAGCCAGGTGCGGGCCTCCCGGTTACTGCTCCTTACCAGCTCGTACAGCGTTTTCATGGCTGTTTCACTGCTTGAAGTTTCATTACCATGTACATTATAACTCAGCCAGACAATCGCTTTTTGATTTTGAGTGGGTTCTCCCGGTTCCAGTCCTGTAAGTTTCAGGTTGTTCTGCCGGATTTCTTCTATACTTGTATGATTTTGCGGACTGGTAACCACCAGGTATACCAGGTCTCTGTGCTCGTAGGTTTCACCGTATTTTTGCAGTGTAACCCGGTCGGACTGCTCCGCAACATGGCTTACATAGCTTAGAACTTTGTGGTGTGGTGTAAACCGGTCGCCCAATTCATAGCCTAGAAACTGTTCCGGTGACTGAAGCTGTGCAAAGGCATTTCCTGTGAAAATTAAGAGCAGAAGGAGAGAATAAAATAAGTGTATATGTTTTTTCATAAATCTGGTTTGATTACCCCGTGATAATAAGCAAGCTTAACATAACCAAAACCGGTAACTGCTAAAAGCAAAAAATAGTAAAGAAGGCTGAGTTTAATATAGAAATTCTCCCCTTGAGGGGAGTACCCGACAGTGTATTTCTGTCGGGGGAGGGGTGTTATGTGTAAGTTTGATCATTAATTTCAAAAATTCGGTTAAAAACAACACTCGTCAGGTCATCCCTTCCGAAGTATCGGAATGTCGAAAAACCACCACCTGCTCTCCGCCAGCCGGCGGATCGCTTTTCATTCCGCTTCGCTCCATGGGAATCGTTACACTCGGAGCGCTTCACGTTCAAAAATGAGCCCCTTCAAGAGGCTGTGAATTAATGCCACTGAAACACTGAAATACACAGAATATTCAGTGCTTTTCTGTGTTTCAGTGGCTAAAAAAGAATCTTACGAGTACTTAATTTAATATTGATTGTTAATTTTCTCACAGCCTCTCAAAGGGGGACTTTTTACTTCTATTTTTTATAAACTAAACTCAGATTTTATAAAACTATGAAAGATATCCGTTACCCCATCGGCAGGTTTGAACATACCGGGCCTGTCACCGATGATGATCTCAATCTCTGGATCAGCCAGATCGAAATGCTGCCGGAGCAGGTAAGCCATGCTGTCAAAGATTTAACGGACGACCAGCTGGATACGCCTTATCGGGAACGAGGCTGGACCCTCAGGCAGGTCATCCATCATATTCCCGACAGTCATCTGAACAGCTACATCCGGTTTAAATGGGCTCTTACCGAGGATGAACCTGTGATTAAGGTGTATGAACAGGAACGATGGGCAGATCTGCAGGATTACAAACTGACGCCGGTTCAGATAAGCCTGGATTTTCTCAGCAGTCTCCATGCCAAATGGGTGATACTGCTCCGGTCCCTTTCACCAGAGCAGTTGTCGATGAAATTTATACATCCCGATTCCGGTCCCACTGCGCTTTCTTGGAACATAGGCAATTATGCCTGGCACGGGCGGCATCACCTTGCACACATTACACATGCTATTCAGCGGGAAGGGTGGTAGTTCGTAAGCTGTCTGCTGACCCGGTTTGGGTTCCAATTTTTTAGTCGTTTATTAGTGGTTGATTTCAAACTCGTTACATGCGGGCCATTACATATCCTGACTGACCAATACAAATGCCGTATTCATAAAAATAAGATTAAAAAGAAGCCTGATTTAACAATTGATGAGACTAAACACACAGTTGCGCCCACTGTATTCCAGAGAATTAAACATGTTTTAATGGCTGTTCTGATGGGTTTAATATTTGCCCAGGTTTTGCTCTTTGCATTCAGAATGGGTTGGTCATTTACTTTTTGCTGTATCCTGCATGGTGTATTTCATACCTGGCAGGTTGTGCCATATTAGGATGGATTTACGGCGAGAACTTCGTTCAAACGTTAAGGAATAAAAGCAGTGAATGGTGGGGTTTATGGAGAGACTGGTTCTAGTGTCGTGTCCACAATAAAATGTCGGGTGAAAAGAGAGTATGCCTTCTAAGGAGCCATTCATCACAGAAAAAACACTGCGAATCGAGACATTTCGCTTCTCGGGGATCATTTTATGCACGCCAACGATATGGCTCTGCTTTTTAAAGAATATCCTTATGAACGGGGAGATGTCTCCATACGCTCGTCCCGCAAAAAAACGGAACTCACTTGGTCGACATGACAGGGGCGCGGGGGTAGAAAGCGCGGCGTTTAAAGCAAAGAAATTGAACACTACCCGTGCCACGCCGCGTGTATGGCTGGGTTTTGCCTTGCGGCGGTACCGGGAATGAGAATCTCTTTGGAAGTTTTATCCGCCGCCACAGTAATAAAGCAAGCTTGTCATGTCGAACGAAGGCCCGTTTTTGGGGCCGGAGTTGAGACATCTCCCCCGTTCGCGGCTTTGCCTTTTCAGAGGGGATCCTAAAAAAGTCAGGGAAGCTTGTCTGCTGAAGAAATTCAGGATGCCATTGATCAAGGCAGGCCATGATTGTTGCAGGTATAAACATCATTGCACACTTTTGGCTGCCATCAGACCTGCGTGAACTGACTCGGAAACTATCGGGTTTTCTGCCGAATACGCAAAGAGGAGAAAAGCCGATCCAAAATGGCAAATTTATTTTTACATATATAAAATTAAAGCTATCCGCGGCTTCACCAACTATGGAGTCCATATATTCGTCAGACCGCAAAGGCAGCGGTCAGACGAAGGCGTTTAGTTCAACGAATAATCGAGCGTTATTTCACAATTCAGGACCTGTGAGACGGGGCAGCCTTCTTTTGCGCCTTGTGCTATTTTATCGAATTCATCTTCAGAAATATCGGGTACGGAAGCATCCAGTGTCAGATCTATCCGGGTGATTTTCCAGCCATCGTCTGTCTTGTCTAATGAAAGAGACCCTTTAGTATCCAGTGTATCCGCGGTATAACCGGCTTTTTCAAGCGCAACACTTAGTGCCATAGCGAAACAACCGGCATGTGCTGCGGCAATCAGTTCATCCGGGTTCGTTCCCTGTTTTCCATCTTCATTCTCAAATCGTTTTTTCAGGGAATATGGCTGTTCACTGAACACACCGCTTTGAGTTGTGAGTGTTCCGGCTCCTTTCGTTCCAGTTCCTTTCCAGACGGCTTGTGCTGTGCGTTTCATATTGTTTATTTTTTTAAGTGAATGTTCTGTTATTGAAAATAGTACTTTTTTCTGTTTCGTTCAGTTGTAATCTGTTCTGTTTCATAATGCTACAGTAATATCTGAAAAGATATGTTTCTTTGATCCGGTACAATCAAACAGAAGGGCAAATATTATAAAGCATCCGTTGTTCAAACCCGTTCATTTGTTTTGTATCTTTACATGTTTAAGAATCATTATAAATGTATTTCATGAGCGAGATTAACTCTCAGGAATCTGATATCTCCACACAACCTGTACCCGTCCGCGAGCGCCCAATCATTATTAAAGGGGCACGGGTTCATAATCTGAAAAATATTGACGTTGAAATACCGCGGAACCGGCTAACTGTGATCACCGGGGTTTCTGGTTCGGGAAAGTCGAGCCTGGCGTTCGATACCATTTACGCGGAAGGCCAGCGCCGGTATGTGGAAAGCCTGTCCAGCTATGCACGCCAGTTCCTGGAACGGATGGATAAACCGGATGTGGATTTTATGCAGGGAATTTCTCCCGCCATGGCCATTCAGCAAAAAACCACCTCATCAAATCCGAGATCCACAGTGGGAACCACCACTGAGATTTATGACTATGTACGGCTTCTGTTCGCCCGAATCGGCCGGACCCTCTCTCCTGTCTCCGGTAAAGAGGTTCAAAAGGATTCCGCGGGAAGCATCATCAAAGAACTGTTTGAAGAACTTGAAGAAGGCACAAAATTTTATGTGCTGTTTCCGGTGGAACTCCGGAAGGGACGAAAAATTAAAGAACAGCTCGAAGTACTGAAAGAGAAAGGCCTCACGCGCCTTCTGAATATTGATGATGAGTCGATAACCGACCTGACACGGGATGAGCACGATCCTAAAAAAATCAAGCCGAAGAAATACCGTGTGCTTGTAGACCGGCTGGCTGTCAAAAAAGATGATGAAACCCGCAGCCGTATGGCCGATTCCATAGAAACGGCTTTCCGGGAGGGAAACGGCCGGTGTTCGGTGAAAGTGAGAAATGGAGAAGAGTATCCTTTCAGCGAGCGTTTCGAGCGGGATGGAATGGAATTCCTGGAGCCGACACCCCAGATGTTTTCCTTTAATAATCCCTTTGGAGCCTGTGATACCTGTGAGGGATTCGGCCGTGTTGCCGGTATTGATGAAGATCTTGTCATTCCCGATCACGATAAAACCATCCGAAGCGGAGCCGTGGCTCCTTTCGATTCACAAAAATTCAGCAAAAACCTCAGAGATTTTGTAAAAGTTGCCGCACGATACCAGCTGCCGATTGATGTGCCTTATAAAGACCTGGACAAGGAAACACGGAATATTCTCTGGAATGGCAAAGACGAATATATAGGTATTCATAAATTTTTTGAAGAGATCAAAAGTCAGTTTTACAAAGTACACATGCGGGTCCTGTATTCACGCTACCGCGGATACAGCAGGTGCCCGGAATGTGAGGGTTTCCGGGTGCGGAAAGACGCGCTGTATGTGAAAGTGGGCGGCCTTCATATTGGTGAGGTTACGGAAATGACCATCGGACATGCCCGGGAGTTTTTTGAGAAGCTGGAGCCAACCGAGTTTGAAAAGGAAGTTGCGGGACAGATTTTATACGAGATCAGGAAACGTCTGAAGTATCTTGACGAGGTCGGGCTCGATTACCTCACGCTCGACCGGCTTACCAACACCCTGAGCGGCGGAGAGTCGCAGCGTATCAGCCTGGCCAATTCCCTGGGAAGTTCCCTGATCGGGAGCCTGTATGTACTGGATGAACCTACAATCGGGCTGCATCCCCGGGATAATAACCGGCTCATCAATATATTAAAATCCCTGCGCGATATCGGCAACACGGTACTTGTTGTGGAACATGATCCGGAAATGATGAAATCTGCTGATCATATTATCGATATCGGCCCTTTTGCGGGAAATTATGGCGGAGAAGTTGTTTTTACCGGAACGTATGATGCCCTCCGGGATTCCACTACGCTGACAGGTAAATACCTGAGCGGACGAAAGGAGATTGAAATACCTGCAAAACGCCGGAAAGGAAACGGGAAATCCCTGAAAGTGGAAGGCGCCGCCGAACACAACCTGAAAAACATTGATGTGGAATTTCCCCTGGGTAAACTGGTTTGTGTAACCGGTGTGTCCGGCTCCGGAAAATCAACACTGGTGCATGATACCCTTTATGCTACCATTCAGAAACAGTTTGGCACATGGAAAGAGAAAATTGGCCGGAACCGCGGAGTTACTGGCCTCAGAAATGTTGAAGCTGTTGAGATGGTGGATCAAAGTCCGATCGGCCGGTCAACGCGGTCGAATCCCGCCACATATACCAAGGCATTTGATGGTATCCGCGACCTGTTTTCGAAAACACGGCAATCCAGGATAATGGGTTATACACCCGGCCATTTTTCATTTAATGTGCCGGGAGGCCGTTGTGAAGCCTGCCAGGGTGAAGGTGTTCAGAAAATAGAAATGCAGTTTATGGCTGATATTGAACTGATTTGTGAAGAGTGCGGCGGCACCCGCTTCAGAAAAGATATCCTCCAGATCAAATACCGCGGGAAAAATATTCATGATGTGCTTGAAATGAGTGTGAGCGACGCGATTGAATTCTTTGTGGATGAGGAAGGAATCATCACCAAACTTCAGCCTCTTGAGGATGTTGGCCTCGGTTACCTGAAACTGGGTCAAAGCGCCACGACCCTTTCGGGGGGAGAAGCGCAGCGCGTGAAACTTGCCAAATTCCTGTCGAAAACCAATACCAGCCAGACCCTTTACTTTTTTGATGAACCTACCACAGGGCTCCACTTCGAGGACATTTCCAAGCTCCTGAAATCATTTAATGAACTGGTGGACCAGGGACATTCAGTCATTATTATTGAACATAATGTGGATGTGATGAAATCAGCTGACTGGATTATTGATATTGGCCCGGAAGGCGGTTTCAGCGGCGGACAGGTTGTTGGCACCGGTACACCTGAGGAAATTGCTGCTTTAGAAGAAAGTTATACAGGGCAGTTTCTGAAGGATGTGTTATAATGTGAATGCGATAAAAAAAGGGCTTATAATTCTCCCCTCGAGGGGAGTACCCGACAGTGCATTTCTGTCGGGGGAGGGTGTCCATCGGATTTTTCCATGTTCTGCTAAACATCCCCCTTGCCCAGGGCATCCCTTTGGGGAAGTCCCCCTTTAATAAGGGGGACTTTTAAATTCCATACTTATGAATCGAACTATAGTATCCCTTTTGCACATTTTTCCTCAGAAACAAATCTTCTTATCATGGATTAGATATTGTGATCTTGTAAATGATCCGTCAGCCACTATTCAAGGTTCAGACGGATCTTTTAAATCGAGGCTGTTCAGAAAAGTGTGTCATTCTGAATTTAGTTCAGAATCCCCAGTCTTTGATGTGGAACGGAGATGCTGAACTAAATTCAGCATGACGTTTATTCAAAAAATTGGAATTATGTTGACACACTTTTCTGAACAGTCTCTTTAAATCAGAAGCTAACTTTCATTTAAATATATATTATGATTCGGATCATTACTTTTATTGCTATATGCCTGGTAATCTCTGCTGCAAATCCTGCTGCAGCCCAGGATGCCGTCAAAACAGGAGCAAAAGGCGGTTTAAATTTTGCCACCATTACCGATGGTGATTTTGAAACCCGGACCGGTTTTGTGGTGGGTGGATTTGCCAAATTCACCATACCGGATTCCCGGCTGTCTATTCAGCCCGAGGCTCTCTACAGCCAGCAGGGCGGTGAAATCGATGGAAATGAAGTACGCCTGGATTACCTGAAAGTACCTGTTCTGTTTAAGTTCGATTTAGCAACCGGCGGTACTGTAGAACCAAATGTTTTTGCAGGCCCATACGCCGGCCTCCGGTTGATCGCTGAACAGGATGGCGGAACGGGCGGCCTTCTTGGCGGAAGCAGCAGCCTTGAAAATGAAACGGAGTCGGTTGATTACGGTGCCGTATTCGGGGCCGGAATTGATATTGATGTGGGAAATTCCATTTTCACTATGGATGCCCGTTACAGTCCCGGATTAGCGGATGTTTTTAGCAATGGACAAGGAAAACATTCCGTATTCTCTGTTACGTTCGGAATCAGCCTTCCCAACACATCAGGTAATTAGAGTAAAAAACCGGATTATAAACATAATCCGGTTTTTTTCTGTCCTAAATGGATACCTGCTTCAATAAGATGGATTTCCACGCCTGAAGTGCCGGAAATTATTGGATAACATAAGTTTATTAGGTATTAATTTTTCTTTCTTGCAGGAAATTCATTAATTCCTGTAACAATTCAATCGAAAAGATGTCTTTTAAATTATTATATCCATAACACATACGTACTATGAAAAAACGAAAAGTTTTTATTCTTGCAGCAGTTTGTTTTTTAATGACAGGCCTTGCAGGTATCGCAAATGCGCAAACTCCTGTTAATTTTGGACTGAAGGGGGGACTTAACTTTGCAAATATTTCCGGCTCAGATGCCGATTCTGAAATCCGGACCGGCTTTACCGGTGGTATTTCACTGGATATATCCGTACCCGGTCCGCTGGGAATTGAATCAGGCGCCTTTTATTCACAAAAAGGTGCTGAATTTTCAGAAGATGGATCGGAAGGAACTCTTTCCCTGGATTATATAGAGGTACCCGTTTTAGCCAAAGTAGGATTTGGCCCTCCCGGCCCGGCATCTCCACATATTATTCTGGGCCCTTATGTTGGCTTTAATGTGAGTGCTGAATCGGAAGTCAGCGGCGGCGGTTTTACATTTTCCGGAGATATCAGCGATGATGTAAATGACACTGAATTTGGTGGTATAGCCGGCCTTGGCATAGATCTTAATCTGGGCCTGACAAAGCTGAATGCCCAGGCACGTTACGGAATGGGCTTTACGAACATCTTCACTGAAGATGGTGATGAGGAGATCAAAAACAGCGTCATATCAATTGTTGTTGGAATTCAATTTTAAACCATTTCCGGTTATTTAAAAACCCTGATTTATAATAAATCGGGGTTTTTTTATGCCTGTATACAGATGAAGCGCAGCAGATGATTGCCAAACTTCTTTATTTGAACTGGAAGCTATTTACGGCCCGCCTTACCAATCTGCAGAGAGTGTTGATTGCAGGATACAGCCTGTTTCTTCTTGTGATGATTGCAAACCTGATGGGATCGGCACTCCTGGTAATTTTTTTAGACAATTCTACGCAGCTGCAGGTACAGTTGCCGTGGCTTACCCCGGAAATTCATAAGCTGATACTGCTCTCCTTTGCCTGCGTATTCTGGGTTTTACATTTTTCTTTTACCAGCACCCGGCTTTTAAATATCGAAGAAAACCGAAAATTGCTTGCCTACGGTTATCCTGCAGGGAAACTATCGTGGCATTTAAACCTGATGGCACTCTATCATCCTTTAAACGTTATTTATAACCTCACCTGGCTTGTTTTCCTGTCAATCCAGATAAATAGTTTATGGAATGTTCCGATCCTGGTCGCGGCTGTTCTGCTGAATTACGGAATTATATTTTCTATTAAACACCGCTTTCTGCACATGGTGGAAAGACGATTTAAAATTATTGTTTTCAGTTTCTTTTTTGTGGTTTTCGGGGTGTTTTCCGCAATGGCTATTATCTCGCGACAAACACAATCTCTCCTGGCAGATGTTGCCATAGAACTTACTCAAATTATAAATGTAATGGAGTTGCTGCCGGGCGGATTGCTGTACCAATCGGCGGTTTACCAGCACGAGCCACTCTTAACCGGTGTTTTATTTTTCTTTTTAGTACTTCTCACCTGGCTGGTTTTTCGCGATCACTATTATAAAACACTTGAAGGGCTGCAGAACCCGGAAATTAAAAAAGTACGAGGAGAAGTGAGCCGGCTCTGGAGTTTTCTACGGCGCTGGCTTGGCCACCACGGAGGCAAGTACTATTACTATATCATGATCCACCCATACAATAAACTGCAGCTGCTGGCGATGACCCTGATACCCCTGGTGTACATTCCGCTGCTCCTTATGGTGGATTTCGGTGATATCACCACCATTCTGATTGCAACGATGCTGGCTGCGATCCCCGTAGCTCTGCTCGCAATGGGTATGGCAAATATGTTTGGATACGAACACCGGGAACTGCTTCTGCACCTGCAATTTCCCGTTGCTTTTGAAAAGCAGCTAAAAGAAAGGTTCCTGGGGATCATCACAGTACCGCTGTTTATTTTCTACGGAATTACCATCTTCGAACTGCTGAAACTTCCCCGTCTCGGAACTGTATTTTCTATTTACATAGCCAACACTTTCTTTTTTCTCTGCTTTATGCTGGTATTTTTATGGAGTTCATTTTATCAATACCAGAAAGCCAGTTACAGTACATTCAGTTTTAAACACCCTATCATTCCACAGAAAGTAACCTTCACCATGTCGGCCGCTATTTTTATACTGGGTTATACCATATTTGTACCCCTGGGAGAATGGCAGCATTTTTTCCGGCTTTGGGTTATGGCAGGTTTAATCGGTGCTATTGGCCTCTATTTGATATTAAATATCGACGTGCTTTCGAAAGCTTTTAAAAATAGAATTCTTAAACAGCTCTGGAATGACTTTTAATTTTAATTTTAAAAAATTAAAAATTAGTTTCAGCAGGTTATGCTGAACTTATTTATTACGCTAAACGCACGGCTTTGGTGGAGATCTCTTAAGGGGAGCGAACTTGCGGCTATCATATTTTATTCGATATTTCTTCTCCTGGTATTCAGCCAGTTTGTAGGAGTTGCCGTTACCCTTTTGTTCGCCCCTGATCTTGAAATTGTCAGGGAAACGTACCCCTGGCTTACCTCAAATGTTCAGCTTTCCATTCATCTCGTTTTTATCAATGCTCTTTGGATCACCCAGTTTTTCTTTACTAAAATAAGCCGCCTGCGGCTGCATGATAACCGGAAGCTCCTTGCTTTGGGCATGCCGGTTAAAAAACTATCTTATTACCTGAACACCGCAGGGTTTTTGCATCCGCTCAACATTTTATTTCATCTTTTCTGGCTGATTTATCTTGGTCTGATGACCTCTTCACCCTGGCACTTTTTAGTCATTGTTCTGTTCGTATTTGTGAATTACGGGCTTATCAGTTTATTCAAATGGCGGTTTAAGCTCTTCAGCTCGAAAAGCTTAAAAGTAGTGAACGGTATTTTAGGCTTAACACTGCTTTCTCTTCTGATATTTGTTCCGGCTATCGATACTGCAGAACTTATTGTAGATCCTGAAACAGTTACCAGGCACTTGCTAAGCTGGCTTTCGTACACCCCCGGCGCGCTTATTTATTTTCTGGCAGCGGAGCTCTCTTCAGCCATACAGATAAATCTTGTCATTGCGATACTTGCGGTGATGTTTGTTTATCTCCATTACCAACTGATTTCTAAAACACGAACGGCTCTTTTAACACCGCAATCAGGTTCTTCACTTACGTATGCCCCCTCACGGCTTGCATTTTTTAAAAACTGGCTCGGGCTCGAAGGGGGGAAATATATTTATAACGTGTGGAATCATTCGTATACCAAAACTCAGCTGGCTATCTCTTTTCTGATTCCCGCTTTCTATATATTTTTAATGAGCGACGGTACTTCGGCGGGTAATTTTATGGTCGTGATGTTTCTAACGCTTTTACCGTCTTTTTTCCTGATGCTGCTGATCACCAATATGTTTGGTTTTGAAAACAGGGAGCTGCTTCTTTCACTTCAGAGTCCCTCAAGTATCGACTATATCGTCAAAGAGAGGGTTAAAAGTGCGCTAAAGCTTACTGCTGTGGCTTTAATAATTGCTGTTTTGCTCGTCCCTCTTTTTTTCGATTCTTTTCTCAGTATCATTCAGATCATCCTGGCCATAACATTTGTATTACAGGCTATTTTGCTATTTGTGATTAAAAGCTCCATCAACAATTACAAAAAAATAGAAGATGTCGGGCTGATGTCTGTATCAAACCCGGTGATTCCGGCATCTATTACATTCGTATGTATGTTTATAATTTTACTCCTCGGTTTGATTTCGTTTATTGTGGTTGAACAATTTCAATGGGCGCATATTTCGATCCTGCTATTCATAAACATCGTGCTGGCGGCAGTATTCATGAAAAAAGTTAAACGGATCGGAAATCTCTTTAAATCAAAAATTATTCCCCAGTTATGGAACGAGCTCTGAAAATAGAGAAATTGACCAAGTCGTACGATAAGGAACCGGTTCTGAAAGAACTTGATCTTGAAGTTCCGCCCGGGAATATTTTTGGATTGATTGGCCCGAACGGTGCAGGTAAAAGTACACTGATAGGGATTCTCACGGGACTCCTGGACTATAACGAAGGCTGGATTGAAATCATCGGACTGGAACTGAATTCATCCAATGAAATTGCCATAAAAAAAGATGTTGCTTCGGTTTTGCAGCCGCCCCTGTTATTCGAAAATTTTACCAGCTACGAGTTCGTAACCTATGTTTGCGAGATGTATAAGACCGACAGCCCCGGTTTGTCAGAAAAAATTGAATCCCTGTTCAGTTATTTTGAAATCAGTGAGTTTACCCATGTAAAAGTGAAACAGCTTTCCTCAGGGAGCCGCAAGAAGCTGGGTTTCTGCGCAGCCGTTCTTACAGAACCGAAGCTGCTGTTTCTTGATGAGCCTTTTGAAAGTGTGGATGTTATTTCAATAGGGAGAATGAAAAACGTCATCAAAAAATTAAAAGGAAAAGGAACAACGGTATTCATTACCAGCCATATATTAGAGGTCGTTGAAACTCTTTGTGATGACATTGCCATACTGCACCAGGGAAAAATCCTGGCTTATATGGATGCCAAATCACGCCGCGAGCTCCAGAAAGATTCCAGTTTAAGTGAAATTTTTGAGCAGTATGTAGAAGTAAATACTGCCAAGGATGAACTGCTGAACTGGATGTAGAGTAGTGCTGAGTCCTGAGATTTGAAAATTAATTCTGTTGAGGGCGGTGATATAAAGTCCCCTCTTGAGAGGGGATTCAGGGGTGTGTAAAGGTTCTGCTCAATAATCCTGTAAGGAATAGAAACTTTCCGGTTCATACAATTATGAATCGCCCTATTATACCCTATAACCCTGTACTGAAAGAACGGGCAAGAAAGCTTCGGAATAACAGCACAAAAAGTGAAGCCTATCTTTGGAATTATTTAAAAGGAAAGCAAATGCACGGATTTGATTTTCACAGAGGCCGGTAGATCAGTTTATTGTTGATTTTTTTTGTTCAGAACTGTACCTGGGAATTGAACTGGATGGATATTCTCACCACCTGGATTCCACTGCAAAACGGGATCTGATCAGAGAAGAGCGTTTAAAAGATCTTGGAGTAACCTTGATCCGGTTTTGGGATGATGAGGTGTTTGAGGATTTGGATAACGTGTTGAGGGTAATAGAAATTAGTGTTTTGGAACGAAAGGAGGAATTTGGATTTTAGTTAACCCCCTCTTCAAGAGGGGCCGGATGGCGAGCGTTCAGCGAGACAACAATGTTGAAAGATACTGGTAGAGGGGTGGTCTTTATGTATGTTTCCCGGTCCTGATGAACACACCCCTGTATCCCCTCTCAAGAGGGGACTTTTGTTCATTCCTTATCATTAGATTTAAGGTTTAAGATTTCAGATGACTCTTACTTTTTTTAAAAATCTGAGGCAGTAGTGTTGAATTTCAGGTACAGGTTGGGGGATAGTTTTATTCGGGTTTCCCGGTCCTTACGAACACACCCCTGTATCCCCTCTTGAGAGGGGACTTCCATTACTCAACTTCAACCTCCTCTGAAGCCTCCACAACTTCATCAAGCCTCTGGTCGGCATCCTCAAGAAAGTCAAGAATTGTTTCCACCGCCCGGACATAAAAATCAGGATTGGTGTTTTCATAGGTATCTGATGGCTGGTGGTAGTGTTCATGATCTTCCACACCGAAATAGACAAAAGGAATTTCTTTAGTGTGAAAAGACCCGTGATCGGAAGCCATAGTCCAGTCCTGGGGAGCATCGGGGGTATCATATCCGAATAATACATTCACATCCGCATCCGCTGTGGCCTCTTCAATAATGGGTTTCAGGAATTCATAGTGTGAGGTGCCAACGGCGTACAATTCATTATCAAAATTATTGCTGATCATATCCATATTCACATTCAGCACAATCTGTTCAAGCGGCACCACAGGATTTTCCACAAACCAGCGTGCTCCGCCCAGGCCCTGCTCTTCGGCATCAAAAGCGATAAACATCATGCTGTTTTCCGGTGGATTCTCTGAGAACCGTGCCGCAGCTGCAAGTAAACCGCCTGTGCCGGAGGCATTATCATCCGCTCCGTTAAAGATTTCCTCACCTTCAGTCCCAAGATGATCGTAATGTGCGGTTACGACAATAAAACGATCCGGGTTTTCGGTCCCCTCTACGTACCCAATCAGGTTAACTGCATCAGAAAACTCCCGTTCGCTTCGCTGGTTTTTATGATCGAACAGATGCCGGTAACCATCGCCAAATGACACTAACCCAATGGCTTCAAATCGTTCTTCAATATAATCCTGTGCCATCCGGTTACCTTCTGTTCCGGTCTGACGGCCTCCGAGATCATCAGAAGAAAGAAATTCAAGATCACCCAGCAGCTGTTCCTGGTTTACAGCCGGTTGTGCAGAGGTGGTATAGTCACTGTTTTGCTCACATGAGCTGATGATGAAAAGAAAGAATATAAAAAGCATGGAGCGGACATGGCACATAATATAAATCCTGGTTGGTTATAAATGACTGCTTAAAATAACGGATTTGCGAATTAAAAATAATATGTCCAAAAAAGATCCTTCTCAGGAGCTGCCGGGGGTAAATACTTACCTCTTGTATTGAATAAGCTCCATCCCTATTTTGCCCGCTGTTCAACAATAATCTAAGAGGAGCTGATTTGATATTTCTATACGTTGTATTGGCATACCTGGCTGTATTAATGGGGATTTCTGTTTACAAAAGTTTTGCTGTAAAGAGCCAGGAAGATTTTATGGTCGCTGGCCGATCGGTTCCTACCTATAAACTGGTTGGAACACTATTGTGTACATGGATTGGCTCGGGAAGCCTTCTTGCCGGTGCCGGACTCGCCGCCCGCGTTGGGCTGTCAGAATTGTGGATGGCTGCCGGAGCCTGGGTGGGTATTGTGATTGTATTTTTCCTGGCTGCCCGTGTTCGCCGGATTGCCCAATTCACCGTACCCGATATCCTTGAGCTCCGTTATAACAAATGGGCCCGGATTTTAGGTACCGTCGTGATTGTCATTGCCTATACAACGATTGTGGGATACCAGTTTCGCGGAGGCGGATTTGTTCTGAGCCTGGTGGCAGATATTCCGGAGTGGCAGGGAGTTCTGCTGACCGCCGGATTCATTATTACGTTTACCGCATTTGCCGGAATGCTCTCCATTGTTTCTGTTGATATTATCAATGGTACAGTCATCACTTTTGCTGTTATTATGGCTGTTCCGCTGGTGTATTCAAAGCTGGGAGGCGGGGAATACATCACGGCGAATTTAGATCCCAGTTTTTTCACTGTTTTTGGTGATTATAGTTTTGTCTGGGCGATGGGTGTCTTTTTTCCCACATTTTTACTGTTGCTGGGAGAATCGAACATGTACCAGAAATTTTTCTCGGCCAAAGATGAAAATTCAGCAAAAACAGCGGTTGTCTGGTGGGTAACCGGAACCATTGTTGTTGAAACCGCTATCGCTTCACTTGCAATCCTTGCATTCAGTCATTTCAATTCTCTTGATCCGTCCAATGCGTTTTTCCTGGGTATTGAACAAAGTGAACGTGTTATACTTCACGCGGCACGTTTTGGTACTGAAATTGGTATTCCATTAGCCGGCGGACTCCTTCTGATCTGTGCCGCTGTGGCAATTATTACCTCCACAGGAAACAGCTTTCTGCTGGCGCCGTCCACGAACCTGACCCGGGATATTTACCAGCGGTTCATTCATCCGGATGCCTCAGAGAAAAGAATTGTTCTTTTCCAGCGGGTGATGGTTCTTGTTTTGGGTATCTGTGCTTACCTGCTTCTTACCCAGTTCCGTACCATTCTGGATATGGCTTTTACCGCCTACACCATGGTTGGTGCAGGTTTAACCCCTGCCTTGCTTGCCGCTTTCCTCTGGAAGCGGGTAACCACCGCCGGGGGCGTGGCATCCATTGCAACAGGTTTGGGGGCAACGATCATAATAACCGTAGTGAATGCCTTCCGGGAAACGCCATGGATTGAAACGGATTTCATCGTACTGCCCGCTGCCAGCCTGTCTGTCCTGGCACTGATCGTGGTTTCGCTGTTAACCCCGCCCGACCCCAAAGAGAAATGGGAAAAGTTCTATGAAAAAGATGTAGAGCTGAGCGACGCGATTGAGGAGTTTAAATAAAGAAATCAGCAACCTTCCAGAGTGCCCGCGCTTTTCGGGCTCCTGGAAGAGTTGCGGGTTTATGGCCCCAGAGAACACACCCCTGATTCATCGCTGGACGCTCTGAATCTGTCCCCTCTCGAGAGGGGATGTTTCCACAACTCTGGCCCCAAAGGGCTCGCTTTGCGGGAAGAGTCGCGATATATGCATGCTAGCAATTGAAAAAGAACCCCAAGCCATAGTCCCGCAACTCTTGCAGGAACTCCGCTCCGCTTCGTACTCTGCCAGATTGCTTGTTCCGCATTCTTTTTACTTGCGCCGCAACCCACATCTCGTATCTTTCGTAAAAATAGGAGTTACAGATTGTTGAATAACCCATTTAACCATATCTACCCATCATGACCTCATTGATTATTATCAGTATTCTGCTGGTTATTGTGATTGCCTGGTCCATCGGCATTTACAACAGGCTTGTAGATCTCCGGAACCGGTTTAAAAATGCATTTGCCCAGATCGACGTACAGCTGAAGCGCCGTTATGACCTCATTCCCAATCTTGTGGAAACGGCAAAAGGATACATGAAACACGAACGTGAGACCCTGGAAGCAGTGATTACCGCTCGTAACCAGGCGCAGCAGGCCGAACAGAAAGCGGCACAGCAGCCGGATGATCCCGAAGCCATGCAAAAACTGGCGGGTGCCGAACAGACACTTACCGGCTCACTCGGGCGCCTGTTTGCTCTTTCAGAAAACTACCCCGACCTGAAAGCCAATCAAAATATGATGCAGCTTTCCGAAGAACTCTCTTCAACCGAAAATAAGGTGGCGTTTGCACGGCAGTCTTTCAATGACGCGGTGATGAATTACAATACTTATCGTGAAAAATTCCCGAATATGATCTTTGCGGGGACATTTGGCTTTACACAGGCACAGCAGTTCCTGATCGATACGCCTGAGGAAAGGGAAGCACCAAAAATTTCATTTTAAAAAAACTGTAAAAGATCACAGATCGCAGAAAGACGTGTTGTTTTCTACCTTGAAACCGGGCAAAAGTCATTCTGAACTTGTTTCAGGACTCCTAACTTTATCTGAATCAGGAGATTCTGAAACAAGTTCAGAATGACTGTGTCTCTTTTTAGCTTTCTACCTATTTTTACCATCTGCTAAACAAAACCTATGGATTTTTTCGAAGCGCAGGATCGCGCAAAACGGAATACCGGAAAACTGGTGCTTTTATATGTTCTGGCTGTTACCGGAATTATTTTTTCAGTTTATGTAGTTTCTATTTTTCTTTTCTATTCACAGGTGGATGACCTAAATGGAGCATCGGTTTTGGATGTACTTTGGAATCCGGCTGTTCTTATTGCAGTCAGTACCATTGTATTTTCTGTGATTGCCCTCGGTACAGCCTTCCGGATTGCACAGCTCCGGAAAGGCGGGTCGGCCGTTGCGCAATTGCTTGGCGGCCGCAGGCTTGAACCTTCTGCAACAGACCCCGCTGAAAAAAGGCTGATGAATGTGGTTGAGGAGATGTCTATTGCATCGGGCCTGCCGGTGCCGGATGTGTATGTACTTGACAATGAAGAAAATATCAATGCTTTTGCAGCTGGATTAACCACCCATGATGCCGCTGTCGGGGTAACCAAAGGGGCTTTGAATCAGCTTACCCGGGATGAACTTCAGGGCGTAATTGCCCATGAATTCAGCCACATTTTTAACGGAGATATGCGCCTGAATGTTCGTTTGATTGGAGTTCTGAACGGAATTCTTCTGATACATATGATGGGGCTGATCGTGATTCGAAGCATGATGTTCTCAGGCGGTGCACGAAGGCGGAACAAGGATGGAAAGGGCGGCATTGCCATTGTTCTTTTTGGTGTTGCACTCATTATCATCGGGTACATCGGGATGCTTTTCGGGCGGATGATCCAGTCTGCCATTTCCCGGCAGCGCGAATACCTGGCAGACGCGGCAGCCGTTCAGTACACCCGGAATCCTGACGGACTGGCCGGCGCCCTGAATAAAATCGGCCTGAAAGCAAAAGGAGCGGAAATCAAAGACGGGCATGCCATGGAAATGAGCCACTTGTTTTTTGCGAGCAGCTACCACTCCGCTCTTGATAAATTATTTGCCACTCATCCGCCCATTGAGAAAAGGATCCAGGCCATCAGCCCCTCACTGGCTGCAGGGGATGAACGCAGCCGGAAGAAAATCCGTGAACAGTTTGAGAAGCAACATGTTTCCGGTTCTGAACAGCCTGCCGGCGCTACGCCGGGTGTGGCAGGACATGCGGCACTGACACCGGAGGTGATTCTTGCCGCCATCGGCACCATGGATGATACCAACCTGAACCGTACCGGTAAACTTCTGCAGGAAATACCCGAGTCCCTTCGGATGGCAGCCCATGAACCTTTTGAGGCAGAAGCCCTGGTTTACTCCCTGCTGCTGGCAAACGATAGCTCTCATGAAGAAAATGTACCCACCTGGCTGATAAACGAATCGGAAGAGATGGCTGCCCGGGTGAAAAAATATACGGAAGAACTGAATGAAGGCAGGCGGACCTGGTTTCTGCCGCTGGCCGGTTTGGCACTGCCTGTTTTGCGGAATGTAAGCCGGAAGCAGTATGATCAGTTCCGGCGCCGGGTTGAAAAAATTATTAAAGATGTACCGGGTGAAAACCTGTTCGCCTTTGCCCTGGAAAAAATGATCGTGCGCCAGCTGGACACGGCATTTTCAAAGAAAAAAGACCCCGAAATACGCCACCACCACCTGAAAACACTCGGTAATGAGCTTTCGGTATTGTTATCATTTCTTGCCCATACATCGGGCGGTGATTCCCGGCAGGCGTGGGCATCAGCCATTAAACCGATAGAAAAGGCTGCCCCCGGAAACATGAAACTGCTGCCCAAAGAACAGTGCCGGCTTGAACAGCTGGATCACGCACTTGATGAACTTGCCGCGTCAGCTAATCCCGTGAAGAAATATGTGCTAAGCGCGGTAATTCACTGCATTGTGGCGGATAAGGTCGTCACCACAGACGAAAAAGAGCTTCTGAGAGCCATTTCCGAAGCGATGGATATACCCATTCCCCAGGGAATTTAGCGACCTGCCAGAGTGCGAACGCAGAGAGTTCCTGGCAGAGTCGCGGGTTATGGATCCCCATCTCTCCATGAAAAGTCATTGTCCATCCACAACTCTGGCCACAAAGTGATCCCTTTGGGGCAGGAATCCGGAAAAAGCACCGGATGCTCTGCCAGGTTGTTCAATCCAGCGACCTTCAAGTACGCGCCGCGGGTTATGGCCATAAACCAACCCTTAAAAAACCATTGCCTGTACGCAGAAAATTTCAGGAGTGCCAAAGAAAAAAAAATTTACTTTTCAAGTCGAAAACTGTAAACCCCCTGGTTGGTTCCCAGGAAAACCACTTCCTCTCCGTCAATTTCGGCAACAGTCATATCATTCACCTGCATTTGCCCGGGTCCGTCTTCATACACAAAGGTTGTCCAGCTATCCCCGTAGTTGTCTGACACTGCAACAGAGAGCCGTAATGAAGGGTGCTCTCCCGAGGCATATACACGTCCCGATGATTTCTGCCCGTTTTTCAGAGTACGAACACGTAATCCTGAAACACAGTTTCCCATGTCTCACCACCGTTTGTGGTTTTTCGAATGGCGGGTCCGGAAGAGATGAATCCCACGAGTACCACATCCGGGTCAAGGGGGTAGATTGCAGCGGTCAAGGCAGTGGCTTCGGAGTTAAATGAAACTTTCTCACTGAGATTTATCCAGGTTTCACCTCCATCACGAGTTGTAGCAAGATAAGGCCAATGTACTGTAACCCTGCCTCCGGCCCAGATATGATCCGGATGATTCCCGCCTGGCACTAAAAAAGACAGATGCCCCTCCTCAAAAACAACCTCCCAATTCAGCCCGCCATCTGTAGAACGGCTAACTACACCACTGTAGCCAAATAGAACATCCAGATCCTCGGATTGTGCTTCAATCAATCGCAGGGTTATGAATGAAGTAGCAGGCTGACCTTGTCTTACCAAGCCTTCTGCTGATTCCGTGATAGCTTCCCATGTTCCTCCATCGTCTTTGCTTTCATAGAGAACGTGATTTTCTTCATCAAAAAAATCCGGCCAGTAATGGGCTGCAGCGATGATTTTTTGATGGTTATCCAGAACAAGACTGATGTATTGAATCCCCTCTATGTTCAGTTCAGGGCCGTTCCAGGATGAAAAATCGGAAGAAGCGGATATGTAGACACCCTGATCAGTCCCTGTATAGAGTTTACCGTTACGTTCGTCAATGGAATGAACGGCAGCTTCATTCAGGCCGATAGGCTCCCATATTTGGGTCAGACTTTCTAGTTCCGGAGAAGTGGAGCAGGAGACAACAGAAATTATGGTAACTGCTGTTAAGAGCCATCGGGATATCATAACAGAAAGTATATTTCAAATATCATTCAGGTGATTCGATCACTGCAAGCTTGAGTCAGCAGTATAAAATCACACTTAAAAGTATAGTTGGACCAGAAATAATATCTCTTTATATACAGAAATACGATGTTAGATGCGATCTTTAAATGAGATCACCCGGTGGTTTAACCGTTCCTGGCAGAGTCGCGGTGTATGGCTTGTACTTTCGAAATAAGCACCAGTGTTGTAAACCACAACTCTGGCAGGATTTCGCTCCGCTCAAACTCTGCCAGGTTGTTCAATCCGACGGCACCGGACCCTCTGCCAGGTTGTTTCTTTCAATCAGCGCCCGGCACCGCCCGGAAATGTTGCAGAACCCGGATGAACATTGGCTTGAAACCGATCCTGGCCGGGCGTAATAACGATAAAAAATGCCAGGGCTCTTCCCGATGCTTCCGTTCGCTGCAAAGCTCTTCGGCCGGCATCTGCTGCCATACGGTTCGTTTCTTCTAAGGAAGTAATAAAGTAGCCATCAGGGAAGAAAACTGAACAAGGAAAGAAAATAGAATCCGGGAAGAAAAGTGTATCCGGGAATGCGATGGTGAAAGCCCGTGCTAATTCATTTGAATTAACCAGCCGTCCCAATGGTACCGGTGATCCATTTTCTCCGACAATTCCATTTTCCCCAACAATACCATGCTCCCCCACTATAGAACCATTTTCATCAACCGCGAGAACGGTTATTCTTGCTCCTTCCATTTTGGTTCCATCGGCTTTTACGGTTACTGTACCGTTTTCAGCAATCCAGCGGCCATATTCTGCCGGATCGATTCCACGCTCCCCGACTTCTTTCTGCATAGCTGAGTAGCGATTTTCATCAAAATGTAAATCAATGTTGATTGAACCTTCCTGTGCCTGTACCAGTGTAACTGCAGGTATGAACAGAAATAGAAGGCATAATACTGATATTAATTTTCTCATCTGGATATATATTTTTTTTAGAAAACAGCGATTTATAAATGCAGCAGGATCTTCTTGTCGCTGTTTCATTTTAATTTATCCCCCTGCTCTATGACATACGTCAAATATTTGATAATCAGGTCTTTTGGAATAAATCAGGTGTAGACGTCAGCTGGTTCGTTGCAGGTTATTGAAGCACTTCATGTTCAGAGCGTTATCTGACTCTGTAAGTCCCGATTTTGCAAATTAGTCGTTAAATCGGTAGCCTTTTGAAACTTCCATTTATCCCTGTATTTAATATCAGGGATTTAGAGCACTACGACGGGAGATTTTTATAACACAAAAATGAGAGGTATAGAAATGAAAATAAATAGAGTCCTTTACTTATCCGTGTCCGTATTAATGACTGCTTTTTTGACGAATGCGCAGGATGTGACAGCCCAGGATGCTGACGCAAATATGAGTTTCTTCATAACCAGTGCCGGCCCGGGTGACGGTGCTAATCTTGGCGGCCTGGAGGGAGCGGATCAACACTGCCAGGTACTGGCGGATGCTGTGGGAGCCGGGAACCGCACCTGGCATGCTTATCTGAGTGCGGAGGGTGTGAATGCCCGTGATCGTATTGGTGAAGGTCCCTGGCACAATGCAAATGGAGTTCTTGTAGCTGAAGATGTGGATGATCTGCACAGCGACAATAACAATCTTGGCAAGGAAACTTCGCTTGATGAGACCGGTGCAGAAGTGAACGGGCGGGGAGACAACCCCAACATGCACGATATCCTGACCGGCTCGCAGCTGGACGGTACCGCGTTTGATGGCGATGAAGATACCACCTGCAGTGACTGGACGAGCAACAGTGAGGGCAGTGCGCAGGTAGGCCATCACGACCGGGAGGGCGGCGGTGACAATCCAACGTCATGGAACTCCGCCCACGGCTCCAGGGGCTGCAGCCAGTCCGATCTGCAGGGCACCGGCGGTAACGGGCTTTACTACTGTTTTGCGATAGATTGAGATATCAGCGACCTGCCAGAGTGCCCGCGCTTTTCGGGCTCCTGGCAGAGTCGCTGTTCACTAATTATGCCCTTAACCATTGAAAAAATCATAGCCTTATATCCACAACTCTGGCAGGAATCCGGAGAAGCACCGGATGCTCTGCCAGGTTGTTCAAACCAGAGACCCGCAACCAGTCATAGAAAAAAGTCACGGCCCCCAAACGGCAACTTATTGATAAATATACATCAGTATCAATATTGTAGTAATCACTCTTATATCCATCACAAATGGAATCAATTGAAGTAGAGAATTACTATCATATCTACAATCGGGGTGCAGGAAAGGCTGATATTTTCTGCTTTTCTGATGATTATAAGCATTTCATAAATAAATACTTTTATTACCTCTACATCCCTGCAGAGACGTATGCCTGGTGTTTACTAAGAAATCATTTCCATCTATTAATTCGTGTACGAACCGCAGAAGAACAGGAAACCATTTTCCATTCTGCTAAAAATATATACCCGGCAGGTACTTTCTATGGTGATCATTTTAACACCATCAAACCGTACAAGGCTTCAAAACAGTTCAGCCATCTTTTCAACAGCTATACAAAATACTTCAATGCAAAAAATGGAAGATCCGGTACATTAGTTGAAGGATCCTTTAAAAGAAAAAGGATCGTTGATGAGGCCAATTTTCTACACCTTGCCTGTTATATCCAACGGAACCCGATCCATCACGGGATCACCGAAAATTATACTGGTTATACCCAGTCCTCTTATCAAGATATCCTGGCAGGGAATCACACTCTCCTGGAAAGGAATCAATTAATGGATCGGTTTGGTGGAAAAGAAAATTTCATAGCATCACATCAGGAGTTCAGAGAAAAATTAGGTTCAGATTTTTACCTGGAAGAATAGTGTAAAACCAGCGACCTGCCAGAGTGCGAACGAAGAGAGTTCCTGGCAGAGTCGCGAGGTATGACTTATTCCCCCGAAATAAACCCCGGAGTCGTAATTCCACAACTCTGGCAGGAATCCGGAAAAGCGCCGGATGCTCTGCCAGGTTGTTCAAACCAGCGACCTGCAAGAGTGCCCGCGTTTTTCGGGCTCCTGGCAGAGTCGCGGATTTATGGTCGGCTAAGAAGTATGAATCGAATCCACAGCCAGTGAGAACACACCCCTGATTCATCGCTGGACGCTCTGAATCTGTCCCCTCTCAAGAGGGGATATGTATCAACCCACAACAACCCGGTCAAGACCTGACGAATTTTGCGAGGTTGTTCTATATCAGAACCTCACCCACTCCCCATCTTTCTCCGATGATTCCTGGATGGCATTTACAATGCGGATGTCCCAAAGGCCATCCTCACCCGGGGCAATGGGATCACTGTTTTCAATGATGGCGCGGGCGTCGTTGTCCATCTGGCGGGCCTGCTGATGGTTGGGATCGGCCGGGAGTTCCGTTCCGTCGCTGGTTTCTCCCCGGACTCCGCTGTACGACTGAAACGGCCTCAGACGGTACCATCCATCCTCGCAGTCCACATCCAGGTAGTTGTTTGATTTGCCGAAACTGGTCTCTCCTTTTGCCATCATTCCGTTCGGAAATTCCAGTTCAAATTCGGTGTACTCGTCCACGTCGCCGTACATATTTTCGCGTTCCGACCACTGCCTCCCGCGGACGGCAACCGGGTTCATTCCCGTGGCATACCGGGCTGCGTTGATCGGGTACACGCCCATGTCATACAACGCGCCGCCGCCCATCCGGCCGATTCGCCTCCAGTCATTCTCATTTGTATGATTTCCCCGGAACCCGGCCCCGGAATTCACTGCGGTGACGGCTCCATATGTTTCTTCCTGGCCGTACCGGATAATCGTCTGCGTATTGGGTTCATGCTGCATGCGGTAGCCGATTGTCAGCTGCACGTTATTCAGGTTTGCGGCATCAATGATGGCCCGGCACTCCTGCTCCACCATCGCCATCGGTTTTTCACACCAGACATGTTTGCCCGCTTCGGCGGCTTTGACCGCATCCCGTGCATGTATCGCGGGCGGGGTTACCACATACACCACATCAATATCATTATTGTTGGCGATCTCTTCGATCGTATCATAACTGTACACGTTGCGGTCGGGGATGCCGTGGCGCTCCTGCCAGACGGGGATTTTTTCGGGTGATCCGGTTACAATTCCACGGAGTTCACAATATTCGGTCTGCTGAAGCCCCGGGGCCAGCAGGTTGGTACTGTAATAACCCAGCCCCACCAGGGCCACGCCCAGCTTTTCCTGTTTTTTTGGGATGATGATGGACGGAAAGCCGATGGATGCAACCGCCAGGGCGGAGCCGGTTTGTTTTAGGAATCTCCTTCTTGAAATATCATTAGCCATAATCTCTTTAATTTATATAGTTAGACGAAGGTTACTTAATCTAATAAATTTTTTAAGGATTGGCTAAAGCGACCTGCCAGAGTGCCCGCGCTTTTCGGGCTCCTGGCAGAGTCGCGAGGTATGATTTAATCCCCCGAAATAAATCCCGGAGTCGTTAACCCACAACTCTGGCCACAAAGTGATCCCTTTGGGACAGGAATCCAAAAAAACCCGGATGCTCTGCCAGGTTGTTCTGTTTTGCTTTGTTTTTACCAAAAAAATTCAAAACCTTGATGAACGAAGATTTATCATCCGTGAACATCAAAAACAAGGGATTATGAAAACAATCTGGATTTTACTTTTTGCATTTCTCTGGGCCGGCTGCAATTCCGGTTCCGAGCAAACCGAAACCGATATGGAGATGCCCGCTGAACAGGAAATTTCTCAAGACAATAGTGATTCTGAAGAAGAGGTGCTGAGTCCGCCCCGCGAAGCTGAAGCTGAAATTGGCGGGACAAATATCCTGGTTGATTACAGCGCCCCTTCTGTCCGGAGCCGTGTGATCTGGGATGAGCTGGTATCATTTGGAGAGATCTGGGTCAGCGGCGCGCATATGGCAACCTCCGTTGAATTTGAAGATGACGTGCTCGTGAACGAAGAACCTGTGCCTGCCGGGAAATATGCCTTTTTCACCATTCCGGGTGAAGATAGCTGGACGGTGATCCTGAACGAACACTGGGACCAGCACCAGGCAGGTGAGTATGATGAAGCGCAGGATGTGGCTCGGTTTGATGTGCAGCCTCAGCCGAATGATCACACCGAGCAACTTGCCTACTCCGTGGTTTCCGAAACAGACGACAGCGGATTTATCGAACTGGCCTGGGAGGAAGTGAAAATCCAGGTGCCGGTGAGCAGTCAATAATAATAGCGACCTTCCAGAGTGCCCGTGCTTTTCGGGCTCCTGGAAGAGTCGCGGTGCTGGCTAACAACCTGCCACCTAACACACCCCTGATTCATCGCTGGACGCTCTGAATCTGTCCCCTCTCCAGAGGGGAGTTTTAACCAATAATTCTGCAAGCTTATAGCTCCCGGATCTCAATATTCCGGAACTGAACGATGGATGGCGGGCTGACCCATTCGCCGTCCCTTTTGCTTCCGTGATGCTGAAGGGCGATCGGGCCATGTTCGTCAACCCCCGGCAGCTGTGCATTTTCAATTACGCGATGGCCGTTTAATTCCACAGTGAGGCGGTCGCCTTCCATGGTAATTTCAAATTCATTCCACTCCCCGATATTCCGGTCGGCATGCATACTGGGGGTTACCCCGGCGCGAACTTCGGCAGGCATTTCAGAATCCATCCGGTACCCGTACACTTCACCCGATCCCACCGGCCAGCCCCAGATATTGATCTGGGCTTTGGATGTTCCCCTGACATAGACGCCGGAGTCGGAATCCGGTACGGCAATCCGTATTACTTCCCCGTCCGCATCCAGTTTATTGGAGCCGTCGGGCAGTACAATGGTTGCATTTTCATTCACAAACGGCGTTTCCGGAATCCTCCACTCCAGGCGGAGCACAAAATCTCCATATTCCTCTTCGCTCCAGAGGTTTTTATCCTCTTCGGCTTCACTTTCCGCGTCATAGTCAATCACACCGTCCATCACCTGCCAGTGGCCGTTGTCGCCTTCCGGAACAATCCATCCGGAGAAGTCTTCGCCGTTAAAGAGGGAGGTCCATCCGGCCTGGTCGGCTTCGGCGTCGTGGCAGGAGGTGAAAAAAGCAGCGGACAGAATTAGAGAAATGATGGTCAGAAGTAAAGTTCGTGGTGAAAAGAAAAGATTGGTAGCCATGGTATTAACCGGGTTTATTGTGGTTGCAGGCAGAAGTATACCAAATTCAACCAGATATATCAGGATATTTTTTTCCAGATTCGTCCCAAAAAGTGCAGGTTCCAAAGTATTTTAACCTCAAAAACTCACAGAGAATCCAATGCCGGAATGAACATGCCCAGTATGCCTTCGTTGCGTTCTCCGTTCACAAAAATGGCAGGCCGGTCATTCAGCGGTTAATGAATATTTATCAGGCAGAATATCAGCTTCTGGCTACTACGATTTCAAAGTATGGTGTACTCGGGAGCTTTCCGAAATTTCCTTCTCCACATAATATTCTTTACTTGGTGAACCATCCGGCACCCGCAACGATTCTATAGCCCCATTTGGATTGTTGGTTTTACGATGATAAAAAAAGAGCCCTATTAATGTTAAGCTTAAAAAAACCAGACAAAGTATGGAGCCTTCAAATCCAAAATCACCTCCATTCAAAAAATTATTTTCGGAAGTAGATAAAGTTACTAGAGAGTATAATTCTAGTCCACTTACTTTAAATCCAAATAGTGACTGAAAGAAATTCCAACTGAAATGTAGACTTAGTGCGAACCATAGATTATTTGTGAAAATATAAGAGTATCCCAATACAAGCCCGGCAAGGAATATATTTAAGAAGCTGATAATATCAATATTCGGATTCAAAGAATGCAGTAATGAGAAAAGGATTGATGTAAGAATTAAAGCAGTATAGTTGTTAAAGGAAATCATAAAGTTGCCTAAGACAAAACCTCGGCAAAGAGTTTCTTCAGTAAATGAAATAAAAAAACAAATCAAGAAAAGATTAATCAGATCATAAGAATTAAATTCAAAATTAGAGATTTGTATTTCATCAGTAGCATATAATAAATAAAAACCTGTTCCTATTATAAAAAATCCAAGTAGTAACCCCGCCCTAAAATCTGGAAGTCGATCCTTTATAGAAAACCCAAGATTTTTAAAAGACTCTTTATAAACTATTCTTACAAAAAACCAAATAACGACTAAAGTACCAATCAGATTAGACATAACAATGATTAGTATTTGTGATGAACTTTCCTGATAATCTTTTTCCCTGATTAAATCTATTATATCTATTCCAGCAATTGAAAAACCAATAATTTGAAATATTCCTGTTATAAGAAAGTACGGGAAGATAAATACAATTACACCACGCCAACCTTTCAAAGAAGTATTCAAATTTTGCATCAATCCCAGATTTGGTTGATCTTAGTAATGTTTAGATATCTATACTTTTTATTGAACAAAATGGCTGAATTACTAGCTCAGCCATTTTGCAATTTATATTATTCACAGGGAGGAGGCAAACAGTCGTCTTTGCCATCACTATATCCTATATAATATGCTGCAGCTAGCAAAGCTGCTGCTGCGCCTGCCGTTGCACCAACCCAGCCACCTGCTTTTATTTGTTTGGTTTCCTCTGTACTTAGTTCGATTAGATAAGCTTTATTCGATTCCATAATATTAATTTATTATTCTGATTGACATGTACATTTTTCTTGTGCATCATCGTATCCTTTTTCATAGGCTCCTTTTAGTGCTTTATATGCCAGCCACGCTAGTATTAGACCTCCATCGGTATCCCTGATTTCTTTACCCGAAAGCGAAGTAAGATTTAAATCTGTTAAATTTTCCATAAGTTCAAACTTGAAGTTTTCAATTTTTAAAACAACCAATTTTTGGCTGCATTTATAAAATGAAGGTTTTTACTGCACCTATACATACAGTGGAAAAAAGCTTATAAAATTTTCGCCCCCACGCACCTTCTTCATTTGCCACGGTTCCATCTCCTGGGTAAAACCAATCACAACTTTGCCTGGTTCTTCATAAACATAACTTCGCTTTTTCCTGTCGTATTGAATCGGACAATCTAGTTCCATCTTCAATTCATCCATAAACATATAAAGCCATCTTTCAGAGATGCCCAGCTTTTCAGCCAGTTCTTTAGGTGGTCCAGTTCTTTTTTGGCGAATTAATGCATCCAATCGACGTATTCTGTTCAAATAATTGTAGAGAGCCATATTTTATGTGGTTTGGTTTAACGTTTGCAGAGTGTTTAAATCTCCATTTAAAAATGGAAACTGATTCTGCCATAACCTGTAGTAGTGATTTTCCTCTCCTACAAGTTCTTCATGTGTTCCTTCCTCAACCAGCTTCCCTTTCTCCAGTACACAAATATTATCAGCCATAAAGACTGTACTTAACCGGTGGGCAATCAGAATAATCGTTTTACACTGTTCACGAAGGTAGTTTACTGTATCCTGCACGTACTGCTCGGAGGCGGAGTCGAGCGAGGAAGTGGCTTCATCCAGAATAAGGATTTCAGGATCTTTATAGAGTGCCCGTGCAATGGCAAGGCGCTGTTTTTGTCCGCCCGAGAGTGTCGCTCCGTTTTCCCCAAGGTATGTTTCAAACCCGTTTGGCAGTTCCTCAATAAAGGTGAGAATGCCCAGTTTTTTACAGAGGCTGATAATTTTCTCCATATCCGGTTCAAATTCACCCACAGCAATATTATCAATAACATTTCCTGCAAAAAGATCAATTTTTTGGGGAACTACAGAGATGGTTTTTCTCAGACTTTGCGTATCGATGTGAGCCAGGTTCATCTCACCGATGGATACTTTCCCTGATTCAATGGGATACATTTTTTGCAGAATATTCACCAGGGTGGTTTTGCCAGAACCGCTTTCACCGACAAAAGCCGTAACTTTACCTTTTGGTATTGTTAAGTCTAACTCTTCAAATACATCTACTCTGGAGCCATACCGAAAATGGACATCATCGAATTGAATATCTCCAATCAGGTCCGGCTTCAGGTCTATTTTCTTTCCCTGCTCTTCTTTGTCCAGGTCCATGATCTCAAAAAGGCGGTCGGCGGCAATCATGGCATCCTGAATGGTTTTGTTCATACCTACCAGTTCGCTTACAGGCCCGGTAAAGTACCCGATTATGGCGTAAAAGGAGAGGAGTTCTCCGGGTGTAAGAGATCCTTGCAACACATAACCAGCACCCACCCAAAGCAAAATTATGGTGAATATCCTGGAAGTAAGCTGAGATGCGTTGCCAGCAAAAACGGAATTTAGTCCTGACCGGTACACAGTTTTTAGAAGCTGTACAAATCGCGTCTCGGTTTTTATATTTGCAAACTCTTCCAGGCCGAATTGTTTGATCGTGGAAACAGAATTCAACGATTCCACCAATTGCGACTCGAGGTCGGCCGCATCTTCCATTAGTTTTCTCTGTGTTTTCTTATTCAGCCAATTGGTAATAATGTACACCAGGGTGTAAACCGGTATAATGGCGAGCATAACCACACCAAGTTTCCAATAGGTGGTAAACATTAGCCCAAATGAAAAGAGAATGATGAAGATATTAACAATGATGTTAATGGCCACATCATTGATAAAAGCCCTGATTTTTACCGCATCATTAATTCTTGAAATAATTTCTCCCACCCGCATTGTATCAAAAAACCGCTGCGGCAGTTTCAGCAGGTGTTTGTAATAACCCAGGATCAGCCGGGCATCAATTAATTGTCCTGTTTTGAGTGTGAAAACCGTTTTTGCCACACCAATAAAAATTTGCAGCAGTAGTAATACAATCATACCCACACCAAGCAGGTTGAGCAGATTGCGGTTACCGTCAATCAACACATGATCCACAATCAGCTGCACATAAATCGCTGTGGATAAACCGATGATTGTAAATACAGCTGCTCCAATTAAAGCCTGGAGAAGAACCTTTCGGTGCGGTTTTAACAGATACCATAACCGGCTGGAAATGGACGCTTTTTCACTGCCGGGCTGAAACGAATCATCCGGCATGATTAACACCAATACACCGGTCCACTGTTTTTTAAATTCAGGATGAGAAATTTTGTGCATTTTCCCATCAATAGGGTCCATAATTTCAATGTATTTTTCTGTAGCTTTATAAATCACCACGAAATGGTGGAGAACTTTCTTAACTACAACATGCGCTATTGTTGGTGTAGGTATTTTAAAGAGGCTCTCAAACTCACCTTTCACTCCCTTGGCAGAAAAGCCAAGTTTATTTGCCGCTTCCATCATACCCAGTATATTGGTTCCTTTCTTATCTGTTGAAGCGTATTGACGAATTTTAGAAATTGGCATTTCCAGTCCAAAATGAGCTGCTACAGAAGCCAGGCAAGCCGCGCCGCAGTCGGTAATATCATGTTGTTTTACACCAATCTTTCCTTTTTTCATGCTGAGTAAGATGAGTTAAAGTGCATCGAAGTTATTTTCACCCCAGGAAGGATTCAGCCAGTCATCTACTTTATCAAAAAGCAGCTGAAACAGGCTTCTGCGGTTTACAATAAACCGGGCCTGAAAAGTCATACCTTTTTTTATATCCCCTTTATAACCATTGGGGAGGTCTAGAGCCACTTGGTTCAATTTACACCGAACTCTGAAAACCGGCTGATCATCATTCATAATCACATCTCTTGAGATACTGGAAATAGTACCGGTTGCGACTCCCCATTGATTATAGTTGTACGAGTCGATCTGAAACCGAACCGCCATCCCTTCATATAATAATCCAATATCCCGTGGGAAGACATATGCTTCCGCCATCAGAGCGGTATCAGGTGAAACTTCAGCCAATACCTGATTTACATTCAAGAAACTACCCTGAAAAATCCCGGATAAATTCTGCACAGTACCGGAAATGGGTGACCGTATTTCATACAGGTTCAATTCCTGTTGCAGTCTTGCAACTTCAGATTGTAATTCCTCTAATTCGTTTTGGTATGTGATTTCATCCAGCTTCCATTCATTTAGTTGTTGATCTGTAAGTAATTCATATTGATTTTTCTCTGACTGATATGAAAACCTGACTTCATCCAAAGCAGCCTTACTACTGGCATTTCTGTTGAATAATATTTGCTCTCTGTTAAATAAATTTTCAGCCTGTTCAACATTCTGTTTTTGATTTATAAGTTGCTGCCGAAACTGAATCAAAGATCGCTGATATCGCGGCGACTGTAATTTTACAGGTTCTATATGGGATAATGAATCTCCTTCTTGAAACAAGTTTAGATCATTAAGATATGAAGACAGCTGGTGTTGCCGTGACTCAATAAATCGAAGCTGTTCACGAATTTGTGGAGCTTCCAGAACGGCTGCAATTTCTCCTTGCTCTATAAAGCTGTTTTCTTTGATTTGTAGTTGTTCAATTCTTCCGGCAACCGGTGAGGCGAGTTGAATCAGGTTTGTAACCGGTCGGATCAATCCTTGACTGCGAACTCCCACATCTACATAAATTAAAGGCGTAACAGAAATTGCTCCGATCAAGAACAAGAGAATGATTATATAAATAACATGAGAGGAAACTGAATGCTTCGAAAAATTCGCTTCCTGTGAGTTTTCAATAATTTCTTCTGGAAAAAGCTGATTATTCATAAAGGTCTGCCTTTATAAAAATTATTTACGCTCATTACCGCCTTAGGTGCCAAATCTGTTTATAAGTAAGAGAATGAAGAAGAATTGTTTTTCACTTTTCTCTTTATCTTTCTCTTCATTTTTTTACACCATTCTTTCTCCACTCTGTGGGAGAAAGGTTTGTTTTCTTTTTAAACCGGGTGTTAAAAGCGGATGGCTTTTCATAACCGATCATAAAGCCAAGGCTGTTAACAGGTACACGGTTTAGTTTTTCATCATTGAGAAGAATCTTAGCAGCTTTCAACCGATGATAGCTGATATAGCTGCGGGGTGTAAAGCCTGTATAATTTCGAAAACGTGATGAAAAATTCTGCCCTGCAATATTACAGGTTATCTTCATTTTTCTGACAGAGCAACGGGTATCAAAGAGGTGCTCGTTTAAACAATTTAGTCCCCGCCGGATATCATGAGGCCATTCTGTTCCTGGTTTAGTTAATTTACTTTTATATCCCTCAAGCAGGTTTGAAATGTATTTTAATTCTTCCATAACGTTTTCCGTTGAATGGTTTTCTCCTTCGCCGACTATATGAACTCTTGAAAACAATATCCCATAACAAGATATTTCAGATATATTTTTGTTACAGTAAATACATAAATATTAAGAATTTCTAACTTTTCTGTTGAACAAACATCCTCCAAAGATGATGGAATAAACCAGTCAGGCTTCAGTCATCCATCAAGTTTTCATTTTTTTGCTATGGCTTCGATATTCTCTGATGATAAAATTCACGGTCCCGGTTTTCCGGGTCCTGCTACTCCTCTCTTGTTATCGTGCGAGGATATTGAAGAACTGGAACGGGTTAATAAAGATGCAATGATTGCAAAACAGTGCCTTATCTCCTTCGGCTTCGCTTTCCACGTTATAATCATCAGGCCGCCAATCACCTTTCCAGTGACCGTTATCGACTTCCGGTACATCCATCCGGAGAAGTCTTCGGCGTTAAACAGGGAGGACAATCTGGCCTGGTGCTTCGGCATTTTAGCCGGGAAACCGTTACTCCTGCACACAATAGAATTAAATGGATAGTCAGAAAGAGATGTTTAGAGTAAAGAGACGAAGCAGGTTTCAAAGGGTTTTCTTAAGTCCGTATTGCAATACAGTAGGTATAGTAGCCCCAAAGATTTAGGGCATGAACTATGTTAGTCAGGCTAAAAAAAGAAGGTTTACATCAAAAAAAAAGTATATAAATCAGATATCTAATCAGGCAGAGTCTATTTAGTATTTAGTAGAGCTGCGTTTGAGTGCCTCTGATTAATATTTGACCACAGCAAACAGCCCTGGCAGAAACTTCATTTGAGGAGCTCCGGCTTATTAAAACCATCAGGAAAAAGTGCAGCTTTTAACCTAAATGAGTTCAACTCAGGTGATTATCATGAAAATATATATTGTCATCTCGTGCGTGTTACTTGGCTGTAGCATCCGGGGTTACACTCAACCCAAATCAGTACCTGCTGCTGAAAAATCAGAAACCAATACTGTATTTCACATTGGTGAAGAAGATTATTTATGCCTTCAAAATATACATTGTCTTGAAGATACAGGTCTTCTAAAGGAAAAAGGATGGGATATCCGGTTCGAAAACATGAATGATTCCGGACCATACACACTCACCGGCCATAATGGATCCCGAAAAACCCTCGAAGCCAGTTATGATGAAAAAGGAGAACTCATTGATGCGCGTTTAACTCTTATCGATGTTGTGCTTCCGCGAACAATACGTGACCATCTTGGCAATAAATCCCCGGGGTGGGTAATGAATTCTAACGAAATGCTTGTCGAAGATTTTGATGTCGAAAAAACCCAATATAAAGTGAATCTGGAGAAGGGCACTCAGCGAGAGACCCTTTATTTCGACCATTTGGGAGAACAAACCGGTCCCCGTGATATTGTTTTACTGGAAGTCGATTATTCATGCCTTCAAAACATACAGTGCCTGAAAGACACTAATTTTTTGAAGAAAAAAGGATGGAATATCAGGTTTGAAAATGATGGAGAGGTAGGCCCTTATACCCTGGAGGGAAGTAATGGTTTGAGAAAAACACTCAACGCCCGTTATGACAAAAATGGAGAACTCATCGAAGCCAGCTTAATTCGGATGAACGTGAATCTTCCAACTGTTGTCAAAAAATCAATTTTGACTGATTTTCCCGACTGGACGATGACTTCCAATGAAATGATCGTTACTGATTTTGATGCCGGTAAAACCGAATACAAGGTGAGTCTAAAAAAAGGTATCGACAGGCAGACCCTGTTTTTTGATTATGATGGGGATCGGATCAAAGGATTGGCGTTGAAGTAATGCCCGAATTTAAAAACCCGCCTTCTGTGCGGGTTTTTTGAAAACTCAGATAAAGCACTGCCAGGCCCAGGCCCTTTCGCTTCCACTTCCGGTAAAGGCAGGAGAAAATATGAGGGGATGATGTAAAATGTCGTCCCCCTTTCTGTCACTGTTCAATATAGACAAGAAAGGAATCGGAGAACTCCGCAGTAGCTATTTCAAGCACTTTCTGTGTGTCGGAGTTACTTGAGAAGCTGCCAATCAGCACTTCATAAAACGGGCCTTTTTGAATTATGAACACCTTCTCCTCAGGTATATCCAGTTGACGAGCCAGTATAGACTGAAACCGGTCTTTTACCCGTACTGCATTCTGATGCTTTCTTCCGGTAAAAATCTGAACATATGTTACATTCTCCCTGGCAAAAAATTCAGCTTCCAGCGTTGCCAGGTTTTCGGTATTTGCGTTGATCTCTTCAGTATTTTCAAGGGAATCAATTTTCTCCTGCAGCCGGTGCAGGCGATCTGTTAATGAATCTATCTGTTCCCTGTAATTCTCTTCCGTTTCAGTAAACCGGGCTTCTGTTGTCTGAACCTCCACTGACCGGGAGGAATCGGCATTCTGCGGCGGTTGAGGTTCTTCAGGTGCACTTGCAAAAACCGGTGTATCTGCTTCAAGCGGACTGTCAACCCGCGGTTTATGCTTCAAAGGCCTTGCATCATCACTTCCGAAGTTAAACCGTATTCCAGCAGAAGCCATCCCGATCTGATCGAATTTAGAGCCGGAGGTTATATTATCAATCCGGTTAGAGGAGAATTTCATTTCGTAATGGCTGAAAAGATCGAAAGCTCTTCCAATGCTCAATTCAATACCCAGCCCGCCAACTATACTTGAACCATGCCCTTTATTTAGTTCATCCGGAGAGCTGTATTCGTAAAAATCGTGTTCATATCCTGCAATTCCGTAAACATTAAGCACTTCTGATAACGAGTTCTTCTGGTACAGACGGTTGAAGTTAAAGATATTTTTAAGGGATGCGGATTGCACTTCCGTTTCAAATTCCGATGATGCACCGCCCGTAATGGTGTTATACCTGTACCCGGTTTCTATTGACCAGAACGGCATTAAGGCAAATTTGAGCCCCATCCCCTGGTTGTAGGATGATACGGTTTGCCGGTTGAAGTTGCTTCTGTACAACCTGATGCCTGTAATATTACCGGCAAATGTATATCCTCCCTGGATCGTCAAACCAAAACGGCTGTAGTTTTCACCATCCTGTGCATACAAGTTTAAAAACCCTGATTGCAGCAGGAACAGAGTTACAAAAAAGGGTTTAATAAAATCTGATATAACCATTTTTCTATAATTTTAGAGTTCACCATGTAATCAGCTGCGTGTAAAATAGAGTATATCGTTGGTTTTTAGCCACATGCGTGACATTAACCCAAGAATATGGGGATTTTTAATGAAAGATTAAAACTTTCTAATATTTTGATGATTTAAAGCCTTTTGTGAGGGTATATCATCCGCAGTACGTTTTACTTATAACTGCTCAAAAGGCTACCGAAAGTCCAATTCCTGAGTTAAACATTCCCAGCAGTCCTTCATTTTGCTCTCCGTCGATCGCCACATTCAGGCCGAGTTCTCTGACAATGGCCAGGCGGTCATTCAGCGGGTAATGGACACCGGTTAAAACACAGCCAGCGACCTTTCAGTGTGCCCATGCTTTTGCGGGTTCCTGGCAGAGTCGCGTTTTGAGTCATTGGTTTTATTTTTCCGAGAGTTCTATACACACCCCTGATAACTACGCTAAACGCTTCGTTATCTGTCCCCTCTCCAGAGGGGAGGTTTTGGGGTCTGAATCACAACTCTGGCAGGACCTGACGGACTCTGCAGGTTATTAATTCAGTCACCTGCCGAATATTGATTCCCCACCTCATCCGCTGTACATTTCATAAAAAATCGGAGTAAAACAACGGGAGTTATGGATACCACAGTAATGAAAAACATTCGCGCACCACACGGAACCAAACTCAATTGCAAAGGCTGGCACCAGGAAGCCGCCCTCCGGATGCTGATGAATAATCTTGATCAAGATGTAGCCGAACGGCCGGAGGAACTGATAGTATATGGCGGTGGCGGAAAAGCCGCCAGGAACTGGGAGAGTTATCATAAAATTGTCGAAACCCTGAAGCGGCTGGAGAATGACGAAACACTGCTGATTCAAAGCGGAAAACCAGTGGGTGTTTTCCGAACGCACGAAGAAGCCCCGCGCGTGCTGCTGGCCAATTCTCACCTGGTTCCCCGCTGGGCAAACTGGGATGAGTTCCGGAAACTGGACAAAATGGGCCTGACCATGTACGGGCAGATGACGGCCGGTTCGTGGATTTATATCGGTTCGCAAGGCATTGTTCAGGGCACCTATGAAACATTTGCCGAATGTGCCCGGCAGCATTTTGGAGGTTCTCTGAAAGGGAAACTGGTGGTTACAGCCGGACTTGGCGGAATGGGCGGCGCACAGCCGCTGGCCGCCACAATGAACGGCGCTGCATTCCTGGGAATTGAAGTGGATGAAAAACGAATTGATATGCGCCTTAAAACCGGTTATTGCGATGTGAAATGCATCGATTTGAAAGAGGCTCTGGAAAAAGTGACGAATGCAAAAGCAAACGGAGAGGCGTTATCGGTTGGTTTGGTGGGAAATGTCGCTGAAGTACTGCCCGAACTTTTAACGAGAGGTGTGATACCGGATGTACTTACCGACCAAACCTCGGCCCATGACCTGCAGCTTGGGTATATTCCGGCCGGATATACTCTTGATGAAGCAGATCAAAAACGGAAGGAAGACCCCGAACGATATGAAAAGGACGTGCTCGATTCCATGGTGCTTCATGTGCAAACGATGCTTGCCATGCAAACACAGGGTGCGGTGACATTCGATTACGGCAACAATCTTCGCGGGCAGGTGGCTGATCATAAAGGAATGAAAGAGGCATTTAACTTTCCGGGTTTTGTTCCGGCTTATATTCGTCCGCTTTTCTGCAAAGGTTCGGGTCCATTCCGGTGGGCGGCCCTTTCAGGTGATCCACAGGATATTGCCGTAACCGATAACGCGCTGCTGGAAACGTTCCCCGAAAAAGATGCCCTTCACCGGTGGATTCACCAGGCCAGGGAGAGAATTCATTTCCAGGGGCTTCCGGCGAGAATCTGCTGGCTTGAATATGGTGAACGGGCGGAAATGGGACTCAAATTCAACTGGCTGGTCAAAAAAGGAAAGGTAAAAGCACCCATTGTTATCGGGCGGGACCATCTGGATACCGGTTCTGTTGCGTCCCCCAACCGGGAAACCGAAGCCATGAAAGACGGTTCGGATGCCATTGCCGACTGGCCGCTTCTCAATGCAATGCTCAATACAGCAAGCGGGGCAAGCTGGGTCAGCCTGCACCACGGCGGCGGGGTTGGAATCGGCTATTCTATCCATGCCGGAATGGTGTGCGTTGCCGACGGCACCGAAATGGCAGACAGAAGGCTGGAACGGGTACTTACCAACGATCCCGGTACCGGTGTGATGCGCCACGCCGATGCGGGATATGAACTTGCGGAACAGGTGGCGAGGGAGAAAGGGGTGGATTTGCCGATGATTTGAACTCACCCCCTGTCCCCCTCTCTTTCACGCAAAAGCGCGTGACAGAGAGGGGGGACTTCGTAAATAATCCAATGCTGAGAAATGAATTTCTATATATAAACTAATTACAAAGTTCCCCTCTCTGCGATCCGCCAGCCGGCGGCGAGTAGAGAGGGGACAGGCCTGCCTTCCGAAGCTTCAGCGCAGGCAGGGGTGAGTTCTCATGTACAGCAAAAGACAAATTACCAACCTAGCCCGGGAACTCAGAAGAAGATCCACCCCTGCCGAAAAAATCCTCTGGCATGAATTGAGAAACAGGAAGTTTCATGGGGTTAAGTTTTTCCGGCAGCATCCGGTTATTTATGAAATGGACAGAGGGAAATATTATTTTTTCATACCCGATTTTTATAGTGCTGAACAGAAATTGGTTATTGAACTGGATGGTCTCATTCATGGGAAGCAGAAATATTATGATCAGCAGCGTGACCTGGTTCTTGAGGGGCTTGGCCTGAGGGTGATTCGGTTCAAAAATGAAGAGTTGAGAGATCTTGAAGGAGTTAAAAAGCAGATAGAGAGTATGTTTTGACTCACCCCCTGTCCCCCTCTCTTTCACGAAAAGCGCGTGACATAGAGGGGGGACTTCGTAAAAGACCCAATGTTGAGAAATGAATTTCTATTTATAAACTAATTACAAAGTTCCCCTCTCTGCGAACCGCCGGATGGCGGCGAGTAGAGAGGGGACAGGGGTGAGTTCTTTCCAGTGCCTGCCAAAATATCTACATTCCCTGAGCCTGTTTAATAAAAAATCCTCCCATGAAACCCTTTTTTACCTGTGCCATCTTCCTGCTTTTTGCCTTTAGCTGCTCTGAAACTGAGGTGGATGTTTCCGGTGCGGAGATTATTATTGAAGATGTGAATATTGTTAATATTGATGGAAATGATATTCAGGAAAATCAGAATGTCATTATCAAAGAGGGAAGAATTGATCAGATCGTTTCTTCATCAGCCCGGTTTTTATCCAGGTCAAATTCGGAAACCACCGTTATAGACGGAAAGGATAAATACCTGCTTCCCGGTTTTTGGGATAATCATGTGCATTTCCGGGGCGGAGAGGATTTAATTGAGGAAAACAAAAACCTCCTGCCGCTTTTCATTGTAAATGGGGTTACCACTGTTCGTGACGCCGGAGGTGATATCACACCGGCAATTTTAGAATGGAAAAATCAAATTGAAGCCGGTGAACTGCCGGGGCCGGACATTTTTACCTCAGGTCCCAAACTGGATGGCCCCGAACCGGGATGGGCGGGTTCCATTGAGCTTTTATCAGCGGATGAAGTTCCGGCTGCCCTGGACTCCCTGGAAAAACTGGGCGTGGATTATGTGAAAATTTACGACAGCTCCATTACAGGTGATATTTTCCTGGCAATTGTGGATGAGGCGGAGAAACGGGAGCTGCCGGTTTCCGGCCACATGCCCTATTCTATACTGTTTAACGAAACGGTTGAGCGCGGGCTGGACGCAACCGAGCACCTGTATTATGTACTGAAAGGCTCATCATCTGAGGAAGAAGAGATCACAGAAGAAATTATGAGGCGGCAGGACACGGACAACCCGCTTGGCTTCTGGACGGCTCTGGATTCTGTTCTGGAAACGTTTGATGAAGAGGCTGCCCGGAATACGTACCGGAATATGGCCCGGCATCATACTGCGGCAATGCCCACATTACGTATTGGCGGAATTTTGTCAAATCTAAAAAACACCGATCACTCCGGAGATGAATACCTGAATTATATCGGCCCGGGAATTATTGAAACATACAATGGCCGGCTGCAAAGTGCACTCCGTGCTTCTGATGAAGCCACTGAAAACCGTCTTGAGCTTCAGCAAAAATTTATCTCCATGGTTCCGGAGATGCATGATGCCGGGGTGGCTATTCTGGCAGGTTCTGACAGCGGCCCCTATAATACCTATGTCTATCCCGGGATTTCACTTCATGAAGAGTTGGAAGCATTGGTTGATGCCGGCCTGTCGCCGGCCGAAGCCCTGCAAACCTCTGCACAAAACGGGGCCGGTTTTTTTGGATTAGAGAGTCTTTACGGCAAAGCTGAACCCGGTTTTATTGCGGATCTTGTGCTGCTTGATGAAAATCCACTCGACAATATTCAGAATACGCGTCTGATACATGCTGTCATTCTTAATGGACATCAAATATACCAGCGGGAGCAGTTAGATCATATGCTTGACGGACTGGAAAAGCTTTACAATTCCACGGCCGGTGATTAATTAATGTGAGTTGGGATAAGAAAAAGGGCCTAAAAAATCTCCCCTTGCCCCGAAGCGGAGCGTAGGCGAGATTTCTGCTTGAATTATTCAATCATCTAATTCAGGTTATAACCTCAGGCAGAACTTTCCGTATAGAAGTGAAGTGAATTCAAGTAAAAAAATAAATCATCCCTGAATTATGGAAATCATCTGGATTGTTTTAGGAGCCGTGTTTATCATTTGCGGAATTATAGGTGCATTTTTGCCTGTGGTTCCGGGGCTGCCCCTGAGTTATATAGGCTTATTGTGCCTGCAGCTGACCAGCCCGCCTCCTTTTACCCTTCGTTTTCTTGTTGTCTGGGCTCTTATCGTTTTGATGATTCAGCTTCTGGAACAGATCGCAACGATTGCCGGGGCCCGAAAAATGGGCGCCACGGGATATGGAATCGGAGGGAGTATTGCGGGGATTGTGCTAGGTTTCTTTTTCTTTCCGCCTTTTGGTATCGTATTTGGCCCGATTATTGGTGCATTTGCAGGAGAGATGATCGGGGGGAAATCATCTGACCTTGCCCTCAGGGCAGCAATGGGAGCGGTTCTTGGTTTTTTTGTCAGCACCCTTCTGAAAGTGATGGTAGCCCTTGTTATAGCGTATTATTTTGTATCGGCTGTTATAGTTTAAAAAGAAAAATCTGTTTAACGTGAGTACGATAGGTTGAGGATTGAAAAGTTCGCTCTTTCCCAGAAGGGATTCCGTTTGGGAGAGGAGGGTTGCCAATCCTGTGGATTTCGGGAGGTGTTCCGGCGGACACTGCCCTGTACAGGTGCAATAAACGTGTCAACACCCCTCAGAACAGTCGAAGAACATGTTCGACCGTTCATCTCCCCTCCAGGGGAGAATTCTTCTCAGACTTTTCGACATTCTTTATCTCAAACTCACGTTATTTATTCTTTGCAAGTTCACTGGCCATGATGAACAGAGGCTGGTTTTCGAAGCTCTTGTAAAATGGCCTCAGCCGTTCGGTATTGTAATGTTTCTCTACATTCACCACTTTGCTGCGGCTTGTTACGATCTCAATGGGAATATTGCTATAGCGTCCGTTGCTAAGTACAATCAGCCGCCCATAAACATCCTGCAGAATCAAATCCAGGGCCAGGTTGCCGAAGGCCATGGGTACAACCGAATCAATTGCATCGGGATCTCCACCGCGTACAATGTAACCCAGCTTCTGGTTCACAGTACGTATTTCATGGCCATTGTTAAATTTAGGGGACAACCTCTGAATCTCTTCAGATACGAGATCCCCGATCCCGCCAAGCTTCTTATGCCCAAAGGCGTCTGCCTTGCTGTCTTCAAAAACCATCTCGCCGCCTTCAAACATCGCTCCTTCAGAAACCAGTACCATGGAATATTTACTGGGATTCTGGTTCCTGTCTTCAACAAGCAGTTTTGTAAGCTGCTCAATATCGAACTTGTATTCGGGAATCACACAGCGGTGAGCTGCCCCGGCCATGGTTGGCAGCATCGCTGTAAAACCGGCATACCGGCCGAAAACCTCCATCACCAGGAATCGTTCGTGTGATCCGGCAGGTGTTCGTAAAGTATTTGCAAGAGAAATAGTGCGGGTAACACACGTACTGAACCCGATGCAATAATCTGTTCCCGGTACGTCATTATCCATCGTTTTTGGAATGGCGACTACTTTGGCCCCTTCTTCATGAAGCCGTACGGCATAACTGAGAGTGTCATCACCACCAATCGGGATCAGGGTGTCGATTCCCAGGAAATCGAGATTTTTAAGCACTTCAGGAGTCAGGTCATTCAGGTCATCCTTATAGGCGTCTTGATACTGTTCAGGTAAATTTTCCTTTTTTACACGGCTTGGATTGGTCCGGGATGTGTGCAGAAATGTACCACCGGTCCGGCCGGCTTTATTCACAAGCTCGGTGCTCAGCTCCATATAATTATTGCTGTTATTAGCTTTTTTATCGCGGATAATATCAATCATGCCTCCCCAGCCCCGCCGGATTCCGATCACTTTATAACCCTCACGAATGGCACGTATGGTTACAGCCCGGATAGCCGGATTGAGGCCCGGTACGTCACCGCCGCCTGTTAAAATTCCTATGACTCCTTTCTTTGATTTTACATTTGCCATTCTTTAATCAACCTCTATGATTTTGATTTTTGGGTTAAAGTATGCTGTACACGGATTTGAACCTCACTATAAGCTTTGCGACTGTATATTTCAATATGCAATTCCATTTGCGCTCTGTTTACTACCTGGCTGATCATGAAACCTTTCATATTTACCATATTTATTGAGTAATTTACCTCCCGCTGGAGAATGGTTAAGACGCTTAAATAACATCTGCTATTTCAGGATTATGGATAAAATTCAAATCACTTCTCTTTATTCCGATCTTTCATCAGGTATTCAATCACTTGGAAAAGATAAAAAGGCCGTTACAGAATCACGTAATGTTGTTGAAAAAGCATTAAAAGATGGCAAAGCCTATTACGGGATTAATACAGGGTTTGGCGTTCTGGCGGGGAAAAGAGTCAGCCCTGAAAACCTGAAACAGCTTCAGCGGAATTTAATCCTCTCCCATTCTGTGGGAGTTGGAGACCTGATTCCCAAAGAAATCTGCCGCCTGATGCTTCAGTTAAAAGTACATGCCCTGGGAATAGGTTACTCCGGAATTTCAGAGGAAACTTTTGACAGGCTGCTTTTTTTTCTTGCAAACGACATGATTCCGGCCATTCCCGAAAAAGGAAGTGTGGGAGCTTCGGGAGACCTGGCTCCTCTCGCTCATATGTCACTTCCGCTGCTCGGCTACGGAGTTTTCTGGAATGAAGACGGCACAGGCACGATACCGGCTGATCAGTTATTGAAAAAATATGATATCGGGCCGATTGACCTTCAGCCTAAAGACGGGCTTTCCCTGATAAACGGTACTCAGCTGATGAGCGCTTACGGCGCGTTTATTCTTGAAAAAAGTCTGCATCTGCTGAAAATGGCCGACATTGTTTCGGCGATGAGCCTGGAAGCCCTGCAGGGCAGCCTGACTCCGTTCGACAAACGTATTCATGAAATCCGCCCGCACCGTGGCCAGAATGAAGTGGCTGAAAACGTGCGAAAGCTGCTTGTGGAAAGTGAAATACTGGAATCCCACCGGAATTGCGGAAAAGTGCAGGATCCTTACTGTCTGCGGTGTGTTCCGCAGGTTCACGGAGCCAGCCGGGATGCCATTAGGCATGCGGTTTCTGTTGTTGAAACGGAGATCAATTCGGTGACGGATAATCCGCTGGTATTTCCGGACGGGGATATTCTGAGCGGCGGTAATTTTCACGGTCAGCCCCTGGCACTGGTATTGGATTTTGCCAAAATCGCCCTGGCAGAGATCGCCGGCATTTCTGAGCGGCGGACCTACCTTCTGCTCGAAGGGCATGACGGACTCCCCAAACTCCTGATGCAGGAAACAGGTATTAATTCCGGTTTTATGATTCCGCAGTACACATCGGCCGCGCTGGTTTCAGAAAATAAAGTACTCTGCCATCCTTCTTCGGTTGATTCCATCCCCACAAGCCTCGGCCAGGAAGATCATGTGAGCATGGGAAGCATCAGTGCGCTTCACCTGTTAAAAATATATGAAAATGTAGAAACGGTACTGGGTATTGAGCTTTTTACAGCCGCCCAGGCCCTGGATTTCCGAAAACCATTGCGGCCGGGGAAAGGTGTGGAAATGGCCCATGAATATATCAGGAAAAACATACCCCATGCAACGGAAGACCAGTTTTTTAAAGATGATATCAGTAAAGCGGTGGAGCTGGTAAAAGACAGGGGAATGGCTGAAAAAGTGGAAGAATCTATAACCAAACTGTTTTAAAATAATTTGTTAAAATGAGTGAATCTTAATTACAAATCTGATTCAAAACCGATGAATAAAACCTCTCTCTTCAGGATTGTTTCAGGTATAACTTTTCTGATTTTCATAAATCCCTGTCAGGGCTTCTCTCAGGATGAAACCAATGCCAACTATAACGACAGAGGATTTTATTTAGGGGCCTCGTTAATGGGTACTTCCTGGAATCCGGGAGGAAATGATGAAATGGATTTTGGTTTTGGTTTGGCTATCAAAGCAGGCTATAACTTCACCTCAAACGTTGGCTTGTTTATCTCATTAGATGGATCGGACATGTATCCCTCTGATACTGAAAGTTATGTTGTAACTCACTTTGACCTGGGGATTAAGGGAATATTCGGATCTGATGCAAAACGGGTTCGTCCTTTTGGAAGAGCATCCTACATTGGAATGGCTGCAGTTGATGAAGGTTTTGAGATAACGGGTGAAGGATTAGGAGTAGGTGCCGGGCTCAATGTATATGCCAGTGAGAAAGTCTCTTTAGAATTTAGTTACAACCATAGCTGGATAACCGTCACCAATGGGAATCAGCTGGGTCCTGTTTCTGAAGATCATACGAATACCGGGAGATTGATGATTGGGGCAGCTTATCATTTTTAGATTTGAAAAACTCATGATCATCCAGAGATGATTATGTCCAATTCAAACCCGGGTAGTTTCGCCCCTTCAGGGCTTTCGTTGCCGGTGGCCTTTTATCTCATCGGGCTTCACCCGATGTTGACATAGACCGCCTTTTCAGGGCTGATCCAGCTCTGAAAGAGCATCATATCACATACCAAAGCCGGCACTGCAGATTATACAATAGAGTCTCTGAAAAAAAAGAATATTCAATATTATTATATTTTCCTGAAATCCGTCCGAAAGAGTATCATTACAACTGAATCGAAATTAAGACAATAAATATGGGCAAAGGCACATCCCGGATTATAAGCTGAAATCCGTCAACTAATCCAGCTCCGACGGAGCGCCATATACTAACACAGGGTGCAGCCCTGTGCCTGAGGACCTCATTAACTAAAACAAGCCCTGAAAGGGCGTAATAAACGAAACCATGGGTCAGTCACTCGTAAAAATTACATACACCTCATCTTCAGTACCAAACACCGAAAGCCACTGATATACCCACCGGTAGAAAAAGAACTACATGCGTATCTGGGCGGAATCTGTAAAACACTGGAATGCCACCCCATCAAGATCGGAGGATACACAGACCATGTACATATTCTTTGTATGTTATCAAAGAAAATAGCACTGGTAAAACTGCTCGAAGAGATCAAATCTCACTCGTCTAAATGGATAAAAAGCAAAGCCGATAATCTGCGGAATTTTTACTGGCAGGATGGTTATGGGGCATTTTCTGTAAATCCCTCTGAAGTTGACTTGGTTATAAAATATATAATGAATCAAAAAGAGCATCATGCTAAAATGAGTTTTCAGGATGAATACCGGGCGTTTCTAAAAAAGTATAAGGTTGACTATGATGAGCGGTATGTTTGGGATTAATACTCTGGTGAATCTGAATGTATTTCACCCTTTTCCCTTGGGATCCCCTTGGGGCAGGGCTTTCTTGCCGGTGGCTTTTTATCTCCTCGGGCTTCACCCGATGTTAGCATAGGCCGCCCTTTCAGGGCTGAACCAGCTTACAGATGATGATCTGGTAACTCTCCTTAAAACCCAGAATTTCCATCTTCGTCCACAACTACATCTATTAAATCCAGTTGAATCGGGTCATCATTTACAAGGCTAATCAGATACCCCTCCTTGGTTGTGCCTAATGCTGCGCCATCGATGGTGGTTTGCCCCAGGAACGAAAAATCTTCTTTGGAATAAACAGCCACGTAATGATGCCTGTCTATAAAATTCCGGGTTTCGTAAAACTCAGCCGTATCATTGCGGTAGAGAAGAAGAATGTAATCTTCATTATGTGTTAACAGGATGCTCATGCTCTGCTCATCGATCAAAAACTCCCTGTATTCTTCGATGTTTTCAACCATATCTATAAAATTCTCAGATATTTTAAACAATTGCGGAACTACATCAATCCGCCCTAACTGTGAAAAGTCATTCAGATCATAAATTTGTATAAAAGGAAGTTTTACATGTGATGAGAAGACCCGTCTGTTTTCGCAGTCTATACTGATCAGCGGGTCCTGCAGAATTGTTTTTTTACCGATCAGAAATGGGTCATAATTTCCAAACATCTCCATCAGCTGAAACTCTTCGTCAAATACACCGATCACAGAAGATGTATCCGAAGGGGCATTCTCAAAATGATTGATGGAAAGAATCCAATGATCCCCGCACTGCTTCATATCCCTTGATGTAATGTTAATTTTTTTCTGAATGAGGGTGCTAAAAGAGCTTATAGTGTTATCTGAGCGATCATATTTTTTGATGAGCGCCGATGGATTGTCGTTAATTACCACATTGTCGTGATTGTCCAGCCCGATAAAACGGGCACTTTGTATTTCTCCGGGTCCCTGGCCTTTGGAGCCTACACGTTCGATGAAATTACCAGCATAGTCAATTAACGTTACGCCAATTATGTTTCGGTCGCTGGGCAGGGCAATAATTTCATTGATGCTGCTCGCTGAAGCAATGGGATAGATTGAGTAAAGATTCTCTACGGCTTCCCGGTCGAGTGTAATCTCCTTCTGAACGACAAGCTGAATGTGATCAGGTTCAGAATTCCCACTCTTTTGACAGCCGGTTATAATGAGAAACAGCAAAGAAAGTAAAAAACTAATATGACTCTTCAGCATATTCTTACAGTAAAAGGCAGATCTTTTTGTTTATATTTCATATTAATAACTACTAACGGAACGGATATAATCTATAATCCTATAACCACCTCCAAATTTCTGAGGCTAACCCCCCGAAATGCCCGCACTCAAAAACATCTCCACCCTCTACACCTGCCGCGATGAAGGCGGACAGGCGGATGTTCATCCAATCAAGAATGCAGCTATTGTCTGGGAAGGAGATATCATCCAATGGGTAGGGAAGGAATCGGATCTTCCCGAAGAGTATAGCACGGAAATTGCGTTTGATGCGGGGAAAAAAATGGTCATTCCCGGCCTGGTTGATTGCCATACCCATCTTTGTTTCGGCGGCTGGCGGGCGGATGAGTTTGAGATGCGTATCCAGGGACGAAGTTACCTGGACATTGCAAAGGCGGGCGGAGGAATACTTTCAACAGTGAAGGCAACACGCGAAACGTCTGAAGATGAACTTTATGAAAAAGCAGCCGGCCTTCTGGAGAAGATTCAGCAACAGGGAGTTACATCCATCGAATGCAAGAGCGGTTACGGGCTCTCCCTGGGTGCCGAACTGAAGCAGCTGCGGGTGTACAAACGCCTGGCTGAAAGAAGCCCTGTTCACATAACTTCTACCTTTCTGGGAGCGCATACCATTCCACCGGAGTTTAAAGGAAATCGTCATGGGTATATTGATCTGATCATCGGCGAAATGATACCGGCCGTTGCAGAGGAAAATCTGGCTTCTTTTTGTGATATTTTTGTGGAAGAATCTGCTTTTTCCATTGATGAAGCCCGGCAGATCTTCGAAGCAGGAAAGAAGCATGGATTGCAGCCGAAGCTTCATGCCGATCAGCTTTCCTCCGGCGGCGGAGCCGAACTGGCTGCTGAGGTTGGGGCAATCAGCGCTGATCACCTGGAACAGATTTCTGATACCGGAATCCAAAAAATGGCCGAAGCAGGAGTGGTGGGTGTTACCCTGCCGCTGGCCTCTCTCTACACGCAGCAGCCGTATCTGGATTGCCGGAAATTGGTTGAAGGCGGGATTAACGTTGCCGTTGCCACAGATTTTAATCCCGGTTCGGCTCCCGTTTATGATCTGCCCCTTGCTATGATGCTAACCTGCAATCACGGACGTCTCACCCCCGCTGAAACTTTGAAAGGCTCCACCATTTATGCAGCAAAAGCGATCGGTACAGATCACCGGGTGGGTTCGCTCGAACCGGGAAAATCTGCTGATTTCGCGGTGATCAATTCACCGGATATAAATTTCTGGATGTATCATTTCAGAGGGACTGTTACTGATCAAATTTTTTTAAAAGGAAAAGAGGGAAATGAGCTGCAGGAGTAAACAATCACCAAATGAACGATTCATCTGCTTTTTCTTGTGTAGAATAAATCTGCTTAAACTTACATTTTTAGTTTACTTAACGGCAGGAGATTTCGCTATCGCATACAAGTGATGAGCGAAACGAGTTCGGAATGACTTAATCACTTTATTGGATCCATGCTGTCAACAATTATTTGGTTTATTATCGGGTTGATCTCGCTTGTCGGCGGGGCTGAACTCCTGGTTCGTTCGGTTTCGAAACTGGCTGTTCAGTTTGGGATTTCAAAACTGATTATCGGCCTGACGGTTGTGGCTTTCGGAACCAGTGCTCCTGAACTTGCAGTAAGTATCCAGGCTGGTATAGATGGTCAGACCGACCTGATGCTTGGAAATATTGTCGGCAGCAATATTTCAAACATCTTTTTTATCCTTGGAATTGCTGCCATCATCATGCCCATGAAGGTAAATGCCAAATTAATACGAGTGGATGTTCCGTTGATGATCGGTGTAACCATCCTTCTTTTCCTGTTTGCCCTGAATGGCTCCATCACATTCTGGGAATGCCTGATTTTCGTTTTTTTGTGTGGATTTTACCTGATGTTTTTGATCCGGGAAAACAGCAAAACTAATTTTTCCAATGAAAAGTTGCCACTAAAAAGTTCAAGAAATTTAAATATCCTGGGAAGTCTGGCCGGCCTTGCCTTTTTGCTTCTCGGGGCCCGCTGGCTGGTTGAGAGCGCGGTAGTTTTTGCTGAAATCGTCGGCATCAGCCAGTTAATCATCGGGCTGACGGTTGTTTCGTTTGGCACATCCCTGCCTGAAGTGGCGACATCAGTTGCAGCCGCTCTGAAAGGGGAACGGGATATCGCTGTTGGAAGTGTTATAGGGAGCAATATTTCTAATATTTTGGTTGTACTGGGTATTTCGGGCCTTTTTATCCCTGAAGGAATTTCAGTTCAGAATGTCCTTCTTCGGTTCGACTTGTTGATACTCATTGCCGCATCTGTTGCCTGTATTCCCATATTTTTTACCGGACATAAAATCAGCCGGTGGGAAGGCGGGATGTTTTTCTTTCTCTACATTTCTTATGTCACTTACCTTTTTTTATCAGCTGCAGAGCATGCCGCGCTGGAAATGTTCAGCGGCGCGATGTTGTTTTTTGTGATACCCATACTTACGGTAACCATACTCACAGTTTCGTACCGCGAATGGAAAAGAAGACAACGCTTTAAAGGTTTTGGTAAAACGAATGAGGAGAAATAGAATATGAAATCAGATCCGCGTTTAGCTGATATTATAAATCGGCCGGGAGATAAAAATCCTGCTGCCTGCCTGGTGGGTTTCCCGTCAGATAACGGGGTGAAAATAAATGGCGGAAGGCCCGGAGCATCCCGTGCACCGGAGCTGATCCGAGACCAGTTGCTGAAATTAACCCCTCATGCAGATTACGCGGAGCAACATATATCATTTTTAAATGGTGTGGCTGACCACGGTGAGATTTCCTGCTCCGGAACTGTAGAAGAGGACCAGGAAAAACTGGGAGTATTCATAGCCGATTCTTTTCAGCAAAAAGTGCTTCCGGTTATCCTGGGGGGTGGGCACGAGACGGCTTTTGGCCACTTTTTGGGTTATGCGAAAGCGGATCAGCCGTTAAGTATCATAAACATTGATGCCCATACCGATGTGAGGCCGCTGAAAGACGGGAAAGCTCATTCGGGTTCTTCTTTTTACCAGGCCGTTCAGCACTCTTCCTCCGTTTGTGCATCATATAACGTATTCGGCCTGAACCCATCTTCCGTTTCTTTTGATCATCTTGAATTTGTAAAGAAACACGGGCAGGCTCTTTTTGAAAGTGAAACTATTGTGAAAAATGTTCTGGGTGTGTTAAATCAGCTGACTGAAAATATTATGGTTACCATGGATATTGATGTTGTAAAACAGGCTGAGGCGCCGGGAGTTAGCGCGCCAAATGCATCTGGTATCTCTTCGGAAGTATGGCTTGAACTGGCTTTCCAGTTTGGCAGGCATCCGCTGGTTACCTCTTTTGACCTGTGTGAGGTAAATCCTGAGTACGATCCTGATTCCCGCACCATTCGCCTTGCCGCGCTCACGGTTTGGTATTTTCTGCTGGGAGTGGCGCTGAGGGATGTTTGAGTAATTCCACACTCAGTAAGAATTAACCGCAAAGACCGCAAAGAAACGGCAAAGGAAACCTTAGCGGTCCTTAGCGCCTGCACTCCGAAGTGCTCTTTTGCACGCAGGAGTGTTCTTGGCGGTTTAATAACAGGGCTTCGTTATTGCTTCGGAATGATGAGGAAGGTGTTTTGAATTTACGGTAACTACCTGTAAAAAATATTCCCATTATTCTCGCGATCGGCTGCAAACATCGCAGCCCCTACTATTGAAGCTTCATTCTGAAAAACCGCAGCTTTGACAGGAGTTTTAATTTTGATGTAGGGAAATACTTTATTGGCTTTCTTGCTCATTTGTCCTCCGATGATGAACAGGTCGGGGTGAAAAATATTCTGATAGGTTTCCAATACAAACTGCATACGGGTGGCCCATCTTTTCTTTGGAAGACCCTCTTCTTTTCTTACCCGGTTAGAAGCACGTTTTTCTGCCGAAATTCCCCTGATTTCAATAGAGCCCAGCTCGGAATTGGGGAGCAGTTTGCCATCTACAAACATGGCAGAACCAATACCGGTGCCTACTGTGAGCAGGATTACAACTCCTTTCTGGTTCACACCCGCTCCGAATTTCATTTCTGCCAGACCACTTGCGTCACTGTCGTTTAGCACACTTACGCTGTTTTCGGTGATCTCCGAAAAAAGATGCTGTGCATCGGTATCCACCCACGAATCGTGAATTCTGGTGGCAGAAACAACCACCCCGTTAATCACCGGTGCCGGAAATGCACAGCCAACAGCACCCTTCCACTTAAACTCTTTGGAAACAATCTGATGAAGCTGAGAAAGGACCTTATGCGGCGATGAATCTTTAAGGCGGGGAGTGCTTTTTTTCTCTGATACAATTTCCCCCTGTTTTGTATCTACAATACAGCCTTTAATGCCGTAACTGCCTATATCAATCCCCAATACTTCCATATACCCGGCAAAAAACCAAGAATTAGTTTACAATCAAAACCGTTTCAGAATCTATTTTTCGATGAGTACCCAGCCATCCTGATCGACCATTTTTTTAGCATACTTCCATTTCACTTCTTTTACTTCGTTGGTACCCATATTCTGCACTTTCACGAAATCGTTTCTGCCGGGTTCATCTTCAACCGTAACAGGCTGACGTTTCTGGCCGGGTGCTTTTGGCTGTTGCTGATCCCCGTTTTGCCCCTGAGACGCTCCGCGAAAGCCCATATTGGTTGAATCATCATGCTGCGTTTTGGCGCGGTTCATGTCGTATTTGCCTTTCTCTTTCTTCGCCTGCTGTACCTTGTTCGGATCGGCCTGCATTTCCGGAATAGCTTTCCAGATTAAGGAAATGGCTTCAATATTAATTTCATCGATCAGGGACTTGAACATTTCAAATGCTTCCCGCTTATACTCGAGAAGGGGATCTTTCTGCCCGAATGATCTCAGGCCGATTCCCTCTTTCACAGAATCAAGTTCACGAAGATGCTCCATCCATTTATTATCAATCGTTGATAAAATAGAGGTTCGTTCAAGTGCCCTTGCTACTTCACGGCCTTCATTTTCCGCTGCCCGATCCACATCCACAACAATTCTCATCCGTCGGATGCCGTCGGTAAATATTACCTGGATTTTAGAAGGTTTTTTTTCAGAATCTGAATTTTGAATCTGTTGTACAATCCGGTGGAGCGGCTCTGCAACCATATTCTCCTTCGTGCGGTATGCTTCGTAAGCTTTTTCAATGATATGATCAATTAACCCGTCTTCGCCCATGAGTGCCCATTGTTCAAGATCAATTTCAACCTCAACGGCAAGGTGACGAAGCACTTCATCACGAAGCTGTTCAAACTCTCCCTCCGGAAAATACTTATAAACAATGTTTTCAGTCAGGTCTTCGAGCATATCAAAAATATCACTCTGAAGCTGATCTCCCAGCAGGGCATGTTTTCTCCGGGCGTAAACTACTTTCCGCTGGTTATTTAAAACGTCATCAAACTCAAGCTGTCGCTTACGGATACTGAAGTTATTCTGCTCTACTTTTTTCTGGGCTCTTTCTAAAGATTTGGTTACCCACGGGTGCTGAATCACTTCGCCTTCATCAAAATTCAGCTTGTCCATGATATTGGCAATCCGATCGGTTCCGCCGAACAGGGCCATCAGCTCATCCTCCAGGGAAACATAAAATTGTGTTTCACCCGGATCACCCTGCCGTCCGGACCGCCCGCGAAGCTGCAGGTCAATCCGGCGTGATTCGTGCCGTTCGGTTCCAAGAATCGCCAGGCCGCCTTTCTCCTTCACACCCGGAGCCAGTTTAATATCCGTTCCACGGCCCGCCATATTTGTGGCTACAGTTACCGCTCCCGGCTGACCCGCATGCGCTACAATTTCACTTTCACTGGCATGCTGTTTAGCGTTCAGAACATTGTGGGGAATTTTAGCCCGTTTCAGCATCCGGCTCAGTGTTTCGGAAACATCCACACTGGTTGTACCCACGAGCACCGGTTGTCCTTTTTCGTGATACTCCCGGATTTTATTGATGGTAGCATTATACTTTTCACGTTTGGTACGGAAAATCAGGTCTTCTTTATCATCCCGTACAATCGGGCGGTTGGTAGGAATAACCGTTACATCCAGGCTGTAGATTTCGTTGAATTCACCCTCTTCAGTAGCCGCTGTACCAGTCATACCGGAAAGCTTATGGTACATTCTGAAGTAGTTCTGCAGGGTTACGGTAGCGTAGGTCTGAGTGGCAGCTTCAACCTTTACTTTCTCTTTGGCTTCAATGGCCTGGTGCAGCCCGTCGGAATAACGGCGGCCGGAAAGCACACGACCGGTGTGCTCATCCACAATATTAACCTTTCCATCCTGCACAATATATTCTTCTTCGCGTTCGAACAGGGTGTAAGCTTTCAGAAGCTGGTTAATGGTATGGATCCGGTCGCCACGCTCGGCAAACAGGCGGTGCAGTTCATTAAATCTCTGCTCGCGTTCCTGTTTGATGTCATTTTTAATCTCAGCAATTTTTTTCTGCTTATAATCATCACTGAACTCTTCGTTCACTTCAACTTCTTCGATGCGTTCTTTGCGGATGCGTTCAATATCCTCTTCAATTTCCGACGTTTCCGTTCCCAGGTCCGGAATCACGAAATACTGATCGCCTTCTTTTTCAGTGGAGAGAAATTCCCGGCCTTTTTCGGTCATTTCAATGGTTTTCTGCTTCATATCCACCGCATAAAACAGGTATTCATCAATAAAAGGCAGATTTTTGGCATTGTCGGCCAGGTAAATACTTTCTGTTTTTTGCACCAGCCGCTGGTAGAGGGGTTCCTGCATCAGTTTGCGGAACTTCCTGTTTTTGGGGAATCCCCGTTCGGCGCGGTACAATGCAACGCCGGCATCATCTTCTTTACCTTCTTCTACCAGTTTTTCAGCTTCCGTAACCAGAGCAGCCACCAGGCTCTGCTGGGCTTTTACCAAAGCTTCTACACGCGGCTGCATCTCTTCATATTTTTGCTGGTTATCGGATTGCGGAACAGGTCCGGAAATAATCAGAGGGGTACGGGCTTCGTCAATTAAGATAGAATCAACCTCATCAAGAATAGCGAAATGGTGGTGGCGCTGTACCAGTTGTTCTTTCTCAATTACCATATTATCGCGCAGGTAATCAAAGCCAAATTCGTTGTTGGTTCCGTAGGTAATATCCGCACGGTATGCTTTCCGGCGGGGTTCGGAATTGGGATCATAGAGGTCGATACAGTCCACTGTTAAACCATGAAAATTGAAAATCGGCTCATTCCATTCAGCATCCCGTTTAGCCAGGTAGTTGTTTACGGTAATAACATGGACACCGCGTCCGGCCAGGGCATTCAGGTATGCCGGAAAAATAGCTGAAAGGGTTTTACCTTCACCTGTTTTCATTTCAGCAATACTGCTGTTGTGCATGGATACTGCACCAACCAGCTGTACATCATAAGGAACCATATTCCATTCGATTTCGGAACCAGCCACTTTCCATTTTTTCCCCACAAAACGTCGGCAGGTATCTTTCAGCACGGCGTAGGCTTCCGGCAGGATTTCAGTCAGGGTATCTTCCAGTATTTCCAGCCATTCATTTTCAAGATCTTCAAGCAGGTCGGAAAATTCACGGCGCTCTTCCAGGGTGATCGACTCATCATTCGAGTCCATCTTTTGCTTAATTTCTTCAATTTGTTTGCTAACCTCAGAAGTTCTTTCCTGAATCAGCTCTTTAAAAGATTCGGTTTTTTGTTTCAGTTCGTCATCAGAAAGAGCTTTTATCTCTTCTTCATAAGTTTTTATCTCATCAACAACAGGCCATATTTTTTTCAGGTCCTTTGAACTTTTCGTTCCAAAAATTTTAGTAAGTACTTTGGATATTTGATCTAACATATGGGTTTAAGAGAGATTTGAATTAAGTCAGGCAATTTACGGTTTCGAACCTGCCTGTTCAACACGTTTCCGCTGGTATTATAACAAGAACTGTACCGTAATGATTTGTGCAGTGATTTAACGTAATAATGACAGAAACATTGAGTAAATATTCAATTTTAAAAGAAACCATTTAATTAGGCATTCGGTTTTAACAATTTTCTTCTTATTTTTGGGGTCTATCTAAAAAAATGATTTTGAATTTTTATTACCACAGGTTATGAAACGTACATACCAGCCAAGTAAACGTAAGCGAGCAAACAAGCACGGTTTTCGTAAGCGAATGAAATCAAAAAACGGCCAGGATGTTCTGAAGCGCCGCCGCGCAAAAGGGCGTCATAAGCTTACTACAAGTGATGCAAAAGGACCGAAATAGGCCGGAGTATTACTCTACTGATCACTCTCTTCCCCGATCCGTAATTCTTCGGGGCAGGCGGAATTTCCAGCGCCTGTTCGAAAAATCAACCATTTTGAATTCCAACTCTCTCCAGCTGCGATATCGCATTTATAAAGATCCTGCAGAAGGCTGCTATATAGGCTTTATTGCACCAAAGAAAGTAATAAGAAGTGCAGTGAAAAGAAATAAAACGAAACGTCTGCTGAAAGAGGTATACCGCACTCAGCAGGAGCCTTTGCGGCAGATCTTTTCCGAAAAAAGGTTTGGCTTCCATGGTGCTTTTATAGCTAATCGTGAGAATCTCACTTTTACAGATATTCAAAAAGAAATGATTCCGCTTCTCGGACAAGCACGGGAAAACCTGCAGAAGGTAGCTTTTTCAGCCCCACCTTCAACCGGCAAACATAAAAAAAATTAGATTTTGGACAAGAATACGGTAACGGGACTTCTTTTAATTTTTGTTATTACCATGGCATGGGCTTTTTATACCATGCCGGGCGAGGAAGATCTCCAGCAACAACGCCTGGAACAGGCCCGGCAGGATAGTATTGCTGCCGCACAGGCCGAACGGCAACAGGATGATCCGGTTGTTGAAGATACAGAACAGGCGGCACCCACTTCACCCCAGACAGAAACCTCGGAACCTCGCGGGCAAGAGACTCTTTCTGCAATGGGGGTTTTCCGGGAAGCTTCATATCCCGACACGGTAAAAACCGTAATACGAAATTCTCTTTATGAAATTGAGCTTTCAAATCTTGGTGCAGGGCCTGTAAAATATGTTCTGCTGGGGCATAATACCTGGGATCAAAACCCGGTGCAGATGATTCGCGACACATCCCGTTCCACTTATTCTCTCGGGTTTCTTTCAACCCAGAATTACAATATTGAAACAGATGAGCTGCTTTTTGAGCCTCTTTTTGATGATGAAGTGATCGAAATATCTTCAGATGAATCAGCAGAGCTTTCGTACCAGCTTAACCTTGGAGACGGATCACGAATCGTTTTTACATATACGTTTCATTCCGGCCAGTATATGTTTGACCTGGAAATTGAACTGGAGCAAATGGAGCAGCACATCAGCGGAACCAATGTGGACTTTGGCTGGAAGTCTCCGCTTAACCTGACGGAAAGAGACAGAAACCAGGATGCTCTTGCCACAGCCGCATATATCTATGCCGGGGGTGAACTTGAAAAATTTCAGCTGGACGAGGCCGGAACGAATGAACAGAGAATTAATGGTACCATAGACTGGGTTTCCACCCGGACACGTTTTTTCGGGCAGTTTATCAAGCCACTCAGCGGCTCAAATGCAGCTATTCTTTACGGTGAAATAACAGGCCCTGTGGGCGAACCCGGAACAGAACATATCTACCGGTCAACCATTCAGTCAGGTATATCCGGAAACTCAACGCTCTCATATCAATTGTATTCGGGGCCTTTGAGATATTATGACCTTCAGGAGTTCGACGAGCATGCTTACGATGTGATAGAAATCGGTTATGCCATGATTCGCTGGTTTGCAGATCCTCTTGTACGATTTATCATTATCCCGTTTTTTGCCCTGGGCAGTACATTTATTTCCAACTACGGGCTTCTGATTATCCTGTTTGGTGTTCTTGTAAAACTGCTTCTTTTCCCGCTCACGCAGAAAAGTTTTAAGAGCATGGCGGCAATGAAAGAGTTGCAGCCCCAGATGGCGGAAATAAAGGAGAAGTATAAAGATGATCCGCAGAAACAGCAGAAAGAAACCATTGCTCTCTACAAGAAGGCTAAGGTGAACCCGCTTGGCGGTTGTCTGCCGATGTTCCTGCAGTTTCCGATCCTGATTACGCTGTTTTTCTTTTTTCAGAACTCGATGATTATCCGGCAGGAATCGTTTTTATGGGCCAGTGACCTTTCCGCTCCTGATTACATTCTGAACCTGCCGTTCAGCATTCCGTTTATGGGTGATCAGATTGCCGGGTTTGTGCTGCTTATGACCGCAGCCATGTTTGTTCAGACCCAGATTTCGGGTGGAATGAGCGGCGGGGCGGCACCTTCGGGCGGTCCGAATATGAAAGCATTCCAGTATATTATGCCGGTGATGCTCCTGTTTATTTTCAACAATTTTGCGGCGGGGCTGAGTTTGTACTACCTCGTGTACAATGTTCTTTCGGTAGCACAGCAAGCGATCATCAACAAGCAGATTCATGATAAAAAGCCGGATGAACTTGAGGAAGCACAACAGGACAAAAAGAAACGCCGGAAGAAAAAATCTAAAAAGAAATAAAATTATTTTGGCGTAATCCGGTAATTCAGAAAGGGGGATGTTTTCAAAGCATCCCCTTTTTTATTTTCCCATCATGAAAAGCATAGCAACCGGCCACTTTCCAAGGCTCATCCGCGATCATAATAAAACATGGCTCTTTAATCCCGTTTTAAAAAAACGTTTTGCCAACCGGCCCGAGGAACGGGTACGGCTGAAATGGGTTGAATACCTGATTCACCAGACAGAATGGTCAAAAAGCCGCATCGGTTTTGAAGCCCCGGTTACTTTACACCGCGACGGCAGTACACTTCGTGCCGACCTGGTTCTTTACACACAGAATATGAAGCCTCATATTCTTGTGGAGTGCAAATCCGGTTCGGTTTCCCTCACACCTGCGGTTGCCGAACAAGCCGCCCGGTACAACAGCCGTGTAAAGGCTCAATACCTGGTTTTAACCAATGGTGTGCAGGATTACTGGTTTGAACAGAAAGAGGGAAGTATCAAACCGGCGGCCCCGCCTTTTGAAGTAGCGGAAGTACTTCAAAACATCTACGAATCAGAAAATTACTGGACGAACCGCGGCTTTTATTCCTCCCGGTCGTCACCTGAAGTACAAACAAGGTTAAAAAAAGTTTTGCCCGCTTTCTGGAAGAATAACTCACAGGAAATTCGATTTCTTGATTTTAAAGAGTCGTTTCTTCCATTCCCGATGAATCATTTTTACAGGATTGTTTCTTCGGATGATGAAATAAAAATGGCTGCAGGATTTTTAGGAGCCCCTGAATCAGGAAGTTTCCTGGTTGGAATCATGAATAGAAAAGGAATGAATGAGGGAGTTGTTGTGGTTAACCTTGATGACCTGGAAGCAGGGAAAAGAAAATCAGTGACTTTATTTGAAGGGAAGAAAGCCCGCCAAACTGATATCAGCAGGGTTTCGCCGGATTTCATTTTCGAACCTGATCCCGGAGCCATCGAAAACCTGCCTCTTTTTTTAATGAGATTTTTTGATTGATCTTCCCAACTGCTAACTTTGATGCTTATGGCTGTTCACCCTGAGAGGTAACTATTTACCTGACAGCAAAAGAAATTAAAACTCAATAAACAATTTTTTATGTCATCCGAACTCCACCGCGAAAAGCTTTTATCCCTGTTTGAAGAAAATCAGGAGGGGATCATTTACCTGAAAGGTGCCGAGATTATGTACCGGTATGGAACCGACTTTGAATTTCCTTTCAGGCAGGAAAGTAATTTCTGGTATCTCACAGGTGTGAATGAACCGGATTATCATATGCTGCTGGATATTAAAACAGGGGATTACCACCTGTTTGCTCCAAAACGTGATTCGCATTATGCTGTGTGGCACGGGCGTGTAAAACCTGCCGAAGAGATCCGGGAAGAATACAAACCTGATCATCTTCATTTTGAAAACGATCTGCTGACCATATTCCGGAACCTTAAACCATCGGTTATCTACTGCCTGGATGAAGAACAGGCTGAGTTCGTAGAAGATTTAAGCCGGGAATTTACAGTGGATACCGAAACAATAGCGGATGCCATTACCTACTGCAGGTGTATAAAGACCGAGCCTGAACTTGAACAGATGCGGCGTGCTGCAGATATAAATAATGTGGCCCATTTAGAAGTGTTGAAAGCGTTGAAACCCGGCAGGTACGAATACGAAATGAAGGCGGTTTTTGATTATCACCAGATGAAGCACGGATTGCTGCAGCCGGCTTACAATGGCATCCATGCAGCGGGTGTAAATAGCGCTATTCTCCACTACGTGGAAAACAATAAAGTAATTAATGACGGCGATCTTTACCTGATTGACGCCGGATTTGAAAGTGAAGGCTACTCTTCGGATGTGACCCGCACGTATCCAGCAAATGGCCGGTTTAGTGGTGACCAGGCGGCTGTATACCAGGTTGTTCTGGATTCCATGAACAAGGTGATCGATCTTATAAAACCCGGTGTTAAAATGGAAGATCTTCATTTGGCCGCGGCCCGTATTATGATGGAGGGCCTGAATGATATTGATGTGGTGACAGGTGAAGTTGAGGAGCTGATGGAGAATGATATTTTTGCTCTTTTTTTCCCGCATGGCCTGGGCCATTTTCTTGGCCTGGATACTCACGATGTGGGAGGTTATCCCAAAGGAGTGGAACGGATTGACCGGCCCGGTATTCGTTTTTTACGTGTCCGGAGGGAGTTGCAGCCCGGAATGGTTATTACCATAGAACCGGGCCTCTATTTTATCCCTGCGCTTTTAAAACCAGCCCTGGAAGATTCTGAAAAGACTCCTTTCCTCAACAAAAAGAAAATCGAGTCGCTGCTGAATTTTGGGGGGATTCGAATTGAGGATAATCTGATTATTACGGAAGATGGACATGAAAATCTTACGACGGTGCCAAAAGAGATTAAAGATATTGAGAAAGTGATGAAGAGTTAATGGAGAACCCCGTCAGACCGCTTGGAGCGGTCCACCGGATCTTTGTGAACATACAATCAAACCGAAAGAGATGAAATTTTATGCAGAAAAATTTTATCACATCTATCAATCAGGGAAATAATCAGCAGCTGATATTTTTTTAGAAGAAAAATTATCTCTTCTATTTAAAAAAAATAGATAAGCACCTAAAAAAATACTGCGATATCCTCGCGTGGTGCTTAATGCCTAATCCTTTTCACTGGATGATCCGGAGTATGGCCTGATTTGTTTTTTATATATTCACCAAAACCCATTACGAGCTGGGCTTGTTAAAAATCTGAACAATGGAAATATTCCTCTTACAGAGACTTCGAAGGTTTTAGGACCGGAAGTTTGTGTAATATAGAAATGGCTCAGGACTTTTTAGAGTTACCTAAAGACAATAACCTCTTCCGGAAAATGTCTTACCAGACAATTCCGGAACATTATCTTTATAAAATTAATGATTTGAATCACTCGTCAGACCGCTCCAAGCGGTCCGACGGGTATTCCGGCACTTTAACAAATTTCTATGTATCAGCAATTTAACATAAACATCCGTTATAAATCCCGTGAAAGGCAGGTTCTCAATGCTTTTCTGGCACTGGTTACCGGTGTGTTGACGCTTGTTTATCCCAACTTTCTGTACCTGATTGCCGGCGGCTACCTGATGGCGCTTGGATTACTGTTCATTTATTATAAAACACCCACTGTTATTGCGGCCATCCCGATTTTGACAGCCGTTTTGATATTTATCTTCCCGGAGCTGATTCCCATAACTTTAGCTGTTTTTCTGGGTCTGTTTGGGGTTATTTTACTGATGATATTCGGTTTTGTTTTTATGGGAATCCTGACGCTCATTATCGCGGGGCTGATTATCGGGAATCCCGATTCCGTTGCTATTCTGATCGCCGCATTTCTGCTTCTTTATGCAATTTCGAACCTGATTCGTCTTTTCCAGGAGCGCAGAGGCGGGGATGATGACAATCCACCCCGTGATGAAGATGAGGTTTATGTTCAATGAATTAGCTATCATCAGGTATAACTTGATCATGACATAAATATCATGGAATCAGTACTTGAAGCTCTGCAGGAAACACAGGTTATTGCACTGGTTGTAATACTGGTGCTTTTATTTTTGTGGGAATCTGTCCACCCTTTCTATGCCTATTTCACAGGGTCTTTTAAAATCCGCGGGAAACACGCACTGAATAACCTGATTATAGGAGTTATCAACGGCCTGCTGGTCAGTTTTGTGTTTATCGGCCTGTGGCTTGCAGCTTCAGTATGGGCAGATGAAGCCCGCTTCGGGCTTATGCACTGGCTTCAGGATTCCCTGAGCCTCCCGCTCTGGATACATGCGGCAGGAGCTGTTTTACTGCTTGACTTCTGGACGTACACCTGGCACCGGCTGAACCATGTTGTTCCTTTCTTCTGGAGGTTTCATAAGGTTCATCACTCCGATAACAAGATGGATGTTACAACGGCCAGCCGCTTTCACCTGGGCGAAATATTTTTTTCTTCACTCTTCAGAATTCCACTGATTATGATATTTGGTGTGTATCTCTGGGAGCTGGTACTGTATGAAATTATTATGTTTGCCGTGGTGCAGTTTCATCATGCTAATGTTGGTTTACCCGAAAAATATGACCGTATGCTGCGAATAGTGATCGTGACACCCAATATGCACAGGGTACATCATTCCCGCTGGCAGCCTGAAACCGATTCCAACTACAGTTCCCTGTTTTCTTTCTGGGACCGGATTGCCAGGACGTTTCTGTTGAATCCTGCTCCGGAAACAATCAAACCAGGGCTGAAAGAGCTTGATCATACAGAAGACCAGACAGTGAGTGGCATGTTGAAAACACCTCTCAAGAAGAGTAATCGGTAAAAGGTGCCGGTCTTAAATACAAGCAATGAGAAACGATAAAATATTTAAAAATGAAACTGCCCGGGCGGGGATGGAAGAATGGTATCAGCGTTTTCTTACACGTATAGATGCCAGGACAGAATCCATAAAAGTTCCTACATCGTATGGTTCAAGTCATGTTTTAATTACGGGTGATCCATCAAAACCCCCGCTGGTTTGCCTTCATGCCATGATGACCAGTTCAGCCCACCTGGTTTCTGAACTGGGCCCGCTTCTTGAGAAATTCCGGATTATAGCACCGGATTTACCGGGGCAGTCTGCCCGTGGATTACCTAAACGTTTACCTTATAAGGATCCATCTCACGCGGAGTGGCTTGCAGAAGTTCTAGAAGAATTAAATTTACAGGAAGTACATCTTTTTGGGGTAAGCCTGGGTGGATTTGTTGCCCGTCAAGTCGCTTCCCTCAATCCCGGCAGGGTAAAATCCCTGACTCTTGTGGTACCAGCGGGTATTGTTCAGGGCTCACTGGTAAAAGGACTGTCGAAAATGGCTGTTCCGCTGATGTTGTATAAAATCAGTCCTTCTGAAAAAAGGCTCCGGAATTTCGTAAAGCATCTAATAACCACCTGGGATGATGACTGGGCACATTATTTAGGAGAGTCTTTCAAAAATTTTAAAGCAAACCTGAAAATACCTCCTCTTGCTTCGGATGAAGAGCTGGGAAAATTAACGATGCCATGCCTGGTGATCGCAGCTGAAAATGATATTTCATTTCCTGGACGAATGATCATCGAGCGGGTGGAATCGCAGGTTTCGAATGTTGAAACGGAATTGATTCCAGGCAGCATGCACAGTCCGCCAACCACACCAGAGTTTCGCAGATGGCTGGCGGAGAAAGTAATCTCATTTATTCAAAAGGAGACGCAGCCTTTGCAGGGACAGCAATAATCTTTTTTTAGTTGGCAGCTTCAACAGTGATCAATCAAATATAAAATCAAAATCGCCATCAGCGGTCAGTCGCAGATTCTCAGCTTTTCCTTTTTTTGCCAGGTCTGTTAAAGTCGTCTTTTCAAACATTTCACGAATGCCGTCGCGTGTATCAGCCCATTTATCATGAAGCGGACAAGGCTTTGCATGGCCGCACCCCGGCAGGCCTAACGCACAATCTGTAAACAAACCGGGTCCGTCAATTGCAATTACCACCTCAATGATAGGAACTTCATTTCCCGGGCGGGTAAGACGTACACCACCATTAGGCCCTTTGAATGATTCAAGAAGACCTTCGGCTGTAAGCTGCTGAAGAATTTTGGTTAAAAAATGGAATGAAATTTCCAGCTTATCACTCAGCGTCCGGATAGGCACATATTCTTCACTTCCGCGGGAAGCGAGGTAAAGGGAAGCCCGGAGGCCATAAACACAAGATTTTGATAATAACATATTTTAAAAACTTATGAGAGTCTTTTGTCTTAAGATATTATTATCTTCATTCGAATGAAAGAGAGAAAAAAAAACGTTTCAAAGTTAAAATTTTGCTTAGAAATCTTTAGATCTGAATATTCTCAGTCCAGCCCACATCGGTGCAGTCAGCCATATTATAAGCATTACGGCTGCTGTGAGTATTCCTGTGGATGAGCCGAAGAATTTATTAAATACAGCCCCAGTATATCCCATGAGTGCAGAGATATCGAACTCGAGTATGATCATGATCCTGGCAAGATCAACAGGATTAAGCATGGATATGCCAATTACAAACTGCTCCAGAGGGTAATCTCCAAAAAGAAAAACAAGCATCAGCACCAGCCCATCATACAGTATGGCCAGAAAAAGCCAGATAACGATCGTGAAACCAAATCCTTTAATTTTATCTTCATAAAAAAGAAGGCCCAGAACAAAACCGAGGGAGGCAAAAATCAGGGTTAATACACCTCCAAGCCCCAGCACCATTGCAGATGATACTCCATCAACAAGAAGAATTCCATGCCAGCCGAGTGGTAACAGTGCACCAACTATAAATGCAGCCATCAATGGAGTGGAAATCCCCAGAAAAAGTCCCCAGTAAAGAACCTGCCGGTTAACCGGCTGAATCAGCAGAAGTTCAATAAACTCCCTGGACTGGTAGATATACAGAATCCCATAAATCATAGCTACAAGGGGGACGAAAAGGAGCATTATATTTGAGAGGCTAAGCAGTGTTTCTGAGCCTCCGCCGCCAAACCGAAGCAGGGAGTCGGTTAGTGCCAGAAAAATGAATCCATACCCCAGCATCCATTTTCCGCGAAGCAGAGTTTTCCATTCATTCAGTACAATTTGAGCAAGTAATTTCATTTTTTCTCCAAAATTCCGTTCCGGTAAAAAAATTAAACAGTCTCCGGTGTTTTTGATAATATTGTTTTTTCATAACCGATTTTACCCTCAGGTGGAAGGCCGCCCATCATTTTTGCGATAGCTGCTTCAAGTCGTTCTTCATTACTTTCATAAAGCAGGTTTTCCTTTGTGCCATAATACCTGATATTTCCATCAAGGATAAAGATCACGTGATCCACAAGCTGCTCCAGTTCACTCATGATATGGGATGTGATGATGATGGTTTTCCCCCGGCTCTTTTCCTCTGCAACACGTTCTTTAAATTTATGGCTCGAACCGGGATCGAGTCCGGCAGTCGGCTCATCAAAAAAGAGGATATCCGGATTGAACATCATAGAGAGAACTGCGCCAACTTTCTGCCGGTTTCCGCCCGAAAGAGTTCGCAAAGGTTTTTTTAATTCCGTGCCAATAGAAAACTGTTCAATCAGTTCTTCTTTATAAACAGCCTCCTGTTCTCTTAGCCCCGTAATAAAATCCAGCAGTTCAAATACCTTCATATTTTCCGGGTAACTTGCCACCTGGGGCATATAGCCGATATCTTTCCTGTAATCGCAGTTCCCATCCAAAATATTTCCGTTCACGCTGATCTCGCCTGAATCAGGTTTTACAAGGCCCAGAATGGTTTTAATCAGCGTGGTTTTTCCTGCACCATTTGGCCCCGCGATTCCGGTAGCCTGGCCTTTGGGTATGGATAAATTCATTCCTTTCAGAACAGGAAGGTCTCCGAATGACTTTTTTAAACTTGTTATTTCAATCATTATACCGGTTCATTTTAGGAGTTTCATCAAAAAGTGTTTTAGGTGTCAGGACCGGGGCAATACGTTCGGCGGTGTCAAGCAGCCTGATAAATAAACTTCGCAGAAGAATAAGAGATTCAGGTTGTTTCGCGATGATTACGGAAAACAGGCTTACCGGCCGGTAAGGTACATCGCCGATTCCATCCCTGTCGAGGTCATAACCTTCATAGTTGTTCCAGTAGTTGCCTTCAAAAATATTATTGTTGCGGGGACTGTCTGTCCTTACATCAAAACTATTTTCAATAAAGTTATTTTCCGTAAACCGATTCAATGCGCTGTTAGATTTAATATTAACGGCCCATCCGTTCAGTTCAATATGATTTCGGTGAATATGTATATTGTTTGTTCCTTCCGAATAAATAGCCGTAGTGTTTCTGTAGAATCTATTGCCTTCTATTTTGCTGTGGTTGATGTCTTTCAGAAGAAGGCCATATGCCGATGCTCCCCAGTTATCCTCAAACAGGTTATTCATCATATCTACATTATCGGAATACATCACAGCCACACCGGCGCCGTTTTTACGAAACGTATTGTTGTAGTATCTGCCGCCATCTGAAAACATATAGTGCAGGCCATACCTGTTATTATGGTTACTGGTATTTCCCTGAATCCGTGCATCCTCCACGAATTCCAGGTAAATTCCATCACGCATTCCTGTAACTGTGTTATCCATAACCCGTGGCTCTTTTGCACTCCACAGATGAATGCCATTGCCTGAGGAGGCTTCCCGTTTTTCAAATGCTGTTACAGAATTATTGCGGACCATCCCTCTTTCCGTATTCGCCAGATAAATTCCAAAAAAGACGTTTTCCAGGTGGTTGTTTTCAATCACAAAATCATTTGATTTCTCAATCATTATGGCGGCATAGTCTTTTACATAACTTCGTCCGGTATTTTTGATGGAGAACCCGCTAACCGTTACACTATCTGACCGGATCACAAGGATATTTCCTTCAGAATTACCGTCAATAACCGGGTTACCAACTCCTTCAAGGATTATTTTTTTTGTGATCTGAATATCACTTTCAACATATGTTCCTGCCTGTACCCGGATATGAGCACCCGGATCAGCCATTTCAACCGCCTGCCGGATTGATGTAACCGGTCCGTCAGGACTCACTGAGATCTGAGCAACGGCGTTACTTCCTCCGGAATAGAGAAGAAAAAGTAAAAAAAGTGTGATAAAATTTTTGACAGTTTTCATTTTTGAGGAATCCATCAAAGTCTGGATAAATTACCCGACCACTCCTGTTCAACCAACAGTAAGACTTCCCTGTAACTCATAATTTCCCCTCCGTATTCACTTCGCATGGCCTCTGCATCGGCTGGACTGGAGTAGGCAGAGAGATACAGCCCCATCGGGCTTCTGAGTGTTTCACTATGAAGAAAAACTGCTGATTCTGCATTGATCCATTCATTGTTATTTTGGAAATCCGGTACCCATTTGGAGTGGATATTATTTTTGTTGCCACTGGTAAGTTCAAATGCAGCCATACATTCTACAGAATCGAACTTATATGATCTGCCCTGGTTGTTAACAATTTGAGAAGCAAATTCCGCATCTGTAATTATCATTCTGCAGTATGCGCACTCTTCATTGCCATACTGGATAGGCTGAGGTTTTGGTTCACATCCCCAGAGAACAAATGCTGATAATACGGTTAAAAAAAGTATAGATGATATTTTCATAAAACCCTCTGCAAAATTATTTCATGGCTGTTTTTGAAGTGCCTGCAGTAAGACCCCACTCCTTTTCAACAATCTCCAGAACTTCATTCCAGGTATAAAAATCTCCGGGATAAGCGTCATAAATGTATGCCTTCATTTTTTCGTTAGAAGCATCTATGGCTGTTAATGAAAGGCCGCTTGGGCTGGGGCGTAATGAACTTTGCAGGAAAACCAACTCTTCCACAGGCATATATTTTTGTCCATGGGCAAAATCAACAATCTCTATTTTTGTAATCCTGCTGTTATCATCCATGGAGAGGTAGTATCCGGCTGTGCACTCAACTGACATGAATTTGTGAACTTTGCCATTATTCAGGGTCATTCTCCCGCCATATCGTACGGTACTGATTACTTCATCCGAAAAGCTGCAGATATCTGAACCGTATGCAATGTCCACGGAATTTGTGTAACGGAATACTTCTGCATTGTTTCCGGTTTTTTGAGTACAGGCGCCAAGCAGCAATAATGCAAAGAGTCCCGGTATTATTGTTTTGAATGGGTTCATATTGTTCTTTATTATTTTCTGAATTTTTCAAGCCACACCGCACCTACAACAAACGCAACCGACAGCCCGATAAATATGGACCCGGTATAGGGTAAGGAACAGGCATTAATGTTTAAAAGCTGCTTACAACCGAACAGAGGCGGCTGGTATGACATACCCGGTATTTTAATTGCCGCATCCGGATTAAGATTATGGCCGTAGTCGTACCCCCACATATAAAAATCAATAAAGCCGGCTATCCCGAGGATAATCAGCAGCCCAATCCAGGTATAGACCATTTTTATATTTCCTGTGGCAGCAGCTATCAGCCCAAACACGATCATAAAACCAAAAATCCATGGCATGAATTTGAATTCAGGAAAATCCTCTTTATGAATTTCCGACATACCGATGTAATGGTTCAGAGCATTAATGCTCTTCAGGTCATGTTTTCGGTGGCCGGTCACATCATCTATAGAAATATGCATCCCTATCCCTTCAGGATATTGGGGGGCAGACATGTTTATTGTCCAGAACGGCACAAAATATAAACCACCCAGCATGAGTGCTCCCAGAGCCATTAGTATCTTCGATTTTAATTTCATTGAAATCCGTTTATCAGGACTGTTTTTTTCTGAGGCTATGTTTACTTACAAACACCATCAGGTTGTGAAATTTATTAAGAAAAACGGGCCCGGTATCCGGCCGGACCCGCTTGTTTGATATCTGTTTCGGTTTATCCGTACCGAAACATGAGGGTTGTTTTCTTTTAATTTGATCCTGTTTTCCAGGCTACTTCAACACCTGAATCCGCAGCAGATACGCGAATGTATCCCTGCATTTCCTGGTGAAGTGCAGAACAAAACGCTGTGCAGTAAAAAGGATAAATACCGGTTCTGCTCGGGGTCCACTTCATGGTTTTTGTCTGTCCGGGTGCAACCAGAATTTCTGAGTTTACGGCGCCTTTCACTGCAATACCGTGAACCACATCCCACTCCTGCTCCATATTAGTCAGGTGGATATAAACCGTATCGCCAAGTTTTATTCCTTCAATATTATCGGGGCGGAAATGGCTTCTTGTCGCACCCATATAGATGTGGACATTATCTCCTCTGCGTTCCACTCGGTTTTCGTTGATACGTGTAATGGCATCAGGGTGATCATTTTCTTCCATTTCATAGATCTGAGCAATCTGTCCTGTGATTTTATCAGCCCGGATAGCCTGTGCGTAATGCGGCTCACCAATGGTTGGAAAATCAAGCAGCAGCTCCATTCTGTCGCCGCTTATATCATATAACTGCGCAGGGTGATTCTGTTTTGGCCCTGTTGGCAGATATCTGTCTTTCGCTGTTTTCGTTAAACCTACCAGGTATTGTCCGTCAGGATCCTGGTTGTCACCGCCGGTAATCATCAGGTGGCCGATCGAGTAGTAGGAGTCAATTCTGTCAACAACTTCAAATGTATCAAGCGACCATTTTACAATTTCAGAAGAAATATAAACGGATGTATAGGCATAGCCGCGTCCGTCGAATTCTGTATGAAGGGGGCCTAATCCGGGATTTTCAACTTCACCAGCAATAGTAGATTCATATTTCAGAACGGGAATTCCATCAATCTCTCCATCGTACTCCTGGCTTTCAATCGCATCGAGCATTCTGGAGAATGAGTGAACCGGAATAACTGTAGCCAGTTTACCACCACCTACAAGGTATTCTCCTGTAGGATCTACATCCACTCCGTGAGGAGATTTTGGAGTCGGCAGGTAGTAGATGAAGTTTTCATCTTCAAATTCACGAGTATCGATAACGGTTACTTCATCACCAACAGTTGAAACAGCATAGCCTTGTTTACCTTCATAATAGTTGTGGTAATACTCCGCACTCATTGTTTTTCCATGACCATCCCGAATTAATTCGGCAGCTTTTTTCCAGTTGATGGCAGCAATAAAATCTTTATCGTTTCGGGATGCATTTACTTCAAGCATGGTGTGTGCTTCTTCTGTGTTATACGTGGTGAAGAATACCCAGTCGGCAGATATACCTTTACCTGCACGGCCCAGATCGTAATTATAAGGAGGCACAATCACCTGGAAGTCCAGGTTCATTTTCCCGGTTTCCTCATCAATCTGGATAAAGGTAAGAGCACCCCGGAATTCATCACTGTAGCTTTCAATCGGAACATCCAGGTCCTTTTCGTATGGAATACTGAAGCGGGTTGCGCCGATTACATATTCTGAGTTTGAAGTCACAAACGAAGATGCATGGTTCCCGCCGGTGTTTGGCAATTCCAGGATTTCTTTTGTCTCAAATGTGTTCAGGTCAATTCGTGCTATTCTGGGTGTATTATTCGCATTAATAAAAATCCAGCGTCCGTCTGAATTTCCATCTGTTTGAGAGATATGCGGATGGTGGGAGTCGTCCCATGGAATAAAACCATAGCTGGTTTCAAACAGCGGCCTGGTTTCTTCAGAATATCCATATCCTGTTTCAGGGTCCTGCGAAAACACTGGAATTACTTTCAGCATACGAGCAGATGGCAGGCCCCAGACACTGAGCTGACCACTGTACCCGCCGGAAAAGAAGCCGTAGTATTCATCATGCTCTCCGGGTGCTACATATACTTTTTGTGCGGCATCTCCGCTGTTGAGCATGTTTTTTTGTGACGGACATCCCGTAAACAGGAATGCTGCAATCACCGCAAAACCCGCTGTGAAAAGCAATACCCGTATTTTTTTTGATTTAGATTTTTTCATTTTTCTATACGTAAGTTTAGTTGTAGTTAGGTAATCTTTTATTCTCCATTGTAGTCGCGCAGAAATTCTACGATTGCTCTTGCATCATCCTGGCTGACATTCTGGTAAGGCATTGCAGTCATATATTCCTGGAGCAATTTTTTTGCTTCCGGATGATCATTAACCATTCCGGATGGATTTAAAATCATGTTCATTACATATTCGATGCTTCTGTTTTCCAACACATTTCCCAGTTCAGGGCCCACCATTCGGCCTTCCATGTTATGGCACATCTCACATTTCATGGAAAAGATATCTTCACCCCGGGCAACCAGGTTCTGATCTATTTCACCGATTTCCATTCGTTCTGTAACAGGGCCGATGCCATGTTCTATCTCAAATTCGCTGAGGCCCGATTCCTGGTTACTGTTTGCCTGATTCGGGGTTTGTTCTCCTCCACATGCCTGAAGGGTTAAAAGCAAAACAGAGAATGAAATTACGGGGAGTATATTTTTTAGAAACATCATTGTTTTAAGTTTTAAGAGAATTATATCTTATTTAGGTTCAAAAAAATTGCCATCATTTTCTAAAGCAGAGATTCTGTTCATAATCTCTTTATTAGTAACCAGGTCTGAAATAGTCATACTCTTCATGGATCCCATGATTCTCACTTTCAGCTGTGACCATTGATCATGCATCGGGCAGGGTTTCATCACACCACAACCAGGAAGGCCGAGTATACAATCTTCCAGTTGTTTTTCACCATCGATGGAATGAACCACATCCAGAAAAGTAATCAGCCCGGATGAACGTCCAAGCCTGACACCACCGTTTGGACCTTTATAGGATTCCAGTAACTCATGCCTTGTTAATTTTTGCAACACTTTTGTTAGAAAATAAAAAGAGATATCCAGCTCATCACTCAATTCACGGATTGTGATAAATTCATCCTGCTTTTTAGAAGCCAGAAGAACTGTAGCCCGAAGGGCATATATGCAGGATTTGGATAGCAGCATGACTTAGAATATATAGGAGTATTTTGTCTTAAATATAGATCCTGATTTGACCATTGTCAATACATTTCTGAAGATATTACCAAATTTTTTACCTGTTTCGGTAAGTAGTTATCCTGTTCCACATCAGGCTGATGAAGGTCCCGATTCCTGCCAGGGCTAACAGCCTGCCGGTTACCCGGGCCCACTCCTCAGAGGGCATAAGATACGATGCTACCACCAGCAGGATACCTGTATTCAAAAATAGTACAACCAGCCATGCTGCTTTTTCTGAGCCTCTTGGCGGAATGTCTAAGAATCTTGGAAAAATCCAGTATGCTGTTCCCATCACAAACTGGATCAGCCAGCCCCAAATGGCCATTTCAAAATGTACGGGAAGAAGAGACCACAACGCGGGGTGAATTCCAACTGCCTTATGTGCCAGCAACAGGCCTCCAATCAGTACGGCTGTGAGAAAATATTGTAAAGATAACCGGATCATCCAGATTGATTGTACAGGCATCACACAGTCTCTCTTTTTCTTTTTTTCTTTGGCTGAACACGCGGCCATATTTCAGCCACGTAGAATATTACTGCCAAAACCTGCAAAGCAGAAGAAAAGATGACGGTAATGGTAATGACTAAATCTCCCTGGAATAACGGCAGAAAAGGTTCAGATAAAAAACGGAGGACTAAACCTGTATTAAGTGTCCAGAAACAAAACCAGGCAAGCCGGCTCTCTTTTTTGGATTGATCATGCCGTTTACGGGGAAACATCCAGATTGAAACGCCGATGATAACCTGTGTAATCCACCCCATCACCAGCATATGCCAGTACACCGGCAGAAGTAATGAACCTGTACGGAGAAAAGGAAGTTCTGAAACAAACGATAAAAACATGCCCAGAAGAAAATAAACCATCCCCATTTTTATAAACCAGCGGCTGATTTTTGTCATACCTGTTTATTTAAAGATGAAAAATTCTTATAGATGGAGATCCACTCCACGACAGCTGCCAAAAAAGGCAGAATGGCAATTGAAGTAATAAAAACCATAAGATTATCTGGCAGTAAGGAGGCCGGCCAGTAACCACTCAGCATCAACAGGCTTAGAAGCAATAAAACCACTGCCATGTAAAGGATATAGAGTGATGTATATGTATTGTTTTTAAGAAGCTGATGGAAGCCTGTAAAAAAAGCCAGGCTGGCAAATCCCAGCAGAAGCAGGTGCAGATAAAAAATCCGGAGCCCATGCTCTCCAATCCATAAAGAAGAGGGAAGAATTGCAGCACCAAATTGAGTAATTATTTTCAGGCCCAGCAAAACCAATACTATGCCCCAAATATTTTTCCCGCTATTCCGGAATAAAACATAAAAATTCAAACTCAGTCCGGCTGCAACGAGCAGAGCACCGGTGCGGGCGCTGATCAGTAATGCATCTGTTATCAGCCCGGCTGACATCCCGAAAGGAAACATCAGCGGAACTCCGAGCAGGACAGGAGCCGTAAGCCAGGTTGCAGGAACAGGCAAAGACTCCAGGCCTGAAACATCCACAATGATCCCAAGAGCCGCAAGAATACACCAGCCTTCGGTAAATGTTGTAAGAAAAAAATGAGTCAGAGCTGTCGAAAACATAGGGTTGTGTACTCCCGAAAATTGAAAAACAGCAATCCCCCACGCCCCCAGTGAACTAATGCCCAGCATAACAAGAGCCGCATCATAAAACACCGAAGGGAGTTCAATTTTAGTTTTTTTGCGGTTTTTTAAATAGATGATCATAAACCAGTACCAGCAGATCATCACTACACCGGAAAGTATAACGGATAAGGGAAGAGATGTGTCTCCAAACCCGACAGGCCGATAGCCATACATCAGGAAAAATGGGTATGCCGCAAAACCGAATGCCATCGTGGTATATATACAGTTCCTGAAGGATGTTGCAGATTCAGGTGCGTGTTTCACCAAATGCCGGGCAATAAAAGCCATGGGAATCGGTGTAATCCAGTTAAAAAACATCAGGTGCGAATGTGCATGCCTGATATTTACAAGTTCAAACGGCAGCGGCATGAGCATACCCAGCCTGAATAAAAATCCGGTGAATGCAGCCAGGATAAAAAAACCAAGGCTCCAGAGCCATATTGAACGAAAGGTTTTATCGAATGAACTTATCATGGGTCCTTTTTTCAGCGTACAAGCATCAGGGCATACCAGAGTATAACCAGGCCAAGAATCAGGTTAATCCTCCCGGCCCAGCGGGATGCTTTCCGATATCGTTTGGTTTTCGGATTTTCCGGATCCGAATCCATCAGCAAAGCCGCCCGGGGTCCCAGCCAGAAATCATGTACAGCGCTTACAATTAATACAAGACTGAAAACATGCAGTTTTCCCATCAGTGTTCTGCCGTAAACGGACTGCCAGAAGTTCCCCGACAGTAAAACATCCCATGTAAAACCTTTTCCAAGGAGATTGAGGATTCCGGTTACAATCAGCAGTAAAAAAATGATCCAGCTGAACCGGCTGAACAGGGTGCCAACTACTTTAAACAGTTCCCCCCGCTTATTTTCGAACATTTGATGACGGCTGACCGGAACAAGAACAGCGGCAGTAAATAACATTCCTCCGATCCAGAACATGGCAAATACCACATGAAAAAAGAGAGACCAGTAGTACATTTTCTATCGGTTTAAATTTTTGGTTGATGAGATAACCCCGTTTTGAAGATGGTGATAAAAGCCTGCCGAAACACCAAAAAGAAGTAGTGCCATTGCCTGGTGTGCAGTAGCCAGTTCAACAGGAACATGAAATAGTAGTGTGAAAACACCCAAAGCATACTGTATTAACAGGATTATGAACAGTGCCAGGGCCCAGTTCTTTGTGGTACTTAATTCAGCACCGGTTACCGTTCGTACCCAAATTGAAAAGCCGAATAATACGAGAACAATGCCAATAAAGCGGTGAAAGAACTGCACAGCAGCCGGATTTTGAAGCATATTAATAGCGGCCGGCTTCATCAGCCGGATTTCAGCGGGAATCCAGCTCCCTGCCATTTTTGGAAACGTGTTATAGATGTATCCGGCTTTTAAACCTGCCGTAAAAGCACCCCAGAGAACCTGAATTACCAGCAGAATAATAAAAACACCAAGCCACACCTTTAATTCCGAACTCAGTATTTCTTTGGAAGGTGAATGATCATACAGGTCGATGGCAAAGTAAACACAGACTCCAAAAATAAGGAATGCCAGCAAAAGATGGGCTGCCAGCCGGTAGTGACTTACATAAGGAACATCAGCCAAACCGCTTTTTACCATAAACCATCCCATCAGTCCCTGTAATACTCCGAGTGCAATCAGAAAACAGGCTCGCTTAAGTTGCTGGATATTGAACTGCTTTTTTATGAGGAAATAGCAGAATGGTAGTATGAATACTAAACCTAAAACCCTTCCGAGCAATCTGTGGAGGTATTCCCAAAAGAAAATTGCTTGAAATTCAGATAAAGACATTCCTGCATTTCGCTGCAGGTATTCAGGAAACTGTTTGTATTTTTCAAAGGCATTCATCCATTGTGCTTCGCCGACAGGTGGAATGATGCCCATAATGGGTTTCCATTCTACCATAGATAACCCGGAGCCGGTAAGCCGGGTGATACCACCAACCATTAGAATGAGAAAAACCAATACAGAGCCGCTCCAGTACCAGGTACGGATATTTTTAATTTCTTCAGGTTTCATCATCAAAATTCCCGGCTCTAAACAGTTTTTGAAAAATGCTGTTGTGAACTGTTTTTCAGGTAGCCATCAAAAATCATAGCTATATTTCGCAGAAACAGCCGTCCTGTTTCGGTAATTTTAATCCTGTCGGCCAGATGAATAACAAGCCCGTCTGCCTCGAGTTGATCCAGTCTGCTTAATTCATCTTTGAAGTAAGTTTTAAAATCAATATCCCATTTATCTGAGAAATGATTGATATGCACATCAACCTGGCACATCACCTGCATGATCAGGTCTTTCCGGATTTTATCATCCCGGTTCAGCCGTAACTCCTTTACAACCGGAAGCATCTTTTTTTCCAGGGTTTCATAATATTCAGCGAGATTTTTTGTGTTCTGGAAATAAGCATTTTCCAGTTGTGATATACCCGACATCCCAAAAGCAAGCATTTGTGTGCCGCCATAGGTGCTGTATCCCTGGAAATTTCTCTGAAGTGTTCCCTGGTCGAGTGCAAGGCTCAGGCTGTCATTTTCTTTGGCAAAATGATCCATACCGATAAATCTCATCCCCCGATCGGGAAATGATTCCCTGGCCATTACCATCATGTTCAGTTTCATTTCAGCTGACGGAAATTCCGATTCGTCCAGGAGTTTCTGTGAGGGCATCAGGGATGGGATATGCGCGTAGCTGTAAACAGCCAGCCGGTCAGGGGACAGTAACATGACATCCTCAATTGTCTGGCGAAACGTATCAGGTGTTTGACGGGGCAGGCCATAAATCAAATCAAAGTTAATTTCATTTATACCTGATACCCTGAGCATACCGGTAACTTCTGCAGTCTGTTCTAAAGGCTGAATTCTGTGGATAGCTTCCTGAACATCGGGGTTTGTATCCTGCACTCCGAGAGAAGCACGGTTACACCCGATTTCCCGCAGTGCTTCAACATGATCCAGGGTACACCGGCGGGGATCTATTTCAACACTGAATTCAGTAAAGCTGCCGGTGTTAAAACGGGAGTGAATGGCAGTACCCAATCGCCGTAACTGTTCAGGCCGTAAAAACGTGGGAGTACCGCCTCCGAAATGGATTTGAACTACTTCTGTTTCGGGTTGAAGATGTTTCCTCATTAAATCCATTTCCATCTCAAGATAATCGAGGTAAATATCGCCGCGGTCAGAATCTTTTGTAATAATTTTAGTGCAGCCACAGTACCAGCACAGAGAAAAGCAAAAGGGAATATGAAAATAGAGGGAGAGGCCACGTGTTTTTGCACGGTCAGACTGTAAGCTGAGTTCATCCGTAATGCTGTTATGCCCATACTGTTTTGATACCTCTTCAAATTGAACGGCTGTAGGATATGAGGTATATCTGGGTCCGGGTATATTATATTTCCGGATGAGTGAAATATCAGGATTCATAAAAGTACAGGTTCTGATTAAAAAAAACCGGCTCCGGGCTGTTAATCGGAGCCGGCCTGGTTTAGTCAGTTCAAAAGCATCTCAGCTTTTTTGAACAGAATATTGTTTTCGAGGTGTACATGTTTATGCAGATCTTCCTCGAAACCTTCCAGGTTTTTATAAAGGATTCTGTAAGTAGCGCATGCATCCTGCGGAGGGGTAAAGCGGTGACTTAATTCATTGATTTCAGCCATCATGCCCCCGGCACCTTCGTGATCATCCACCATTTGTGAAAGCTCTTTCCGAAGTTCCTTCAAAAGGTCTTTATCCACATTTTTTCCTTCACTTTTTTCACGATAGATTTGTTTGATTAAAGGAAAAACCGTGTTTTCTTCCTCTTCGAGATGTTTAATCAGATCATCTGACAGCATTAAAAACCGTCTGAAGATTTCAATATTTTCAGGATGGTTTTCTCCATGTACTTTAGCAACTTTTGCAGCATAAGCTGAAATTTCATCCGTCTTATTTCTCACGAATTTGTGATGAGTATTTATGATATAATCAATGAGAAAGCCGGGTTCCCATTCACTGTAATTATCGTCTTTTCCGGAGCTTTGACCGAAAATTTCTTCCAGTTTTGATTCTACCAGCCGGGAGTCAATTCCTCTTTTTTCTGTGACTTCAAGCAGCGTTTTGTGGCCGCCGCAGCAGAAATCAATTCCAAATTCTCTAAACACACCCGCGGCATGATAGTTTTCACTTACAATTTCGCCAACAGGCCTGTTCTTTATATCAGTGTTCATAGTATTGGGTTCTTTTGTTTTAAAAAGGGGCCTGATTGTCAGGCCGTTGTATAAAAAAGAAGGAAGGGGTTTCATCCCCTGCCTTATTTCATTTCAATTAAGAAATGCATTTGCTTTAACCGTCTAATCAGTTCACCCGAATGATTCCTTTCATTCCGCCGTAATAGTGGCCGGGGAATGTGCAGACAAACTCATAGTCGCCGGGAGTATCAGGCATTGTAAATTCAATAACTGATGTTTCTCCGCCGCTGATCATTTTGGTATGAGCAATAACCTTATCGGCATATTCCGGCGCGATATATTCAGTGTCTCTGGCACTCATGGAGGCCATCACAAAAGCATCAACATCTACATCCAGATCGACAACAGCGATGTTATGGGCCATTGCCTGAGGTGGCATATTACTTACAGTTTCAAGTGTAATTCTGATCGTTTCACCTGGAGAGGCTTCAATCAGTGAGACATCAAACTTCATATTATCAGTCCCTTTGATTGTGAATTCACGTACATCATCATTTTGTCCGGTTGCAAAAGCCGAAACGACAATGAACAGGACGGCAAGCGATGTCAGAAGTGTTTTTTTGAATGTTTTCATTTTCCTGGGATTTATTATTGATTGTTACTATTGAAATTATATTTACAAAGCTTTGATTTTACCTACGTGGCCGAACCGTTCATGCGGCAGACAGAAGTAGTTGTATTCTCCCGGTACCTTTATCTGAAGATGCCATTCATCGCCGGCCTGAAGAGGCCCGGAATCAAATGATTCCGCACGTTCAGGAATTCGTAACGGCTTTCTGTTATCCGGATGGTAAGCTGTCACCGTATGAATACCTTCCACCACGTTAAAGCGGATCACATCACCGGCTGAAATCGTCAGATCAGACGGTTCGAATCGTGAATCTTCATGGAAACCCGTAACCTTTACGGTAAGAGTATCTGCCGCTGAGGCCATTGTGTTTTCAGCGCCTGCCAGCAGAACCATCCAAAAAATTGAGTATGTGATCACTCTTTTCATGTTTAGTTTATTTCCTGTTTGAAATGCTCGTTAATCCATTCCGCGGCATGTTTCATATCACGCCCCAGGCCTTCAACTCTCCGGGCATTTTTTCCTTCACCATCCAGAACTGTTACCAGGTTAGAATGAGAAAAATGCCCGTCACTTTTTTGGGAAAACTGTACGCCTAACAGCATTGCCAGTTCCCTGATTTCAGCCGGTTCCGCGGTTACAAAATGCCAGCCGGGAATATCCAGCTGCTCGTATTCCGCATACTGTTTCAGAACGGAAGGGGTATCGTTTTCCGGATCAAAGGTTACAGCCATAACATTTACAACTGCCCGTACATCTTCACTTACACTGCTGTACAGACGCCAGGCATCCTGTATCAGGATCGGGCAGACTTCCGTACAGTTGCCATAAAACATGACCACAATAACAGGCTCTCCCGAAAACCGGCTAAGGGTTATTTTTTCGCCCCTGTGATCTGTCCACTCTGCATCCAGGTGGTACAGGGAGTGCGAGTGTTTCACATCTTCTGCTTTCAGCGCATTATGATTCTGATGGCCGTGCTGGGCATGTGTAGCGGTGCTCATAAGCACCAGGAAGAGTATTGCAATGGTTGTTTTCATGGAAGTTGTTCCTCCAACCTTTTTGTCTGATCTATATCATAGGCACATCTGAATCCCAGCATGCCTGTGGTACTTTTTGCATTAAAACTCATCCGTGTGATATACCGTACGGATGCCGCGTAACTGTAGATTCCGGAACCGTTCTGCATTCTTCCAACCGTGCCGCAATCCAGGGAAATTTCACTCCCCAGAACAGGTTTGAAATCTTCTACCCATTCCATAATCAGGCCAAACTGATCTTTAACACCATATCTGTTTTCAATACCGGTTGAACCCACCGGTGCTGCCTGATTAGCATCCACAGCCGAATACCAGCCCATCAGTTCAAAACTGAACCGGTCGAGCTCCGCATCGCTGATGTCAAGAGCCTGCGCGGAATATTCCCACTCGTTCAGAGTGGGGAGCCTGCCGCCTGCCCATTTACAGTAGCTGTTTGCAGCAAACCAGGACACACGGGTTACGGGTGTACTGTTTTTAGCAGAAGGATCCAGATCTTCTTTCCAGTGTCTCAGGTAGTCTGAACCTGCATAGAGAGCCGGTATTCCGGAGCGTGTCCATCGAGGATTTGCCTGTAAAAATTCCAGGAAATCTTCGTTGGTTACAGCAACTTCATCAAGATAGAAAGAATCAACCCTGACCGGTTCACCCACAACTTCAGGTAACACTGAATGAAAGGAACCGGCCGGGATGAGCAGCTTATCACCACCCTGGGCCCGCAGGTTTGCAGTTGAAAAAACTGCCAGCAGAACAAGGGCACCAGCCGGATTCCATTTTGAGAGTAATATGTTGATCAGGTTAATCATCTCTCTACTGCCGGGGTCCGGCTTTAAGAGTTCCTGTGGCACCTTTTTCAGCATCCGCAAATTCATGATCAATCAGAATGTAGCTGCCTTCTTCAGGTACAATAAATTCAACTACAGCTGAACCGGAAGCGCCAAGAAGTACAGTTTGCATTCCGCGCATTTCATTAAACGGGTGTCCTTCCATCCATACCCGGTCGAAAATAGCGCCGATAACATGGAAGCTGGACGTTCCGCTAGGGCCGTTGTTTGAAAAGTGAATCCGCACCCGCTCGCCTTCATTTGCTTCAAGCGGCTGGTCATGCAGAATGGTTTGATGGCCGTTAAATACTACATGAGATGGGTTAACATTCTGTGCGGCTTCAAAATCATATTGATATAGTTCGCCTGCACCTTTTTCCAGGTAGTATTCTGATTGTACCACTACGTATTCCCGGTCAACCTGGTCGTCTGTTTCAAAACCATCTTTGGGAGAAACCACGACTACACCGTGCTGTCCCATTGCGGTATGCATCAAAACGCTCGGTGTTCCGCAGTGATAGATATAAGTTCCGGGATAGTTTGCCACCCAGTCGAATTTTATCGTTTCACCGGGAGAGATGGTTCGCCATTTATCATCTTTTGCAACCGTTCCCGCGTGGAAATCCATGGAGTGGGGCATTGGCATGATTGCCGGATGGGCATCCATGAAATTATTATCTCTGACCTGCTCCAGGAAAGGCGAGCCTTCCGTACCGGGTTCGGTTATTACTACTGGTTCATCGGAACGGTTTTTCATGGTAAAGGTAATACGGTCTCCTTCTTTCACATGAAGTGTGGGTCCCGGAACGGTTCCGCCGAATGTCCAGGCTCTGTAGCGGACACCATCGGTTACTTCAATTTCCTGGACCATTGCATCCAGTCGCACTTCGTGATGTTTGTTTCCTTCATATTCAAGAGGCTTGAGTGTCGGGAGCATGGTAAAGTACTCTCCCACTACAGGCGGCCCGTCATAATCTTCTGTATAGACTTCTGCTTCGGGCATCCCGAAAGTCATTCCATCTATCGTATATTCTGATGATTGTGCCTGCGCGGTAAAAAAAGTTGCAGCCATTACAATCAGAAATGCCGTTGTTTTATTAAGTAAAGTCATTTTTATCCTCGTTTATTTTTGATATAGGTGAAGTTCCCTGCTCATAGTGAGCTGTGAACCATGAATCCGGGTGTCGGGGGGTGAATCAAACGACTTTAGGCGGGGGCGGGGAAGGGTCTGTATAAAATGGTATGGTTTTGTTGTGGACAAAGGTGAATTGTTCACCATATACAGGGAGAATCATAAAACCTGTTTCACCACTGCTTTTTACAGGAATCGGGTAGTAATCCATGTCCAGCAAGCCAGGATCCTCTCCCTGGTATTCATCTGATGAAGGGGTCATCACAGCTATGCACATGGCTTCATCTGTAGATTCTGCCTCACCACGATCAGAAAAAAGGCTGATCAGACTGCCTTCAAACAGGTGATATTCTATCATGGGCAGCACCGGTTGCAATGCACCCACCATAAAAGCTAGGAGTAATATGGTTGAATAATATTTTTTCATCAGACGGTTATTAAAAGTCCGGGATCAAAGTGAGTCACCGGAAAAGCTTTTCATATAAAATAAAAGGCAATTGTGAAGAGAATATTAATATTTAAGAGTATTTTATCTTAATTAGAATCAAAAAAAGAGAATCTCTTCTCAACTGCTAATAAAAGATAAAGGAGTCTTTAATCTTTTCAAAATAAAATCTTCCAATTTTTTCCTGCTTCAGTCAGCCATATCTTTAACAGAAATTTGGAATATTCTTTTACACGTCTATGAGAAAACAAATTATCGGCATCACGTTAAGGGCCGGCGGGTATATTATTCTGCCTGGTATTATAGCCTGGCTTACCGGAAAGCCATTCATATTCCCAAGCCTGGGTCCCACAGCCTATCTTCTGGCGTTTGATTATAAAAAAACACATTCGGCCCGAGTTGTCATTGGCGGACATATCTGCGGGGTTGCAGCCGGGCTGATCAGCTATTGGCTGATTGCTGATCCACATACTATGGTGCAGATTTCAGGAGCATTATCTTCTTCAGGCTGGTATTTATCAGCCGGTTCAGCAGCAGCTCTTGCACTGACCACCATTTTAATGTTGTCATTTAATGTGAGTCATCCCCCTGCATGTGCCACTACCCTGATAATATCTTTGGGAATACTACCCGGATGGGACGATGGGTTATATATTATTCTTGCCGTTGGTTTAATGTATGGGATTTATTGGCTCCACCGGATGTGGCTCAAAGAACCTGTTTAGTATCAGATGCTGCCCGTCGGAGTTATTTATCCAGTCCGATTTCATATGTACAGGCGTAGTCTCCATCGGCGATATAAGTGGTTCTTTCTGTTTGTTCACCAAAAATATTTTTGAAGAATATAGCTTCGAGTTTACATGGCAGGCGTGTCTCTTTGATTACTTCTCTGAACGGGCAGTTACACTCTTTAACTGTAAGCGTGTTTTCGTCTTCATTAAGTGAAAAATCCGGCATGAAACCTTCCTCTTCGAGCATTTCTGCTAATCCTTCCAGCTTTTTTTTTAAATCTTTTTCAGAGTGGCTATCCATACGAAATTGTGCCTTTTCCAGGCGTTCCTCCCAAAACGATTCGAAGAAACTTTCAATGGTTTTTTCAGCTCCCTGTTTTTTTAAAAAGGCAAGCAGCTCTTTGATCAATTCAGGCTCATAAGAAGGATAAAGGCTGTTCCCTTTTTTTGTAAGCCGGTACTGCAAGGCCGGGCGACCGGGACCCGATCGAAGATAATTCCTTTCGATATACCCATCCCGTTCGAGCTGAAGAAAATGTTCTCTCAACGTGGTACGGGATAATGTTGTATGGCTGACGGTTTTATCAACAGAAACAGCTCCATACCGTTTTATTAATTCAAGAATTTGTTTTTTTGTGCCTGTAAACATTTGTTAGAATCAGTTTTTATGATTCCCGGATCATTTCTTTGATTTTCGGCAGTAATACCTTTCTTTCGATTGAAATATGTTCATCAAGTTGTGAAAAAAGATCTTTAAACCGTTTGCAGAGAATTCGGGTTGTTGAACAGGCAGCTTCATCAAAATAAAAATCAGAACTGATACTCCGGATGGTACTCATCAGGTTAATAAAGGCTGTGTGATCCTTTTCTATAACGCTTATAGAGCGTTTCAGATTCTGAAGATCTCCATAAAGAATCCGTTCATTTAATTTTTGAAGCCGGGCAGAAAGAGGGAATAATTTTTCTCTTTCAAATTGTCTAAAAACCTGAAGTTTCTCAGCCAGTAAATCAATGTGCCACGCAGCTTTTTTAAGCCACAGGGTTTGATTTCCATGCACCTTGCTTACCCGGCTGTAGTTTTCTTTAATAAATGAAAGGTAACTCTCTATTCGCGGATGTGTTTCGCCGGCAAGTAAATCGCAAATTCCGGAGATGGTGCAGCCTGATAAATTCTCTGAATCGTTGCGATACTCATGTTCTTCTGCAGGTTGGGCTTCACTCTTTTTGATCCATTCCAGCAGTTCAACTTCATTCCATTTTCTTTCTGCACAAATCTGGCGAAGGGTTTTATCTGTCTGGCCTGAAATATCCAGACCGATTGAATTCAATAGTTCAGCTGCCGGGCGGTGAAAGCTGGTTATTTGCTGAAGGGTTGCTTCAGCGCTCAGTTTATGTAATTTCATAAAAGAGTTAATGTATTTAAATGTCTTTGCATCAAGATAACATGTTAGGATTGTTAAAACAATTAAAACGGTTTTTTCCGTTTTTACTATTGACTTGAAGTTTCAGCCTCTCTACCTTAAAGCAGAATTGCTAATTTCGTAACCGCGAATATTATATGGCATACGTAGTAACCGACCCATGTATAAAATGTAAATACACAAATTGTGCTGCAGTATGCCCCGTTGATGCATTTCGGGAAGGCCCGGATTTTCTGGTGATTGACCCGCTTGAATGTATTGATTGCGATGCATGTGTTTCCGAATGCCCGGTAGATGCAATTTATCCCGATGATGAAGTTCCTGAAAAATGGGAAGATTATATCAGCCTGAATGAGCGGCTTTCTGAAAAATGGGAAAACCGCCTGATTAATGAAACCAAGCCGGAATCAGGTGACGCGGATAAATGGGCTGAAATTGAAAATAAACGAGAACATCTTACAGAAAACTGGTCTGATGAGTAAAAATGATATCCGAAATGACAATGATATAAAAATCCTGGTGCATACTTTTTATGGAAAGGTTCAGGATGATGAACGTCTGGGTTTTATATTCAATGATTTTGCAAGAGTTGACTGGGAAAAGCACCTGCCAAACATGGTTGATTTCTGGTCGAACCTGCTGTTCCAGACCGGAAGGTATAAAGGCCGCCCTTTCCGCCAGCATATCCCCCTTCCGATAGAAAAAGAAGATTTTGGCCGGTGGTTTTTGTTATTTGAAGAGACAATTAATGAACTTTTTGCCGGTGAAAAAGCCAGTTATGCAGTAGAAGTAGCTGGTAAAATTGCTTCATCTTTTACCATTCGCATGCAGCAGATGGGTAAATTTCAAACCGATATGTCATCAGAAAAATGAACCGTTCTTCCAAAAATCTATCCCAGGAACAGGTTGCTGAAAAAGTCAGAGAAGCTTGCATCCAGGCGGCAAAAGAAGGATTCCGGGATGCATCCATCAGCGGACTTTGCAGTGATGGAGCGATGGAAGCAGCGGTTAGTGCTATACAGAGAATAGATCTTAAGAAAATATTCAGGAAAAAAAGATATCCTGAGCGGCAATGAAAAGAGCGATTACAGGATTTCATAAAGATGAAAAAGATGACTGGGTGGCTGAACTGGAATGCGGCCACAATCAACATGTCCGGCATGATCCGCCCTGGCAGCTTCGGCCATGGGTAGAAACAAAAAAAGGAAGAGATTCAAAAACAGGCCATCTTCTGAATTGTATTAAATGTGACCGGAAGGCCCCGCAGGATTTACCGCCCGGATCGTAAATAAAGATGAATTAAACTGATACAGCCTGGGACAAAACATTTACAGGAACAATATCTGTTAAAAGAGTATTTTGTCTTATAAATAATTCTTACCTTCCGTTAAAATAAAAGTCATGTTCTTATGTATTCTAATCAACACCAGTTTCACATTCCGGTTATGGGAACCGGCCATTCAATAGACAGCCCGATCCGGGTTGCTCATCTCGGTATTAACTCTGTCATATCAGTGGTAGATGACCTGTTGCTCGAGAAAATCAGAAAATTTTACTGTTCTGAATTTAACCTTCCATACAAAAACATTCCACGATCAGCCGCTGACGGACGGGCAGAACGAATAACTGCCTACCTTGAAACGGTAAGAAACATCGTATCTCAAAAGTTCGAAGAGCTAAAAAATCTTCCACTGTTTGAAGACAGCGAAAAAGATCGATATTTCAGCCTGCTTCCGGAGACCAATTCACTGAAGAAGAACTACCGGTTAATTTCAACAATCGATCAGAAAGAGAAACGAAAGGAGTATATACGCGACCTGACTGAACGGATGACGCCGGGTTCGATTGATGTTAATATAATGGCCAAGGTGGATGCACTGGCACTCGACAAAGATGATGTTCCGATGAGTTCTGAGTTCAGTGATGCCAGTTCAGCTCTACGGGGCTTTGCTAAAAGTTCATTGTCATCTGCCCTGGTTCTTTCAGCCGGGTTTAACCCACGGCTGTATAGCTATATTTCTGAGTTTCGTGATTTTTACCGGAACAGTGCGGGAACCATTAAGAAAAAGATAGTGCTGAAAGTAAGTGATTTCAGATCTGCCCTGATCCAGGGAAAATTTCTTGCAAAGAAAGGTCTGGAAGTGGCTGAGTTCCGGATTGAATCCGGCCTGAATTGCGGCGGACATGCATTTGCTTCAGATGGCCACCTGATGCCGGTATTGTTGCAGGAGTTCCGTGAAAAAAGAAAACAGCTTGTGGAAACATTCCGGCCGATGATTGAAAATTTTTATAAAGCAAATGGCTGGGTATATCCGGAGCTGTCAGATGAAGAAATTTCACCGGCCATTACAGTTCAGGGTGGAATTGGCAATTATGGCGAGATGAGGCGTCTGCTTGAAGATTTTAATATGGACGGTACCGGCTGGGGCAGCCCGTTTTTACTGGTTCCGGAAGCTACTTGTGTAGATGATTTTACATCAACCCTGCTCGCAGATGCAGGTGAAAAAGATCTTTACCTGAGCAATGTATCACCTCTTGGGGTTCCATTTAACAATATCAGGGGTTCAGGGTCTGAGAGTCACACACAAGAGTTAATTGATAAAGGCAAACCAGGGTCAAAATGCCCGAAAGGTTTTCTGGTATCAAACACGGAATTTACAAAGAACCCGATTTGTACGGCTTCGGGTGAATACCAGCTGTTGAAAATAAATCAAATAAAAGAAACCGATGCGGAAGAAGAGTCGAAGCAGAAGCAGATTAAAAAAGTAATGGAAAAAACATGCCTCTGCACAAACCTTGGCACCGGCTCACTTATTCGGCTGGGAATTCAAAAACCGTCATATGGAAGGCAGGCAGTCTGTCCCGGCCCCAATATAGCTTGGTTCACGCGCAGCTATTCACTCAACGAGATGGTGGATCATATTTATGGACGTGCAGATTCACTTGTACCCGAAGAGCGGCCGCATATGTTTGCGAAAGAGATGATGATGTATGTGGATTATGTTGAGGAGCTGTTGCTCCAGCCTGAAAGCAACATGAATAAGTTGGAAAAAATCAAAACGAATCTGGAAAAAGGAATGGAGTTGTGCTATCAAATTTCACAATCAAAAACCTACAAAGGAGAAAACCTTGAATCCCTGAGAAGGGCTGCTATTGAACAAAAAGAAAGATTAAATGACCTGTTTGAGATGGTTAACTCTTTTACAAGTTCACACTAAAAATCAAAGTTGATAATCATGGATGCCGTTCATTTACATTTAATTGTTAATCATGTATCTCTGTTTATAACGATTTTTGCATTCCCTGTACTCATTTGGGGCATGTACAGAAAAAATGAATCATTTTTTTCGCTGGCGATGATCGGGTTGATTTTTGCGGGGCTATTCAGCCTGATTGCAATGTTATCCGGTGAAGCAGCAGAAGAAATTGCAGAAAACATCAGTGGAATTTCCGGTACGTTAATTCATGATCATGAAGAAATGGCTGAATTATCAAACTGGATTTCTCTTCTATTGAGTGTAGGTGCAGCTACTGCACTGTTCATACAGAAAAAAAAGCCTGCTTTTCAACGTAGTTTCGGCTGGACCCTGGTGGTCTTAACGTTCGTATCTGCGGGGTTAATATCCTATACAGCTTATCTTGGAGGGCTGATCCGGCATACGGAAATACATACAGCTGAAACCATTGATCACGAAATTAAAAAAGAACTTATACAGGCAGAAGTAACGTCTTTTTCAACTTCAAACGAACAGTACGATGGAAACAACAAAACATAGTTATGAAACAAATCTTTCCTGGATTAAGGGTAAAACAGGTAAACTGAGTTCAGAAAAAGTCAGAACTGAATTTGAGGTTGCAACACCACCCGAATTCCCGGGCGGAGTAGAAGGAATGTGGTCGCCCGAGCACTTGTTTATTGCATCTGCAAGCAGTTGCTTTATGACAACATTTTTAGTTATTGCTGAATATTCAAAACTGGAGTTTGAAAATCTTGACATCCATGCCACCGGAACTTTAGGTAAGCCAGACGGCAAGTTTGAAATGACTGAAATTATTCTGAAACCGAAATTGGTTATAACTAATGAGAGGTTCCAGGATAAAGCTTACAGGATATTGGAAAAAGCCGAAGCTGCCTGCCTGATAACCCGTTCAATGAAAACAGAGGTGAAACTTGAGCCGGAAGTGGTAGTTGGTGTTCTGGATTAAAGAAGTTCATGCAGGTATTTTATTGATGGCTTTGCAGAACCAGGCTAGCCATCCTGACCTTTTTCAGGATCTCATTTCAAAGACTATAAAATCCACATAGAGATTCTGGCATCTAACACCTATAAAAAGCAAGGTTCTGCAAAGCCTTTTATTAATATTAATCTTTAATCATTGAAATTATGTCGTACCATTTTAGCAAAACAGTGAATCTTCCTTTTGATAAGGCCATAGAAAAAACTACAGCAGCATTGAAAGAAGAAGGATTTGGCGTACTTACCAATATTGATATTAAAGAAACGCTGAAAAATAAACTGGATGTGGAGTTCAGGAAATACCACATTCTTGGTGCCTGTAATCCCATTCAGGCGCATAAGGCACTTCAGGCGGAAGAACATATCGGACTGATGTTACCTTGCAATGTTATTGTACAGGAGCATGAAAACGGAACTGTGGAAGTGTCTGCTGTGGATCCTATTGCCTCGATGCAGGCTGTAGAAAACAAGGATCTTGGTGAAGTGGCCCGGAATGTGCAGAACCTATTGAAGAAGGTGATCGAAAAGCTGTAACTTTTTGAATGCTGAAAACAAAACGGGTTTATGAACCCCCATCGCCTGATGACGGCTATCGTGTGCTTACTGAACGGCTGTGGCCGCGGGGTGTTTCCAAAGACACTGCAAGGCTGGACCGGTGGTTAAAAGAAGTGGCTCCAAGCCATGAACTTAGAAAATGGTTCAGCCATGATCCCCAAAAATGGGATGAATTCCGTGACAGGTACCTGAAAGAATTGTATGGTTCCGGCGCTGTGGAAGAACTGGTGGATATCATCAGTGAGAATGTTATTGTAACAATGGTCTATGCTTCTAAAGACGAAAACCATAATAGCACGGTTCTGCTAAAGGAGTTTCTCGAAAAGCTTCTCGAATCCGGTTAATCTTTTTATCACAGAGGGTGCTCTTCAAACAGGTAATCTTCAACAGGTTTACCGCCAATAAGGTGCTCCTGTATAATTCGTTCGAGTACATCAGGAGTACAGGAGTGGTACCACGTTCCCTCCGGGTAAACCACAGCAATGGGTCCTTTTTTGCAAATCCTGAGACAGTTGGCTTTGGTTCTGTAAATTCCGCCCTGCCCGTCAAGATTCAGCTCATTCAGGCGTTTTTTCAGGAATTCCCACGCCTCAAGACCGATTTCTTTTTTACAGCATTTCGGGTTTGTCTGGTCGGCACATAAAAAAATATGACGTTTTACAGAGGGTATATGAAGCTCATCAGCTGTTCTTTGAAGTCGTTTTTTAATGTTCATATTAGTTTTTCATTCACTATGAATCTGTCCTTACTATAGCATTCATGTGCCGGAAATCAGCCAGTAGGTTTTAAAAAGGTTCAGGGAATTTAAATAATCTGGCAGGCACTGGAAAGGACTCACCCCTGCCTGTCCCCTCTCTACTCGCCGCCGGCTGGCGGTTCGCAGAGAGGGGGAAAGGGGGTGAGTCATACTCTCAACTCTTCATTTTTGAACCAGATCTCATTCACCCAGATATTAATTATCAGAGAGCATTCTTTTTACAAAACGTAAATTTTTGTATTTATATCTCTTCACCTTCACAAAACATTTGCTCATGAAGAATTCATTTAAGCTGATTTTGTTGATGACTGTTTTACTCTGGCCAGGTTGTCAGAATTCACAACGACCTGTAGCCGGAGAGCCTGAAGTGATTACCAGTGGTTTTCAGTTTACGGAAGGACCTCTCTGGCACACTGATGGATTCCTGATTTTCAGTGATATCCCTGCAGGCATTGTCTATAAATGGGTCCCGGGGGAAGAAGAGTCTGAAATCTACCTGCAGCCATCGGGCAACTCCAACGGAATTTCGGATGCCGGCAACGGTTCCCTGATTTTAGCACAGCACGCGGGCAGGATATCCGCACTTTCGCAGGACATGGAACTGACTCCTGTTGTTGAAGAATATGAAGGTAAGCGACTGAACAGCCCGAATGATGTAGTTGTGAGATCTGATGGACTGATCTATTTTACAGACCCTCCTTTTGGAGTTTCCGGGGAAGAACGGGAACTGGATTTCAGCGGGGTATACCGCATCAATCCGGATAACAGCCTGACACTTATTTATGATGATTTTTCACTTCCTAATGGAATTGCTTTTTCCCCGGATGAGACCAGCTTATATGTGAATGATTCAGAGACCGGACAAATCATTCGTTTCGATGTAGATGAAGATGGTGATGTTGAAAATCTGGTTCGGTTTGCTAACATCGGGGCTATGAATGAAGATGGCTGGGGTGCAGACGGAATGAAAACAGATTCTGAAGGGCGTTTATACACAACAGGTCCGAACGGGCTGATCGTGTTTGATGACAGAGGCACACAAATTTATCAGCGCCGGTTTGAAAATCAGATAACCAACCTGGCCTGGGGCGGCGGCGAGAACAACCAGTTATTTATAACCTCTCACGGAGATGTTTATCGGTTGCCGATAAATGCAACAGGCTGGTAATCAATGAACACGAAAGGAGAAAAAGAACCATTATTCTCCATGTAAATCCGGTTCAGGAAGAAATTTCCAGACCATATATACCATTCCGAGGATCATGACAGCACCGATAACCGTATTGCTGAAATAACCTCCCTGTACATATGCCGGTCCGGCAATACTGCCGCCAAGTCCATAGCCAACCTGCCCGATGGCTACAAGCAGGCTCATCAAGGTTCCGCGTTTTCGTGAGTTAACCAGTTCTGTGGTAAGTGCCTGGAATGGCCCGATTCGCATCGACAGCAGCATCATTATTACAAAAAATAAAGGGTAAGCCACCCAAAAAGACTGAACCAGCGGTACGGTTAAAAGCATCACCAGCGCCATACTTGTACATGCAAATATAATGATGCTTTTTCGGCCCCACAGGTCGGAAAGCCGCCCTGCCTGCGGACCGGTAATCACGTTTGCAATTCCACCTACCAGGAACAGGGTGGCAATTTCATTTCCTGATACCTGGAATGTAGTTTCCAGCCATGCAGGGAGAAAAATAATATATACTGAAATACTCAGGAACATGAGCAGGTAACTGGCCGCGGCTGCAAGAATTTCCGGTTTCTTTAACATCAGAAAGTACCGGCGAAGAGAGCCTGTAACAGATATTTTTGCAGTTTGCAGTCTTACGTTCGGTTGCGGAACGGTCCATAAAACCATCAGAAACGCCAGAAATGTTAAGCAGCCAAAAACAAGGAACGGTGCTCTGAAACCCATATATTCTGCCAGAATAGTTCCTGCAGGAATGCCCATAATCTGGCCCATAGCTATCCCGCTCATAATCCAGCCGTTTGCCCATCCGCGGCGGCGGTACGGGAAATAGTCTCCAACGTATGCCACAGATGTGCCGCTCAGAATTCCTCCTGCAGCCCCCGCAATACCCCGCACGATAAGGAAGGAGATATAATCTTCCACCAGCGCGTGAAGAAGAAGTGCTAAAGTCATCATTCCCGCGCCCATCAGCAGGATTTTGCGACGTCCCACCTTATCGGATATAGGTCCGGTTATTAAAGCACAAACACCAACCATAACGGCATAAGCAGTGACCAATGTACCCAAAAGTGCTTCTGAAACAGCCAGTTGCTCGCTTATTCTTGGGAGGATAGGCGCAATAATCATAATCTGGCTGCTGACAGCAAAAACAAGCAGCCAAAGTGAGAAAAGGATAAAAAACGTCTGTTTTTTGGAATCAGTCATCAGTAAAGGTGAGGCCGTAAAATGAATAGCCCCTTATTCAAAATCAGCCTGTAAAGATAAGCATCTCATAAACAAATTACTGAACCGGTTCTTACCTGATGATATGTTATCCGGAATACCCGGACCATTTCCTGAAAAAATTAATGTAACATTCCCACCGGTCATATCTCCTGTACATACGAAATATTTTAAAAAAGCTCTGAAATATGTCAACAGGACAGGTTTTTTTAACATTGGGTGCTATTGCACTGCTATCGTACATAACGCTGAATATAAGCCGTACATACATTACTTCTGTAAAAGAAGCGGTACAGATACAGCGGGAAATTGAGATTATCAACTACGGACAGTCACTGTCTGAGCTGATGTATTCGCAATCAACAAATTATGATAATTTTCATGTTCAGTATGGAAATCTGTCTGATATAAACAGCCCCGGCAGCAGGCTGAGTTATGGAACGCAGTCAGGCGATTCTCTTTATGCCACGATTGATATTTCACCTGAAGAAGTAATACTTCTTGATGAAATGGGAAGAATAGCAACAGTCACAATTTTTGAGCAGGAAGAAAGTAACTTCATTCAGAAAGCCCGATTTTTTACAGCAATAACTCCAATGTAATACTATTGAAATGGCTGTTCAGATGGATCTTATTGTGCCCCCTGCTATTATGGGTTTTATTATCATCCTGGTTTTCAGCGTAAATTCGTTTATACTGGAAACATCCGTTGATAACAGGCTCATCTACGAGATGCAGAATTTTGCTGATGTTTCGGTTGTATTGCTGCAAGATGAGCTACGTTCACTTAAATCAATTGAAGAGTTTACAGATTCAACCCTTCGCTTCACTTCTACAGATGAAGAGACTATATCAATTTACAGAGAAGGCAGAAACCTGAATATAGCCCGCCATTCAACGGTTACTTCTGTTTCAGACACGCTTGCTCATGCCGCCAGGCTTGCCAGTCTCTCTTTTACCCCACAGGAGTTAGTTGGCAGTGTACCCACTCTTCTTCATGTTCGTGTTGTAACTGAAAGTACAGCGGATCAGCAGGTTGGGGCTGATAATGGAAACCGTATCCGGGCTTATGCTGAAAAGCAGGTTTACCTGCGAAATATTTATTACGAATAAAGAAGCCAAAATACCGGAAGTATGGGAAAGTACGCTATCATATTCGTTTTTACATTGATTTTTGCCCTGATTACCTATAGCCACGGTTTGCGGAATGTACTGTTTACATCTCAGGCTCAGGCAGTTTACGGGTATAGTTTAACCCAGGCCCAGAACATTGCACAAAGTACCGCTATGATTGTGGTTAACAGGATCAGGGAAGATGATAACAGCGTAATTCCTCCACCCGATCAGGTTTTTCATATACCAGCAGGCGGTAACATCTATCAGAGCTGGGAAGGTATGGGTGGAGAATTTAAGATCCGGGTTCAAAATCAGGGAGATTCTCTTCTAACCATTCAATCTGAGGGGAGATTTGAGGAGAGAGATTACCTGGTAACCGTAATGCTGGATAAGTCCGACCCGCTGTGGGATGCGAACCTGACCCACGCGGTATTTGCAGGTTCCAGTGTAATAATGTCAGGTAGTTCACAGATTATAGGAGATGTCGGAACCAATGCTGTAACAGCAAACGCAGTGACCTTTTCAGGTAACCCTCATATAGATGGAAGTTTACTGGTGGGACCGGGCGGAGACCCTGATGAGGTACTTGATGCCCCGGATTGGAAAGGAACGAATTCATGGGTCAGCGGCGGGGTTACAAACCTTCCGCAGCCCCTGGAATTTGAAATACCCCCGTTTCCGGACTTCCCTCCACAAACAAATCCCATTTCTGATATTGTACTTACCGGCGGTAACAGCACAACCATTCCGGCATCTGAAATTACAGGTTCGTACATACCTGAAATCAGAATTCAAAGTGATAATACACTTACCATTGATACACAGGGCCAGGATATAGAGCTGCATATCGGCAACCTGAATATTCAGCAGGGTCATCTTAATTTCACCGGCGGTGGTAACGTAACCATGAATGTTGAAGATAATATTACAGTGAGCGGGAGCAGTACTGCGAATTCAAATGGTAACACCGCAGACATGTTCATCAACTATAAAGGAACAAATTCAATTGATTTTGCAGGAGCAACCAATGTGAATTCTCACTTTTTTGCCGAAACAGCCGATGTATCATTAGCCGGGTCGGGTGGTCTGCAGGGACATGTGATTACAGGCGGGAATAATGTTACAATTTCAGGTGCTGCTGAGGCGATTTCCCGGACCATTTACGCGCCAAATGCCGATGTGGAGTTGACAGGGTCCGGAAGTGTAAGAGGCTCAATAGTAGCAGAGACATTCAGGGCCGTTGGAAACTCGCAGGTGTATTTTGAAGCGGATTTAGACAGTGAACTTCCCGAAATAAAGCTCTCAGACGGAGAAGTGGCAATTCTTTCCTGGCATTGATACTAATCCGCAGCGGCTGCACTTATGGTGTTTCCGAAAAAGAGCGCATTTGCAAACAGTTTATTCGTTCCAAACCAGAAAGCCCTGAAGTTTGGGTTGTCCACAAAAGCAATGACACGCCCTTGTCCGTAACGGGTTACAACTACAGATGCACTTCCCCCGGCTTTTTCAAGGTTTTCATCAGATACATATCCACTTGCTAAAGGGTTATCTGTTAAATAAAGCGGAGTGGCATACGGATTTGCAGTTCTTTTCAGAAATTGGGTACTGTTTCTGAATGAATGCATTTCACTGTTTTTAAAACCATATCCCAGCGGATGTGTCAGATCGAGCCGGCTGGAAAAGAATGCACCGCCAATTACCTGTGCTCCACGGGCATCCTGCAGGTCAATATATGGCTGAGGTTCTTGATTACCGTTGCTGGCAGATTCCTGAATTTCAATTCTTTCGGTTTTAACCAGGTTTTCTCCGCGGGCCCAGGTAATTGCCCCCCGCTGAACAATCAGTGTCCCTCCATTGCTCACCCACTGTTTTAAATCAGTAGTTGCGCCACCGGAAAGATCAGTATAACTGCCAGAGGCTAATACAATATTATTATAACGGCTTAAATCTGCAGAAGAGACCCTGTCTTTTTCCAGAATCGTAACGGGAATCTGATAACGCTGATCCATCTGGTGCCATATTTCACCGACCTCCAGGTTACTAACCCCGCTTCCGGCAAGAACAGCCACAGCCGGTTTTTCGAGCATATTCACATTGCGGCTTCCAAGATCAATTCCCTCTACTGATAAGCCGGTTCGCAGGCTGTAAACCGTAATTCCGTCTTCAGCGGCCGCTTCCTGAAGTTTCCTGAATATGTCTGACTCACTTGCATCGTCCTGGATACCCAGGGGCACAATAATCGTTCCGTAATCAAAATCTGTTACGCCTGCAGTTGTAGATGCCCGGAAAGGCCGTGATGCGACAGCGGCTTTTACTCCCATGTCCTGAAGGCGATAGAGAGCCCTGGGTGAATAATATTCATCCCACTCAAAGGCATATGCATACTGGCTTCTGCCGCCGACAATCTGACCCTGTGGTTTTTCAGGTGCCTGTATCCTTTCCCCAAGCAAACTCCGGCTGAAACCATTCTGAGTGATTTCAGCAAACGGCATATTAAAGGCAAATGGAATTGTCCAGGTGGAAATATCATAAAAAAGACTGTCTGTAAATGTGGTTCTTCTTTCAAACAAAGACTCTATAAATCGATATTGATTTTGTTCAGTTGGTATGATATATGCCATTCCTTCTTTAAAATCTGACCCGTTAGCCTGTAAATCTCTGGCCAGCTTGTAAAACTCTATATCATGATGACTCAGCATATCGGCCAGGTGAAAATTTTTCCCCCTGTCTTTTGCATCACCCACAACAATTGCTTTTACAGATGCCCGTGCCGCTTCCTGGTTTACATCTCTGTAGAAAGCTCTCATATGGTCGTGAAGATCCTCACGAAGTGCCACGGAAGCTCTTAATGTTGAAAGCGAGGTGGTAAACTGGTTCTTTATAGTGAAAGGGAAAGTAACCACACCATTCTGACTTTCCTGGGCATGGCCGCGTGAACTGGCTTGCTCAAAAAGTATTCCAACAGCACCAAATACATCCGGATAAGTAGATCCTTTCCCGTAATAAAAATCATCATACGCTTCTTTAGTGAAATAGAGACTTTGAATTTCGTCCAGTGCCTCAGCGTGAAATTCACCAATTGCAGCTGTCAGGTCCTGGTTTCGTCCGGGTGTCAGCGGATGCGTTCTGGATGGAATACCCGGCTGAAAAAAGAAGGTAGAGCTGGTTCCCATTTCATGATGATCTGTCAGTACATTTGGTTTCCATTCATGGAATTTTGCCAAACGCCCCCGGCTTTCCGGGTGCTGGGCAGGCATCCAGTCTCTGTTTAAATCGAACCAGTAGTGATTGGTTCGGCCGCCCGGCCATACTTCTCTGAACTCTCTTGCTGAAGGGTCCGTGACAGATGTTTGGCTTTTGTGCATATTGGCCCATGTTGCAAAGCGGTTCAGCCCATCCGGGTTCAGGGACGGATCGAGCAGAATCACCGCGTTCTGAAGTTGTTCTTCTATTTCATTTCCTCTGGCTGCAGCAAAATAATAGGCGGAAAGCATAGATGCGTTTGCCCCGCTCGGTTCATTGCCATGAACACTGAAGCCCATATTAATAATCACCGGCATAGAACTTACGTCCAAGGTTTCCGATCGTTCGGGATCCAGTAAAAGATGATGATTCTCTTTGATGCGATCTATGGAAGCATGATTTTCAGGTGAGGTGATGGTTAACATCAGGAGCGGGCGACCTTCATATGTTCTGGCATACTCTTCAATGGTCACACGATCGGATGCTTCGGCCAGTGCATGCATGTAATACACAAGCTTATCGTGTGTTACATGCCATTCACCTACTTCATGGCCTATAATTTCGGCCGGTGTGGGAATGTTTTCGTCATAGGTTACTCCGTCAGGCAAATAAAAATCAAGGATTTGTGAGTCAGCGGGATGTGGCAGCAGTAAAAGAAAGAGAGCAGTCAGTAAATAGGATTTCATACAAAAAATATTGATTCTGATAACATTCCGGGTGTCGCGTATAGTAAACATTTCCTGCGTTTCTGTGAAATATTATCCGGCAGAAAGTATTGATAAGTCATCGGAGGAAGTTTTAACAAGAGCCTGTAATCGCGCAATTTTTTTTCGAAAACTCAACTGATGATTCTCCGATACCAAAAACCGGTAGCTGTTAATGTGAACATTGCCATCTTCCCATCAGGGGAGTACGATTTTAGCCGGGAGGGATATTCTAAAGCAATAATTTGGTCATCACCAGGATCTGCGGGCCGCCCCTGACGGGGCTTTTTATGGCTTGATCGGCTTCTCCAGGAACCCGGCATGAATGCCGGGCCTGCATTCGGACGTCCCTCGCGGGACTGATTTATAGCCTGCAATTTAGACACCACAAAAAGAAGCGCTATTAATTCTTGGAGATAGTAAGTTCGACCCCGAAAAGTCCCGGCAGATACAGAAAGTAGCCTCACAATTCCCCCAATGGGATGCCTTTGGCGCATTGTGGGGTTGATTGATGTCACCGCCCGAAATAGTGCCGTGAGGCACGATCCGCCAGTCATTTTCAAAACGAGCTTCCATAAGTCATCGGATGAGTTTTACCAGGAACCATCATTGGAAACCCAGATTCTACCCCTTTCCGAAGAACTCATCCGATGATTCTTCCCGTGTCAAAAAAAACGATGCCTCCTTTTTCAGAAAGCACCGTTTTTTCAAATGTTTTATTTAGAAATCCATTTAAAACCGGTATTCAGCGGCAACTGTGGAATGCAGAGGCATTTCCTCCTTCGGAAGGATATAGACCTTGCTCCCCGTTTGCCGTGCCTTGATGGATAGCCAGTTCAGGAGTTCTACATTTTCTCCGTTGGGGTGACTGGCATAATGCACCGTATGTTCTTCGGGATCATAAAGCCCCCACTTCTTTTCATCCTTTGAGATAAAAATGGTTTGAGATTTTCCCATCACGGTAGCTTCCACAATCTCGCTGAGGTTATTGGACACTTTCTCATTATTCTCGGAAAATGTTTCAAGAGAATGGTACATATCTTTCAGAAAGTATTTTTGAACGACCCCCCATCCTTTGTCTTTGATTTCTTTATCAGAAAGTTCATCCGGGTTTGTTTCGATATGAGAATCGATCATCCGTTCATAATTATTAATTTTTTTATAGAAAACGATATTATCTTTGAGGCCGATCATCATAAGCGGATCATTGAGATCCCGCATCTGATGGGTGATTTCTTTTTCCAGCTCGCGCAAAAACTGCTCGACCACAACCATCTTGTCTTCTTCATTGGCATTATGACCAAAAAACAGGGCTTCCTGTCCACGCGCGTTTGTATGAAACTGAAGTTCTTTTTCCGGATCAACTTCAAGATAATCTTCTACTGATTTTGGAGCATCGGCGGGTGTCATATCAATCACCTCATTTCGTGTACATCGCAGCAGCCTTACCTTCTGCCGGCTTACAGTCAGTACACAAAAAGTTCCGTCCATACTTGTCATCGGTAGGAGCGGAGTAATTAAAAAATGGCTATTTATATAAACATACTGATCTACTTCATAGGGGAGTTTATAAACTTCAAACAGGTCTTCACTGATGTAAACAGCAAGTCCTTTATCAACATGGGACCAAAAAATGGGTTTATCCAGTAGTTCACGTGGTTTTTCGAGAATTTTTTCTATTTCAGTTTCTTTTATTTTCTGTTCCTTCAGATGGGCTTCTACTTCATTTAACAGGTTTTTAAATCGAATGGGATCTTGTTTAGACTGCTCTCCTACTTTATGGGTTGGTAATGTTATTGTAATGAGGTTGTTTCCGTTTCTGTTTATTAAATCACTAATTGTTTTTTCACTTACCATCCTAACCTCGTTCGTTCGTTTGGATTAAAAAAAGAAGCTTTGGATATTCTTCCGGCAGTATTTGTTTTGAGAGCCTTTTAATGAACTTCCAAAGTTCAATAGTCACTTATTTTATAAAAAGAAATTACGTGAAAAGGTTCCATTTCCATTCTTGTCTGTTTTGAAATAAACGATTTCACCGGGAGAGTGTTATTCAGAAATTTACAGCTTTGATAACCCAGCAATACAGGCCACAGTTAACGTTATGTCCCTGATTTACCATAAAGCTTGCAGATTAGGTGATTTCATATAAATTCAGAGATTCATACTCCATTGATATATGATCAGATTATCATTTACCTTTTTTTGGATTTTTATTTTTACCAGTCCGGCTGCGGCACAGCTTTATGACACACAATACCGTGCACCCGGCCAAAACTGGATGGAGATAAATACCGAACAATTCAGACTGATTTACCCTGAACGTTATCACTCCGAAGCGCTTCAGTCGCTATCGATACTTGAAAGAGAGTACGAAGAAATTCAAAATAAAGTAGGGGGATCTCTTCAAAATGTTCCCTTTATTATCAACCCTGAAAATGACCGCTCGAACGGATTTGTGTCTCCTTTAAATTTTCGTTCTGAAGTGGAACTTGCCCCAATCAGGGGAAAAGACCTTAATCCGAAATCGGGCGACTGGCTTGAAACGGTGTTGCCGCATGAGCTGGTTCACGCACTTCATATGAGTGTAAATCCACGGCCTTCTGTTACAGGATTGGTTGGCTTGTTATCCAAAGATTTTCGCCGTTCGATTCACAGTATGGCGCCACTGGGGCTGCTTGAGGGGATAGCCGTACAGCACGAAACGCATGGTACTATTACAGAGTATGGCAGAGGGAATTATCCATATTTTTATAACCGTTTTAATGCGGTTTTGGGAACGGATGAAGAGTGGTCGATGGGGCAGCTTGTGCACATTTCCGATTATTCCCTCCCCTTTAACCGGCACTACATCGGCGGATATGAATTTACAAGCTGGCTGCTTAAAACGTATGGCGACGAAATCATGAAAGAGGCTATCGAATATCATTTCAAATACCCGGTTCTGGGGTTTGGAATTGCCCTTCGCCGCACCACAGGCAAATACCCCAAAACACTTTACCAGGAATTCAGCAGTCAGCGGAAAAATGAAGAGCAGGCCAGACTGGATCAGTTACCCGGCCATACACAAGTTGCAACAGAAATTCCATTTTCAGCCAAGTGCCGGCAAATGCAGCGTCCGTACTGGCTGGATGATGAAACCATTATCTTTTACGCCCGGTCGTGCAACCGGCCCGTGGGATTTTATACGTGGCAAACCGGCAGCGGGCAACCTGAACTTTTAAAAGAAGTACGTATTACGGAAGATTATCAGTATAATTTGTCTTCTGAAAGAAACGAGCTTCTGTATTCCAGATATCATGTCAGCCCCCTTTATGATAATCTTTCACGGGGTGATCTCCACCGTCTGGATATTTCATCGGGAAAAACCACCCGGCTCACAAAAAACAAACGCCTTTTTTCTCCTGATTTTTCAGGTGATGAAATCTCAGCCCTTCAGACCGAAGCCCATCAGCAAAAAATGGTCATTCTGGATGGGGCCACCTCTGAAATGATCCGGGAAATCCCGAAACCCGACAGCTCAACGGTGGTACAGGCAGCGGCCAATCCTGCGTCGGCCGGACAGTTTGTGGTGATCGGAAAAAGAAAAAGTGTCCAGGCTCTCTGGTTTGAAAACATCCGCCAGGCAGATTCACTCTTTACACGTCAGCCGGATATAGTATTCCCAGGAGGTTCTGTTTTTGATTCAGCCTGGCATCCATCCGGTGAAAAAATGCTTTTTGTAAGTGATCACACTGGTACGATGAATGTGTATGAGTATGATCTTTCAGCAGAACAGATCACACAAATCACAAACAGCAGGTATAATGCGTTTGAGGCATCCTATTCACCGGATGGAGAAAACATTGCTTATGTGAGCCAGTCGGAAAATGAAAGGAGGCTTTATGTGATGAGCCTTGACGAGTCAATGAATCGAATTGTTCCCCCGGAAGAATGGAAACCGGGTCCTGGTGTCTCAGATCAGTTTGACCGTCCGCTCATTCATGGGGAATCGTCGGAAATTTCCGGTTATACTCCCCGTCCGTACAAAACCGGAGTTTCATGGATAAGGCCCCGCGCCTGGACGCCTCTGTATGAACGGCAGAACGGCTACGATAAATTTGGTTTGAACCTGCAGAGCGTGGATGTACTGAACAGCCAGGCCTATTCGCTGGAAGCAAGTCACCTGGCAGAAAGGTTCTGGTTTGATTTTAACTATGAAAACAAAAGTTTTTATCCCGGTTTTAACGTCAACCTTTTTAATGAGCCGTTTCTGGGATTTTTCACGGTTCAGCGGGATGGTGAACAGGCGAGGGAATTTATGCTCCGGCAGCGAAGGGGCGCCTCTGTAAGTATTCCAATCAGAATTCGCCTGGAAAGCAATGCCCGGTTTTCCTCCCTGCTGTTTGAGCCGGAGTATTCTGTTGCACAGATCCGTTTTTTAAATCCCGATTCTGCTTCTGAAACCTATTCAGATTTTGCAACCCGCCATACACTGAGATTATGGAATGTATTCAGCTTCGGCCTGCGGCAGTTTACGCGGGACATCCAGCCAAACCGGGGGATGACCATTTTTACCGACTCCCGGATCGACCTGAACCGGGATGAAATCAGCGGCGGGGATGGTGATTTTACCCTTGCCGGCCGTTTTACCCGCCGCCGGGGAATTCGTTCCGGTGTCACAGCGTATGCGGCGCCTTTACAGAAATTTAACCAGTCTCTCAGGGTTACTGTGCAGGCCGTCACCCAGACCGAACAGCCGGTTTTCAACACCCCTTCCCTGTTTTCCGACAGTTTTTCCGGGACTCCGCTGGCCGGTGCAACTAACACCGCTATACTGGATACCCGCTATACCATCCCACTTACTTACCCCGATGACGGCGGGTTATTGATCCCGGTGTACCTCTCCAATATCTACCTGGTGCTGTTCTCCCAGACAGCGGCGGATTTAAATGAGACGAATCTGATTGACGCTTCCCGTTCGGTTTTTGGCGGGGGAATACGATCAAGGTTCAGGATCAGCAATCTCGGGTTTGATATTGGTATTATGATCGGCTGGGAGCCGATGCGGAATGAGGTTACGTACCGGTTCGGAGTGGAGTAGGCGGGGTGGTTCTGTATCGTATGATGAATTTTTCTGTTCTTTTTTGTGGGTATAAATACATGTCATAGCCTTTCTTACACGAAAAGAAGTTGATTCACCGTTAGTGATGTGTTACATTGCATTACATTAAAGAAAAACAGGCTATGGATACTACACTCACTATTCGAATTGACAAAGAACTAGAACAGCTTCTTGAAGAGGCATCAATACGATCCGGACAGTCAAAAAGTGAATTGGTCCGGCAGGCTTTAAAGCGTCAGTTATCTATTGAATCATTTCAACAGCTGCGTAAAGAGCTGTTACCCTATGGTGAAGCTCAAGGATGGCTTACCGATGAAGATGTTTTTCGTGAAGTTTCATGAGGGTTGTTAATTTAATTTTAAGGTCTCATGGTGCACTCCTGAAAAGTGTGAGTCACTTTATTCAGCTAACAAACCGGAGTGTATCATGAGGGTTGTTAATTTAATTTTAAGGTCTCATGGTGCACTCCTGAAAAGTGTGAGTCACTTTATTCAGCTAACAAACCGGAGTGTATCATGAGGGTTGTTAATTTAATTTTAAGGTCTCATGGTGCACTCCTGAAAAGTGTGAGTCACTTTATTCAGCTAACAAACCGGAGTGTATCATGAGGGTTGTTAATTTAATTTTAAGGTCTCATGGTGCACTCCTGAAAAGAATGATCCCTTTTTCTTTCTACAGCCTGCAGGGAGTGTATCATGAAGATTTTTGCGGACACCAATGTTCTGGTTAGCGCATTTACAGCAAGAGGTTTATGTTCGGACCTGCTTGAAGTGATCCTTGCCGATCATCAATTAATGACCGGAGAATTTATTTTACAAGAACTACATCGTGTACTTGTTGAGAAGCTCAAGGTCCCGGAAAGTAAGGTGTCAGATGTTCTGCAGTTTCTTCGTAAGCATCATATAGAACCGATACCTGATGAACCTTCCAGGATAAAAGTCAGGGATGAGGATGATCGGTGGGTATTGGAATCAGCAATAAGAGCAAAGGCTGATATTTTAGTTACCGGAGATAAAGACCTTTTGGTAATTTCAAAAAAAATATCACAGCTTAAGATTATTTCGCCCCGGGGATTTTGGGAATTGCTTCATGAGTAAGTCCGGGCTATAACAAGTCATAGCGCTTCGCGGTTCTACGAATCAACCGGATTTTGCCGCTCTTAGCAATGATCAACACGCCGCACAAACGCCAAACCGTTATACCCACTTACTGCCAAGCCAGAAAGGTACTCAAAACCATAAATCAAACACCATGCTTAATGATGATGTCCGCCTTCTCCTTTACGCATTTCAGAAAGCACAAAGAAAGCGCCTTTGGTTACCACCTTGCGTTCTTCTGTGATCTCTTCCAGCAGTCGGATTTCAATATATCCTTCCTCATTCGTTCCGGTTACTACGGGGACGGCTTTTAAATGGGTTCCATGATGTTCCTGCTCTCCGGAGTCGGATGCCTGTTCAACATCAGCGTGCTCCTCTTCTTCAACAATAAAAATATAGGATTGCCCGCCATCTGAAACTACGGCTTGCTCGGGGAGCGAACGTACGACATCCTCACTGGTCACAATCATCGCTTCTACATACATGCCCGGTAACAGATTCGGTTGTTCTTCTATCAAATGTGCATGCACGCGGACAGCTTTGGGGTTCTGTTCAAAAGCTTTTCCTACGGCAAATATCTCTCCTCTATACAAATCCGAGGTAGGTTGATTGGCATACCGGAAATAAAGTGATTGACCTTCTTTTACCCTGTGCAGATCTTTTTCATAGACCATTAGGTCTATATGTAGTTCGCTGTTATCGACCACTTCAAACATGTGCTCTCCGGGATTGATGTAGCTTCCCGTATTGACTTCTACCACGCGGACAAATCCATCCAGTGGAGAACGAACCGGCACAGAGGAACTGATATTTCCCTCCAGTACTCGTTCCGGGCTTAATCCCAAAAGTTCGAGTTTGGATCTTAATCCTGAAATACGGGCTTCATTGGATCGGTATCGTGAGGCACTTTCCTGAAATTCTCTCTGGGAGCCAACTCCTTCATCCAGCAAACGTTTTTTGCGTTCGTAATCCTGCTCCAGGTAATCCCGTTGTTCACTGGCTTCGATGAAGGCTTGCTGCATGTCGATGATGGCAGGATCTTCAATGGCGGCAAGTACTTGCCCGGTCTGTACCCGATCTCCTTCGATCACATTAATATCCGAAACCTGTCCGGCTACAAGTGCACTGACGTCTGCTTTTTTCTGCGGGGGAAGTTCGAGCATCCCATTGGCTTTTACTGTGTTCTTAAGGGGTAGATACGAAAACTGCCCGATCTCAATACCCACAGCTTCCATTTGTCGCTCACTGAGTTCTACCGACAAGGCATTTTCGGTATGCTCTTCCTCTTCGACATGATCGTCTTCATGCGTATGATCTGCTCCGCCGCAGGCTGAAAGAAACAAAAGTCCAAGGAGACTGAATACAAGGGTAATGTTGTTGATTGATTTCATGATAGTGTTCTTTAGGTGTGTGAAATTCATTTTATTGTCCGTTCAGGTATTGCCATTCGGTAACCTGTTGCAAGTATTCAAGCAGCACCTGCTGATAATCTTGTTTAATCTTTGTAGCCTCATCCAGGTAGTTCACGTATGTCACATAGTCAATTTCACCGGCTTCAAAACTTTTTTGGGCGGTGTTTATTAGCTCCTCGGCTAACTCGTTCTGTTCTTTTTGGTAAAACTCTACCTGTACCTGAAGTTGTTCTAATTCGGACCGAAGCTGATCGGTGCGGGATTGAAGCTCAAAACGGTAATCCTCCACTTCCATCGACAAGGCTCTTGATTCCAGCCTTGCTGCCTTTGAGCGCTGATGCTGTGCCGTAAACCACAGCGGAACCTTCAGCCCGATATGGATGCCGTAAAAACCTTCGGTCCCAGCCACTTCCTGTTTTTTGAATTGCAGGTTGAGATCGGGCAGCAATTGTGAGCGTTGCAGTCCCAGTTCAGCCTCAGCCACTTTGGATTGTTCTTGCAGATAACTCAAACCGGGATTAGCATTCGGGATAGGGCCCTCAAATCCATTGAGGAAATTTTGGGTAAGCTGTTCCAGCGATGCCTCGTCTACCTGAACTGAATCACTTGTATAAGTCCACCGACGGAGTTCCGAATAGTATTGTTTCAGGTGTGCTTCGGCCTTCATCCGTTCTGCTTCTATATTCTGGTAGCGGGACCGTGCACCGGTCAGTTCCAATCTGCCAGCTTCTCCGGTTTCATAACGGAGCTGTGCAGCCTCAATGAATTGCTGGTACACTTTGCTCAGCTCATTCAGTATTTGAATCTGTTGATGTCCATAGGCCACCTGATAGTAGGATCTGCGAACCCGTTTGATCAGCTCTGCTTTTGTCAGATTCAGTCCGGCTTCCTGGAGGTCTGCCTCAGCATTACCCACTTTTCGCTGATTGATGAGCTCAGTTGGAAACGGCAGTTCGTGGCTAATGCCAAAGGATTCGACACCCAGATTTTGATCCGAATCGTATTCACTTCTTGAGTAGAAAAACTCCGTATTACCGATATCTATCCTGGAGCGGCTCAGCGCCTTTTGACTTTGCACCCGATCAGAGGCTGCCTGTATGTTCAGGTTGTTTTGCAGCGCCGATTCAATGGCTTCATCGAGAGTTAACTGTGAACCTGTTTGCGCCATGGCAGGAGTATTAGCACCGAGCATCAAACCAATCAGCAACACAGCCGGCGCCGCAAATTTGGGGGATTTAAAACTCCAGGTCACCTTTTCATCAAAGATGCGATATAAAACCGGCAGAACCACTAAAGTCAGCAAGGTAGCAGAGATCAGTCCGCCGATTACTACCGTGGCCAACGGACGCTGGACTTCCGCCCCGGCTGAGGCTGATAAGGCCATCGGCAGAAAGCCGAGCGCATCCGTGATAGCGGTCAAAAGCACAGGCCGCAATCGTTGCCGTGTTCCTTGTAGAATTCGTTGATCGATATCTGCCACTCCATCCTCCTTAAGTTGTTTAAAAAAACTGATGAGTATAATTCCGTTAAGTACGGCAATCCCGAACAGGGCAATGAAACCGACACCCGCAGAAATACTGAACGGGATGCCGCGAATCCACAGGGCAAAAACACCTCCAATTGCTGCCAGTGGAATGGCCGTAAATACCATCAGGGTTTCTTTAAAAGAGCTGAAGGTGAAATACAGCAACAGGAAAATAAGTCCCAGCGCGATAGGTACAGCGATCGACAGACGGTCTTTGGCTCGCTGCAGGTTTTCAAAGGCCCCACCATAGGTGATGTAGTAACCGGCCGGAAGATCGAGATTGGCCTCCAGTTCGGTACGGATCTCATTGACCAGCGATTCCACATCCCGGTCACGCACGTTAACTCCCACCACGATTCTTCGCCTGGTGTCATCCCGGGAGATCTGTGCAGGGCCTTCCCGATACTCAATCTTCGCCACTTGCTCGAGAGGAACCTGCTCTCCGTTTGGCAGACTTATATATAGGTCACTCAGATCTTGGATATCCTGCCGGAAGGGTTCCTGCAATCGCACGACCATATCGAATCGCCGTTCACCCTCAAACACAACGCCGGTCTTGCCACCGGAAAAGGCTGTTTGAATGGCTTGATTCACATCATCAATGCCCAAACCGTACTGCGCAATTTTATTTCGTTCGTATTCCACTACCATTTGTGGTAGTCCGGTGATCTGTTCCACGTTGATATCGGCTGCGCCCTGAACGCCTCCGATAATACCGGCTGCTTCATTTCCCTGTTCAAATAGCACATCCAAATCATCTCCATAGATCTTGATAGCTACATCCGAGCGGACTCCCGTCATAAGTTCATTAAATCGCATTTCGATAGGCTGAGAAAACGCAAAGTTCACCCCGGGCACAGCACTCATGGCTTCCTGCATTTTTTCGGCCAGTTCGTCCTTGGTTTCTGCTTTGGTCCAGCTGTCCTTGTCATGAAGGATGATGATAATATCCGACATCTCCATCGACATGGGATCGTTGGGTACTTCACCAGTCCCGATTCGGGAAACCACCTGTTTTACCTCGTCCGGGAATTCATTAACCAGAATGCTTTCCAATCGGGTGTTCGTCTCAATGGTTTGCGAAAGCGAGGTCCCCGGCTTCACCAGCGGGTGAATGGCAAAATCGCCTTCATCCAGTTGTGGAATGAATTCACCGCCCATCCTCAAGAACACGATCAGGGCCGAAATAAATAAGACACCGGCAACGCCAAGCACCAACGACTTCCGGCGAAGAGCAAAACGGATGGTCGGTTCGTAAATGCGGTTGAAGAAATTCATAATCTTTGCTGATACTCCGTTCTCTGACTTCATTTTGCCTCTCATTAACACTGAAGAGATCATAGGGACGTAGGTGAGGCAGAGAAGCATTGCGCCCAGCATGGCAAATCCAAAGGTCAGCGCCATGGGAGTGAACATCTTGCCTTCGATGCCGGTGAGGGATAAAATGGGAATGAAAACGATCAGGATGATGATCTGTCCGAATATGGCCGAGCGCATCATCAGGCTGGAAGATTGAATGGTAAGCTCATCCACTTTCGCCGCACGCTCAGCACCGGTCATTTTGTCAAGCAGGTCGGATTTTGTAGTCAGTTGATACAATGTAAATTCCACGATAATCACCGCCCCGTCGATGATAATTCCGAAATCAATAGCTCCCAGACTCATCAGGTTGGCCGAGACCCCAAACAGGTTCATCATTCCCAACGCAAACAGCATGGAGAGCGGAATCACCGATGCCACGATCAGGCCGGACCGGAAATTCCCGATTAGCAGTACCAGTACAAAAATTACGATCAGGCCACCCAAAATCAGGTTCTCGGAAACGGTAGCGGTGGTTTCGCTAATGAGTTCGGTTCGGTCCAAAAACGGGGTGATTTTCACACCTTCAGGCAACGTCTGTTCAACTTGTGCAATACGCTCTTTGATCCGGTCGATTACTTCGTTGGTATTTTCTCCCTTCAGCATCAGGAGCTGTCCGCCTACTTTCTCACCTTCGCCGTTGGCGGTTATAGCTCCATAGCGCACGGCATGACCGAATTGTACCTCAGCTACATCCCCAATGGTTACCGGGATGTTATTTTCGTTATTGATGACCGTTTCCTGAATATCATCCAGCGTGCGCACCTGACCCTGTCCACGAATGAAATAGGTCTCCGAGCCTTTTTCGATGTAGCTTCCACCTGTGTTTTCATTATTACTTTCGAGGGCATCATAAACTTCCGTCAGGGTGAGATTCATACTTCGAAGCTTCTCCGGGTTGACGGCTACTTCATACTGCTTCAAAAATCCGCCCCAGCTGTTGATTTCCACGACCCCCTGAATGCCAGATAACTGTCTCCGCACGATCCAGTCCTGAATTGAACGCAATTCCATGGCATCATACTGATCGGCATACTCCGGTTCCACGTCCAGAATGTACTGGTAAATTTCTCCCAGCCCGGTGGTGATCGGGGCCATCTCAGGCGTGCCCATTTGAGCAGGAATTTCCTTTTCCGCTTTTTTGAGCTGTTCCGAGACCAGCTGCCGCGGCAAGTAGGTTCCCATGTCTTCCTCAAAAACAATGGTCACGATGGAAAGGCCGAGCTTAGACACCGACCGCATTTCCACCACGCCGGGAAGGTTGGCCATAGCCAGTTCCACCGGAAAGGTGATAAACTGTTCGACCTCCTGAGTAGCCAGATTCGGTGAAGTCGTGATAACCCGCACCTGATTATCAGTGATATCCGGCACGGCATCAATTGAAACCTGTGTAAGTGAATAGGTACCCCATCCGATCAGGGTAAGGGTGAAGAGCGTAATGATAAGTTTGTTCCGTACGGAATAGGTTATGATCTGATTGATCATGTGATCATTCGATTTAAGATTTAAAATGGTATAGTCGGGACATGAGGTCCTGCTAATGAGTTGCTAAAAAAGCAGAAAGGATATTAGGAAAGAAACTGAGGAGGGGACCAGATTAAGAAGCTCACATACGAAAAAATCGAATTCTTCAGCTCAGGGATCTGATCTAAGGGAATAATCGAAGCTATTTCCGTTAGGTTAATAGAATCACTGGCGATGGACGGACAACACTGGCAGGGGCATATGGGAGAACACTCCTCCTGCTGTTTATCCGTTTCGTTGTCAAAATTTCCTGCATCTTCTATACTTGATTTGCTGATTTGCTCCACTTGCTGAGATGTCTCCATTTCAAAGGTATCGCCACATGGGGCAAAAGCCATGGCAAATATGAGCAGAATTAATATAGATGCGGTAATTTTCATTTTGGTCAGACTAAGGTACTCAATTGTAAAAAAACCTACAACATAATACGCTCTCATGAGTGTTAAAACGGGCGTAAAACATCAATTAAGATGCCGGTAAAAGTGGGGGTATAATCGCAGGCCGTTATACCACTTTACACTGATGGAGACTACCTAATGAAATATCTCATATTATTAATTCTAATCTCAGTCACTGGTTCTATTAGGGGCAAAATCAGTCTGTAATCATCCGATTTCTGTAATGGTTGTATAAAGCCTGCTGCTAAAATCAGTCGCTGATTGAGCTATGTTGAAATCCTATCACCCCCTCACCAACAAATAGAACGCCATTCCCCCGCAAATGGTTAGAATAGTCAGAGATGAAACTGTGGTGCCACAGCAGGAAATTTACAGGGAGGTTTTTGCTTCATCTCTCATCAAAATCAAAACATAACGTGAATTGACAAAAGATTCTAAAAAATAAGCTGCGGGTGAATTTTTCAAATTTATAGCTTTCTATAAAAGTACTTTAACCACCCCCAGCACCTCCTTACGAAGGAGGGGAGACAATTTGCCCTATTCTTTGAGCGAATTTACGTTAATATACTTGATACATCTTGAGAAATTTAAGCAAATACAAGGATCTCGCGCTTTTACTGTGGAAATACGGCAATAGCGACCTGGTAACCTATGCCGGGCTGGAGGATGCCGTTGACAGGAATTGGGTGGAGGAACATGCAGAGGAAGAAGTAAGCCCCGATGAACTGGTGGAGGACCTTAAAGATATGGGTCCTGCATTTATCAAACTGGGCCAGCTGCTATCCACCCGGCCTGATTTGCTGCCGCCTGCCTATACGGAGGCCCTGGCAAATTTACAGGACAAGGTGGGTCCCTTCCCTTTTGAGGAGGTCAGGAAAATTGTGGAATCCGAGCTTGATGTCCGGATTACCAAAGCGTTTAATGAATTCGGTGAAGAACCCGTTGCATCCGCTTCGCTGGGACAGGTACATCTTGCAGAACTAGCGAACGGGGAGACCGTTGTGGTAAAGGTTCAAAGGCCCAACATTCGTGAAAAGGTAATGGAAGACCTGGAGGTGCTCGAAACCACGGCAAAATTCCTGGAGAAAAATACCGAAGCCGGGAAACAGTTCCGGTTCATCCAGAATGTTGAGCAGTTTAAAATATCCCTGCTGCGGGAACTGAATTACCTGACCGAAGCCCGGAACATCAAAATACTGGAAAAAAATCTTTCGCCATTCCGGCATATCGTGATTCCCACTCCCTTTGATGATTACACCACGGAGAAAGTGCTGACCATGAAGTACCTGAAGGGGCAGAAAATCACCAGTATCTCCCCCTTAAAAAAACTGGAACTGGATGGCGAACGGCTGGCGGATGAACTTTTCCAGGCCTACCTGAAACAGATTTTAATAGACGGATTTGTACACGCCGATCCTCATCCCGGAAATGTGCACCTGATGGATGATACCCGTATCGCCCTGCTCGATTTTGGCATGGTGGTAAATATCCCGAAAAACCTCAGGGAAAATTATCTGAAGCTGTTTTTGAATGCAGGGGATGGGGAGGCGGATGAAGCCGTGAATATAATTCTGAAACTGAGCGAAAAACTGAAAGGAGCCGATGAAAAGAAATTCCGGGCGGTGATAAGCAGTATGATACTTGAAAACCAGAACAGCACGGCTAAAGAGTTACAAACGGGGCGGCTGATTCTGGATGTGGTGAAAACAGCCGGTAAATTCGGTTTCCTGCTGCCCACGGAAATGAGTATGATGGGCAAAACCCTGCTGCACCTCGACCAGGCCGGCAGAACCCTTGCGCCGGATTTTAATCCCAATGAAGCCATACAGCGCCATTCCCTGGAACTGATGAATGAGCATATGAAGGAAGAGCTTACCTCATACAACTTCTTTTCCGCCTTACTTGAAAGCAAAGAGCTGATCGGACAGCTTCCTGCAAGGCTGAATAAATTCTTTAATAATGCAGCAGAGAATCAGCTTGAATTTAAAATTAATGCTCTTGATGAAGAGCACCTGATGAAAGGGTTTCAGAAGATTGCCAACCGTATTACCATGGGGTTGATTCTCGCCTCACTTATCGTCGGGTCTTCATTACTGATGCAGGTTGAAACGCAGTTCACCCTTTTTGGATATCCCGGTTTTGCTATTCTTACGTTTCTTGCCGCAGCCATAGGGGCTGTCATCCTCGGGTATCAGATTCTCCGGTCGGATGAAGGGTGATGTAGTTTTTTCAGATGGCTCACTGATAGTTTAATGTTTATATAATTCTGTCTTTTTTAACCACAGCGAACACAAAGGATGATCCACCTGGATATACCAAACCGAAAAACCAGTACATCTTCGAGTAATGTTTAAAAAATAAAACCTTTCCGCTGTGGGCGCCGTGAAAAAACCGCTGTGTTCGCTGTGGTATGAACTCTTGTTGGTAAACAAATGAATTAGAATTGTTTGATAATCCTTAAATTTGCCAAATGAAATCTCCCTTGCACCTGTTCATCATCGGTACCGTCTGGCCTGAACCGGAATCCTCGGCAGCTGGAAAAAGGATGATGCAGATTCTTTCTCTTTTTCAATCACAGGAAGGGAGCATTACTTTTGCAAGTACCGCCGCCAAAAGTGAATTCAGCGCAGACCTTGAAAACCAGGATATTACCTGCCGGACTATTCAACTTAATAACTCTTCATTTGATGATTTCGTCGAAAAAATCCAGCCGGATGTGGTGCTGTTCGACCGGTTTATGACCGAAGAACAGTTTAGCTGGCGGGTGGCGGAACAATGTCCAGGGGCGCTCCGGGTTCTTGACACGGAAGACCTGCACTCGCTGCGTTCCGCCCGGCAAAAGGCCCTGAAAGAAAACCGCCCCTTTAAAAAAACGGATATGCTCAGCGAGGACATTGCCAAACGGGAGATTGCTTCTATATTCCGGTGTGATTTGTCACTGATTATTTCCGAAGCTGAAATGAATATCCTGAAGCAGGTTTTTGGGATTGATGATTCCCTCCTTCACTATCTTCCGTTTCTGCTGGATCCCGTGGATGAACATACCACTCAGCAATGGCCGCCGTTTAAGGAGCGAAATCATTTTATAAGCATTGGTAATTTCCTGCATCCGCCCAATTGGGATGCGGTTCTGAACCTGAAAAAAGAGATCTGGCCGCTCATCAGAAAGCAGCTTCCGGATGCGGAACTGCATGTGTATGGGGCTTACCCATCGCAAAAAGTGAGTGATCTCCATCACCCGGAAACGAAGTTTTTGATCAAAGGGCGGGCGGCAGATGCAAAAGAGGTGGTGAGACAATCGAAAGTACTGCTGGCGCCGCTGCGTTTTGGCGCTGGTCTGAAAGGTAAATTGATAGAGGCGATGCAGTGCGGAACGCCGTCGGTTACTACAGATATTGGTGCGGAAGGTATCGGAGAGGAACAAAACCGGAGCGGGTTTATCAAAAATAATCCACATGAATTTGCAGACGCGGCTGTGAAGCTCTACACCGATTCATCTGCCTGGAAAAATGCACAGAAAAAGGGAGTCGGGATCATCAACCGGAAATTTTTGAGATCTGACTTTGAGAGTGATTTTATGAAACGGATCGTAAATCTGAAGAAAAACCTCGACCATCACCGGAGTAATAATTTTACCGGAGCTATGCTGATGCATCATACCGCGGCTTCCACAAAATTTATGTCGAAATGGATTGAGGAGAAGAATAAATAAACGACCTGGCAGAGCGCCCGTGCTTTTCGGGCTCCTGCCAGAGTCGGGAAATTAATTAAGATCTGAGTAGAAAGAGTGCCTGTTGGGGCTAAAGCCCCCTGGATTACAAATCCTTCATTTCAGTTGGCTGAAGCCAACTGCAAGTGATATATTTGGAGAGACAGATTGTGGAGTGCTGAAACTAACTGAGATAGATTATATAAATGATTTTTATTTTTTGAGATTTAACTCCTCATTACAAAGAAGAAATATCACTTGCAGTCAGCTTTAGCTGACTGGACCAGAGGGATAATAAATTGTGTGGCTTTAGCCACAGGTATGTCATTAGTAACCACTCATTCTTAATTAGTTATTCCCGTTCCGGCCTACAGTTGTATCTGAAGGGTGCCATAAAATGTCCGCGGAGGAGAGGGGATAATGCCCGGACCCGGATAGCCCGTGGCACGGCGGGTAAAGTAGCTGTTGTTCAGCACGTTGTTGATGCCGGTTTCCAGCTTGACCATTTTATAAGTATAAGAGATCGACATATCCATTACATCATATGCAGGAATTTCTCCCCTGATGCCGCTCTGGTTGTCATTTTTATTCTGTTGCGCATTCGAGGCGTCAGTGAATTGTTTGGAAAGGTAGGTATACTGCACCGAACCCATCCAGTTCTTAAACCCGAACCGGAGCCCGGTTTTCAGATTCACCAGCGGTATAAATTCAACCTGGTTTCCCTCCACTCCCGGAATATCCGACTCGAAATATTGCGAATGGGTTACCGCGGTGTTCGCAAACAGGTTCAGTTGAAAATCTTTTTGTCCTTCTTGCAAAACCGCGGCAAGATTGAAATCTAACAGGCTTTCAAAACCGTACATAAACGCCCGGCCGATATTTCCCCGGAAGCGAACCACACGCCCGGTTTCTTCCATTTCGCTTTCGGCATTTTCCCGAAGCTCAGATCGAAGGACTTCCCCCAGCCGGTCATCATATAACAATCCAAATCCTCCAAGATCGTAAGACAGCAGGTTTCCGATTTTTCCGCGGACACCAAAATCAGCAGTAAAACCCTGTTCGTCTGAAATACCCGGGTCAACCTGAAAGGAAGGGTTTACCACACGAATATCATTGAATGTTACCGACCGGTAGTTTTGGGAAAAATTACCGTAGATTTCTGTTTGAGGTGCGGGTAGATAACTCAGCCCGAGTCCGAACAGCATGAAATGGCGGTCGAATGTGCGGTTATCTTCAAAAGTTTCATCCTGGATAGGATTGCCAGCCAGGTCAAAATTGATTCGCTTGTAGGTTCCTTCACTCTGTGTTTTGATAGATTCGAACCGGAAGCCGGGAGTGATGGAAAAATTATCGGCCAGGTAAAAAATATTCTCCCCGAAGATAGCCACATTTTGGTTTGGAAACTCGAAATCCGACTGGTTTGGATATTCCGGAAATTGATCGCCGGCAAGGGAAAAATCCGGATCTCCCCCGGCCGTTCCAGGGCCCTGCACCGCACTATTCCGGGATTGATAATACTTGGCGCCGATCAGAAAAACGGCATTTTTACCACCCAGCTGGTACCGGTTCAGAAATCGTGCTTCTGCTCCCCAGTTGTTGAAATCACCCAAAAGAAGGTCCCGCGGTTCACCGGGATCATCCTGCTGGGAAACCCGGTTGGTGCGAAACCCCAGAGCTTTTCTGGAAGCATTCAGGCCATAGAGAGAAACCCCCAGTTCACTCTGGAAAGAGAATTTATGATCGAGCTTCAGAGCTGCCAGTTTCCAGTCTACATCAAACCAGTTCCGTTCCCGGTTGCTTACGGTGGGATCACTGTAAAATTGAGCATCTGTTAATCCCCCGGGCTGCTGTGCCAGGTAATGCAGGTAGGTTAACTCAAGTGCCACTTTTGTTTTTTCTCCCGGTTGATAATCCAAATGAGTATAAAAATTTTTCGAATTGTACTCGGAGTTCGGGCGAAAACCATTCCCTTGTTTATGATTATAATAAGTATAGTACCCAAAGTTGTTGATGCTTCCTCCCAGGCTGTTGAATGAGGTAAACAGCATGTCTGAACCGGTGGATTGTCTTGAAATCAATTCCATGCTCTGATCCCGTTTCGGGCCTTTCATCCGGAAATTAACCAACCCGCCAAACTGCGTGCCATATTGCAGGGAAGCTGCCCCGCGGATCACCTGGATTTCCTGCAGAGCTTCAGCCGGGGGGGTATAATAACTTTCAGGGTATCCCAGTACATCCGCACTGATATCATAGCCATTCTGACGGGTGTTGAAATTTGCTGTACGGTTCGGGTCCAGGCCGCGTCCGCCTATGTTTAACTGAAGTCCTGCATCATTCGATTCATAAATATTCAGCCCCGCAACCTGGCTGTAGATCTGCCGGGCATTGTTGGAAGCCATATTGCCCACAAACTTATCCAGAAGTACCACTTCGTTTTTCTTTCCGGCAAAAATGGATGTGCCTTCCACTTCTCGCAGCTGTTTCAGGGCAAAATATCCTTCCCGCTGATCGGTCACAGCCAATTCGGTAAGTTCACGGGAAATATTTTCCAGTTCAATATTTTTTCCAACATCCTCTTTGCTGATATGGATGGTTTCTTCCACTACTTCGTAGCCGAACGAGTAGAAGATCAAAGTGAGAGTTCCATCAGGCAGGTCATCAATTTTATAAAATCCATTCTCATCGGTATGATAGGATTTTCCCGCCTCGTTGTTGTATATCGTCACCTCCTGAACCGGTTCGGAGGTTTCGGCATCTGTAACATATCCGGAAACCGAATGTTGAGCTGAGACCTCTGCAGCAAACAGGCAAAACAGGGTGAAGAGCCACATTCTGGTAAACATCCCCCTGTATCCCCCTTTTTTAAGGGGGACTTTTAAAAACGAACTCCGGCTATAGTCCTTTAATTGCATCATCAAACGGTAAAATCCAGGTTTTATGTTTTAGTGAGGGGGTGATGGCGGCCAGGTCAACCTCCGGATTGATATAGGGGCGGCTTTGGCGGCCGTTTAACGCTACATAACTTTCCACGAAAATTTGCGGATTATGAATGCCTTCATTTTGGAAATGGTTTTTCAGAAAGTGAGCGTATTCCAGGATAAAATCGGGCTGTGTGGACATCTGCTTTTCCTGGAAACGGGTCAGGTATTCAGAATTATCTACATAGAACCGGCTGCCGTTATCCGGATCCACAATCTTGAAATTGGCATATCCCGCTTTTTCCATCAGCATCACACGCCATGAAAAACGATACCCTTCCTCTGTCCAGAAAAGCTCGCCGGGATACAACATATACCGGAACGGGAACAGAAGCTGAACAGCGAAGAAAATCCCCAGGAAAGAAAGGGAAGCTTTTTTGAAAGCCGGATTCAGGAAACGGTAGCTCTTTCCATTATCAAACAGGGATTTCGAAATTTTGGTAACCTTTGAAATTTTGTCCAGGATGTAGTGATGCAGAGCCGGATCAAAGAAAATGAGTGTGCTCACGATCATAATATATGGAAACATGCCAATCGGAAAGAAAAGGCCCGTGAGCAGGTGAAATACCACCACCAGTACAAATGCGATCAGACGGGTTCTTCGTATCAGCAGCAGGAATGGAATGGTAAGATCATATATCGCTCCCGACCAGCTGAATAAATAATGTGCCCACTCTTTTTGAAGCAGATCGCCCAGAAGGGGTAACGAATAAAGCGACGGCAGCCAGATTTTAAGAGGCATGGCATGCACCAGCCAGTCTGAATTTAATTTTGCTAAACCGGCATAAAAGTAAACAATGAAAAGCAGCAGTTTGATGGAATCGACCGCCCAGGCAGGGACTTTCTGCGACCGCAGGTTTTCGTTTTTCCGGGCATCCCATGAATAATAGGTGTGAGCCGGCAGGAAAATCATCAAAAAGCTGAGTACACTGATGAAATAATAATGATTCAGATAGGTGGTTTTATCCATCAGCTCGATGTAGGTAAAGCTGAGGAAAAATACCACGATAGAGATCCGGTATTTGTACCCTATTGAGACCAGCAGAGCCGAAACTCCGCAAACGGCAAAAATGAGCCAGGTAAAATTTCCCAGTGGCTGAATCCATTCAAATCCGTAATAGGAGAAGAAAAATGAGGGTTCAATGTATAGTTTTTCGATCCAGCCGTTGGCTGCAAAACGAATCATACTAAACAGCATCAGCAGCCCGAAAAAAATACGGAATACAGCCAGCGGAGCGGCATCCGATTCTTTTTGCAGGTATGATATGATCCCTCTTTTTATCATTTTAATCGCCGTCGGCGTCTACGTAATCCACATTGATATTCAGCGCCTGCAGCATATCAACTTTTAGCAGAACAACATTTTTCTGCAGCTCGTCATAAGCCGCAAGCATTTGAGAATTATCTGATTCAATTTGCTGAGCAAAATTGTCATTTAGTGTATCAATTTCTTCCCGGGCAACATTGAATTGTTCGTTAATCAGGCTGCTTAAATCAGCACCATTTTTGATGGTATTCAGAAAATCCAGGTAGCTGTCCAGGCTTTCACCGGTTTCTTCGGAACTGATATGGGTTCCGTTAAAGAAATTTTGGGATGCATCCAGTGCCTCCAGAAGAAGAGCTTTAGAAAGATCTTGTCGATAATAAGCTTCCACACGGTTGCTTAATGGATTTCCAGAGAAGACACCGGCTGGGATGCCCACTTTACCGGCACGAAGTGCTTTTTCATAATAGAAGATGTAGTCGTTCACCATCATATCCACCGATGCATTGGCTCCGTCACCCGAATTTTCCACAAAATCATCCCGGTACTCTTCCGCCCAGTGGGTGCTCACTTCCTGTGTCAGCTCATCAATCCGTGTTGCAAGATCGAGTACGTAGATGCGGTAGGCTTCCGCATTGGAATCGATTGTGTAATAGGTGAGAATTTCAGCAGTATTGTCCCCAAGGCCGTATAGCAGATAGTCCAGTGCCGGAAAACCCTGGCTGTCGGTAAGCGAAGGCAGTTCCAAATTGTATGATTCCTGCTCAATATTATCGTGAATTTCTTCAGTGCTGGTGGGGTAGAGATTTAAATTATCCCGGAAACGAAGCTCCATCGCGCGTCCCATCTCAAACATGGAAACATGCTGAAATGAGAGATAGGTCGATTCCCAGGCAGCACGAAATTCTTCCAGGGTTTGCTGTGATGGATCAGCCGAGAAACTTTCTGCGGCTGATTTCAGCTGCTCTGTCTCCTCTGAAAAGGAGGCAAAGGCAGGAATAATGATATTGTCGGCCCAGTTCTCCAGCATCGCCTGCCGGTCGAAATCATCACTGCCGGGACCGGAAGGGCCGTCACTGCCGCAGGAGTGAGCAACGAAAACGAAGGAAGTCGCGAGTATCAGGTAAAATAATTTTCTCATGATTTTGGAAATAAAAAAGAGCTGCCGGGTATCAAAACCGACAGCTCCGTGGGATCAATTTTAGTTGGTTACTTCTTCGATGGTAAAATCGAATTGATCAGCAATTTCTTCGGAAATGGCATCCAGCGTTTCGGCAGTTACATCCCACAAACCATTAGGACCGTCGCCAAGCAGATCTTCCAGCAACCCTTCAACTTCTTCATGTGACAGGTATGGCTGATCTGTTCCGGGAACACGGGTGAATTGCAGGCTGTAGATAAACCCGTAACCTTCCGACAGGGCATGAAAAGCCGACTCCTGGCTATCGCTCAGTTTATCCTTACCGGACTGCAGGTAATAAACAGCGCGCACGCCGATTACTTTTGAGATATTTTCACGAATAATATCAGCCTGCTCATCGCGGATATCATATTCCCCGGCAACAATAGCGGCACGGCCAAGTTTGAACGCGTTATAAATATTGTCGGCTACATCAGAGAAATCGTCATCTTCGCTTACCTGCCCGGTGTATTTGTTGAGGAAGCGGTCATCTTGTCCGATAGTCGTATTTGGGGTTTCCGGGTTGGCAGATGTACCGTAGATATAGCCGTACGCCTCATCCCATTTGTGTTCCATGTTTGTGTAGCTGGAACCCTCTGCGGAATTACCTGCGTCATTATCATCACGATTGGAGCCTTCATCCAGTACGCTTGTGCTGAGGTAATTGTTCAGCATCTGGTCTGTCATCAGGGCACCAATCAGGCTTTTGTTAACGAGCTGATCGTACTCCAGGCCTTCCGCACTGACGTAACGCTCCCTGGAACCGTCGGCAATCTGTCCGGCTTTGCCGGGCTCGGCCAGTTCATTTTGGTTCGGAAAAACTTCGTTTACCTGTGCAGAAAGCCAGGTTTCAAAATCTTCTTTAATTCGTGCGCTGAGCGAGGTGTTGGATGAGAAGAAATCTCTGGAGGCTGCTACTTTGCTTTTTATGCTTTTATCTGATGCGTTCAGATCTTCATCGGACCAGGGATCGGCATCCCCTCCGTCTTCTGTCTGATTGCGGTACATTTCCAGCAGGGATTCTTCGCTGGTATCAAAATCAGACATACTGACCATAAGTTCGTCACCCATTTTAATCCGGGTGGTTTGGCCGCTGAAAGAAACAGTGCTTTGCCCGTCACGGGTAAAGTTGTAGGTAGTTGGTTCATCAATGACAGGATCGTCATCGGTATCATTTACATCACAGGAGGTAAGGATCAGTGCAGTAATTGTTAGAGGAATCAGGTAATTTAGCTTCATTTTCAAATTAACAGGTTGTTATTTTAATTTAGACCGTATCTAAATTAGGGATTCCCTTCTTTTTCTTCAACATTTATTTTAATAAAAAAGAGATCGTATCGATTAGCTGTTTTTTGTTTTGCCATAGATTCACTGAAAAACAGATGGCTTTCTCTGTGAATTCTGTGCCTCAGTGGCAATTAATTTTGCCAAATATTCAAACAGCATCTCTCTTAAAGCCGCTGCAAGTATTAAATTATATTTTTATTTAATAGTCTGTAAGGAAGCGGAGTTTCCGGGTTCATATATATGATGAGGGCAAACAATTTTTTTGCCACAGAAACACTGAAAAAACACAGACTGGTTTTCTCAGTGAAAATCTGTGCCTCAGTGGCAATTAATTTTTGCCAATGTATTCAAAAAATATATTATGGATTACTCTGCAAAAAACTATCCCCTTCAGGAACAGACCAGATCAATTATAGGTATCGGAATTGAAATTCACAGAACGCTTGGATTTGGGTTTCTTGAAATTGTTTATAAGGATGCTTTTGAATATGAATTTCGCCAGCAGGATATTTTATATGAACGGGAAAAAAAGTACGATGTGCCTTATAAGGGTATTGTTCTTCCCCACAAGTTTTATGCAGATTTTGTAGTGTTTGATGAGGTCATCCTCGAGATAAAGGCCAAAGATGGTATAGCCCCGGAGGATATGGCTCAAACCCTGAACTACCTCAAATGTTCGGGTTGCAAGGTTGGTTTGATCTTAAACTTTGGGAAAATGAAACTCGATATAAAACGGGTAATTTTTTAATTGCCCCAGAAACACTGAAGGGATTTCTCTGTGAAACCCTGTGCCTCAGTGGCATTTTTTTTATTCCACCCACACAAATCAACAAATCATAAAAAAACAATCTCAACCTGCTCTCTGTTTGGAACAGCCTGGTATAGCACATAAGTATCATCACCAGTGGTATAAATTTCCGAATCAATTTCTTCTCCGCTTTGTGTAACGGATACTGATCCCCAGTCAGGAGGGAGAGCTGTTTTCAGCGTCAGCGGCAGGTCGTACAGCTCGCCGAGAGAATGAGTAAGTGAAACTAAAATCCGGCCATCTTCCCGGCTTGATTCTACCGTGGTATTCATCCGCTGCCGGATATATTTGGTGGCATCTTTAAAAGTGGCAATCCAAAGATCATCTTCATGCTCTTTTATATACCTGAAATATTCTTCCAGTTCCTCTTCCGGTTTAGGCTCCCAGCCCACGCCTTCCACACCATGAAAAACAAGCACCAGCCAGATATTGTCGTTTTCCGCAACTGTATCCACCCACGATTTCATCAGGTCCATCGGTGTTTCTTCCAGCGGGCCCCGTTGCCACTGAACATATTCGGCATCAAAAGCGGCGGGATTATCACCCGAACCGCGGTTCAGCTCTTCAAGAAAAGGTTCAGGCATCCGGTTTCGGGCGGCAGGGTATGTTTCGAACAGGTATGGCATGACACGTTCATCTTCGGTGCCAAACGGTCCTTCAACTGAAAAAATATGATCTTCCCCCAGGTACCGTTCCAGGTCTTCACGGCTTTTTTCCAGTTCATATAAAATATTAGCTTCATCCATTACAGCCAGGTAAGGATGAGTAACCGTATGGCTCCCAAATTCATGAAATCCGTCCCGATGTGCCTCCTGAAGTTCCTCCCATGTAATCAATTCTGTTCCGGGTTCCACAAACAGCACATCATACAGGTACTGCTCAATCGCCTCACCTTCTTCAAATTCTCCATTCCGGGCTCTTTCATATCCCTCATCGATAGCGGCATAAGCTTCTTCAATATTACCCCGTTCAAAATTCGATCCCGCCTCGCGGTGGTATTGATGCACATCCCGGTAACCCAGGTAACGAATAGCTGAAGCGCGTTCAAAAAAGTTTTCTTCATTTGTTGACTCATCCGCCGTTTCAGCAATAATTTCCTCCACATCGCGCCCCACAAATTCACCTTCATATTCGGAACCTGGAATGGAGCCGGTGATCAGGTAGAACGTTCCGGGAAGTTCCAGTTCGTTCATCAGTGGTATGGCAACCCGGAAATGGTTGATAGTACTGTCATCATACGTGAGAGTTACGGCCCCTGTTTTATTATCCGGCCATTTTGTGATTTCAGTGAGATCAGTTTCTTCAGAAGGTGTGCAACTGACAAGAATAATAAATGCCAGTAAGAAAATTTGCTTGATTTGTATATACATGAGACTTGCGATTTATGGTTCGCTTTTGTCTGGCGATAATATTATTGAGCTCCGGTTAAAATAGAATAAATTCTGAATTATCCATTTCTCTTAAAATGCAATTGAATGCAAAGAATAAAGCATTCATTCCCTTTTCTTATCAACAGAACATTTCGTTTATTCAATGAAATTGAAAACAATCCGGTTCTATGAAGAAGCTCACTCTCTTATTCATTCTATTTGTAAGCCTGCCTTTGGTGCTAGCAGCTCAATCCACAATCGCTGAAAAAACAGCGGAAATGGAAAAATATGAAGGTTTTTTTGATTTCTGGTGGGATGATGAAGAAGGTAAAATATGGCTGGAAATAGATAAACCGGACGAAGAGTTTATTTATGTAAACTCCCTGGCCGCCGGCGTGGGATCAAATGATATCGGACTGGATCGCAGCCAGCTGGGGAATACAAGGATCGTAAAGTTTACAAAGGTAGGGCCGAAAGTGCTGATGGTTCAGCCCAATTATGATTTTCGGGCCTCATCTGAAAATGAACTGGAGAAGAAATCAATTGAAGAAGCATTCGCACAATCGGTAATATGGGGTTTTGAAGTAGAAATAAACGAAGATGGAAGGCTGCTGGTGGATGCCACCGATTTCTTCCTGAATGATGCACATGGGGTAACCGGAACTCTTCGTTCTGCAAACCAGGGCAGTTTTTCACTGGATCAATCCCGCTCGGCGATTCACCTGCCGGGAACCTTCAGCTTTCCCAAAAATTCAGAATTTGAAGCCACCCTCACGTTTACCGGGTCCCAGCCGGGGCGATGGCTTCGGTCGGTAACTCCCACCCCGGAAGCTGTGACAGTTCGCCAGCACCATTCGTTTGTTGAACTGCCGGATGAGAACTACAAACCCCGGAAATTCGATCCGCGTTCCGGTTTTTTTAATATTTCATTCCAGGATTATAGTGCGCCGATCGGGGGTGAATTTTATCAGCGATATATCGCACGCCACCGCCTGGAGAAAAAAGATCCCGGTGCAGAGATCAGTGAACCGGTTGAGCCCATCGTCTATTACCTTGATAACGGCACCCCTGAACCTGTACGAACCGCACTACTGGAAGGCGGCCGGTGGTGGAATGAAGCCTTTGAAGCCGCCGGATATCAAGATGCGTTCCGGGTAGAAGTACTGCCGGATGATGCCCATCCGCTGGATATACGCTATAATGTAATTAACTGGGTACACAGGTCTACCCGTGGCTGGTCGTATGGTTCATCTGTTACAGATCCCCGAACGGGTGAAATCATCAAAGGAAATGTGCTGCTGGGTTCTCTTCGGGTACGGCAGGATTACCTGATTGCGGAGGGCCTGCTGGCTCCTTATGAGGAAGGGATTGAACCGGACCCGCAAATGCTGGAGATGGCCCTCGACAGAATCCGGCAGCTCAGTGCTCACGAAATCGGGCATACCCTGGGGATTGCTCATAATTTTGCGGCCAGTATCAATGATCTCGCTTCGGTCATGGATTATCCCCATCCGATGGTAACCGCTCAGGATGATGGGACCCTCAGCCTTGAAAATGCCTATGGTGAAGGCATCGGCGAATGGGATAAACGGGCCGTTATCTATGGTTATCAGCATTTCACTGAAGATGTGAATGAAGATGAGGCTTTGAATGACATCATTAAAGAGACCATAGATATGGGGCTTCTGTATCTTTCCGATGAAGTGGCAAGGCCCGCCGGCGGCTCACACCCGGCCGCTCATTTATGGGAATACGGAACAGATGTGGTTGCCCAGCTCGACCATATTTTATCCATTCGCAAACTCGCCCTGAACCGTTTCGGAGAACGTAATATTCGCATGGGCCGCCCAATGTCTGATATTGAAGACGCGCTGGTTCCGGTCTATCTATTTCACCGTTATCAAACAGAGGCAACCGTAAAACTGATTGCCGGTGTGGATTATGCCTATACGTTAAGAGGAGACGGACAGCCGGGCCCGGCTTTTGTAGATGCCGGAGTTCAGCGTGCAGCGCTTGATGCTTTGCTGCAGACACTTGATTCTGAAGTTCTGGCCCTGCCTGAAAATTTACTGGAGCTGATCCCTCCGCGGCCGGTAAGGATTCCCACAACCCGTGAACATTTCAGAGGGTATACTTCACCGGTGCTCGATCCCGCCGCGATTGCTGAAATGGCGGCCGGACATACCGCTTCACTGATTTTTAACCCGGAACGCAGTGCAAGACTGGTAAACCAGGCGGCACGGAATGGAGATTTTCCAAACCTGGATGAAGTGATCCGGACGGTTCTGGATCACACCCTGCTGGCAGGCGAATCTGCCGGTTATAATGGTTCTGTACAGAGAGCTATTAATACTGCTGTATTGAGAAGTTTGATTTCTCTTGCCGGGAATGAAAATGCTTCGCCGGATGTGCAGGCGATCAGTTCCCTGATGCTTGAAGATCTTCAATCCCGCCTGGAAGAACGGGCCGTCGCCGCAAATGACATTGTATAGAGAGCCCATTACATGCAAAGCGCCGGCTGGATTGAGCAATTTTCAGAAAACCCTTCTGAATTCTCAGCTCCGCCCGAACCCTACACACCACCGGGTTCCCCCATAGGAAGTGGAGAAACACCGGGACTTCACCTGCTTTGCGATTTTTAGTATTATGTGTAAAATCAATCCGATTAATAACTACCTTTGGGCCGGCGGAATAAATCCCCTCTTTGAGGTTGTGAGAAAATTTTAATCAAGCATAGCAAAGCTAAATAAATTTAGGTTATCTGACTTTTTAAAAAGCTCCCCTCCTTGTCACACCGTCTTTTGGTGTGATAGGGAGGGGACGGGGGTGGGTCAGTAAATCCGGAAGTTATTTTAGCAAACACATAGAAATTATTTTTTTGGAAACTCATTTTTGATTATCGCTTCTTCCGGAAGGTTGCAAAATCTATCACTATAACACAGATCGAAAGATTCTCTGGTTTAATTGATTTACAGTATCAATGTTAAAGAATTTTACTTTTAGCAAAAATGAACGGGGTTTTTCCGAAGGCTCATTCCGGTTTATGCGGATGATCCTGATTAATTCGGCAAAATATTTGTTTAATCCCCGCATCACGAATCGCCATAATATGCCTTTAACAGGGCCCTGTTTTATATATGGTAATCATTCCAATTATTATGATCCTTTCCTGATTAATGTAGGGATGACGCAGGAGCCTACGGCCGGAGTGATGACACGCGACCAGTTCCATAAAACCCTTCCGCGTATTTTTATGGACAGTATTGGTATCGTGCCGACCAGTAAATATGTTCCTGAACCGGGAATTATCCGCAGTGTATTGCGAATGATTGATCAGAAAAGGATGATTGTCATTTTTCCCGAAGGTGGACGGCGCTGGGATGGCAAATCCAAACCTTTGATTGAAACCACTCTCAAACTTTTCTGGAAAATGGGAATTCCCGTACACCCGGTTCAGCTGCACGGATCCTACCTGGGATGGCCGCGCTGGGCCGATCATATCAGGAAAGGAAGCCATGAAATACGGTTTATGGATCCGTTACATCCTTCTGATTTTGATGATTTCGGCGCTTTTGCAGATACATGCCGCAGTCTTATGGATTTTGATGAGTATCATCCTCCGGCAGAAGCTTTTCCCAAAAAATGCAAAAAGCCGGCGGCGGGAATCCAGAGATTATTATATCGCTGCCCCGATACAGGAGTCTCCGGTTCGGTTTTTTCACCTGACGGAGAATCGGTGTTCAGCAGAACATCGGATTTTTCATACAGAATGAATGTGGCCTCCCGACTGGTTGACAGGCATGGCCAGGAACATTCTATTATTGATTTGTATGACCGGATTAATAAGATGCCAATGGAGTTTGTTAATTATGACCTGCTCCTTGAAAAAACGGGAAGCCGGCTATATATGGTTGACAAGGAACATCAGCTCGTAAAATTAGGGCGGGCGCATGTAGAACTTAAAGCCGGTATACTGGAAGTATTCCAGGGTTCTGATCAATATAAATTAACCATGGATGATATCCGGTATACGTCGGTGGAGCAAAATCATAAATTAACTGTAACCACAACGGATACAACTCTTCAGATTGACCTGAGCGGGCAGAGTGCCCTGCAGTGGCAGTTATATATAAACCGTCTTAAAAAAGGCGAAAATCCGGTTCAAAAACTGTAAATGGAAGCCTGGACTCTCTCTATACCAGCCGGTACATTTTTTCTTGATTTCGCCTGGCTGGGATTTCTGCTGATCATCGCGACAATTCTGAGGAGCAGGATACCGTTTTTGCAAAAGTACCTGATTCCCGCAAATTTACTGGCCGGTACGATTGGCCTGGTTATAGGTGCTAATGGAATGGATTGGATTGATCTGACTTCCGACCGGATGGGAACATATGTCTATCATCTTCTGGCCCTTCTGTTCATTGCACTGGGTATGAGATCCCCGAAAAAGAAACTGGGATTGTCATCCGTAAAATTCGGCTTCATTTTTATTGCCGTTTACCTTGTTCAGGCAATTACAGGTTTGATTATAGCTTTAGCTCTTTTTTATACTTTGATGCCCGATTTGTTTGTCGGAATTGGTTTTCTTCCTCCCCTGGCTTTCGGTATGAATCCCGGGATTGCCTATTCAATTGGTGGAAACTGGGAGCAGTACGGATTTGAATCAGGCGGAATTGTGGGTCTGACATTCGCCGCTGTTGGATTTTTTGTGGCTTATACTGCAGGTATCTGGTTTGTGCGAAGAGGGATAAAAAACGGCCATGCCGCGTATATAAAAACATCAGATAAAATTTCTGAAGATGTAAAAACAGGAATTATCAGAAACCCGAAAGCCAACTCAGGAGAAAAGATTACGACCTCACCTGAAACGATCGAGTCCTTCACCTTTCACCTCGGGGTAGTTGGGCTGATGTACGTGTTAACTTATGGTGTGGTAAAACTGATGGAATCGGGACTCATCTGGCTGGGAGCAGAAAATGAGTTAAATACACTGTGGTCTTTCCATTTTATTTTTGCCGCGATTCTTTCCTTACTTGTACGAAAAATGTTAGACTCTCTGAAAATAAGCCGTGTTTTGGATGATGTAACCATGACGCGCTGCTCAAACCTGTTTATGGACTTTATGATTGTTGCTTCTGTGGCGGCAATCAGTTTCATCGTTGTAGCCATGTACTGGCTCCCGTTGTTATTAATTTGTATTTCAGTTGCAGCAGCTACCTGGGCGCTGATCTGGTTTCTCACAAAAGATGCATTTAAAGAGTTCCGCCTGGAAAGGTTTGCCGCTATTTTCGGGAATATGACAGGGACCCTGCAATCGGGCCTGGTACTGCTTCGGATTCTTGATTCGGGGATGAAATCACCGGTCAGTTTTAACCTGGTTTATGGCAGTGGACTGGCTCTTGTTTTTGGTTTTCCTTTACTCCTGCTGATTAACGCTCCGGTGCATTATTTTTCAGATGTGGTTACCGGTTTTTGGGTGGTACTGTTTGCCCTTTTTGTTTACCTGCTGTTAATCGGGCTTACCTGGCAGTACCTGAAAAAATCGAATTCCGATTAAGCATCAAAGTCAGGAAGAAGTCAGGCTGCAGGCATAATACCTGCATTCTGTAATCAAGGTTAATCAGGCTCAGTTGGTTATAAAAAAGGGATTGATAACGTGTATCAATCCCTTATGCAAATGGTTTTATTTTCTTATGATACTATCAGAGTACCAACCATTCCACCCTGAAAGTGTCCGGGAAAACTGCAAACAAAAACATATTCACCCGGTTCATCCGGAACCGTAAAAGTAATGGTGTCTGATTCTCCATCGCCAAGTACTTCAGTATGAGCAATAACCTGGTCCTCATAATCCGGAGAGATATAATCATTATCGCGGGCCGTAATGGCAGTTCGGATAAATTCATCAACATTGGCATCCTGTTCCAGCAATACAAAATTATGAGACATGGCAGTTGGCGGCATATTGCTTTCGGTGGTCAGACGGACACTCAGCTCTTCGCCAGCTGAAGCTTCAATAGATTCAATAATAATATAATCTCCCGATTGTTCTCCTGTAACAATACCTTCTTCGGCTTCAGTTACAGTAAATTTCATCTGATCTGTACCTATTATTGAAATGGTTCTGCCTTCATCAGCAGAAGCAGCTCCAGTATCCTGTTCATTAGTTTCCCCGCCGCCGCAGGCAGAAAATAGTAATAGCGACGCAACGAATATGGAATATAGAAAAGTAGTTTTCATTTTTTTGTTCTTTATTGAATATTAAATTCTGAATAGTAAAAATAACTATTTCAGCTTGAATATTCAGTAAGAATATATTTTAAATTTAAGAAAGCTTTTAACCAGTTACAGGTTAAGGTGATCCCGGTTGTCTGGTAGAAATATTAATGTTTAGGGGTCTAATAGTACGAAAGCCGGACAGAACCGCCAGAGGTTCTTGCCATTACAAGAGGTCCTCCTTCCCCCATTCTGCCTTTAACTGTTCTTCTCTCAGATTGTCCTGTGAAATTTCTGAGTTCGGTATGCACCCGCTGGCCGGTAAGATCAAGATTAAAATTGCTTATTTCCGGCATGTCAATATGTATGCTGCCTCCGCTTGTTCTCAGCTCAACATCGTTAACTAATTCTGTAAGATTAGCACGAATACCACCACCACTGGTACGTGCCGAAACTTTGGCTGAAATATTATTGAGCCGTATGCTTCCGCCAGAGGTATGCAGATTTGCCTCGCCGGTCACATTTTCTACCCGTATTGACCCGCCGCTGGTTCGGGCTTCTACTTGTCCGTGCAGATCACTGATGGAGACACTTCCGCCTGAGGTTCTGAGCTCAGCGATGCCTTCAATGTTTTTGGCAGTTACAGAACCGCCGCTTGTTCGGAGTTTGAGCTGATTTGTGAAATTTTCACCGGAGACACTGCCTCCGCTGGTTCTTCCTTCAACCACAGAAGCGTGAGGGGCGTACACCCGAAAAGAAACGGAAATATTGTTGTTTGAACGTAACCGGCCAAGCCAGCCGCTGTTTTCACGTTTGGCTGAGGCTATGATCCGGTTACCATCCTGGTAGATGCTAATATCAAAGTCAGAAAGATCGGTATTGGAAGGAGATAAATACTGCCTTCCTCTCCTTACAAACATTTCGATATGAACTTCATTTTTATCATGTCCTGTTACATTCACAGAGCCGCCGGAAGTACTGATATCAACGGCAGGTGAACCGGACGTACTAAATGTTTCAGTACGATACACATCTTCAGCAGACTGGGCTTTCAGGCTGCTGAAGACGGATAAAATCATCAATAATGCTGTAACTAATACACAGTATATTTTTTCAAGCATAAATTCCTCGATTTTTAAAGTTATATAATCCACACCAACAGAAGACAGTAATAAGCAAACAGGCTTACTGTAAGTGTCATCAGATAGTTGATTTTCTTACTGAACAGAATTGAATTTTTCATTTTCTCAAGATTCGTTTGAAATTACCCGGTCATACGGAGAGCTTTGTCTGCTTGTTTCGGCGGCCGGAAATTATTATCGGTTTCGGTGTAGTGTTTGTCACATCATAGTTCATTATTTTATGCCCAAAATTTTCTATTTATAACTACCATACATGAAATTACCCTTTGCTTTAGCACGGCGCTTTGTTGCCGGTGAAACATTCGATCAGACTATTCCTAAAATCAGGGCGCTTAACGATAAGAATATTAAAGTAACCCTCGACCTTTTGGGTGAAAATGTCAGGAAAAAAACCACGGCAGACGAAACGGTTCACATATATATACAACTTCTAAGGAATATTCATATAGCAGGACTTAAAAGCACGATTTCTATAAAACTGACAATGCTGGGGCTGGATATAAACCGGGATTACTGCAAAGAGAATCTTTTTAAGCTTCTGGACGAAGCAAAGAGGCTTGATTCTTTTGTCAGAATAGATATGGAGGGATCGGATTATACAGGTACTACCATAGACATTTTTAAAGAGGCATTTAAGATTTATGGAAAACATGTGGGTATAGTCATCCAGGCGTACCTGCACCGGACTAAAAAAGATGTCCTGGAGCTTGCGGAGTCAGGTGCTGATGTTCGTCTTTGTAAAGGAGCGTACAAAGAACCGGCAAGGGTGGCACTGCAAAAAATGGATCAGATACGGGATGCTTTCAGGGAGTATGCAATCATTCTGCTGGAAAAAACCCCGTATCCGCGAATTGCCACTCATGATGATGATCTGGTAAACTGGGTGAAGAATTATGCAGAAGAACATAATATTGATAAATCCCGCTTCGAATTTCAGATGCTGTATGGCCTTCGGGAAGAAACCATGACAGAACTTGCCGCTTCCGGATATAATGCAAGGGTCTATGTTCCCTATGGCACCATGTGGTTTCCGTATTTTAAAAGAAGATTAACGGAGCGCAAAGAAAATATTTTCTTTGTATTGAGTACCATGTTTAAGAAGTAGCTCATAAAAGACATAATTAAGTTCTCTTACACTAATAAAAATTTTTTCTTAGTAGCGGTCATTAGCGTCCTTAACGGTTTAATAAAACGTTATGTGATGTCCCGAAATAATGAGGCAGGCTTATGAACCTGGTTATACTCCCTGCTTCAGGGATTGAGTCGTTCTGCGCTCAGTGAGATTTAACCGCAAAGGGCGCGAAGAGACGCAAAGAAAAAACACTTCGTCTGTTAACTGTTTTTATCCATAAGGGCATCCCTTGAGGCTTTTGGCAGTTCCACAATTACACGCGAACGCAGTGAGCACTCCACTCCTTCGTGGAACTGTATGGCAGAGTTCAAAAGAAACCCTCAATCATTCAACCCCAACGGAATGTCTTTGGCACACTTCCACCGATACAAGACTATTGAGACTCACAGGATTTGCGAACGGCTTCTGCCACAGCCGGTGCCACAGCAGTTTCAAAAGCACTGGGGATGATTTTCTCTTCGGTTGGCTTTTTTACCTGGTCTGCAATGGCCTGTGCTGCCGCGATGTAAATCTCATTCGTCAGCTGAGAAGCTCTTGCGTCCAGAAGTCCCCGGAAGATCCCCGGAAAAGCGAGGACATTGTTAATCTGGTTTGGGAAATCGGACCGGCCCGTAGCAATGATTCTTGCACCGGCCTGCATGGCCTCATCCGGCATGATTTCAGGTACAGGATTGGCCATCGCAAAAATAATCGGATCATCATTCATAGTTTCCACCATCTCAGGTGTCAGAACACCCGGTACGGATACACCGATAAACACATCTGTGCCTTTTACAGCATCCGCCAGCGCCCCTTCTTTGTTATGTTTATTTGTGATAACAGCCATTTTTTCTTTTACTGGCGAGAGATTCTCTCTCTCTTTAGAAATGATTCCACGGCTGTCGCACATAATTACATCTCTAACCCCCATTTCACGTAACAGGTAGATAATGGCTATACCGGCAGCTCCAGCACCATTAATTACTACATGGAGATCTTTAAACTTTTTGCCGGTCACTTTCATGGAATTGATCATTCCCGCAAGGGTTACTACTGCAGTTCCATGCTGGTCATCGTGCATCACAGGAATATCAAGATCTTTTTTCAATCGCTGTTCAATTTCAAAACAGCGCGGTGCTGAAATATCCTCCAGGTTGATACCGCCAAAGGTTGGGGCTATCATTTTTACAGTTTGTATAATTTCTTCAGTATCCTGGGAAGCTAATACAATGGGTATTGCATCTACATCTGCGAATTTTTTAAAAAGTACAGCTTTCCCCTCCATTACAGGAAGGGAAGCTTCAGGCCCGATATTGCCCAGTCCCAAAACGGCAGATCCATCACTGATAACAGCCACTGTATTTTGTTTTGATGTATAATCGTAAACAAGCGCCTTATTTTCTGAAATATCCAGGCATGGCTGGGCCACTCCCGGTGTGTAGGCAATGCTCAGGTCGTCATTTGTATCAAGAGGCATTTTGGAATGAATAGCCACTTTTCCGCCGTACTTCTTATGCGCTTCAACGGAAAGCTTGTTATAGTCGTGGTTGGAATTATCTATCATCAGATCTGTTGGTCAAAATTAAAATGTGAGTAAATCTGCCGGATTGGCTTCAGAGAGAGTTTCCCCGGGGTTTTATTGCCACCTGAGTACGATAGAAGATTCCGGGTCAATAAGTCCCCCTTATCAAAGGGGGATTTAGGGGGATGTTGCTTAAAGGCAAAAAAGGTACATCATCAAACACCCCTCTAAATCTCCCCTTGATAGGGGAGACTTTTTCCTGGCCTTCATTGATTTTTTTTGCGCCAACTGCATCCCTTCGTGGAATTCACGTTAGTTTATTCAGACTATTCGGAAGTCCACACGTTATTACCTCTGTCCACATCAGCCATTCTCCGGGTCGGATCAATTTCAATCCTGTGGATTTCATCTGCAGTATGTTCTACAGACAACTGGTAATCCGGGAACACCCACGGCCAGTCATCGGCAACGATCCTTTCAACATCGGGAAACTCATTTTCTTTCTGGCCCCACATAATCCGCATGGGGATGTAATAGTGTTTTACAGAACCATCTTTAAACTCTATCTCCACATCAAGGGGCATAGGCATTAAGCCCACGCGGGCAAGTGAAACCCTGGCGTTGCCGCCATCCGATGCCTCCACGCCTGTAATTCCATAGTCAATGGTTTTAGTTGTGGTAACCCAGTATTCGTAATACCAGTCAAGAACCATTCCGCTTTCCCGTTCGGCAATGCGTATAAAATTCTGCCCTGAAGGATGTTTGAATTTCCACTCTTCAAAAAACCGGTTGAGTGTGGCTTTAAGTGCATCTTCACCGATAATATATCCCAGCTGATGAAGAAACATGCCTCCTTTTGTATAAGATGCAACTCCATAAGCCGCATTTCTCACATAATGATCGGCATGAATATGCATAGGCTCTTCAACACCGGCATTTACAAGGTTATAGTAACTGTTGTATTGCCGGATCATCGGATCACCTTTTACTTCATTAAACAGGTGATTCATAATAAAAGCAGAAGCATACGTGGTAAAACCTTCATCCATCCACTGGTCAACGGTTTCATTATTGGCAAGAGCACCTTCATACCAGGCATGGACAAACTCATGGACGGTTACTCCTGTCAGGCTGTTCAAATTCCTATTTCCTGTGATGAGAGTGGCCATCGTGTATTCCATCCCGCCGTCACCGCCCTGAATGACGATATATTCATCATAAGGATACTCACCGAAATTTTCACTCATGTACTGAAAAGCCCGAACAGTGTATTCTGGCAGAGCTTCCCAGTTTGAAAGCAGGCGTGACTGAATATCATCAGAGGCATTTTCGGCTACCGGATCGGTTTGATAGAAAAAGCGAAGAAGCGGTCCGCCGGGTACCTGTGCGGTAACGTGAGTATAATCGGGATCTGCTGCCCACATGAAATCATGGACATTTTCCGAACGGAAATTCCAGGTTAATTTTTCCCCATCAGGCCTGTGTACCTGCATATCGGCTGACTCATAACCGTGACCAACTTCCTGTGGATTTTGAAGGATTGAACCGGCGGCAACAACATAATCGCGATCAATATGTATGGTAACATCAAAGGTGCCGAATGGTGCATAAAACTCCCGGGCTACATATGGATTCGGATGCCACCCTTTATCGTCATAGGCTGCTATTTTAGGGAACCATTGCGACATTGAATATCGAATTCCTTCTTCATTATCACGGCCGGAACGGCGGGTCTGAAGGGGCACCTGTGCCTCAAACTCCATTTCAAACTCCACAGTTTCACCGGGTAATACGGGTTCATGAAGGTGAACTTCCATGATGGTTCCTTTTACGGTAAAATCAACTTCCGTTCCATTCTGCCTGATCCAGCCTATTTCCTGGTAGCCTGTTTCTGTTTCATCATAATAATAAATACGGTCTTGCACCCGGTGGTCGGGATCCGGAAGGGTTCTGGATCGTTTGTCCATCATGCTGTTGGGCTGAAAAGCATTGAAAAACAGGTGATAAAATACCCTGTCTAAAGTATCCGGGGAGTGGTTGGTGTATCCCAGGGTCTGCTTTCCGTCGAACCTGTTGGTTTCAACATCGAAATCTATGTCCATTTCATAATCAACTTCCTGCTGCCAGTAACCCTGTTGTTGTGCTCCGGCCTCAGCGGTCAGAATAAGAATCAGAAACATAATGAAGGATACAGGCAGAAACGTTCTTTTGAAAATTTTCATAAAGGTGTGAGTTTAAAAGGAAGTACGGCTGGCAAAAGCACGGCTGAGGGTTGCCTCATCAATAAATTCAAGTTCCGTACCCATTGGAATGCCGTAAGCAATGCGGGTTACACTTATATCATAATTTAACAGAAGCTTATTGATATAGTAAGAGGTAGCTTCACCTTCGGCATCGGGATTCAGTGCAAGGATTATTTCCCGGACCGGTTCATCGGCATCAGCTACCCGCTCTAACAGTTCTTTAACACGTATATCATCCGGGCCAATATTTTCAAGAGGTGAGATGATCCCACCCAGTACATGATAGCGCCCGCGAAATTCATTTGTTTTTTCAATGATATATACATCCTGAAATTCTTCGACCACGCAAATTACGCCAGTTGTACGTTTTGGATTACTGCAAACCGGGCATGGATCCGTATCCGTTATGGTTCCGCAGACGGAACAGCGCAAAACAGATTTTTTCAGCTGAACAAGAGAATCTGCCAGAGCCATTACCTTTTCATCGGTCTGTTTCAGAAGATGAATTGCCATACGCCGGGCAGATTTTCTTCCTGTTCCAGGAAGTTTCGCCAGTTCTTCAATCGCCCGTTCAAGAGCTTCAGAGGTTATTTGCATTCAGTATGTTAGTAATCATTTAAAATTAGAAATAAAACTGAGGCTGTCCAAAAAGGTGTGTAAAAGAATATTTGTAGATAGTTCGTCATGCCGGACCCCGATCCGGCATCTCCTAACCCAATCAACGTTAGGAGATTCTGAAATCCCCAAGGGGATGCCTTTGGCAAAATTCAGAATGACACCTTTTTGGACAGCCTCAAAGAAACACGCAGTGTTTCAGGGGTGTGTTTACAGGGCTTTGACTTAATGGCTGTACTAAAAATTAAATTTTAACCTTTGACAAACACACCCCTATATCCCCTCTCAAGAGGGGACTTTTTTAAGTTAAAGCCCGAATTTACTCATATCCATGCCGGGAATGCCGCCGCCGGGCAGCAGATCTTTATATACATCCTGCATTTTTTCTTTGGCAGCTTCTTCAGCTTTTTCAAGGGCTTTATTGATTCCGGCAACCACAAGATCTTCAAGCATTTCTTTATCTTCAGGATCTATAACATCTTTGTCTAATTCAATGCTGATGATTTCTCTTTTTCCGTTTGCCTTCACTTTAACCACACCGCCGCCGGCATCAGCCTCAACTGTTACTTCAGCAAGTTTATCCTGGGCTTCTTTCATTTTGCTTTGCATGTCGGAAAATTTTCCAAACATGTCGGCCATATTAAATTGACTCATAATTTCTGGTTTTTGATGTTTATTCTTCCAAGGCTGTCCGGAAATGAGTTCAGATCTTTACCAGGCAACATGGTACCGGATCAGAAGTCTGTTATAACACCTGATAATCCATACCCTTTATGAACAGTCTTTATTCATGTTGATTATTAATTAATATTCCAGTTCAGCGCCAAACAGTTCTACAATAGAGCGCAGGTGAGGGTCTTTTTTTTGCAGTTCTTTAAAACGTTCATAAGGACTTAAAGAACCCTCCTGTTTTTTATCCGGGCGTACCACCAGGCATTTCAGGCGGATATGAATTCCCGTTAGTTGCTTGAATAACGAAGAGATTAGCTTTTGATTTTCTTCAATCAGGTTGGTTGCAAATTCATTATCGGCCGTGACCAGCACCTCATTCCCGCGTAACTCCTTTGGTTGTGCCCGAAGCAACTGAAAATAAATCATTTGAGGAGCTTTTTCTTTTACAAGATTTACAAAAGGTTTCCAGTACTCTTCTATTTGCCCGATGTCTTTGAGAACAACCTGTTCTTTTTTTTCTGGTTCAGCAACAGTGACTTCTTCGTTTGTATTTTTTGATGAACTGATTCCCTCAGCATAACCAAGACTAGGTTTACCCAAAAAATATTCTTCACTCCCGCCGGATGATTTTTCTGAATCAGGCTCTGCAGGACGAGGAGATCCATTTTTTGTATCAGAATCTTTATTGTATTCCGGTTCCCGAACCTGCATTACATCAGGTTTTTTTACTTTTTCTGAGCCATTTTTGGCAGGCGGAGATGTTCCGTTCGGTGCAGTATTACCCGGCTGGTTTATTCTCTTTTTTTTTAACTGCTCCAGGTCTTTCAGAAGTATATTCAGCTCATTGGACCGGCTCATGTGAATCAGTTTGAGCATAAGAATTTCAAAATGAATCCGGGGCTGCTGAACATCTTTGGTTTTCAGCTGTGCCTCACTCACCAGATGGAGCATTCTCATCAGGTCATCTTCTGAAAATGCTTTGGCTGTTTCCGTATAACGTGTTTTGGTATCTGCAGTTGCTTCCACCATATGCATTCTTGTGCCTTGTTTGGCCACATATAAATTGCGAATGTGTTCTGTCATCGATACCAGAAACTCCTGGATATCCGTTCCTTCTTTCAGCAGGGTATCAATCAGAGTCAGGCCTGCCGTTGCATCCTTTTTTTCGATGGAATTGGTAAACTCAAAAAGCCGGTCGTGGCCCACCACATTCAGAGCCTGTAATAATTCACTATACCTGATATCCGTACCGCAAAAAGCAATTGCCTGGTCCATCAACCCAAGCGCGTCGCGCAGTGCACCGTCCGCTTTTTTGGCAATAATATGCAGTGACTCATCATCTATAGTGATCTGTTCTTTCCGGCAAACCGATTTCAGGCGGTTTACAATTTCCTCCACACTGATCCGCCTGAAGTCGAAACGCTGAACACGGGAAAGAATGGTAGGTAAAACCTTGTGCGGCTCAGTAGTGGCAAAAATAAAAATTGCGTGTGCCGGGGGCTCTTCTAATGTTTTGAGCAAAGCATTAAAGGCCTCTTTGGTAAGCATATGTACTTCATCAATGATGAAGATTTTATACTTTCCGTTTTGAGGAGGCACCCGGATAACATCCTTCAGCTGGCGGACATCTTCAATTTTCCGGTTTGAAGCGGCATCCATCTCAACGATATTAAGGGTCTGGTTGAGAGATTCACCATCAACATTTTCGTTTATTTCATTTACTGCCCTTGCCAGAACCCTGGCCATGGTAGTTTTGCCTACTCCTCTGGGGCCGCAGAACATATATGCATGCGAAATACGGTTCTGTTTGATGGCGTTTTTTAAAGTACTGCTGACATGCTCCTGCGAAACAATGTCGTCAAAAGTTTGGGGTCGGTATGTACGTGTTAACGCGCGATAGTTTTGAGCCATAAGCAATTCTTATCTGTTCGCTGGAAAGGTACTAAAAAATGAGAATCCTTTTTGGGCCTTCCTGTGAAATTATAATAAATAAGATCAACCCTTACGGTTTGTTGCAGAGCATTGTATTTTCTTTAAAATCTATTAATTTGAGCAGCCACATGCATCTCTTACAAAAATACATACAAATCGTTGTTTCCGTGCTTGCAGTGTTATTCATTGCCGAAGTACTGAACGCTCAGCCCCAGCGGGCTTATGAAAGAGGTTTGGAGGCAGTTTACCGGGGGGATATTACCCAGGCGCTTGATGAATGGTATTCTGCTTATGAACAGGATGGAAGCATCGACAGCCGGATAGGGCTCGAATTTATTCGGGTTGTAACCGAAGAAGAAATGGAAGAGTACTACGGGCATGCCACGGAACTCTATTATCGTGCGCTGGCTGATGGAATTGACAGAACCAGCCGTTTGGCTATCCGGCAGGAAGTTGAGCGAATGAGGCCTCTTATCGGAGAAGGAATGTACCGGCAATGGCAGACCTGGTGGGAAGAGAACAGACGGAAACTTGCTTCAGATATGCGCGGGTTCTGGGTTCAGCTCGACCCGACTCCGGCAAAACTTGCAAATGAACGGCTGATTGAACACTGGGAACGGATAAATACCGCAAGGCAGGAATTTACCCGGAATGGAAGTACGGTTTACGGTACGGATGAACGTGCACTGATTTTTATCCGCTATGGTGAACCAGATCGTACAGAAAGCGGCATTTTAACATTGCAGAGCTTTAACATCCATTCATGGCTGGAAAACCAATTTAATCCGCAAAGCCCCCGGTCCGGTTCTCTGTCCGGAGAAATTGAGGAAATCGACTGGGAACGAAGTAACCGCCTGGAAAATGCTATTTATGAATATCATCAATACCCGGAATACGAAATCTGGTTTTATGATCGTATTGCTTCCGGAACTGAAAACCCGGTTCCGTTTCTTTTTGGCACAGATATCCGAACCGGTGAATTTTCCCTGCAGAACAGTATTGAAGATTTTATACCGGAACGGGCCTACTATCCCGACAGACTGGAAGATGAAGAAACCAGGGAATTCACCCGTGTGGGTATCACACCCGCATTGATGCTGCAAATGCTCTATTACGAACAACTTGTTCAGGTAGATTCCTTTTTTGAAAACCGTTTCCGTAACCTTCGGGAGCGGGTGCTTGAGCAGGGATTACAGGCGTTACAGGGAATGGACCTTGATTTTGCAAATAAAAGCAGGGAGCTTATACAACAGCAGGTGAACCGTGCACCCAAAGAACGGTCCACCTATTCACGGCAGTTACCTGAGATCCCTCTCCAAATCCATCACTACCGGTTTCTGAATGATTCTCTGGCACCCTCTGTCATCACCTATATCGAAAGTTTCCCCCAGGAGGCTTTTCTGATCGATTATTATCGTAACCGCGAGGTTATTAATACCGGTATTACCGTACAGCCGGGACAGAACGTGAGCGAAATGATTACGGATTACGAGTTGGTTCACCACCTTCAGACATATGATGAAGATTGGAATGTAGTGGAATCAAAACAGCAGGAACGGCCCCTGATTTTGGCACGTACAGCCAGTGGTGCAGTATCAGCATCCGTTTATCAGCAGCTGCATCCTGTTAGGGCAAACCAGTCGGCTTCGGTAGAACTGTTAAATTATAATCCCGAAACCAGAGCGGTTTATGACACCCCTTTCCCTGCAGAATTGAGAGGGTTAAACCGTGTTCAGTATCGCCAGCCGGAACCCCTGGAAAATATTACCGATTCACTTGAGGTGGCAGACCTCGTGCTGGGATATCAAAGAGAAGAACAAACTACCGAACCATTTTCATTCTGGGTGGCAAACGATCAGATTATACCATACGGGGAAACCCTGATGCTCCATATTGAGGTATATAACCTGAAAAGGCAGCCAAACAGCTTCACACAGTTTGAACTTACTTATAGAATTCTGCCTGTAGATGAGAGTGGAAATGTGAACCAGGATCAAACAGAATTTATCTTAACCCTGAATTTTATAAATGAAGATCAGAGTGTAACGGAAGATCTTGAGATCGAAACTGCGGAGCTGCAGATGGGGCTTTATGAGCTGCGGGTCCGGGTGGAAGATACGGTGACCGACCGGGTAAAAGAGAGGCTGATCCGCTTTGAAGTTGAGGAGTAAAAATTAAATTCCGGTCCAGCCAACAGGCCTTTTTTCACCGGCGGTTATGGGCAGGTCCAGACGGTTTTGAGGCGGCGGCAGCTGACAGGTTGTAAAGGTGGAGTATGCGCAGGGCGGATTGTAGGCTTTGTTGAAATCTATCACCGTATAATCGCTGTCTTCTTCAGGATAGTCAATATACATATAGCGGCCGGCCTGATAGGTTTCGGTGCTGTTTGTTGCATCCCCCAGAATAACAAACATCCTGGTTGAGCCCTCCAGTGTTACCAGTGAGTATATTTCCCCGTCAACTGAAAATTCCAGCATACCGGGAGAAGGTGTTTCAACATTCTGGCCGAGTATGTTAATAACCGGTATGGTTGTATTTTCTGCGCTGGGTATAAACCTGGCCTTTATATGCCACTCTTCGCTGACAGGATAGGTGTCAAAACCGGTGAATTCGTCCACTTTCTCATTCTCTTTATTATACAGGCGAATACCCACAAGGCCATTCCTTTCGATTACGAGCCATTCAAGGGTATTATGTTCCAGGTGCGGTGTGTCTTCTTCACTATCGTATATAATCATTTCTTCAACCGGGTTACCATTATGTGTAATTGCAACTCCATCAGAAACTTTCATGGTGACCTGACCGTCAAGATAGGTAAAGGTTCCTGCATGATGCGGAATAGTTCCTTCAGGGAACTGTAAATCCTGGTCATTACCCGAGCCGAAACGGCTTTCTCCTTCCTCCAGCCAATACATCCCCGAAAGCCGCATCCAGCCGGTAGGATTAGTCAGAGACTCTAGCCGGTCTGCTTTCCAGGCTTCCAGTTCCTGATGATAATTTTCGGGAAATGGCACAATGCCATATTCATCAGATTCACAGCCGGCAAAGATAAGTACAGAAAAAAGCAGAATAAAAACCCGATGAGCAAAATACATTTTTTGAAATCATTCTTATTTAGAATTCAAAAGAAATATACATAAGAGAGATGATAATATTCATATTTGGCTTTTATCATCTGAATGAATATCGAATATCCAACACGGAGTAACGAATGCTGAAGTTACTCCACTGCGAAATTCTTTGTTCTTCACACCTCCGAAGGGGGCTTGCTCGATATTAACCGTCCTGCTTACTGGCCAAAGAAATGAAAACCGGCAGTAAAACCAATCCAGAGTATTAGATTGGCTTACGGAATTTCTCAAAATGGTTTCTTTTAACCTGAGTTCGATTCATTAATGAAATTTTGAAATAACATCCCAACCGTCATCCCGGCCTCCGAGCCGCTCATTTTTTGAACGCGAAGCGAAATCTCCTGCTTTTCCAGAGTTTGGGGATGCCGTGTCGGAGCACGGCATGACGATTATAAAATTTCAGCTTATTATATCGAACTCGGTTTTTAGATTAAAAGTCCTCTTTTTGCATGCTGTTAACCCCGTTAAAAAAATTGAATTTTTTTGAAACCAGGGGTTGGATTATTCCGTAATAAGCACCATATTTTTTGCAACCAAATCGAAATTGATGAAAATCACAGTCAGCACCATACTACCGCTTGTACAAGCCGTGTTCGTTTAAAACCCGGAACTTGTAATCAATAGCCGCTTTTCTATCAGGCTGACTTTTTCCAGGCAAGCTACCTGCCTTTTTTCTGTTATCATCAATATTCACATTTTTTATGACCAATTTTTATAATGATCCGGCCGACCGGACAGCACATCATACTTCTTCCAGGCACTCGCTGTGGAATGATATTCTTGGTTCCATACGCGGAATGGAGTATAACTTTACCAGTGGCAGTATCAGCCGTGCTATTCTGATTTTATCCATCCCCATGGTTCTGGAGATGATGATGGAGTCTGTGTTTGCTGTGGCCGATATCTTTTTTGTTTCCAAACTGGGTCCCGAAGCTGTAGCCACTGTGGGCATTACAGAGTCTCTGATGACGATCATGTATGCTATTGCTATTGGTCTTAGTATGGGCACTACTGCGATCGTTTCCAGGCGAATCGGAGAAGGAAATCCGAAAGGAGCATCCGTAGCAGCTGTTCAATCTGTCATACTCGGGCTGATTGTATCCATCCCTTTTGCTTTTCTGGGCATTTTCTATGCTCCGGATCTTTTACGCCTGATGGGCGCATCAGAAGAGATTACAACAGAACTGTACAGCTATACGGCCATTATGCTGGGTGGTAATGTTGTTATCATGCTTCTGTTTATCATCAACGCGGTTTTCCGGGGAGCCGGGGACGCGGCGATATCCATGAAAGTTCTCTGGTTTGCCAATATATTAAACATCATTCTCGACCCGATCTTAATTTTCGGGCTGGGGCCTGTTCCGGCGATGGGAATTACAGGTGCTGCTATCGCTACCACATTTTCGCGCGGTCTGGGAGTCTGTTTTCAGATTTATATGCTGGCCGGAAAAAGTAAACGGATTGAAGTACTTGCCCGTGATCTGAAACTGGAAATGAACGTAATGTTCCGCCTGGTGAGAGTCTCGCTGGGTGGCATCGGACAGTTTCTGATTGCTACGGCAAGCTGGGTTGGGCTGGTCCGTATTATAGCTGAATTTGGAAGTATTGCTCTTGCCGGTTATACCATTGCCATACGAATTGTGATGTTTTCTCTGCTGCCTTCATGGGGGATGAGCAATGCGGCGGCAACTCTTGTGGGACAGAACCTGGGAGCAAAAAAACCGGAACGCGCGGAAAAATCGGCCTGGATATGCGGAGGCATCAACACTCTTTTTCTTGTATTTATAGGATTGGGTTTTTACCTGTTTGCCGAAGACCTGATTCGCATTTTTACCCCCGAAGAAGATGTGATCGCTGTAGGAGCCACGAGCCTGAAAATCATCTGCCTGGGATATATATTCTATGGAATGGGCATGGTCATGACACAGGCTTTTAACGGTGCAGGAGATACGTTAACACCAACATGGCTCAATTTCATCTGCTTCTGGATGATTGAAATCCCTGTAGCTTATATGCTGGCATTAGGATTGAATATGCAGGAAGATGGAGTGTTCTGGTCTATTGTAATTGCAGAATCCCTGCTGGGCGTGCTGAGTATCTGGATTTTCCGGCGGGGTAATTGGAAAACAAAAATTGTTTAGCAGTAAGCCGGGATGCCCTTCCCGGCAACCTAAAACATGGTATGTCTTTACCCACTATTGGCAGGTAATCATTCATTCTCATGCTTTTTCAACGACAGACATACCATGTTTACACTACGCCTGTTCAGCCAGCATTATACGCTTAATAAGGAACTTTTGTCTCAAGTTAAAATCGCATCTTGAAATGGCCGGGAAGACATCCCGGCTTACGTTTTACTTTAAATGCTTCTCAAAAAATTCGAAAATTCGCCGGTATTCATCATACCAGGAATCCGGGCTGGTGAAGCCATGCGCTTCGGAAGGGTACATCATCATTTCAAAATCCTCATTGCCCGACTGAATAAGCTCTTCAATATACTGAACAGCATCCTGGAAGCCCACATTATCATCTATAAGGCCGTGAAGAAGAAGTACCGGATGTTCGAGTTCGGAAGCATAGGTAAGAGGTGAACTCCGGTCGTAGTGTTCGGGAACTTCTTCGGGATCACCGAGTCTTGGCAGTGTGTACCAGGGGTTGGCATAATAGTAATTTCTCCAGTTACTTACTTTGCGGAGGGCCGCGCCGGCATGAAACCGGTCAGGTTCTTCAGTGAGAGCATAAAGAGCCATAAATCCCCCATAACTGCCGCCGTAAATGCCCACATTACCCAGGTCGAGTGCCCCCGTTTTTTCCTGGAGCCAGTCAAGCCCGTCAATGATATCAATCGTTTCATATCTGCCCATCCAGTTGGTTACATCTTCACGAAATTTTCGTCCATAGCCGGTGCTGTGGCGGTAATCAACTTCAATCACCATATAGCCGTTTTTATTTAAATACTGGTTGAACATATACTCCCGCCAGTAATTATTCGACCACCCCTTGTAAACATTCTGAAGAGATCCGGCTCCATGAACAAAGACCACCACGGGGTAGGGTTGAGATTCATTATATTCCTCAGGGTACAGTACAGACATGGATAATTCTGTTTCTCCGTTACGGCCTGTAAAGCGAACATACTCTTCCTGCTGCCAGTTATATTCATCGAAATGTTCGGGTATGGTATGTGTGATCTGCTGTTCGGCACCAGGCTGATCTAAATTCAAATAATAAAGATCGTAGGGCTCATTAAAATAGGTTTTGGCATATACCAGTTTCGATCTGTCGGGGCTCATGGAAAACTGGTACCGGTATCCTTCTTCCGAAGTAAGCCGGGTAACATCTCCGGTTTGAATATTCATCAAAAACAAATGACGTTCACCATAATCGGCTTCATTATGTGCATATACAATTGACTGATCGTCTTTCCATTCGGCCCAGGTAACTTCGTAATTGCCGGACGTCAGCTGTCGCACAGATGAAGCTGAAAGATTTACCTGGTATAGATGATTCCAGCCATCCTGTTCAGAACGAAAGAAAAGACGGTCCGACCGCGGCGCGAATTCCATTGACTGGCCGCTGAGCCAGCCTTTTGTGGAATCTTCAAATACTACAGTTTCTGTTTTCTGCCTGGTATCATGAATAAGCAGTTTCCGGTGTTTCAACGGGGCATCGGCATAATCCACGGCTATATAATTCCCGGAGTGGCTTGCCGCGGCTGACGACCGGTGAACACCTGTTAAAAGTGTATCCATAGCTGTAGTATCCAGGTAAGCGGTAAATAAATTTACAGCCGGAATACCCCGTGTGGTTTCCCCCGGTATTACAAAATCATCTGCGTATTCAGGGAAATAGATTGTGCGGGCTTCGGAATAGTCGGTCTGGCGCAGAACCAGTTTATCATTCCCTGCCCAGGTATCTATCGTGAAGCCGGGTTCATCATCTTTTTTCTGTGTCACCTGGATAAGCTGCGGAGTGGTTACGCTGGTAACCCAGACATCCCCGCTTCTGGTAAATGCAAGCTTTCTGCTGTCGGGGGACCACACCGGTCCTGCATCATTTTCTTTAGAGGATATAATTTTTCTTTCGTTGGAGCCGTCACTGGAAGCAATAAAAATATCACCATCATTTGTATATGCAATTTTTCGCAGGTCCGGTGAGTGGTACACAGGGGGATAATCGTCATCTTCAACATCTTCAGGTTCACCGCCGCTCAGGCTTAATTTATACAAGCCGGTGTCGTAGTATGAAGAGTCATTCCAGGAGAAAAAAACAGATTCCTGGTCAGAAGAAAAGAACCGGAATGAAGGGCGGATTCCCGGAATCACCGGCTCGTGAAAAATTTTCTGAAGCGTGAGGTTCTCCGGAACATTCTGAGCTTTGGGATTTGAAATCCCGGTGAAAAGAAAAAGACTCAGCAGCAGGCAGATACGATACATGGAAATGGATTTGGCATTAGCGGACGGCGATAAAATAGAAAAAAAGAAGGATTATTGAAGTATGGACTGAACGTGTAATACCACAAAATGTAGAGTGCTCACTGCGTTCGCGTGTAATTGTGCCAAGGGCATCCCGGGGTTGAACTGTTGAGGGTGTCTTGGTAATGCTCTACTATACAGTTTCGCTACGCGGTTCTACGCTTCGCTTCGAATCACGATTCCACAGTTCCGCAAGAGTGTGGAGTGCTCACCTGCGTTCGCGTGTAATTGTTGAACTGTTGAGGGTTTTATTGGTGCTCTGCCAATACGAACTCTGCGAGGTCCTGCCGGACTCTCGCAGGTTCTATTCAATCAGGCGGATAGTTTTTCATCCTGGCTTTGGAATACAATCGGTTTAATCGCTTCAAAAGCATTCAGGGTTTTCTCAATATGTTCGGAAGTATGAGCAGCCATCGGGATAAGTCGTATCAGTACCACTCCTTTGGGAACTACCGGATATGCCACACCGCTAACAAAAATTCCGTGATCTTCCCGCATATTCCGCATAATGTCTGTGCAAAGCTGAGTGCTGCCTTCCGTTAAAACGGGCGTCACCGGGCTTTCGGAAGGTAAAACATTATATCCCAGGTTTATTAAGCCCTGGCGGAGCTGTTTGGTGTTTTTCCAGAGTTTCTCTCTCCACTGCGGGTTTTCGCGAATCAGTTTCAATCGCTCCCGGGCGGAAATAACAAGTGGCATTGGCAGTGATTTAGCAAAAATCTGGCTTCGTGCATGGGCCTTCAAAAATTCAATAACTCTTGGTTCTGTAGCCACAAAAGCACCGATAAGCGCAACAGCTTTGGCAAACGTACCAAAGTAAATATCTATGCCGTCGTGGCATCCAAGCTGGGTACCTGTGCCGGAACCGTCACTTCCCAGGGTTCCGAAACCGTGAGCATCATCAACCAGAAGCCGGAAGTTGTATTTTTCTTTGAGAGCAATGATCTCCTTCAGCTTTCCCAGATCCCCGGTCATACCAAAAACACCTTCGGTTACAACTAAAATGGAGGAGTTGGATTTACTTTTTTTCGTTGCCCGTTTCAGCTGTCTTTCGAGGCTTTCGATATCATTGTGCTTAAAAACGGATTTATCTCCCATAGCCAGCTGCTTGCCATCCACGATACAGGCGTGGCTCAGTTCATCATAAATGAGAAAATCATTGCGGTCAACAAGCGCATGAATGGTACTCATAATGCCCTGGTAACCGTAATTCAAAAGAAGGGCTTCGGGTTTATGCACAAAATCAGCAAGTTCCTGTTCCAGGGCTTCGTGATCATCAGAATTTCCCGTCATTAAACGGGCTCCCATAGGTGTGCTGAAACCATACTGTTCAGCAGCCTGTTTATCTACTTCACGAATATGAGGATGATTTCCAACGCTGAGGTAATCGTTAACACTCCATACAATTACATCTTTTCCGTTGAATTTCATTTCCGGCCCTATCGGACCTTCAAGTTTGGGAAATGTGTAGTAACCATAGCCGTCTGAAGTGAATTCGCCTAAAGGCCCCGGCCGGCCTTCGAGTTTATCAAAAAGATCCATAAAAAAGATTATTCAAAAATTTTGCTGTTTTTCTGAATTCAGATACGCCGCCAAAGGTAAAAGAACCAGTTTTAATTTAAACCTGAATTCCAGTTGGTCTGAATGAATGTACGGGTACCGGTTTTTCAAGCACCTGCCCTTATTGAGTACGGCATTGTCCTGAGAGCCGCCCGTCCATCTCATGAGCTTATAGAACCCGGTGTCTAAAGCTTGAAAAATGTACGGAAATTGACAGGCATGTCAAAAACGAGTTGGCAGATATTATGGCACCGGGTGGCCCTGTGAAGTTTCCAGCAGGCGGAACCAATCCTGGCGTTCTAAATCCAGGGAAACAGCATCGACCGCATGGGCAACCCGCTTTATTTTTCCCGTTCCTATGACAGGCAGCGGCCGGGATGGAAGTTTTAACAGCCAGGCGAGAGCGACATGGTCTGCGGTAACATCATATTTTTTAGCAAGCTCTTTGCACAAATTCAGAACACGTGTTGCCTGTTCATCATCCCCTTTAAAAAGACGGCCGCCTGCCACAGGAGAGTAAACCATAGGCGAACTGTTTAACCGCTGGGCCTGATCGAATGTTCCGTCATAAATCCGGGTAAGGTGCAGAATCGAACATTCAACCTGGTTGGTTACAAGTGGGAGAGTCAGTTTTGACTGAAAAAGTTCAAACTGGTCCGGCGTAAAGTTTGAAACTCCGACATGCAGAATTTTACCCTCTTCATACAGTTCCATGAAAACATCAGCCATTTCAGTGGCATTCATGAGGGGATCCGGCCTGTGGATTAACAGCAGATTCAGGACATCTGTATTAAGTTTTTTTAGTGAGTTTTCCACCGAACTGCGGATATGTTCTGCGGTGGTATTGTAGTGCTGAACATAATGCTCCGGCCGGTTTTCCGAAACAAGGGCAATTCCGCATTTACTTACAAGTTCGATTTTATCGCGCAGATCGGGCCGCTTTTTTAGTACTTTGCCAAATATCTCCTGGTTGTCATAGTCACCATAAATATCCGAATGGTCGAAGGTGGTAACACCCAGTTCGATGCACTGCTCTATATATTCGATGAGTTCATCAGTGCTTTTTTCCCACATCTTCAGCCGCCAGAATCCAAGCGAAACTGCAGAAAATTCAGGGCCGTCGGGATGAAGTTCAATTCTCATGGTTTATTTATGTTTTGATTAGCGTTCCACGTGCAGGATGAAAAGTCCATTGTTGATGTCGCTCACAACAACGGTATTATTGGAAAACCAGGGATAGACAGACCAGAGGCCTTTAGAACCCGGTTTTGTTTGATCCGGTGTGGTATCAAAATAGCCAATCTCCCGGATACTTTGCGGATCACGGTTGCTTACATCCAGTACCCTGAGGCCGGCCATATAATTAGCCTGGTACATGATGTCATTATAAATATAGAGGTTGTGATCTATAGATGTTGTGTTATGCTGGTAAAATCCGATCATCTGAGGATCGTCAAGATCCTGAACATCCCAGACATACGTGCGGGTATTATGCCCATTTTGCATTTCATCCAGTTCATCATTCATGAAGAAATACCTGTGGTCTTCAGTGAGCCAGCCCTGGTGAGCATAGGAATTACCTTCATAACCTGCCAGAGAAATTGTTTCGGTAAGTTCTTTACTATCAACATCGGTAATTAACAGAACGGTTTCTGCAGAACTAAAGCAAATTTCCTTTCCGGCATAATCTTCGTCCGGCCCCTGGTATATCACACACTGGGTATCATGTATATAGCCATCCTGAATTCTACCGCCGGCTTCTTCATCAAAATAACAGCCTGCAAATTCCGGGGCGGCCCCGTTGAGGTCAATCATGTGCAATCCTCCGCGTTCAGCGCACACTTCGCCTGATCTGATTCCAACAGCATAAGCAAATCCTGTTTCTTCATTAATGGCCAGGTTATGGGCACTGCCAAAAAGCTTGTATCGGGCGTCATCATCATCCTCAAAAATTTCCGGTGGATTTTCAACATCTCTGAGCTGTGTTAAATCAAATACCTGCATTCCATGCTGAGGCTGGTTATCGCTTACTACATACATGGTATTCTCATACACTTTGATATCTCTCCAGGCGGATTCACCTTTGAGACCATCCTCTTCATCATGATGGAGTGCTGTTTCATATTTTGCCGGCTGTGAAGATTCCGGTTCCTGAAGTTTTCCAATAACAACCGGTTCGGATGGTTCGGTTACATCCACAAAAGTAACTCCATCGTTAAGGCCCACCAGTGCATATTCTCTGCCGGTTTCTGGATCGGTCCAGCCCCAGATGTCATTCAGGTAGTTCTGATTTGCACTATCACCATCACCGATAGGATTAGCCAGATCCTGGGGGGTAACCACGGCATAGAGACCGATATTCCGGCAGGGATATTCTTCAGCCGTGTTATTTCTGCACTCCGTGAAGAGTGAATTGTCCGTGTCTGAAGATGTGCTGCAGGAGATAAGGAGCCCGGAAAAAATCAGGATGAGAGCAGTATGGCGGAACATTATCGGGGGTTTATGTGTTTATTATAGCAGATGTTAACCTTTCCACCGGATCAATTTCACTTGACATCATCAAAAAAAGGTTCATTTTAATATAGTAACTGATTATAAATATATTTTGTTATGAATGAAGAAGAAAAGTTCGAAGATATGATTGAAAACCCTACCAAGCATCAGCTGAAGGCTATACATGATGCGCGTGAAAAAGCCTGTATTGATGCCATGAAGTCCTCTTCAGCAAAAAATCCGCATAATAAAGGTTCCGACCTCGCAGGGTTATGGAATTATGTTTACGAAGAATACCTGCAGATTCAATAATTAATTTACTGTTTAATAATTTTAATGGCACCGGGTACAATTGCCAGTTTAAAATGTTGAAGATTTTCTCCAAGATGCTCTCCGTCGCAATGGGCTGCCACCGGTTTATTCGAATGTATTTCAACAGTTTCACAACGGTAGGTTTTGACGGCTTTAATGGATTTTGAAAATCCCAGCCAGAAACGTGGCAAATAACTGAGAATTCCGGCCACAGACATTTTTTTAATGATTACCAGTTCCGCAGATCCGTCAAAAGGGTTTGCACCGGGTGCAATCAGAAATCCACCGCCTTCCCACTTTCCATTACAAGCGGTAACCATAAGATACTTTCCGTTTAACTTTTCCCCATCGATGGTTAGGCTCATTCGGGAACCACGGAAACCAAAAACAGCTTTCAGGGCTCCAAGTACATAAATAACTGATCCGCGAAGGCGGCGATAGGATTTGGCATGATAGTTTGCCAGCCCATCCAGGCCAATTCCAAGTGTATTTATACACCAGGTTTTTACATCACCGCGGCAGGAAATCAAATCTGCAGAAACCATTTTCCCTCCCGCTATTGCTTCCATACATGCAGCCAGGCTGGTGTCTTTATAGAGGGTTTTTACAAAATCATTACCACTCCCGATAGGTATGATTCCAAGGGCGGCACCGGTTCCGGCGATACCATTTACTACCTGGTTTACCGTGCCATCCCCGCCGCAGGCAACAATGATATCGAATATTCCCGCCTTTTCGGCAGCCAGTTCAGACACGGGCTGGTTTTCCGGTGAGATGATTATTTCAAAGCAGGCCCATCTCTTTTTTGCTTCTCTGTTCAGCCAGTCCACATGGCGGACAGACCGGTACCTGTCGGCAGCAGGATTTACAATAAAACAGACCCGGGTACTGCTTTTTTTCATAGGTAATCAGTTCAGAGCCGACTGTATAAACAGGTTAAAATTGTTCGGCAAAATTTTTCAGGGTTTGCCGTGGTTTTCCGAGTTCCTGCCAGGTTTTTTGAGCCTTAAATTCTTCATCATAGTTATTGATAGCATGAACAATTCTATACTGAAAATCTACTTTTGAAGATAGTACCGAAAAAAGTTTTAGAATCCAGAGAGGGGCTTTTAATTTTTTAAGTTTCTTATATTTATAATGTTGATTAAAAATATCGGCAGCTTCTTCAAAATTATAGGGTTCTGGTCCCTGTACAGGATATTCGCGGTTTTCTTCGTGAGTCTGTAAAAAGGCCGCGGCAACCTGTTTCCCATAGTCCTGTGTTCCCACCCACCAGCTTTTGGTATGCTGTGTGCCTGCCAGGAAAATCCTGCGGCCCGACATCTGCAGCTCCGTAATATTTTCATAAAAATTAGATGGATAAAAAATGGTAACGGGAATATCTGCTTCAAGTAATAATTGAACAGCGCGTCTTTTGATATCAAACACCCACCAGTCGTTATCATAATCTTTAACCAGCGATGAAAGGAACCCGATACGTTTTACCTTTGTACGTTTGGCAGCTTCAATAACATTTTTGACTCCATCAATCTCGGTTTTGAACCCTGATTTTTTTTCACCGGGCCCGGTGCTCAGGCTCAGGTACACAAAATCCACATCACGAAAAGCGGTCTGAAGGCTTCCCACGCTTTGGAGATCTGCCTTATGAAGAGATATTTCAGGATGTAATTTCCGTTGTGCCATTTGCATATCACGCACCACGGCGGTAACGGCAAACCCTTCCCGTTTTAAAACGTGTGTTACGTGCCGCCCCAGCATACCTGTAGCCCCGATTACAGCAATCGTTTGAATGGTTTTCATGAATTCAGATTAGTTTTCCTTGAATTACCTGAAAATGAATCTAACTAAAATGAACTATGTATCATAAATCATTATTGATTTGAGGAATGGGCAGAATAGCAGGGGCTTTATTATAAAATTGAATATCCAACATGGATTAACGAATGTTGAAGTAATTTCACTACGAAATTCTGTATTCATCATTCCCTTGTTCGATATCAATACTCACCCAATAAACTTCTCTATGGCCGGGTTTGTCTCTAATTATTGAATTGATGTGAATATGATTTTTGACTTTGAATTAGTACGCCACACTTATTGAAAAGAACTTTCGATCTTGCCAGGAAAACCCTGAAAGGGTTTAACATCACTAGCCCCGGGTGTCTCCGCAGGGGTGCCATGGCAAACCCGGGGTTAAAGTTTGAAAAAAAGCCACCTCAAGAAGATGAACAGGTAAAAACTGATGTATAAATACGAAGAGGTTCAGTTATAGTTAAGTTATGAGGTGGAAAACCAGCGTTAATTTTTCTTCTGTTAGCAGGCCTTATTGGCCATGAATTTATATCGTGCCAAAGACATCCAGTCGGGGAATACACATAAAATACCTTAACTGTTCTGAAGCTTTTCGACATTATTAAGCAGGTGATGCAGGTGGGATTCAACGGTATCAAATGGCCGGTATCCGCGTGACATCACACCAATCTCATCGCCTATTTTAAGCAGAAGGGCCGGAAATCCGGTAGCGCCGGCCTTTTTACACCAGTCAAACTGTTCGTATGTCTCCTGTTTCATTTCATCGCTTTCAAATAATTTCCTGCACTCATTCAGGTCAACCGGCAGGGGTTTAAGAAGTTCTTCAAAAGTTTCCCATTTATTCAGGCTTTTGCCGTCCCGGAAGAAGGCATTCTGCATATCACCGGCAAATTGAAGGGCATGGCCGGGAGCAAGTTTATTTACCACCATCTGTGCAATGCAGGGAGGCTCAGAATTTATAAAATAACTTCCTTCTTCAGCCAGCAGGTAAAAATTTCTGCCGAATTTTACGCCGGTAACAGTTTCAGCCTGCTTTGATGCCTGTGGAATAAAACTGTAGCCATCCCGGATTGTCCGGGCCTGCTCCCCGATTGCCAGTCCGCCCGGTTTTACCTGAATGCTGAGGCGTTCTTTAAACTTCTCAGCCAGTTGATGCACAACGGGGTGGAACGTATAACACCATCCGCAGAGGGGATCGTAAACATAAATTAACGTCGGACGCTCCATGACTAAGTCTGATGATGAATTCCGGTTACATTTTCAACATCTATTACAAAAGCGATGCCATTGCCGGGTTCATTCAGATTGGTGGCCTTAACAATTGCCTCCAGAACAGCGTCTGCTTTTTGATGTGAAATCAGTGTAAGGACGATATCTTTTTCCGGTTCAATAGCCAAGTTAAAAAGTTTGGCTTTTTCATGTATACCCGATCCCCGTCCGGTAATAATGGTGCCGCCTTCAGCCCCGGCTTCTTTGGAGGCATCTACCACTTTACCCGAAAATCCTTTATTGACAATTGTAACGATAAGCTGAAATTTTTGATCGGTAATCATAATATTCAAATGTGATTAAAAATCCTTTTTTAGTAAATGTGCGATCCCAATTACGTTACTGCTGTTTATTACAAATGCAATCCCGGTATCTGCGCGTTCTAACCGGGCAGCGGCTTTTATTTTTTGTATCGTGTTATCTACAATTTCCTTTGGTACCAGGCAAAGTATGATATCTTTTTCAGGTTCAAATTTAATCCCGAGAAAAGAATCTTCATCCGCTCCCGATCCTCTTCCGTAAAGAATAGTTCCCCCTTCAGCTCCGGCTTTCTTTACAGCTTTCACCACTCTTCTGGAAAGATTCTTTCTTACGATTGTTACTATAAGTTTGAATTCATCACTTACTTTATTAATCATCTGATCTCAGTTCATTTATTCGATAGAGTAAACCTAAACCTAAAATCGTAATAATAGGAGCTAATGCAACTAATGCAATCATTCCGAAACCTTCAATAAGAGGGTCACTCCCTTCTATAGTGTCTGCAACACCCAGGCCAATAGCCAGAATAAATGTTACAGTCATCGGGCCTGTTGCCACACTGCCGGCGTCAAATGCAATAGCTGTGAAAGTTTCATCCGCAAAAATCATCATCAGAGCCACCAGAATGTAGCCGGGAGCAATGAAATACCAAAGTGATAAGCCAAATAATATACGGGTCATTGCCAGGGCAATGGATATGGCTACTCCTGTGGAAAGCGTATACAGGAGAAGTTTCTTTGGGATGTAACCACTGGTTTCATCTTCCACTTTTTTGTTCAGAACAGCTACAGCAGGTTCGGCAAAAGTGGCAACAAAGCCCAGTAAAAAACCAATTGGAATCAGTATCCATTTGTAAGACCAGCCGCCTGCAATTTCTCCGATTTCATTGCCAACCGGTAAAAAGCCCACATGAACTCCCTGTAAAAAAAGGGCAAGGCCTACGAAAGTTAAAATCAGGCCGATGCACAGGTCTATGAGTTTTTTTTGAGTCAGTTTTAACATAAAAACCTGAAAGAACAGGAAAAATAGCCCAAGGGGAATAAAGGCAAGGCTTACCTCTTTTAGTACTTCTCCAAACCCATGAAAAATTTGTATTTCCATAAAATTATGCATGCAATATTCCCAGGATTAAGACTGCAAGCAGCGGCCCTATTGAGGCAATGGCAACCATTCCAAAGCCATCGGTAGACTTTCCGTCACTTCGAATTACAGAAGCAATTCCCACTCCAAACGCAAGAATGAACGGAACAGCCATAGGGCCAGTGGTTACACCGCTGGCATCGAAAGAAATGGGGATAAAATTTTCAGGAGTCCAGGGGGATAATGCCAGTGCAAAAACCAGTGAGTAACCAGAAAAAAGAATCCATTTTATTGAAATATTGAGCATTACTCTTGCCATTGATAATGCTACAAAGATACCCAATCCGAGGGCAACAGGAAGAATTAACATCCATTTTGAAATTTCTCCACCCGATACCTGATCCACATAACCAGACAGTACGTGTACATCGGGTTCGGCTACTGTAATGGAAAAGCCCAGAATGAAACTGAATAAAATAATAAGCCATGCACTGGTATTGCCCGGTAAATAAGCGCCAATCATGCTGCCCACAGGCAATAGTCCCACATTTACTCCAAGGAGGAAAAAAATCAATCCGACAGAGATAAAGATCACACCAATTATGAACTGAATGAGCATCTCAAAAGGCATCCAGATTATTGTAAACTGCAGTATCAACACTAAAATGGTGATGGGCAGCACCGAATATATAACTTCCTGAATGGTCTCGTTAACTGTTTGCATGAATTTATGATATGGCTATTAACTGGTTTATGAAACTTTCAGGCTATCGCCTGAATCATCTTTTTTACTTCTTCAATCTCATCACCAATCACAGTATGTCCCATTCCGGGATAGATGTTTGTTGTAAGATCCGCTCCCAAATCCTCCAGAATCCGGGCACTTTCGTGTACCCGTTCCAGGGGGATGTGAGGGTCAATATCCGAGCAGCCCATAAAAACAGGAGTTTCGTCAAGTGAACCTGAATACTTTTCCGGCTGCAGGGTTTCACCAATCAAACCACCGCTTAGAGCTGTGAGCCCGCCATATTTTCCGGGATGACGAGCCACATACTCCGAAGCGAGGCAGGCCCCCTGTGAAAACCCGAGTATGATTATTTTGTCTTTTGTGATTCCCGTACTCTCCAGGTTGCTAATTACATCATAAATAGCTTGAAGTCCCGAGGAAATTCCGGGTTCATTTTGATCTGCCGGAGCTAAAAAAGAGTAAGGGTACCACTGGAATCCATGTGCCTGTGGCGCGGCATAATGCAGCCCCGGTTCATTAAATTCGCCTGCAAGTGTCAGGATACTTTCAGCTGTGGCACCGCGGCCGTGAATAAGTACCATGGCACCTTTTGCCTGTTCGGGGACTGCCCCGCCGGTTACAACCTGCTGATTCTGATGAGGCCCCTGAAATGGTTTTTCCGGATTAATTCTGAACATGTTACAGATGTTTAAGTGGTTGAAATTTTTTATAACAAACATAATTGCCTGACCGCGGGGATTGGAGATGCCGGATCGGGTCCGGCATGACAGAATACTAACTTATGGGCGCTTTCATACAGCCACCTGTTTTTTATGTTTTCAACTTTGGCAGCCTTGCCTCAATTTCATCCCGGTGCTTCTCAAACCAGGAGGGAATTTTTAAATTCTTCCCCAGTTCTTCCAGGGGTTCGTCTTTTGTAAAACCAGGAATATCGGTCGCTAATTCAAATAAAACACCCCCGTGCTCCCGGAAATAGATAGACCGGAAATAATCCCGGTTTTGCACAGGAGTTACCTGGAAGCCCATCTTCAGCAGTATTTCCCGCCATTCAGCCTGGGCGTCATCATCCGGAACCCGAAACGCGATATGATGAATAGATCCCCGTCCGAATGTTCCGTTAAGGTCAGGCTCTTTTCTCAAATCAACAACACCGCCAAGGTGATTTTCCGGGGTGGATGTATATCGTAATGATCCCATCTCTTCACCGGCGGATTTCCAGCCGAATTCTTCCAGAAGTTCTGCGGTCGGACCCGTATCCGCAAGGCTGAGGGTGGTTCCGAAAAATCCGCGGATGGCATGCTGATCAGGAATTTCGCCTTCTCCTTTTGTATCCACATTTTCTGCCCCGGGCATTTCCACAAGCTCAATTTTCATGCCGTCGTTATCAAACAGTGAGATGACAGAATTATCAAAAAGCCTATACTTTTTCTCGATAACATCGCCTTCTCTGAAACGCTCTTCCCAAAAAGAGAGTGAATCTGCAGGGATGGCATATTGAACAACGGTAGCTTCTCCTGTGGAAGGGGATCCTTTGCCAACATACTGCCATGGAAAAAAGGTTATAGAGCTTCCGGGAGCGCCATAGTAATTTCCATAGTAAAGGTGGTAGGTAAAAGGGTCATCAAAATTGATGGTTTTTTTGGTGAGCCGGAGCCCCAGACGATCATGATAAAAATGATAGTTTTTCTGTGGCGGACCGGAAACCGCGGTGATATGATGCAGCCCTTTTATTTTTGATGCCATAGAATGATCTTCTTTTTGCTTGCCAGCCATAAAATTAGACTGTTCAGAAAAGTGTGTCATTCTGAATTTTGCCAAAGGGATGCCTTTGGCAAAATTCAGCAAGACGTATTAAAAAAATGGAATTATGTTGACACACTTTTCTGAACTTCTCTAAAATTACAACATTCGCTGCAAATTATTTAATGTTAAATTAAATGTTTGCTGCCAAAACATGCCAAAAGGAATCGTAAACAGAAAGCGGTTTTCGTATATTCATCAATTGAAATTGGTTCGCTAAAATTCCAATCCTTTTTATCACGCATAACCGGCTTTAAACCTTATCTTCTTTCATGAACATTATTACCGTTGTTATTCTTGCTGCTATTGTTATCGATTTTGTGCTCGATATTATTTCAAACAGGTTAAATTTAAAAGCACTGACTACGGAGCTGCCGGATGAATTCAGCGGAGTGTATGATGAAAATACCTATGCAAAATCCCAGCAATACACCCGGACACGAACCAAATTCGGATTTCTGACAGGTACATTCAATCTGGCAGTTCTGCTGGTTTTCTGGTTTGCGGGCGGCTTTAACTGGCTGGACCAGTGGGCACGGGGACTTGATTTCGGGGTGATTGGCACCGGGTTGATTTTTATCGGTGCACTGGTAATCGGTAAAACCATTGTTTCACTGCCCTTCAGTATCTATTCAACGTTTGTGATTGAGGAACGCTTTGGCTTTAATAAAACCACTCCCAAAACCTTTATCACCGACCGGCTGAAAAGCCTGATGCTGTCGGTTGTGATCGGTGCACCGGTACTGGCTGGAATCATTGCCTTTTTTGAATTTGGCGGCCCCTGGGCCTGGGTTTACGCCTGGCTTGCAGTCACCGCTTTTTCCCTGGTGATGCAGTATGTTGCCCCGACATGGATCATGCCGATTTTCAACAAATTCACTCCGCTTGAAGACGGAGAACTTCGCCGGTCTATCGAAGCCTATGCGGATAATGTGGACTTTCCGCTGCAGGGCATTTATGTAATCGACGGGTCCAAAAGATCATCAAAGTCGAATGCCTTTTTTACCGGTTTTGGTAAGAATAAACGAATCGCTTTGTATGATACACTTATTGAAAATCATACCACTGAAGAGCTGGTGGCGGTTCTGGCCCACGAAATCGGGCATTATAAGAAAAAGCATATCGTGAAAAATATGGCGATAGGGATCATTCAAACCGGAATTATGTTTGCCCTGCTTTCCATTTTTCTGAATGTGCCTGCCCTGTTTGACGCGTTTTATATGGAAGAGATGAGCGTATATGCCGGCCTGCTTTTCTTCGGGCTGCTGTATTCTCCGATAGAAATGCTATTGGGAATCGGCATGCAGATGCTGAGCCGTAAATATGAATATGAAGCCGACCGGTTTGCGGCAGACACCATTGAAAATGGTGAAGAGATGGTGAATGTTCTGAAGAAACTTTCGAAAGATAACCTGAGTAATCTCACACCGCATCCTGTTTATGTATTTCTGAACTATTCACACCCGCCGGCTCTTCAGCGGATTGAGGCGATCCGGAAGAATTAATGAGTAAATAATCAGTCAGAATTCAGAAGGGAATGGGGGCTAAAGCCCCTTTTGATGGATGATTACACTTCACTAACCGTTGGCTGAAGCCAACGGCAAGTGACAGGCAGAATTGGCAGCCTGCCCGTTATTCCGGTTAAGGGGATAAACTTCCAATACTGCCCATTCAATCAGCCCACCCGGCGCCCCGGCAGTTCTGAAATCACGGTTGATGGAATGCCTATTCTGAATTCTGTCTCCTGAATTCTGAATTCCGATATTCTGCATTCCGAACCAGCTCTTTAAATATATTCCGCTGGCGTTTTATCTGGATCAGGTACTCCGGGTGCCACTGCACGCCAATTACAAATGGGTATTCCTTGTGTTCTATTCCCTGTATAATATCAGTATTCAGCTCTCTGGCTGTAAACTCTACTCCTTCGCCCGGTTTATTAATAGCTTGCTTATGAAGTGCATTCACATTGCATTTATTTGTTTTTAAAAGATCCTGCAGAAGTGAACCGGATAAAACAGTGATTCTTTTTTTGGGGAAGATGGAAGAAATTTGCGGATGTTCACTGTAGAACCCGCTGATGTCCTGATGAAGGGTGCCCCTGAAGTAAACATTAAGCAACTGCATGCCCCTGCAAATTCCAAGCACAGGTTTTTTCTGGTCAAGGGAATTTTTTATGAGGTTCAGTTCCAGTTCATCACGTTTTGGATCAATGGGAGCTGTTTTTGTATGGGTGATATATCGTACCAGCCAATAAACCGGGAAAAAAAGTATGGACAAAATCCATTCAAAAAAAGTGCGTTTATTTTTGTTCTCTGCAGGTGTTTTTTCCATTCTCTCCTGGTTATAAGTAAGGGGTTCAACATCAGCTCCCCCTCCGATAATCAATCCGTCTAACCGGTCAATTTCCATTGGAGAAGCCGGAATAATCCTTACCGGTTTTCCACCGGCTAACCGAATGGAAAGCGCAGTAAAAAACCAGGCTGCCGCACCGCCTTTATCAGGCCCGGTTATACCTATTTTGGGTTTTTTATTGAACATTTTTTGCCCAGCGTTCCATCAATTTTAACCATTTGGATTCAAATCCGACCAATGTATTTTTTTTCATTTTCAGCCAGGCTTTGGAATACTGCTGAAGGGTTTTTTGATCTGAGGCCAGTTTTTCCACAAGCCACCACCGGTTCCATTCCAGTGCCAGAGACCAATTCTCATCTTCAATAGAACAGTTCGGCAACCGGTAGTGAAATGTTGGCCGGGATGATGTAATATCTTCTGTAAGAAGGCTTTGTGTAAGCTCTTCGTTCAGATACATAAAAACGGGCAACATGTCGAGAGCGCGGTTGCGTGAGTTGTAGGCAACATAATCTTCGATCAGCATTTCCAGGTCAGGTTCGTAGGCAGGATCTAAAATAAGGCGGACATATTCTTCCTGGTATTCATTGATATAAGGAGTCATCCGACGGCTCATATTGACTTTAACCCATTTACGGATCAGCTTTTCAAGCAGAACGAACGCCTGCAGGTGCCGAAGCAGTGTATCAGTATCCATACGTGGTATTTCCGGGTTTATATGCATACCGAAAGCATAAAAAACCGAACTCCCTGTTCCTTTTGCTTTCCACTCGCGGAGCCTGTCAACCATGGAAGTGAGCCGGTGCAGGGATGAAAAATAGATAGGAGGTGTAATGATTTCGAATGGTACTACAGATGAAGCCACATCCATCAGTGTTTCTTCGATCTTTTCTTTATTTTTGAAATCAGCCATCTTAATGCCGAGCGATTTGAGTGTTTTTTCATACTTCTTGTCTTTTAAAAGACTGGCATCGAGTTCTAAAGCAAAATCCCCGAATTCTGTACCGCTTACTTTGAATTTATAGGTGCTGATCTGTTCAGCGGTACCCCCATATAACCCGGAGATCATCTCTGCGGCACGATCCATCGGCAGGCCGGTGAATTCGAATTCAAGTCCCACTCTTCTCTCCTGTCCTGATACGGTTTCTGAAACCGGAGGTTTTTTAAAAATTACTTCCATGAAATGTGATTGAATGTAAATAATATGGTTTTGGCAAAAGAGTCTGAGGCTATCTTAAAGTATTACCTGCGATCAATGGTGCCGTATTTTAAAAGTATCCTCCATGGGAGAACTCAATTTATTGGGCCTGGAGTCAATATGTCACTTGCAGTCAGCTTTAGCTGACTGATTAGAGGATTACAGGCACCAAGTGGCTTTCCCCAAAGGGATGCCTTGGGCAAGCCACATATCAGAGCCCGGTGATTGTAAAGAATCGTGTTTGTGGGGCTGAAGCCCCTTGCTTTAAAATTTTATTTACAGTTGGCTAAAGCCAACTGCAAGTGATAGAAGTCAAGGGGTCCTTCAACTTTTAATTCAAAATAAATTCAAATAACGTATTTCAACCCAAAGGCATCCCTGGGGGAAATCTCCTCATTAAAAAAGGTTGGGGTTTTTCGCCCAATTCAAATAACATGTTTTTTAGTTAAAAATTTTCTGGCAAAGCAGGATTGTGGAATAGCTAAAAACATCACTCGAGGGTTATCACCAGCGGAAACTCATCTGCGGCCGGTTGTACTTTTAAGAAGTTCAGTTCGAAGGGTTTTCCTGTACGCCAGTTTTCAGTGAAGTTACCATAATTCCGGGAACCGGGGTTTCCGCTTTGTCCGCCGGGGTAAACACCATATGCTTTTACCCCTTCAGGCTTCATCTCTACAACCATTCTCCAAGAGGGGCCGTGGCTGCCACGGATGGCATTAACAGATTCGGCACCTCCGCCGGTAAAAAGATCCGGCAGACCCAAACCGGGTATTCGGGCAATATGATCGAGGCTGGTGTTATTCACATATCCCCATTGCCAGGTTTCACTGAAGTCTCCGTACCGGTTATGAAGCCGCTCCAAAGATGAGTAAAAAGATTGCTGCACGAGATCTCCGCGGGTTTCACGGGTGCTGGTATTCCGGTTGTCAAACCAATGGGAATCGGGTTCATCTATAATCAGTTCAGCCGTACGATCCCTGGATGGCCTGCGCATGGGGAATTCAATATCATAAACATCATCCCATACTGCTTTTTCCATTTCAATCCACCAGTAACGGAAAACAGAAGGGGCAATACGTTCCCCCTCGTTCATATAATCCCAAACCTGCAGCAGAGCCAGAATTTGCTGTTGTTCTGTAGATAATTCCGCGCCTTCCATCTCTTCGAGAAAAACCGGAAGCAGCCGGGCAGCATGTTCGCTATATAGATCCAGTTGCAGATCTATCATATCTTCCACGGTAACTTGCTGCATTTCTCTCAGGCGGTTATTAATCCGCAGGCCCCTTTCATAGGGAGCAAAATCATCGCCGAGATAATACGGATAGCTTTCATCCACGGGAAACTGATTGGCGGTGCTTACAAATTCTCTCGGCGGATTCAGTACATGTGGATTATGTTCAAAGGGAATGAAACCCTGCCAGTCGTAATGAGGGTCAGAACCATCACCTGTTGTACGGCCCTGGTATGTCCATTTAAGGGGAAATTTTCCCGCAAGCCAGAGTGCGATATTTCCTTCCCGGTCGGCATATACTTTATTCTGCGCCGGTGCCGTAAAGAAACTCATAGCATGTACAAAATCATCATAATTTTGTGCCCGGTTTAAAAAATAATAGGTGGCCAGTTCGTTGGAGGGTTCATGTGCAATCCAGCGGAGGGTGTGATTTTTTTGAAGAGAAGAATTAAATGGGGCATTTTCATCCGTAAAAACCACCGGCCCGTGATGGGTATTGTATATTGTATCACGTACAGTTTCACCGCCTTTTACCCGGATAATTTCTTCCCTGTATTCTGTGGGGACCCACTCTCCGTCATAACGGTATTGAGAAAGGGTTTCATCCTGAAATTCCACTTCGTACCAGTCCATCACATCTGATCCTGTATTCGTAGTTCCCCATGAGATGTCTTCGTTAAAACCCACAATAATATTAGGTGAACCGGGCAAAGTTACACCATACGAGTTGATACCCGGAGCATGAAGCTGCATCTCATACCATATGGAAGGTGCGGTCATATTCAGGTGCGGATCGTTGGCAAGAATCGGGTAGCCGCCTTCTGTTTTTGATCCGCTCACGGCCCAGTTGTTGCTCCCGACACCTTCTGAAGTAGTTATTTGCTGAATTTGTTCAGTGTAAGAAGGCTGAAAAATGGAAGCGGGTTCAGGTATTGACAGGGGCTCAAAATCCCAGGGTGTTTCGGGAGGTACCATCGGATCCTGCAGGCGCGGCATCTGGCTCAGGTATGTATTCACAAACTCTTCCCCAAGATATGCCAGTGTATTGCTGGTTGCAATATCGGATGCGCGGCTGGCAAGAGTCTGGGTCATATATTTCAGCAAAAGTGCCGAATGCATAGGAGACCACTGTTGTGGCTGTGTATTCAGAATTTTGTATTCGAGTGGGTACTCCCCGGTGGTTAAAGAATTGATATATGCGTTAATACCTTTGCTGTAGGCATCCAGGGCAGTTCCTGTTTCAGGCAGGCCCTGCATATATTCTGCGGCTTTCCTGGCTCCGTCAAGGAGTCCCAGCCGGCGCTGGTAACGGTCGTACTCCACCAGGTCTCCTCCCATCCATTCTGCAAGCATACCCCCGGCCGCACGTATCTGGAGCTCCATTTGAAACAGGCGGTCTCTTGCGGTGATATATCCCTGGGTGAAATAGAGATCGTGATTATTTTGAGCAAAGATATGAGGAACACCCCGTTCGTTAACAAATACCCGGACGGGTTCCTGCAACTCATTATAAGAAAGTTCAACAGAACCTGTTTGCAGACTGGTTTCAGCATTAGCCCAGAATCCATGGGAAGGTGAAAAAAAAGAACCGGCAGGAGGAAGCGGCCCGATGGGAACAGAAAGAATAAAAATAAATAGTGCGGTCACACACGCCACAAGTATCAGCTGAATCTTCTTTGACATTATCCTGATTTTTTGATTGATAATTCTACATTAGTAAAAAACATGCAGACCGGAAAGAAGAGATTATATAATTCGGAGTCCGAATGATAGGTTTCAGCCGGTTGCCGTAACTCTGTTTATGGGTCATATTCTTACTGAAATTGCATGCAAAAGCAAACGAATCGGTTTTTCATGGCGTTCACAGCAGATTTTTTAAATTAGCAAACGTTATAAAGAAAAAATCAGCCCGTTTTTCAGTTCATAGGTTAAATTGGGTATATCGGTAACGGGAGCAACATCGTAAGTCAAACTGAAGTTTGCCGCGAAGGAGAGGCGGTCGCTGATGCGGATAATGAGCTGGTTTTCGGATGTTGCGCGGGGCTGGAAAAACCGATCGGGGCGGGCCTGATAATAACCAATAATCAACAGGGAGGTCTGCGGATTCAGCTGGCCTCTCAGTACAATATTGCTGGTGCTTTTGATGAAGTTATTTTCAACGGATGGTTCATCAGCAGCCTCCCATTCCTCATATTCATACATCAAGCCTGTGGAGATATTGCCTGTAAGATCCGGCCGGTCCAGAAAAGTAAATCGAAGGGAACCTCCGGTTAACATCCTGTTTTTCAGTCCCAGGTTATTGTTGTATTGATACTGAATAAAAAATTCGGGAGAGATCTTGTTTTTGCGCAAGAATGTGGTCCTGGAATGGATATACCCGGTGCTGATTAATGAAGCGCCGTCTATGTTGACAAGATCAATATTGCTCAACAGAAGAGAAGCATGTTCTTCAAAAAAATAGGCGACATTCGCCTGCCCTCCCATTTTCAAAATCCTGTCGTTGAACTTGCTTAGTGACAGGTTAAAGCCCATCTCGCCGGCCCATCCGGTCGTATCTGCTTCTCCGCGAACTTTTTCCACATTCAATACCTGTGCATAGAGAGGAGTTGAAAATAAAAACAGTAAAAGTGGTAAAATGTAGTGTTTCAAAAAAAGAGAGTTTGTTGATTAAACTTTTTGAGTCGTTTGACTTATGAGAATGAATCATGTATCGGGAGGAGACCAGAAGCAGGCGGACCAGTGCCGGACTAACTCCGGCACAACTTTGCCTGGTCTCAATACTTATTACTCAATACTCACTACTATCCACTACCAGAGCATCATCTTCATGCAGAAAACACTGCCGCCGCTTTTTAAAAACTCATATGTACTGTATTCATGAACGGAAAAACCTGCATCGCGCAATTTTTTATTCACGTCGGTGCATCCCTGCTGAATCATCACATTTCGTCCGTCAGGACAGGCAGCATTCACGGCAAACAGTTTTTCCGCCTCGTAAGCGGTGGCTTCAATCACGTTATCAAAGAGCTTATAGATCATCTCCAGCCCTTTTTGTGTAAAAGCATCCGGATAGATCAGGGCATTTTTTTCATTTAAAACGCAAAGGCATGTATCCAGGTGGTAAAATTTTTCATTCACCAGTTCCAGGATGACAACAGGTGTATCAAGGAGTTCTGAAATTTGCTCATATGCATTTATGGATGAACGGAACCCATGTCCGCCCCAGAGTAGCCGCCGCTTAAAATGCCAGAGGGCATCACCCATTCCTTCAAAATTGTTTACCTCTGAGGAATCAAGATGGAAAACCTGATACCCGTTTCTGCGGTACCACTGCTCTATAAAAGGCACTTCATCTTTACGCTGATCGGCATGCATAATACTCATCAGTACTTTTTTATTTCCTTCCGGGTCTATAAACGGAAGGCTTTGATTGGCACAAAAAACCAGGTCCGGGAAGCCATCTTCACCGTTTAAAATATGCACGTTAAAACCAAGTTCTTTATATCCGTCCACCAAATGTTCCCATTCATTTTCGGCCTGAATGGTATCAACATTGCCAACAGACCCAGCCATGTGGGGATTGATGATATACTTTACATCAAAATGAGTTGGTTTTACCATCAGCACATGGTTTGGGGCAGGCATGGCAGGAAGTTGCTCAATTGTGAAGTCAATCTGGTCTGCTGAAGTATAAATTTTGTTCATGAATATGATCTCTTTTTGAAGACATTAATAAAACAATCCTGCACGCATTTGTCCGGATGTAAGATGCTTTACAATGATGATAGAATGTAAGGGTAAAAAAAATGTAATGATGCATCAAAACGTATCGTTAAAATATCGCTTTGCTGATGAAAGCTCAAAACAGTAGGTTTCTCTATGATTCTCAATCCTGATATTCTTACACAGCTTGCACCCCTGGAATTAAAAGCCCGGACCATTGTTGAAGGGTTTATCTCAGGCCTGCACCGAAGCCCCTATCATGGGTTTAGCGTGGAATTTGCCGAACACAGGCCTTACAACCAGGGTGATGATTTCAAACATATTGACTGGAAAGTCTACGGAAAAACCGAGCGTTTTTATGTGAAGCGTTATGAAGCCGAAACCAACCTGCGTGCACATGTGGTGCTTGACATCAGCAGTTCCATGTATTTTAAACATTTTTCAGATTGGAGTAAACTGAGATATGCCATTCATTATGCTGCAGCCCTGATGTACATGATGCACCGGCAGCGTGACGCGTGCGGACTGGTTTTATTTGATGATAAAATTCAGGCAGATTTTCCGGTGAAATCATCTTACAGTCATCTGCGATTTTTGTTTAAGCAGCTTGAAGAGCAGCTGAAAAATGAAGAGCAGGACGCCCGTCTGAAAAGGCCATCGGCTTCTGCCCAGGCCCTGCATAAACTGGCAGAGAAGCTGAAAAGAAGAAGCCTGGTGATCATACTGACAGATTTATTTGAAAATGTGGAAAATCATGAAGCCCTGATTTCTGCTTTACGACACCTTCGCCATCAAAAGCATGAAGTGCTCCTTTTTAATGTATTGGAACATCAGAGTGAGCGGGAACTGGATTTTCCGGATGGCAAATTTATTTTTGAGGATATGGAAACAGGCTCAGAAATGGAGATCATCCCGGCGCAGGTAAGGGAAGATTACCAGGAAAAAGTAAAGCAGTATACCAAAGACTTTAAAATAGCATGTAACACGGCACGAATCGATTTTGAAGAGATTGATACTCAAAGTTCATTCGACCTGGCCCTGCTGGCGTATCTGAATAAGCGAAAGAGGTTAAGCTGAAGAATAATTGAATAAATCACTTCAGCATTCCCTGTTCGATATTCAAAAGTGTAAGGATTTGGATTTTTTGGGTTCTTACAAATAAAAAGTATAACGCGTATGAAAAAATTTAACCTTGAAAACCGGCTGATTGATTTTGCAGTTGTGATCAGTGAAATTTCAGAGGCTTTAAAAAAAACACCTTCCGGAAAGTATCTATCTGAACAAATTATTCGTTCCGGTACATCTCCCGGACTTCATTATGGGGAAGCACAGAGTGCTGAATCCCGGCGGGATTTCATCCATAAAATTAAAATGGTAAATAAGGAGCTGAGGGAAACCCACGCCAACCTCAAAATCATCTACAAAGCCAGCCTCCACCCTTCTCAGGTGACAATAAAATCTGCTTTAAAGGAAGCTAACGAACTGATTTCTATCTTCGTCAAAAGTATTCAAACAGCGAAGAAGAATATTGAATAGAATACGCCCCAAAGAGATGCCTTCGGCAGAATTACGAATGACGAAGGATTATCACTTCAGCATTCCGTGTTCGTTATTCCGTGTTCGATATTCTTCAGGTAACTTTTGTTTTCCTCAGAATTCTGTTC
>JBBEBD010000058.1:0-11448 GCA_040882525.1 Balneolaceae bacterium | reverse complement strand
TTATTCCGTGTTCGATATTCTTCAGGTAACTTTTGTTTTCCTCAGAATTCTGTTCAGCAGTGAAGGAAACCAGCGTTTCAGGTATACAGCCAGGATTTCTTTCCCCCCTATGTAAATCTCTTCCTTTCCTTTTGCCAGTTTTGCAAGCAGCCTTTCAGCAAATACATCGGCAGGCATGGCTGTTTTCTGAGCATCTTCCATCTCATTATACTTCTTGCCTTCGGCGGTAAGTGCATTTATGGTTACATTTGTTTTAACAAAACCCGGACAAACCAGGGTTACCTCAATATTATGCTCATATAATTCCTGGCGAAGGCAATCGAACCATCCGTGCAGGGCATGTTTGGATGCAGCATAGGCTGACCTGAACCGGGTACCAAGCTTGCCCATCACACTGCTTATCACCACAATGTGACCGGATTTTTGCCGGATCATCTCCGGCAGTACTGCTTTGGTCAGTGCAATTGTACCGAAAAAGTTCACTTCCATCAGGTTACGGACGGTTATAAGGCTGGCTTCAGCAGCCAGTGCCCGCTGGCTTATCCCGCCATTATTAAACAGCATATCCACGCTGCCAAAAAAAGCCTTTGCCTGCTCTGCTTTTTCAGGAATAGAATCTGTGTCTGCCAGGTCAAGCGGAAGTATTCTTACAGTTTCATTATGATTTTGGCAATTATTTTTTACCCGTTCAAGTTCTTCAACTCTTCGTGCGGAGAGAATTAACAGATTTCCTCTTTTGTTGAAAGCATACGTCAGCGCTTCGCCAATTCCGGATGAAGCACCTGTAATCCAGATAACTTTTTTGTTCATTAGATTCACTAACATTTGTAGCTGCTGTATCGGCTGGCAATATACAAGTTTGAAAACCTGAAAACAGAGATTTGAAGGAATGCAAAAAAACCAGCAGTAAATTCGTTATTTTGAAATAAAATTTCGAATCCCTCTGAAGCTAATTAATACAGTTATTTATGCTACCCAAACAAACCATTTTGCTTGTGGAAGATGAAGTTGAACCTGCTGAGATGCTGGCTAACTTCCTGGAGATGAGTGATTATAGTGTTCTGCTGGCTCATGATGGCAAACAGGCACTTGAACTGATACAAAAAAATGCCGGCGACATTCACCTGGCTGTACTGGATATTATGGTTCCTCATATAAATGGAAAGGAAATTTGCAAAGTGATCAGGAAACATCCGGTGCTGAGTGATATTCCTGTTATATTTCTGACCGCAAAAGATAAGGAAGTAGATGAAATTGAAGGGCTTGAGCTGGGTGCGGACGATTATATCCCTAAACCTGCAAGCCTTAAACTTGTAAAGGCTCATATCGAATCGCTGCTGAGAAGGCAGCAGCCTCAGAAAAGCAAATGGATACAATATGGTGATCTTTTCCTGGATACAAGCGGAAAAGATCTTTACCTGAAAGAGAAAAGAATAGATCTTACCTCCACTGAATATGCATTGGTTGAACTGTTCTTCCAGTACCCGAAGCGAGTGTACAGCCGCCAGGAAATTCTGGAGCAGATTGGCGGAGATGAACATTTTGTATTCGACCGTACCGTGGATGTACATATCAAAAACCTGCGCCTGAAGATGGGTGAAGCTTCTGATATTATTAAAACCTATCGCGGTATCGGATATGGTTTGAACCGTGATCTTCTGCCGGCATGAGTATTCGCGCAAAACTGGCCTGGACGTTTATTCTTCTGTTGATTTTCGGGATTACCGCCATCAGCAGTTACTCCATTCTGTTTATCCGGAACTATCTCCTGGAAGAAGGGGAAACACAGATTATTAACGATTCGGAATGGCTGGCCGTTACCATTCAGAATCTGCACCTGGATGATAATTTTGAGACCAATTTAAATGAAGCTGCCCGTACATCGGGTTACCGGATTTCTGTGTATGATCAGGATGGAATTTTATACGCATCTGTTCCCTACAACGAACCTTATAATGCAAGCGAAACAATTGAACCTGCCATACAGGATTCGCTGACGGCCTCAAATAATGTTCTCCTGGAAAATGAACCGGAAGCGGAGGAAATACATACCTTTGCAGGGCTTGTCGCGGAAAATAATCCCGCGCGTTACCTGAGGGTGAGTATCTTTAAAGATCAGATTTACGCACCCATAAAAACCATCCGCTGGATAATTTATACAGGAATGTTCATTTCCATGGGGCTGGTTATTATCGTGAGCATCCTTTTTTCGAGATCTATTTCCCGTCCTATTTTGCAGCTTGAATCGGCCGCACATGATATTGCAGATGGAAATGTGGAGCGGACCCTGAACCTGGCAAGAAAGGATGAATTCGGTGCACTGGCCGATTCCCTGAACCGGATGGCCGAGCGCCTGAAGGCTGACCATATGGAAATGAAAAAGTTGTATGAAAAGCAGAGCCAGTTTTTTGCGGATATCTCTCATGAAATCAGAAATCCTCTTCATACCATAACCGGTTCGCTGGAAATGCTGCAAATAGATACACTGGATGAAAAACAGCGGGAAAAATATATTCGCACAGCTATCCGGCAAACCGAACGAATCAACCGGTTGTTTAAAGACCTGGTTACCTTGCAGCGGTACGATTCTGATTCCTATTTTATCGAAAAACAGAGGTTCGATCTGTATAAGAGTGTCTGCCAGATTGCCGAGTTACATGCTGATGAGGCGAAAGAGAAAGTTATTGCACTTGAATATTCAGGCAGCCCTCAGCCGGTGATTGCAGATCCAAATAAAATTGAACAGGTGCTGGAAAATCTTATTACAAATGCTATTAAATATACCAACAAAGGAAAGATTGAGATCAGAATCAGGCCGGAAGGGGAATGGGCAACACTGGAGGTGAAAGATACCGGGATTGGCATTTCGGAGGAACATCTCGCCCGCCTTTTCGACCGCTTTTACCGCACTGATAAAGCCCGCTCAAGAGACAAAGGAGGTACCGGCCTGGGCCTGTCGGTGGTAAAAAGTATTCTGAGTGCCCACGGAACCGATATAAATGTGGAAAGTGTACCGGGAAAAGGCACCCGTTTTTGGTTCTCATTGCCGCGGGCCTGAGAAAGCAACGGGTTGAATATCAAACAACGAATGACAGCAAATCAATCTTCGTCATTCCGTGGTTCTTTATTCGATATTCATTTTTTTATGAGCAAAAGCCGCTCCAAGTCCGCCGACAAGCGGAGCCAGAATATAAACCGGCAGGTAGTAATAAGAATAGCCGTTGTTTATCCAGTCAAAAAAAACAAAAGAACTGCTCATCACGGGATTCAGCCCCGGTCCGGAAAGGGGCTCTGTAATCATATAACATCCTGTAAGGGTCAGCCCGATTACCAGTCCGAAAATTGGATTTCTTCTTCTTGAGGGGTATATCATGGCAAGAAATACCCAAACAAACAGAAATGAGAACAGAACCTCAATTGTAATAAATTCGAAAGCCCCGGTGCTTTGTGCAGGTTCTGATACAAAACCTGTTCCCGATAACCACCAGACAAACAATCCGCCGGTAAAAGCTCCCGGGATCTGGGCAGACAGATAAGAGGTAAATTCATTGAGGGTGATATCCCCTGTCATCAAGGCAGCCATTGAAACAGCCGGATTGAAATGGGGTACGGAAAAATCTATAGCAATATAGATCATTGCAGCAAGTAACAAACCGATTGCAAATGGGTTAGCAGAGATGCCTGCAACAATTGTAATTAAAAAAGTACCGATAAATTCGGTAAAAAATTTTGGCATAAAAACACGATCAATCTAAGAGTCAAGGCCGAATCTACTTGCTGAACTACCTATTATGCAAATAAAAGATTACAGCGATAAGTAATAAATCATAAAAAACCTTACAGAGAGTTACAGAAACCACATTTTTCATAAAAGAATATATAACTCTTCCCGCTTTCAGCTTCTGAAAAGAGTTATCGGCAGTAAAATCTGATTCTATAGATCAAATCTATACTTGGGCCTCTTCACGAACCCTTCATATAAAAATGATTTTTTTGATGAATATAATCCATCATTAAAGTAGTCAAAGCCTGGTTTATGCGAATAGGGATAATATTATTGAATTTAGGGGGACCTACTCATGAGGAAAATGTTCCCCTTTTTCTCAGGAACCTTTTTGAAGATGAGGATATCATCAAGCTTGGGGGCGGAAAGACGCAGAAATTGTTTTCAAAAGTCATCTCAAAGTTCAGATCACCGGGTGTTGCCGAAGATTATAAAAAAATTAACGGTTGTCCGAAAGGGTGTACAGGCAGCAAGTATTGTCTGAACCGTCAGAACAAAGAAGTTTCGGAATGCTGTTCGCCTATTAATAGCCTCACTGAAGCCCAGCGCCGCGGTCTTGAAAAGTATGTTAAGCAAATACTGCCTGAACATGATATTAAAGTATATACCTGTATGAGGTATTGGCTTCCGTTCGCTGATACAATAATGGATGAAATGGTTGATGACGGCATTACTCATACCGTGCTGATGCCTCTTTATCCACAGTTTTCGTGGACAACCACCGGCAGCAGTTTTCGGGACTGGGAGAATACTCTTAAAGAGAAATTCTCTGAAGGAAATAAACCGTGGAAGGAATTTCATGTTAAGAACTATCACCGCAATGAAACCTATCTCAGTGCAATTAACAACCGGATTGATGAGGCACTCGATGAAATGGATGAGGATACCCGCCGTAAGACTCATATCATTTTCAGTGCCCACGGAACCCCGTTGCTGGAAGTACGAAGCGGTGACCCTTATACGGTGGAAATAAAGGAAACCGTGGAGGCTTTGATGGCAAAACGGAAAGAAAAGCACTCATACTGGCTGGGATTTCAATCGCGGGTAGGGCCTCAGAAATGGACACAGCCAAACACCGAAGAACTGGTGAGGCGACACCTGCAATACGGTATTAAAAACTTTCTAATGGTACCGGTTGCTTTTGTTACCGACCATATTGAAACTCTGTATGAACTCAGCGTTGAGCTGGTGGAAAATATGGAAGAGGAAGGGTACCAATTTGAAAACTACGTGGTGATGAAGGGTTTGAACAACCATCCTTCATTTCTGAAAGCTCTTGCAGAAGAGGCATTAAGTTGCCTGAAACATGAAATTCCCGAAGAATCCATTCAATGGGATAGCAACGAATCAAAAAAAACGGTGACCGCATAAAGTAATGATGCATCCGACCATTCAGGATTTTACAGCTATCGGCATTAACCACTGGGATGCACCGGTTGAAGTACGCGAAAAATTCAGCCTGAAAGAGAATGGACTTGCCACAATGCTTAGGGGAGCCAAAAGAGAAGGCGTCAGCAGCTTATTTGTAGTTTCTACATGCAACCGTACCGAAGTTTTTGCCCAGGGTGCCACGACCCGGGAGCTCATTCGCCTGCTCACTTCTTATTCGAAAGGAACCCTGGATGAATTTCATAAATATGGCTTTGAAAGAGAAGGTAAACGAGCCGTTGAACATCTGTTTAAAGTAGCTACAGGGCTTGACTCACAAATTTTAGGTGATCTCCAGATTGTAAAGCAGGTAAAAGAAGGATACGAGTTTTCTGCAGCGGAAAATATGATTTCCGGTGAATTGCACCGCCTCATGCAGCATGTCTTCCGGGCGCATAAACGCTCCCGGAATGAAACCTCACTGGGGCAGGGTGCCGCCACAGTAGCATACGCGGCCATTCAATTTGCCAAGCGAACATTTGAAAACCTTGTTAATAAAAATATTCTGTTGGTAGGTACAGGAAAAATCGGGAAAGTTACCTGTAAGAACCTTGTGAACCTGGGAGCCGGCAAACTTACCCTTATCAACAGGACCCGCGACCGGGCAGAATTTATAGCCGATAAATTTAACCTTGAGGTTGCAGATATGGAACAGCTCCCGGAGCAAATTGCCGGGGCTGACCTGGTGATTGTGGCAACCGGGGCGGAAAAACCGGTAATTCGTCCGGAGCATATGCGGATATCTATGGAAAATCCGAAATTTAAAGTGATGCTGGATCTTTCGGTACCGCGTAACATCGATCCGAATGTAGCTACACTCGATTTTGTGGATGTGGCCAATATGGATATGCTGAGTGATGTAACGGATTCGGCATATCAAAAACGGGAAAAAGAGGTGCCGCGGGTAAAAAACATTATTGAACAGGAATTTTCGGATTACAGTCTTTGGCTGAATGAGCAGCGGGTTGTGCCCACCATTCGTGCACTTACTCAAAAATTTGAAAACATCCGCGATGATGAACTGAAGTTTTTCCGGAATAAAATTTCCACGGATGATTTTGATAAAATTGAAAATCTTACGCGGAGAATTGTCAATAAAATTGCTGCCTACAGCATAGAGCATCTCCGGGATCATCATCAATCGGATGAAGTCACAGAGATGATTGAAAAAATGTTCAAGCTTGAGTCCAAAGAAAAACATGGATGAGGAGATTATACGGATCGGGACAAGAGACAGCGAACTGGCAACCTGGCAGGCAAACCTGGTTGCGGCCCGTCTTGAAGCGCTGGAATATCCCACCAAACTGGTTTTTGTAAAATCCGAAGGAGATCTTGATCTGGAAACCCCGCTGACTGAAATGGGTGGTAAAGGCGCTTTTACCAAAGCCCTGGATGATGCACTGCTGGAAAACCGGATTGATCTTGCGGTTCATTCTTATAAAGATCTTCCAACTGAAAATCCGCTTCCCTTATCTGTTTCCGCAGTGCTTGAAAGGGAAGACCCCCGCGATTCACTGGTCGCTCCGCTGGGAACCGGTTTTCTTGAAGATGAAGAAACCGCCGCGATGATTGCCACAAGCAGTAACCGGCGGCGGGCGCAGTGGCTGCATCGATACCCTAACCACGAAATAACCAATATCCGTGGAAATGTGAATACCAGGCTCCGGAAAGTAAAAGAAAAAGGCTGGAACGGAGCTATTTTTGCAGCCGCCGGATTAAAAAGAATCAATCTCGATTCACACATCTCGGTGTACCTGGACTGGATGGTTCCCGCTCCCGCACAGGGTGCGATGGCGGTGATGATACGTGAAGATGATGAAAAACTCCGGGAGGTAACTGCTTTACTAAATCATGTGCCAACAGCTTTATGTACGGCTATTGAAAGGGAATTGCTGAACGAGATGGAGGCAGGATGCAGCGCCCCTGTAGGAGCTTATGCCTGGATCGAAGAACAAAAGGTGATATTGCATGCGGTGGCATTAAAAATCGATGGTTCCCTTCAGTATGATGTGGAATTAACCGCAGGTTTGGATGATGCACCGGGCCTGGGCCGGAAAGCGGCAAAGCAACTGCTGAGACAGGGAGCGAAGAATATTATTGAAGAGATCCGGGGTTGAGGAAGATTAAAACAGAAATTCCAAATGCTAACTTTGCGTCATTCCGAACCTGTCAGCCAAAGCTCAGCGCAGGCAGGCTTGTTTCGGAATCTCCTGCTTTTTTAGAGTATGGAGATTCCGGGTCAAGCCCGGAATGACGTAGATTTGAGTTTTAGTCTTTGTCTTTATCTCGAGTTCACGTTAAATAACATTCTTTGTGAAATCAACACACAACATAATGGTTACCCGAGAGCTTACCGATGAACAGATTGCCCTGGCTGAAAATATAGGTTTAAACGTTTTTGTTCAGCCAGCCATTGAAATTCATTTCAGAAATGATTGGTTGTCAGTGCAAACGGCCATTCAGAAAGCAGAGCGTCCCGTTTTTGTTTTTACCAGCCGGAACGGAGCCAAAGCTTTCCAGCGCTTTTTGATGGCCGGAGTGGAAGTTCCACCCGGTTCAAAATTCTACGCTGTGGGTAAGAAAACAGCAGAAGAATTTCATGAAACCGGCATTACTCCGATTGTACCGGATGAACAGTATGGTGCTGAACTGGCAAAACTGATTATTAGCGATCTGGACAATTCAGAGAAAGAGAATACAACCATACTGCACTTCTGCGGGGATAAACGCCGTGAAGAACTCAGGCAGATTCTTTCCCAGGCAGATTTACACGTGAAAGATATCGTGGTTTATGAAACCCGGCTGAAACATGTTACTCTACCTGCGGAAAAGCCGGATGCTATTCTTTTTTACAGCCCAAGCGCGGTGCAATCTTTCCGGAACAGCGGTGGATTTGAATCCGGCAGCCTGCCAGGGCTTTTTGCTATTGGAAATACAACAGCCGAGGAGCTGAGTATTGCTTCAGGTAAACATGTTTATGTGTCTCCGGAGCCGTCAACCGAGATTTTTTTAAAATTTACAGCAGATATATTAAATGAAAAAGCAAGTAATGATCGCTGAATAAAAAAAGAATAAATAGTTACATCCAGCCTCCTGAAATGCCATATTAACACACCAGGAGCAGCTGAATGCTAAGCCTGTTCATGAAACAGGGCATGGATTACTTATTTTTTGGGAAACATTATAGCTGCCACACCGTTCCAAATAATACTCTCAGTAGTTCTTAAATGCTTTAGATCTGATCCGGTAATCTACTCTCAAGGATTATCGAAACCGGCTGATGTATAAGAAGGGCTGCATTTAAAAATTGCAGGGTATTCAGAAGCTTATCTCTCATTGTTTTTGAAAGTTGCTGAAGCCTGTCTATTCTCTCATTTATTTATGATCTCTCTCCCGATGGTTCGAAACTTAAGAAACCTGTCGGTTTTAATGGGTGTGTTCTGTGTTATCACACTTGGTGAAGCTTTTGCACAGATTCCGCCTGATTTTACCGATGCATATTTGACACCACCAGAAACAATCTCTAAGGAAATACTGGCTCCTGATTATCAAAATGTAACACTGGATGAAATGAGCCCGAAAGGGGATTATTTTCTGAACAGTAAACGTAATGGTATTCCGTCCCTTTCCGAATATTCCAGGGAATATTATAATCTCGGCGGCTTGCAAATCGATCACCGGGCCAACCGTTCCCGTTCTCTAACCACCCATGAAGCAACGGGGGGTTTGGTGCTTGTGAATACACGCACAGGTGAGAAGATGGAACTTGAAATTCCGGATGAAATGGTTATCAGCAATCCTCAATGGTCGCCGGATGGAAGTAAAATAGCATGGATGGGTCATGAAATGGAGGCAACCCACCTCTATGTAACGGATATACAGTCTGGATCCTCTAAACGGGTAACCACCCAGCCTGTACTTGCAACATTAAACACTACATTTCAGTGGGCTGCAGACAGCCGCAATATTTTTGCAGTGCTGATTCCTGAAAACCGCGGTAATGAGCCGGTTCGCCCCGATACACCCGTTGGTTTAAAAGTGAGAACAACGTCAGAAGCAGAGAATCGGTTACCCACCTACCCATCACTGCTGAAGGATCATTTCGAAGAGGTATTACTTGAGTACTACGTGAGGGGACAACTGGTAAAGCTTGATACCCAAAATAGTCTCGTACAACCTATTGGCGATGCGGAAATGATTCGCAGTATTGAAGCGGCCCCATCAGGAGAACATGTCATTGTTAAGTTATTGCAAAAACCTTTTTCACACATTGTACCGGTATCCAAATTTGGATGGAAGGAAGAGATATGGGATCTCAACGGTGATGCCTTAACCACACTTAAGACTTCACAAACCCGGGATGGAGTATCCGGCCGGGATACCATTGAAAGTTACGGCCGGAGAAATATCTCCTGGCGTCCGGATGGCCGGGGCCTGAGTATGATTGTAAATGGTAAAAAAAGAGATGAGGTTATTCAATGGCTGCCTCCTTTTGGTGATGAAGATATGATTGTCCTTTTTTCATCTAAACAGAAGCTGAACCGAGTGAGATATTCAGAAGATGGAGATATTTTATTTATTTCATCGTCTAATCGAGGCAAGGCCTATCTGTTTGCATACTATCCGGATCAACCCGATGCCACTTTCCCTGTTTACCAGTTTGTAATCGAAGACTTTTATGATATTCCAGGAAACCTTGTAACCTTTACAGGCAAAAAAGGGAAACCGGCAGTACGGTTATCGGAAGATAAAAAAGCTGTATTTTTAAGTGCCGCCCAGTTTTATCGGGATGTTGAAGAGAAGGCACCCCGGCCGTTTCTTGACCGCGTTGAAATTAAAACCGGCAACAAAGAGAGAATTTTCCAAAGTTCAGAAGAAATATTTGAATCTCAAATTCAGATTCTGGATCCCAGTGTAAATGAACTCGTAATACGGCGGGAGTCGCCTTCTGAATATCCAAACTATTGGTGTTTGAATTTACCTGATAACTTGCTCACCAAACTCACAGAAAATGAAGATCCAAACCGGGCCGTTTCCCAGGCCTTTAGAGATCGTTATAAAGTGAAAAGAGCTGATGGTATTGAGTTTTGGGTGGAAGTTGTAATGCCTGCTGACTGGGACGGTGAGCCTCTTGCTGGATTCATCTGGCATTATCCGGAAAAATATCGTGACCAGGATGATTATAACGAGAGCCTGAAGTACCATAATAAAAATGCTTATCCGAAGATCACCCCCCAAAGTGCAGATATTCTTGTAAAAGAAGGTTATGCAGTGTTAAAACCCGACTGGCCGATTATTGGAGGCCGCGGGAACTCCAACGATAATTTTGTGCAGAGTATCGTGGAAAATAGTAGTGCTGTGATCTATAGCGCTGAAGCTAAAGGATATATCGATCGCTCCAGAATGGCTATTGGAGGGCACAGTTACGGGGCGTTTGGTGCAACGAATGCCATGATTCATACCCCTTTTTTCAAAGCGGGGATTGCAGGATCGGGCAACTATAACAGAACATTAACGCCTTTTGGCTTTCAGCAGGAAAAAAAGGATCTGTGGGAAGCAACGAATCGCTACATTGAAATGTCTCCCATATTCGGGGCAGATAAACTTAAAGGTGCATTGTTGATGTATCATGGGGAGCAAGATCAGAATTCGGGAACATGGCCGGGAAATTCTGAAAGAATGTTCCATGCATTAAATGGCATGGGTAAAACAGCGGCAATGTATATGTATCCGTATGAAGACCATAAGTTATCCGCTAAGGAAACCCTGCTTGATATGTGGCGGCGGTGGGTTGACTGGCTGGATTATCATGTAAAAGGGAAGCAGGAAGAACCTGGTGGTATATTAGCTGTCGAAGAGTAAAAAAATAAGTCTGAACTCGCTATAAATTCGGCAGTGACATCAGAAAAGTGAGGCTGCGGCCTGTCTGTTTTTCAGGATTCGGCAACTGATGCTGGAAGTGCCGAAGCGGAGGCAGGCGAGGGTGTATATCCTTCCGAAGGATCGCAAAAGCGGTCATCACCGTCCACCTTCCAAAGTGTGGCAGCCTGTTTTTGTTGAAAATACAAGATGCATCCATAGCTCATCCCTAGTTATTTTTTAGTTTGTTTTCATTATGTATGAGAGATGAGCAGATTGAGTTTAAATGTGGCTAAAGCCACTCTTTTTTTGCAATCCTAACTCCGTCAGGTACTGTGTTAAAAATCAATAGATTTCTTTATTTTTTATAAAGAACA
>JBBEBD010000057.1:616441-624168 GCA_040882525.1 Balneolaceae bacterium | reverse complement strand
GGGCTGCATGCTGCGCAGGCACTATCCGGATTTTGGCTTGAACAGGAAGGTAATAGTTTGAGGGAGCGGGTTCGTGAAATTGTGTTTGATCAGCTAAATACCGGAAACCGGAGCGCTATTTCCGGGCTGAGTACAATTTTAACGGATGAAATGATCATTGAAGATGAAGATTTTGACCGGCTTTCAAATCTATACTCTGATTTCAGAGAGAGTGGAGAACCGGAAAACGCTATGGCACTTTCAACTGCATTACAGGAACGGTACCCTGACCGGTTTGATGAAGAGTATGCCCCTGAGAAAACATTCAGAACTCCGAACTGGCAGCGGCTTTATGACCTGGGAGTATATCCAATATGGACGCTGGAAACTGAAAAGGGGAGAGTTGAGATTCAGCTTGATCCTTTATCCGCACCATTTACCGTTTCATCTATAGACAGCCTGACAAGAGCGGGAGTTTATGATGATGTGGTATTCCACCGGGTAGTGAAGAATTTTGTAGTTCAGGGCGGCGATTTCGAACGCAGAGACGGGTTAGGCGGTCCGGATTATACTCTGCCCACAGAACCATCATTCGAATCATTTGAACGGGGGGCCGTTGGAATTGCAAGCTCGGGAACCGACACCGAAGGAGCACAGTACTTCATCATGCATCAATGGGCACCGCACCTGGATGGAAACTATACCCGCTTCGGGCGTGTCATACGGGGAATGGATGTAGTGGACCGAATGCAGGTAGGAGATCGGGTTTTAAAAGCGGAAATTTACTGAATGGAAGAAAATATCCCCTCTTGAGAGGGGACAGATAGCGAAGCTATCAGGGGTGTGTATGAAGCGCCAAATTACAAACACCAAACTACAAACTCTCTATACCATCTGTTTTCCTACATCAAAATTAAGTAATCTGCTATTCCTTGGGATCGTACTCCTGACAGCTTGTTCGCAGGAAAAAAAGGGTGGGCTTCCTCCCCACGTTCAGGCGATTGATTCATTAATTATGCTTCAGCATGATTCTCCCGTCAGCGGTTCTGTGAAATTTGAGAGAGAAATTGCTTTTACGGATTCGCTGCTGTTATCAGGTATTCCCGCGATCGCCGTGGATGAAGATGGGACTGTTTATTTTGCGGGAGAGTCATGGAAACGGCGGCATATTTATATTTTTGACAGTGAAGGATCGTACAGAGAAAGTCTTGGAAGCTACGGCGATGACATGGGACAGTTTCTTGAAATAGGCGAACTTCAAATAAAAAATGAGACTCTTCTCGTTTTAGATAGACAACTTAACCGCAGAACTTCTTTTGAAATGGAATCCGGTGAGTTAATTGACACATTGAGTTTAAATCCATCGGGGGATCACCTGCCGGATGACTGGCAGGGTTTTAGTACAGATCCGGTTTGGGTCAGAGAGGATGATTCTAATGTGATGGCATTTACACGTAATAGAAATCCGGCGTATGAACCGGAAGGGGAGATCCGCTACTATGTGGTGGATGAAAACAGTGAACTGATATCTGATGCCATTCTTACGCAGCCTGATATACATTTTCTCGTGGGTGATTATGCAGGAAAGCCGGCTCCTTTTATACTTCCAATTCCCGAAAAACCACTTTTATCTATATCTGAGACTGGAAGAATGTACTCAGCATTTACTGATGAATTTTTGATTGATGTGAACGATACATCCGGCAATCATTTGCATTCCTATTATTTACCGTTTGACCGGTTTGATCTGGATCCCGATGAACTGATACACCCGAGGTTTAGTCATAATGACCAGCTCCTCAGGGTTCGCGAAAGTGCCACCTATCCGGAAAAATGGCCGGTATTTTACTCAATGTTTGCAGATGATGAAGATCGGATTTGGATATCAACCATCACAGAAAATCGCGAAGAACTAAAGTGGTGGATTATTGATGATCGTACCGGTAACATTACAGCTACATTTCGAATGAGCTTTGATAAACCCATTCATTTTGTGAAAAACGGAACAGCATATACTGTCGAGAAAAATGGGAGAGGTTTTCGGGAGGTTGTCAGGTATGGTTTTGAAATAAAACCCTGTATTTGAAGCACCAAAAGAATGCATTGGCTTTAATGATGTGGTGGACCGCCTTCAAATGGGAGACAGAGTTTTGAGGTGGTGATTCATTTGAGAGGTGGTGATTCATTTGAATAGATGGGCAAGAAAAAACTCCCCTCTTGAGAGGGGAAAAGTATAAGCTCGTTTGCCGAAGGCGCAGAGCTTATGCAAGGGGTGTGTTTATCATGCCACGAAGCTCTCTTTGTTTAACGCATCGGCAAACACACCCCTGATAACTCCGCTGAACGCTTCGTTATCGGTCCCCTCTCAAGAGGGGAGGTTTTTGCCCACCACCATACTTTTTTGAAACCACGGAAAGTTTGTTATTTGATGCTTGTTTTTTGGAATTTGGCTTTAGCCATCCCCCTTCGGCACAAACGCCGGAATTCCGGTAATATCCCTTCCCAAAATCAAACCGTGAATATCATAAGTGCCTTCATAAGTATTGACGGATTCGAGGTTTACCATGTGATGAATCACACGGTACTCTCCGGTAATTCCATTTCCGCCGTGCATATCCCGGGCTACCCGTGCGATATCTAGTGCCTTGCCAACATTATTTCGTTTGGCCAGTGAAACCATAGATGGGTGATCGCGTCCGGCATCTTTAAGCTGAGCCAGCCGCCAGGCCAGCATCTGCATGGAGGTGATATCGGTGAGCATATTGGCCAGTTTGGTCTGGGGTATTTGATTGGCCGCGATAGGCTGACCGAACTGCTTGCGGTCCAGCACATACTGCCTTGATCTTTCATAACAAAACTCAGCCGCCCCGATGGCACCCCAGGCAATTCCGTACCGGGCACTGTTCAGGCACATAAATGGTCCTTTCAGCCCGCGGATCTCAGGAAATACATTTTCATCGGGCACAAACACATCTTCAAAAACAAGTTCACCGGTAGAAGAGGCTCGCAGGCTCATCTTATATTTGGTAGCAGGAGCAGAAAACCCTTCCATTCCTTTTTCCACAAGAAAACCGCGTATGACCGGCTCATCATCTTTATTCTCTTTGGCTTTGGCCCAGACCACCGCCACATCCGAAATGGGAGAGTTAGTAATCCACATTTTGGCGCCGTTCATAATCCAGCCGCCGTCTGTTTTTACAGCAGTGGTTACCATCGAACCGGGATCGGATCCATGGTCCGGTTCAGTAAGCCCGAAACATCCGATAATTTCGCCGGAAGCCAGACGGGGCAGAAAACGCTCTTTCTGTTCTTCGGTTCCGAAAATGGAGATGGGATACATCACAAGAGAAGACTGTACAGACATGAATGACCGGTACCCGGAATCCACGCGCTCCACTTCACGGGCTACCAGTCCGTAGGCCGTCTGGCTGGCACCCACGCCACCATATTTTGGATCGATGGTGGCCCCCAAAAGTCCGAGGTCGCCCATCTCTTTAGCAATCTCCATATCAAATATCTCTTCCTGGTTTCCTTTCAGGGCGCGGGGTTCGAGTTTGGTTTGAGCATACTCCCGGGCCGACTCCATGATCATGCGGTCATCTTCGGAAAGTTCAGATTCAAAAAGGTATGCGTCGTTGATGTTAAATGAGTTGCCAGACATTTAAAGCAGATGATTTTTTAGTTTGGGAATCTTAAAAAGTGTTAGAACAATGAATGTAATGAATTCATAAACTTGAATCATCATGCAGGATGATGTTTTAAAAATCTGGTAGGGAGTTTATATATAGACTTCATTGAAACAGAAAGAAGATTATAATTTACTAATTTTTATAAATTTACTGTAACAGAAAGCAAGTTAGATTATCTATTTAGTAGTAATGAATAAATAAAAAACGGTAGATATGAGAAAAAGCAAACCTATTCGGGTATTGGATAAAACACTATTAAGATTGAGCAGAAGGGAAGGGGAAGTATTAATAAAAGTTGCAGAAGGAAAAAAAAATCAACGGATTGCGGAGGAGTTGTTTTTGAGTAAACGCACAATAGAGAATACCCGGTCTCGTATTTGCAATAAACTGGATTTAAAAGGAAGGGGAGCTTTGGAAGAATGGATAAAAAGAAATTATAAATAAAAAATTGTAGAACTAAACTACATAATATTGAGTATATAACTGTTCCGAAAATTATTTATTCTTTCTTTAAGAAAAAAATAAATGGCGATTCTGATGAAAACGAATCTTTTAATAGCGATCTACGGAGTTAGTTTTTTACTGTTGGTGCTTAGCCTGATAACGTTTTTTGAAGAAGATCGAATCCATCAATTGGAATATATCATTGCTGAAGAAAAAATTGATGCAGAGGTCTTTGAGAGTTTAAAAAATACAGTCTTAAAGGATTCAAATAAGGAGCTTTCGGTTATCTATTTTGTACGTCCGCAGATATGCGCACCCTGTATGGCGGAAATTTCGGAATTTTCATATTTAACTAACGAATATTTTGGAGAAGAGAATGGACACCAAATCATTGTAGTGAATACGGAATTTGAGGAAGAGAGTGAACAACTGCAAAAGGCTTTAAATTTGGGATTGAATTACGAGTATAAACCGGAAGAAATCGTGTATCGTTTTCTCTCATCATATGAATTAAGAGAATTGGTTGGACAGATGATAATCATTGATAACCAAAAACAGACAGTGAAGGCAAGGGTGATTCTGGAAACTTCCATGCCGACCGAAACACAGGCAAAACAAAATTTTTTAGCACAAATTATGTGAGCTGGTTCGCATAATCAAAAAAAACAAAAACATATGAGGTAACGATATGAAACAGATATATATAGCAATTAGCGTACTATTATTTAGCTTGGGAGCTTTTGTTTATACATCATATGCATCTTCTGCACTTTCGTCAAGTTGCAACAAATCATGTGGTTCTGCTGAAGAATGTATTGATGGTGCAGATTATTTAAAATCTGCATGGACCAACTGTCATATTTACCCTGATGGGTCTTGTGCTGTTTATGGTGCACATTGTTAAACAAAAATTAACCAATACACGCAGATGTTTTGTCTGCGTGTATTAATTTAAACTTATGCAGAAGTCAATTTTTATTTTATTTTTATTTATTCCTATAAATTCTATCTCACAAACAGTTTCTTATTCCTTTAACGAAGAGTTAAGGATCGGGTATGAAATTCAAGATCAGCAGAATGAATATTTATTTGTTTTCCCAAATTTTGTTTTAAGTGATGAAAAAGGGAATGTATATGTTGCCGATCAAAGGTTGAATGAAATAAAAAAATTCAATTCTCATGGAAATTATCTAACTACTATAGGTCAACAAGGCAGGGGACCCGGAGAATTTGTAGAACTTTCTGTAATCTTTCTGGACTCTTCAACCGAAACAGAAAAGCTTGTAATCTTTGATCGAAGCATGCAGAGAGTGTCAAAATTTACATTAAATGGAGAGTACCTCAATTCTTACAATTCACCGGTTGAAGAAACATTAATTTCCCCTTGGATGGGAAGGGCAAACAGTGAGGGAGATTATTTTTTATTTTATCGAAAACCTGTTTTACCAAATCAAAGACGTCCGGAAAATGACCATTTAATTCATGTATATAAACCTGACTTTTCAGAAGAAAAAAAAGCCTCATTTGGTGATGCAGCTCTTTTTGGTGACACTGAAAATTATTTTGTTGAAGGTTTAATAGGAGGTCCCCGTTCAGGTTTTTTTGAAGTTTTGTCAGATCAAAAAATTCTGGTGGCGCCATTCCTTAATTCCGGCGAAACTTATCTTTATGAAGAAAACAACGGAATATGGAATCAGACAACCATATTAAACGGTCCGGAACCTGAAGGTGAAGTGTACCGGCAAATTGATTCTAATAATGCCCCAACTCATGCTATCAGGATGGGAACACCTCGTGGCGCAGTAGCAGGGTTGGTTTTTAATGCTAATATTGCAGCCCATGCAGTAGATGAAAAATATATTGTACGTTATACCTCTACAATAGATGATAAAGGTATGGAGGAAATTGGTATGTCGGTTTTTGATTTTAATTCCGGCGAATTTATAGGCTATTCTAGGGTTGATGAACTAAGCCAATCAGAAATCCGGGAAAATCCAACTCAACCGGGGTGGTTAATTCAAGGTATTAGGTATAAAAAAGGTAAAATCTATTTTATTGATCGCAGGAGTGGAGACCCAGAAATAGCTGTAGCAGAGATTAAAATTAATGTTTCCGGGTTTTCAGAAAACTAGCTACTAATTCTCAACATACAGAAGTCTTAAATTTTAATAATTCAACTATACCCCATTTCCCTCTTAATCTCCCTCGCCAGGATCAGCCGCTGAATCTCCGAAGTTCCTTCACCAATGGTCATTAGCTTCACATCACGCAGAAAACGCTCCACATGGTATTCTTTAGTGTAGCCGTAGCCGCCGTGAATTTGTACGGCATCCAGGGCGGCGCGTTCGGCCATTTCGGAGGCGAAGAGTTTAGCCATAGAAGCTTCTTTTGTGTACCGTTTGCCCAGATCCTTCAGCCAGGCGGCGCGGTGTACCATCAGCCGGGCGGCGTCAATTTCCACAGCCATATCTACCATTTTATGCTCAATGGCCTGAAAATCACCAATCGGTTTTCCAAACTGTTTGCGTTCTTTAGCATATTTCATGGACTCTTCCAAAGCACCCCTGGCAATTCCTACCGAAAGAGCGCCAATACCTATGCGTCCGCCATCGAGCACTTTCATTGTGTCTATGAATCCCTTGCCCTCGTCACCCAGCAGGTTTTCAGCGGGGACCTTCACATTTTCAAAAACAACTTCGGTCGTATCAGAGGAGTTCATCCCAAGCTTGTGCATCGGTTCTCCCGGGAGAACCCCATCCCATTCGCGCTCCACAATGAATGCACTAATGCCTTTGGTGCCCAAAGATGGATCGGTTTTGGCAAGTACCACATAAGTACTGCCCACAGATCCCTGAGTTATAAATATTTTTGATCCGTTCAGGATGTAATGATCTCCCTCTTTGATGGCAGTGGTTTTCAGGTCGGAAGAGTCACTGCCCGATCCCGGTTCGGTGAGACACCATGCCCCAAGTTTTTCCCCTTTTGCGAGGGGAGTGAGGTACTTCAATTTCTGTTCATGATTTCCGGCCAGCGCAATGTGCCCGCTTGCAAGTGACGTATGAGATGCAACCGTGAGAGCAAGAGAAGCATCCCAGCGGGCGATTTCTTCGATGGCAAGGCAAAAGCTTATGGTATCAAATCCCGCACCGCTATATTCTTCATCATGGTATATTCCCAGCATACCCTGGCTGGCCAGTTTTTCTATAATATCATGAGGAAACTTTTTTGCGGCGTCTCTTTCTGATACGTCCGGGGCAATATGTCTTTCGGCAAACTCCCGGACAGAATCCCGGATCATTTGATGATCTTCAGTTAGTTCAAATGATAATTGATTTGTTTTTTCAAGCAGGTCGGGTCTCATTTTTTTGATGGGTTTAATTTTCTGGAAACGCTTCCAAAATATAATGATTCTGATGAACTATTTTGGTCTTGATGTAGAAGTTTATAGATGAAATATGGTGAGTCTAACAAAAAAGAAAGGGCTGAGGTTCACGTGATTGTAGATATACAAATTTGCAGACATGGTATTTCTTGATGTGGCATCAGGGTTTGATTTCTTCTCTGAAAGTTGGAGCAGTTTCTGTACTTGTTGCTGTTTCGAGAAATACCATGTCT
>JBBEBD010000057.1:577713-616341 GCA_040882525.1 Balneolaceae bacterium | reverse complement strand
GTTCTGTCTCTTACCTTATCAGACATGGTATTTCTTGATGAGGCGTCAGAGTTTATTTTCTTTCTGAAAGTTGGAGCAGTTTCTGTACTTGTTGCTGTTTCGAGAAATACCATGTCTCGGTTCTGTCTCTTACCTTATCAGACATGGTATTTCTTGATGAGGCGTCAGAGTTTAATTTCTTCTCTGAAAGTTGGAGCAGTTTCTATACTTGTTGCTGTTTCGAGAAATACCATGTCTTGCCCTTGGCATTATCCGAAGTTCCAGGTAACACCGCGGCCAATTTCGGGATCGGGAAATTCCCATGTAACTGCTCCATTGTCACAGGCATACATACAGGTTCCGCATTCAATACAATCTTCCACCTGGAAGTGAACCAGGCCCTCATCATCCAGTGTGTAGCAGTTAGCCGGGCAGACATATGTTGTACTTTTATGAGAACACCTGGAATTACAGATATCCGTATTTACCCTGATATGGGGTTTGATATCGGATTTTGCCTGATTCCGGTAACTTACAAGGCCTAAACGATCGGGTAATGATAAAAGCTTCATTGGGATTTATGTCTGGTTGAAATTTTCTGTTGTAGTTCAGGCAAAAGCGAAAGGTAATTGGAATCTGTTCATAACGCTTTTCACTTTTCATTTTTTCAAAGTGATTTTCCTGCTTTAAATCCAAGTTTTGCGAGTTCCCAGAATGATGAATGACGTTTAACAGCACCTTTCAGCATATCCCTGGATTTTGGGGTAGGTTCGTTTTTGATGGTAAAAAACTGCCGGCCGAAATCACAAATCAGGTTGGGTACTTTTTGTTGCATGGTGTCTGTATGCAGAAGATGAACCGCATCCTGAAAGCCGTTAATGTCTTTCATGACATAGCTGTTATCCAGTGCAGTACGATACTCTTGTAACGTGGCTGAAGTGAAATCATTTTTTTCTTTGGCATTTACAATGGTTTCAGCAGCCAGTATTCCGGAATGCATTGCATAGTCCATCCCCTGGATAGCTTTACCGGCATTCATCAGTAAATTTGCGGATTCGCCTGCCAGCAGTACCCCATCCTTATAAAGCTCTTTTGGCATAGCTCGTTTATCACCCGAAGAAACCACATGTGCCGAATACTCCACAACTTCACCGTCTTTAATAATATCTGCAATAACGGGATGAGTTTTAAAATGATTCAGCACATCATGCGGGCTTTTTCTTTTTTCACGCATATCTTTAATTCCGAGCACCAGGCCAAGGGAAATAGTGTCGCGGTTGGTATATAAAAAACCGCCGCCTTCAACGCCGTCGGTTGCCCAGCCGACAAACTCATTCGACATGCCGCTGAACCCGTTAAGCTGAAACCTATTTTCCAGGACTTTCTGATCGAACCGGATGATTTCTTTGATTCCGGTAAGCATGTGGTCGGCCGGTACATAACTATCCTGAAGCCCAACCTGACGGGTTAAGAGGTTGTTTACTCCTTCTGCTATAATCACCGAATCGGCATAAAATTCTTCTTCACCGGTTTTGATTCCCACCGCTTTATCATTTTCCATCAGCACTTCATCCACTTTAATGTTGGTGGCAATGAAGGAGTCCATTGCATAATCACTTTCATCTATAGCTACCTGAACCTTATCAGCCAGCCAGCGGTCGAATTTGGAGCGTAATACCACAACACCACTGTAAGGAGGTTCATTGAAATGGGAAGATTTAAAATCGAGAGAAAAGGTGGACTCTTCATCCATGAATGTCAGCCGGCGGTGATTAATGAAACGGTCCCAGCCGCCATCTTCTTCTTTCCAGTATTCCGGAACAAGTTTAGCCAGGTCGTGGCCCCACAAGACACCACCGGATACATTTTTAGATCCTGGGAATTCCCCCTTTTCAATCAGCAAAAACTTCATATTGTTTCGTGCAAGAGTCATAGCAGCAGCCAAACCCGCCACTCCGGCCCCGATTACAATACAGTCAAATTTTTCATCCATAGGTTTTTAATTGAGTGAAAAGGCAAAACGAAAAGTGAAAAGCTATTCTCTTTTTTAAAGAGGATTTTTGCGTTTTTCACTTTTCACTTTTCACTTTCTTCAATTCTTCGATAAAAGGCGGCAGTACTTTGTAAAGATCCCCTACAATACCATAATCGGCGATATCAAAAATGGGTGCGTCGGGATCTTTGTTGATGGCGACAATTACTTTACTGTTTGCCATTCCCGCAACATGCTGAATGGCCCCGGAAATTCCTATCCCTATATAAAGCTGCGGCGAAACCACTTTACCAGTCTGCCCGATCTGGAGGCTTGGGTCATATACTCCGGCTTCAGTTAATGCCCGGGATGCACCGATACCTGCATTTAAAACGGAAGCCAGTTCCGTAATAAGATTCAGGCCCTCTTCGTCTTTTACACCACGTCCGGCAGCCACAACAGTTTCGGCTTCAGACAGATCAATTTTATCCGACGAGGCACTTATGATTTCTTTAAGCGTAGTTTTCAGATCTTTCTCACTATAATCAAAAGTGATATCTTCAATCTTACAGTCCGCCGGTTTTTCAGTAGCATCATACGATCCGGAACGCACGGAAATGATAACAGGTTCACCGTCTGCTTCCACTGCAGAGATTATTTTGGAGGCCATCACCGGACGTTTTCCCTTCACACCGTTTCCTGTCAATTCAAACTCAGACATATCCGGCAGGGCTGCTGCTTTCAGATTTGCCGAAAGAGCACCCAGAATATCTTTTGAACTTTCTGTTGATGCAAAAGCCAACAGTTTGGGCTGAATTTGTTCAACCGCAGTGGAAAGGGCACGTAGTAAAGGTGCATTCAGATGGTTTTTAAAAAGAGGATTTTTGATGGTATAGATCGTTGCCGGACCATATTTTTTTAAATCATCAGTGTATGCGGATGGATTTTCATCAATTACCAGTGCGGCAGAATGATAGCCGTTTGCTTCTGCGAGCTGATTGCAGCGTGATAGAACTTCCAGTGATGAACGTTTAATTTTGCCATTGTTAATGGCGATACTGGTTAATAAAATGCTCATGAGGTTTTTTTATTTCTGATTATATAACGTTTGCTTCAGTATCAAGAAGTTGTGCTACCTGCCGTGCAATTTCATCAGGTTCGCCTTCGTATTTTTTACCGGGTTCCCGATCGGGTTTTTCCTCATAACCGGCAATCTTAATTTTTATATCATCGGAGTTCCAATCTGTTGTAAGATCTGAAAGTGAAATGGAATCCACCGGTTTTCGTTTCGACTGCATGATTCCCTTCAGACTTGGAATGCGTGGGTCGTTCATATCATTCGAACAGGTAACAAGGCCCGGAGCGGGAATTTCTATCATTTCCTGTCCGGCGTCTCCTTGTCTTTTTACAACCAATACATTATCGCTTAAATCCAGGCCTACGGCATTTGTTGTAAAGGGAAGGCTGAGCAGTTCAGCAAGCATTCCGCCGGTTAAACCGGAATCAGTATCCTGGGACTGTTTGCCGCAAAAAATAAAGTCGTATTCTTTATCTCTGAAAAATTCCGCAAGAATATTTGCATATGCAAACGAATTATAATTTTCATCACCGGAAGTGACGATATGTGTTCCTTTGGCAGCTCCCATAGCTAATGCTTTGCGAATGGTTTCTTTGGCTTTTTCGGGCCCTGCCAGTACCACTTCAACTTCGCCTCCATGCGCTTCACTCAATACCAGGGCTTCTTCAACAGCAGAAGCGTCATAGGCGTTTAAAATGTTTCTGTCTGCGTCTTGAATGAGTTGCCCGTCTTTTATTTGCAGGGGCGCATTGACATCGGGAACCTGCTTAATACAAACATAAAATTTCATGGCTTAGATATATTTTTTAATTAGCCTGGAAGCGTTTTTCCTGAAGGTGTTGCAATATAAGAAACGTGAAGAAAAAAACTTCAATTCCATAATTAACTGTAGTTTTTTCCATGCGGCTGATTTTTTTTGTAACGTTATTAAGAGTTATATCTCTTACTTATGTAAGCTTTTGTTTTTTTATAAGAAAAATTTGTGAGGCAGAAAGAAAGATTTTGAAAAAGGTTTTGATTGTTGAAGACGATATGATTATTGCTCTTTCAACTCAAAAGATGGTGCAAAAAATTGGTCATAAAGTAATAGGGCGTGTAACAACGGGGGAAGAAGCTGTACAAGAGGCGGTACATTCCAAACCTGATGTCATATTGATGGATATACGCCTGGCAGGAAATATAGATGGCATTGATGCCAGTTCTCTGATCCTGAAGTCTGTTACAGATACAGATATTATTTATACAACCGGGAACACGGATCAATCTTATCTGGAAAGAGCCGGCAAAACGGGTTATAAAGCTTTCCTTGTAAAACCGGTGAGTATGATAGATTTAAAAAAATCTTTTGAATAATACTCATGTTCAGATATCTGTTTATATTGCTTTCTTTTGAAAGCAATGAATCTGTTTCCATTGAAATCTAATCCATTTCACAAAAAAACATCACTCTACCTTCGGGGATTTATAGGCATCTCCATCATAACCATGGCTTTACTATGGACAGGAAACAGTCCATATGAAGAGCGTGTTGTAATTATTCGGTATTTGTTATTCATTTTGAGTGGTTTTATAGCATTCTCTATGCCGTACCTGTTATTCCCTGACAGCAGGGTCCCGATTCTTCAGCTGGGCAATGTTCACAATAACCGCCTGATCCAATATTTTTTCTCGGGAATCGGACGTTTCTGTATTCCCGTAATTCTATTTTTCGGTGTGATTCTATTCGGTGATTTGCAAAACCCGCTTGGAAATTTACCGGGCAAAACACTTCACTTTCTGATGGCCAGCGGCCTTTTTGGCGGATTAATTCTACTGGCTTTGAGCAGATACCTGAAAAGCGGCAGTTCTTCCCAGTTCTGGAAAGAGTCGCCAAAGGGAAGAGAAATGAGGCAAAAAGCAGCTGACTATTTTAAATTCCCTCTTGATCCTGGCTCTATACCAAGCCTGATCAATACAGTTTTAATTACTTTTACCGGGATGTTTGCGGTTGTGGCTTCGGCAGTTTTTTCCGGCTGGCTGGGGCCTGTATCAGAAATGCTGACAGGGCTGATAATATTCTCAGTCGGAATATTGAGTCTATATAACCTGAAAAGCCGTATTGAACAGAATTTTTATCAATCCAATGCTTTTTACCGGGAATTTTTTGGTACGGATCTGAAAGGCCGGGAGGAGGCGGATGTCAGAAAAGTGGAACAGCTTTGGTGGGTTCCCCGCCGTCTGAAACCTCATGTATGGCAGTTTGTTCTCCAGCTGGATCGTGTAGTTCCGGCCGGCAGGGTTGTAGGGGCGGGACATATACTGGTATGGTTTATTGCCTATCAAAAACCCGATCCGCAGTTCATATTTTTTGTGTGGCTGCTGTTTGCCATGGCCCACCAGTTTTTTACCGGGTTAACTCTAAACCAGGATTTAGCACCACACTGGCTGTTGAGATGGATTGATTCGGTTTTAATTTGGTTTTTGAGCAGGTTCTGGATGCAGCTCAGGTGGATTCTCCCCATGGCACTCAGTATGAACATGCAGCTGTTTATTTTCGGAACTCCTGACTATAACCATCAGGCAATTGTTATTTTGGCATATCTAATTTTTTCAATGCTGATATCTTCTGTAGGTGCCGTAAAGCTAAAAAAAAGTTTAAAGGTTTAAATTCATGCTTGTACTCGAAAACGTAACAAAACAGTACAAAGCCGGACGGCCCGTTTTCAGCGGCTATTCCGCAACATTTCCTCCGGGTAATATTGTCGGACTGATTGGGCCGAACGGTTCGGGAAAAACTACTTTTCTGAGGCTTTTATCTTTGAATTCATATCCCACAGAGGGAAGCATCTTTTTCGAGGGTACGGATATTCATGCATTTCCGCCTGAGTATTTAAAAGAAACAGGATTGGTACACGATGAAGAGGTTTTGCCCATTCACCTGACAGCCCGTGAGCTGCTTGAATGGATTATGAGGAGCCGGAACAGGTGGGAGGAAGAAAATCAGCCGATGAAGCAGATAGATAATATTCTGGACCGGCTTTCACTGGCTGACCGGGATGAACGGATCGGAACTTTTTCAACAGGTATGCGCAAAAAAACACAAATTGCGGCTGCCATGATCTTAAAGCCAAAAATCCTTATAATGGATGAGCCCCTTCGTGGATTGGATAAATCTACAAGGATTGTAGTTTCAAAACTTATCAGCGAAGCCAAAAAGAATGGTGCTTTGGTGTTAATGTCCTCGCATTCGATGGATCCGGATGATAAAATTTTTGATGAAATTATTGAATTTCCCCTTTAAATCTGTTTAAAATTAAAATCGATACTGTAATTAATTCCATGTCTGAAATAAAGCTCCCTGAAGTTGAATTAAATATTTATTCACCCAAAGACCCCATAGAAGTAACCGTTGTTGAAAACTATATTGTTACAAAAGAGTCCAGCCCGAATTTTGTCAGACACATTACGTTTGATGTATCCGGAACCGATCTTGAAAACCGGGTCCGTGTGGGGCAGTCGGTAGGTGTGCTGCCACCGGGGAAAAACGCCAAGGGCAGAAACCATAAACTTCGTCTGTATTCTGTTTCTTCACCCACTTCAGGTGAGAATGGAAATGCACATCTTATTTCCACAACTGTAAAAAGAACGATTGAAGAATTTGAGGAGAAGCTGTATGTGGGAGTAGCATCAAACTATCTGGCAGACCTGATACCCGGAGATAAAGTTTTACTGACCGGCCCCAGCGGGAAACGATTTTTACTGCCTGAAAATGCGCAGGATTTTAACTACCTGTTTTTTGCCACCGGAACAGGGATTGCACCTTTTCGCGGAATGATTCATGAACTTTTCGAGAATGAATACAAAAATCACTGCGCATTAATTTTCGGTTGCCCGTACAGAACCGATCTGCTTTACTCTGACTATTTTGAAAAAGTACAGGAAGAGTATCCCAACTTCCACTATATGAAATGTATTTCCCGGGAAAACCGCAGGAAAAATGGTGCGAAAGAATATGTACAAACTAAAATTTGTGATGAAGAAGAACTGCTGGATCCAATCCTTCAGAAGGATAACACGCTCATCTATATTTGTGGATTAAAAGGAATGGAAGCCGGCATCTATAAAGAGCTGATCAACAAAGATCTTTTGGGGTACGTAGAGATAAAGAAAGAACTGCCGGATAATATATTCGATGTTCCGAATTCTGATCTGAAGAAGTTCATTAAGCCGTCACCAAGAACATTCGAAGAAGTTTATTAGCCTTTAAAAGCAACTGCCATTTATTTTAATTTGCTTTCAACCTGCTTGCGGAGCGAAACAAATCTGTACGGCGAAATACTGCCGCCAAATTTTTCGGTGTAGACCTGGGTAAATACTGCACCTAAAAGTATAGTCTGTACATTATAGTACACCCAGATAATAAAAATAACCAAAGATCCCGCTGTTTTATAGGTTACTTCGATACCTGTGGCGGTGAGGTAAACACCTATCAGGTTTTTGCCGATGATAAAAAGAATTGTGGTAACAACAGCCCCGACCATAACATCAAGCCACCTTGCATGAACATCCGGCAGAATTTTAAAAATCAATGTGAAAAAGAGTACTGCAAATACGATGGTTCCGAACTGCGTAACATACCTGTAAAGATCCAGCTGAACCTCGGGCAGTAAATCAGAGAAAAAACCGGCAATAACAGCAAGTGCTGCTTCTGCAACAAGTGATAAAAGAAGCAAACCGCTGAAAAGAATAATCATACCAAATGATACCAGGCGGCTCAGTAGAAAATTCCAAACAGAGTGAATTTTAAGCTCTCCCACATACCAGATGTTATTTAACGTAGCTTTAAGCTGACTGATAACCGTGGTTGCACCAAAAATCAAAGTTCCCGCTGCAATAATAGTGGCTACAATTCCTGTATCTCCCTGCATTCTGCTTGTAACAAACTGCTGAAGGTTTTCCATCATTGCGGGATCTAAAAAATCACCCAGGTATCCTTCAATTTGACTGGAAATCATTTCCTCGTTTAAAAATAATCCGCCAACTGAAACTACTAACACAAATAAAGGTGCTATCGAAAATATGGTATAAAATGCAATTGCAGCTCCCTGAGTTACTATATCGTCATCTATAGCCTTATTGAATGTCAGCTTCAAAACTTCCCATATGTCTGTCAGCAACTTTTTCATATTCTCTCTTTACAATAATGCCTGCAGTGCACAATCTATTTCCTGTGATGTATTATAATAATGCGGTGAGAATCTAAAATATCCTTCCCTTGCCGAAATAGTGATATTTTTCTCTTTTAACTGCTGAACGGTGTCTTCAGGTGTGCTTTTAACAGGGGCCGAAAATGTAATAATTCCTGCTCTCATTTCTTCATTTTGTGGGGTGATAATACGGCCGGATGAATTTTCTGAAAGAATCCTGATGATATGATTACTAAACTGCTTAACTCTGTGACTTACCCGCTCCGGCCCCAGTTCCAAAAATCGTTTTAAAGAAGCTCCCAGTCCGGTAATGCCCAGCATATTTGGCGTTCCGGTTTCCAGGTGCTGAGAAACAGGCTGCCATTTCTGATGGTAATTCGTTAGTTCCCAGGGTTCTTCAACAGAAAGCCAGCCGGTTTTATAGGGTGTAAGCTCCCGGCTGAATTCTTCAGACAGATATAAAAAACCAAGCCCGAGAGGCCCCATCATCCATTTGTGTCCGCCTGAAGCCAAAGCATCAATCTGAGCCGATTGAACATCAATTTGGGCTGCTCCTAAAGCCTGAATACCATCAACAATAAAGCGGATATTTTGCTGCCTGCACAGTTTGCCGATGGAATGTAAATCAGCCATAAATCCATTCAGGTATTGTACGGCACTGACGGAAACCATTTTTGTTTTTGATGTAATGGCCGCTTCAATTACTTCCGGACTTATCATTCCATTCTGAGGTTCTGCATAAACGATCTCAACACCTTTTCTTTCCAGAATTCTGAAGGGTTGAATATTGGCAGGGAATTCCATTGTATTCAGAAGAACCTGGTCTCCCGGCTGCCAGTTATACCCTTCGGCTACGGCTGAAAGTCCGTCAGAAGTATTGCCCGTAAATGTAATTGTACCGGCTGACGGAGCGTGAATAAGCTCAGCAATACTTTGACGGGTCTCTTCAACAGTTTTCATTCCCTTTTCCATATTTTCAATGGGAGAAAGATGCCGTTCCAGAAGAAATTGATCTAAAGCATTTCTGACCCGTTTAGAGATCGGGCCGACTGCGGCATGATTCAGGTAAATGTGGCCTTGCTCTGCATGCGGAAAGTCAGCACGTATATCATTCAACTCTGCATCGGTGAAAACTAAATTCATTTTGCTACCGGAATTTTACTTTTATAACTGATATGAGTAACTCCGGCACTTACGGCAAATTTCATTGCATCGGCAGGATCAATATCCAATGGTTTTACACGTGAAGGTTCAACAAGAAAAAGATTTCCGGAAAAATTATATGAATGAGGGCAGTAAACCGCGATACGGTTCTGAACCTGAAGTACCCGCAAATCGGTTTCAGTGATAAAACCTATTCTATCCACTCCGTCAACAAGATTCACAATCACCGGTTTGTTAAATCTTTTCTTTTCACCGAAAAAAGCTTCGGTAAAATCCTTAAAGGCTGTATAGATAATTTTTATAAAAGGAGTTTTTTCAAGCAGCCTTTCCAGGTATGAAAACAGTGGCTTTGCAAATGCCCTGGTAATTCCAAAACCAAGTAAAATGATCAGAAAAAAAGCAGTTATAATTCCCAGGCCGGGTATGTTAATAGGAAGCCAGTTGAACAGGATACTGTTCAATGAATCGTTTACCCAGTTAACGAGCAGAATTACAACATATAACGTAGCAAACAGGGGGAATACAAATAAAAGACCCCTGAGGAAGTAGTTTATAAAAGGTTTCATAGATCAATAGGTAAATTAAACATAAATGGAAGATACATAAGAAGATCGGATTCCACGATCAAAAAAGATATTGGCATGAGGTTAATGCCAAATTTTGCTATTTTTTAAAGCTTGATGTAAAAATACAGATATAATTAAAAACTTATATGTCAACCAGGTCAGCAGCTCAGATACGAAATGATTTTTTTGAATTTTTCAGGGAGAAAAACCACCTGATTGTGGATAGTGCGCCTGTGGTGCCTCAAAACGATCCCACTCTGCTTTTTACCAACGCGGGTATGAACCAGTTTAAGTCCATTTTTTTAGGTGAAGAGGATGGACTGGATGAAAATGGAAAACTTTGGAAAAGAGCGGCCGATACACAACGCTGTATCCGTGTAAGCGGAAAGCATAACGACCTGGAGGAGGTAGGGCATGATACCTACCACCATACACTGTTCGAGATGCTGGGGAACTGGTCGTTCGGAGATTATTTTAAAGAAGAAGCCATCGAATGGGCATGGGAGCTTCTGGTTGAACGCTGGAAGCTGGATCCTGACCGCCTGTATGCCACTGTGTTTGGAGGAGAAGAATCCAACGGACTTCCCGCAGATGACGAAGCAGCTGAACTCTGGAAAAAGAAAACATCGATCGCGGCAGATCATATCCTGAAGTGCGGAAAAAAAGATAATTTCTGGGAAATGGGAGAAACCGGCCCATGTGGTCCATGTTCTGAGGTTCATATTGATCTGCGGCCTGATGAAGAACGCAAAAAAGAGCCCGGAGCACAGCTTGTAAATAAAGATGATCCGCGGGTGATGGAAATCTGGAACCTGGTATTTATCCAGTTCAACCGGCTTCAGGATGGTTCATTAAAGAAACTGCCGGCACAACATGTGGATACCGGTATGGGATTCGAAAGAGTTTGTGCTGTTTTACAGGGAAAAACCTCCAATTACGACACAGATGTTTTTCAGCCTCTTATCCGGGAAATCGGCAACCTGGCCGGAAAAACCTACGGGGATGACGAGCCGGTTGATATTGCAATGAGAGTAATTGCCGATCATATCCGGGCAGTAAGCTTTTCAATTGCCGATGGCGCGTCTCCTTCAAATGAAGGCAGAGGGTACGTCATCCGGAGAATTCTCAGGCGGGCGATCCGCTACGGCTGGGACCGGCTGGATTTTAAAAAACCATTTATGAGTAACCTCGTTCCGGTTCTGGCAAATCAGTTTAAGGATATATTTCCGGTGCTCGAAGCACAGAAAGAGTATGTGCAGAATGTAATTCAGGCAGAAGAAAAGAGTTTTTTAAAGACTCTGGGACAGGGCATTGACCTGTTTTTGCAGATGATTAAAGGACGAAAACAGCTTTCCGGAGAAGATGCCTTTAAACTTCATGATACTTATGGTTTCCCGATAGACCTTACCCAGCTCATGGCGCGTGAAAAAGGCATTGAAGTGGATGTTGCCACTTTTGAAAAACTGATGAAAGAACAGAAAGAAAGGGCCCGGGCTGCAGGGAAATTTTCGGTATCAGGGAAAAGCGAAACCAACTGGAATATCATTACAGACGCCGGTTTCACGTTTACAGGGTACGATCAGACAGCATCAGAAGTAAACATTACTGCAACTGCTGAGCGGGATGGAAAGCCGGTGCTTTTGCTGGACCAGTCACCGTTTTACGCCGAATCGGGCGGGCAAATTGCAGACACAGGCAAACTGGTTCGGAATGGTACAACGGTAAAAATTCTGGATGTTCAGAAAACAACCGATGGCCATATTCATTTTGTGGATAAACTTCCGCAAGATCCATCCGGCAAATGGATTGCAGAGGTGGATGCGGTTCGCAGGCATGAAATTGAAAAACATCACTCCGCCACACACCTGATGCATGCAGCTTTAAGAGAAATTTTAGGTGAACATGTGGTTCAGAAAGGTTCTTTGGTTGCACCTGACAGGCTCCGGTTTGATTTTTCCCATTTCGAAGCGGTAACCACTGATGAACTGGAAAAGATTGAACAGCGGGTGAATGAAAAAGTCCAGGAAAATATTCCTTTAATCGAAGAGCGGAATATACCGATTGATGAAGCTAAAAAGCGGGGCGCTATGATGCTTTTCGGAGAGAAATATGGTGAAACCGTCAGAGTGATTACTTTTGACCGTGATTTTTCCGTCGAACTTTGCGGAGGAACCCATGTACAGGCTACGGGAAAAATCGGGTATTTCCGGTTTGTAAGTGAAACCTCTGCCGCAGCTGGAATCCGGAGGGTGGAAGCTGTGGTTGGAAAAAGTGCAGACAAAGAACTGCGAAATGAAAGAAACCTTCTGTTTAAGGTAAGATCGGTTTTAGGAAATCAGAAAGAAATTATTCCCGCCATTGAGTCGCTTCTTGAAGAAAAAAAATCACTTGAAAAAGAGTTAAAAAAACTTCAGCAGAATCAGGCGGGGGATGCTTTGGAAGAAGTTTTAGATAACGGAACGGAAATTTCCGGTATACACCTTTATACGGGTAATATACCCGCAGGTGATATGGATACCCTGAAGCAGCTGGGCTATGATGCTCTTCAGAAGATTAAAGAAGAGGCTGTTGTGGTTCTGGCTTCGGCCGATTCAGAAGCCGGCAAAGTATATCTGATGGCGGCAATTTCCGATTCATTGGTAAAAAAAGGAATGAAAGCCGGTGCGTTGGTTTCCGAACTGGGTAAAATTGTGGGAGGCGGTGGCGGGGGGCAGCCAAACCTTGCTACAGCCGGAGGGCGATTCCCTGAAAAAATAGATTCTGCCTTTAAAGCTGCCGCAGAGTGGATTGTGCATCAAGAATCGTAAAATCAACAGACTATTCCTGTAAAAATTCTGAAATTTTGGGTATATTTTCAGACTAACCTGAATTTGAATTAGATGTTTAACGTTTAGTATGGCGAAAAAACAGCAAGAAGCTGTATTCACTCCAATTGGATTGAATAACAACAGCGAAAAAGGAAAAATCGAAAAAACAGTAGAACTCCCTGAAGCCACTAAAAAGTCCCACAAAGACCTGGGCCTTTCAGATGATGATGCTGTGAATATGTATAAACAAATGTTCCTGCAGCGCCGGTTTGAAGAACGGGCGATGCAAATGTATCAAAAAGGAAAATTCGGGGGCTTTCTTCATCTTTATATCGGGCAGGAAGCTATTTCAACAGGAACTGTATTTGCACTGAATGATGATGATGATATTATTACAGCCTATCGCGACCACGGATGGGGATTGGTTCGTGGTGTAACTCCAAGAGAAGGAATGGCAGAGCTTTTTGGCAAGGCTGCCGGATGTTCTAAAGGTAAAGGCGGTTCTATGCACTTTGCCAAAGTAGAAAACCACTTTTGGGGTGGTTACGGAATTGTTGGAGGACACATTCCTATCGGGGGCGGACTGGCATTCGCAAATAAATTTAAGGAAAATAATCGCGTTACCGCGTGCTTTTTCGGGGATGGTGCGGTAGACCAGGGTTCATTGCACGAAACCCTGAACATAAGTCAGTTATGGAAGCTTCCCTGCATTTTTGTGGTTGAAAATAACGGGTATTCAATGGGTACATCAGCCCGGCGGCATACCGTTGGTGAGATTCATGACCGGGCAAAAGGATACGGTATGAAAAGCGCCGTTTTTAATGGAATGGATACACTGACGGTTTATGAGAATATGAAAGAAATAGCTGAAGAGGTACGACAGGACAGTCTTCCGTATTTTGTCGAGATCCGCACGTACCGCTACCGGGGACACTCGATGTCGGATCCTCAAAAGTACCGCCAGAAAGAGGAGCTCGCGGAGTACCAGAAAATCGATCCCATTGAACGAATGAAAAAATATCTGCTGGATCAGAAAATATCCAAAGATAAGGATATTGAAGAGATTCATAGTGAAGTGGAAGAACAGGTACTGGATGCAGTGGAATTTGCTGATGAGACGCCCTTTCCGGAGGCGGACGCCCTGTATGAAGATATGTTTAGTGACGATCCGCATTTCCACAAGTAAATTCAAATCAACAGTTCACATTTTTAAAACGACAATTTTTACATAATGGCTGAATTACAATTTAGAGAAGCACTTCGGGAAGCAATTGATGAGGAGATGGAGCGTGATGAAAACATTTTCCTTATGGGTGAGGAAGTTGCCGAATATAACGGTGCATACAAAGTAAGTGAGGGGCTTCTTGATAAGTATGGATTTAAAAGGGTAATTGACACTCCTATTTCTGAACTTGGTTTTTCGGGAATCGGGGTCGGTGCCGCAATGAATGGTCTGCGGCCCATTGTAGAGTTTATGACATTTAATTTTGCGGTACTTGCGGCTGACCAGATTATCAATCATGCCTCGAAAGTCCGTTATATGCTGGGCGGGCAGGCCAGTGTACCGATTGTTTTCAGGGGACCGAATGCTTCTGCCGGTCAGCTCGGTGCCACTCATTCCGTGGCATACGATTCTATGTACGCTCAATTTCCTGGTTTGACTGTTATTTATCCTTCAGAACCTGATGATGCCAAGGGATTGCTGAAATCTGCAATTCGGGATAACGACCCGGTTCTGTTTATGGAATCCGAACAGATGTACGGCCTGAAAGGTGAGGTATCTGAGGAAGAAGATTACATCATTCCGATCGGCAAAGCCAAAATCAAACGTGAAGGCAGTGACGTTACAATTGTAGCAACCGGCAAAATGTATCACATCGTAAAACAGGCGGCACAGCAGCTTGCTAAAGATGGAGTGGAGGCAGAAATAATTGACCCGCGCACCATCAAACCGTTTGATACAGAAGCCGTGGTAAAATCCGTTAAGAAAACCAACCGGTGTGTGATTGTAGATGAAGCACATCCTTTCGGTGGCCTTGCCTCTGAAGTTGGATTCTTAATTCAGCGGGAAGCATTTGATTACCTGGATGCACCTGTGCAGCGTGTTACTCTGCCTGATGTAAATGCACCCTTTTCAAAGCCTTTATTTGATTTATGGCTTCCCAATGCCAAACGGGTTATTGAAGCTGTTAATACGGTAACATATCGTTAGAACAAAAAGCGTGGAATTATGAAAAGCAGGATGTTTCCTTTAAGCTTTGCGTTTTGCCTTTTCACTTTCTATTCTTATTGACAATATAAACTTATTGAGTACTAACCGTTTATCCACAAATAATCGAAGAATATAAAAGAATATGGCTGTAAAAATTGAAATGCCCAAGTTAAGCGATACCATGGAAGAAGGAGTGATCGCTAAATGGAATGTAAAAGAAGGGGATAAAGTAGAGTCGGGGGATGTGATTGCCGAGGTGGATACCGATAAAGCCACCATGGAGGTAGAAGCTTTTGATCCCGGTACAGTTCTGAAAGTAATGGCTGAAGAGGGCGAGGCCATTCCCCTGGGCGGACTTATTGCGATTATCGGAGAAGAGGGCGAGGACATCAGTGATCTTCTTGAAGGGGCGGATAATAAAGCCGGTGCATCAAAACCGGAGGCAGAAGAGGCACCCGCACAGAAAGAGGAGAAAAAATCAGAAAAAGAAGAGAGTAAAGAAGCGAAGCCTGCAGAAAGTAAAAATGGACGAATTAAAGCTTCCCCGCTTGCCCGGAAAATGGCCGAAGAGAAAGGAATTGACCTGGCTTCAGTAGATGGTTCCGGTCCGGAAGGGCGGATTATCAAAAAAGATATTGAAGAGTATCAACCGGGAGCGGCAGCCCGTGGTGCGGTTGGCTTTGAAGCGGCTGAATCTGAGGAGATAAAAATTTCCCAAATGCGGAAAACAATTGCCCGCAGGTTGTCTGAAAGTAAATTTTCAAGCCCTCACTTTTATGAAACGATAGACATTGACATGGAAGAGGCGGTTAAAGCCAGGGCCGGACTCAATGAAATGAGTGATGTTAAAATCAGTTTTAATGATATTGTTGTAAAAGCCTGTGCGGTTGCACTCCGGCGCCACCCGGATGTAAACAGCTCCTGGCTTGATAACATAATCCGTCAGCACGGCGATGTGCATGTAGCTGTAGCTGTGGCTATTGACGAAGGTTTGATGACTCCGGTTATAAAACACACCGATAAGAAGAATCTGCGACAGATTTCAGCTGAAACACGTGAACTGGCCGGCCTGGCCCGCGACCGGAAACTGCAGCCCGAACAGATGGAAGGAAGCACATTTACCATCAGTAACCTGGGCATGTTTGGGATCGAAGAGTTTACCGCGATTATCAATCCGCCCAACGCCTGTATTCTTGCCGTAGGAGCTATCCGGGATGTTCCCGTTGTGAATAACGGAGAAGTGGTTCCCGGAAAACGGATGAAAGTAACCATGAGCAGTGACCACAGAATTGTGGACGGAGCGAAAGCCGCTCAGTTTCTGAATACACTCCGCCAGCTTCTGGAAAATCCACTGGCGATGTTGTTGTAATTCTATTTTCTATACTAACTTTTTAAAAGCTCAGCTGTCCGGCTGAGCTTTTTTTATGGTTCATTCCAACCGTCCCATTTTTTTGAAGCTCTCTTTTCCCTCCTTCAGCTGAATTGCCGCTTTCCATTTGCCAAGGCAGTTTCATTTCTAATAATTGTAAAGTCACTGTTAAAGTTATTAAAAGCACATTGAGGGAAAAAAGAAGCATATCATAATATTAGAATTTTTTAACATTAATAAATTCTAATATATTGGGTCTGGAGAATGACCCATGAAAAAAAATATCATCATCACCTTTCTGTTTTTTGCTTTGCAGGCAGCTTTACTGACAGCTCAGAATACATCTACAGCAGTCATGGAAGTAAAAGCAGAAGTAATAGCCGGCGCGTCAGTTTTACAGAACAGCTGGGTGGATGTTTTTGCAGTTAAGGGGGATGAAATTAGTTTTGGCAATTTTTTTCTTGTTCTACCCGATGGGGCTCAGGTTTTGACGTATAGTCCGGATGATATAGAAATGCAAAGTGATTTGCAGATATGGCATATGCAGACAATGATGGAAAGCAGAGTAACAGGAAAGGACACGGTTTTAGAACTTCGGTTTTCGACGCGGGCAACCAATAGTGGCTTAAAAAAGGACTTATATAAAGGTGTTCAGATAGCAACCATTGAATACCTTTAAGTTCCCGGAAAATGAGTCCTGGAAAGGGCTCATTTTTCTTTTATATAGATGATTGGTTTTTGGTTAGCGGGATTATCAGCCAGCTCGTGGTAATCCTGAATAATATCATTCCAGGTTTCATAAATATTTTCAATCATTACTCTTATAAGATTATCAACTTGCACCAAAAGAGTGGATATTTCATGTTCAGAACGAAGTTTGGTCGAATAGAGCCCGGCTTGTTCATCATCACTGAACAGACCCGCCTGCATTGTAAACTCAAGCCGCTGGTTCCAATCATATTCGGGGGTGTAAGTCACGAAAGCATCATCTGATATTCCTTGCTCAGTTATTCGGGTAAAGGCTTCCAAAAGAGCTGCCAGGTTGTAATAAGGACCCATTTTAATCCTGAAAATATTTTCTGTTTCCACAATGATATAGACTTCTGAATCAAAATTGTTTATCAACTCTTCCTGAAATCTCCGGGCATTTACTTCTGAGGAAAAAGAAGCTAGCTGTATATGGTAAAGCAAAGGTTCCCCGGCAGTTTTGGCATCACTGCAAAGATTCAGAATGTTCACAGTATCATCGGTGATCCGGTTTTGTATAAAGCCTGCCTGCTCAACTGCCCTGGCAAAAGACGCAGTACTGACCGTTCTTACATTGTACAGGTTTCTTTCATCATGTGGATAAATTTCAAATTCAAAACCTGTGCTGTTGTTAAACTCATCTGAAGCTCTCAGTGCATTTGCCATGGTTGAGAAGCTGCCGGTTTGAACAGAAAACCGGCAATCTGTAATGATTGTATCCACCGGAATATTAAATTGACTGGAAACACCATCCTGATCTGAAGGAGCTTGTAATACGCCAGTGACTTCAGAGAGAGATTCCGGATCAGAGTTGGTGGAAGGTACTTCTTTTGCTACAAGGTTAATTTCAAGACCTTCGGCAAAATCTCCATTGGCAAGTGAACGAATGGTGAATTCAAGTTTATCTGGTTCAGAATGAACATTTAAAAAATCAAGCTGAGAAGAATCAACCTGAACCTGGTAGTTGCCGGGTGGCAGTTCATAAGCATAAAAACTCCCGTCAGAAAATGTTCTGATTTCTTCTGAATAAGATTCACTGCCGTCAGGGAGGTTTACCTGATTGAGAAAGAGCCTGATGCCACCTAATCCTTTTTTTTCTCCATCCACAATCCTGTTAATCATACCATCGGCAACACCCGTCATATAGAATGGAATTTCAATCTGTTTATATTGATTGGGATCGGTAACAATAGAAAAATTTTGAAGATCGGGTACCAGTAACGGGTTGTTCAGGGCACTTTTATTCACAGACATATTATACCTGCGATAAGGCTGAAGCTGTGAGATATAAGTCACTCCCTCTTTAGAAAAAGTATTCCCACCGGCGCGTCCAAGCCGGATTGCATTTTCAGGTATGAGTTCATCTTCCTGATCATATACGCCATTGTTGTTTTGATCCATATACAAGCGTACTGCCACCCCGGCACGGCCAGACTGCTGCCTGTTTGATAACAGCATTTTTTTATTATTCGAATCGAAACCAGCCGACCCCCGGATGCTTTGTGTAATACCGGAAGAGCTTCGTGAAGTGCGTACCGAACTGCTGGAACGGACTCTGTTGAAATCAAACGTCAGGCTGAAGCGGAACAGGTTGAAGCCGCCGATGAAATTATGTCCGGCAGAGAGATGAAACCTGCCGCGACCGAAGATATTCCGGCTAATCTGAAGTTCGGCATCTTCAATTTCAGAAAGAGATGGAATAAAATTCATCTGAGCTCTCAGAAACAGGCCTCTTAACATTGCGGGTGTCCCGCGGCCGCGGCTAAAGTTATAACCCGAAGACAGGTTTATTCTTGAAACAGGCGTTGTTGTAAAAGATAATGAACCCAGTTGTGTATCGCGGTAACCAATCCTGATATTGGCTTTTCCAATCCGGGTATTTAAATCTGCCCGGTAACGGAAAACAGAACCATCATCCCGCTGATCATTTGTGAACGACCAGCGGAAAAAGAGTGGAAAGGAGCCAATTTCAAAAGGTGTAAATAAATTGGCACGGATCGAGGAGTGGTTTCTCCCTGGATTATAAATACCTCCTTCCTGGTTGTAATATATATAATCCAAATTTAAGCTTGCGCTGGAGGGATAAATAACACTTGCATTAACCCTGTAAAAAGCATTGGCGGTTTCAAGTGAAATTAAATAATTGGTAAAAAATCTTGAAGAAAGGGTTCCGTGAAAAGCAGGGAGTTTGTCGTGGAAATCTTCAAAATATTCCACTCCCCCCGAAGCCGTAAGCCAGCTGGTAATACCTGCTGTAAGGTCTGCTTTGGACATCAACCCTCTTTCCGTGGAACCTGACAAAGGGTTATCCAGCCTTCCGGTATTGAGGTTGTATGTAACTTCTCCCGGGGGTAAAAAATGGTATGGAATCTGCAGCCGTACGTCGCGTTGAATCATCTGTCCGCCACTGCTGTAGATACGTACATTATACTGGGATGAACCATAAGTCAGCGGAACAACAAACCTGTATGAACCGCTTTCGTCTGTTTCGGCAAAGTCCACAAGGGTGTTATTCCTGTAGAGTTCCACTTCAGAGTTTGGCGGTGCAGACCCGGTAAAGGCTGTTTCACCATACAAATACCGAGGTTCAATAGGTTCATTGGTAAGTTTAATACCGGTATAAGCTACCGGTGTCTGTCCCCCTGAAGTTGACTGCCCGGCTGTAATGGTACTTATCCATGGAGAATCACGGATACCGTACCGCCAGCGCAGCCCGCTTGATCGTAATGTTGATGAAGTTTGAGAATAGCTGCCAAAAACTGCCCCCTGAAAATCACCACCAAGCACTTCTGTGCCGATATTGGTGTTATACAAAAACTGTGTGTTCCCGCTTTGACTGACATTTGCGGTTAAATTATAGTCGAGGAAACCACCATTAAAAAGGCTTGGATTGCGCCCAAATTCGAGAGGTTCAAATGTCCGGCTGAGTTCGTTCTGTGTCCGGCTGAGCCTTTCACGCCGGCGTTCTCTTTCCCGCTGGCTGGTTACAGGCATGGTTTCATCTGTTTCCAGGCGTACAGACAGGTTATTAAAATCGATAATAAATTCAAGCTCTAAAAGCCTTTCGAAAACACCCGGTTTTAAATAATACCCCAGCTCGGAAATGATAAAGTCATCGGCGGAAAGTATATGTTCCCGTCCGCCAAAAGATGCTTTATGATTATTGAAGTCTATTATGTAGCGCTCTTTCCCCAGATAATTTCCCTGCAGAACCAGGTTCCCCTGGTCTGTATTCACATCTATCTGAAGAGAAGTAAACAGGTCATGTACTGAAAGGTAAAATTCATCATTTGCAAAATATGATGAAATATAGGTGTTTACGTCACTTTGATGCCGAAACTGGAGAAATACTTCCTGTTCTTCATTTTGAGCTTGAAGTGATTGGCAGAGCCCGCTCCCGAACACAACAAGAATGGATAAAACAATGGAGAAGCACGTTTTTGTCACTCAATAATAAAGGTTGTGCGTCCGGTCTGTTCCGGAATCTGCAGGAGATTCTGTGAAGAAATATCGTTTCTGGAGGATTCAAATGTGGTTTCAACAATATATTCCCCGGCCGGCCAGCCGTTTGCGTCAAATTCAACACGCTGGTTATTCCGGAAATAAACAGACGTAGAAGAACGCCGGGAATCTATCTCCCTGTCAGAATTCAGTACACGGGTCCGTACGCTGCCAAGGAAAGGAGCATTGCCCGTACGCTCCACATCCGTTAAAACCACCAGGCGTCCATCCTGCAATAAAGCATCGGAATTATGAATCGTTAATCCGGTTTGTGCACTGCCATGCTGAACCAGAACCGCAGTCACCTGGTCGATCTGAAAAGAAACCTGTGCGGAAAATTCACCTTCTGATACCTGGCCGACAGGCGGCGTTTCCTGGTTTGAAGAAACTCTCATACGGGTCCAGTACATTCCGGGGTCAGAGTTATTAGGTATCCGCCCCACAAGGCGAACAGTTTGGCGCTGATCCGGCTGAAGTATAAATGTTGTGGGAAAGGCACGAAGATGGGGTTCAAGCGAAAATAATTCCTTTGCCTGTTCATCTTCATAATTCAGGAAAACACGTCCTTCAGGGTCTGTAGCGGGATAGGCAAACTCAAAACCAAGACGTACTTCCACTGCGCTTTGAGATGGATTCGAAACATAAAAAGAGCCTACCTTACTGTTTTTATCTAAAAATACAGCTGTGGGAGAGATCGTAACCTGTGCCTGGACAGACCGGGCAAGAAGCAAAATCAACAACAATAAGATTGGCAGAAATAACTTCTTCATATTCGTAGAATTGTTTACCGTTCAGGCTGATAATACACAAAAAAAAAGCCCCACGAAATAGTGGGGCTTTTTCGTATTTGTTAATCAGAAAGAATTGTATTGAGCTGTTATAGTAGCAGTACCTGAATATACTCCACTCGCTGTATTTGGAATATTTCCTCCACCAACATCTTGCAATACACCACCAATAAAAAGTCTCATTGTTCCGGTTCCACTTATATCAGCTAATGATATAGGATCTTCGCTTACATAAGCTGAAGCACTAGTAGCAACTGTTGTATGAGTACCTGCTGATACATCGACTTCCAAATCAACCCCATCTCCAGATAAAGATATAGTTGTAGGATATTGAATATAAACTTCAGCACCTATTGTACCAGTAATTAACATTACCCCCGCAGCTGTAGAATCGTAAGCAATTGTTTCTGTACCCCCCTGCTGTACTTGGCCAAAATCCAATCCAGTTTCTTCCGCAATGCTCACTGGTTCAGCAAGTATTGTTGCAGACACATTGAAATCGTCAGAATCCGAGACTGTAACCTGTCCAAAAGCAGTTCCAGCAAATAACGCGAAAAGAGCAGTTAGTAATAAGCTTATTTTTTTCATCAAAATATGATTAATGACAATTTAGTGAGAACATACTTTACATCTTCTGAGCAAAAGATAGAACAACAGCGTGGTGCCGGACAAGTTAGAGTCTTTTAATTAAGAAGGTCTAACACTGAAAAGAGCCTTAACAGGGCTTAAATGTGATTTGACGGGTTGTTACTCATAGATGACTGTCAGTACTACCTGCCCCCGGTAGATCCCAGCGGGGGTATTCCCGATGTCGATGCTTCCATATATATAAATATGAACTGCAGACCAGGTTGAACGTGGATTAGCAGGCGGCCCTTCAACAATGATATTTTCATACAAACTGTTTAATGGAACACTGTTCCGGACATCGCTGATGCCATTGTTTGTATAAGCAGCCTGCAGGTTTATCGGAATGGAGGCAGTAACGGCGGGATTTGCATGAGTCAGTACTTCATCCGGTTCCAGGGAAACGAGCAGCTTTTGGGTCCGAAGCGCATTCAGCTTGAATATTCCCATACTGGCATCACCCGGTGCTATTTGCTGTAATCCTGACCCGCTGATGACCTGCCCGAAATCGAGTGACTGTTCCACAATGGTTTCAACTTCGGGTTCTACATCAATTTGTATATTGATAAACTGGGCAGAGACCTGTACCGGCCAAAAACAGCAAACGATAAAGAGGATATACAGAAAAACTTTCATACGATCTGTTTTATTCGTATTCAATCTGAATGGTAATGGTTCCGGTATAATTTCCGGAAACTACATTCCCCACATCAATTTCTCCATACAGGTATAAAAATGCTGTTTCCTCAAATTCAGCCTGGTCAAAGGGCTTGGTTGGAGGTGGAGGTGGCGGCCCCGGCGGCTGCTGTTCTCTGCCTGAGACAGGGAACCTGATATAGCCTATATTACCACCGGCCACCGGTATTATTTTCGCATCGGCTATATTATTCTGGCCTCTGTTTGAATAAGCTGCTTTTAAAGTGAATGGTACACTTTTTTGAGGGTCGCCGCTGTTTTCGCTGTTGCCATCCAGAAGCAGCTCTCCATCACCGGTTATACTCAGTCCAACATCCAGGTATTTTACACCGATAATTGAAAAAATGTATGAATCAATCAACTCCACTTCATAAATACCCCCGCCCGAAACCACCGGGCCGTCAAAAATAAGATCACCCATGGAAATGTTTTCCAGGTCTATTGTATAAGTGCCATAACGGCTGAAGTCAACCTCCTGTGCCTTCAGAAACAGGGGAAAAAGCAGCAACAGGATATACACACAGAAAGAGAAAAAATACTTTCTGCTCCGGAACTTGGATATAGTGGCTACAAATTTCAATGCAATCAGATGTATTCTATTTCTATGGTAAAATCGCCTTCGTAACTGCCGGGTTCGGCTTCACTTAAATCAACAATTCCACCAATCCAGATATAAAACTCCCCATCATCATTGAACTCAAGATCACGCACTTCCTGCTCAAGCAATTCTGATGTTTGCTGTTCATCAATATGATTTCCTGAAATATTATAAATAACAAGAAGGGTACCCGTACCCCGGGTATTTGTTAATTCCCGCTGGCGGAGATAGTCAAGCCTGAACTCTGAACCGGGTGTTCCGCGGGCTACCATTTTTCCCGCACCGGAATCTTGTACCGGGTTTAAGGTTAGTATCGATTCCTGCCGGTTTGCATTCCGGAGATCTAAAGATTCGATAGTAATCAGTTCAATGGTTTCCTGAACCGTTGCCGAAACGCGAATATTTATACTTTGGCTATGGCTCTGACCATAAACGCCGGTTGGTATCAGTAAAAACAGCAGATACCAGGAAGATTTGAGCATGCTTTTGATGTAAGTTTACAAATTACCAGGCGTAAACTTACGGTTTTTAGAAACAATCTGAGCAGTTAGTCTTTTTTAATTTAAACAACAAATTTGAGATACACGAGGTACGACTTTGTTTTTTTGAAGAGCCGGACTGATCGGAAATCAGATACCGTTAAATCGCCAATCGGATATCAACCGGTTTTCAAACCATTTTTTCTTTTTTACCATACCGGCTGATTAGATCATACCGTAAAATTTTTCCCATATCCGATTTTGGTATAGCTTCAATGAAATGAAATTCTTTGGGAATTTTAAAGGAGGACAGGCGGTTCTGAAGCTCCTTTCTCAGGCTGTCGGTGTCGGGTTTACTCTCCTGTTCTGTTATGATATAAGCCACCACTTTTTGTCCCCACTCTTTGTCGGGTACACCAACAACAGCGGCTTCCTGGATCTCTTCTAAAGAATTCAGAGCTTCTTCCACTTCAAACGGATTTACATTTTCCCCGCCGGATATAATTAAATCTGTTCGTCTGTTTTCAACAAAAAGCTGGTTCAGGCGGTTAATATGCCCGTAATCTCCTGTATCGAACCAGCCATCTTCATCAAAGACTTTCCTGTTTAAGTCTTCATCTGTATAACCATCAAAAACCTGGGGACCTTTCAGCCATATCCGGCCCGATTCAATAGGGGGGACAGCTGATCCGCCTTCATTGCGGATTTCAATTTCATTCGGAGGGAATATTCTGCCCACGCTTTTTTTGGGAACATACATTCCCATGGGTTTCAAAACAGGGTTTGCAGCAATCTGCGCGCAGGTTTCAGTCATCCCGTAACTCGATACAATTGGTATGCCTTTTGTTTCAGATTGTTTTATAAGGTCCAGTGAAACAGGCCCGCCGCCCAGAAGAAGAGCTTTAAACTGTTTATGTACCTGGAATAGAGGGAATTCCAGGAGCTTGATTAACATGGTGGGTACAAAAGAGGCTACCTGGAACAGTTTATTTTCAGATAAAAATACTTTGACCTGGTTTACGTCGAAATTTTCCATCCTGTAGATGGCAGACTGGTAAAGAAGGCTGCGATAAATAATACTGATTCCTCCAATATGATTCAGAGGCAAACAGAGCAGCCAGTAACGGTTATGTCCGGGTTTAAAATTTTCGGCCGATGCCGAAGCCGCAAAGAAAACCTGCCTTCTTTTTATAGGTACAATCTTCGGTGCACCTGTAGAACCGGAAGTTAAAAACAAGCCTGCTGTGGAACCGGGTTTTGCCAGTGTGAACAGTTCTGAATTCCAGGCGGCTTTTTCCTTAAGAGCTGTGGTTGGTATTGAAATCATTGCAGCCCTGTTATCTCCGAAATCTTTTTCCTGATCGGTATAAACAGCAGCAGGATTCACATGTTTAAAAGTATTATCAAGCTCCTGTTGTGTGGAACCCGGATTTAAAGAAAGGATAGGTATATCCAGTAAAAAAGATGCGGCAATAAGAAAAATAAGCTTATCAGAAGAGTGGGAAAGAATCAGCAATGGTTGCTTTTCTGAAAAGGAAACGTCTTCCAGTTCATGGTGCAGCCATTCAGAAAACCCATACAGGTTTGAATAGTCATAGAGATTCTCTTCTGATGCAAGGAAATTTAAATCTCCGGATGGAATTTGAAACGATGGAACTGATATTTCGCTCCCATTCATATCATGAAAAACCATTAAGTAAATTAGAATTTATTTTGGCAGGGGAATGTTTCCAACTGCCTGATTCTGGTAACTCCAAAACCCCTTCTGAAATTGTAAAATCATCCAGAAGATCGTACCTGAGCAGATGGCCGGTATTTAAACCATGTGCTGCCTGCGGATCACCAATCACAGAAGCTATGGACGCAATCATCGACCGGCCAATCCGGGCTTCAATGGTGGTTGTAATAATAATGTTACTTAAAGGAGTGCTAAAACGGCAAATTGTTTCAATTAAATCAAATAAATTTCCAAAAAGGGAAGGTTTTATAATCAAAGTAGTTTCCGGATAATTTTTCAGGGCAGAACCGACCATCGAAAGTGAATTTATCGATTCATCCAAAGCAATGGGAATCCTGCAGGCAGATATAATATCCGAAAGTTTTTCAGGCCCGAATGTTGAAACCGGTTCTTCGATATATTCAACGGGTAAACCGGAGAAAAGAGAAGATATTTGGTCCAGTTTCTGTACCGGCCAGGTTTGATTGGCATCCAGTCGAAACTTAATTCCCGGAAATTTTATATAAAGCTGTTCCAGTTTTTTGGCAAGTGGTTCTGCAGGATGGGGAGCTTTAATTTTAAAAGTATTAAAACCTTTTTTCACTCCTTTTTCTATTTTTGATTTTACCTGTTGCATATCCCCGCCACCGATAACCACATTTACCTTTAAATTCCTGGTAAAAGGACGTTCTAAAAGTACATGAAAGGGAACCTGCCGGCGTTCTGAGATAATTTCAAGCCCGAGGTAACTCAGAGCAAACTGGAAAGAAGGAATATCAGGAAGAGTTTGAAGGAATGAACGGAGCCGGGCGACAGAAAAATCAGATAAAAGAAAATGGTCGATATCCACCTTATATCTGGTGCATGATTCTTTAACATCAGCCAGTGACTCACGGGAAAATCCAGGCAGGGGAGATGCTTCGGCAAGAATTTGGGTAGAGTGGTCACTGAAGTGGATCAGGGTGCCCGACCGCTGCAGAAAATCACCTGCCCCTGTTTTAAAAACAGACCGAAAGGGAAGAGTGAATTCGTAGAATTGCAGCATATTTAAATCAATATTCCAATCGAAAAAAGAATTCCATAAAGTGTTAAGAACTGAGCCGTACGTTCAAGAGTTCGGTTCAGGTGTTTTTTTTCTTCATGATGCCAAACCTGTTTCATCAACTGGCGGGCAAAAGGTAATGATATAAAAGGGAGCAGTACCCAGATGGAAAATGATAAGATATAGTATAAATAGAAAGGGGTTAAAAAGGCTATCAGTATCATCAGCAGGTATTCAAACTTTAATGCTGTTTCTCCAAAGAGAACACCGAGTGTTTTTTTACCCGCCACTCTGTCCTGTTCTATATCCCGCAGATTATTTACTACAAGAATGTTTACACATAATGCGCCCACAGGCAGGGATGCCCAAAACGAATCAGCCGACCACTCCAGGGCGTTCACATAGTAGGTTCCCATAACAGCTGTAACCCCAAAAAAAAGGAATACAAAAAAATCACCCATTCCATTATAACCCAGTGGAAAAGGTCCGCCTGTATAAAGAATACCGAAAAGGATTGCCATAACCCCAATTCCAAAAATTGCCCAACCTGCAATCCATACCAGGTAAAGTCCTGCAGCAAAAGCGATACTCATAGTTATAAAAGTAGCGATAAGCATGGCTCCCGGTGAAATGAGTCCGCTTGCAGTAGCGCGTTCAAATCCGATCCGGTCGTTTGTATCCGCTCCGTTTTTATGATCGAAATAATCGTTCGCGAAATTTGTACCAATCTGAATTGCGAATGCACAAAACAGGGCGACGAGGGTTGTGTCCCACCGGAAGAGGCCGGCATTCCATGCCAGTGAAGACCCTATAAGCACAGGTACAAGTGCGGCAGGCAGCGTTTGTGGCCGTGCTGCTCGCAGCCATAGTGTGAAAGCAGATGACTTCAATGTAAATTGTTAGAGATTTTTATAAATTTTTAACGCATGAAAAGATACAGAATAAAGAGATGCCTTAAAAAGTTCAGGGAAAGCAGCAGAATAAGGAATAAATATTCATCATAGATAAGAAAAAAAGCGCTTTCACCTTAAGATTTTAAAAGTAAACAACCCTCTACTGATATTTATTAGTCTTACATTAAAATTTGATTAATATTCTTTGATTTAAATAAAAAGAACCGATATCTTTTTTGGGTAGAAAACTCAAACCTCTAATTGTAAATCATATAATGACACAATCAACCCGGCGATATGATACTTTAGCAGCTGCAAAGAACTATATTCCTGCATCCAACGGGGAATTTAAAAAAATGAACATTACCGATATTTTCGGTGAGAATACCCTGACCCTCGAGGGGCTGAGAGAACGATTGCCCAAATTGGTCTGGTCGGAAATGAAAAAAACAATTGAGGAGGGGCAGACGTTAAATCCTTCTGTGGCCGATGCAGCAGCTTTGGCTATGAAGGAGTGGGCAACAGAATTAGGAGCTACTCATTATACTCACTGGTTTCAGCCGTTAACAGGTGCAACCGCGGAGAAACATGACAGTTTTCTTACTCCAAATCAGGGAGGCGGTGCTGTTGCTGAGTTTTCCGGGAAAGATTTAACCCAGGGAGAACCGGATGCTTCCAGTTTTCCGAGCGGTGGATTACGGGCTACTTTCGAAGCGCGGGGATACACTGCCTGGGATCCAACATCACCGGTATTTATCACGGAAAATCAAAATGGTAAATATCTCTGCATTCCCACGGCTTTTGCCTCATGGACCGGAGAGGCACTTGATCATAAAACACCACTTTTACGCTCTATTGAAGCTCTTGATAAACAGGCAAAACGGGCTTTGAATCTTTTTGGCATCGAGAGCAAACGGGTTACTTCTACAGTAGGTTGTGAACAGGAGTATTTTCTGATTGATCAGGAATTTTTCTACCGCCGGCCGGATTTGATGACTTCAGGGCGTACCCTTGTGGGAGCGAAACCGCCACGGGGACAGGAACTTGACGATCACTACTTCGGTTCAATACCGGAACGTGTTCTTTCGTTTATGCTGGATGCAGAAAGAGAATTGTACAGGCTGGGTATTCCTGTAAAAACGCGCCATAATGAAGTGGCACCCGGTCAGTTTGAAGTAGCCCCTATTTTTGAGAACTGTAATATTGCAGCCGATCACCAGCAGCTGATGATGATTACCCTAAAAAGGGTGGCTAAGAAATACGGGTTTGAGTGCTTGCTGCATGAAAAACCATTCGACGGACTGAACGGAAGCGGAAAGCACCTGAACTGGTCATTGAGTACCAAAGAGGGAATGAACCTTCTGGAACCGGGAGAAAGTCCTCATGATAACATGCAGTTCCTGTTTTTCTTTTCAGCAGTTCTGAGAGCGGTTTATAAACACCAGGATCTGCTGAGAGTGTCTATCGCCCATGCGGGTAATGATCACCGGCTGGGAGCAAATGAAGCACCTCCGGCTATTATCTCTGCTTATATTGGTGAACAGCTGGATGACATCATCAAACAGTTGCTAAATGGTGGGCTTAAAAATTCCATGAAGAGCGGCTTGATGGGTCTTGGTACTCCTGTATTGCCCACATTGCCGAAACATGCCGGTGACCGGAACAGAACGTCTCCGTTTGCTTTTACCGGAAATAAATTTGAATTCCGTGCGGTAGGTTCAAGCCAGTCTATTTCATTTCCTACGGTTGTGTTGAATACGATAGTGGCTGAAGCCATTGATGAGCTATGCACCGAGCTGGAAAAATCTATGAAAGAAAAGGATCTGGAAACTTCTTTAAAGGAAGTACTTGTTGACAGCCTGAAAGAAACCCATAAAATTGTTTTCAATGGCGACGGGTATTCTGATGACTGGCAGAAGGAAGCTAAAAAACGCGGACTGCTGAACCTGAGATCCACACCCGATGCGCTTCCCTACTTAACAAGTGATAAAAACCTGAAACTGTTTGAGAAATATAAAGTACTGAATGAGCGCGAAGTTTATTCCCGGTCAGAAATTTGGGCGGAGCAGTATGTTACCAATCTGAATATAGAGATTGATACCACCGAAGCTATTGCGAAAACAATGGTATATCCGGCCGCAGTTCGATACATCAATGAATTGGCAGCTGCGGTGAAAGAGACCAAAGCCCTTGGAATTGAAAACAGCGGGGCGGAAGATATGCTGAAAACCGTGAACGGCGCTTTGAATGATCTCGGTAAATCTCTTGAAGAATTGAAAAAAACTCAGGACAACCTGAAAAGCGGAAGCATTCTGGAAGAGTGTAAAGAGTACCGGGAAAAACTGATTCCGGCTATGAGCAATATTCGTGATGCGGTTGACTTCCTTGAAAGATACACCGCCGATGACTACTGGCCGCTGCCGATCTACCGCGAGATGCTTTTTGTTAAGTAGATGAAAATCAAGTGACCTTCAAGCGTGCATAGCACCTTGAAGCGTTGCGGGTCTGTGCCTTTACCTAAAACGCTAAACCTCCGGATTTTTAGAAAATCCTGGAGGTTTATTTTTTTTCAGCACATTAATTCCTCTCCTCCCAGGGAGGAACCAGAGGTGGGTTCCCAAGTGCCGATGAGCCTCAAATCTTCGGGATCGTGCTATTCATCCGGTGGCTAAAGACCACTATCCCTTTGCGGGGTTCATTTTAAAGTCATCGGATGAATCTATTCTATTGAGAAATTTACAATGACAGCCACGGAAACTTCTTAAAATCTGGTTTCCGCTTCTCAAGAAAAGCATTACGCCCTTCTTCGGCTTCTTCGGTCATATACGCCAGACGTGTTGCCTCACCGGAAAATACCTGCTGACCGGCCATACCATCATCTGTCAGGTTGAAGGCGAATTTAATCATCCGGATGGCGGTCGGGCTTTTGGCCATGATTTCCTGTGCCCATTCGAACGCGGTTTCTTCAAGTTCGTCATGCGGAACCACTTCGTTAACCATACCCATCTCGTGTGCCTCCTGTGCGGAATAATTACGGCCCAGGAAGAATATTTCACGGGCGCGTTTTTGGCCTACCTGTTTGGCGAGAAGAGCTGAGCCGTACCCGCCGTCAAAACTGGCTACATCGGCGTCAGTTTGTTTAAAAATGGCGTGCTCTTTGCTGGCCAGGGTGAGATCACACACCACGTGCAGGCTGTGGCCGCCGCCCACGGCCCATCCCGGAACCACACAGATCACCACTTTGCTCATAAAGCGAATCAGCCGCTGGATATCAAGTACATTCAGCCGCTGAACGCCATCACCGCCTTCGTAACCACGGGCACCGCGCACTTTTTGGTCGCCCCCGGAGCAGAAAGCATGTCCGCCATCTTTGGCCGGGCCTTCACCGGTTAACAGGATCACGCCGATGGAAGTATCTTCGCGGGCGTCAACTAAAGCTTCTTCCAGCTCAAACAGGGTTTTGGGACGAAAGGCGTTTCGCACTTCCGGCCGGTTAAACGCGATCCGGGCAACGCCTTCACGTTTTTTATAGGTGATATCTTCAAATTTTTTAACAGTTTTCCAGTCTGACATAAGTTTTGGGTATATGATTTTATTTCGTCACTCCATTCGTCGACGGACGGATGGAGTCGAAGGGTTTTATTAGCAGCTGTAAATTTTTCAGCTTAAAGTTATGAATAAAAATTCTCCTCTTATCAAAAAGAGAGAATCTTCTAAATAGGCGAAACTCCATAATGGTAGTTTCGACTGACATTATATTGAGCATTTGCATTGTGGCTAAAGCCACTTTTTTATGCTACTGGTTCAGTCAGCTAAAGCTGACTGCAATTGATAGTTATCCATTCAAAGAATAAATTATCAATTGCAGTTGGCTTCAGCCAACTGATAAAAAAGTATCTGTTAAGAGGGGCTTTAGCCCAATGGGAACTCGTTCCCAAAGCCGTACTCAGGTTTAGCTAGCATACCCCTGAACTTTGTCTAATACATCCCTTCAAGGGATTCAGGATCTCCAGGTTTTAGAAGCCTGTTAAATATTTTATATATCATTTTTTAAAACAGCATCAGAATTTCTTCATAAAACCCGGTACTATTAAAGAAATTTTTTGATCACAGTTAGCACATCCTCCGGCTTATCCGCATGAACCCGGTGCCCCGCTCCGGAGACTACAGTATGCCGGATCAACGGGTCCTGCTGTGAAATCCCGCTCATGATTTTCCCATACTTCTGGTCGTGTTCCCCTGAGATGAGCTGAACAGGCATGGTCAGGTTCTTCAGCTTAGAACAAACCTCCGGCATTACACCTGCACCAAAACCCTGCAGAGAGGCGGCTATCAGCCGGGGATCCTGCGATTTCATCACTTCCGAATATAACACATTCTGTTTACCCGGTGCAGATCGGAAAAGCGGTAAATCCATCCATTCAGATAAGAACCCTTCAAAATCCGCTTTAATGGCCGCGGCACGTTCTTCATCCAGCTTCTTTCGCTGATCTTTTTCCTCTTCAGAGATCAATCCGCAGTGAGCACTTTCAATAACCGCTCCTTTAAAATAATGAGGATGAGAAACCAGGATTTGAAAAGCAAGCCTTCCCCCCATACTGTACCCGTAGAGATAGAGATCATAAAAAGCCAGCCGGTATAAAATGGAATCCAGATCAGAAACCTGCCGATCGGTAGTAAACCGGTTGGGATCAGGGTCTGTGGTTGTGTTTCCATGCCCCAGCAGATCGATTGTTACAGGATTGCAAAATGAAGAGATGGGTTTTACAAGAGGGGAAAAAACCAGCTGAGAACCCATAAACCCATGCAAAAGCATCAGGTAAGGTAACCGCTTTTTATGTTGATGAATCGTCAGGTGATAATATGCTCCATCGGCATAGAACCGCATTTATTCACCCCACAATTTTTTTCTCATTTCCATGCTCAGGGCGGGATCTGTCACACATTCAATAATAACCGGTCCGGTTATTCCGGCAGGATCAAGTTGCTTAAGCATATCAACTGTGGAAATTTTTTGATAGGGGATGCTATAAGCCTTTGCCAGGGCTTTTATACCAACATCCTGTGGAGTTTCAAAATAGGTTCGGTAGAGTTCTTTTTTCTGATGAACCGGCAGCATCCTGAAAATAGTTCCACCGCCATTATTTACAATAATGATTACAAAGGGACGATCTGCATATTTCATAGATAGCAGTGCGTTGCTGTCGTGCAAAAAAGCGAGATCACCCAAAACAGTACAGGTTGGTTTTTCGGATGAAAAGTGAATACCCAACGCGGTTGATAATATACCATCAATTCCCGCAGCTCCGCGATTCACAAACTGGCCGGATTCTGATCCGGAAAACAAAGCCATATCCCGAACTGGAAAAGAATTAGACAGCATAACATTCCAGTCTCCGGAAAGATGACGTTTCAGATGAAAGAAAACATGGCCATCCGTTAACGCTTTAGAACCCGCCATTACTTCCTGGAGTAATGAATCAGTTCTCTTTTTAGCCTCCTTCCATGAAAGAAACCATTTTTCTGAAGGATGCCTTTTTATTCCGGATAGATTCAGGTGATCATTTTTGCGGCAGGTGAACCGGTATGTTACCGACATGGCCTGATCCTGCCAGGCACTGCGTGATGCGATGTGAAGAGTGGGAATATCCTGCCATTGTTCGAATGCTGTCAGCAGAGATTTGGTAAAAGGCTGGTCACCAAAACGGATAATCAGATCCGGTTTTATTTTCTTCAGAAAAGTTCTGTCTCTGAGAAACTGTTCAAAGCGGTTAATACTATACGGTCCGCCATCAATATTACTTCCCGGTTCAGACAGAATGGGAGCATTTAATTTTTCAGAAAGCTCAACCGCCTGCTTATCAAGGCTCCGGAAGGAATCACAGGGACCGGCGATAATAAGTGGTTTTTTGCTGTTTGATAAAAGCTGTGTTAGTTCAGGGTTGAGGCTGATAACCGAATGTGAAGATGTTGAGACAGCAACCGTTAATTTCTCCCGGTAATACTGTTTTGCTTCATCTATTTCTTCTTCCGACGGCTCAAGCGGTTTCCGGAACGGGAAGTTAATATGTGCCGCACCGCCTTTCAGCACAGACGCTTCAACAGCCTGTTCAGCCAGGAAAGACAAACGCCTGAGGTCATTTTTTCCAAAAACGGGTTCTCCTGTTTCATGAAAAAACGTGGCCTGATCTCCAAATAGTTTAATCTGATCTATGGTCTGCGAGCTACCTGTTCCCCGAAGCTGTGGAGGCCGGTCTGCGGACAAAACAATCATGGGAATACCCGATTCATTTGCTTCAATCACAGCGGGATAATAATTGGCTGCGGCGGTACCCGATGTGCAGATCAATGCAGCAGGAATTCCGGTTTGTTTACCGATCCCCAAGGCGATAAACGCAGCAGAACGTTCATCAAGAACAACTTTCGTTTCCATTTCGGGGTGCAGAGCAGCGGCTATGGTAAGAGGGGTGGAGCGCGACCCCGGTGAGATAATAATGTGCCGTATTCCTTTTGCGTAAAGAGAGTGTATAAATGTGGAGGTCCACCGCAGATGATTACTCATAATTCTCTTCAGGATGAATCAGGGCCTCCATGATAGGACGAAACTTAAGCAGTGTTTCTTTCCACTCATTCTCGGGATCCGAATCGGATACAATTCCACAGCCGGCATAAAGTTCAGCACGGTTTTTATGAAGCAGAGCGCTCCGTATGGCGACAGCAAACTCTCCACAACCGCTCAGGTTAAACCAGCCCACCGGCGCAGAGTACCAGCCCCGTTCAATTTGTTCTAACTCCTGGATGTAGGGAACAGCCTTCTGTTTCGGGAAACCACCCACAGCGGGTGTGGGATGCAGCTCCTGTATTAGTTCATGAATCTGCACCCCGTCTTTTGGAGATGCTGAAATCGGGGTAAACAAATGCTGCACATTCTGAAGTTTTTTAACACTGGGCTGATCAGGATGTTCTATACTGTCACTAAAAAGTTTCAGGCTTTCACTGATAGCCTGTACTACAAACTGATGTTCAGACCGATCCTTCCGGCTTTTCATAAGAGTATGAGCCAATGCGGCATCTTCAGACGCACTGTGTCCCCTGGAGATGCTGCCGGCCAGGCCTTCTGTGAGGACTACTTCTTTGCGTAAAGAAACCAGTCGTTCAGGGGCAGCTCCTATAAATGCCGTGTCCGGATCTCTCTGAATCATAAAGTTATAACATTCGGGAAATTTCTGGCGCAGGCCGTGGGCAAGAACCGTGGGCTGCAGGTCGAATTTCGATTCCACTGATACCGATCTTGCAAGCACAATTTTATCGAATTTTTTTTGCCTGATCAGGCTACGTGCTTTTTTAACTTTAGAAATCCATTCGGTATGATCTTCAGGAGATTGAAGCGTACATAAAATAGAGGTTTTGCCGTTAACAGAAGGTTGTTTTTTCTGCAAAAGCTTCCCGGCAAGATTTATAAAATCTGTAATTTGTTCTATGATCTCCTGGTAAATTTCATCTGCTGATCGATTATTTTTTTCAATGGTAAGAGTGAGCAGATGCAGACTTCCGTTTTTAACCAGTGTCCATTCTGGCAGTACAAAGCGTGCGCCCCCGAATTTTTTCCATATCTTACCAACGTTATGATCTTCAAAAGAATAGCCGCCCAGAAAAAGCGGACCTGCCATAGAATGCTTAATTGCAGTATAAGCGGTTATATCTTTCTTTATCCGGGAAATGTCATCCGCAATGTTTTTAAAACGATTTGATCCGGTAGCTTTGAATTCGCGAATCATACCTGCGGCGGCAATGGTAATTGAGTTTTCGGGATGATCCCAGTAAAATTTTTCCTGGTGGTTTGTATCTAATTCCAGTGCTGCAAGAGGATCAATACCCGCAACGGGAAGAGTGACGGAAAGCAGGGGAGATGCAGAACGGTTTGCCGAATGTAAAAAGCCTGTAAACGATTTTGTTTCAAGTGCCTCAATATATTCTGTAGGCACTATATCACCCGAATGTTTTAAATTCATCATATCCTAACCAGATAAAATTTCATTACTTTCAATATAAATTGAAAGTTCCGAAATCCCAAAGCTGCAAATCAGAATCTTTCCCTGGGATGAAGGTGTTTACCAGGAGATTATTTTATTATTCCGCGTCGTCAAACTGTCCCGAGTGGAAGGGATTGCGAATGCCGTAATGTTCGGGGTTAAAATCGGCGAGTTCAAAAAAATAATCCCAGGCCATTTTGCTCTGCCCTTTATCATCAACCCAGTTTGTATGGCTTTGTTTGATAAGGCCAACTACACGTTTTGCATATTTCACTCTCTCAGACTGGTCTTCAATTCTTGGAATGGCGGCAATCATCAGATCGAGATTGCGTCCACAGTCATAATCTTTTGGTTTTTTTTGTTCAAGAAACATAGGTGGTAATTAGAAACGTAATTTATTGTGAATTGGAAAAGTAAAATAACCATTTTCATTTCATTAAGAAAAGTTATTAATCTGGTCCCCCTTGTGTAATTGTGTAACTGTTGAATTGTATGGCAGAGCATCAGGAAGAGGCCTCAACCCCGGGGGAATGACTTTGGCGCAGTTCCACAGTTACAGGTGAGCAAAGCGAGCATTCCAAAATTCCACATAAACCCAGGGATGGTAAGCCGGTTTCCATTCGCAAATATAAACAAGAATGTGATGCAACCTGCCGTTGTTATATCTGGCGTATAAACCAAAAATCTGTCATGTTAATGATGATGATGATCAACGTGAGTTGAGGAAGGATCCTGAACGGAAGGGTTAAAAAATTGCTATATTCCCGCCAAAATTACTGAAGATTAAGAATATATTTATGATTTATAATTCAATAATTGATGCAATTGGGAATACACCTATCGTGCGGTTGAATCATGTAACGGACGATTTAAAAGGTACGGTTGCAACAAAGATAGAATATTTAAACCCCGGCCAGAGTGTAAAAGACAGGATTGCTCTCCGGATGATCGAAGAAGCTGAGGAAAAAGGATGGATAAAACCGGGAGGAACCATCATTGAAGGCACCTCCGGAAATACAGGGATGGGGCTTGCTCTTGTAGCGGCAGTGAAAGGCTATAAATGTATATTTACGACCACCGACAAACAAAGTCCGGAAAAGATCGATCTGCTCCGGGCTCTTGGAGCAAAAGTTGAAGTTTGCCCCACAAATGTAGAACCGGAAGATCCGAAAAGTTACTATTCTGTGGCAAAACGGCTGAGTGAAGAAATTCCGAACTCCTATTATCCGAACCAGTATGATCATCCGGGAAATGCTGCAGCTCATTATGAATCCACCGGCCCTGAAATCTGGGAACAAACAGAAGGGAAAATAACCCACTATGCAGCCGGAATGGGAACAGGCGGAACCATTTCAGGGACAGCCAAATATCTGAAAGAAAAAAATCCCGATATAAAAATTATCGGCATTGACAGTGTGGGTTCTGTGTATAAAAAGTATTTTGAAACCCGTGAGTTCGACAAGAATGAAGTGAAGCCATACCTGACTGAAGGAATAGGAGAGGATATTATCCCGAAAAATATTGATATGAATCTGGTGGATGCCGTAGAACAGGTTGGAGACCGGGATGCTTTTCAAATGACCCGGGCACTTGCAAAAAAAGAAGGAATTTTTATTGGCGGATCGGGTGGTGCAGCCGTTTTCGGAGCTTTAAAATATGCCCGGGAAAACAATCTCGGTGAAAACGATCTGATGGTGATTATTCTGCCCGACAGCGGAACACGTTACGTATCCAAAATTTTTAATGATGAATGGATGAAAGAGAATAATTTTTTATAGGAATACTAACCAAAAAAAGAGATTAATGGATCCCAAAAATAATCCCAAAAAAGGAAAACCAATCGAAATTGAGCTGAAAGAGGAAGAAGCCAGCGGTACATATTCCAACCTGGTGATGATTACTCATTCGCCATCGGAATTTGTTTTTGATTTTATTTCCATGATGCCGGCCGTGAAAAAAGCAAAAGTTGTAAAACGCCTGGTTCTTACCCCTGATCATGCAAAACGGCTGGCGAATGCCCTGAATGAAAATATCCGGAAATATGAAAAAGAACATGGGGCGATAACCACCCGCCAGGAAAAATTTGATATGCCGTTTAATTACCGGGGGCCTAAACCGGAGGCTTAGATTGTTATTGGTTAGCAGGCTCTTCAGGGATATAAGCCAATTCAGGAGATGAAGAGATAACATAGCGGCTGTCTAAAAAGGGTGTCATTCTGAATTTTGCCAAAGGCATCCCATTGGGGATTTCAGAATCTCCCAACATTGAAGGGGCAGGAGATGCCGGATCGGGGTCCGGCATGACGGGAGTATTTGTTGATATTTTTAATACTACACCTATTTGGACAGCCTCGGTTGTGGTGCTTAGCTCGCTGCGATTACAGATATACCGCTCCATCCGGAGCGGATTTCTTGTCGGTCCTGCCGCTTTTTACAAACATGCTGCTCCTGCCGGAGCAATGGGATTTTTCATGCTGACGAATTTTTCATCTGATAAATTGATATCCCTGAGTTATATCCCAGAGCAGCTTTGAAACCCGTCCCGGATGAGACGGAATGTTTGTAAAAAGACTGGTCACCGGAACACCGCCTGTCCCGGCAGGGGCAATATATTTTTTTGTGAAAGGAATTCCTTTTTCGTGGTTCTTACAAATATAAGAAGAACATCAACCCAAGTTATAGAACCATGGCTGATACTTACACACAACTCTACATTCAATTTGTATTTGCCGTACAAAACAGAGCCAGCCTCATAAAAACGGAATGGGAATCGGAGCTCTACAAGTACATTACTGGCATCATTCAAAATAAATCCCACAAAATGATTGCTATCAACGGGATGCCAGACCATCTGCATATGTTCATTGGGTTTAAACCTGTGGATCATATGTCAGAACTCATCAAAGTGGTAAAAGGAGAATCTTCAAAGTGGATAAAAGAAAGAAGATTTGTGAATGGGCAATTTAGATGGCAGGAAGGTTACGGAGCATTTTCCTATAGCCGAAGCCATCTTAACCGGGTATATCATTATATCAGAAATCAAAAAGAGCATCATAAAAAGAAAACATTCCGGGAGGAATACATCGAACTTCTCAAAAAGTTCAATGTGGATTATAATGAGCGATATATCTTTAAGCCGGTGGAGTACTAATTAAACTTCGGTTATATATATCG